>CAWAHI010000011.1:0-90937 GCA_963781735.1 uncultured Verrucomicrobiae bacterium | reverse complement strand
TATTTGATTTAGCCAAAGGTTCTTCGACGAGTCGTTATGGGATTACTCCCGGACGCCGCAGGGGGCGCTTTTCAGGGACGATATTTGGGTCAGTGGGTGCCTAACTCATCGCACAGTGCAGAGATGTGGTCCCTGCGTCCGCCATGATTTTGCTGAGCGTGCGTCGGCAGCGCCGGACTTTATCGCTTCGCATTATGCTTTTACTTCACCCCCCAATACAACAACAACGAGACGATCGCATTTTTCAGCGGCCGCCTGGGATGTCTTCGCTTCAGATTAAGGATGTTTATCCCTGCGATGGATGTGGTGCTGCCACCACTGAACACCGAAGACTCGCGAGGAAAACCGCAGCGCTGGTGACTTGTCCGACAACTCCACTTAGAAATCCTCGGCAGATCAGGGCGGGAACAATCGCGATTCCTGCGGCGATCAGCGGCGGGCGAATAATGTCGCTCCAGGAATCTTTCCAGTGAAAGACCCATCGCAGAGTTACGTAACGCAAGATCCCTTGGATTACGTAGGGCAGCAGAATGCCAAACGCCGCGCCGGTCACTCCGAATCGAGGAATCAGCCAGAGATTTGCGCCAAATGCTATGGCGCAGGTGACCGAAGAATTCAGCAGGTTCAAGTGCGGGCGTTGCACCATGATTACGGTCTCACCCAACGACACAAACGCGTTCGTGGCACAAGCGATTCCGACGATCCCCAGCCAGGCGCCGCCTTGCATGAACGCTGGACCGTAGATCAGTAAGATCACCGATCCGCCGAGCGATCATGACGGCGACCAATGGTAACAAAATCCAAAGCATCCACTCGGCTAGACGAGCATAGGTGGCGGCAGCGCGTTGCTGATCGCCGGTTGCAGTCATGCCGGCAACGACTGGGGCAAAGATCGGATTGAACGCTTGGTTGACCTTGCGTAGGCCGCCCGCAATCCCAACCACGGCACTATAAACGCCAACCGTGGCGAGGGTCACCCCGGGAGCGCGGCCGATGAACCATCCCAGCATGATCACGTCCAGCCGCAGGATGAACGCATTAAACATCTGATAAACGCTGATGGGAGCGGCGTAGGCGAGCAATGGTTTTGCTTCGGTCCAAATGGAGACAGTGTCGCGCGCTGTCACACCGCTGAAGAGTCTTGAGGCAAATATGAGTGCGACAATTCCCGAAGCCGCGGTTCCGGAAACGGCGGCCACCTCCGGCGCGAACCTTGTGAATCCAAAGCCGAGCGCGATCAAAAGCGCCAGCGTCGTGATGGCAGGCTCTGTCATGCCTCGCGAGTAGATGTCGTGCTTCATCACCTTCATACCGCGCGAGATGGAAGTACAAACGCGGTACAAAGCGATGCCCGGCAGCGCGCAGAGGACAAAGGCCAGCGCGGACAGCATCTCGCGCGGAAATTGCAATCGATCGCCAAACATTTGCAGGGCCGTGATGCCGATGGCGGCGACGAGAGTCGACTGGGTTAGAACCAGAACAACGGCTGCCCGAAACAGCGCGCGACTGCGCGCGAGATTGCCGGTCGCTTGCGAACGGGCGATAAAAGTCGTGATGGCGTTATCGAGTCCGAAGACCGCAATTTTGCTGGCCAGATCGGTATTCGCCCAGGCAACCGAAAACGTTCCCAAGGCAGCCGGTCCGAGGAGTCGCGCCACGAGAAAGATAAAGACGCCGCGAAGGTTCGACGCCAACATCGCGATCGTGTTCAAGAAGGCGCCGCGTTTGAGCTCTACTCCGGTTTCGTCTACGCGCGCTGGTGCATCCGCTGCCGGCGGCGGGATGTCGAGCGTACCCTCTATCTTGCTCATTGGCTTCTCACCAAGCAGGTCATAGGCTTGGGCGATTTCAGCGTTATCCGTCATGTCATGAAAAAGAATGCCTACGCTACAGGTGAGTGCTCCGGTCCGCCAAAATTTTCTCGCAAAGCGTCTTGGTCACGCATCAGTGGGTGACGGTAGCCTTTATTGCATCGAGCGGCGGCTGTCGCTACACTTGGGGTCCATTTCGCCCAAACAGCATGAGCATTCGAGCGATCACGTGTGAGCAGAAAGGGGCGAAAGCAATTCTCCTATTTTCTAGCACAAACCCGCGAAAAACCCATCTTTCGTCCGAGCTAAAAAGTTTTCGCAAGGATTGATCATCTTAGGAGGACCAGAAAATGGATCTCCCTGTAGGCATTTCCACTTTGCAACACACCGATCGCTGGATTGGTGCGCCGCTTTGCGCAATCTTGACGTTTGTCAGAAGAATCTTTGAGGCGGCGGGTCCACCGGGGCCGCGCCAAGTCCGACGGGTTCTCTTTATCAAGTTCGCGGAGCAGGGATCCACCGTCCTCGCTTATCCTGCAATCCGTCGCGCGACGGGAATGGTCGGACGCGAGAACGTCTACTTCGTCGTATTTGAGGACAATCGCTTCGTTCTCGACGTGATGGAGATCATTCCGGAGCAAAATGTGATCACCATCTCGACAAAAAGTCCGGTCGCGCTCGCCATGGGCGCCTTGCGCGCAGTCCTGCGCGCACGCAAGATCGGCATCGATGCCGTGATCGACATGGAATTTCTGACCCGCTTTTCCGCGATGTTCACGTTCTTGACCGGGGCGAAATCACGCGTGGGCTTTCATACATTTTTTGGAGATGGCCCTTACCGCGGCGACCTGATGACGCATCGGCTTCTCTACAATCCGCACCTCCACACCAGTCAGATGTTCGAAGCCATGGTTGAAGCGCTTACACGAGATCCGGCGATGCTGCCGACCTTCGACTTCAAGCCGCCCGCGATTCAATCCTTCGCCAAATTCAATCCGTCGCCAGGCGAGGTTGCAGAGGTGGATGCATTGCTACAACGCGAAAATCCGGCAGTGGGTTCGGCGCCGCTTATTCTGCTTAATCCAAATGCGAGTGATTTACTACCATTGAGGCGCTGGCCTCCGGTGCATTACGTCCAACTTGCGCGGCGGCTGCTCGAACGCTACCCGGAATTGTTTATTGGGTTTACTGGTGCGCCGGCCGAAGCCGCTCCCAATAACCAGCTTGCACACGAGGTCGGATCAAGCCGCGTCATCCCGCTTGCCGGAAAAACGACTCTGCGACAGGTGCTCGTGCTTTACACGCGCAGTGAGATTTTGGTGACGAATGATAGTGGCCCGGCTCATTTTGCCTCGATGACGCCGATTCGCGTCGTCACGTTGTTCGGGCCGGAGACACCGGCGCTATTTTCCGCGCGCTCGCCAAACGCCACCGCCTTGTGGGCAGGCATCGCATGCAGTCCGTGCGTGAATGCCTACAACAACCGGCAATCGGTCTGCCGCAACAATCTTTGCATGCAGGCAATCACAGTTGATGATGTTTTTAAAGAAGTTACGCGCATTTACGATTCTCTTAAGACGACGACATCCGGAAATTAATCTGCCGAATGATGGGTATCCCAACTCATAGCTCGCGCCAATTTCGCTTCGCCGCGCTTGGGATAATCCTCCTCACGGTCGCAATTCGCCTTCCGTCTCTTTTGCATCCTCAGCCAATTGACAGCGAAGAAATGTATTCGGTGGTGGCGAACGAGATAGTTGACGGCGGGCGGCCTTACATTGACGCGGTAGAGCGCAAGCCGCCGCTTCTCTTCTGGACTTACGCCGCGGTATTCAAAATAGCAGGCAAGTTCAATTGGAAAGCGCTTCATATAGTCGCACTCGTGTGGACGCTATGCGCAATGGCGGGCCTCTACGTGATCGGCCGCGAGTTATTTGATCGCAATACCGGTTTGATTTCTGCGTTCTTCTACAGTGTCTTCCAACCCTGGTGGGCGTGGAAGAACCTCTCATTCGACGGCGAGATGCTGATGAATCTCCCTATCATCTGGGCGTGGGCAATCGCGCTACGCCGCAGTTCGTCGCGACTGCGACCCGAACTCTTTGCAGCGGGCGCGCTTCTCGGCGTGGCCTTCCTGCTCAAACAGCCGGCCGCGATAGCGGCAGTTCCGCTCGGCATTTATCTACTTCTCCCGAGCTACCGGGCTAGCCGAAGTTTGACGCGAACAAATTCGATCATTCAGGCGGCTATGCTCACGGCAGGATTTTTCGCAGTCCTCGGTCTCGTGACGATTGTGCTTTGGAAGCAAGGCATTCTCCATGACGCGTTTTACTGGACAATTGCCGATCATGACGTTCCGCACGTTTTTTGGCAGAAGGGAATCGTGACTACGCTGACCTTCCTCGGAGTCTGTCTGCCTTTGGTGATCGGGGCGATATTGGCGTGCCGGGATAAGGATGAGATTTGGGCTGGGAAGACGGCGGAACGAACAGCGCTTCTAGGATTGCTCGCTGCCTCAGCGATTGGCGCTGCAGCAGGCGCCCGCTTTTACCCTCATTACTATGTCCAATTGATTCCTCCGCTCGCACTGCTCGCAGCGCCCTACTACGCGCGACTTTGGTCCCGCAAGATGCAGCCGCCCCATTGGCTACTACGACCTGCAGTGACCTACGCCTGGCTGGCTCTTACGATCATTGTCTTCTCAATCAAACACTGGACGGGGCTTGCGCCGCGCCGTGCGCCGTCTGAGGCGGGACGATACTTATCCGCGCATTCCGACCCTGCCGACAGGATTTTCGTCTGGGGCCAAAGTCCCAATCTTTATCTGGACGCTCACAGACGTCCTGCCTGCCGCTACATCACAACTTTCCCGCTGACAGGTTATGTTTTCGGAGGACCGATCCCCGGCTTCGATACTCGCAGCCGGATCTTGCCCGGCGCCTGGACCATTCTGGAGCAAGATTTTGCCAGGCATCCGCCGACCTACATTGTCGATGTTCAGCCCGACCCGAAAAGTGCGCACTATCCAGTGAAGGACTTTCCGATCCTGGCGAAACTCTTGGCGGAACGGTACCAGCCGGTGGCGCACACTGCCGAAGGCGTGATTTATCGGATGCGCTAGGTTTGTTGCGCTCGACCGTTGATTTTTCTTCCGCTCGATTGAGGGGACCTCTGGCGAGTGTTTGCGGTCGATGACTGTGTTCCATTGGAAAGCCATTTGCTCCTAGTGACAACGAAGGCCGATGATCCGCGCTACTTCGGTGTATTAAGGTGGACGCTTTATGTCATAGCGATACTGAGCCTGGTGACTTTGTTTTTGATCGCAAAGGAGAAACCGTTTTTCGGTAGCGTTGCTTTTATCCCGTTGTCGAAACTTTTACTGAGGAGCGCTTCCGGCGTGATTGATGGCAGACAATGCAATCCAGCGTTGCATCGATACACGCAGCTGTGTCGCCACTTTGCCGGAAAAGATGCCCGCAGCCACGTTCCGCTGGATCGAACAGAATTACTTGCCGATCGGAAATAAATTGCGGGTGGCGGGTGTGCTGTTGCACTCGACCACCGACGGAAAGCACTTTGACTTTGAAACCGTTATTCCGGCCTCCTACGAAATCATCGCCCGCGACGCTAGCACTGTAAGTGGTGTGCTCGATGGAGAGCAGTACGAAGGAAAGGAGCGCTTTCTTTCACCAGGCATTCATACCTTTGTGCAAACTTCCGCCGGAGCCAACCTCGTTGTTTTCTGGGCGCAGGCCGTCGATCGCAATTTCAGACCGATCGACAGTAGTAGCTTGCCTGGCAGCCTGAATTAGCTCGTCAGCTCCGGCAGAGCCGGGATTTAGCCTCCAACACGATTACGTAACCCTAACTGGGTGAGGCAGCCGCTCTCTCTTTCCATACTGACATTTTTGTGAAATGAAACGCGTGTGCTGTCCTATTGAACGAATGCTTTCACACAAATTACCGGGATTTAGCCTGAAATGTGCCGAACGGCAGAACCGAACGCAACGGCGTTGCGAAATACATCGAGGGTTTCGCGCGCGCAGCGGTCCCACGAGAACAGTTTTGCTCGATCAATTCCGGCGCTGGCGAGGTCGCGGCGCTGATCCGCTGATCTGCCGAGCGCAACAAGCGCATGTCCAAAGCCAGCAATATCGTTTGGCGGCACGAGTATCGCCGCTCTTCCAACCACTTCGCGCAAGGTCGGAATATCACTTGCAACAACCGGACATCCGCTTGCCATCGATTCGACTATCGGCAGGCCAAAGCCTTCATACACGGAAGGCTGAACCAGTGCCACAGCGGCTTGATAGAGGACAACAAGATCTGCTGCCTCGAGGTGTGGGATCCACGTAACGCGTTTCTCGATGCCAAGGCGGCGCGCGAGATTCGCCAGCGGATGCTTGTACGTTTCCCGCTGCACGAGCACGAGTCGCCACGGACCTGGGATATAGCGGGCGAATGCCGCTAGAGCAGTCGCGTGCTGTTTGGTTGGTCTGTCCTGACCGACCACTAGAAAAAACGGAGCATCAGATCCGATAATCTCTGCGGCTCGTTCCCGCGCGCCGTTCGGGTCGGCAGCTGGCCTAAAAATCGGGCCGGCAGCCATTGGCACTACTGCAACGCGACCGCGCGCTGACGGGCAGAGGTTCGCTATGCGGTCAGCCATTACGGATGTTGTGGCGATCATGAATGTTGCGTGACGCAATGCTCTCCATTGTGCTCGTGGATAATACAAGCGTTTGATGCGTTGACTCCATCGGGTGAAGGCCAGCGCCGGATAATCGAAGGAAAACAAATCGTGGATCGTCACGACCGTGGCACAGGGCACATGGCATGGCAGGATGTTGTGCGGAGCATGAAAGAGGTTCATGCCGTCGAAACTTGCATAATGCTCCGGCCACCAAAGGGTCCAAAGCGAGTTCGGCTCGACTGGCACTGTGATCTCAGAAACGTTTGACGCGTTCGTCAGTGGACGAGCGGCGAGCCGGTGCGCCCATAAAACAAATTCGTCGCCGGGCGCAATCTGCGGAATGGCGTGAACCATGGCTTCGACATAGGTGCCGATGCCGCTCGGTCGCTCTCGGATGTATCGGCAATCAATGGCAACCCGCATAAACAGCCCTGCTCTTAAGTGATAATAGCGGCTCGCCCCGTCACCGCCTCAACAAGCAAAGCAGGCCACCGGTAATGTTTGGATCGGAAGGAGAGCCAGTGCGCACGGAAAGGACTGATAAAGAGGTTAAATGGTTAACGCGCAACGCTCAAACCCTCAACCCGATAATGCTCAACGCTTAGCGCGCTCTGAAGCGCGCTCATGCTCGGCACCAAACAGCCATAACGCCTGGAAAGCCCTTGAATCGCCCGCTGGCCCGAATAGGCGGATAATGCCATCTTGAGCTGCGGGCTAGCACCAAGCTAAGCGATACACGCACTTGTGTCGCCATTTTGCCAGACGACATGCCGTCAGCCACATTCCGCTTTCGTCGAACTAGAATTATTTGCCGATTGGAAACGGATTGCGGGTGGCAGGTGTCCTGTTGCACTTCATCCACGGACGGGAAGCACTTTGATTTTGAAACCGTTATTCCGGCCTCGTACAAAATCATCGCGCGCGACGTTGGTACTGTAATGGGTGTATCGACGGCGAGCGGTACGAAGGAAAGGAGCGCTTTCTTTCGACCGGGCATTCACACTTTTGTGCAAACTTCCACCGGACACGATCTCGTGGTCTTCTGGGCGGCAGGCCGTCGATCGCCATTTCAGACCGACCGAGTGGTAGTACCTCGCCTGACATCTGAATTAAATTGCCAGCTCCCTTGCTTTCTCTTCTGTTAACCAGGGTGTCATTTCTAACTTTAACTGCTCCGACGTTCGATATCCGCTCCAGGTTAATGCTGATCGCGCCACATCCGGACGATGAAGCGTTGGCTTGTAGCGTCATTCTCCAGCAAGCGGTTCGCGCTACAGCGGCCATTCGCATTGTCTACGTCACAGATGGGGATGACAATCCCTGGCCACAGCGAGCAATCGAAAGAAGATGGCGCTTGAGCGCATCGGATCGAAAACGCTGGGGAAAATTGCGGCGCGCAGAAGCGCTAGCCGCGCTGCGCGTCCTCGATATTCACCCTGCGGACGTTCAATTCCTTGCCCTGCCAGACCAGGGCCTAACCGATCTTCTGTTGCGTGATTGCAACAGCGCTCTCACGCGAATTGCTCAAGTGATCGACGATTGGTCACCCACAGACATCCTTGCGCCTTCACTCTCCGACATTCACCCAGACCACAACGCCGTTGCCGTGATGATGCGGCTCATCTTCGCCGACTTTTTGGCACCGCGAGTTTCGCAGTGGAATTATTTGGTGCACGGCCGCAGCCCCGCGTTTTTCGACCGCGCCGCGGAATTATCGTCATCCGAAATGGAGACCGCCACAAAACGTGACGCAATTCGCCGCCATCAAACGCAAATCAAACTGTCGAGGCGACGTTTTCTTAGATACGCCACACGCCCGGAACGTTTTCTTCGTGTCGAACGCGAGAGCGCTGTCTGGCGCGATGGCGCCGTTCATTCCGTTTCTCGAACACGCGACAACCTCAATGTCGATCTTCGCTTTACGGCCGATCCGTTTCGTATGCAGAGGAGCAAGTTTTTCATTTTGGGTCGCGACTCCCTTGGGCGAAAACGCGCGTGCCAGATCCGTCTTCCCGGCTGCTCGGCCGATCTTGAAATGCTGGATTGCGCGACGAATCAGAGCATTGGCATCGCCCGTTACCGGGGCCATCCATTTGCCGGCGAGTTCACGCTTCCATTGCATCTGTTTTCGCCGATCCACGATTTGTTTATCAAAGTCGATCGGCGTTCGTGGTTCTTCGATGAGGCCGGTTGGATCGAGATTCCAAGTGTGCCGAGTCTAACCAAGGTCACTCCGTCCATGATTTCCGCTGAGGCATATTCACAGCGCGATCATTCGATGAGTCGGGCGATTTGATCGGTCCGCTCGTTGGGTTGCTCACGCAAATTTTGGCGGGCGTGTCGGCTTTGTGAGTTGCGGCGCCTTAGCCCTGGTTGCCTGCCATTGCTTCGTCCGTTTGGATGTAGGCGAGACTAGCTGCGAATGAATTGCGTCGCGGGTAACTAGCCCCTAAACTGAACCTTTCCAATTAGTCGCATGAAGCTCTTGGACAAAATCGGCCGTGAATTTTCCGGCTATAACATTTTGGAATCGGGTAAGCGTCTCCTCGACCGCAAACCGCTGCAATGCAGCCTTTACGTCACGGACCGCTGCAATCTCGATTGTGCCTATTGCACCGAATACGACAATAGCCGGCCGCATCCGAGCCTCGACGATTTAAAAAAATGGATACGGAAAATTCGCGAGCTTGGCACCATGCGCATCGCTCTCGTCGGCGGCGAGCCGCTCGTGCATCCGAATATTGTCGAACTCGTTCGCTACTGCCGCGAACTCGGGTTTGCCACGAGCTTGACCACCAACGGTTTCCTCCTCACGCGTAAACTGATCGCAGAACTGGAAGACGCCGGGTTGCAGGTCATGCAGATCAGCGTCGATCGAATGACGCCGAGTGCAATTACGAAAAAATCATTCAAGACAATTTTGCCGAAGCTCGATTACTTTCATGACTCAAAAATCAGTCTGCATATCACTGGAGTGATTTGCGCCGATACCTTGCCCGAATCACAAGCAGTGCTTGAGACCGGATTGTCGCGCGGAATTCCGACAGAAGTTCGACTCGTCCATGCGGACCCTTTGCATCGGTTTCGTGTCGATCGGGGCCGGCGGGAAGAACTCGAACGCTTCATCGATTCGATGATCGAACGAAAGCGCCGTGGGGAGAAGATTCATACGAGCGAGGCGATCCTCAATTACCAACGGAGTCTCCTCCGGGGCGAGCACGTCGAGTGGACGTGTATGGCTGGCTACAAATTATTCTTCGTCTCCGCGCAGGGGAAATTCTGGATCTGCAGCATGGTGCATACAGATAAGCACATCATGGACGTCACGCTGGACGATCTCTACGCAAACTACCGCAAGAAATCGTGCCAGAAAGGTTGTGGTGTTTATTGTGCAGTGAGTGCTTCGCTCCTTGTGGAAAGGCCTGCTCAGGTTCTCGGCAAGGAAATCGTTGCACGCGCCAAGCGCATTCCGTCAACGGTTCGTCGTTCCTTAACTTCGAATACCGACAAAGCGACGCACGGAACCATCACAAATCCAGATGGACCGCGCCAGATGAACGGCAGCACTAATGGCGGCCCATCCGCAGATGATCGCGTAACTTTGGGGAAAGGCGCCTAACAAAAAACCACACGCCAGGATCCAAACGTAAACATTTCTCCGGGCCGCGATCAGCCGGAAAGCACGGTCGAACGGCGCGACGTCATCCAGCAGGCGGCCTTTCGCCATCTTCACCCCGCGTTTTGCGAATTCATACAATAAGCGTGACCCGACGAGCAACGCGAAAAAGTAAAACACGTTGGGAAATTGGCCGCTCCGCCACAATTGAAAAGCGATGGCCGCCCACCACGAGTTCTCGATAAAATAATCGAGATGATGTTCCCATTTCCCACGCTCAGTCGTTTCGATTTTGACGCGCGCCTGTTTTCCGTCCAGTCCATCGACGATACCAAATATGAGAGCAGCGAGGATTCCGAGCCCGACGCGGCCAAGCGCGAATGCCGCGGTCGCGCTGCATCCGATGACGAAACCTCCAATCGTAATTTGGTTTGGCGTGATTCGCGTTTTGCAAAGAAGTGAGATGATTCCGGTTTCGATCGGTCCGTGGATGTAAGCCGGCAAGTCGAGTGTTCCATTTTGCGCGGAATCGAGAATGACCCGCTCAGCTAACCGACGGTTCTGCTCCGCTGGCGCGGGAAAACAAAATGGCCGCACGCGGCGACGCATGCTGACGATGTAATCATCCTGCTCCGCCGCGTCGACGATATCGATCTTGCGATTGCCGATCTTCTCCTTGAGTTGTTCGAAGAACGGCACGGCAGGAAACGCAGATAGAAAATCTTTCGTGACCAACGCAGGTCCACACGGATTCCTGATTAAAGGTCGCGCGAATTCAGGCGGATTACCATCGACAAGCGCGGCGGACGAGTCTTTCCTGCAGAGAGCGGCAAGCAAACGCGCGTCACAGTAAATGTTTGCCGGTACGATTAAGAAGCGCTCAGACGGGCCCTGTTCCAAAACCACTTGGGGGGTAAGAGGTCCAGTTGCGCCCGAGACGACATGGACAACTACTTTTTCGCGCGCCCACGAGCGTTTTGCCACTTCGGCTCCGACGATTTCAGCTGCCGTCGACAAAACAAACGCGCGTCGAAACCCGAGTCGCTGCAAAATGCGGAGTAAACGTTCGAGTAAACTGACGCCGCACAATTCGAACAACGCCTGGGAGTCATCCGCGATTAAAATTGGCAGGGTGTTCTCCATCGTCCGCGAGATTACCGGCGGAGGCACGCGGTGCCAACTGTCACCGACGTTTCAGGCAAGGCCTCGCTTTGCGATTATTGAGTGATTAGGACTTAGGAAACTGTGTTCCGCGGGTCGCGCGGCTGGCTGGCGATGATCCGTCCGTCCTTCATCTCATGGATCCAATCGCAGGCTTCGGCAATCGCCTTGTTATGCGTTGCGAGGAGCAAGGCTTTGCCGCGGTCGTGCACAAGATTCTGCAGCAGTTCGAACGCGCGCTCGGAGTTTTTGGTATCCAGGTTGCCGGTCGGTTCGTCTGCCAGGATCACTTTCGGATCGTTAGCGAGAGCGCGGGCGATGGCCACGCGCTGCTGTTCGCCGCCGGAAAGATGACGGCTCTGCCTGCGCAGTTTGTCACCCAAGCCCACTGCTCCCAGTAGCTCGGCGGCGCGGTCGCGCATCTGCGCATCAGCTAACTGGCCAAGCTTGCGCATCGGGATCATGACATTTTCCTGCGCAGTGAAATCTTCCATCAGGAAATGAAACTGAAAAATGAAGCCGATGAGCCTGTTTCGCTTATGTGCCAATTCGTCATCGCTCAGGTGCGACACCGGCTCCGATTCGATCGAAACGCGTCCAGCGTCGGGCGAGTCGAGCAGACCAAGTATATAAAGCAAGGTGCTTTTACCGCAGCCAGACGGGCCTACCACTGCGTGAACAGTTCCCGGTGCAATATCGAGAGAAACTCCGCGTAGAGCGTGCACGCGAGATTCATCTTCGCCCAGGTATCGTTCGATGTCGCGACAACTCAGAGAAATGTCGGGTGTCATATGCTGGAACCACGTAAAGTGACCACAGGAGGCAGGCCGGCCGCGCGGCGGGCCGGCACATAGCTGGCAATAAAGACTGAGATCATCGCCAGCAGTGTCGCCCAAAGATAATGCCGCCAGTCCCACGCCACCACGAAGTAATCCGTGGAAAGTAAACCGCGAAGGTGGATCGGGATCTTCGATACACCCCACGTCAGCACCGCGCCCATCGCACAGCCGATCAAAGAGCCCAACGTCGCCACCAAAGCTCCCTGCCACAAAAAAATCGCGCTGATATCAATGCGCCGGTATCCCATTGAACGCAGGATCGCGATCTCTTTTATTTTCGAAAGCACTGTCATGGTCAGCACGTTGAAGATGCCGAACCCGGCGAGCAGGATGACGAGCGATACCGTGATGGCGGCCGAAATTTGCAGCGTCCGAAAGAGCTGCAGGGTTGATTCCTCGCGCTCCTGCCAGCTGGTCGCATCGTGTTGAAAAAGTGTTTCGAAGTGCTGCGCTAATGCCGGAGCACGGTCCACATCGTGCAGTTTGTAAATGATCATGGAGGCTGCGTACGGTTTTCGCAGGAGAATCTGGGCAAGACGTGCGTGGCAATAGATTCGGGTCAAATCGATGGCGCCAACGCCACTGCGCGCGAGCGCCGCAACGTCGAAGCGTCGGTATTGACCGCCGGGAGAAAGCAACTGAACGGTGTCGCCGACTTCCACGTTCAACAGAGCGGCCAGACGGGTTCCAACGACAACGGAGTTCGGCTTGTTTCGGAAATCATCCAGACTGCCATCGACAATCTGATGAGCGAGATCGGTCGTCTGAAGATGGAGTGCCGGCTCAATGCCGTAAAGATCGACGGTCGCATTCTCAAAGCCCGAGCGCGCGCTCAACGTCCCGCGAAGAACGGGCGAACACGCGACGACATTTGAAAATTGGCGGCTGATTCGCATGATTTCATTCACGTTGGTGATACCCTCGAAATACTGCCGATGGGCGACATTGGTTCTCGAAGTCTTGGGAGGTACGATCGAGGCGGTTTGACGCGGTTCGAAGCGTGAGCGGACAACGAGCGCGCCATTGCTCCCCAATGTCGAATTGATAAAGTATTCCGCGAACCCGCGTGTCTGGGCTTGCAAGCAGATAAAAAACGCGACGCCGAACACGACGCCGCTCAGACTTAACAACAACGCCCGCTTACGATGACTGAGAAAACGAAGGGCGATGTAAAACGGCGGTGTCACTTCGCATTCTTTTCCTTCGGGGGCCTGATCACGCGCTGCCGCACTGCTTTTCCGGGACGCAACCGATCCTGATCAGCGACGACGACATGATCGCCCAGGGACAGACCGCTCATGATCTCCGAAAAATCGAGCGTGCGAAAACCAACCTTCACCGTCCGCTTTTGCACAACTCCATGCTTTACGATCAAGGCCTGATCGACGAGCAAGGCGCGGGTCGGCACCAGCAGAACATTTTCGTGTTTGCCGGTGATAATGTTCATTTCACCGGTCATTCCAGCCATCAAATTATCGGGCGCCTGATCGAGCCGTAAGACAATGGTGTAGCGCTGGGTCTCGGGATCGGCTGCCGGCTGGATGGAGGAAACATGAGCGCTGAACTGGCGCGATCGATACGCATAAAGCTGCACCACTGCCGTCATATTTGGTTTCACCTCGCCGACATCTTCTTCGTTCACCTCCCCGCGCACATAATTTTTGCGCGATGAAACCGTGAACAGTTCGTTGCCATCCGAAACCAATTCTCCATCGATTGTCTGGACGTTGGTGAGAAGGCCGTCGATAGGCGCGCGAACCTCGGAATTCTTCATCTGCGCCTCCAGTTTTTTTGTCGCGTCTTCGAGCGAGTTGAGATTGCGATCCCGCTCGATCCGCTCCGCTTCCACAGCGCCTCGCAGTCGGTTCGCTTCGCTCTTGGCCTTCTCGAATTCGACTGCCGGCACGTTTCCCGACGAGACCACTCTCTGGAGCCGCTGCAGATTGTCCTCTGCCGCCTTGAGCAACTCCGATGAAGGAAGGGGGAGTGCGGCGCGCTGTACGGCTGCATCCAGGTCTGCGCGGGCCTGTTTTAGTTGCCGGGCGGTCGTCTCGTCGGCGATTGTTGCCAGCAACTGCCCTTTCTCCACATTCATTCCGATCGCGCCGCGACCGGCCGAGAAAGTTTCCGCCAATCGAATGAAACCGGCATTTTGCGCCCGAACACGCACGACAAAGGCCGGTTCGATCCGAACCGTCCCATAAACCGCGGAGATGGCAGTGCCCCGACGGACCGGAACCACTTCCGCTACCGGCATTAGGAAATAATACGCTACCGCGAAAAGGAGTACGAGCGCTGCTCCACCGCCCCACAAAACTCTTTTTGATTCCGGCAATTTCAATTTGGAAAACTAGTCTGGTGTCCGCAACACTTCTTTGCAATAAACTGCTACAGAACCGTTTTCATCTCTTCCTCGCCTTTTGGGAGATGTTCGATAACGTTATTCCCAAGACACCACAGCAGAAAGGCCCGTTCGATCAGCGAAGGACAATTAAGAAATCGCCAGAGGGTAGGGAGCGACGGCAGGGGCGCACCGCACGTGCCCACGTCACAGGCGCGGAGCGTAGCAAACAGTAGCGCATAGAGCAAGAACGCAGCCGACACGGCTGCCACTACAGCACATCGGATCCAGTCGCTGCATCTACCGCGATCTCGCGGTGTCGTCCGAAAATTGAAAATAACGCCCAGTGGCGCGGTCCCACTCGGCCACTGCGAGGTTGTGTTGATAGATGGCATCCAACAATCCGGTCCTGGTTTCCAGAAAAGCATTTTCAGTGTCGCGATACTCAAGAGGCGAGGCGAGGCCGCTGGCGACATTTTGCTGGATCGCGCGCGCGCTTTCCTCCGCAGCCTCGGAGGCCGTGGCGAGTGATCTTTCACGGACCTCGGTTGCCTTAAGATAGTTCGCGATATGCGAGAGGTCGCGGGGGATATTCGCTTCCAGCTTTCGGCAGGTCAGTTCGTTTATCTCCCTTGCCGAACGCGCTCTCAAAACTGCGCCACCTACTTTGCCGTTATCGATGACCCGCCACGTGTACGCCGCCCTCTCGCGAATTTCTGACCCGATAAAATCCTGGTTCCTACTCGTTGAGCCTTGCCGATGAATGCCAGTGACTGGAACGTACTCGCCGTTGATGCTTCCGGTAACGGCAGGATAATAGTCGGCCGCGATAATCCGGTGATCTTCGTTGGCCGCACGCACAAACAAACGCGCAAGTCTAAGATCGGCCCTCCGCTGTAAAGCCCCTGCTGTTTCGGAATCCAGATCGACGCGTATGGGGACAGACTGCAGTTCGCCTTCAGCCTCGGGTAGCGAGGCCTTTGCGGGATCGATCGCCATGGCTAAGGCCAACTGCAGTTGTGCGTCCAAATAGGCGCGATGCGCGCTTTCAATTTGGGTATCCAATTCAGACGTCTGAACTGTCGCGCTTGCAAGTGCGCTCTTATCAGCTAACCCGGCTTCGAAACGAGTTCTTTGAGTAGTCACGTTCTCCTGCAGCCTCCGTTGCTGTTCTCTTCGGATGGATTCCAGCGATCGATTGTAAAGCGCGGAGTAAAACGCCAAGCGCGCCGCGTGCAGTTGGTCCACGACAGCAACATTTAATTGCTGTTGCGCAATCAAGACTTCGACATCGCCCCGCCGCAGAGAAGCGGGCAGACCCGCGTTGAACAAGGTCTGCGTCAAGGCGCCGCGCCCCACGCCAAACCCTTTTGTCCCGCTTTCACCCGCGCGGTGGCCACCCTGAACACCCGCAGGCACGCCCAATTCGACGTCAGGCCAGGCAACGGAACGAAAAACCAGCCGTTGCCCGGCAGCTTGTTGTAGACCCGATTTCGCTTCCTGGATGGCCGGGTTTCTTTCCAGCGTGGTTTGCAGAACAGTTTCTAGTGTGACGGCATAGGCCGGAGATGTGAAACAAGCCACGGCGACTGCCACAGACTGGCTCCCCAGAAACAGAAATCGTTGCTTCATCGCTGACCTAATTTGTTCGGTGGGCATGCGACGTCGGCAGCTTGTGCCGCATTGCGTTTTTCGTTCTTCGCATTCTCGATTTTTGATCCGAAGTTGAGCGCTTCCGTCGAACTCCCGCAGGCGTGCGCCAGACGGGCAAGGGCCACGTTGTGCAAGTAGATTGCGCTGAGTCGCGTCGTGCGAGTCCGAGTGACGTCGGATGCGGCTTGCAGGATGTCGAGTTGTGTTCCCAATCCGGCAGCAAAATTGCCTTTGGCAATATCGAGAGCTTGATCCGCGGCCTGAACATTATTTGTCTCACTTTCGAGCACGCGATCAGACTGTTGGAGATCAAAAAAAGCGCCGCGCACTTCTGAGGCAACAGCGCGCCGGGCGGCTGCCAACGCCTGCACGGCCGCTTCGCGCCGAGCGCGTGTGGCTTGCATGTGCCCTTTGGTTGCGAACCCGTCGAAAATGTTCCATGTCGCGTTTATCCCTACTACATACCCGTAATTAAATTCGGGACCGACGGCAGGATCGCGCTCGCTGTAAACCTCGTACCCGGAAAAAGCGCGGACATGTGGCCGCATTGCGCTCCGATCCAGGATGTATTGCTGATCCTCAATCTCGATGTCCTTTTGCCGAGCTTTGATGACCGCCCGATTTGCATCCGCCCGGGCGAGGCAATCGTTCAGGTCAGGGTGATTCGGCTGATATCGCAATTCTCCCGAAACCTCAAACGGCGCTGCCGCGGTTCCGGGGCGAGCCTCCAAGCCAAAAAGATCTCCCAGCCGCAGGTAGGAATCTTTTAATTGCGTCTGAGCGTTGAAGAGTTCCGGTTGCTCGTTAGCCAGGGCCACTTCAGCGCGTTGCACGTTTAACTTACCAACGATGCCGGCGTTGAAGCTTTGCTGCTGATTCTTGAGCTCCTCGTCGAGGACGCGGACCGAGTCTTGTCGCACTCGCACTTTCGCCCGATTCAGGAGAAGATCATTAAAGGCGATCCGGACATCCACCGCCACTTGGCTGGCAGTCTCCTGTAACTCATAATTCTGCTTCTCGATATTCAACTGCGCGATGGCATGTTGGCTAGTTACCTGTCCGCCAGTATAAAGATTCTGTTCGAGCTTCAACGTTGCGTTGTAATCTTCCTGGCGGAGCTGCGATTGGCTCTGTTGCTGCCGTTTATCGTACAGCCCAGTTGAGGTAACGGATGGGAGAAATCCGGAGCGGGCTTCAATCAACCCGCCGCGCGCCCCAATTACTTTCTTACGTGCGATCGCGATGTCCGGATTCTGGGCCTGCGCAAGAGCAACTGCTTGTTCGATAGTGTAAGTGGGGACTGCGCTGAATGCTTGCGCCGAGACGGCCAAAGCAGCGATCAGTATGCCGATGGCCGCAAACTTCGAACGCATTTGGTATATCTCCTTGCGAGGGGTTTCCTTGTAGCAGGAATGCCCGTGACTTTTGCCTTTATATCAGTTCTTGCAAGCGGGCGCGACTTCGGACACATTCGGCGCTTGCAGTATTCGGAGCCGCTGCAGGCAGGCACAACCAACGTGACTGAAGCGGCCTAACTTGTATCTTGCTCCGAATCATGTAATTCAGGTAGTTTTCAGTTTTAACAATTTAGAAATGAGCAAAATCCGAATCGCCATCGTCGGAATGGGCAACTGTGCCAGTTCTCTCGTCCAGGGAATCAATTTTTATCGCGGAGCCAATGGCAACGGCAGTAGTACCGGCCTCATGCACCGTCGCATCGGCTCTTACCAGCCTCGGGACATCGAAGTGGTTGCCGCCTTTGATATCGATCGCCGCAAAGTGGGACTCGATGTGAGCGAAGCCATTTTTTCCCCTCCGAACTGCACTAAAATTTTTTGCGATAGAATCCAGCGCACCGGCGCCATCGTGAAAATGGGTTGTGTTTTCGATAGTTTTGCCGAGCACATGCGCGACCAGGACCCACTGCGCACTTTCCTCCCTTTGGAGAAAGAATCTACCCGTGAGCAGATCATCGAAGAATTGCGTGATTCCGCAGCTGAGATGCTGGTCAATTATCTTCCCGTTGGGTCGGAGCAGGCGACGCGTTTCTACGCCAGTTGCGCGTTGGAAGCCGGTCTCGGTTTTGTTAATAACATTCCCGTCTTCATCGCCAGCGATCCGGTTTGGGCAAAGCGTTTTGCCGACAAAAATTTACCTGTTATCGGGGACGACATCAAAGCGCAGATGGGCGCAACTGTGCTCCACCGCACTATTGTCGATCTCTTCCGCATGCGCGGTGTCAGGGTGGTCAGGACGTATCAGCTGAACACCGGCGGTAACACGGATTTTCTGAACATGCTTAATCGATCGCGGCTGACATCGAAGAAAACTTCAAAGACCGAAGCTGTGCAATCGGTTATGGGAGAACGATTGGCCGACGAAAATATTCATATCGGCCCGAGCGATTACGTGCCGTGGCAGCTCGACAACAAGATTGCTTTCATCCGCGTGGAAGGCCGGCTGTTCGGTGATGTGCCGATGGAAATCGATCTGAAATTGTCGGTGGAAGACTCCCCGAACTCAGCCGGCGTCGCAATTGATGCCATTCGTTGCTGCAAGCTCGCGCTCGATCGCGGCATCGGCGGCGCACTGCACTCGCCCTCCGCCTATTTTGCGAAACGTCCTCCCGTGCAAATGACTGACGACGAAGCGCACCGTTGCGTCGAGCAATTCATCCGCGGCGAACGCGAAAATTAATTAAGCGCCTTACGTTTGACGGGCGAGTACGCAGAAAGTGGCCCAGCCGTTTCGAGAGTCTTGATCACGGTGCTGAGATAGACCGACTTCGGATAGAACGCTTTCCATTTCGTGATCTCAGCGCGATTCAGTACCTTGAAGCCATAGCGCTCGAACAACTTTTCGCCCCGCCGGTTTTCAAAGGTCACGATCTGGCCGTAAACGTGGCGGTCGCCGAAACGATAAAGGTAATTCAGGTAGGCGCTCATCAGCGCACGGGTGGTGGAGACTTTTCGCGCGTCCGGTAGCAGATTGATATGAAAATGCGGAACGGAGCGGGGCGCGGCTGGGACTTCGCGCCAGCCATGACCGATTACCCAGCGAATAAACTGGCGGGAGCGGTCGTTGTAGCGGCGGTATCGCCAAAGCGCGCGAAAGAACAAAAACATGGTGTGAGCGAAGGAATAGACCTGATGCCGCAACGGTTTGCGCGAGCCGAGGAGGTAACCACGAATTTCCCCATCAACTTCCAGGACGAACGAAGACTCCGGTTCCTGGTCGGTGTAATAAGTCGTGAGAAAATCGGCGAACAATTCGCGGTCCTGAAACACCGGATCGATCGGGGCTCCCAGAAATCCGGTTGCACAACAAAGTTTGCGGACCGCGATGCGATCGCTCGCCTTATAGCCGCGAATTGAGTACTGCGACGTTTCGTCCATTCAGCGTTGTTTCTTATAGTTCAAGGACACGTCCTGGTAAATGGCAAACAGACGTTCGAACACCCGGGGCCAGGAAAGGCGTTCTTCGGCCAAACGCGATGCCCGCGCGCCCAGCCGCGGCAAATTGCGCGAGCAGGCGGCCTCGATCGTCCGAGCGAGCGATTCAGGGGTGTCTTCCTCCGCCCAAGATTCCTGGTCGTGGAGAATAATGCGATCCATGTAACTGCCGCGGATGCCGACCACTGGAGTTCCACAAGCCTGGCTCTCCAAGGCCACAAGGCCAAACGTTTCCTGTGTCCCGGGATGAACGAACAAATCAGCCGCGCGATAATAGCGGGCGAGATCGAACGAGTCAGTGCAATAACCTATCCAGGTCACGTTTGGACAGCGCGCTTGGAGATCTTCCAGCTCGCTCCGCTCTGGGCCGTCGCCAATTACAAGGAGATGGAAATCTTCCGGTGCGTTCTCGGTTAATGCGGCAAAAGCACGGAAGAGCAGACGGGTATTTTTTTCCTTCGCCAACCGGCCAACGTAGAGCAGAAGCCGGCGCGCTGCCGGCAGCTCCAGTTCGGCGCGTGTTTCAGCAGTGTCATCGGGTGAAGGCGAAAAAACTGTAGTATTCACACCGAGATTGACCGTCCGGACATTTCCCACTCCCCACTCTGATAACACACTGCCCAGACGGGCAGATGGGACCAGCGTTGCCTGGAATGAATTGTAGAGATTGCGCACGTAACGGCGGGTGAAATCCATCATTGCTTCTCCCGCGGTCTGGCCCAGAAATTTTGCGGCACTGCGAACGTACGCTTCCGGAAAATGTGAATGATAAAATCCGACCACGGGAATCCGTAGCGCTTCACCGCTGGCAATCGCTTTCCATGCGACCTGGTATGGATCACCGGATTCGATCAGATCAGGCTTTTCGCGCTCGAGGATTTGCTCAATCGCGCGAAGATTAACCAACGCGCGATAATGCGACGTGCGCGAGATGAGCGGGGAATGAATGAAATAAATCCGTGAACGTTCGCTGGTGACGCATTCCGTTTTTGGTCCGGGAACGACGAGGACGTGTTCGTGCTCGGTCTCGCTTTGGATGTAAGCGATTTTCTCGTGCACATAACGTTTCACTCCGCCGCTCAGCGGCGAATAGAACTGCGTTAGATCGCAAAACTTCATCTGTAGTCGTCGCCCTGCGGACGGCGTGGTGGAGTTGGATTTTACCGCGTCACTTGTCCCGCGAACTTAAATATCGCTCCGCTTCGATTGCGGCGGCGCAGCCCGCGCCGGCCGCAGTGACCGCTTGCTTATAAACGCGGTCGGCGACATCGCCGGCAATGAAAACGCCCTGGTGTTTGCTTTCGACCAATCGTTTCGTGATGAGATAACCGTCACTGTCCATGTCCAGTTTGCCGCTGTACGGTTTCGCGTTCGGGTCGTGGCCAATGGCAACAAAGACGCACGCCACCGGTAACTCCCGTTCTTCGTGAGTAATGACGTTGCGCAAATCGATCGCGCGCATCTCTCCTTTTTCATCGGGAATGTAACGAGTAACGACCGTGTTCCAGATGGGCTCGATCTTTTTGTGCGCGAGCACACGATCCGCCATGATCTTGGACGCGCGCAGTTTGTCGCGGCGATGAATGAGATAAATTTTGGAAGCGAACCGGGTGAGAAACAGCGCTTCTTCAGCGGCAGAATCGCCACCGCCCACCACCGCTACCGGAACGTTGCGATAAAACGCCCCGTCGCAGGTGGCGCACGAGGTCAATCCATGTCCGATTAGTTTCTCTTCATTCTCAAGTCCGAGCCAGCGGGCCGAAGCGCCACTTGCGATAATGAGCGATTCAGTCTCAAGCCATTCCTTATCGTCGACTTGCAGACGAATATGCGAATTCATCGGCTCGAACCCGGTGGCTTCGGCATAGGAAAATCGGGCCCCGAATTTTTCGGCCTGCGCGTGCATGTTCATGATCAACTGCGGACCGTCGATGCCGTCGGCGAACCCGGGAAAATTTTCAACGAGAGTGGTGGTGGAAAGTTGTCCGCCGGGCTGCGAGCCTTCAAGCACGAGCGGACTGAGGTTGGCGCGGGCGGCGTAAATCGCTGCGGTCAAGCCGGCGCAGCCGCTCCCGACGATGATTACCTTTTCCATCACATAAATTTAGCACGAGGCGAGCGAGGGCAAACTCTGGCGGAGCCGCAGAGCTTCGCAGCTGTTTTTGTAGCCGCGGTCGCTGGCCGCGGCTCGCGCCTCCTGGCCAGAAAAACATGCTGCGAATGCCTGTTTGGCAGCATCAGACAGGAATGTGCTATGTTCCGCCCCATGCCGGAGCTGGCGGAGGTGGAATATTTTCGGCGACGTTGGAATGTCGGCATCGGGCATCGGATTACCAGCGTCGCCCTGCATGCGCGGAAACGCGTCTTTCGCGGAACCGACACGCGCGCTTTGCGCCACCAACTGACCGGAGCGCATTTGTTGAGTTCCGAAGCGCGCGGCAAACGGATGCTCTTTCGATTTTCTAACGAGAATTGGCTCGGGTTGCATCTCGGGATGACCGGAAGAATGCGAACTATGCGTCCTGATTTTCGCCCGGAAAAGCACGACCATTTAGTGTTGTATCAACGTGAACGGGCGCTCGTTTTTACCGATGCCCGGCAATTTGGGCGCGTGCAATTTCATCACGGCGAAATGGCACCGGGCTGGTGGGAGAATGGCGTGCCTGAGATCGTGTCCGAAAAATTCAACCGCGGGTTTCTCGATCGATTCCTCAATCGTCATCGTAAAGCTCCAATTAAAGCTGTGGTGTTGATGCAATCCGGATTTTCTGGAATCGGCAACTGGATGGCGGACGAAATCTTGTGGCGGGCGAGAATCCTGCCATCGAAACGGGCAGGCAGATTAAATGCGGAAGAGCGCGATCAGCTTTTCCGAGCAACGAAATTTGTCGCGCGCGAATCGCTACGAATCATCGGGCCCGACGATTCCAAATTGCCGCGCAGCTGGTTGATTCATCAACGCTGGGAGGCCGGCGGAAAATGCCCGCGACATAAAACGCCATTGCGCCGTGCGACAATTGGGGGGCGGACTACCGCCTGGTGCCCGAGGTGCCAAAGATAGAAGAAGGACAGGATTGTGCAGGATTGCAGAGGGGATCGTTTCCGGAATCTAATCCTGTAAATTCTGTTGATCCTGTCTATTTCTTCGGGCTATGCCTCGTTCAGCGCGCGCCGCGTGGCGCCGGCTTGAATAAATTTCCCCCAGCTCAGGTTGTCTCGTCCGGGTTGATGCTCGCGTGCTTTACGAATCGCCATCTCCGAAACCGCTTCGACCACCCATTCGAAATTCGCCTGACCCACCGAAGTGACTTCCGCATCCGGTGCGGGATTACAAAAATCGATCGCCACCGGGACGCCATCGCGCACGGCGAACTCGACCGTGTTCAGGTCGTAGCCGAGGTATCGATTCAACTGCAGAACGCCTTGCTCGACCTTCTGCAAAATTTCCTTCGGTGTCTGCCACTCAGTTTGATAGCGCAAATGATAAGGATGGCGCGGTTCGTAGGGCATGATCCGCACGTTGCGTTGATCGATTGAATAGCAGCGGAAGTACATCTCAAACTTCACTTCTTCCTGCAACATCATCACCAGCTGCCCGGTTTCGCTGTAAGCGCGATAAAATTCTTCCGGGTTGTGGAGGCGATACACGTTTTTCCAGCCGCCGCCGGCGAAGGGTTTGAAGAATGCCGGCCAGCCCACGTAGTTGAAGATCGCTTCCCAATCGAGCGGATAGGCCAGGTTCCGAAACGAGTTCGCGTTCGTGTCGGGTGGCACCTGATGCGAAGGCAGGAGCACGGTCCGTGGAACCGCGACTCCGATTTTTGTTGCCAGCGCGTTATTAAAAAATTTCTCGTCCGCGCTCCACCAAAAGGGATTGTTGACCACGGCGGTGCCGGTGAGCGCGGCGTTTTTTAAGAAGGCGCGATAAAACGGCACGTCCTGCGAAATGCGATCGATGATGACGTCGTAGCCGCACGACTCGCCTTGAATCACTTTGTCGATCCGAACTGCTTCGGCGACGATGCCTTCGCCGCCGGTCTTCTGATTGACTCGATCGATAAACGCCCAGGGGAACGAATTTTCCTGGCCAAATAAGATTCCGATTTTTTTCATAGAGTTCTCGTTAGAACGTCGACAAGTAGTACGGCAGCATGTCGCGCCAGTAGTTCCAGTCGTGTCCGCACCATTTCCGATCATCCAGCCAGTGGCGGATTCCTTTTGAATTTAAAATGCCGGAAAGCCGCATCGATTCGTGCCGCGTGTTATCCCATTCGCCGGTCCCGATGACGATGTTCATGTGGTTGTATTTCCACGGATCGGGCATGTTCGGCAGATATTGGTAAGGGCTGTTGAAATAAATGTTCTCGTCGTGGTAGCCGTCGAAGAAATCGCTGATTTCGAATGAGCCACTGAGGCTGATGAGGTGACTGACGGCGTCGGGATGCCTGAAGGCGATGTTGGCGGCGTGATAAGCGCCGAGACTCGCGCCGCACACACCGACACGATGGGTACTGGCTTCGCGCCGCGCGAAATCGAACACATCGTGCACAATCACATTTTCATAAGCGATATGGGTGCGGATGCGATCGGCCGGATGAATCCCTTTGTTGTAAAAACTGTCGAGGTCGAGTGAGTCCGGGCAATAAACGGTGACGCGGTCGTTATCGACGAACCAGGCGACCGAATCGACCAGGCCGAAGTCCTTGGTTTGGTGATAACTGCCAAAGGAGGTTGGAAAAATAATCAGGGGCAACCCGCGGCCGCTGCCGAAGACCAGCATTTCGAATTCGCGGCTCAAATAAGGCGTCCACCATTTAATGTAACGTTCCTGCATAGATTGGGTCGGCTTTTATAGACCGGATTTGCAGTTGGTTAAAAGGACTTTAGATTGCGGCAGAAGCAGCCCTTGGCGGGTCGTTGCACGCGTCGCTATCAACGGGCAAGATGCCCGTTGGCCCCACAGCCAAGATGGCTGTGCTACGAAGATGCCAAAACATACACTCACCGGAAATATTCAGTGCTACCGCCAGTTCCCATCGCGTACCCTCGGGAACCGGCGGGACATTTTGATTTATTTGCCGCCGGGTTATCGCCGTTTTCGCCGCCAACAGTACCCGGTCCTCTATTTGCAGGATGGGCAAAATGTCTTCGATGCCGCGACGGCCTTTGCCGGAGTGGAATGGGGCGTGGACGAAACGGCGCAGCGACTAATTCGGCGGAGACTGATTGAACCGCTCATCATCGTGGCGGTTGCCAATACGGGCCCGGATCGGATTCACGAATACGCTCCGACACGTGGTATCATCGACACCAAAGGAAAGCGGAAAAAGCGCAGTCGCGGTCTGGCCCGGAAGTATGCGAAATTTCTGATCCAGGAGCTGAAGCCATTCATCGATTCGAAATACCGGACGAAACCGGAAGCGGAATTTACTGGTTTGGGGGGCTCGTCCCTTGGGGCACTGCTCACGATGACGCTCGGTTTATGGTTTCCGAACGTCTTTACGCGCCTCGCGGTCCTGTCGCCCTCAGTCTGGTGGGATGATGAAGTGATTGTGAGAGGGGTGCTCGCGCTCGAGAAAAAACTTCCGCTCAAGATATGGCTGGATACGGGTTCAGCCGAGCCGGGTTGGGAACGCGCGCGGAATTTGTGTGCGGCCCTCATCGATCGAGGTTGGAATTTGTATGACGATCTCGAATATCATGAATTCGAAGGAGCCGATCATAGTGAGGCCGCATGGGCCGCGCGCGTCGATCCGGTGTTGCGGTTTCTTTATCCGCCAGCTGTGCCGCTAAAACCCGTTACGGTTCGCTCTGCGTTGGGGACTACGGTCTGATACGCGCGTTCACGCCAACTAAGTAGTGAACCTTTAGGTCGAGGTAGATCGAACAGTTCCTGCTCGATGCTAATATGTGGCGACGAAGCCGCAATCTGTTGGCACCGCCCGGCGGAGCGGCCGATCCACCATCCCAGTCTCTCAGCAGGATGCCGAAAGCGGATAAGTCACTACTGCAGCCACACGCCGTAAACCTGGTAGACACGTAGGTTTCCGCCGACGAAATCCCAGTCTTTTTGGTAGGCGAATGAACGATCGGATTTGGACCAGGTGAGTTCTCGTGGTCCTTCTGGATGATTTGGATCGTACACGAAATAGCGGTCGAGATCGGGCGAGCGGCCAGGTTTTTTTGCGTAAACCAGGACCGCGTGATTAATCCGCAGGTGCGGCAAAGTGGTAAGAAACGCCACGAACAAGTCGCCGCGATTCAGGACGGCATTGAGCTTTTCGCGGGTCCTTTCCTGATACCCGATGCCGGGTTCAAAAATAGTCCGGGCATTGCTCAGCCGCCAATAGGTGGGCCAACCGTAACCGATATTTCGCTGCAGGACGTAGCCACGTTTCATGCTCAGCTCGCGAAAGTTTGCGTAGCCGGGGAAAACAACACGCTGATTCTCCGGCAGAGTGTCTCGCCAGGCCGCGCGACGCGTTACCTGACGAATTCGCTCCGCCAAGTCGAGGTCATTCAGCGGCGGCGCATGTGGATCAAAACGGGCAAACTTTTTGAATTGCATGGTGGTGCGGCAAAGAACGAAGCATCGCCGCATATAACGCTTTTGCTTCGCCGACTCGCCGCGACGCACGTGCGCGATGCCATTTTCGTATTCGAACACGGTCATGTTCGCGAATCCGGCCGTGTCGTCTTTGAAATGCAGCGGCGGGGTAAGCGCGTTGGCCTCGCAGCAGGCGACGCTCAGAAGCAAAGCGGAGACAATCGTAGAAGTGATTTCGCGAGTCATGATTCTGCTCAGCGCTTCGCCGGCGGATCAACCGGTAGCGCCGTTGCCCTTCGGCGGTTCGGCAAAATTGCCGAGGCGACGGAATTTTTCGTAGCGCTTTTTCAGCAGTTGATTGATCGGGATTTTCAGGAGGCGCTCCAGGTTTGAGCGAAGTGCGTGGCCCAGAATCTCAGCAACCTTCTCGTGATCGCGATGCGCGCCGCCATCCGGCTCCGAGACGATTTCATCCACCACGTTAAGTCTCATCAAATCCTGCGCAGTGAGCTTGAGGGCTTCCGCAGCTTCGGCGGCGTGGCGCCGATCTTTCCACAAGATTGCGGAACAGGCTTCAGGACTAATGACTGAATAATATGCGTTCTCCAGAATCATGACATGATCGGCCACGCCGATCCCAAGAGCGCCGCCCGAGCCGCCTTCACCGATTACGGCGGCGAGAATGGGCACGCGCAGTTTCATCATCTCACGAAGATTGACCGCGATGGCTTCAGCGATATGACGTTCTTCCGAGCCGATCCCGGGAAAAGCGCCGGGAGTATCGATGAGCGAAATCACCGGCAGATGAAATTTTTCGCCGAGCTGCATCAGGCGGAGCGCCTTGCGATAACCTTCGGGATGGGCGCAGCCGAAATTCCGCAGCACGTTTTCCTTCGTATTGCGACCTTTCTGGTTTGTGATCACGATGCAACGGTGCTCGCCCAGCATCGCGATTCCGCAAGGCATCGCCTTGTCGTCGCCGAATAAACGGTCGCCGTGGAGTTCGTTCCAATTCGTGAAACAACGCTCCACATAATCGAGGGCGAAGGGCCGCTGCACGTGCCGCGCGATCTGAACCCGCTGCCACGCGTTCAAGTTATCGTAAATCTCGCGCCGGGTGGTTTTGATCTTGGCCTCCATCGCTTCGACTTCGGCATCAAAATCGAGGGCGTGCTCGTCAGAATGATCGCGGATTTCCTGCAAGCGGCGTTGCAGTTCCACGATCGGCTTTTCGAAGTCGAGCGGTTGGGGCTCTTTCATGTTACTCCGTAATGGTGACAGGGGTCTTGCCGTTGACAAGGCTGCTTAATTCCTCGGCATCGCTGGCGGAAATGCCTAAGCCCGTAGGCGGAGGCGGCTGATCCGAACTCGGATGGGAGGCGTCGGCGATAGCGTAAATCATGTAGCCGGGCGTGGCCAGACGGATCCAACGGGTGCTGATCTGGTATTCACGGCTGCCGAACCCGATCCGTTTGCCATTTTTCCACGCTAAAACTTCGGCCACTTTGGTGTTGATCCGTGGCGGCTGCTTCGCCGGCAATTTTACTTCCTGGACATGGTACTGCTTGAAAAACTGACCATGGTTGATCAGCACAATCACCTTCTGTTTGGTCTGAATGAACATCGAGAAATCGAGGTTGGAGATGAGCAGTCGTTCGCCGATCCGAAGCATGGTGCTGTTCATGTTGTTGGTCCGCATGATGAGTTCCGGCGTGGTTTTCATTTTCTGCGCGACCCGGGCGATGACGTCGCCTTTCTTGACGATGTATTCCTGTTTTTCCGGCCCGGGCACGGGCGAGAAGAGAATATCGATGTTGATCGCACCCAGCAGGTCCTTCGCCTCCTCGAAATGCTGGCCGTTGGGATATTTTTGAATGAACGTGATCAGGGCGTTTCGCGCCTCTACCAGTTTGCCTTCCTGTCTTAGCTTCGCCGCCGCCTGAAATTCGGGCAGGCTTAGATCTGGCGCCGGGGTGGAAGGAATCTCGCCGCGTTGTTCCTTTTGCACGGCGATCTCCTGTTTGAAGAGAACGTTGTAGCTGAAATAAGCGGCTCCGCCAAAGATGGCGAGTGCTAGTAACAATGCCAAGAGCCACTTCATGCGAACGACAATTCTATACCCTAACACATCATACTTGGAGGGGCGCGCTCCGCGAGCCCGCGGTCGGAGACGGGTTGATGTTTGCGGCATTGCAGAGCCCTTCCACCGGCTCAGGGACCTGAGCTTGTCGAAACGGTTCCGCCCTCCAATTACGGAAAATGAAATATTTGCGGCACAGCGATTTTGCTCGAACACTCCCCCAAGTCGGGGTCGGATGCACAGCGCGCCGCGCCTGAAGTTGGGACACGACGAAGCGTGTCCGTCCAGCGTGCATTGGGAAGGTGCCGCTTCGTCGACACCCAACCTTTTTGTCGAAATCACTCCCGCGTACTTGGCCGGTGTACACAGCCACCGTGCCCGCCACGAGACCCACTCGCCGTGGCGAGGCTGTGGGGCCAAACGCGCCGCCGGCGTTAACCTTTTACATCATCCTCCCGGTAGGGATTCGTTCCCGGGAAAATCATGTGCCAGAGGCGCGAAATCTGTCCTTCGGGCTCGGTTGTCCAAGTGAAGTGGCAATTGTGACAATAAAAGCCTTTGGGAAAAATCTTCATGGCAAATAGAACGCTCGCGATTGCCGGGGTGAGAAATTTCCGGGTCATCTGCGGATATTCGATGTTGGAGGAATCGCATTGCGGGCAACGCAATGCGGCCCCGACATCGGGATCAGACGCTTCCCATTCCCGCATCAATTGATGCGCTTTGCCGAAGTCATCTTCTTCTACTCTCACTTTTACATGGGCCTGAGGTTTCGCCATGAAAGCGACGCGTTGCAGATGGCTGTCGCCGATGATTTCGGCGCCGATGCCGGCTTGTTGGAGCCGGTTGCGCAGATGTTTCGCTTTCGATTGTTCGTTGAAGGTTGCGATCGTGACCATGGTTTTGAGAGCGGCCTGGCCGCGTCATGAGCAAACAACATTCAGCGCGGCTGTGCAAGACTCGGCGGCGGAAACCATTGATAAAGCATCAGGTAAACGAAGACGCCTGTGACGGAGACATACAGCCAGATAGGCATCGTCCATTTTGCGATCCGACGATGTTTGTCCCAGCGACGCTGAAATACCGGCACGAGGGTAAGAATGACGAGCGGAAGGGTAACGAAGGCGAGCAAAACGTGGCTGGCCAGTATCGGGAAGTAAATCGCCGCCAGCCACCCGCGGTACCCGGAAGATTTTTCACCGACCTGGGCATGATAAGTGACGTAGCCAACGAGAAACAAGGTCGAGGAAATGATCGCCGTGATCATGCAGGCGACGTGGCGCTGCCAAAAATTCCGGCGGATGAAGTACCAGCCCGCTGAAATGAAAATCGTGCTGATGGCATTCAGTGAGGCATTGACGGCGGGAAGATCGGAGGTGGAGAGCACGTTGCAGGATTGCAGGGTTGAAACGTTGAAGAGTTAAAGCCTTAAAGCGACAGTCTGTGCAACTCTTAGACTCTTCAACGCTTTAACTTTTCAACGGATACTACATGCCTGCCACTCTGGAACCGCCAGAAGAAACTTTAATTTCCGATAGACATCGGCCGCGCTCTTTTACGCGACGGCTCCTCGTTAGCGTGGCGCGTTTTCTGGCCGTGCTCGCCCTCGGAGCGATGGCCGGCGGCGGCTGGTATCTGGCGAAGAAGGGTTTCGGCCGAAAATGGCGCGGCCTCGTGGTCGAGGAATTGCACAAACATGGGGTGGAAGCGTCTGTTCGCCGCCTCACCCTCGATCCATTTCGTGGACTGGTGGCGCAGGACGTTCGCATTTTCGATTACAAAAACCGCGAGAACACCATCGCGCAGATCAGTCGCATTTCACTGGACGTCAATTATGCCGCGTTGCTGCAGCATCAGCCATTCTTGAACGCGATTGATATCCGAAATGCCCAGGTTTCGCTGCCCCTGCCCGAAGGGGCGGATCCCAAGGCGCCACACGCTGAAATCAGGAATTTGCACGCGCACATTTATTTTCCGCCGGAACAGATTTATGTCAGTCAGGCAGACGGAATCTTTTGCGGGATTCGGATCTCCGCGACGGGGCAACTGATCAGGCGCAACGACTACCAGCAATCGAAAGAAATAACGGAGGAGGAATGGATGAAGCGCCTCAGCATTCTGCAGCGCGTGGTGACCGAGCTGTACCAGTTCAAATTCTCGGAGCGACCACATTTGCAGATCCAATTCAGTGGCGATGTCGCAGAGCTGGAGAATGCACGGGTGGAAGGAACGCTCCAGGCCGGGCCATTTCAGCGCGGCAATTATCAGGTGCGAAAGTTGAACCTGGCCGGCGAGTTTGTTGATCAAACATTGAGCATCCGCCAGTGCGAATGGCAGGACGACCTCGGCGCCTTCAGCGCGAACGCGACTTGGCGACGTCCGGCGAACGAGATCCAGTTTCGGGCGCGCAGCAGTCTGAACTTGCGTCCATTGCTCGAAAGCGTCGGCCTCGGCAGTGTTGTCTTCGACGTTAATTTTTTGGCCCCGCCACGATTCGAGATTTCCGGAACAGCGAGATTAGGTGAAGGGCAGCCGCGCTGGCAGGCAATCGGGCACGCGGCGCTGGATCGCTTTACCTACAAAGGAATTTCGTTTCTAGGCGCGAATGCCGAATTTTCATGGGATGGCGAGCGCACCATGGTGCGCGATATTCATGTGCGGCATCAAAGTGGCGAGCTGGCCGGGCGATTGCTTGATGCGCCAAACGACTTTCGGATTGATCTCTCCAGTACGATTGATCCGAACGCGCTGCGGACTCTCGCCCCGGCCGACATGCGCGACTTCGTCAACGATTGGGATTGGCCGCATGTCGCTAACGTGCAGCTCGTGATTCGCGGGTCGAGCGCCGCCCCAGCGACATGGAAGGGCGATGGGACACTGAAAATGGAGCGGGGCCGTTTCCGGACCGTCGGGTTCAATAGCGCTTCCACAAATATTCATTTTGGAGACGGCGCGGTTGCGTATGAAAATTTTCGCGTCATCCGGGACGAAGGCGTTGTTACCGGCACCTTCATCTACGATTTCGCCCATCACGAGACCCGCATGTCCAATGTGGTTTCGAATTTGCGAACCACCGAAGCCATTTCCTGGGTCGATCCAAGTCTGTTCAAAGTCGTCACGCCCTACAAATTTCAGAAGCCTCCGACTGTTACGACCAACGGGGTCTATCAATTCCGCGGCGGCAAGAACACCCGGCTCGAAATCAATGTCGATTCTACCGCAGGGATGAATTATGTGTTCCTCGGTAAGACGCTGCCTTTTGATCGGATCAAAGCGAAGTTGCTCTTGACGAATGATCGGTTGCAAATTTCCGAATTAAACGGCGCGGTTTTTTCCGGGACGCTGCAAGGCAATGCGGACATTTCTCTGGCGAAAAACGATCAACGCTATCAGGCGACTATGACGGTCGATCGGGTCGATTTCCCGCGACTGACCGACCTTTATTTCAAGTACAAAACCTCGACCGGATCGATGAATGGCCGGTACGAATGGACGGGGAACGGGAGCGATGCCCGCTCTATGTCCGGCAAAGGGGAAGTGGATGTGCACAACGGCGATGTCTTTGCCATTCCGCTTTTCGGACCGCTTTCAGACATTCTGAACAAGCTCATGCCCGGGATCGGCTATCGGGTGGCGCGGAAGGCAAACATGTCCTTTACGATTAAGGATGGTGTAATTCGGACATCCGATTTTCACGTCGACGCCGGCGTTTTCGGGATGGTGGGACAGGGCAACGCGCATTTTCTCGACGATAAAATCGATTTCGATGTTCGCATCGACGCTAGCGGCGCGGGAATCGTCCTCACCCCACTCTACAAGTTTTTCGAATACAAAGCTGAAGGCAGCCTGAAAAAGCCGGACTGGCACCCGAAGATTTTGTAATAAGCTGATGACTGCTGAACGGGGCTGATAATTAGCCACAGATCGAGACGGATTAAACACAGATAGCAAATGTTGGAGCCGCATTACGACAAGCGCGACGAGGCGGCGTTATTAAATGAATTGGAGGCTACCAGTCTTAAGGTCGGGATGCTTGTGAATTTCGGTCGAAGCAAGGTGGAGTACAAGCGCCTGGTCTTCTGAATCCGTGTTTCATCCGCGTTCATCTGTGGCTGAATCCAGCTTGAAATGACAAACACGGTTCTGCTCGGCGCCCACATGTCGATTGCCGGTGGGGCGCACATGGCGATCGAGCGCGCCTGCTCGATCCAATGCACGGCGATGCAGATTTTCGTGAAAAACAACATGCAATGGTTTGCTCGCCCCCTTTCGGCCGAGGAAGTCCGCGCTTTCCTGGAGCATCAACAGCGCGGCCAGTTGGCTTCCGTTTTTGCGCATGCCAATTATTTGATCAATCTGGCGGCGACTAATCCGCAGTTTCACGCCAATTCATTGCGGGCCCTGGCCGAGGAACTAATTCGGGCCGATCAGTTCGAGCTGCCGTTTCTGGTGATGCATCCCGGCGCACATCTTGGTGCTGGCGAGGAAGCAGGCCTGGAGAAAATCGCCACGTCGATCGACGCGATCTGGCGCGTCATTCCAAAAGTGAAAACGAAAATCGCGCTCGAGACTACCGCCGGTCAGGGTTCATGTCTCGGTCACCGTTTCGAAGAGATTGCGCAAATCATTAACAAAGTGCGGGAACCCGAGCGGCTTTGCGTTTGCCTGGATACCGCTCACATTTTCGCCGCTGGCTACGACATCAGCTCGGAGAGTGCAGTGAAAAAAACATTTCGCGAGTTCGATCGGGTCATCGGGCACCAACGGCTGGCGGCGATTCACCTGAACGATTCCAAAAGCGCGCGTGGTTCACGCGTTGATCGGCACGCGCACATCGGCAAAGGCGAGATCGGACTGGCGGCATTTCGTTTCATCATGAACAGCCCGCGTTTCCGCAAAATCCCAAAGGTCCTGGAGACACCGAAAGGGAAGGAAATGAAGGAAGACGTGGTGAATTTGCGGACGCTGCGCAAGCTCATTACGCCGTCCTCCTGAGCGAAGCGGGAATGCCAGTCCGACTCGGACGCACGGCTTTCGCTCGGGACGACACGCGCGCCCGGCATTGCGACTGTTCGTTTGCCGCGCAAAATTTCACGATGGCGAAATCAGAAAAAATCGCGCTCGTTACCGGGGCGAATAAAGGAATCGGCTTCGAAGTTGCACGGCAGCTCACGGCTAAAGGTTTTCGCGTGTTCATCGGTGCACGCAACGAGAAAGCCGGACGAGCTGCCGCGCAGAAAATTGGAGCGATGGCGACGTTTTTGAAGATTGATGTCTCAGATCAGGAGAGCATCCAGGAAGCGGCAAAGGAATTGGCAAAAGCGGTCGATCATCTCGACGTGCTGGTGAATAACGCCGGCATTATCGTTGACGGCGATGACGCGATTCTGAAGGCGACCCCCGAGCAATTTGAAGAAACGATGCGGACGAATGCGCTCGGGCCGCTAATGGCGGCAGAGGCTTTTCAACCGCTGCTGGCGAAGTCGTCGGCTCCGCGGATTGTTAATGTCTCAAGCAGCGGCGGACAACTCCTCGATGGAGCGGATGGTTGGTCGCCCATTTATTGCATTTCGAAAACGACGCTGAATGGAGTGACGTCGCAGCTCGCCGCCGCGCTACCGAAGTTCGCGGTGAACTCCGTCTGCCCAGGCTGGGTCCGCACCGATATGGGTGGTTCCAGCGCGCCCCGTTCCGTCGAACAAGGTGCCGAGGGAATCGTCTGGCTCGCCGCCGACGCCCCGCAAAATCTCACCGGCAAATTCTTGCAAGACCGAAAAGTGATTCCGTGGTGACGGATTCGTCGTCATCCCGAGCGGAGTCGAGGGATCCTGCCGCGGAAACTTTAAGGTAACTTCAACGGGATCCCTCGACTAACGCTAGGGATGACCCCGTTATGCGAGGGGGTCTGCTAACTCAAAAACCGAATCGTGATCGGATAGTGGTAAAACTTTCCTTCGCTTGCGCGGATGGAGGCAATGATAACGAGGACGACATTCACAATATGCAGAATCGCAAGCAAAACGAATCCGATGAGAATGAGGCAGAGAATTGCCGAAATAACTGAGTAAACGAGCATCGAGAGTTGGAAATTGATCGATTCCTTGCCGTGTGCGTCGATCTCGGGCGAGTCGCCACGTTTTACCAGCCAAACGATCAAGGGCGCGATGATGTGACCAGCCCACGGGAAGAAGAATCCGAGAAGTGCGCTGGCGTGACAGAGAACATTCCATGTCCGGACATCGGCGGAAGAGATCGGAGCGGAAGGAGGTTGAGTCGTTTCCATAGTGCCAATAAGCGTCTGCCGGTTTTCGGCGAACGCAAGTGCGCTTGGAGGTTAGGCTTCCAGCCATTCGCCAGTCCGGCTCGGACCTCGGCCGACATGCTTCCAGCTTGTCGTGCTTCTCGCAATGATCGGCGGGCAAAATTTCCGCCGGCCGAGACAGGATCCGAGCCGGACTGGCGTTCGATGCCTATCCTCCAACTTACGCTTTCACCCGTTCGATGTTGGCGCCGAGCTCGCTCAGCTTTTCGTCGAGATGTTCGTAGCCACGATCGATGTGATAGACGCGGCTCACTTCCGTCGTACCCTCGGCCTTCAATCCTGCCAGCACCAGCGCGGCCGACGCACGCAGATCACTCGCCATCACCGGCGCACCAGTCAGTCTTTCCACGCCCGAAATTACAGCCGTTGCGCCTTCCATTTGCACCTGCGCACCCATGCGTTTGAGCTCGGCCACGTGCATGTAACGCTGCGGGAAAATATTTTCCGTGATTACACTGATTCCCTCAGTCGTAGAAAGCAACGCGCACATTTGCGCCTGCATGTCGGTCGGGAATCCGGGATAGGGTTCGGTCGTAATTTCCAACGGCTTGGGCGCACCATTTGGTGAAACGGTGATTGATTGTTTTTGCACTTCGATTTTGAATCCGCAACCACTCAACGCATCAGTGATCGCCGTGAGATGTTTTGGCTCGACTCGTTTCACGGTCACGCCGCTGCCGGCTATCGCGCCCGCTACCAGAAATGTGCCGGCTTCGATGCGGTCGGGAATGATGTCGTGCTCTGCTCCGTGCAATTCGCTTACTCCTTCGATGATCATGTGTCGCGTGCCCGCACCTTGGATTTTCGCGCCCATTTTGTTGAGAAAATCGGCGAGGTCGCAAACTTCCGGCTCCTGCGCTGCGCCTTCGATCACCGTTGTGCCTTCGGCGAGAACCGCCGCCATCATTACGTTATCGGTGCCGAGAACGGTAGGTCCGAATTTGCCGCGCAAATTAATGACAGCGCCATTCAATTTCGGAGCGAAAACCTTCACGTTCCCGCCTTCTACCCGCACGGCTGCGCCGAGCGCCTCGAAACCTTTCAAATGCAAGTCGATCGGCCGGTCGCCGATAACGCAACCGCCCGGCAGGGAAACAGTCGCTTCCTTGCAACGCCCGAGAAGCGGTCCAAGGACGCAAACGGACGCGCGCATTTTTCGAACCACGTCATATGGTGCGACCGATTGAGTCTTGTCTGCGGAAACCGTGACGGTGCCGCTGGCGCGTTCGACCTGTGCGCCGAGATGATTCAAAATTTGCAGCATGTAATTCGTGTCGCTCAGGTCCGGCACGCGGTGAATGATACACGGCTCGCGCGTCAGCAGCGTCGCGGCCAGGATGGGCAGAGCGGAATTCTTCGAGCCGCTGATCTTGATAGAACCGGCGAGAGCATTCCCGCCATGCACAAGAATCTTATCCATACCGGGCGAAGAGAAAACGCGTTCTACCTGAATAATCGTTTTTCGCCTCAATGTCGCGGTAATTTTTCTGGCGCAATATTTCGATCAGGGCCGGTTCCTGACCCAGGCCAATCTCGAGCGCGAGCAGACTGCCGGCATTCAAATGTGCCGGCGCGGTTTCAATCAATAGGCGAATAACTTCATCGCCCTTCTCTCCGGCGAAAACCGCGACATCCGGATCCCGCAAGACCTCGGCCGCGAGTTGGTCGCGGTCATGCCGTGAAATGTAGGGCAGGTTGGCGACGATCAGGTCGAATTTCCCATCCACGTTCTCCAGTAAGTCACTGTTGCGAAATTCCACCTGATCGGTTTGGAGTCGGGCCGCATTTTCACGCGCTAGCAGCAGGGCGTCGTCGGAGACGTCGGTCGCGAGAATTTTCGCTTCGGGAAATTTTTGTGCCAGGCTCAACGCTATCACGCCCGAGCCGGTTCCCACGTCGAGAATGGTTGATGGTTGACGGTCGACGGTTGATTGAAGAAGAAGCTCAACCAATTCCTCTGTCTCGGGTCGCGGAACGAGCGCGCGTTTGTCACAAAGAAAAACATTCCCGCAAAACTCGACCGTGCCGAGCAAATGCTGGAGCGGCTCGTTTTGTCCCCGTCGTCGCACCAGTTCGCGGATTGGCGCCAGCTCCGGTTCGGCCAGATCGCGCTCGAATTCCAGGTAAACATCGAGCCGTTTTCGCCCGAGCGAATGCGCCAGCAAATGCTCCGCATTCAAGCGCGGATTTTCAATCCCGTGTTTCTGGAAATACGCGGTCGTCGATTGCAGCACTTCGAGAACAGTCATTTTAAGTGCTCATCCCGAGCGAATTCCCGGCTCGGACCTCGACTGCGCCTTTCGCTCGGAATGACATCAATTACGTTAGTGCGCTGTCTTTTAATCTCTCCGCCAGATCCGCCGCTTGCAGGGCTGAAATCATTTCCTCAAGGTCGCCTTCGATAAATCGGTCCAGATTGTAAAGCGTCAGTCCGATGCGGTGATCGGTGACACGGTTCTGGGGAAAATTGTAGGTGCGAATTTTTTCTTCGCGGCCACCCGATCCGATCTGGCTCCGGCGATGCGCGGCATATTTCTCCGCTTCTTCACGTTGTTTGGTTTCGAGGAGACGCGACCGCAGAACGTTGAGCGCTTTCTCCTTGTTCTTCTGCTGGCTCCGACCGTCCTGGCAACGAACGATGGTGCCAGTCGGAATGTGCAGGACCTGCACCGCCGAATCGGTCGTGTTCACCCCCTGGCCGCCCGGTCCGCCCGAACGGCAAACTTCGATCCGGAGATCTTCCGGTTTTAATTCGAGATCCACTTCCTCTGCTTCCGGTAGAACCGCGACCGTCGCAGTGCTGGTATGAATCCGCCCCTGCGCTTCCGTGGAGGGCACGCGTTGCACCCGATGGACTCCGCTCTCGTACCGCAGCTTTCGAAAAACCGATTCGCCGCTGACTTTGAAAATGATTTCCTTTAATCCGCCCAGCTCCGATGGGCTCGAGTCCATGCTTTCGAGTTTTAGCCCGGCTGACTCGGCATAGTGATTGTACATCCGATACAAATCAGCCGCGAAAATTGCGGCTTCGCTTCCGCCGGTGCCGGCGCGAATCTCGATGATCGCATCGCGATTTTCATTTTCGTCCGGCGGAAGTAACGCGACCTGCATCTCGCGTTCGAGATCGGCGACGCGTCTCTCGAGAGCGGGAATTTCTTCCTGCGCCATTTGTGCAAGGTCGGCGTCGCTGGAATTGGCGAGTTCGCGATTGTCGCTCAGCTGCATTCGCGCATTCGACAGTTCGGTCCATTTCGCGAGCAACGCTTTTACGTTGGCGTGTTCGCGCATGATCTCGCCGGCCCGATTCCGATTTTCAAAAAGGGCGGGGTCGGCGATCTCGCGCTCGAGTTGTTCGAAGCGCTCGCGTTTACGTTGGATGAGAAGATTAAAGTCCATGCGTTGTAGCCGTGGCCGCTGGCCGCGGCAAAACCCCGGGGCAGACGACCCCGGCTACACTCAGCTAAGCTTTACCCGCACGAGCGGCCTTGGTGCTGCCGTAGCGGCGGGCGAATTTTTCCACGCGCCCGGCGGTGTCGACGAATTTTTGCTCGCCAGTGAAAAACGGATGGCAGGCGGCGCAGATGCCGATTTTAATGTCTCGTTTGGTCGAGCGAGTGTGATAAACCGCGCCGCACGCGCAAACGATATCGGTCTCTTGATAATCGGGATGAATGTCCGCCTTCATATTGAAAAACGAGCACAAAAAGTAGTCCTAAAACCGTTAATTCGCAAGTGATGACGACAGTTAAAGATCCGATTCTAACGGCCTGGGAAAGGACGCGCGCCAACAACCGCGATCGCGCTGCCATCTTCGATTCACAGGGAAAAGTCGCGCGCACATTTCTCGAAATCGAAGACCGTGCCCGTCAATTTGCGGACGAGTTGGAAAGGATCGCGCCCGGTCAGGTTCTTGCCATCCAAATCGGGAACCATCCGGATTGGCCATCACTGTTTCTGGCTTGCTTGCGAAAACGGATCGTCGTTCTACCACTGGAGCAAACGATCAGCGACGAGCAACGGCAAAACGCGTTTCGATTGTGTCAGGTTGCCGGCTTCGCAACTCTGTCATCCCGAGCGGAAAATGCCAGTCCGGCGCGGACCGAGGAATCCCGATGTGTAATCTTTAAGGTAACTTCAGCGGGATCCCTCGACTTCGCTCGGGATGACGGACTTGCGTTGTTGAAATTGACCTCGGGCACGACAGCAGCAGCACGGGCAATCCGTTTTCGCAGCGAGCAGCTCTTGGCAGATTGCGAGAACATTTGCGAGACGATGGGGATCATCGATCGCGACGTGAACTTCGGGGTTATTCCCATTTCGCATTCGTATGGCTTCAGCAATTTATTGACGCCGCTGATTGTGCGTGGCGTTTCCCTCGCGCTTAGCAACGACCGAATCCCGCGTGCCATCATCGATGGCTTGGCTGCGAATCGCGCCACCGTTTTTCCGGGAATGCCAGTGTTCTACCAATCCTTTTGCGAGATGAATGAACCGCCGCTATTGCCGGACCTGCGACTTTGCATTTCGGCGGGCGCACCATTGCCGGTGGAGACCGAGCAAGCGTTTCGTGAAAAATTCCGACGCGAAATTCACTCGTTTTACGGTGCGTCGGAATGTGGGGGGATTTGTTATGTCCGCGAAGCGCAGGCAATCCCAGGATTTGTGGGTGAAGCGATGTGTGGCGTTGCGCTCGAATTGGTCGATCCCGAAGTCTCGAATTCGCTCATCCGGGTGCGAAGCCGGGCGGTGGCTGACGGTTATTTCCCCGTCCCGGACGAAGACAAACTAGGGCACGGCATCTTTGTCCCGGACGATTTGCTGGAGAAAACAGCGCGTGGTTATCGGATCGTCGGACGCAGCTCCGACTTAATTAATGTTGCCGGCAAAAAAGTGCATCCTGCGGAGGTGGAAGCGGAAATCCTGCGCTGCGAGGGAGTGCGGGAAGCGATCGTTTTCGGCCGTGAATCGGAGCGCCGGAATCAGGAAGTCGTAGCCTGCGTGGTCGCGAAAGGTCTCACCGAGGGAGAACTACTGGCTCATTGCCGGGCGCGGCTAAGCAGTTGGCAGGTGCCGCGCCGCATTTATTTCGTCGAAGCGATTCCAGTCAATGAAAGGGGCAAGACCAGCCGGCGCGAGCTGGCCCTGCGGTATCCCGTTTCTCGCTCAGCCTAATGGACTTTTGAAAAACATAACTGACGTGCGCGAAACGGCTCGGAACATCGAGCTGTCCCGCGCGTGCGCCCGGCCCCGAAAGCTTTCGGCTGTTGGGGTCTCAACGGGTTGCAAACCCGCTAAGCACATTGACTGCAAGTCTATGTTCCGAACCGCTAAGTCGAGCGAGAAAATGCTTTTCATTTGTCGAGAACCATAAATTGTTAGAGGAGGCGCGCAGTCCACCGGCTGTCAGCGGCCGCGCCTCTTTGCCCCGTGAAAAAATCTCCCGCCCGAAAGTATAAAAGCGAAGAGCACTTTCTCGTTTTGGAATCGGACGAGACGTTGCTCTCCTCGATTTTGTCCGGCCTCCACCAGGTCGCTCCGGACGCGGTCGTGGACGTGGCCCGCGACGTGGACGAGGCCGATCGGATCGCGGCCGATAATCCTGTGGCACTGTTCGTCCTCGACCTTGATGCCGCTTCGGAGCCGGATGTTGTGCGTGACTTGCGAGCCCGTCATCCGAAGGCGCAGGCAATTGTCTTGACCTCGGCGGACGCCAAATCCGAAGGAATGGATGACGCTAGTTTGTTAGAAAAGCCCTTTGCCGACTCAGATTTCCTGGATCTTGCGCAGACGCTCTTGCGGCCGGGCGAGGAGGCGGCGAGACGGCAGCGCGTTCTGGTGATCGACGACAGCCTCATGATGCTGAAATTCGTGGGGGAAATTCTCACGGGAGCGAACTACGAAGTGGCCACGGCCGGAACTGCGCAGGAGGGCTTGCAAGCTACCCGCCAGCAAAAGCCGGATTTAATCCTGCTCGATTATTTGCTGCCCGACCTGCGTGGTGATGAATTGAGTAAGCAGTTGAGCTCAGACGAGTCAACGGCAGATGTTCCAGTGGTTTTTATGTCCGGCTTCGGCGGGGATCTGGAAAATGCACAAGACCGGTCCGAGAATGTGTTGGGAATTCTGAACAAACCGTTTACAACTGATAGTCTATTAAGAACAGTGGAGGAAAACCTGTTGAAAGTCCCGGGAGAAGAAGGAGCCGAGCCGGCCGTGCACTCGGAGTTTACCAGTGAAGTGGGGCCGGAGCAGGAGGAGGCGCCGGCGGTCGAGTCTTCGCCGCCGTGGAACGAACCGGAGCCTGCTTTGTTACAAGCAGATGAGCAAAGTAGTTTTGGCAATCCGGAATTCGCCCAGCAGTCCCAACCTGCGCTTTTCGAGTCCGGATTGGGTGGGAATGTCTATTTTTCCGGCGAGACCCCATTCTTCTCCTTCAGCCGCGCGCTGCGAATAATTGGTCAGGAAAACTTGACCGGCACCCTGCGTTCTGCCGGCGCCAGAGACAATGTCGATCTATATGCTCGCGGAGGAAAAGTGGTGCTGGTCACGACCCGCGACGGCGAAGCTTACTGCGCTGAAGCGCCGGTCACTTTGGTAAATATTGATTCGGAGCGGGTAAGGGAAGCGCGGGAAACACAATCGCAAACCGGCTGCCCATTGTTCATTACTCTGGCACGGGAAGATTTGATTCTGCGCGATCCGACCCTGCAATTGGTCCAGCACTATGGCCAAAAACTTTTCGCCCAACAGTGGAGCGCCCCGCGGGTCCGTTTCGCATTTGAACAAACCACGGAGCTGCCCGACTTCACCAGCGAGATCCCGGCCGATGACGATGTCGAGCATTGGATGTTGAGCACGCTTCGGTTCGTCCAGGCTCAGGACGTTGCTGAAAAAGCCAATTACGATCCGGAATCGATTCCCGCCTACACCCGGGACGGTTTTGAACGCGTACAAAAATTGCGGCTCACCGTGGCCGAAGCGCAGTTCGCCTCGCAATTCAACGGCGTCCGTTCTATTGCCCAGATTGCGCGGAATCTGCGGCTGGATTTAAGATTCGCTCGCCTGACGCTGTTCCGTTTCGTCGAACTCGACATCGTTGAATGCTGGCCCCCGGCTGCTTCCGAAAAAGCGGAGCGCGGCGGCCTTTTCAAACGTTTTCTCGGCCGAAGCGGCGAGTAACGCTCCTGCCGGGAGGGTGCGATGAAACGCAACGTTCTCGTCGTCGATATCGGTGGCACTCACGTCAAGCTCATGATGTCGGCCGGAGACAAATTGAAATTCGATTCCGGTCTGGACATGGCGCCGCACGATTTCGTGAAGAAATTTCACCAGACCACGGCGGATCTTAAATTTGCCGCCGTTTCAATCGGTTTTCCATCGGTCGTACGCGATGGAAAAATCGTGAAAGAACCGAAACATCTCAGCAAAGGATGGATCGGATTCAATTTTGTTCGCGCGCTCAAAAAGCCTGTTCGGGTCATTAACGACGCCGCCATGCAGGCGCTTGGCAGTCACGTTCGCGGGCGGATGCTTTTTCTGGGGTTAGGCACAGGTCTCGGTGCCGCACTCGTCTGGAACAACAATCTCATGCCGCTGGAGCTTGGTGATCTTCCCTATCGTGAGCATCGCAAGATTGAAGACTGGTTAGGCAAGGACGGACTCGAGGAACTCGGCGAAAAAGCGTGGCGAAAAGAAGTGATTTACTGCGTGATGCAGCTCAAACTTTCGTTTGTCGCCGATACCGTCGTGCTCGGCGGAGGCAACGTGAAAAAAATGACGCGATTACCGCGCGGAGTAAAGGGGGGCGACAACCGCAACGCTTTCCTGGGCGGTTGTCGTTTGTGGGAAACCAATCGAAGCACGGGAGAACCTCGCTGGCGAATCTTATAGCGATTTCACCAGAAAGAAGCACGGGCTCTGCGGATTAGGTGTAAAATGGAAAGATTTGCCCTAGATTTCGCTTCCGCTCCGCCTCCCTACCGTCGAGTTTGAGCAACGACGTGGGTCCTTCGTTTCCTGTATCCGCAATATCAGCGTCATCCGCGGTTGTCTGAGATTTTATCAGCGAGGTAAGTCGCAAAGTAGCCGCGATAACGCGCCTGGAGTTCTGGTCGCTGCCAGTCTTTGCCGGTTAACACGCGACGGCAATTCGCGGAACCGCAAGTGCATTCTGTTTCGTAGGTGTCATCATCGGTCATGCACCAGTCGTGGGTTATTTCCTCGCCGGCCCGAATATCGCGCAGCGCCACAAAGATAATGTTACCGCGCAGTCCCAGATTGGGATCACAGGAATGATTACTGTAGAGCATGGAACCTCCCCGTTCATCCGCTGTAACCGGGGCGATAAACAGGTCGTCGCCAATCTGAATCTCCACCGGGCCAAGTTTCGGTGTGACTTCGCGCTCCAGAAAATCGCGGCTGACGATGTGACCGCCCTTGATCATGACGATCTCGCCCTTGCCAATGTCGGCAGTGGCAAATAACCCTTTGCCGTGAATCGGACTTTGTCGCACTTCCGTTTTAGGGGAGCGCCAGGAGAGCGGAATTTCGTTCACTAAGGTTGATTGTTACTATCGAGCAAATCGAAAAGGAAATGAGAACCGCAATGCAACCCGAGAAAGTCGTCGCAGCTGGCAACGAATCTGGAAACCAGGAAACCTGCATGCTTTTCGTGGTTTCCTGCCTTCCAGATTTGCAGGAAAATTATAGCAATTACGACTGCTTGCTCGCCGAGCGGGGAAACGACCGCGGCTGCGGCATAGCAGGCCGTTGACACCTCATCTTAGGGGGCGGTTCACCCGAAAACGGCGCCGTTGGCGCCTAAAAGAAACGCTCGAGAGCCCCTAAAACCTGAAGCCCGGCTTAGCTTGCTGCTGTTGCGAAGCATCCGGCGCGTCCGGATTCGTTTCGCCAGGAACCGTTTCCTGCGTTTTCGCCGCCTCCGAGGCTTTGAATTCCTCATCGGTAGCGCAAGCGCCAAAGATCATCGTGCCGCAAGTGAGGAGAATCAGACACAAGTTTTTCACGCCCACATAAATAACAGGCGCTCTCCCGATTTCCAGCAGAGGTACCGGTTTTCGGAACTGGCGAAACTCTGGTTACGCGGGGACAGCTTCGTTACTTGCACAGTAAATTTCGAAAAGGGCGCTGCTGATTTCGGCTAATCGCTTTTGGGTCAGGGTCAGGTATTCGTGCAACCCGTATTCGAAGATGTCGCCGATGGTGGCGAAATTGAGGTCGTATCGCAGCCGCCCGGAAAGTCGTTCCGCTTCGTTGGCGTAATGCGTTTCCGGTGAACTGGAGATGCGATGGAGCGCGGCATCGAGCGATTCGACGCTAAAACGGATGGAGCGCGGAAAATGGGGATGTGTGATCAAAAACGCCGCTACTTTCCAAGGTGCGACCTGGCCCACGTATACTTTGCGGTAAGCCTCGAGCGCGCTGCACGATTTCAAAACCGACATCCATTGAACAGTATCGATGTTGCCGCCGACTCTTTCTCCCGACGGCAGAAGCAGATGATATTTCACATCGAGAATCCGAGAAGTGTTGTCGGCGCGCTCAAGTGATTTTCCAATGCGAATGAAATCCCAGCCTTCGGCATGCGTCATGGTTGCGTCCGCGACTCCCTGCACCAGGTGCGATCCGGTGATGATGCGACGAAAGAATTCATACGGGCTCAAACGCAGCATCTTTTTGCCGGTCTCGCCGTTAACGAAAAGAAAGAGGCGATTGATGTGCTCCCACATCTCGCTCGAGATTTGTTCCCGCACTGTGCGGGCATTCTCGCGCGCCGCTGCGAGACAGGAGTAAACCGAGTTCGGATTCTTTCGTTGCAGACAAATGAAATCGATCGCGGCCTGGCCATCGGGGTTTTGATAAAGCGAAGTGAAAAGCTCATTCACTTCCAGGGAGCTAATGATCGGATTCCACTGTTGCTGGGTGTCGGGGTCGCGCGTGTTCTCAAGGTCCAGGAGCAGCTGCAAATTGACATCGGCAATGCGGGCGTTGTTTTCCGCCCGCTCGATGTAGCGGCTCATCCAGAAAAGGGAATCAGCAACGCGACTCAGCATACCGAATTGGAGTGGTGGAGTAATGGAGTAATGGGAGAGACGATTATGAGCAGGAGCAAGAGTATGAGCATGATTGAAAGCATTACTCCATCACTCCAATACCCCATTACTCCGCCTCGTCTTCCTCGAGGACCCATGTGTCTTTGCTTCCGCCGCCCTGTGAGGAGTTCACCACCAATGAACCTTCGCACAGCGCCACCCGGGTCAGCGCGCCGGGAATGATTTTGATTTTCTCTCCCGATAGAATGTAGGGGCGCAAATCAACATGTCGCCCGCGAATCACATCATCGTCGAACGCGGGCGAGCGCGAGAGCGGAACGATGGGCTGGGCAATGTAGTTACGCGGTTCCTTTTGGATGCGTTTCCGAAATTCTTCGCGCTCGGCTTCGCTCGAATGCGAGCCGACCAGCATGCCGTAGCCCCCACTTTCATTAGCGGCTTTGACCACCAGCTTCTCGAGGTTCTCCAAAATGAAGGCGCGCTCACTTTCATTCGAGGCCAGATAAGTCTCGACGTTGGGCAGGATTGCGTCCTGATCCAAATAGTAGCGGATCATTTTCGGTACGAAGTGATAAATGACTTTGTCGTCGGCGATGCCGGTGCCGATGGAATTCGCCAGGCTGACATTTCCTTTTTGGGACGCATCGACTAATCCCGGAACGCCAAGGCCGGAGTCTTTCCGAAAAACTTTCGGATCGAGAAAATCGTCGTTGATCCGGCGATAAATGACGTCGACCGGCTGCAAGCCTTTGGTCGTGCGCATGAAAATTTTCCCGTCGTGCGCGATGAGGTCGCGGCCTTCCACAATTTCGATTCCCATCGAGCGGGCGAGAAATGAATGCTCGAAATAAGCGGAATTGTAGATGCCCGGTGTCAGAAGCACGACAGTGGGATTCGTTGTTCCTGCGGGCGCGATGTATCGAAGAACGTTGAGCAGTTCCTGGCTGTAATCTTCCACCGGCCGGACCCGATGTTGGGCGAAGAGATTTGGAAAAACACGGCGCATGACCTGCCGATTTTGAATGACATAGGAGACGCCGGACGGGCAGCGGGCGTTGTCCTCCAGCACCAGAAAATTGCCATCCCGATCGCGCACCAGATCGGTACCGCAAATGTGAATGTAAATGTTTTGCGGGACGTTGAAGTGCATGAACTCCGGCCGGAAATGCGCCGCCTGCCAGACGTAATCCTTGGGAATCACGCCATCGCGCAGAATCGATTGGCCGTGATAGATGTCGTGCAGGAAGAGGTTGAGCGCGGTGATTCGCTGTTCCAAACCGCGTTCGATTTTCTTCCATTCCGCGGCGGAGATAATTCGCGGAATCAGATCGAAGGGAAAAATTCTCTCGGTCCCTTGCGCATCGCTATAAACAGTGAAAGTGACGCCCTGGCGCAAAAGAGTGAGCGCAGCCAACTCACGTTTGCGGTCGAATTCGTCTTTCTTCAGCTCGGTGAAACGTTGCAGCAATCGCTCGTAATGCGGCCGGGCCTTTCCCGGCGCACCAAACATTTCGTCGTAGAACTCGCCGGTATCGTACTTGGCGAAGAATTCGATCACGAAATCACTGTGTCGCCGCCTCTAGGGCGCGCAACAGCTTCCCTCAGTGCAGCAGCATTTCCATTTTTTGTCGCCAAAACCTCTCGCAAAAATGGCGCGGTCCGGCTGGTGCGGTTTTTTGCAACCTGCTCCGGCGTTCCGGCGGCGACGATTTCGCCGCCGGCATCACCCGCTTCCGGACCGATATCGACGATGTAATCCGCTTCCGCAATGACAGTAAGGTTATGTTCGATCACGATAACTGTGTGACCGTCATCCACGAGGCGGTGCAGCAAATTGAGCAGCAATTCCACGTCGGCCATGTGCAGGCCAATCGTCGGCTCTTCTAAGAGGTAGAGCGTCGACTTCGGTTTGCGCATTTTACGAATCCGCTCGTGCTGCGCACGCCCGATTCCGCGGGTGAGTTCCGTTGCGAGCTTCAGTCGTTGCGCTTCGCCGCCGCTCAAGGTCGGGCTCGGCTGCCCCAGCTTCAGATAGCCAAGTCCTGTATCGACCAGTAACGAAAGCGAACGCGCGATTTTGGGATTAGCTTTAAAAAATTCGGCCGCTTCTTCGATCGTCATTTCCATGACGTCGCCGATCGATTTTTCGCGGTAGAGCACTTCCAGGGTCTGCGGGTTGTAGCGTTTCCCGCCGCAATCCTCACATGGCACGTAAGTGCTCGGCAGAAAATTCATTTCCAGTTTGATGATGCCCTGCCCCTTGCAGGATTCGCAGCGTCCGCCCTCGGCGTTAAAGGAAAACCGGCTCGCGCTGTAACCGCGCATCCGCGCGACCGGCACCTGCGCGTAAAGATTCCGAATTTCATCGAAAACCTTGATGTAGGTCGCCGGGGTGGAGCGCGAAGTTTTGCCGATGGGCGATTGATCGACTTCGTAAACGGCATCGATCGTTTCCATACCATCGACGCGCTCGAACAGCTCGCCCGCGCGTTGGCGTTTTCGATTTAGTTGCTCGAGCACCGCCGGTAAAAGGACTTCCCCCATCAACGTCGATTTCCCGCTGCCAGAAATGCCGGTGATGACCGACAACCGTCCGACGGGAAATTTCACCTCGACGTTTTTGAGATTGTTCGCACGCGCGTTTCTGATTTGGATCCAGCCCTCAGCATTGCGCAGACTTCGGCGCGACTTGCGAAGGGGGTGGCAGAGAGGTGTTTTCAGGCAACGACCGGTCACGGAATTTTTCGCACGCTCGATCTCCGGCAGCCTTCCCGTGGCAACGACTTCGCCGCCGTGAGTCCCGGCGCGCGGGCCGAGATCGATGATGTGATCGGCGCGCCGCATGGTTGCTTCATCATGCTCAACAATGACGAGTGAGTTCCCTTTTTCGCGCAGCGCGGTCAGAGTTTCGAGCAGACGGACATTATCGCGCGGATGTAATCCGATGGTTGGCTCATCCAGGACGTAGAGAACGCCGCGCAAATTCGAGCCGAGTTGCGCCGCCAGACGGATGCGTTGCGATTCGCCGCCGCTCAAGGTCTTGGCGGACCGGCCTAACGACAAATAGCCCAGACCGACATTGTCCATGAACCGGAGACGCTGCACGATTTCCGGAATCAGCTCACTCGCGATCGTTTTTTGTTTGCCGATGAATTTCAAACGGTCGATTTTTTTTGCCGCCGCGCTGGCCGAAAGCGCGGTAAAATTGTCGATCGTCATGTTTTGCACCCGGACGTGACGCGCGATCGGATTCAGCCGCGAGCCGTGGCAGGCGGGGCAAATTTGCGACTCGCTGTCGTCGATCCATTCCGATTCGCGTTCAGCGGCAAGTTCATTTTCGATGACTGAGTCACCGTCGTCGTTCTCGCCCACCTGCAGGGGTTGATTCCAGATTTCTCCAAACCCGCCGCATTCCCCGCAGGCTCCGTGCGGCGAATTGAATGAGAACAATCGCGGATCGAGTTCTTCAAATGCACGACCGCATCGCGGACAACTCATTTCCGTGCTAACGACGGTGACTCGATTTTTCGCATCGATGAGCCGCGCGGTGCCACGGCCGATATCGAGCGCGCGCTGGCTGAGGTTGCGCGCCTTAGCGATGCGTTTTTTGTCGATCACCCCGACAACGACATCGATGCTGTGTTCCTTGAAACGCTCAAGCTTTCGGAACTTTGCGACTGGAATGAACTGCCCATCGACAAAGAGCGTGTCGAATCCGTTGCGCTCCGCCCAGCGCGCAACGTCGGTGTGAAATCCCTTGCGCGCTTTCACCAGCGGCGCCAGCACCTTGAGTGGACCGCGGCGCGCCGCCGCTTCCATTTGTTTCACGATTGCGGCGAGCGTCTGTTTCTCGACCGGCAAGTTACAATCCGGACAAAACTGCGTGCCCGTTTTGGCGAAGAGCAATCTGAGGAAATGATAAACCTCCGTTACGGTCGCCACGGTTGATTTGCCCCCGCCGCGGGTGACGCGCTGCTCGATCGCGACGCTGGGAGGCAATCCTTCCACCAGATCGACGTCCGGTTTTTCCAGTTGCTCAACGAATTGCCGCGCGTAGGGCGACATACTGTCGAGAAATCGACGCTGACCTTCCGAGAACAGAATATCGAAAGCCAGCGTTGATTTCCCCGACCCGCTCAGCCCGGTGATGACAACCATCTGATCGCGCGGAATCGCAACATCGATGTTTTTTAAATTGTGCTCGCGCGCGCCGTGGACCTGGATGGCTCCGTTGGGCATACTGCTCGTGCGTCGATCGGGGAGCGCGAGCATTCTACCCTCGTCCGGCTCGGACCTCGCATCCTCCGGCCTTCTGCCGGAGGGTTCCTCCGCAGCGCGAAGAGCGAATTCGTCACTATCTTCGTATCCGTACGCAGCTTGAATGGTTCCCGGCGGAGTGCCCGCACTCCTCTTTTCCAAGACCATGCGCAAAACCCTTCCGGTATGCGACCGCTCAATCTTCCCGACTTGCTCCGGTGTCCCAGCCGCGACAACTTCGCCGCCTTCGTCTCCCGCCTCTGGTCCCAGATCGATGATCCAGTCGGCACATTTAATCACTTCGAGATTGTGCTCGATTACGACCAGCGAATGCCCGGCGTCGATGAGCCGCTGGAACAACTTCAACAACATCGCGACGTCATCGAAGTGCAGGCCGGTAGTCGGTTCGTCGAAGATGAAGAGATTTCCAAGAGGTTTTTCTGTAGAGGCAGCCGTGCCGGCTGCACGGTTTTTGCTTGCAGGCGACACGCCTGTCATCACAGATTTGTCAGTGAGGTGACTAACGAGCTTTAGACGCTGCGATTCGCCGCCGGAAAGAGTATTGAGCGGCTGCCCAAGTCGCAGATACCCGAGCCCGACTTCTTCCAACACTTCCAGCGGATCGGACAACTTTTCGCGCTCGCCAATTTGCGCGAACCAGGCGGCCGCTTCCGTCACCGTCAACTCGAGGACATCGTGAATAGATTTTCCGTGCACTCGAATCTTGAGCACATGCGGTTGGAAGCGTTTGCCCTCGCATTCCGCGCAGCGGACAAACAAGTCGCTCAAAAATTGCATCTCGATCTTCTCGAACCCCGTCCCGTTGCAGCGTTCGCAGCGGCCGGTGCCAGAGTTGAAGGAAAACGCACTCGCGGTCAGTCCCTGGGCCTGGGCTTCCGGCGTGGCGGCAAACAGTTCGCGCACCCGATCATAAAGTCCGAGATACAAAATCGGGGTTGAACGCGGTGTCCGCGCCAGTGGCGATTGATCGACCATCACGATCTCTTCGAACCGATGTGCGCCGGTCACGGTTTGGCACGCGCCCGGCTCGTGCTCACTGACCTGACCTTTGGCCCGCAAAAGATTCCGATACAGCACGTCCTGAATAAGGGTCGATTTTCCAGAACCGGAAACCCCGGTGACGCAGGTAAAAACGCCAAGCGGAATTTCGACGTCGACGTTTTTCAAGTTGTGCTCGGTCGCGCCGGTGATCTTGACGACGGATGAAAACTTTCGACGCGATTTGGGGAGCGGTATCGATTTGTTGCCGGTGAGGTAATCGCGCGTGAGCGATTGGTGGATCGGCCGCTTCGTGGGCGATGCTAATTCAGAAACTGCGAAGCGGCTCTTGCTAGATCGCCGCGCGATTATCTTCGGCATCTTCCGCGGAGCGGCCGATCCACCTAGAAATCCGCCCAGTTCGCCGCTAAACACCAACTCTCCGCCGCATTCACCGCGGCCGGGACCGATGTCGATCAAGTTGTCAGCAGCGCGAATGATTTGTTCGTCGTGCTCGACGACTAGCAAAGTATTGCCTTTGTCGCGCAAATTGTGCATCACGCGCACCAGCCGACCGACGTCGCGCGGATGCAAACCTACGCTCGGTTCGTCCATGACGAAGAGTGTGTTGACCAGCGATGCGCCGAGGCAGGTGGTCAGATTGACCCGCTGCATTTCGCCGCCACTGAGCGTGCGCGTAGAACGGTCGAGCGTGAGGTAACCGACGCCGACTTCGCAAAGGTAACGCAGTCGCGCGCAAATTTCGTCACGCAACATCTCGGTAGTGGAATCGGAAGGCGGCAGCACAATTCTCGTTAGGAAATCGCGCGCGTCGGCGACGGAAAGACCAGCGAATTCTGGAAGGGTAAGCTGCGCTGGCGGCGATGTCTTCCCGTTCCGGCGGTCACAGACCGCCGCTACAGTCTTATAATTTAGTGTTTCGGGTTGATAACGCCCCCCATCACAGATCGGACATTTCACATAGGCGCGGTAGCGGCTGAGCAGCACGCGCACGTGCATTTTGTAAGTCTTGGACTCGAGCCAGCGGAAAAATCCGCGGACGCCGTACCACCGGTCGTTCTCGTAGTCGTCGTCGGTGTATTCACCGCTGCCTTTTTCGCCGTTAATGACGAAGTCCTGATCGGCCTTAGGCAATTCCTCGAAAGGCCGGTGGACATCGATTTCCTCGCGCGCGCACGCACGCAGCAAATCCTTTTGTGATTCGCCCATTTCCTGTCCGCGGAAAACGCGCACCACTCCCTGCGCGATGGAAAGCGAGCGGTCAGGAATGGCGCGGTTCAGGTCGATCGCAATGGTGCGTCCGAAGCCGCGGCATTCCGGACAGGCGCCAAGCGGATTGTTGAAACTGAAAAGTCCCGGCGTCGGCGGCCGAACATCGAGATCGCAATGCGCGCAGTGCCAGCCGGTGGAGAATGGGTGCTCGTGATTGGTGATCGGTGATTGGGGATTAGTTGGGCGTCGGGCGCTGGACGTTGGACGTTGGGCGTTTTCTGAGATAGCGACGACATTAATCTTCCCTTTCCCAAATCGCAGCGCGGTCTCGATCGCTTCGGTTAGTCGCGCACGGTTCTCTTCCGTTACCGCGATCCGGTCCTGGATGACTTGAACGCGTGCGCCCAGGCGGTCGATTCGTGCATCGCTATCAACGCGAACGATTTCGCCGTTCAGCCAAATGCGCAGATATCCTTGCTGTTGCAGAAATTCGAAGAATTCACGTGGCTTGGTTTTCGCCGGAACACTGACCCAGAAAGTGATGAGAACGGTTAGTGGGTTTGCATCCGTGTCATCCTGAGCGGAGCGAAGCGGAGCCGAAGGATCCCGTTGCGTTGCCTTGAAGGTTTCGCCACGGGATCCCTCAACTGCGTTCCGCTTCGCTTCACTTCGTTCGGGATGACCGAAATGGGAGAGCACCTGATCGGCAATCGATTTCGCGGTTTCCGGTCGAATTTCTCGTCCGCAACTGGGACAAAAAGCGTGCGCAACGCGAGCCCAGAACAATTTCAGATAATCGTTGATCTCGGTAATCGTGCCGACAGTCGAGCGCGATGTTTTAACCAAATTAGATTGTTCGATCGCAATTGCAGGTGGGATACCACGAATGTCATCGACACGCGGTTTGTCCATGCGCTCGAGGAACTGGCGCATGTAAGGGCTGAAGGTCTCGACGTAACGGCGCTGTCCTTCGGCGTAGATCGTGTCGAAAGCGAGCGAGGATTTTCCGCTGCCGCTTGGTCCGGTGACGACGGTTAACTTTCCGAGCGCGAGATCGAGATCGACGCCTTTGAGATTGTTCTGGCGCGCGCCCCGGATTTCGATGCAGTCACGCCCAGGCGGCGCAACAACGTAATTTTTCCCTTCGACCTTCGAACCCACTGGAAATTATTTCAGAATGCGGAGCCCTTCGCAAATTTCTGTAGCCACTTTGCCATGCGAAGCGCCGCGTCGCCCACAGGGCGACGGCTACAGCTGGGACGCACAAACCCTGGCAGTCTATGTTCCGAAACGCGCCGCGAGATTTTCGCGCTGCTTTTCCAATTCTTTCGGCACAACACCACCCAACGACTCGAAGAATTTCGCGTGACCGGTGATCTCTTTTTGCCATTCCTCGGCTTTAACGGTCAGCAATTCCTTAATTTGCTCGGACGAGACGCCGCTGAGTTCATTGAGATCCAAATCCTGCATTTTCGGAAGGTAACCGATCTTTGACTCGGTAGCGCTGACTCCGCCTTCGCAGCGATCGATGATCCACTTCAACACGCGCATGTTGTCGCCGAAACCAGGCCAAAGAAATTTTCCATCGGCAGATTTGCGGAACCAGTTCACGTGAAAAATCAGCGGCGGATTGGTCAGGCGCTTGCCGGTTTCGAGCCAATGCCGGAAATAATCGCCAATGTTGTAACCGCAGAACGGAAGCATTGCCATGGGATCGCGCCGGACCTGCCCGACCGCGCCGGTAGCTGCTGCGGTAGTCTCCGACGCCATGGTCGCGCCTATATAAGTACCGTGTTCCCAATCGAACGCCTGAAAGACGAGCGGCATGGTATCGCTCCGGCGTCCGCCGAAAATGATGGCGCTGATCGGAACGCCGCCGCCGTCTTCAACATGCGGGTCGAGCACAGGATTGTTGCGCATGGGAGTGGCGAAGCGGCTGTTGGGATGGGCCGCTTTTTCCTTGGAAGCTGGTGTCCAATCGTTGCCGCGCCAGTCGATCGCATGCGCTGGCGGCGGGCCGTCCTTGCCTTCCCACCACGCGTCGCCGTCATCGGTCAGTGCTACGTTGGTATAAATAGTATCGTGCTGGATCGATTTCATCGCGCTCGGGTTTGATTTGTAGCTCGTCCCTGGCACGACGCCGAAATAACCGTTCTCCGGATTAACCGCCCATAGACGGCCATCCCGAATCTGCATCCAGGCGATGTCATCGCCGACGGTCGTGACTTTCCACCCGGCAAAATGTTTCGGCGGAATTAACATCGCGAAATTGGTTTTGCCGCACGCGCTCGGGAACGCCGCCGCGACGTAATGCTTTTTCCCCGTGGGTGACTCGACCCCGAGGATTAGCATGTGTTCGGCGAGCCAGCCTTGCGAGTGGGCGAGATAGGAACCGATTCGCAGTGCCAGACATTTCTTGCTCAGCAAAACATTCCCGCCGTAACCGGACCCGACCGAGATGATGGTGTTATCCTGTGGGAAATGACAAATGAGACGGCGTTCCGGATTCACATCCAGGAGCGAATGGACCCCGCGATTCCATTCCCCTTTTGGGTCGTTGCCGAGGCGTTTGACTGCGATCTCCCCCATCCGCGTCATGACGCGCATGCTCAGCACCACATAGTTGGAATCGGTGATTTCAAACCCGACCTTGGTCAGTGGCGAATCGGGCGGGCCCATGATGTAGGGGATAACAAACATGGTGCGGCCGCGCATCGCGCCTTTGAGCAAACCCTGCAATTTCAAATAGGTCGCTGACGGTTCGCTCCAGTTGTTCGTCGGACCGGCTTCTTCCTTTGTCGGGGTGCAAATAAATGTGAATTGCTCGACCCGGGCCACGTCATTCGGATTTGAGCGGTGTAAATACGAGCGCGGCAGTTTCGCTTCGTTCAGCTTGAACAAGACATTTTGCTTTAACGATTCCGAGATCAGGAATTCGTTTTCCGCCTCCGAACCATCGCACCAGAAAATATTTTCCGGTTGGGTTAGCAACTCGACTTCATGCACCCAATCGAGCACGGCCTGATTCGCAGGTTTGCGATCGCCGATTCCGGCGGGTGGGAAAATGGCAGGCGCAGGGTTATTCATTAAATCGCCGCGATCAGGGCCATGTCGGATCTCTCCCGACCGCGCGGGGGACGAATCTCCCTCGCTTCCGCCGCTTCTCCAAGAATTTTTTCAGAGGAGCGCGGCCTTTTGCCCGCTGTTTGGCATCCTGCCGCCAACCTTGGTGTCGTGGGCTTGGACCGCGTCCCGGCTGGATCGGCCGCTCCGAGGGACGATCGCGAAAGAATGGCGGCAAAGCCGTCTCAAATCTCGGCATCGCGCGCGGAGTGCCCGATCCGCCTTTGCCGAGGCGAATTCATCACTCTATCCCGCTGTGCCCTTGCGCTCATAAAAGCGAATGCGATTATTGAAATATGTTCGGAGTCACTACCTCCGATGACTATCGGCCAGTCACCTGGATGGGCCGGTTCCCTGTCGACGTCACGACCATACTCGTCGCCCTGCACGTTGTGGTCGCCATTCTCACTTGCCTGGTCGTGGCTGCTGGCGGCGGTGCCGTGCTCAACTTCATGCTTTTCGATAGCGCACGCGTCCTGGGGGCGGGTCAGATTTGGCGCCTCGCCACCTACGCGTTCGTGCATTCCCCCAGCATGCTGCTCTGGTTCGCGATCGAAATGTACATGCTCTTCGTGTTCGGCCGCGAAGTGGAAAGGTTCATCGGCCAGCGCGCTTACATTGCTCTCTACGCGCTCTTGCTTTTCATCCCTTCGCTTGTCCTCACCGTGTGGGGCTTGGGACAACGGACCGGACTGGCCGGGTCACTTGCGTTGCATTTCGGAATTTTCGTGGCGTTCGCGGCGATTTACCCGGCGGCCGAACTGCTGCTGCGTATCACCGCAAAATGGACCGCAGTTATTCTGGGCGCGATCTACGTCCTGCAATTGCTGGCCTACAATGCCTGGACCGATCTAGCGGTCCTCTTAACAAGCATCGCGGTTGGCTTTTGCTTTGTCCGCTATCGTGGAGTCGGGCCGGAGTTGGTCTGGTGGGAGAATCTCAAGGCCCGGCTACAACCGAAGCCGAAGTTTAAGGTCGTTCCCAAACCGACTCCGGCACGACGCGACGATGACGACATCTCCGAATCGGTCGATCCCATTCTCGACAAAATCGCCAGGTCTGGTATTGGCAGTCTTACTCCCAATGAGCGGCGAATCCTCGATCGTGCGCGCGATCGTTTGTTGAAGGAATCAAAATGACCCGGCTTCGCGCAGGATTGCGATGAATTCCGCCGGGGTTGCGGCGGCAAACAAGGCGTCGCGGTGTTGTTGGTCTCGAGTAACGCGCGCTAAAGTTCCGACGAGGACAAGGTAGTCGTTCACGAGTCGTTGCGGAACGGCCAGGAGAAAGATCAACCGCGCGCGTTTTCCCTCATCGTTCCAGGGAACGCCAGCCCGGCTGCGGCCGATCGCGAGCGCAATCTGATCGACCAGCTCGGTGCGTGCATGTGGGAAAGCGACGCCATTTTCGGACAGGGTCGAGCCTGCCTCTTCCCGGGACAGCACTTGCGCGACAAAATCGGCGGGTCGCGCGACGCTCCCTGTTTTTTCGAACAGACTCACCACCTCCCGGATTACATTTGGTCGCCGGCGTGATCTCAACTGCAACGCGACCTGCCCTTGATCAAGAATGTCGGCGAGCGCAATGGCCATAGAGAAAAGTTGGATTATTCAGGCGAAGCAGTTATCCAGTTAATCCAAGAACTGTGGCAACAGAAAACACCGCGCCCGCCTCGACCGACGAAGCAACCATTTCGTTGCAACGCAGCATTTACGATCCCGGCTACGTCAATGCCATGTCGCATTTTTATCGCGGCGAACTCGCGCGCATCATGGTCTGGCGGCAACGGCTCGATATCACGACGAACTGGGCCATCACCAGCAGCACCGCCATTATCACCATCGCTTTTGCTAATCGCGACGTCCCGCACATCATTTTCTTTTTCAATCTCGCGATCGTTTGGGTGATGCTCTGGATCGAAAGCCGGCGTTATCGGTTTTACGATGCTTTCCGTGCCCGGGTGCGAATGTTGGAAGCGCATTTTCTTGTGCCAATGGTGATGGAGAATCGGCAGATGCTTCAGGGCGAATGGAAAAAGCTGGTCTGCGAAGATCTCATTTTACCGTCATTCAAAATTTCGAAACTCGAGGCCATCGGGCGCCGGCTGAAACGAAATTACGTTTTCATTTTCGTTCTCATCATGGTGGCGTGGATCACAAAAATTTTCCTGCATGCCTCCGAGCCGATCACGAGCGGGCGCGCGCTGTATCACGCCCTGCGGGTTGGCCATATTCCCTCCTGGCTGGTGGCGGGCACTTTTATCGGGACCTTTGCTTGTGTGATCGGCATCACCATTTATGTGAGCAAAAAATCGTCCGGGGAAATCACCGAGTTCGGTGCGCATCGGTCGCTCTGGCGGATTTGAAGAAGTTGATATTGTTGAGAGTTGATAAAAATGGAACTGCCAGCTGCTATCGACGATCAACAATCAACGAAGAGCTTCGCCAAGCTCTGCGATATTGTCGCGCGGCTGCGCGGCCCGGAGGGCTGCCCGTGGGACCGCGAGCAGAACAACGCTTCTCTGGTGTCTCCGCTGCTGGAAGAAGCCTACGAAGTCGCCGAGGCGGTTCATGCAAACGACGACGTCAATCTGCGGGAAGAACTGGGCGATTTGCTTCTGTTAATTGTGATGCACGCCCAGATCGCCTCGGAAGAGAAACGTTTCGATATCGACGAAATCGCGCGAGGAATTAGCGAGAAATTGATCAGGCGGCATCCGCACGTTTTTGCTGTAGAGGCGGCCGTGTCGGCCGCACAGCCCGACGCCAAATTTGTTCTCAAACAATGGGAAGCGATCAAGCACGCCGAAAAGAAGGACGCCACACATTACCTCGCCAGTTTGCCGAAAGCGCTGCCCGCATTGATGAGGGCAGAAAAAGCGCAAAAGAAAGCGGCCCGGGTAAACTTTGATTGGCACAAGTTGAGCGACGTGATTGCCAAGGTGGACGAAGAATTGGAGGAAACGAAGACCGCCGTGGCCTCGGCCGACAATCGGATGATCGCCGATGAAATTGGCGACCTGCTATTTGCGGTGGTGAACCTGGCGCGGAAATGCCAACTCGAGGCTGAGAGTTTGCTTCAAGCTGCGACCGATAAATTCGTCGCGCGTTTCAACGAAATGGAAGATCGATTGCGGGCGCGCGGCGGGAAACTCGGCGACGCGAGTTTGGAGGAGCTCGACGCGATTTGGGAGGAGATTAAAAGGGAAACAAGATCCTAGGTGCTGGTGAAGCCCTCATCCTAACCTTCTCCCCAACGGGAAGAAGGAAACGAGCTTGCTGCTAACCGCAGAGAGACGGGCCAAGCGCAAGGGGCTTAGCAATCCAGGATCCCCCATTCAGTATCAGAGGCAGCACCGGTTTGCGTCCAAGCCTTCTTTCGAACATATTGGACGCCCCGAAATGAACATTCTCATCAACGTTGTCCTCGCCGTCGACATGCTGGTTGCGCTGTTGATGACGTTCGTCATTCTGATGCAACGGCCGAAGAGCGAGGGTCTTGGCGCCGCTTTCGGCGGGGGCGTAACAGAGAATATTTTCGGCGCTCAAACTACCAATGTGTTGGTGAAATTCACCGGCTGGCTCGCGGGAATTTTCTTCGTGCTAACCTTTGCACTGGGTGTTCTTTACGCTCAGCATAGCTCCAGCGACAGCGCGTTGCATAAGGAATTGATGGGAATGCCGACTCCTGCGGCAACGGCGACTGCTTCGCCAGGGCCGGTTTCGGGTTCGCCCGCGGCAACTACTACGTCAAGCGCAGCGGCCAGTCCCGCTGCGAATATTTCTCCGGCTGCGACCGCAAAACCTTCGGATGTGACAGCGAGTGTCGCCCCGTCTCCTTCGGCGGCACCAAGCGTATCGCCGTAGAATCTCGGTAGAATCGGCCGGGTAGCTCATCTCCGGGGAGCGCACGCGACCTCGCGTGCTCATTTTGGCGCTTCGCCGAAAAACTTCGATTGAAGTTCGCGATGGCCAGGGCGCCATCGGTCCGAGCCGGACTGGCGTAGCGCGCGAGGGCGCGAGCGCTCCCCAGAGAAGTTCACACAATTGTCACAGAACCGCCATCGGCTTGTAACAATCACTTTCTAGCTTCCGGACGTTCGTGTGCACCGGCGGTAAGAAAATGTCCGTCGGTCTCGCGCCCCCCGCGCGTCACGAGCACTCACTTAACCCAAGGAGAACCGATGTTTAAACGATTCATATATATGTTGGCGGCCGCTTCGTTCATTCTCGGCGGCGTGGCGGCCAGGGCACAGGATGCCGGAGCGTTACTCGATCTGCTTGTCCGCAAAAAGATCATTAGCGATCAGGAAGCGGAAGAAGTTCGCACCGAGCTGACCAAGCAGTATGCGGAGACGTCAGCGGGGAAATGGAAATTATCGACGCCAATCACGGAGCTGGAACTCTATGGCGACGCGCGACTGCGCTACGAATACCGTGGTGGGCAGACGGAGGGTGGCGTCTCTCCGCCCAACGACTGGCAAGAGCGCAAACGCGAACGCTATCGTTTGCGCATTGGGCTGCGCGGCGTTCTGGCGGACGACTGGTTCTTTGGTGTTCGGCTGGAAACCAGTCAAAGTAACCGTTCCACTAACGTGACTTTCGGAGACGATACTTCAACGATAACTCCAACGACGAGTGGCAACACCACGACGATCAATGGTCCGTTTGCCAAGAACAGCGACGGTATCAACGTCGGTCAGGCTTACCTGGGTTATCGGGGGTTTAAAGACATCACCCTGACCGGCGGGAAGATGCCGAATCCTCTTGTCACCACCCTGATGACATGGGACGCCGACATTAACCCGGAAGGGGTGGCGGAACAGTGGAAGCACACTTTCACCTTTAATTTCGGGGGCGGAGGTGTGGAACAGGCTCAACAGTCCTACGCCAAAGATAGTAAAAATCTTGCGATCACCAAGACCTCAGAGCCGTGGAAGATGAAAGTCGATGTTTTCGCGAATTTTGCACAGTTTGTCTACGACGACGATAACCCGGAGAACCCGGTTGGGGCGCCGAGAACGTCCAATGGCAAACTCACGCCAACTACCGATGCATGGCTGCTAGCGTGGCAGATAGGCGCGAGGTTCACTTTTCCGAACAACCTTTACGCGCAAATCGCCCCAACGCTCTATAACTATACCGGAAATGGCGATACCTTTAATGGTCATTTCGTAGGCGGCAATCCGGCTCTTTCCAATAGTGACTCGCTCGCCACGAACCAGTGGGGTATCAACAGCCTTCTGGTTTTCGATATGCCGATGGAGATCGGTTGGAAAATCGGGGAACTCCCGGTCCGCATCTTCGGCGACTTTGCTTTTAACATCGAGGGCCACGATCGCGCCAAAGCCGCTGGTTTCCCGGACAAGGGGGACCAGCGTTACGCCTATCAAATTGGGGCGGGCATCGGGCAACTCAAAGCCAAGCATGATTGGCAACTGCAGGCCTTCTGGCAGCACACGGAGCAATTTTCACTCGATCCAAACCTTGTTGACTCCGACTTCTTCGATAGCCGGGTGAACATCGAAGGAGTGGTTGTCCAAGGCGGCTACGCTTTGAGCGACGCTGTCATATTCAACCTTAGCTACGGCTATGGATGGGCGGCAGATAAGTCGCTGGGGACGGGCGGGACTGGAGATATCGCTATTAATCCGCTTAACAAGTATCAGATCTTTCAAGCAGACCTTAACGTGAAGTTCTAACCAGATTAACCACTAGCTAAAAATGAAACGTATTTACTTAAGTCTAATTACCATCTTCTCGCTGATGGGTTCCGCTTATGCGGACCGCCTCGTCATTAAAGGTTCCGATACCCTCGGGGCAAAACTGGTCCCGCAGCTAGCTGAACAATTTAAAGCGCAGCATCCCGGCACGACCTTCGACATCGCGGCGGAAGGTTCCACCACTGGAATCGCCGCGATCATCGACGGCACGGCGCAGATTGGAATGTCCAGCCGCCGCGCCAAATCATCCGAAGTAGGCGCAGCGCAGGCCAAGGGCGTTAACATGAAGCCAACGATCGTCGCCTACGACGGTATTGCCGTCATCGTTAATGCTGGTAATCCGGTGAAGTCGCTCAGCAAAAAACAGGTGGAGCAAATTTTTGCCGGCGAAGTGACTGATTGGAGTGCTGTTGGTGGTTCGGGGGGCAAAATCTCTATTTACACTCGTAATACCTCCTCCGGCACCTACTCAGACTTCAAGGAACTTGCGATGAAGAAACGCGATTACGCGGGGGGATCACAGAAGATGGCGGGTAACGAACAGATTGCTGCCGAAGTAGGAAAAAACCCCGCTGGGATCGGCTATGTCGGCATGGCGTATACCAAGGCCGGTGGAGTCAAAGTTGTCTCGATTGACGGCGCGACTCCATCGATCCAAAGCGTGCAGAACCATTCCTATCCTTACTGGCGGCCAACCTTCTATTACACGAACGGCGAACCAAGCGGCATCGCGAAGGCATTCCTTGATTTCACTTTGAGCTCGGTCGGGCAGAAAATCGTTAATCAGGTTGGATTTGTTCCAATCAAGTAATCGAGAGCTTATGAAAAAATTATTTGTTACTGTCTTAGTAGGTATCTCTGCACTGACCATTGCCCGAGGGGACGCGATAGTAATTAAGGGCTCGGATACGTCTGGGAGCCAAGCTTGTTCCGCAGTTGGCGGAGCAATTTAAGTCACAGCATCCTGGAACGACCTTTAATATTGCGGCGGAAGGATCGGCCACCGGCTTTGCCGCATTAATTGATAAGACAGCAGCGATTGGAATGGCGAGCCGGCCAGCCAAACCGGAAGAAATCGCGAATGGCAAAGCCAAAGGCGTCGAGCTCAAGGAAACGATCGTGGCTTATGACGGAATCGCGGTCATCGTCAATACCGCTAATATCGATCAAAGGTCTTACGAAAAAACAGGTAGAACAAATCTTTACTGGCGAAATCACCGATTGGAGTGCCGTTGGCGGCAGCGGCGGAAAGATTTCGGTCTATACGCGGAATACTTCATCCGGGACCTACGCGGAGTTCAAGGAGTTGGCGATGAAGAAGCGCGACTACGCCCCGGATTCGCAAAAGCTCGCGGGCAACGAGCAGATTGCCCAGGAAGTGAGCAAAAATCCGAATGGTGCAGGCTACGTCGGCCTGGCTTATACCAAAGCCGGCGGAATCAAGGTAGTACCAATTGATGGAGCCTCGCCTTCAAAGGAAAGTGTTTTGGCAAAAAGTTATCCTTACGCTCGGCCCACCTTCTTCTATACCAATGGCGAGCCAACCGGAGCGGTCGAAGGAGTTTATCGATTTCACCGTCGGCCCCGAAGGTCAGAAAATAGTCGAGCAAGTCGGATTTGTCCCTATCAAATAAGTGCCGCAGCAGGCTAAGGCCCTAATCAAAAAGCGCGCTGCGGTCCATCCTCAGCGCGCTTTTTTGTTGAATCGACACCGGCATTACTTCCGAACGGTAGCTCGACAGAACCGTAGCGATGCCAGCTACAATGTTAGGCCGCCTCGGCACATTCACCTTGTAGCCGCGATCGGCGATGGCGGATTTGTTCAGCTGTAGACTGGGAGCGGCAGCCTGGCAAAACTGCCCACCTTTCGTTCCTCGAGCCAGTCGACGCTCCTCCAATTCCCGCAGCGGACAACCCAAGCCACCAAATTGTTCATTATCTTACGAGTAGTTACCTGATCGTCACCTGCTTTTCACGGCTTCGTGACATGACAGGAGAAGAAAGCCGCCGGAGTTTTGTTCATTATGATCTCGCCAAACATCATCACTGTCCGTCGCATCAGAAAGACATCGCACTGTTACGGCGTCGCTCTATCCGCGATATCAGCCGGCATTATTTCGGGATCGAATATGTCCGCTTTTGGATAGTGGAATTGTTCTCTTTGCCATTCTGGCGGCGGTAGCGATTTGGCCAATTGTGAATGCGGTCGACGCCATTAAGCGTTACCTGTTGTAAACTTGGACTTCAGCGGGGGCGATTAGCTGTTTTCACAGGATTACTTCAGCAGCAGCCGGGTTCTCGGACACATCGACACGCGAAAACGCCAACCACCGCACCAATAACCGGCGCCAGCAGATAGATCCAGAAGCTTTGCAGGTGGAGGCTAACAACGCCTGGGCCGAGCCAGCGCGCTGGATTCATCGATGCGCCGCAGATCGGGCCGGCAAACATCGCCTCCAATCCAATGACGGAGCCGACGACTATTCCAGCGGTAATCCCCTTTTCTCGTGCGCCGGTTAAAACGCCAAGAATAGCAAACATCAATAGCGCGGTCAGAATCAGTTCGAGAACGAACGCTTGAAGTAGCGGACCTGTGGGAATCGTCGCTCCAAGCCTGGCATTAGCTGGGAAAAGTAATCGCAAGACAATGCTGGCCAGGAAGGCACCGGCACATTGGCTGACAAGGTAAGGTAAAGCCTGGCGCGATTGGAATCGGCGCGCCGCCCAAAAGCCAATTGTAACCACGGGATTAATATGCGCGCCGGAAATATCTCCAAGGGTGTAAATCATGGCCAGCACGATCAGGCCGAACGTCAGCGCAACCCCCACATGAGAGACGCCTCCACCGGTGGCTTCGTCAACGACGATCGCGCCAGTCCCCGCGAAAACGAGCGCGAAGGTCCCGAGACATTCAGCCGCGAGTTTTTTCGCCATCGCGCTCTACGTCGCCGCCGTTTGCAGGCAGACTTCGTCGCACCACTGCTCGATCTTCGCCCGAATTTCGTCGCGAATGAGCCGGACTTGTTCAAGCCTTGCGGTTTCGCTCCCCTGCACCTCCGATGGATCGCGAAAACTCCAGTGCAATCGGGTCGCGGGGCCTGGGAAAATAGGACATTTCTCGGCGCTGGCTTCATCGCACACCGTGATGACGTAAGCGAATAGCTGGCCGGATATGAACACATCGAAGACGGCCTGGGTCTTCTTTTTCGAAATATCGATCCCGGCTTCCGCCATCACTTGCACGGCCAGCGGATTAAGCGTGCCCGGTTCAAGCCCGGCGCTTTGGGCTTCAAAATATTCGCCACAAAGGTTGTCTAGCCACGCCTCCGCCATCTGGCTGCGAGCACTATTATGAACGCAAATGAAGAGAACACGCTTCTTCATCAAAGAAAAGCGTACCCAACTGCAAGCCGAAGGAAAGCTGGAGCTTAGCTCGTCACAGAACTGTAACACGATTCAAAACAGCGGAGCACCCGGGCCCGGTTGAACCCCGGGTGCCATCCATCGCGATGACAGCAGTAAAGCCGGCGGTGCGCCGACAAGATGCGAGCAGTGATTTTCGAATGGATAATTTCATAGTGTAGGGTTTTTCCGTGGGGCGTCTTTTGCCCTGGCAAACCCATTAAGGCGAGCCATGTGACAAGCTCGCGAAGACGGCGTGACGAATCGGTGAAATTTCGGGCCGCGCCAGAATCTCTATTCCCTTTGGACGGAACCACCTCGCTGTCACACAATCTTAACAAAACTACCTTTGCCCGACACCGCGCTCGCCTCATATCGTTAAGCGCGAATCGTGATGAACTCGGTCCCTGCTCCGCGCTTCGATTTCGAATCGGTCAGTTATGAAACCGAAGGGTCAAAGCGCGTGCGGACGGCATGGATCTCTGATGTCCATCTCGGCACCCGGGCCAGCGGGGCCGCCCGGTTGCTCGATTTTCTGCGCGAATACGATTTCGAGACGCTCTATATCGTTGGCGATCTGATCGATATCTGGCAGATGCGACGTGGAAGGTACTGGCCGCAACAACACAACGACGTCATCCAAAAAATTCTGCGCAAATCCCGGAAGGGCGCGCGCGTTATTTACATCCCGGGAAACCACGATGAGATGATTAGTTCGTTCTACGGCGCCTACGGAAGCATTGTTATTCAGAAGCGCGCCATTCACCGCACCGCGGACGGGCGTCGCATTCTCGTTATCCATGGCCACGAGCTTGACACCGTAGTGCAGAACGTGAAGTGGCTCGCTTACATTGGCGATGCTGGCTACCAGTTCCTGCTTTCGCTTAATCCGTTCATTAATTTTGTCCGGCGGCGTTTTGGCCTCGGTTACTGGTCGCTCAGCGCCTATGTCAAACAACGCGTCAAAGATGCCGTTAGCTTTATCGGCAAATTCGAGGCGGCAGTGGTGAAGTACGCAGAGCGATACCGGGTGGACGCAGTTCTTTGCGGACATATCCACAGCGTCTCCATTCGCGAATTCGGCAACATTACCTACTACAACTGCGGCGATTGGGTCGAGACCTGCTCGGCCCTGGTCGAGCATCTCGATGGCAGAATTGAAATCGTGCGGAAACTCGATCCGCGCATCCGTGCGCCAGTTATGGCGTCTACTCCACTAGTTGATGCGATTGCATGAAAAAGAAGAAAGCTAAAGAGAAGCACGAGACGTCGCCGGTTCGCCACCTCCAACTGGAATTGCAAGAATTACGTCGCGAATTGCGCACCACCGCACGGGTTTATGCGAAGCGACTGGAACACGAACTGATCCTGACGACCGCCGCGCTCGATCACTACGCACCGGCTGAGAAATTGAACCGCGAGCAACTGCATCGTGTCCGCGATTTCGCCATCATGGTGCGCCAGCGACGACTGCGACCCGAGAAGGGGCGTCGCAAGGATTTGCGCAAGATCGAGAGCCTGATTTCCGATCTGCGGCCATTGGTTGACGATGAATAGATTCTTGGTTCTCCTCGCGATGGCTTTCGTCATCGCGCTCTACCCAGTTAACGCGTCAGCCGGAACTGAACTCATTGTCAGCATTCCGGATCAAACAGTCGTCCTTGTCGACGGAGGAAACCTGATCGCGCGTTATCGGGTTTCGACCTCCAAGTTTGGTAATGGCGATTCGAGCGGCAGCTATCGCACACCGCTCGGGACGTTGTTCGTCTCCGGAAAGTTTGGCGACCACTTGCGCGCCGGCACTGTCATTAAGAATCGAATGCCCACTGGCGAAGTGATCGCAGTCGATGCCCCGAATCGCGATGCCATTGTTTCGCGCGTGATCTGGTTACGCGGGATGGAACAACAAAACGCTGCGGCGCGTGATCGTTGCATTTACATTCATGGCACCCCGGAAGAGCGGAACATCGGCAAAGCAGCGAGTTTCGGTTGCATCAGAATGCGATCGCGCGACATCATGGCGCTCTACGATCGGGTGCACATTGGGATGCACGTTACCGTTAGCGAGAAACCGCTTGAGGAACTGGTTCCGGGCGAGAAACCGACGCTGTTAAGCCGCGCGGATTAGACGAGTTCAACGGGCAAGATGCCCGCTGGCTCCACAGGTCAGTCCGAGCCGGACTGGCGTAAGATGGCTGTGCTACGTGGCTTTCGCGAATTTAGGCGGGAAGAGCCAGAGGAGCGTGCCGGAAGTGCAGCTGCGATTGATTTCCAAGAGGGCCACGCCGGCCTTTGAAATTTTGGTTTTGCCGCCCGTTAGCTCCCCGATGACTTCGGAAAATTCTGGCTCGTGGCCGACAATCATGACGCATTCGGCGTCACGTTTGGCAAGCAAGCGGCGTAATCGTTCGATATTGAAACCGTGCGCGAGCGCGGGATCGGTTTGCAATTCGATGCCGAGGCGCTTGCCGACGATCTCGGCCGTCTGCGAGGCGCGCGGGAGGGGGCTGGTTAAAATCGACATCGGGGACAAGCTTTAGGCGCTCGAGAAATTTCGCGACCCGTTTCATTTCCTTGCGTCCACGTTCCGTTAGCGGGCGTTCGTTGTCGGGCTTCGTCCAATTTGGCCAGTCGGCCTCGCCGTGGCGTAGGAAACAGAGTTTCATTGATATAAATTAAGACTAAGAGGAAGAGTGTTGCCGGTGTCCCATCGCATCTTTCTCTTCCGCTACCTCTTAATCTTCTCTCCCCCTATCTACAGAATCGTCCACCGCGGGCGCCGCGTCCTTGAATGATTTTGCCAGACCCGCTGGCCGCCGAGATAAGCGTTGCGATTATGGCCCAGTTCCACTCCGCGCGGCAAATGCTCGAGCATCTTGGCATTGCCTCCGCCGAGCACGATGTAATCGACCACGAAAGCACGCTGTAAGTGGATAAGAATGCGGTCGACGTCCTCTTCCCAGGTTTTTCGTCCGATCTCTTTCATCCCAGTCTTACCGACACGATCTTCGATTGTGCCTTCATTGAGGTAAGGCAGCTCGCTTAACTCCAGCGAAAGCACGGTGCCGCTCCAGACCAGCGCCGAACCAACGCCGGTTCCGAGTCCAATGAAGAGCATGCGGCCACCGCGATAACTTCCGAGCGCTTGCATGGCCGCGTCGTTGACCACCCGCACCGGTTTCCCGAATGCTTTTTCGAAATTAAATCGTGTCCAACCTTTGCCGAGATTTTTTGGATCGCAGAGAATGCGACCGTTGCGGACCGGCGCGGGAAAACCGACCGAAACGACATCGTATTTCCAATCGTCGAGTTTACCATCCAGCATGTCATGCAGCTGACGCGGAGTAAGACCGCCGCCAGAGGCGAATTTACGCCGCCCCTCGCGCGAGATCATGGCCTTGACGTTGGTGCCGCCGATATCGACGACGAGAACTTTTTTCATGCGCGCTTGTGTTCTTCGCGCTTGGCCTTGATCGGAATCAATTTCTCAGTGCTCTTGGCTTGCAACTCCGCCGCCGCCTTGCGCGTCTGCCGCGAGCGTTCCCGGAAATGCAATTGCGCCTGGGAACGGGCTGCGCCCTCGGCCGGACGCAGCCGCACATAACTGCCATTCGGCTGCAACTCACGCGCTTTCACCTGATCATTGAGAAGACTCGGCAGAATGTCGTTCACCATTTCATCGCGCAGGTCGGGCGCATCGATCGGAAAGGCGATTTCGACCCGGCGATAAAAATTGCGCGGCATCCAATCGGCACTGGAGAGATAAATGTCGGGTTGGCCGGCATTTTCAAAATAGTAAACGCGGCTGTGCTCGAGAAATCGTCCGACGATGCTGATGACGCGAATATTTTCGCTCAGACGCGGGCACTCTTCGGTCGCAGACAACAGATCCCGCGGACGATGAGATCGATTTTCACGCCCGCGCATGACGCTTCATAAAGTTTCTCGATAATATTCTCGTCCACGAGGGAATTCAGTTTGGCAATAATGCGCGCCGGTTTCCCCGCGCGGGCGTGATCGCGTTCGCGTTCAATGAGCTTGATCAGTCGATCGCTGAGATCAAAGGGCGCAACCATTAATTTTTTCAAGCCGGGATAACCGGCGAGGCCGGTGAGAGTGTTGAAAGCGATGGCGACTTCCTCGGTTAATTCTGGAGCGGAAGTGAGCAAACTGAAGTCGGTATAAATCCGCGCGGTCCGATGGTGGTAGTTGCCGGTGCCGAGATGGACATATTGCCGGAGGCGATCGGCATCGCGTCTTACCACTAGCAAAGCTTTGCAGTGCGTTTTCAATCCCACCACGCCATAGACGACGTGGGCGCCCGCTTCCTCGAGTTGCCGGGCCCAGCGAATATTGGCGGCTTCATCGAAACGGGCACGCAATTCCACCAACGCCGTGACCTGCTTGCCATTGTTGGCGGCTTCGATTAGGGCCTCGACGATGGGAGAATCACCGCTGGTGCGATAGAGCGTAATCTTGATCGCTAGCACCTGCGGATCGGTCGCGGCGCTCTCGATAAAACGGACAACGGGATCGAAACTTTCGTAGGGATGATGCAGCAAGATATCCTGTTTGCGCATGACCTCGAAGATGTCGGCCTGCGGCGGCAGGGCCGGATCGGTTGCGGGCTGGAAAGGCCGATCTTTCAGTTTGGCGAAAGCGTCGTTCGTCACCAGTGGCATAAGATGCGTCATCGAAAGCGGACCATCGAGCTTGTAGAGGTCGGCCTCTTGCAAATCGAAAAAGGCGAGCAGAAATCGCGGAAATCTGCCGGACAATCCGCTTCCACTTCCAGCCGAACGGCATTGCCGCGGCTGGAACGCCGCAGTTCCTGCTCGATCGTGCGCAACAAGTTCTCCGCTTCCTCTTCGTCGATGTAGAGATCGCTGTTGCGGGTAACGCGAAAGGCGTGGACGCCATCGAGAATAAGGCCGGGGAAAAGCTCGGCGATGTAATGTTTAATGAGAGAGGCGAGGTAAATGTAATCCCAGGGCTCGTCATCGCCTTTTCCGCGCGGCATCAAAATTAACCGCGGTACCACCCGCGGAACCTGCACGATGGCAAGCAGGGGTTCGCCACCCTGATGGGCCCGTGCGCGCACCAGCAAATTGTGGCTCTTGTTCAAAAGTTGCGGGAAACGGATGGCTGGCGTCGACCGCCAGCGGCGTCAGCATCGGGAAAACTTCCTCCTGGAAATAGCGCTTGGCCCAGGCAGCGCGTTTTCCGGTTAGCTGGGCGACGTCATGAAGGCGAATGCCGTTTTTCGCCAGTGCCGGCATCAGTTCCTTTTTCCAGAAATCGTATTGAGTGGCGACCAGCTCGTGCACCAGTCGCTGAATGGCATTGAACGTTTCCGTCGGCGACATGCCGTCGGGGCCAACGTCGCTGGTCTCGCTTTGGATCTGTTGTTTGATGCCGGCGACGCGAATCTCGAAAAACTCATCAAGATTGTTGCTGAAGATGGTCATGAACTTGACCCGCTCGATCAGCGGCTGCGTTGGATCCTGCGCTTCCTCCAGAACGCGCCGGTTAAATTCGAGCCAGCTCAGCTCGCGATTAATGAAATTGGCCGGATCGGAAAAATCGCGTTCCGGTTGGATCGCATCTGGCAGGAGCGCCAGCTCGTCCGTCGTCACTTCGGCAGCAGAAGTTTGCATTGATGTCAGCGCCTTACCCAAGATTTACCTAACCAGCGCTGCCCATTTGCGCAAGCGGCGCGATCTACGCTGAGGCGGCGACCTGTTGATGGCGAATGTCTTCTGCGGCCGCAGCGTAAACCGCGTCCTCGGCGATGTTGGTGGCGTGATCCCCGACGCGCTCGAGATGCCGCGCGATGAACATTAAGTTGATATAACCGCGAAGCTGTTCCGGATCGCGTGCCATCCGGTCGATCAGTTGGCGGCTGACCTGCGCATTCATTTTATCGAGAGCGTCGTCGCTGTGGAATAATAGCGCGGGCGGCTTGTGCATCTTCCCGCACGTAAGCATCGACGCTATCGCGAAACATCGCCATGGCGTGCTCCTGCATCGGGGTAAGCAAAAGGATTTCGGGCAATGCGGGATGGTTATTCAACTTGCGCGCTTTACGGGCAATATTGGTCGCCTGGTCGGCCATGCGCTCGAGATTCGTGCTCAATTTCATCGCCGAAACAACGCGGCGCAGATCGGACGCGACCGGTTGGAATCGCAGCAGCAAATCGATTCCATCCTTATCGATTTGTTTTTCCAGCTGATCGATTTCCTCATCGTCCGCGATGGCAAGGGCGGAAAGTTTATCATCACGCTCCATTAAACCTTTTAGTGCGCGATTGAGGCTGCGCTCAGTTTGACTCGCCATCATCATGACGTTGTTGCGCAGATTTTCGAGCGCGTGCTCGAAGGTTCCCAGTGTGTGTTTGCTTTCGCTCGGCATAGTTATTAACCAAATCGCCCGGTAATATAATCCTCCGTCTGACGTTGTGATGGATTACTGAAGATTTTCGAGGTTGCGCCGAATTCAATGAGCCGGCCGAGATAAAAGAAGGCCGTGTAATTAGAGCAGCGGCCAGCCTGTTGCATGTTATGTGTCACGATCACAATGGTGAAGTTTTCGCGCAACTGATAGATGAGTTCTTCCACTTTCGCGGTCGCGATCGGATCGAGTGCGCTGCACGGCTCGTCCATTAAGATAACTTCCGGTTCCACCGCCAGGGCGCGCGCGATGCAAAGGCGCTGCTGTTGCCCGCCGGAGAGTCCGTAAGCGCTGGAATCAAGCCGATCTTTCACCTCGTCCCACAGCGCCGAAGCACGCAGGCTTTTTTCCACCGCCTCGTTAATGCGCGCTTTCTTGTTTACTCCAAGCACGCGCAAGCCATAGGCGACATTCTCATAAATCGATTTCGGGAACGGATTCGATTTCTGGAAAACCATTCCCACCCGCCGGCGCAAATCGACTACGTCGACCTCCGGCGCGTAAATATCCTGTCCCTCCAATCGAATGCGCCCGGCCGAGATTCGCGCACCATCGATCAGATCATTCATACGATTGAAACAGCGCAGCAGCGTCGTTTTCCCGCAACCGGACGGCCCGATGAAGGCAGTGACAGCTCGCGGCGGGATTTCCAGGTTTACATCGAAAAGGACCTGATGCGTGCCATAACAAAAATCGACATCATCGACGTTGATCATGACCGGCTGGCGTAGCTCGGGTTCCGGCGGTTTTTGCAATTCCAGCGGCGGAGCCGGATGTGGGATTTGTTCTTTTTCCATTACTACCATGACAGGCTTTTCCTGGTTCTTTCGCGCAGAACGATGGAGGCGAGAGCAATAGCAAAGACAAGCAATAGGAGAATGCAAGCTGCGCCGTATTGCACCCGCTCGGTGTATTCGTTCTGCGGGATCTTCGAGCTGACTACGTAAATGTGATAAGGCAACGCCATCACCCCTTGGAAAACGAAATCGGTCCAATGCTGGACCTGCCACGGCATTTCATCGCGCAGAGCATACGCAGCGGTGAACATGATCGGCGCAGTCTCGCCGGCGACGCGGCCGATGCCGAGAATGGATGAAGTCAAAATTCCCGGGATCGCGTAGGGCAAGACGTTCTTGCGAATGGTTTGCCATTTGGTGGCACCGAGAGCGAGCGAACCTTCGCGCAAACCGTTGGGCACCGCCCGCAGCGCTTCTTCACTCGCGGTAATGATGGCCGGCAGAATCATGAGGCCGAGGGTGAACCAGCCGGCCAGGAGCGACACGTTCCAATGGAAAAAAATCACGAACAAGCCGAAGCCGAACAATCCAAAAACAATTGAGGGCACGCCGGCCAGGTTAAGAATGGCGATACGAATGAGTCGAATGGAACGCGTGTTCTGGCTGTACTCGTTGAGGTAAATGGCGCTGCAAATTCCGACCGCGAGCGCGAAAATCATCGAACCGATGACCAGCAGGCCGGTGCCGACAATGCAGGGCCAGACCCCGCCGGCGGAGTAGGCCACACTGGTCGCCTCCACCTCCACTGGATGTTCCGTTTTCCAGGCGCGAAATTCTCGATCGCTCAAGGTATATTTTTTCCCTTCGTATTCGAAAACGAAAAGGGTCTGCGGCCCTTGCGTGAAGAAGGGGACGTTGATGAATGGAGCGTGCGTGGTGAAAAGAGTGCGGCTGCCCTTGATTCCGATGTCGAGGAAGATGTAGGTCGCCGCCGCCAGAATGGCGTAGGTGGCGAAGCGAAACAGCCAGAACGCAGTTGTCTGGGCGATGCGGTTGGCGAGGGGTACGCGGCGCAGGCGGACTGCTGCTTCGTGAGGGTGCATAATGCTTAGCCAATCGACATGCGATAGCGCTGCACCAATTTTTGCGCGCCGTAATTTATTGCCAGGGTGATGGCGAACAAAACGAGGCCAACCATGAAAAGTGCGCGGTAATGAATGCTACCTCGCACCACTTCCCCCATCTCCTGGGCGATGATGCCAGTCATGGTGTGGACCGGTTGGAAAAATGCACCTAATCCTTGCGTGAAATCGGGAATGGCGATCCGGTTCCCTGCGCAAAGCAGCACCACCATCGTCTCGCCGATGACACGGCCGAGTCCGAGCAAAATAGCCGACACGATCCCGGAAAGAGAGGCCGGCACGACCACGCGTCCGATTGTCTGGAGGCGATTGGCGCCCAGGGCGTAGGAGGCCTCCTTGAATCCGCGCGGGACATTGCGCAGGGCGTCCTCGGCCAGGGTGAAAATTGTCGGCACCGCCATGAGCGCGAGGAGCGAGCCAGCAGTGAAAACATTCAAGCGTTCCGAAATGGGAAAGAAACCGACCCAGTGGAAAAAGCGCGATTGCGAAAGTTGCCGAATGGTTTCGCCGACGACGGCGATGCCAAAAAACCCGAGGACGACCGATGGAATCGCAGCGATGAATTCAACGTACGGTTTGATTAACTGTTTTTCGGCCGGGAAGGCGATTTCGCTTACGTAAATAGCGGAGGCGACGCCGAAGGGCACGGCGATAGCAAGCGCGACGATCGAAACCATGATCGACCCAACCAGCAGCGGGATGATTCCGTACCAATCCTGCCAAAAGCTCGCCGTGATCCAATCTCGACCGAAAAGAAAGCTCGTGACCGCGCGGTAGGCCGGCACTGAGCGCAGCGGGATCCCACGACTCCAACTTCTTCGTCGTCGCGGGCAAAATTGCGACATAGTTCTGAACTCTTTTCGACCAGTTATCGAATACGCCGCTTCGTTTTCGCGTTTTCGAATGGCGGTGGTGTCTTGAGCAATCCGCGGATTTTTTCGGCCATGGTCGAGGAGATGGCGGCGAAAGTTGGGGTGTTCGCGCGCAAGGCCGAGATGGTTGCTGCTTCATCAACCGGGACAGCGCTGGTTCGCCCCTCACTTTCACCGCTGCGATCAACGTCACCCGCCTGGAGTGCCAGCGAATCACGTAAAGCCACCGCTTTTTCTCCGGCATCGGAAACAAGGCCGTTCAAATCTTCAGCGGAATCGCTGAAGGCGGTAGAAAATTGATCGAATTGCGCCAGGGCCTCGGCTGATTCCGTGGCCAGTGCGCTTTTCCGGGTAAGGTTCAATGCGCGGGAAAGGGCGGCGTGCGCGTTGGCCGCGTCCCGCATAATATCGACGTATTCGAGACCGGCCCGACGATAAAGGCGGATGTTGGCCAAATTCTTCCCGAAAAATCCGAAACCTTCGCGGAAAAGAAAGATTGTGATGAGCCCGAGAACAACAATGGCGATGAGTGCGTTGCTCCCAAAAAAGCCCTTGATGAAATCGTCTGCGCGCCAGCGGCGAGCCGGCAGCGGGACTGCCATCGGAGATGGGGCGGCAACTTCAGCCACCCTTCAATCATGCCGCTTCAGCAAGGTTACCGGCAAATTCCGAAATGTTACGATTGCGTTACAAAATGCCGGTGAGTCTCTTATGATCTATCCGGCATATGGGCGAGACGGCCGAAGCGCACGCGCAGAGGCGCGCCCTCCATTATTCTGCCGCGCGATTCGGCAGAATGACGCGAATGGTCGTGCCTTGGCCGGGGGTGCTTTCGGCTTCTACCCGGCCACCATGGAGCTGCGCTATATGTTTGACGATGGATAGGCCGAGACCGGTGCCGCCGAGCTCACGGCTGCGAGCGCGATCAGCGCGATAAAAGCGTTCAAAAATGCGGGGCAAATCGGCTGGCGCGATGCCTACGCCCTGGTCGGAAACGGAGAGGACAACCTCCTGATCCGGGGCGCCGCCCTCGATAAAAATTCGGCCGTTCTGATGTGAGTATTTCACTGCGTTATCGAGCAAGTTGTGCACGACTTCCTCCAGCCGCCTTTCATCGGCGCGCAGGACGGGGAAGTTGTCGGGAACCTGCAACTCAAGCCGGAGATTTTTTGCAGCCAAACGCTTCGACCAGTCTCGCGTCACTTCTTCCAGAAAGTCGCGCAGATTGATTTCGCTGACCTGCAAATTTACTTCCTTGGATTCGAGCCGGGCCAGGCTGAGCAAGTCGTTGACCAACAAGGTAAGCCGATCGGAATGGCGCTTTAGCACGTCGTAAATGTGGCGAGTCTCGTTTTCATCGAGGTCCCCGCCTTCGAGTAAGGTTTCGAGATTGCCCTGAAAAATTGAAAGGGGCGTTCGTAATTCGTGCGAAACGTTGGCGACGAAATCGCGTCGGATCTCGTCAGCCTGTTTTAGCCGCGAGATATCCTGGAATAAGGCGACAACGCCACTAGGCTTCCCATCCTGTCCAGCGATGGGCACGGCGGTGACCTGCAGATGTCTCTTGCGATCCGGAGCCAGAACCTCGGTCATTCGCGGTTTGTCCCCTTCGAGGGCGGCCCGGATTGGCTCAATCACGTCACTATCACGAATGACGTCGAGCAGGGGCGTTCCGGCCGCGATACGCGATTGGTCGTACAGTTTCTCAAAAGCGGGATTGCAGATGGAGATGTGCTGACTGGAATCGACGACCAGCAAACCATTGGTGAGCGCGGCCAGGACGGCACGGACTTCGGCGGCGTCTTTCGTGACCTGGCGGTCGAGTTCGCGTTGGCGGACTAGGAGTTGCTCCAGGGCCAGCCCGACCCGGCGGGCTTGTGCCATTCCGCCCAGGAGAAATGTGGGCGGTTGTTCGCCGTGTCCAATTCTCGTTAGAAGATGTTCCAGCTCCCGCCACGGGCGCAGGCACAAGTAGTACACCAAAAAAGCGGCGGCGACGACGACAATGAGCAATGCGATTCCAAGAACCCACCAATGCATGCGCGATCAACCTTCGCGCAAACGATACCCGAAACCACGGACGGTCTCGATCGCGTCCCCCGCCCTGCCCAACTTCTCGCGTAATCGTCGGACGTGAGTATCAACCGTGCGAGTATCGATCACACTTTCGTAACCCCAGACGTCGCTGAGCAGCCGATCGCGTTCCTGCACGCGGCCGCGCCGCTGCACCAGCGTGCGCAGCAATTTGTACTCGAGGCTGGTGAGATGAACGACTCTGCCGTTTACCGAGACGTGATGGCGCAGGCCGTCGATTTGGATCGGTCCGGCAGTAAACGATTGCGTTTCGTCCGGGGCTTCGCCTCGGCGCAAAATTGCCTGAGCGCGCAAGACCACTTCGCGTGGCGAGAACGGTTTCGAAACGTAGTCATCGGCGCCCAGTTCCAAGCCGACGATGCGATCGATTTCCTCCGCCTTAGCGGTGAGCATGAGAATGGGAATGTGCCGGGTGAGCGAGTCGCCCTTAAGAATTTTGCAAACTTCGAGGCCGGGCATTTTCGGCAGCATCAGGTCGAGGATGACCAGCACCGGTGATTCTTGACGCGCCCGGCGGAGACCGATGGCACCATCCTCCGCGGTAATGACGTTAAACCCGGCGGTGCGCTTGAAGGCACGAACCAGCATCTCGACGACGTCCGCTTCGTCTTCAACGACGAGAACTTTTTTGCTCGGGGCCGTGCTCACGACCGCCAATTCTAGCACTTCGGTGCCGGTTGAAAACAGACAGGATTTACAGGATTGGATTCACTAGATCAGTCCCGTTTCTGATAGTCTCCGCATAATCCTGAAAATCCTGTCTCCGTGATGGCGACAGCGATAAAACTCAGATTACGCGAGGGTCGTCGGTAAGCCTTCCGTCCTAGGTCCGACTTTCTCGTTCAAAGCTTCAGTGAATTCCTGCAGGCTGGAAACGATCTGGGGCGCCTTGGTCAGGACGGTGGAGGCCAGCTTTTCCGCATAATCCGGACGCCGCTGCGACATTTCGGAAAGCGCCATCATGACCGCCAGAGCGTTGTTTACCGAGTGTTTGATTTCGCTGTATTTAGCCTGGAGCTCTTTCAGCTCTGTATGAGAAATGGTCTTTTCACTCATAGCGCGTCGATTTCAGTAGAGAAAAGCAAGCCTTGTGCTTGACTTAAAGGTTCGACATCCGTCGTCCGAATGCCTGCGCAAGTTATCAAAATCGTTGGGGCACGCCAGCATAATCTCAAGAATCTCAATGTTGAGATTCCGAGGGAGAAACTGGTGGTTGTCACCGGCCTGAGCGGGTCGGGGAAGTCGTCCCTCGCCTTTGACACCCTCTACGCCGAGGGCCAGCGCCGTTATGTCGAAAGCCTCTCGGCGTACGCGCGCCAATTCCTGGATAAAATGGAAAAACCGGACGTCGATTTCATCGAGGGATTATCGCCGGCGATTGCCATCGAACAGCGGAGTGCCGGGGCCAATCCGCGGTCTACAATTGCCACGACTACGGAGATTTACGATTATCTACGAGTCCTGTTTTCCGCAGTTGGCCAGCCGCATGATCCGGTCACCGGAAAACCACTCGTCCGCCAGACGCCGCAGCAAATTGTCGATCAAATCCTGGACTATCCCCCAGAAACGAAAATTGTGGTGCTCGCGCCAATCGTGGTGAACGAGCGGGGCGAGTTCCGCGATGTGATCGAGAAATTGCGGCGCGAAGGGTTCGTCCGCGCCCGCGTCGATGGCGAGATCATCGAGCTCGGCCGGTCGGAGCCGATTCGATTAAAGAAGACCGAGTCACACACGATCGAAGCGGTGGTGGATCGGTTGATTATTCGAGATGGAGTGCGGGTGCGGCTAGCGGATTCCATCGACACCGCGCTGAAATGGGGTGGAAACCGCGTTGTTGTCCTGCGGCAGCAACGCGATGGAGTAACGGAGCAACGAAGTAATTATAGATCTAACACTGCAGCGGCAGCCTGGGAAGCCGACCGCTACTCGACGGACTACGGAAATGCGGATAGCGGCTTCACGTTGGGTGAGCTCACTCCGAAACATTTTTCCTTCAACAGCCACTTCGGTGCTTGCCCGGCATGCCATGGGTTAGGCACGCAGCTGGTGGTTGATCCGGAGTTGATGATTTCTGAGCCGGAGAAATCAATCGCGGAAGGCGTGATCACGCCGTGGCGACGAGGGCCGAAGCGGATGCAGGCTTATTACAAAAAATTGCAAGGGGCGCTGGTGAAACATTTTCGTGTCGACGAAGAAGTGCCGTTCACGGATCTGCCGGACAATTTTAAGAGTGCACTTTACTTCGGGACGGGTGACACGCCGATCGAAATCAAGGTTGGCAGCAATGGAGAAAAGGTTAGCAAGCCTTTTGAAGGTTTGGTGCCGCAAATGCAGCGGCTCTACGAGGAAACCGAAAGCGAATTTACTCGCAATCGCATCCGGTCTTTCATGACACGAGAGCCATGCAAGGTTTGTCGCGGTGCGCGCCTGCGTCCCGAAATTTTGGCAGTGACAATCTGTAGTCGCTTCGCTGTGCGAAACGTTGCCTTAGGCGACGATTACGATGGCATGGCATCGCTTACCGGGCGACGGCTACAGGAGGAATGCGAGCTCAACATTCATCAATTCACCGAGCTGACGGTCGAGGACGCGGTCGACTTCATTTCCAAGATCGAGCTCTCCAGCCAGCAAAAGCAGATCGCTTCGGAAGTGGTGCGGGAAATCCAATCGCGTTTGCAGTTCTTGCTTGAAGTCGGGCTGGGCTATCTCACGCTCGATCGCGAGAGCGGGACGCTCAGTGGCGGCGAAGCACAGCGCATTCGTCTCGCGACGCAAATCGGTTCGGGGCTGGCTGGAGTCCTTTATGTTCTCGACGAACCAAGCATCGGGTTGCATCAACGGGACAACATCCGCCTACTCCGGACGCTCAATCGCTTACGCGATCTCGGAAATTCCATCATCGTGGTCGAACATGACGAAGAAACTATTCGCGCGGCCGATCACATTATCGATCTCGGACCGGGGGCGGGCCCGCGCGGCGGTGAAATCGTCGCGCAGGGGACGCTGGGCGAAATTCTTAGTGCGAAACGTTCGATTACTGCCGAATACCTTTCCGGTCGGGCTCGAATCGCAGTGCCAAAACATCGCGTGGCACCGCGTTCAAATGACCACGGCAGTAACAGACCGCCGCTGCAGGAAGGTTGGCTAACGATTCTTGGGGCGAGCGAAAATAATCTCAAGAATGTCAGCGCCTCTTTCCCCCTCGGATGCTTCATTTGTGTGACTGGCGTCTCCGGCAGCGGGAAGTCCACTTTGGTGGACGACATTTTGCGGCGGGCATTATTTCGTCATTTCTACAACGCAAAGGAAAAGCCGGGGGCGTTTCGTGGTCTGCGCGGGGTCGATCAGATCGACAAAGCCATCGTCATTGACCAGAGTGCGATTGGGCGCACCCCGCGATCAAATCCGATCACTTACAGCGGCGCGTTCACCCCCATTCGGGAGTTGTTCGCGCAACTTCCCGCCGCCAGAGTGCGTGGCTATGATGCCGGACGTTTCAGTTTTAACGTCAAAGGCGGTCGCTGCGAGAATTGCGAAGGCGGCGGATTGATCAAGATCGAGATGCATTTTTTGCCCGACGTTTATGTCGAGTGCGAAGTGTGTCACGGGCGACGCTACAATCGTGAGACGCTGGAGATTACTTACAAAGGAAAGAACATCGCCGATGTGCTCGATCTGACGGTGGACGAAGCGGCGCGTTTTTTTCGAAATGTTCCAAGCGTGTCTGACAAATTGAACGCGATGCTGGATGTTGGGCTCGGTTATTTGCGGCTGGGGCAGCCCGCGACGACGCTTTCCGGTGGTGAAGCGCAACGCGTAAAACTCGCAGCCGAGCTGGCCAAGAAAGCGACCGGACGCACGTTTTACATTCTGGATGAGCCAACCAGTGGTTTGCATTTTGCCGACATTGAAAATTTATTGCGCGTGCTGATGAAGCTGCGTGACGCCGGCAACACGCTGGTGGTGATCGAGCATAATCTCGAAGTAATTAAATGCGCCGATTGGTTGATCGATCTCGGACCGGAAGGCGGGGAACGCGGTGGCCGAATCATTGCCGCCGGTCCGCCGGAGAAGGTTGCACAGGTTGCGGGCAGCTATACCGGAGAGTTCCTGCGGCCGCTTTTACGATGAATCTCTCACGAACGCTGGCCGGCGCAGTTTGTGTCGGGATGATTGCATTCACGGGGCTGGCGTTTGCGGAGCGCACCAACGAAATTGCAGAAGCGGCGCGACCTATTGATGAAGGAGTGCCGGAAGTAGCAGTTTACCAGCTCCGGAAGCTGACCGCCAGACTGAATGGCGCAGACAAGATGAAGGCCACAGAGAAACTGGCTGAGGCTTTGATCGCGGCGCAGCGCCCGACGGAGGCGCTCCACCTTCTGGAAGAGCCGTTTTTGCGCGACTCAACAAGCGGGAAATTTCTCCGAGCTCAAGCATTTGCAGGATTGAATCGGCACGACGAGGCGCTGCCATTGTATCGCGAGGTTGCGCAGAGCAACGATCTGCAACGTGCTGCGGCCGCATTCGGGACTGCGGAAATGCTGCGCGGGCTCGATCGAACCGATGAGGCAATCAACGCATATCGCAGCCTCGAAAACGATCCACGCTTTGGTGTGCCTGCGCGTTTGCGGGAAGCTGAATTGTTTATCGCTAAACAAGACGGTGGCATGGCCCGGCGCCTTCTCGACGGGACGCAGACCAAAATCGTACGCGATAAACGGCAAAAACGTCTCTTGCATGCACGCCTGGAGTTGCTCAATCAAAAGCCGGAAAGGGCGATCGGATTGCTCGATTCGCTGGTGAAGAAACCGGAAGGTGAATCGCGCGAAACGGTGATTGCGGCGCTCTTTGCTATAGCGGACGCCCATTTGCAGCTGAACACGCCGGAGGCGGGCGATGATTACCTGGAGGATTTTATTGAACGCCATCCGAATGATCCGGCGGTGCCGCAAGTCTTCGCCAAGCTGGACCAGGTTTACCGGGCAGAGCGGAAGGCGCCGCGCAATGAGCTCGAAAAATGGGCGCGGGATCCGATGCAACCAAGGCGCGGGTTCGCGCGTTGGTATCTTGCCCAAATCGATCTGCGGGCAGGTCGTCGCGAAGAAGCGATGCGACAGTTCGAGCAGATTCGGGGTGCAACACCGGTGGCGGCGGCCCTTGCCCCCGCGCTCCTGCAATTTGCACGCCTGCAAATCGAGGCGGGAAAGATCGCTGATGCGCTCACTATCCTCGGTGAAGCGGAAAAGACGAATCCAGCGCCGCAGGTGCGCGAGCAAATCGATTTCGAATCGGGCCGCGCCATGTATGCAGCGCTGAAATTTCGGGATGCGGCGAGCCGTTTCGAGATTTTGGAAAACGATCGCTCCGCGATTGCACCGGTAGCCCTAGTGAACGCTTCGCTGGCGTCGCTTCAGGCGGAGGATAAAACGAAAACGGAACGCGATAAGGCAGAGCTAATCAGCCGGGGTCGATCTGATGACGCAGCAGAGGTTTCGTTGGAACAGGCGCTGGCCGCAGCTCAACGCGGCCAAAAAGATGCGGCAGCATTACTCCGGGATTTTGTCCGCCGCGCACCCGGTCATCCGCGCGTTTCCGAAGCGCAGATAGCGTTGGCGGAGATCGCGTATCATGCCACTCCGCCGCGGCTGGATGAGGCCGAAAAAGATTTGGCGGCGGCGCGTGAGGCGCATCCCACAGAACTTGCCGTCGAACGCGGCGACTACCTTGCTGTCTGGCTGGCGGACGCGCGTGGAGCAGACAGCGATCGTGTCATCGCATCGGCCCGCGATTTTCTGCGAACTCATCCGCTTTCGCCACTGGTAGGGGAGGTGCGTTTGAAACTGGCCGAATCGCATTTTCGCAGACAGGATTTTGCCAGCGCACAGACCGAATTCGAAACTCTTGCGCAGGAGAACCCAAAATCGTCCTTTACCGAACAAGCCCTCTTTCTGGCCGCGCAATCGGCCATGGCGAGCATGGCCAGCCACTCACTCGATCACGCTCTGGAATTGCTGACGCAGGTCGTGACCATTAACGGTGATTTCAGGTGGGCCGCGCGCAACGAACAAGCCGCGATCGAACGCCGATTGGGTAAATGGCAGGATGCCCAGGCGCTGTATGACGAGGTTTTGAAAGGAGACGCGCGCGGCATGGAAAAACGCGAAGCGCTATGCGGGAAAGCTGACATTTTTTTTGAACAGGCGAATGCGGATCTAGCAAATCTGCAGCGTGCGGTCGGGATTTACGATCAACTCGCGAACGAAGCGGCGAACCAGCCGCACTGGCGAAACCAGGCTTTATTCAAAAAGGGCGTTTGTCTCGAAAAAGGGTCGGACCGGGAAGGCGCGCTGGCGACCTTCTACCGTATTCTCGAGTTCAATCCTTCGCCTGATAAACCGCCGGAATTCTTTTGGTTTTACAAAGCGGGATTCAACGCCGCGCGCTTGCTGGAGGAACAACAAAAGTGGGAGGCAGCGGCCGTAATTTACGAAAAACTGGCGGCGGCCCACGGACCGCGGAGTGAAGAAGCTAATGCCCGGCTGGGCCAACTGCGGCTGGAGCATTTTCTTTGGCAATAATAGCAAGAAAATTGGCTGTTTTTGCTGTTGTATTGCGCCCCAAAGCAGTGCATAATTTCTGTATGAAAACATGGTTCGGGCTTCCCCGCCTGGCCGGTTGGATGGGGCGATGCGGCGTCGCGTTGATCGCGCTGGCGTTTTGCGCATCGGCCTTTGCTGATCCGAGTAAGAATGTAGTGGTACCGACGAAAGCGTCGGCGACCAAAGCGCAAAGTGAGGCGCAACGAGCCGCCTTCAAAAAGCAGGTCTACATCTTCATCTCGAGTTCGGGCATTCCCCAGCCAATCGAGCGGGTGGCCGGCCCAATCCCAACGACCGTGGTCCCGATGGTTATCGCCGGGAATCACGAATAGCGGCAGGAATTAGTTTCGCCGCGGCAACGCGCTCATGCAGAGCGCGGGGCGGGTTATTTATTTTTTTCGCCAGTTCATTAACGCTCGCAAGCGTCGCCCGGTCTTTTCGATGGGCTGCCGCCGTCCCTGTTGCAACAGGGCGCGATAGCGCTGCTGCCCAGTCTCCATCTCGCGAATGAATTCGCGCGCGAACTTTCCACTTCGGATTTTCTCGAGAGCCGCGCGCATGTTTTTGTTGGTCTGTTGATCCACAATTTTTGGGCCAACAGTCAGGTCCCCCCACTTTGCGGTATCGGAAATCAAGTCACGCATACCCGCGATCCCGACTTCGTGGATCATGTCGACGATAAATTTGAGTTCGTGCAGGCATTCGAAATAGGCGAGCTCCGGGGCGTAACCGGCCCGAACTAACGTCTCGAAGGCGGCGTGAATCAGCGCGGTTGTTCCACCACATAACACGGCCTGCTCCCCAAACAGGTCGGTTTCAGTTTCCTCACGGAACGTGGTTTCAATCACGCCGGCACGCGCGCAGCCGATTGCTTTAGCCCAAGCAAACGCAATCGCGCGCGCCTGTCCCGTGAAATCATGCTCAACCGCGACCAAAGCTGGGACACCGCGACCTGCCACGAACTCGCGGCGTACCATTTCCCCGAGGCCCTTGGGGGCGACCATTACGACATTCACATTCGGCGGCGGGACGACCGTTTTGTAAACTACAGTAAACCCGTGAGCAAAGAGAAGGGTCTGTCCGGCGCGCAAGTGAGGCGCAATTTGTCTCCGAAAAACGACTGGCATCGTCGTGTCCGGTAACGCTAGGAAAATGATATCCGATCGCTCGACCGCCTCCGGCAAACCCAAGACCGGCAAGTGGTGAGCACGCGCGAGTCTCCGCCTTTTGCTATTTCGGCGCAACCCAACAACAACATTGAATCCGTTGTCACGAAGACTGAGCGCGTGCGCGTGACCTTGCGAGCCAAAGCCGATTACTCCGCAAATTTTGCCGCGCAGAGCGTCGAGTCTGATCTGTTTATCGCGGTAAATTCGCACCGGCATCGCCGGACAAGAGTGGCTGATGCAGGCAGCCGCGCCAAATTGAATTTAATTGGCCGCGATCCGCTGCGAGGCTGCCATCGCTTGCAAGTCGCGCAACTTTATCGCGCGCTTTTTGTGCTTCGGTGGTGCGCCCCATTTTATCCAGGATTTCAGCCAGCATCAGATATTGTCGTGGCTCGTAGGGCTGGCGCGCGACGGCGCGGCGTTGGGTTGCAATGCGCGTCATCGAGCCGGCCTTCACGTAGCGGAAATTGCGAGCGAGCAAATCCAAAGCATTGACATCGTGGACGTCGAGCATAGCAGCATAGCGGAGGGCGCGGGTGGATTGCGTAACGTCATTGTTCTCCGCATAGAGTCGGCCTTCCGCCAGCCAGGCGGCATGGTGCCACCAATTTTCATCGACGTAATTTTCTACGAGACGGAGCGCCGGAAGCGGGCCCTGTGTTCGCCGCACCAACTCCGACTCAAGACTGACCAAATCCCATACCCAGGGATAGTCGGCGTGTGCGCGTTCAAGAATCGCAATGGCTCCGGAATCGTCGCTGGCTGTGAACGCATGGCAGCGAGATTAAGAGCTGCGATCCAGGTACGGGGGAACCGGCTGCCCGCTCCCTTGCTTCTTTGGCGCTGCAGGCAAGTAACGATTCGCTTTCAGCGTTCTTTCCCTCGTGCATGAGAACACTGGCGAGATTATTTCGTGCGATGGGGTAGTCCGGGGTGCTTTCGAGAACTTGGCGCAACATTTTTTCGGCGACAGCATACTCGCCACGGTTAGCATAAATCTGCGCCAGGTTTACGCTCACCCGCGAACTTGTGCCGCCCGCCGCTAGCGTGCGCTTGTAAAACTTTTCCTGATCGCTCCAGTCACTGCTGCGGATGGCACTGCGCACACTTAATGCGAAAATTGCGAAAAGCGCGGTCGTGGCCAAAGCACGTCGGGATCGGTCGCGGCAAATCCAAGCCGCAACCGGCGAGAAAAATCAAAAAGCCGACGCTCGGCAGATAAAGCCAATGCTCCGCGACTGTGGCGTTGAGCTGCACAATGTTCGAGACCGGCAAATAGGCGGCGAAAAACCAGATCGCGCCCAGAATTCGCAGACGTCTGCCATTTCCAGGCTTTGCGCAGCCATAAGCGAACCCAGCCAGGACGATCAGACCAATAATCGACAAGTATTCGGACGCAGCTGATCGACGCCAGCTTTCGCGGTCGAGGTAGTTATCGGGATCAAAGATGCTGCGCTCCATGTGGAGGTTGGCAGGGAAAACCATGAGCCGGCCGTAGTCGCCAAGCGCCCGTAGCATTAACGTGGCGCGAACACTGGGCGACCAGTCTTCGATAAAAGGGTTGTCCGACCGGACAGGTGGAAGCCGGCGCAATCCGGCGTATGCGGAAAGGACCAGCGCGCAGCAAATCACGCTGAAGATCTTGGCTCTTCTACGCATGTCTGGAGCGAAGGCGAGGGTGTGAACGAGAAATACGAATATCCAAATGCAGGCGATTTCACGCGAGCAGAGCCCAAGAAGGCCGCTCAACGCGGCTGCGAAATAAAGGCCACCTTTTAGCCAGCGAGAATTAACGCCTCGGCCGCGTAAGACGAGCAACCATGCGCCCGCAGAAAAAAGAAAGGCGAGGCTGTCGGCCCGTCCCGAAATGTAATCCACGGCGGCGGAATGTACGGGGTGCACCATCCAGAGACCGGAGATAAGGAAGGCCACAATTGCGCCGCCATCGAGTCTGTGAAAATCGCGATTATTCCAAAGGCCACCGCTCAGAGCGAAAAAGCAGTGTGAGTAACCGGTAGAGCAACAAGCCAGCGCCGACGTGCAGGAAAATGTTGCTAAGATGAAAACCGGCTGCGTCGGTGTTCCAGAAAAAGTAATCGACCATGTAGGAAAGATTCTGCACCGGCCGGTAATGACCCGTATAGGAGTCGAGAAAGAGATAGTGGCGGAATGCTTCGAGCGCGAGCAGCGGGCTTTTGATGAATGGATTGTCTCGCGTGAGGAATATATCGTCCCATATCGGCGGTCCCTGGACCGCGGGCAAGCGGACGAGGAAGCCGATGGCTCCGAGAAAAAAATAGCGCGGCCACTGCTTGCCGCAAAAAGCGATAAGCTGCGCGCGAAAACTGGGGGCAGACGGCACCTTAGTCGGAATCTGACTCATGAGCAGGGTTGCGAGAGAGAAGCTGCATTTCTAAACAAACGAGCGTCCTCCCGATTTGAACGAGAGGACGCCCGGAAGTTTTAGAACTCCTATTGGCTACTAGGGGCCGTAAGGCGACCAGAAGCCCGTGCTGGCGACGTCCGACAACACGGCGTAGTCACCCGAAGGCACCTGAGGAATGGTATCGACCGTCTGCGCACCGTAAGCGGTGCCGAAGAGGTTCGCGCCTGTGTTATACAGGATGCTACCTTGCTTCAAGTACTTGGTCCAATCGGTGGTCCCGACCATGTTACCGGTGGTGCGATTGGTTTCAATTGCGTACTGGTCGCAAGCAGCGTCGATCATACGTAGATCGTTAAGGATCTTGGAAGCCTGAGAGCGTTTGCGCGCGCGCAGGAATCCAGGAACGGCTATCGCGGCCAGCAATGCGATGATTGCGACCACGATCATGATTTCCACCAGCGTGAAGCCGGCATGTTTTCGATTCAATTTTGTTAACATTATCTTTTTATTGCGTTGGTTTAGTGTTTGTTTGTGTTTGGGTTGCGATAGGCGCGGCTTCCGGCTGCGATCTCACAACTCATTCCCTGCCACTCCTTTTGCGGGGGAATGGCAGGCGAATGAATCGTCAGATTTCGACTACGGACCGTAAGGCGACCAAAAACCGGTGCTGGCGACGTCCGACAAAACGGCGTAGTCAGCCGAGGTCACCTGAGGAATGGTATCGACCGTCTGCGCACCGTAAGCGGTGCCGAAGAGGTTCGCGCCTGTGTTATACAGGATCGAATCCTTCTTCAGGTAGCTCGTCCAGTCCGCGGTATTCGACCGTGTTACCGGTGCTGCGGTTGGTTTCGATGGCGTACTGGTCAACTGCGGCGTCGATCATACGCAGATCGTTGAGGATTCGGCTGGCTTGGGAACGTTTACGGGCACGGAGAAATCCGGGCACCGCGATCGCGGCCAAGAGCGCGATGATCGCGACAACGATCATGATTTCCACGAGGGTGAAGCCCCCGCGGCGACTATTAAGTTTATTAAACATTGTGTTAAACTGCTTTCTGTTCTTTATGTTTGTTTGATTGCGCTCCGAGGCACCCGCCCCGGAAGACCGTCCTAAGGAGCACTCTCAGTGCCAATTTGCCCGGCGGCTTAGAATTTCTAGAAAACGCGGCCAAGCCCTCCTTAGACTGACTGTTTCCTGGGCTTGATTCTGGCTGTGGACCTAAAAGTAGGAGTAGGCGACCCTGCCGACCGACCCTGATCGTGACCTGACCATGCCCAAGCTATTCTCGCGATTGCGTCTCCAACCTGTGCATTACGTGTTCGCTGCTGTTTTGCTCGTTCGGCTTTTTGTCCTTGGGCGGCTGGCAGGCTCGGCGTTCCTATTGCCGACACGCGGAGACATGCACTTTTACGACGATTGGGCTCAAAAGGTTGTGGGTGGGCAGCTTACCGATCATCACGCCTTTTATGGCCTGCCGGGATACGCCTACCTGCTAGCCGGCCTCTATAAACTTTGCGGTTACGGCCCGTACGTCCCAGAACTTTTGCAAGCTCTGTTGGACGCCGGAACGGCACTGCTTCTCTATAAGATAAGCGTTGCCCTTGCTCCCCAACCTAACGGACGCCGCGGCCAAATCGCCGGTTTGATGGCAGCCGCAGCGTGGGCCTTTTGCGTCCCCGCGCAGACCTATGCCGCAGTCCTGATGCCGACAGCGTGGTTTATCTTCGTCTTCTGGTTCATCCTATGGCGCATCATCAAAAGCCAGAGTGCCCCAGACTGGTGGGAAGCACTGTTACTTGGCCTGCTTGTCGGTCTCACCGCAACCGCAATCGCAACCATTTTGTTTTTGATTCCATTGTTAGTTTGCGCAATCGGACTCAAACCGGCGATTCCGGCTCGTTCGCACTTCCGCATTGTTGGCTGCGCCCTGGTTTTGCTCGGCATCGCAATCGGGACATCGCCGTGTTGGTTGCACAACTATTTCATTGCGCGGGACCGCGTTTTCTTGTCTGCACACAGCGGCATCAATTTCTGGATCGGAAATAATCCTGACGCGAACGGTTACCCGCGTTTTCCACCTGGGCTCCGCGCCGGCCAGGCCGCCATGTTACAGGATTCAATTGACGTCGCGGAATCGGTCGCCGGTCACCCGCTGAAACGCGGAGAGGTGTCACAATATTGGTCGGCAAAAGCACGTGACTACATTGCAGACCATCCGCTGGCATGGCTGCGACTGCTCGGTCTCAAGCTCCGCAATTTTTGGAGCGCGTTTCAGTATGACGATCTCAGCATCATTACCAACATGCGTGAGCAAGGTGTGACGTTCCCAGGGATTTATTTCGGGCTGCTCGCTGCCTTGGCACTGCCGGCAATGATTCTGACGTGGAATACCGCGCGGCTTGGGCGCTGGATCACCGGCGCGATTTTCCTCCAGATGCTGGCCCTATTGCCAGTGTTCACGACGGAACGCTATCGGCTGCCTATTGTCCCCGGACTGGCTGTCTTTGCCGCATTCGGGCTGGTCACGCTTTTTAGCAATCTCGCTGCTGGCAATGTTCGTCCCGTCCTTTCCTACGCCATGTTGTTAATGGTTTCGACCCTCTTTGTTTCCTGGCCGCAGCGCGGGCTCTCCCTGTGGGCGCTCGACGCCTATAATAGTGGCTGGCAGGCCCTCGAATCGGGCAACCTGTCGCTGGCGGAACGAAAGCTCGAGCTGGCGCGTGCTTATGTTCCCGATAATGCCGAGACCAACTTTGCTCTCGGCAATCTGAAGCTTGCACAAAACGACACCTCAGCAGCCTCATCGTTGTATCTCACGACTTTGCGTCTTGATCCACGCCATCGCGGCGCGATCAATAATCTGGGTGTTCTCGCCCTCGAGAATGGTCAGCCGGAAGTGGCCGAACAGCGATTTCGTGAAGCCCTCGCGATCGATGGGCGCAACCCCAAGACACACTTTCTTCTTGCGAAAACCTTGATCGCGAAGGGCCAGAACGGCAATGCACGCGCCGAGATCGACCGCGCCCTGGCCCTGAAGCCGGACCAGCCGGAGTTCAAAGAGTTAAGGGAACAGATCGAGAAATGATTTCGTCGACACGACTCGATCAACTGAGACGAGTCGAATGGATCGTAGCAGTTCTGCTTTCGCTAATGGTCCTTTTTTTGATAGCGGTCCGCGTGAATCACGCGGGAGCGTTGTGGCGAGACGAATGCGCCGTCGTGCAATTGGCAAGAATGCCGGACGTTTCCGACATTACCCGTAACTTTCAACACGAAGCTTTTCCCATCCCCTTTCCGATTCTGATTCGCGGCTACACCAATTTGTTTGGCGACACCGATAGTTCATTACGAGTATTTGGCGCTGCCGTCGGTTCGGCACTTGTGTGCGCCTTGTGGCTCAGCGCCAGGTGTGCGGGAGACGGATTGCCGATCATTTCGCTTTCGTTACTCGGTCTGAATACCACGTTTCTAATTTGGGGACTAACGATTCGTGGATACGGCCTTGGCTCAGTCTTCGTTATCCTGGTTTTCGGATTGTTTGCTGCCTTGTTAGGGAAACCTTCGCCCGCAACGATGGTCGCCGCTGTTCTGTTATCAATCGCTGCCGTTCAATGCCTCGTTCACAATCTCGTTCTTGTGTTCGCTCTGACCATCTCCGTTACTGTCATTTGCTTGCTGCGCCGTGACGCCAGAAATATGGCGATTTTTCTCGCCATTCTCGCCCTGTGCGGGATTTCCTTCCTGCCGTATCTCAATGCCTATACCAGTGGCAGCCTCTGGAGTATCGTAGCCGAGTCTCCACTTACATTTCGGAGCCTGTCGAAACAGTTTATCCTTGCGACGGGTGATCCCCGCTCGGCATTTGCACCTTGTTGGGCGATCGCATTTCTGGTTTTGCTCTCCGCAGCAACTCTGCGCCTATATCATCTTCGCCGAGGACGGCCTACACCGGAATGGGAAATCCTGTTATATTTGATGCTGGTGCCGGTAATCGCAACGGTCGGTTACTATTTGTTCCTGCACCTGCTCAATTATTTGGCGCGGCCGTGGTATTTTCTTGCGCTCCTGTCAATCCTCGCCGTCTCGCTTGACGGCCTCGCAGCCAGGCTTCTTAGCTTCAAATGGATACGGCTTTCCCGGCTCCTGTTCGCGCTCGCGGCCTTAGCGATTCTGCCATTTTATGTCTGGCCGAAAATAATCGAAAGGCAGTCGAATATAGACGTCGTTGCGAAGAGAGTGACGGAACTTGCCAAACCGGTGGATCTAATCGTCGTCGCGCCGTGGCAATATGGCATTTCATTTAATCGCTATTACAAGGGCGCGGCGCGGTGGATTACATTGCCCAAAATTGCCGACTTGCGCTTCCATCGCTATGACCTATTTCGCGAGAAAATGGTTTCGCCGCATCCGATCGATGATGTGCTGGAAGAAGTTCAACGAGGGCTCGCGGCTGGAAATCGGGTTTGGTTCGTTGGCGGCCTTACCCAGCTGCAAGAAAACGATGTGCCTCGCTTTCTCTCGCCTGCACCCGATCCAACCAGCGGCTGGGATAACAGGGCCTATAACCGATCATGGTTAGAGCAGCTTAGTGCATTCGTGCGCGCCCACGGTGAGCACGGCCAGACTGTGCCTTTGCCGTCGACAAGCCCTGTCAACGAGCTTGAAAATGTGCCGTTGATGGTAGTCGATGGCTGGCAGTGATCGAGGTGCCTTACAGGATTGGAATTTGCTCACAACGGTGAGTCCCTTTACATCTCCGCAAGCCCGCTGGCCGAATGTCCACTTCCCGTTTGTTTAACTCACAATTCGTCGCGCTAGCGTTCGTTCTGCTAGTTGGCATTTTTTTGCGACTGCCGCCCTTGCTTTTTCAGAAACCCGACGGCCCGCTCCAAAGACTGGTGGTGCTCCATCCACAGCCAGCCAGCCAGCAGTTAGGCTTCGATGAAGGACTCTACCGCGATTACACCGACAAACTGATTCGTTTTGGACTGATTTCCTATCCGGAGATTATCGAGCGCTATCGGGAGAAGCAACAGACATTAACCGGGTCAATTCTGCCCCCGGTGCGTTTTCTCTATATTTTCTTTGCCTATCTCTGGCACGAAGTATTTGGGACCGAAACGCTCAACTGTCTCAAAACCGTCTCCTCTGTATTCAGCATCCTCACCCTTCTGCTGGCGGCGATATTCGCCGGTCGCCTCGGCGGACCTCGTCCCGCCCTGGGCGTCGGAGCCTTGATGGCCTTTGCGCCGACCCAATTGCACATGTCGCAGCACGCCCTGGTGGACGGGTTTTTTACTTTCTGGGCCATGCTGGTCCTTTGGTCACTCTGGGAAAATCTGAAATCGCCGAGGAATTGGCGTTGGCTCGCTCTCTATGTCGTGGCGTTGACCGCCATGATTCTGACAAAGGAGAACGCTTTCTTTGTTGGAGTCGCTGTGATTGCGCTCCTGATAGCCAATTATTGGCTGAGGTTCGGCATCGTTACGCGTGAACTGCTCCTCGCCACTGTCATCGGCCCACTCCTTGGCGTCGTTATCCTGGGCATGCTGGCCGGCGGTGCGAGTGCCCTCATCGCAACTTATCAACTTTCAGTTAGTAAGAATTACGAACTTAAGTACGCGATCCTCACTGGCGATGGTCCGTGGCATCGTTACCTGGTCGACCTAATGTTAGTTAGTCCGGTTGTATTACTGTTTGCAATCGGGTCAATGTTTAGTCTGCGGCGGACAAAGAAAGCAGAATGGTTCTGTCTTGTCTTCATTGCCGCGAGCTACCTGGTGATGTGCAACATCAAATACGGGATGAATCTGCGTTACGCCAATATGTGGGATCTCCCCTTGTGTCTGCTCGCTTTCAGCCAGATGGTGACACTGGTTGATTACGTCGCGCAACGATGGCGTGGCATGGCGTTGTTTGCCGTCGTCGCGCTCACCTGCGCGCTCGAGTTGCGCACTTATGTCGTCATGGCTGTGGAATACCCGCTCTACGAACTCGTCAGCCCCGAGTTGATGCGTAGCTTGAAAATCCTGAAGTCGGCAGCCGACCTGAAATGATGGTACCCCTCACCTGAACCTGGCTGGTCCGTTTTGGGTCCTTGCTTTAACTGATGCCTGTACCGGGCATCCAAGCTGCTCGAATTTCGCCGATGAATCCCACACG
>CAWAHI010000010.1:0-74574 GCA_963781735.1 uncultured Verrucomicrobiae bacterium | reverse complement strand
TCAGTTTTGCGATTGCGGACGGAATTATTCCTTCAAATGAAGGGCGGGGTTACGTTTTGCGGCGCATTTTGCGGCGTGCGGTTCGTTATGGTCGTTCATTAGGTTTTCACGAACCGTTCTTCTTCAAACTGGTGGATGTACTCGCGAAAACGATGGGCGACGTTTTCCCTGAGGTCCGGGCGAAGCAGTTTGTCATTCAGGAAATAATCAAGCGTGAGGAAGATGCTTTCAATAAAACGCTGGATACTGGAACGAAGATCTTCGAAGAAGCCGTTCGAGCGGTGGACGAACTTCCTTTGATTCTCCAAGACGAAGGGCTCCCGGCGGAGTTCAGCGCTTCGAAGATGTCTGCAAAAGACCCGATAACGAACAAGGAAGAACTGGGTACATTCACGCGAAGGGCAGACGGGACTATCGAAAGAAAGATTGCCGGAAGGGTCGCGTTCGAGTTGTACGACACGTATGGTTTCCCGCTTGATCTCACTGAACTGATGGCGCGAGAGCGCGGATTGAGTGTTGATGTCGACAGTTTCGAGATATTGATGGAGGAGCAGCGGGCGCGCGCTACGCAAGGCACAGAAAAAGGAAGAAATTAGTGTCGAGGCAAGGCAAGCTGAAAACCGCGCCGACGAAATTTCTTGGTTACGATTTTCTTGAGACCGAATCAGTTGTCGAAACGGTCTTGCCGGGCAAAAACCAGAAGAATTCAATATCATTCTCGATCGCACACCCTTGTATGCCGAGATGGGCGGTCAGGTCGGCGATCGGGGATTGCTGCACGTCCCGGGGCATGATTGGACCGAAGTTGGTCAGTTGCGCGTTATCGACACACAAAAGCGCGGCGATGTCTTTGTTCATCGCGCGGCGCTTGTCAAAGGTCGCGCGCCTGAGCCGGGCGAAGCGGTGCGCATCTCAGTTGATGCCGATCGGCGCAAACTGATTCAAGGGCATCACACCGTGACACATTTGTTGCACTGGGCCTTGCACGAAGTGGCCTCGCGTGATGCGTCACAGAAAGGGAGCTACGTTGGCCCGGACAAATTGACATTCGATTTTTCAAGCGCGCCGCTCACGCCGGAACAGAAGCGTGACGTCGAGAAACTGGTGAATGAAAAAATCGCTGAAAATGCGCCGGTCTCGTGGACGGAAATTCCGTTTGCCCAGGCGAAACAGCGAAAAGACATCATTCAGTTTTTCGGTGAGAAATACGGCGACACTGTGCGTGTGTTGCAGATCGGGGGTGCACCTCACGCCCTTAATGGCTACTCAATGGAATTGTGCGGCGGAACGCATGTCAGATCGACAGGCGAGATCGGTCCATTTCGGATCGTGAGAGAAGAGGCGATCGCGGCCGGAACGCGACGCATCGAAGCGGTCGCCGGTGACGCAGCACGCGCATGGGCTAAGGAAGAAGCTGCGCGCCAGAAGGAGAAGTTTGGAGCAATCGCGCGGAAGAAGCCTGACGTTCCTGGATTGCCCGCTTTTGAAACCAAAGCCGAGACCACTGAAATGTTGAAACAGATCGATGCGCGCGCGGCGCATCTGGAGAAAATAGATGCTGATGTTCGGGAATGGGAAAAGAAAGGGGCGAAGGCGAGCGAGGCGCAATTGAAGAGTCGCGCGGCTGAGATGGCGAAGGAACTTGCGACAATGCACGCGGCGAAAGGCAACGTCGTTGCCGAAGTCAAGGATGCCGATGCTAAATTGCTTCAAGCCGTCGGCGATGCGCTCAAGTCGAAAATCAAAGGACCGATTTTTTTGGCAGGCGCGGCTAACGGGCGTGTAGCGCTCCTTGCCGTTGTGCCCAAAGAACTCACCTCAAAAATTCAGGCGAACAAATTGATTCAGGAAATCGCACCGATCGTTGGTGGCAAAGGCGGCGGGCGACCGGAGAATGCGCAAGGTTCCGGTCCGGAGGTGGACAAGATCGTCAAGGCCTTGGCGGAGGCGAGACGCTTGCTCAGTTAAGTTGGCAACGCGAGCGTGACAAAGAAGGTCGCGGCCAGCGCGATGCAAAGCACGATTAAATAAACAAAACCGCCGACGAAGAACTTGAAGATGGTGAAGAACCAGCCCTGTCGATAAACGCGGCGAATCGAGAGGAAGATTTGTGCAGCGAAGGTGATCCAGAGCGCTGCGATGATCCAACCGGCGAAAATGCCGGGGATCGCTCGATTCAACCCGAGGGTGATCAGCACGATCAAGATGATGGCAAGATAAGCGAAGCTGTGGATGTGCAGTGCGTAAACAAGATGATCGATGTAGAAGATGCGTTTGCGCACGTAAAGCACCTTGAGCACGAAGGCGAAGAGCGGGATGCAACAGAGCATCATGTAGGGGAGATTGCTGAACAGCGTTGCGATGAAGAGGGCCATCTTGCTGCCGTGCTCGCCCATTTTTTCTTTGGCCCGCTGCTCCAGCCATTTCTCGAATGGGTCGGAAGGCGGTTTGTCGAATTGCACCAATGGTCCGAAGTCGCCGGACGGAGACGGTGACGTAACCGACGGAGACGGCGAAGCGCTCACCGAGGGTTGCGGTGTGACTGCGGTTTCGGGGGACGGCGACGTTTGTGCTTTCGGTTGTGTCGGTCCCTTCGCGTCGAGCGCGCGCCGGACGCGGGCCTTCACCTGGGGCGGTATGTCGGGATCGTTGAGGTCAGCGGCAACATCGGCGCGGTCCTCGGCGGAGAGTTTGCTTGGATCGGCATGAATCGATTTCGCCCAGTAGTTGACGACAAAGAAAAAGAGGATGCTGACGAGCAGATAAACTCGCAACGGATGCACATAACGCACACGGCGACCGGCCAGGAACTGGTTAGTCAAATGCCAGGGACGCGTGATGAGCCATGCAATGGTCGCGAAGAACTTCGAGTCCCAATTCAGGAAAGAATCGAGGACATCGCCGATGACGTGGCGAAAGGAGCGGCGGTAATCTACCGCATGCTGGCCGCATTGTGCGCAGAAAGGTCCAGCCATCGGCGCGCCGCAATTTTCGCAATTGGGTAGGGGAGGGGGCTGCGCTTTGCGCCGTCGCGAGAAGAAACGTCTCCGCGGCGGCTCCAACGCAGCCGTGACCGCAGCCTCTGCCGCGATGATGTCCGACTGATCGTCCATTGAGCTACCCTAGAAAAATCACCCCGTCACGTCGACTCCGAATCAAATTGCAATACTACTAATCTAAATCTCGGCGTCGGCTACCGAGTTAAGAGGTCTCTCACCGCCGCTACTGCGTGCGCCTCTCCCCCGGGGAGAGGGTAGGGTGAGGGCTGTCTTAACTCGGTATTGTCAGATGCCTTCGGTGTGGCTGCGACGCCAGCGTTTTGTCCCGTTTCTAGGTATGGCGAAAAACGATCGCGGCTGTTCCCAGAATCGCGCTACTAACAAGGAGGGCGAGATCGGCCACAAATAGTGGCAACAACATGAGGGCGAGGCCGCATAGCATCGGTGTCCAGTACTTCATCCGTTTGCCGTAGGTGAAGACGATGAAGCCGAAGGCGCTGAAAACCACGCCAGCGACGCAGTCCAGCGAGAAGAAGTCAGGCACATCGGGCATACGCCCTTTCTGTAGCTAATCGCAGGCCAAACCCAGAGGCGCGCAAAAAGTTAACGTTGACCGAATCAAAGGCGAGGTGACACGATGCCATTTTGCGTTTCCTGAATAACCAACGTCTTAGCTGATGGGTACACTTTTTCGAACCAAAAGTCCGGAGCTGTTGATGCGGGAGGCCGCGGCGCCCGAGCGCCAATTGAAACGCTCGCTCACCGCGCTGGACCTGACCGCGCTCGGGATCGGCGCGATCATTGGCACCGGAATTTTCGGCACTTACCGGCACCGCCGCGGCCGGCGAACAAATAGCCGCCTCCGTCTGGAAAACACCGCTTCTCAATTTTCTGCAGGCTTTGATGACTCATAGCGAGCTTGCCTTCGGTCGTCCGCGGCGCGGGTCCCGCCATTGTGTTTTCGTTTATCGTCGCCGCTATTGCCTGTGGTTTTGCTGCTCTTTGTTATGCGGAATTGGCGGCGATGATCCCGGTCTCAGGATCGGCCTATACCTATTCTTACGCCACGCTTGGTGAAATTGTCGCGTGGATTATCGGCTGGGACCTGATCCTCGAATATGCCGTCGGTAATATGGCAGTCGCCGTCGGTTGGTCAGGATTATTTTGTCAAATTATGCGGAAGTCTGATCCGGATATAAAATTTCCGCTTTGGTGCAATAACCGATTACCAGACTGCGGTCACTATCCTTGCCGCCGGCGGAGACGCGCTCAAAGATTTTTCATCGACGAACGCTACCAGTAATAGCGGGTCATACCATTGCGCTTAATCTGCCCGCTTTCTTCATTGTCGTGCTCGTTACTGTTCTTTTGGTTTACGGAATTCGCGAGAGCGCTCGGGCGAATACCACTATCGTCATTGTGAAAGTCGCAGTCGTTGTTTTCTTCATCGCTTTTGGTTCTTTCATGGTTAATCCGACAAATTGGCATCCGTTCGTCCCCAAATGGATTTGGTGGCGTGATGAGCGGAGCCGCGATCGTCTTCTTTGCTTACATTGGGTTCGATGCCGTCTCGACTACTGCGGAAGAAACGAAAAATCCGCAACGCGACCTGCCGATCGGGATGATGGCCAGCCTTTTCATCTGCACCTTCTTTATGTCTTGATGTCGGGAGTTCTCACCGGAATCAAAAAATATACCATCTATCTGGGCGACTCTGCGGCGGTGGCGACGGCCTTTGCTTCCAAACCTTGGGCGCAAGCTCTTGTCAGCGCCGGCGCGCTGGCCGGTATGACTTCGGTCTTGCTGGTTTTCCAGCTCGGGCAGCCTCGGATTTTTATGGCCATGGCGCGGGATGGGTTGCTGCCACAATATTTCGCCCGCATCCATCCGCGCTTTCGCACCCCGTACATCACCACCATCTGGACCGGCATTATCGTTGGCGGCGTCGCCATGTTGACCGACATCGGCTCACTTTCCGACCTTACAAATATCGGAACGTTGTTTGCCTTCATCCTTGTTTGTTGTGGGAGTAATTGTCCTTCGCCGGAAAGATCCTACTCGGCCTCGACCCTTTCGGGTGCCGTTGGTACCGGTCTTCCCCATTCTCGGAGTGATTATGTGTTTCGCGCTGATGTTCAGTCTGCCGCTGGAGACCTGGATCCGTTTCTTCGTCTGGCTCGGTCATCGGACTTGTCATTTATTTCCTCTACGGCACAGCCACAGCCGCTTGCAGAAGGGAATTGATACCGGCGAAACGGAAAACATTTTGCCGGTAATCGAGCCGTAATCTCCGACAAAACCTGCCCTGGCGGGTCAAATTTACCGTTTCGTTTTCATAGGAAAAGCCTTGGGTTTGACGAAACCAGAAGTCGGGACTTTATGGAATTCGAAAGGAGTGGCTGCGAGATCCGACGCGAGAGATCCGCATGACAACTCGAGATCCCGAGGCCTGCTGAGTATCGCTGCGAAGATGGCTATAAGGGGCACGACAGACGCGTGCCCCTCCAGTTTTGCAGTTTATCAGCGAATGTTACGCCGCCTTTTTGTAACTCACTCTGTCGTCGGTCTCCAGCCAATCGAACATTGGTGTCGTCCTAGGATCGAGACCGAGCGGTTTCAATTGCTCGACGTACCAGTCGCGCTTCTCCGGGTTGTCGTAATAATTCACTTTTAGCATCTCCTCACTCCAGGCTCGCTTTTCTTCTGCGCTTTTCGGAATGCCGTTGCGATCGAGCCATTTGGCAATGTCCTCATCGCTGGCGCCGGTTTCGACGAACGCCTTGAAGTCGTTGCCCTTAACGCCCTTGAACCCAAAGAGCATGTTGTCGAGCGGACAATCAAAATGGTATTCGCCGATGTTCCCCCAAAGCAGCGCACGGCATTTGTCGATCGTGCGCCCCAGAATGGCGTAACCGCCGACCCGCGTTTTCGGACTGCGCGGCGGTTCCTTCGTTAGGTCTTTCCCTTTTGTATTCATGAAAAAAACTACGGACTCGAGCCGAGCTGGCAAGAATGAACGCGAATCGCGAACGGCGTGCGAAACATGAGTATGGCACAACAAAAGGAAACCATATCGACAATTAATGATCTCATCGAAACGCTGAAGGACGGACAGGAAGGTTTTCGTCAGGCGGCGGAAGCGGTGGAAGATCGGGAGCTTAAAACTTTGTTCAACGAATGTTCGTTGCAGCGTGCGCGTTTTGTCGGCGAACTCCAAAGCGAAGCCGTGACGCTAGGCGAAAGCAAACCGGAGGACAGCGGCAGCACCGCCGGTGCGTTGCATCGGTCGTGGATCAATCTTAAGGGCGCAATTGCCAAACACGACGATCACGCCATTCTGGAGGAGTGCGAACGCGGGGAAGATTCGGCGATTCATGAATACAAAGAAGCGCTGGACGACGAGGATCTCACCAGTCCGGTCCGCGAAATTATTTCGCGCCAGTACGAAAAGGTGAAGAGTGTGCACGATCGGATCAAACACTTGCGCGACGCGACAGCGAGCTGAGAGAAAAAGGCACGAACAGCCCCGCCGGCTCCGGCTGTGACGGCGGTCTGTGAGCGCCGACTCTTCGAGTTCTCCTTTCGGCGGTCATAGACCGCCGCTACAGTGCGCCGATGGGACATCGGTGCGTCGTGGTGGCGCTTATATTTTTTTCGGTTGCACTCGTTCATGCCGCACCGGTCGCGCCACCGCCGGCCGGAAAGCTTTATCACGGATGCTATTTCGGCGGCGTCGGCACCGATTCACATGATCCGACTGAGCATGATTTCTCACCACAGGATATCGAGCAGTATGAAAAAACGGTCGGCGCAAAAACGGCCTGGGTTTACTTTTCCGATAACTGGTTCGAATCGCGAAAGTTTCCGGAAGGGATTTGTTCCTCGATTCGTCAGCTCGGGAAAATTCCTTTTCTGCGCCTGATGTTGCGTTCTGATGTTGATCAGAATCACGCGGAGAAAGTTTTTTCGCTGGATAAAATTATTGCGGGTAAATTTGATGCCGACCTCCGTGGCTGGGCGCGCGGCGCGAAAGATTTCAGAACACCCTTATTGATGGAATGGGGGACGGAACCAAACGGGAAGTGGTTCAGTTGGAACGGTCGCTGGAATGGCGGAGCCAGGATTGGGCCGGCGAAGTATGTTACCGCCTACCGCCACATTGTTGACCTGATGCGGAACGAAGGTGCCGACAACGTGCAATGGGTCTGGCACGTGAACTGGTTCGATGAGCCGGAGCAAAAATGGAATGCTTTCGAAAACTATTTTCCCGGCGAGAATTACTGCGATTGGGTCGCACTTAGTGTTTACGGTCCAACGACGCCGCGCACCAGCGACGATACGGAAAGTTTCGCATTCAAGATGCGTGAGGCATACCCGCGATTGGTCAAAATCGTACCGGGCAAGCCAATTATTATTGCGGAGTTTGGTTGCGATCTGCACAACAAGCGCTGCAACGCCGCGGACTGGGCCCGGGGCGCACTAGACGAAATTTTCTCGGGGAAATGGCCGGCCCTCGTCGGCTTTTGCTGGTGGAACGAAGGCTGGCAAAACGACGATCACAAGAAAAACGATACTGACATGATCATCTGGCATGATCCGAATCTGGCACGGGTTTTTCGCGAAGAAGTGGCCCGTCATTTCGACAAAATTCAAGAGGTGGCATTGGCCAATAACGCTTCCGACAATTGACAAGCAAAGAAGTTTCCCACAAATCGATGCGGAAGATGCGAAAATGGTTGATCCTTCTTTTTCTCTGCCCGTGTGCGATGCGGGGGCAAACCCAGCCTGCTACCGAAGCGCTCGACAAGCTCGCTAACGACTTTTGGAGTTGGCGGGCGAAATACGCGCCCTTTACCGCAGACGACGTAAATCGGCTCGAGCGCCCTGGCGGCGTGCGCGACTGGTCGGCGGCCGCGATCGACAGACGTACCCGCGATCTGAAAGAGTTCGACGCACGTTACCAGAAGATCGATCCGAGCGGTTGGCCCATCCCGCAGCAGGTTGATTATCGACTGATCGGTTCGGCGCTCTCACGAGTGCATTGGGAATTGGAGGTGAATCCGCGCTGGAAACGCGATCCGAACTTCTACATCGAACAAACTCTCACGCCGATCGTGGAGGCACTGACAGTTCCCGCACCCTACGATGAGCCACGGAGTCGCGAGATTCTCACACGCATCGAGAATGTTCCGTCAATCTTGCAACAGGCCGCGGAGAATCTCGACAAGGCGCCAGGACCGTTTGTGACCGTGGCCATTGACGCGCTCGAGGGCGTGCGCGAGCGCCTGCGCAAAATGGCCGAATCATTGCGACCCGCCACAACCCTTGGCGAAAAGGAGCTGAGTGAGGCAACGAATCGCGCGGCTGATGCGCTCGAACATTTTCGCGCGAACTTGAACGATCGATTGGCGTCAGCGCCAAAAGAAACGGCCCTCGGTCGCGACGCCTACGTCTTCTTTCTCAAAAATGTCGCGCTCTATCCCTACTCACCCGAACAAATTCTGGAAATGGGGCGGCAGGAATGGAATCGCGCGGTTGCGTTTGAGACGTATGAGAAAGAGCGCAACAAAAACGTTCCGCCCCTCCAACTCGCGAAAGATACCGATAGCTGGATAAAGGGCGCAGCTGCCCGGGAGCGTCAGATTCGGGAGTTTCTTGAGAAACGCGGTATTCTGACCGTGCCTGATTGGATGCAGCATTATACCCTGCGGCCAATCCCGCAATATCTGGCTAGCCTGGGCTTCGCTGAGAATGATGACTTCACATCTCCTTCGCGGCTCAATGACAATTGCATTCGTTACGTGAGCCAACCCTCGGGTAACCTTGGTTACTTCTGGCGCGCTACTGCGCAAGATCCGCGGCCGATCATCGTCCACGAAGGCGTCCCCGGTCACTATTTCCAGCTCTGTCTTTCCTGGAAACATGAGGACCCGATTCGGCGACATTACTATGACTCCGGCGCCAACGAAGGCATTGGTTTCTATGCCGAGGAGATGATGCTGCAGGCTGGCTTGTTCGACGACAGCCCGCACAGTCGCGAGATCATTTACAATTTCATGCGCCTGCGGGCGCTCCGCGTGGAGGTAGATGTGAAGCTCGCGCTCGGACAGTTTTCGCTAGAAGAAGCGGCCAAATACCTCGAGCAAAAAGTGCCAATGGATGCGCAAACAGCGCGACAGGAAGCGATCGCTTTTTCGACCGGTCCGGGCCAGGCGTTAACCTATCAGATCGGCAAGCTCCAGATCACGCAATTACTGGCGGAAGTGCGTCTGCAACAAGGCGACAAGTTTAATCTTCGCGCCTTCCACGATTTCGTCTGGAAGAACGGGAACGTGCCGATTGCTTTGCAGCGCTGGGAGTATCTCGGCGCGAGCGACGAGGTTGAACCGATACCCGCCAAGTAGTCCGGGCAAGCCTCATCGTCGATTTATTTGGTATCGATCAGTGAAGCTTTGCGCTCGACGTGCAGCCGGTTAAGTTGAGATGGTCGTGGTAGCGCGTAGCGAAGGAGCGCGCCGTTATGTCGGCACCTACCGATTCTCACCTCGAGATCGCGCACGTTCTCTTCATCGACATCGTCGCGTATTCGAAGCTCTTGATTGATCAGCAGACTGAGCTGGTAAAAGAGCTGAACGAAAAGGTGCGTAATACCGAAGAGTTTCGGGCGGCGGATGCAGCTGGAAAATTGATCCGGATCGCAACTGGCGACGGAATGGCGTTGGCGTTCTTCACCAGCCCAGATGCACCAGTACGCTGCGCGCTGCAACTAAGCGAAGCAATCCGCCAATCACCGCGTCTTCAGCTGCGCATGGGTATTCATAGCGGCCCGGTCGATAAGCTGGCTGACGTTAATGAGCGATCCAATGTCGCCGGAGCAGGAATCAACACGGCGCGGCGGGTGATGGACTGTGGCGATGCCGGTCACATCCTGCTCTCAGGACGTGTGGCCGATGACCTCGGTCAATTCGGCAGATGGCAACCCCAGCTGCATGATCTTGGTGAAGTCCAGGTTAAGCACGGCATCAGGTTGGACATCGTCAATCTTTACACCGAGAACGTGGGCAACGCGGCCATTCCAAAAAAGATCGCCGAGGCAAAGAGGAATGCGGCTCGTCGAGCCAAATTTCGTGTCTTCGTGTTGGCGTTGGGGATTCTGATCGTTGGCGTCGCGCTTTTCTTACTTCAACGCGCGAAATCAACTAAGCTCAGCTCGGGAGCTCCAGAGAAATCCATCGCGGTGCTTCCGTTCATGGACCTGAGCCAGGCGAAAGACCAGGAATATTTCTGCGACGGCATGAGCGAAGAGATTCTTGACGCCCTGGCAAAGGTCGAGGGGTTACGGGTCGTTGCCCGCACGTCGTCGTTTTCGTTCAAAGGGAAAAGCGCGGACGCAAGCGAGGTTGGGAAGAAGCTAAACGTCGAAAATGTGCTTGAAGGCAGTGTCCGGCGTGAGGGTAACCGTGTTCGAATAACCACGCAGTTGATCAGCGCGCGCAGCGGGTTTCAGCTTTGGTCGCAAACTTACGAACGCGAGCTTCAAGGAGTATTTGCGCTCCAGGATGAAATTACTCGAGCAGTAGTTGATGCCCTCAAGCTCAAGCTCGCGATTTCGCTTCCAGTTCGTGAGTAACGAAACACCGAAGCCTATGATCTTTATCTGCAAGGTCTCTATCTCTCGAATAAAGGCAGCGAAAAGGATTTGCGGGAAGGGCTCACTTTCTTTCAGCGTGCGCTTGAGAAGGATCCGAAATTATCCCGCGCCTGGACGGGGATCGCAAAAATTTGGTTTTACCTGGCAGATGTCTACGTAAAACCGCTTGAGGCCTACCCGGCTTCAAGAGCAGCCGCGTTGAAGGCGATTGACCTCGATGAGAAAGACGCAGAGGCACACTGCTACCTGGGCGAAGCAATCCGAATCCTGGATTGGGATCTTCCGGGTGAGGAGGCTGAGTTACAGCGGGCGTTGCAGCTCGATCCAAACTCAGCTCCTGTGAATTTCTTCCTTGGACTACTTCCTCTCTTTCGAGGCGAGATAAAAGAAGGGCTCGAGCTTGTGCTCAAAGCTGAACAATTGGATCCGGTGTCACCCATTATTAGCTACGTGGCCACGGCCGCTTACCTGGCGGATAACCGGCTCGATGACGCAATCACCGAGGGCCAGCGCACCCAGCAGCTCGATCCGCATTACTTTTATTTGGATTCGGCTCTCGCCGCAGCGTATCGCGAGAAGGGAAACTTTGCGGAAGCGATCTCGCTCTATGCGAAGGCCCAGGAAGAAACGCATCTCCCAAGTAGCGGTTTGGCGATTACTTACGCGCGGACTGGCCAGCAGAACGAAGCGCGAAAGATTCTCGATCAACTTCTGCAGGAGAGGCGAACAAGATACCTCTCCGCTCAGATCATAGCTGCAATTTACGTCGCATTAGGCGACAAAGAAGAAGCTTTCCGCTGGCTGGAGATCGCTGCTATGGAACATTCGGGAATACTGCAGTGGATCGCGTTCCTTCCTGAATTTCGTCCACTTCGTTCGGACAAACGTTTTCCTAACCTTCTGCGGCGAATCGGCGTCCCCCGCGACTCGAGCCTATCTATTACTGAGACTAGACTCTCAGAGATCAAAGACCCAAACGCCCAGATTCATTTGTCCCTTAGGATCGGAGTAAAGCCGCGACCTAATACTCAGAATGGTCACGTGGTCAGATTAGCGGTTTCTTTCTACGATTTAACGAAAGATAATAAATTTAAGCCAACTGACGCACGGACTGCTTATGATTGGTTGACGCGTGACCGGGACTGGACGGACGCGACCCCGAAATACCTTGCCGCAACTTACGTGCGCCCGAAGACCCCGTCACCCGATGGACGGCGTTTTGGCGGTTTCATTGTTGGCGTGTATTTCGACGGGCAGCTACAAGATTCGCGTGCGAACCCTCCGGAATTGCTAAGCCTTTTTCCAGTCCCAGATAAGGTTGCCCTTCCACCGAACGCGTCTCCTGCCCCGTCGCAGTAGCGGCATGGGATCGATTTCGGTTCGTCGCAAAGCGAACCAAGTAAATTTCGGCGCGATCAATTCTGAAAACGGAGCTTGTTAGCCGGTAGAACAATCTGATAACCCTGTCTGCAGGAGTTAACGAGATGTAGGAGAATACCCGACAATGAAGCTTCTCGCGAGTATTGCGCGTCTTGCAATCATAGTCAGCTTCTTTTGCCCTATTAGGGCGGTGTTCGCGCAGAATCCATCGCCCACGCCACAAACAGGTGGCCAGCCCGGCGTTACGATCGAGGAAGTGATCGTGACCGGTTCGAACATTCCGACTTCAGAAGAGGTTGGGCCGAACCCGGTCGATACCTACCGCAAAGAGGATATCGGCAGACTCGGTGTCCGTAACGCCACTGATCTCATCCAGAAGTTGCCAGCCGCGACTGGAGCGGCAATTAATGAAAACGTCGTCAGGCGGTGACGGCCGCGTGGAAATTAACCTGCGCGGTCTTCTCGCGAAAGAAACGCTGGTCTTGCAGGATGGACGCCGTTTGGCGCCGGTTGGCTTTGCCGGTGATACGGTCGACCTTAACACTATCCCGCTTGGGCTAATTGACCATATCGACGTCCTGAAGGATGGGGCTTCCGCCATTTATGGAGCGGACGCGGTCGGCGGTGTGTTCAACGTTTGGTTAATCCACAAATTTCGCGGGGTTGAATTATACACTAGTTACGGCAACACCAATCTCGGCTTTGCCAATGACGCGAGTGAAAAATGGGGATATCTCCTCGCCGGTACTGGGAACGCTAAGACGGACATTGTAGTTTATGCCGAGTTTTACAAGCGGGACGCCATCTTTTCGCGCGACGCTGATATCTCTAGCACTGCGGACTTCTCGCGATTCGGCGGCGCGGATTTGCGCAGCGGTGCATTTGCCGGACACGTGGGCCCGCCGGCGGGTTTGGTGCCCGAGGGTGCGCCGGACAGCTTTGTTTACCAGCCAAGTTTGAATGGTGGCGCGCTAACACCCACGCCGCACGCATACCCAAATGTAGCGAGCGATCCGCAATATTGTCATTTTTTGATCCTAGTATTCCACGGCACAAACGGAAGTTTAACTTCGCGGCCCTCACCTCGGCACTCCCCGCGGTCGACCGCGAATATCTTTATGGCTCGCTCGACCGCAAAATTTACGACCAATACCTGGAGCTTTTTGCCGACTTCAAGTATGTGCGCACTTTCTGGGATAGCGTTTTGGCGCCGCTTCAATTTGCTCCTGATGTATGGTCGGATGCGACGCACCCCTTCGGGTTCACTCCCTCTGGGGTTGGCTTCAGCGTACCGATTCAAAACCCATTCAATCCATTCACGGTGGGCGAATACACCTCGGTTGGAGGATTTGATCCGAGGTTCCCGCAAACTCAATCTACTGCTGCGCCTGCTGGCACCCAGTTCACCACCTTCGTCAGATACCGTGCGTTGGAAGCCGGGCCGCGCACAATCAAAATTACAACGAATAATTACGAGTTTACCGGCGGCCTCAAAGGTAATTTGGGTGAGTTTGGAGATTACTTTAAGACATGGAACTGGGAAACCGGATTCCGTTATAGCGAAGATAGCCGCGCGGAGCGCGACGGCGGGATTGTCGACACCAATGCTTTGCGTCAGGCATTGCTCGATACTAATCCGGCAACCGCCTTCAATCCCTTCGGCCTTTACCAGAACTCGCGCGCGGTGATTGATAAAATAATCGTCACCGCCACTCACCGCGGCAGGACGTCATTGACCCTGGAGGACTGGAAATTGTTCGGCGATCTGTTCAATCTCCCGGCGGGTCCGATCTCCTTTGCGGTCGGCGCTGAACATCGCACCGAACGCGCCACCGATCAGCCCGACCCGCTCACCTCGTCCGGCAACACCCTTGGCAATGTCACCTTTGAATCAACCGGAGGACGCCGGGACGTCTGGTCCACATATTGGGAAGTTCGTCTACCTGTTACGAGTCCTGCTTGGAACCTTCCTGGTTTCTACAGCCTGGAACTAGATTACCAGGAGCGATTCGATGACTTTAGTGATTTTGGCGGCACCGAAAGGCCGAAGTTCTCCGTGCGCTGGCAGCCGATCGACTCGGCTCTGACCATTCGCGCCACCTACAGCGAGGCATATCACGCCCCTACCCTGAGCGATTTATTTCGCGGAGTGCAAGTCCAAGCTGCCGATATCGTCGATCCGCGGAGTCCAGATCCTACTATTCTGAAAACCGTTTTCACGAATTTGAGTGGTAATCCCAGTCTGCAGCCGGAGACGGCCTATGAATGGACTTATGGCGCGGTCGTTAGCCCCGGCAAATGGTGGAGCCCGCTTCAGGGCTTGACGCTGCAGGCCGATTTCTACCACATCGATCTCCGCTCCGTCACTGCCATCTTGGATCCCCAGTTCCTTGTAGACCACGAGGATCAATTCCCAGGGCAGGTGATCCGCGGCCCCTCAACCGGCCCTAATGATCCGTTTGGCCCGATTGTCCTTCTCCTGCTTCCCGAACAAAATCTAGGTCGGATTATCCAAGAGGGCTGGGATTATGAGGTGGCCTATTCTTTCGACACCTCGAGATTGGGTCATGGTAACTGGGGCACGGTGACCGCCATATTGAATGGCACTTATATAGATCGTGTGGTGCTGCAGGCGGTCGTCGGTGGACCGGAAAAAAGTGTTGTCGGCAAGTTCGGTGGCGGCTTCCTCGGCCAGGCTGGCGGTGGTTCGTTTACGCACAATCGCTGGTACGCGAGCTTGTTCTATGACGGACCGGGGGGCTCACAGTTGGCTGGACTCGATACCGGCTTTACCGTGCACTACATTGGCCAGTATTGGGATATTAAGGATTTCACCAAAGACGGCCGGGAGCGCAAGATCCGTGAATGGACTACCGTTGACTGGGTCCTGAACTACACGTTCAACTTCACAGCACCCGCTGCGCAGAACGAAGTCGCCGGCTACAGCGAGGACGGCGGCAAAAACGCGACGATGAAAGCCGGTAAAGATAACAACGTCATGCCAGTCTCGACCGCGGAGTACAATCCGCGCGGCTGGAGAGCATGGCTCAAAAACACTACGATCACGCTTGGCGTGAACAACGTTTTTGATTTAGCGCCACCATTCGTAGCCGCCGCCAATGAAAACGGCTACGACGAGCAAACAGCTAATATCAAGGGTCGGACCTGGTATGTAGCATTAAAGAAGCGCTTCTAGAAGGCGTGCTCAATTCTCCAAGATGACTACTCGCATGATTTCTGAGCTGAGGAATTATCCTATATACTATAGGGTGATTATCCTACAAATTAGGACTTGTTAGTTGTCGCCTATTTCGCTAAGACCACGGAAAGATTCGCGAGAGGAGGTGTAATCAAGCAACCATCCATCGGGCGCGTGGGGCTGAGCGTAGCGGAAATTTTCCTGCTTTTGGCGCCGATTGCATTCGCTCAGGAGACATCGCCCGCACCGCAGACAACTGACCGGCTCTGGCGTCACGATTGAGGAAGTGATTGTGACTGGCTCGAACATCCCGACTTCCGAAGAAGTCGGTCCAAATCCGGTCGACACCTATCGCACGGAGGACATCACGCGGCTCGGTGTGCGGACGGCCACTGATTTTATTCAGAAGTTACCCGCAGTATCTGGAGCGTCGATCAACGAGAACAACACCAACGGCGGTGACGGGCGCGCGGAGATTCGGGAGCAGGATCCCGATGTCAACATGCCGCGCCAACGCCGCGGCCAATGTCAAAGAAAAAGGCGGCTACGAGCTCTCGAAAATAGGGTTCGTTCCTTTGTCATTCCGACCGCAGCGCAGGAATCTCTAGCTATTCGGTTTTTACAAAAAAATAGTCAGAGATGTCTCGGCTGCGCTCGACATGACAAAAATTACCCTAGTTTGCCGATGAATCTTCAAAACAACACTTGTTGCGGATAGAAAGATTTGTAACATGCATTGTAGGGGAATTCCCTACAGGAATCCCGACAATGAAGCCTCCCGCTACCGGTCGGTGCTTTGCGATCACAGCGGTCTGCTTTTGTCCTGTCTTCAAGACGTTCGCGCAGGAGCTCGCGCCCACGCCACAGACGACTGGCCAGCCTGGCGTTACCATCGAGGAAGTGGTCGTGACCGGCTCGAACATTCCCACTTCAGAAGAAGTCGGTCCGAACCCGGTCGATACCTACCGCAGGGAGGATATTACCCGGCTTGGGGTGCGTTCCGCCACTGACCTTATCCAGAAGTTGCCAGCCGCTACGGGAGCGGCAATCAATGAAAACGTCACCAACGGCGGTGATGGCCGCGTGGAAATTAACCTGCGCGGTATTCTCGCTAAGGAAACGCTGGTGTTGCAGGACGGACGTCGTCTGGCGCCGGTCGGCTTTGCCGGTAATACGGTCGACCTCAACACGATTCCCCTCGGGTTGATCGACCACGTCGATATCCTGAAGGACGGCGCTTCCGCCATTTACGGTGCGGACGCAGTTGCCGGTGTGTTCAACGTTTGGTTGATCCACAGGTTCCGTGACCTCGAGCTCTACGCCAGCTATGGCAACACCAATCTCGGCTTTGCCAATGACATGGCTGAAAAAAGGGCATACCTCCTCGCCGGTACCGGAAATGATAAAACGGACTTTGTAGTGTATGCGGAGTATTACAAGCGGGACGCCATCTTTTCCCGTGACGCTGATATCTCCAGTAATGCGGACTTCACGCGATTTGGCGGCATAAGAGACCGTAGCCTTTCATTCGCCGGACGCGTGGGCCACGTGTTCGACGTCAATGGTCAGCCCGCCAGGTTTGTTTACCAGCCGGGTTTGAATGGTGGCGCGCTAACACCCACGCCGCACGCATTCCCAAATGTAGCGAGCGACCCGCAATATGTGCCGCTTTTTAGCCTTCCGCGGGAACAACGGTTGTTTAACTTCGCGGCCCTAACCCCAGCAGTCCCCGCGGTCGACCGCGAATATCTCTATGGCTCGCTCGACCGCAAAATTTGCGACCAATATCTGGAGGTTTTTGCCGACTTCAAATATGTGCGCACTTTCTGGGATGGCGCCGCGGCGCCGCTTCTATTTTTTCCTGATGTATGGACGGATGTGACGCACCCCTTCGGGATCACTCCCCCGGGGTTTGGCTTCAGCGTACCCATTCAGAACGCATTCAATCCATTCACCGTGGCGGATTACACCTCGCCGGGAGGATTTGATCCGAGGTTCCCGCAAACTCAATCAAGTGCTGCACCTCCCGGGACTCAGTTCACTACCTTCGTCAGATACCGTGCGTTGGAAGCCGGGCCGCGCACCTTCAAGATCACGACGGACAATTACGAGTTTACCGGCGGCCTCAAAGGTAATTTGGGTGAGTTTGGAGATTATTTTAAGACATGGAACTGGGAAACCGGGTTCCGTTATAACGAAGATAGCCGGGTGGAGCGCGACGGCGGGATTGTCGACACCAATGCTTTGCGTCAGGCATTGCTCGATACCAATCCGGCAACCGCCTTCAATCCCTTCGGTCTCAACCAGAACTCGCGCGCGGTGATTGACAAGATATTCGTCACCACCCATCACCTCGGCACGACATCGTTGACGCTCGAGGACTTGAAGTTTGTCGGCGATCTGTTCAATATCCCGGCCGGCCCGATCTCCTTCGCCCTTGGTGGTGAACATCGCACCGAACGCGCCAGCGATCAGCCCGACGCGCTCATCTCGTCCGGCCAGAACCTTGGCGGTCTCAGCTTTGCATCAACCAAGGCAAGCCGGGACGTTTGGTCCATCTATTGGGAGGTTCGTCTACCTGTTACAAGTCCTGCCTGGAACCTTCCTGGTCTCAACAGCCTGGAATTAGATTACCAGGAACGATTTGAAAACTTCAGTGATTTCGGCGGCACCGAAAGGCCAAAGTTCTCCGTGCGCTGGCAGCCGATCGACTCGGCTCTGACCATTCGCGCCACCTATAGCGAAGCGTATCACGTTCCGACCTTGAGCGATTTATTCCGCGGGGTATTGGTGCAATCGGCTTTCATAGATGATCCGCGGAGTATAGCTAACCCGCCATTGGTTATCACGCACGAGAGCGGTAATCCAAATCTGCAGCCGGAAACAGCCTATGAATGGACTTATGGCGCTGTCGTTACGCCGGGCAAATGGTGGAGCCCGCTTCAGGGTCTGACGCTACAGGCCGATTTTTACCACATCGATCTTCGCGCCGTCACAGCCATCTTGGATCCACAGTTCCTTGTGGACCACGAGGACCAATTCCCGGGTCAGGTCATACGCGGCCCCTCAACCGGCCCGGATGATGCCGGCCCGATTGTCCTTCTCTTACTTCCGCAACAAAATCTAGGTCGGATTATACAAGAAGGCTGGGATTACGAGGTGGCTTATACCTTCGACACCGCGAGATTAGGTCATGGTAACTGGGGTACGCTGACCGCGACATTCAACGGCACTTATATAGACCGTGTAGTGCTCCAAGCCGTTGTCGGTGGACCGGAACAAAGTGTTGTCGGCAAGTTCGGTGGCGGTTTCCTCGGAACTGTAGGCGGTGGTTCGTTTACGCACAATCGCTGGTACGGGAGCCTATTCTATGACGGGCCAGCGGGTTCAGCATTCGCTGGACTCGACACCGGCTTTACCGTGCACTACATTGGCCAGTATTGGGATGCCCCGGTGATTGACGTTACAGGGCGCGAGATTCACCGCAAGATTCGGGAGTGGGTCACACTGGATTGGATACTCAATTATACATTTAACTTCGCGGCGCCCGCCGGGCAGAATGAAGTTCCCGGGTATGCCAAAGATGGCAGCAAGAACGCGAAGGTGCCGGAGGGCAAGGACAAAAACGTGATGCCGCTATCTACCGCGGAATACAGTGCATGCGGTTGGCGATCGTGGCTGAATGGCACAACAGTCACCCTTGGGATGAATAACGTCTTCGACTTCGCACCGCCATTCGTCGCTGCGGCTTTTGAAAACGGCTACGATGAGCAGACGGCCAATATCAAGGGGCGCACCTGGTATGTGGCACTGAAGAGACGCTTCTAACGCCAATCTTCTCGAACTTCCGCGCGGCCGAGGGCCGTTCCGATCAGTCGACAATTTCGAGACCCATTTGGCGGGCCGTGCCGGCGATGATGCGGAAGGCGGCTTCATCACTTCGCGCATTCAGGTCCTTCGCCTTTGTCTTAACGATATCCATGACTTGCTTGCGCGTTACCTTGCCGACCTTCGTCTTGTTAGGTTCTTTGGAACCAGCGGCGATGTTTGCCGCTTTCTTTAACAAGACGGCTGCCGGCGGGCTTTTGGTGATAAAAGTGAATGACTTGTCTTTGAAGACAGTGATGACCACGGGAAGGATGTCGCCGGCCTGTTTCTGGGTGGCGGCATTAAATTCCTTACAGAAAGCCATGATGTTGACACCGCGTGGACCCAGCGCCGTTCCGACAGGCGGCGCAGGGTTAGCCTGGCCGGCCGGAATTTGCAGTTTAATTTGAGCTATTACTTCTTTCGCCATTTCTCAGGTTTCAGAGTTCAGGTTTAGGATTCTTGTTTGGTTCGCAGTTACTGAACCCTGAATCCTTGTTATTTATCCGCGTTCGACTTGCCAGTATTCCAGTTCTACGGGTGTGGCGCGACCGAAAATCGTTACTGACACGCGTAGCTTACCGCGTTCGGGATCGATCTCTTCCACGATACCATTCTGGTTTTGGAAGGGCCCATCGGCAACCTTCACAGTCTCGCCGACCTCGAATGAAACCTTTGGCTTTACCTTCTCCTCGCGTTCCTTCATCTGCGCGAGCATCGATTCGACCTCTGATTGCCGCATGGGGATGGGCTTGTCTTTGGTCCCCGCAAAGCCGATCACCCCCGGCGTATCCTTAATAAAATACCAGGTGCGATCGACCAGCTCATTGTTCTCGTCGAGCAAATGCATGTTTACGATCAGGTAACCAGGAAAAAATTTTCGAGTGGTTTCGCTTTTCTTACCTTTTTTGATCTCGGAGACGCGTTCGGTCGGGACGAGCACCTCGTAAATAACGTCGCTCATCTCTTCGGTCTTGACGCGCTTCTCGATATTATCCTTGACCTTGTTCTCCTGCCCGGAAAGCACATGGACGACGAACCACTGATCCTTCGCTGCGAGTGCCGAAGCCATACGATTAGTGAATGCGAGTAAAGAAGTGGACGACGTTAACGAGAATGAAATCCCAGAAGGCAACATAACCGCCTAACAAGAGCATCGAGATGATGACCACGCCGGTAGAGTCAAAGAGCTCTTTATATTTCTTGAATCCCTTCTCCTTAGGGTCCCACGGCCATGAGCATTTTTGCAGCTCGACCTTCACTTCATTAAAGAAGGTTTTGATCTTGGTTAACATGATCGTTGAAGAGTGAAACCGTTGAATTGTTGAAGCGCTCGGCGAAGCGACACTTCCTTTTTTCCTCGCTTTAACGATTTAACCATTTAGCGCTTTAACGTACCTTCGGCCCACACGCCAGGAGGGACTCGAACCCCCAACCGACGGTTTTGGAGACCGCAACTCTACCAATTGAGCTACTGGCGTAAGGTTTTACTCTTGCGCTTCCTCTTCCTCTCAATCTAATCTGTTCTCTCCTCACGGTAGAGGAAGATTTGTCTTAATCCAGAATTTCGCTGACGCGACCCGCGCCAACTGTCTTTCCGCCTTCGCGAATCGCAAACCGAATCGTCTTTTCCATCGCGATCGGAGTGATCAATTCCACTTCAATCGCGACGTTATCGCCGGGCATGACCATTTCCACGCCATCCGGCAACTTGACCTGTCCGGTGACGTCGGTGGTGCGGAAATAGAATTGCGGCCGGTAATTGGTGAAGAACGGGGTGTGACGGCCGCCTTCCTCCTTGCTTAAAACGTATACCTCCGCCTTGAACTTCTTGTGCGGGGTGATCGTGCCGGGCTTGGCGATAACCTGACCGCGCTCGATCTCCTCCTTCTTCGTGCCACGCAGAAGCACGCCAACGTTGTCGCCAGCACGGGCTTCATCGAGAAGTTTACGGAACATTTCAATGTCGGTGGCGGTCGTTTTCGCGGTAGGCCGGATGCCGACGATTTCGACTTCCTCCATCTTCTTGAGCACTCCGCGCTCTACACGACCCGTCGCAACGGTGCCGCGACCTTCGATGTTGAACACATCTTCCACCGGCATAAGAAATGGCTGATCAACCGGCCGATCCGGCACTGGGATGTAATCGTCAATTGCGGAAACCAGCGCAAGCACCTGCTTCTCTTGCTCGGCGTCGCCATCAAGCGCCTTAAGCGCGCTTCCCTTCACGATAGGAATTTTGTCTCCGGGAAATTCATACTGCGTGAGCAAGTCGCGTACTTCCATTTCCACCAGATCCAGCAATTCGGGATCGTCGACCATATCGACCTTGTTTAAGAAAACGACCATCGCCGGCACGCCGACCTGGCGAGCGAGCAGGATATGCTCACGCGTCTGCGGCATTGGGCCGTCGGCCGCGGAAACAACCAGAATTGCACCGTCCATTTGCGCCGCGCCGGTGATCATGTTCTTGACGTAGTCGGCGTGACCGGGGCAATCGACGTGGGCGTAATGCCGTTTATCGCTTTGGTATTCCACGTGCGCGGTGTTGATAGTGATGCCGCGCTCTTTTTCTTCCGGCGCATTATCGATATCTTCGTATTTGCGCACTTCAGCCATTCCCTTTTTCGAGAGCACGGTGGTGATGGCTGCGGTTAAAGTGGTTTTACCGTGGTCAACGTGTCCGATCGTGCCGACGTTCACGTGCGGCTTGTCGCGTTTGAATGCTTCCTTGGCCATTTGTCGTTATCCTTTGTTAAATAAAACTGCGTCTGGTTGCTTCCTGCTGGCTGGACTCACTGGAGCCCATGACCGGGATTGAACCGGTGACCTCGTCCTTACCAAGGACGTGCTCTACCAACTGAGCTACATGGGCGAACCGGTTTCGCTCGCGCCAGAGAAGCAAAAGTCCCAGAGCCGCCGTTTGAACGACCTTGGGACCGCTTCGTCCAGCAAAAAGCAGCCGCAAACTATCATCCGGGCCTGCCCTGTCAAAGCAAATTCTTAGCGGATTCGACCCGTCTCGGCGGGCTCTTCTTCACCTCCGCCCCGGCGCCTTATGACCACGAAAATGATCCCGATCAGGACCAGCAGAACAAGCAGTGCGATTCCGATGTTTAGGGGAGTGAACAACCCCGGCTCGGGTGTGGGTGCCGGCGTAGCCGCGGGAGGCGGCGCATTTTTGGCGGCAAGCGCCGCCTGCGCATACTGCAACCGCTGCTGCGTATCGTAGTCGTTGGGATTAATTCTCAGGGCCTGCTGATAATCGGCTATCCCTTTCTCGTAATTTTGCAGGTAAGTGACGTAGGTGTACCCGCGTTTCGTATAAACGTCCGGATCCGGCTTGATCTCCAGACTTTTGTCGTAATCGGCGATCGCTTCGTTGAACTTTTTCTGGCTGCGATAAACGAATCCACGGCGCTCGTAGGCCTGCGCGTCATTCGGGTCTTTTTCTATTACCGTGGTGAAATCAGCAGCTGCTTTGTCCCAGTCCCCCGATCCAATCTCAGCGAATCCGCGCAGTCGTACCGCCATCATGTTGTCCGGTTTCAGCTCGGCTGCCTTATTTAAATCCGTCAACGCCTCGGTATATTGTTTTTGCATGACCAGCGTCTGCCCGCGTTCCAGATATCCGGACGGATCCTTGGGGGCGATTTCGATTGCTTTGGTAAAATCCTTGATCGCATCATCGTATTGCTGATCCTGGGCCTGTGCGTGCATCGCGCGAAAGATGCTGCCGCGGTTCACGTAAGCCTTGGCGTTTTTCGGATTGGCTTGAATCGCGAGGTTAAACTCCTTGATGGCTTCTTCGGTACTGGTGTTGTTGCGCGAGTTCCACTCCCTTGTTGTTGTGATTGCTACTCGCGTCACCCGTCTCTTTGGCTTCACCTCTGGGAATGGTCAGTGCAAAAACGATTGCTGCGATCGATAGATATTTTGAAATGGTCATGGCGTTCTCCTCCAGCAGCTATCTTATTGCGCAATCGAACGCTGGCTAGCCAGTAAAATCCAAGGCTGTGGAAACTTTATCTTCCGCCCCGCCCAGGCCGCCCCGCTCCGGCAGGCCCAGCATTTCGCGCGGATATCTGGCCCTGTTCGCCACTGTTGTCATTTGGTCGCTTCCATCACTGTTTCAGTTTTACCTGCTGCGTTACTACGATGTTTGGGCGCAAAACTTCTACCGCTACAGCGTCGCCTGTCTCGCCATCGCACCGTTCGTCGCTTTCCACATCAGGCGCGGCGGACCCCGGCTCGACCTGCGCGCGTTTGCCCTGTGCCTGGTCCCTTCGCTCCCGAACGTGGTCCATCAAATCACCCAGACGGTCTCGCTTTTCTACATCGGTCCCGGCGTCTACGCGATTTTCACGCGTTCTTCGGTAATCATGACCGCATTGCTCGCTCTTATTTTCTTTCCGGAAGAGCGGCACATTCTCCGGCAATGGCAATTTCAGGTCGGGACGTTATTGGGATTACTCGGGGCCGTCGGCGTTTTTTGGTTTCAACCTGGGACCGACACGGGCCACGTTGCCATTCGAGGGCTGTTGATTGCTTTTGTCGCTACGACGTGCTGGGCGCTCTACGGTGTGCTCGTTAAACGTCCGTCCGCCAAGCTCGGTTCGATTCGCAGTTTTGGGCTTGTTAGTTTCATCACTTCGGCCCTTCTTTTTCCACTGACCTGCGCTTTTGGAAATGTTGCAACACCGGTACACGTGACCTGGCTCGTAAATCTGATTCTCGCCGTTTCCGCTGTCAGCTGCATCACGGTGGCCCACGTCCTTTACTACGTCGCCATTCAGGAAATCGGGGTCGCACTTGCCCAGACCTTGCAACTCCTCTGTCCGCTCGGGGCCCTGCTTCTTTCGGGCTGGATTTTTCACGAACGCCTCACCATCGCGCAAATTTGGAGCGCGGCGATCCTGTTGTTCGGCGCATTCCTTGCCATGCGGGTGAAACCCCTGGCGGCGACGGAGACGGCGGAGAATATTTGAAAACGTTAAAACGTTAAATTGTTAAGACGTTAAACCGCAGCACTTTTCCCTTCTAACGATGTAACAGTTTTATCAACTTTAACCTCGTGTTAGCGCCTGTGCTTTTCGCACCAAGTCAACAAACCCGGTGCGGTAACCATTCGCATCAATGCCTTTGATCAGCACGCCCACGTTGTTCGCAGTCGTTTTCGTGATCTCAGCGATCTGCTGATAACTCAGATCGTTTTGAAATTTCAGTTGCAGCACTTCCTGTTGTCGCGGCGGAAGTGTCGCCACAATCCGTGACAGAAATCCCGCGGCTTCCTTTTGTTCCAGCCGCTCGAATGGCATCGGCTGTTCGGCTTCGCGCGCTTCGATCAACTTCTGGTCGAGATATTGCGTCCGCCTTTCCTTTCGACAAACATTGAGCGCCCCGTTACGACAGACGGTGAAGAGCCAGGTTGCGGGCTCCGGATTTTGGAAAGCCCCGTTGTTTTGAAATTTCACAAAAGTCTCTTGCACCACATCACGCGCCCGTTCCCGGTCGCCGGTGATTCGCGTCGCGAATTGCAAGAGCGGAAGCTCAAATCGTCGCAGCGCCATCTGCATCCGTTCCGCGTTCGCGTCACCGTCCGGCATTTGGTTACCAGTTTAACCCGTTAGCCCCTCAAATCTTAGGAGTTTTCTTTCCTTAGACAGGATTAACCGGACTATTCAGAATTGAGGAAAGAAGCCTTCTGCTTTGTAATCCTGAATAATCCGGTTAATCCTGTCTCTTCTTTAGCATCGTGGATCTGCCTGGGTACTTGAAATCCCGCCAGCGCTTGATCGATCACGCGCTGGATCGGTTTCTGCCCAAGGAAACCGCGGCGCCGCCGACGATCCACAAAGCGATGCGTTATTCGCTTTTCGCGGGCGGCAAAAGGTTGCGCCCGATTCTTTGTCTTGCGGCCGCCGAAGGCTGCAGGGGGAAAGCCACTGCTGCGCTTCCATTGGCCTGCGCCATGGAATGCATCCACACTTATTCGCTAGTCCACGACGATCTGCCGAGCATGGACAACGACGATTTCCGCCGTGGCCGCGCTACCTGCCACAAAGTTTTCGGTGACGGCATCGCGGTCCTTGCCGGCGATGCGTTGTTGACGGTCGCATTTGAAATCGCCGCTCGCACAAGACCAACACGCCGTTATTCGATGGCTGAAATTCTGCGCGAGATCGCGGTCGCAGCTGGCAGCCGCAAACTCATTGCCGGTCAGGTGGCCGATCTCGAAGCGGAAGGGAAAAAAGTTTCGCGCGATGAACTGCGGTACATTCACGAAAATAAGACCTCCGCGATGATTACAACCTCAATTCGTCTCGGGGCGATGAGCGCGAACGCAGATGCAAAAAAATTACGCGCGCTAACGAAGTTTGGACATTCGCTCGGGCTAGCTTTCCAGGTGATCGATGACATTCTCGATGTCACCCAAACGACCGAGAAACTCGGTAAAAGCGCCGGGAAAGATGTCGCTGCCAAGAAGGCGACCTATCCGGCGGCGATTGGACTCGACGCCTCGCGTGCCGAAGCGCGACGGTTAACGAAAAACGCGCAAGGTGCGCTAAAAATTTTCGGCAACGAGGCCGACCCGCTGCGCGGACTTGCCAATTATCTCCTCGCCCGTGAGTACCTGAATTTCGAGCGAACGAGGATATACACGATTAAAGAGCCCGAAAGCGACTCCTGTCTCCTTCTGAGAAATCCTGTACAATCCTGTCTTTCTTCAGGCCAGCGCAAGATTCGGATCAATCTCGTCCGCTAACGAGGATTGGGCACCATTTTGCAATCGCAGCATTGCAGCGAACGCGATCATGCCGGCGTTGTCGGTGCACAACCACGGCTCTGCGACAAGAAATTCGATTCCGTTTTTCTCACACATCGCGCGTAAATCTTCCCGGAGCGCACAGTTGCAACTAACGCCGCCGCTCAACGTCAGCGTGCGCGAGTTAGTTTGTCGCAGTGCTCGTAAACTTTTCCCCCGCAAGACATCGATCACTGCTTGTTGAAAAGAAGCGCATAGGTCCGCTAGCACGTCATCCCGAGCCGCACTGGCATTTTCGCTCGGGATGACAACCTTCGGTAGCAAATACCGCACCGCGGTCTTCAGTCCGCTAAAACTGAAATTCAGGTCCCCTGAATTCAGCATGCTGCGCGGCAGATCGAATTTTTTCGGGTCACCGTTTTTTGCGCGCGCTTCAATTACCGGCCCACCGGGATAACCGAGGCCGAGTAGCTTCGCTACCTTGTCGAACGCCTCGCCGGCAGCGTCATCGACAGTGCGACCCAGAATTTCGTAATCGCCGATACCGCCCACCTTCACTAGCAAGGTGTGTCCGCCGCTAACGATCATAGAAACGTTCCGTGCGATTCCTTCACGTCCGAAAAATGGCGAGAGCAAATGGCCCTCGAGATGATTAATCGCGAGAAATGGTTTTCCGGCGCCGATAGCCAAACCTTTCGCGGTTGAATTTCCTACCAGCAGCGAGCTGGCAAGGCCTGGCCCGCTCGTCGCTGCGAACGCATCGATTTCGTTTATCGCAATCTTCGCAGATGCTGTTGCCCGCTCGAGCAGATGCGGGAGCTGCGCCAAATGATTGCGCGACGCCACTTCCGGTACTACGCCGCCGAATTTTTCGTGTTCGGCGATCTGCGACGCCACTTCGCTCGCCAGCATCTCACGGTCGCGTAAAATCGCGACTGCTGTTTCGTCGCACGAGGTTTCGATTGCGAGAATTATCATGTCTAACTCGTCATTCCGAGCGTCAGTCGAGGGATCCCGATGAATTGCCTTAAGGTCTCGCCCGGAATCACTCGACTACCGCTCGGGAAGACGAATTATTTTTTCGCTTCGCTAATGGCCGCGGTCTCTTGCGCGTAAATCATTCCGCCTTTGATCGCGTCGATCGCGCGTAGGAGTTGTGGATCGCGCGAGCGAATCAGTGTTTTCTCGTCTTCCATTTTGGCGTCACTGTTGCGTGCAACAAAGAGCGCCCGTTCCTGCTCGGCCGTCATTGGGACCGAGATATTTGGAGTGACGCCGTTCCCATGAATCACTTGTTTGCCGGGGGTGTAGTATTTGGCGGTGGTGAAGCGCAGAGCCGAGCCATCCGGAAGTTGTAAAACATTTTGCACCGATCCTTTCCCGAATGTCGTTTCGCCGACCAGAACGGCGCGTTTCAAGTCCTTGAGCGCACCCGAGACGATCTCGGCGCCGCTGGCACTGCCTTCATTGACCAGGACTGCGAGCGGAAAACGCGGTCGCTCTTTCGCCGTGACGGAAGTGGTGTACTCGCGTTCCTGCGACGCCGCGCGGCCCTGCGTTGAAACGACCGTGGTATTCGGCGGCAGGAATTGCCCGCAGACATCGACGGCGCTATTGAGTAAGCCGCCCGGATTGTTTCGTAAATCGAGAATCAGCGCCTGCATTCCGCGTTTCTGCAAATCATCGAGGGCCCTCGCCAATTCCTCAACCGTTGGCTCGTTGAACTGCACTATTCTGATGTAACCCACCTTGAATGGACCGGTCAGTTCCTGATCGATGAGGTGCGCATTCTTCACGCTCTGCACCTTTACTTCCGCTCGTTCCAAAACGTAATCTTTGATCTCCTTGGTCGATGGTCTAAGAATCGTTAGAGTCGCTTTTTGTCCGGGTTTGCCGCGCAACAAATTTACCGCCTGCTGTAACTCCAGACGGTCCGTGGGCGTACCGTTGATTTTCAAAATCTGATCGCCTGCCAAAATCCCCGCTTTCGCTGCCGGCGTGTCTTCCATGGGCGCGACAACCGTCAGCACACCGTTTCTACCTGACACTTCGATGCCCAAGCCGTTGAACCGACTTCGGGTGTCATCCTGCATCTCACGAAAATCGTCCGGCTCCATGAACTGGCTGTGCGGATCGAGCGAGGCGAGCATGCCTTTCATCGCGGCATAAACGAGGTCGTGATAGCTCGTTTTACTGTCGTCGACGTAATCCTGCCGGAGCAATTGCAATGCTTTGGCGAAGACCGCAATCTGCGTGTAGCCGTTATCAGGATCGTCTTCCGCCGCGTGCGCAGTAAACAATCGCACCGCTACCAGTCCATTGATAACCACGAGCAATGCCAGAACGAAAAGAACAAATCGATGTTTCATGAAGTTGACCAATTTCGCTCAGCGCGAAATTTTTGGCAACGGCGAACCCATTCGCTAACGTCCCGCTTCGGCCAAATGATCAATCGATTTCTTGTGCTCAGCCTTATTGTTATCGCGCCGGTCATCAATGCTGCGCAAAATACTGATGTTGAGTTTGCCGGAGTGGCGGAAGAATTCATCAAAGGGTATCTCAACGCCCGCCCCCTTCTCGCCACCCGTCTCGGATTTCACGAATACGACGGTCGCGCGGATGATTTCAGTAGGCTCGCGCTCGATGCCGAATTGCAACGTTTGCGGCGTTTCGAAGATCGGCTGCGGAAATTCGAGCCCGAGGAGTTGAACGCGCGAAATGGGATCGACCTGCGCATTCTGCAGGCCGCCATCGCGAACGAGCTCTTTGAATTTCAAGATGTTCATAAGTTTGAGCGTAACCCGATGACGTATGCGCACTGCGCGGATTTAAATATTTACATCGCGCGCAATTTCGCCCCCCTGAAGGACCGCGTCCGCAGCCTGACTGCGATTGAATTGCAGATCCCAAACATTTTGATCGCCGGCAAAACGAATTTGGAGTCGGTGTTGCCGAAGCCACACATCGAACTCGCGATCCAAATCGCTCGCGGTTCCGCCGATTTTCTGCGCAAGGACATGGTGGCAGCCGTCGATGCCGTGAAAGACCAGGAAGTGCGCGGCAATTTTCTGGACGCGAATCGCAAGGCGGCCAACGCGCTGAGCGATTTTGCCACCTGGCTCGAGAAAGAAAAACTGCCGAGGGCAACGTCGACGTTCAGCCTGGGCGCAGCGCGTTATCAACGATGGCTAACGGAAACCGAGCTGGTTGACTTGCCGCCCGAGAGAATCCTCGAGATCGGGCTCGCTAAACTAAAAGAGGAGCAAGAGGTTTTCGCAGACGCCGCCAAAGTTATCGATCCGAACAAATCACCGGCTGAAGTGTTCAAACAAATCCAGAAGGAACATCCAACTGCGGAAAAGCTGATTCCTGATATCGCAAAAACCCTGGATCAAATCCGTGCTTACGTGACCGAGCACAAGATTGTCGGGATTCCGCCGAACGCGAAAGCACAGGTGAAGGAGACGCCGCAGTACGATCGCGCGACATCGTTCGCCTCGATGGACACACCGGGGCCGTTTGAGAAGAAGGCGACCGAAGCGTTTTATTATGTCACACCGGTCGAACCGGCGTGGACTCAGCAGCAAACGGAGGAATGGCTTACTTCATTTAACTACTACACGGCAGACATCACCTCGATTCACGAAGCTTATCCTGGACATTACGTGCAATTTCTGCGGCTGAATGCGTCGTCGGCTAACAAGATCGAGAAGATTTTCGGAAGCTACGCTTTTATCGAAGGGTGGGCGCATTACTGCGAGCAAATGATGCTCGATCAGGGTTTTGGCGGGCCGAAGAAGCCGCCGGGCAGCGTGGAGGAACAAAAACGGGCGGCGAAATATCGAATGGCTCAGGCCTCGGAAGCGTTGCTTCGGCTTTGCCGGCTGTGTGTTTCGGTGAAGATGCACACCCAGGGGATGGGGGTCGACGAGGCGACGAAATTCTTTCAAGAAAATTGCTATTACGAAGAGAAACCAGCGCACGACGAGGCGATGCGTGGCACGTTCGATTACGGATACCTAAATTACAGCCTGGGGAAGATGCAGATTATGAAACTGCGGGAGGATTACAAAGCGCAACAGGGTGACGAATTCTCGTTAGAACAATTTCACAACCAACTGCTCGATCATGGCATGCCGCCGATTCGTCTGTTGCGCGAGATTCTACTCAAGGACAAGGCGAAGTGGGATGAGGCGCTTTAGTGGAAGTTAGGCTTCCAGCCTGACTTGGATGGCAGTCTTCAAGACTGCCATGTGTAGAAAAACCACAGGCTGGAGGCAAGATGTCTAACTTCCATTAGCCGTCTTCGTCATCGCTCTGCAGCAACTCCGGCAGAAGAGGCTGGGGATTGCTTGGCAGCTCTTCAACATCGCGGAGCTTCCGCGTAATCGCACGCGAACGCACATCGACATCCTCCATCTTGCGCGCGGCTTGATCGAGCTTGTCCTTCACCGCACTCAACGATTCGCCAAACTTCCCAAACTCGGTCTTTACGCTGGCGAGAAGATTCCACACTTCGCTGGAGCGCTTCTGAATCGCCAGCGTGCGGAATCCCATTTGCAGACTATTCAACAATGCCGCCAACGTGGTCGGACCCACAAAGGTGACGCGGCAATCGCGCTGCACGTTTTGAACCAGACCAACACGGCGGATCGCTTCCGCATACAGCCCTTCACTTGGCAAGAATAACAGCGCGAAATCGGTCGTCTTCGGCGGGTTGATGTACTTATCGCAGATGTCTTTGGCGCACTTCTTCAACTGCGTCTCCAAAGTTCTCACCGCTGTTTCGACGGCCTCGGCATCGCCTTTTTCCTGCGCGACCGCCAAACGCTCGTAGTGTTCCATCGGGAATTTCGCGTCGACCGGCAGCCACACCGGCGCTCCGTTTTCGTCTCCCGGCAACTTGATTGCGAACTCGACGCGCTCATCGGTCTCGTCACGCGTCTTCATGTTTTTTGCGAACTGATCGGGTGTCAGCATTTCTGCCAGCAAGGCGCCGAGCTGCCATTCGCTCCAGCCGCCGCGCGTCTTTACGTTTGTCAGGACGCGCTGTAACCCTCCTACATCGGTAGCCAGCTGTCGCATCGCCCCGAGACCCTGGTGGACCTGTTCGAGTCGCTCGCTCACGAGTTTAAACGATTCGCCAAGCCGCTTTTCCAAGGTTCCGTGCAATTTCTCATCAACGGTGGCGCGCATCCGCTCGATTTGTTGCGCGTTGTCTTTTTGCAACTCCTGTAGGCGCAGATCGACGATCCCGCGGACATTTTCGAGCGAGGCAGTCAGTTCTTCCCTTTGTGATTTGGCCGCAGTTGCGTTCTCTTCACGACCGCGCGACATCTCTTCGCGCAACATCCGTTCGGTCCGTTCCTGCGCGCGATCGACCAATTCCAAACGCTGCAGTAATTCAGTTTCGTCCGAGCGATTGCGTCGGGTGAGAAAGAAAAAGCAACCGGCAACTGCCGCGCCCGCAACCAAACCGGCGACGAGATACAACTCCGGATTCACTCTTAGCGATTAACAGCGACCGCATCGATATTCAAGAGCGTGACAGTTCAGGTTTTCTTGTGGAGATGAGGTCCGCGTAATGCCGGCCATCGCGCGCGACGATTTCGCCAACGCGCACCGAGATTGGCTGACGAAAAATTGGAGCGGCATAAACGAAGGTGTGGAACTCGCCGTTTTCGCCACAGGGATCGACTTGGACGGGAAGATCGCGCAGCAACTCGCTATCGTACTGGCGTCCGGCAAAATCGGCTCCGACGCGATCCTCCACGCACGATAGGTGCGCTTTATAACCAAGCGCGATTGCGTCGCGTGCAAACTGTGCGGTATCTCGATCCCAAATCGGAAAGAGTCCGCGCATCCCGACGGTCGCGAGATTGGCTTCGCGCCAGTCGCGCAGATCTTGGAGAAACAAATCGCCAAATACGACTGTGCGCACGCCATCGCTGCGGAACTCGAGCATCACTTCTCTCATGATCGATTCATAGACTTCGTTGGTGCAACCGCCGTGCCCTGACGGCAAATAGACTTTACGAAGCGGAAGGCCGATCGCGTTCGCCTGTTCGTCGAGCAGTGATTCGCGAACACCATGATGGCTGATGCGGCGATATTCCTCGGACACGGTCGTCAGAAGCGACACGACTTCGTACGCGCCGGCACGAAGCAATTCCTGCAATGCCATCGCGCTGTCTTTTCCACCGCTCCACGACATCACGACACGTTCTTTCATCTAGAAATTTATTTCGCATCGGCGAGCGCGATCCATCCCGCGCCGCGATGATCAAAATCGAAATGGTCGGGGTGCAGAATCTCCGCCACAATTTCGGCGGACTCGACCAAACGCGGACCGGGCCGATTGAAAAAGTGATGGCCGTCGATCAAGTAAACTTCGCCGCTGCGCGCCGCTCTTAACTTTGACCACGCCGGATTTTGCGTCAGCAAATCAAGATCGGCGATGGTTTGGGGAATCGTGAAGCCGCAGGGCAGAAGTAAAATAACCTCCGGGTCAGCTTCCACGAGCGCAGGCCAATCGAGCCAGGTAGAATGTTCGCCGCCCTGCGCGAATAGGCTACGGCCACCTGCAATCTCGATCAGCTCTGGCATCCAGTTTCCACCAGCCATGAGCGGACCGAGCCACTCGATCGCTGCGACACGCGGCCGGGTTTTAATTGCAGATGTTCTCTCGCGAATCTCGGCCAGACGCTGGGTAAGCGCGGCGATCAACTTGTTAGAGCGTTGCGAAACGCCAAGCGCGTCACCGACGCGACGAATGTCGCTCCAGACACCATCGAGATTGTTCGGCTCGAGCGACAAAATCGCCGGCTCCCTTGCGACCCATGTGCAAAGCGCTTCTTCCAAATCGCGCGGAGTAACAGCGCAGACCGCGCATTGTGTTTGCGTCAGGATCAGGTCGGGTTGCAATTCGCGCAGGCGCTTGACGTCGACGCGGTAAACGGAGAGGCCTTCCGCCACGATCGCTTTCACGCGCTCATCAATTTCAAACGACGAACCGCGGGCCGGAACTTTGCTGGAACTGCAGACAGGCAGCTGTTCGACACCGGGAGGGAAATCGCATTCGTGCGAGCGCCCGACCAGATGTTATACGAAACCGAGCGCGGCCGTAATTTCGGTCGCACTCGGCAACAGCGAGATGATGCGTGGATGAATCACTTCGTCAGGATACTTTCACAAATCGCGGGATCGCGCCGAACCGTCGTTTGCACGCGATCAATAACAGCTCGTTAAGAGCGACGAGACCAGCAAGCCAAGCAAGATTGACCAGACCAATTTGCGTGACAATCGCAGGCGAAAAAGTTTCCCTTCCTCCCAGGAAGAGAGCGGCGACGAAAAGACTCGCTTCGTAAATCGGGTAGGCGAAGAAAAACGCCAGACCAATTCGAGTCGTGGTCGGCCACGACGCCGCGCGCTTGAGCGCGATCGACGCAACCAGAGTCGACAAAAGCGCGGCCGCGCCAACCGCGACGCCCCAGAGAAATGTGTTTGACGTGCGCGGAAAATGCAGGAAGGCGAAACCGACGAACTGATTCGTTAACCAGACCGCAATCATCGCGCGCAAAGCGACGGTGAGTCTGACCGTGCCCGCGAGGGCGACGGCGAGCGCAATAAACGGGGTTACGCACGAAATGACAAGGCTTCCGCCGACACCGGCGAGCGCGAGGATCGCGAGCCAGAGAAAATTGGCGGCCGTTGCGGGAAGCTGTTGGGCATCGTTGTCAGAAATCATTTCGGACTCTCCTTTGTGTAGCTTTCGGTTTTGTTCTTTTTCGCGCCGGCGACTTCGAAGTTGACGCGAACTCCGCCGTAAACACCGAACCCCGGGCGCTGAAATCCGGTCGGATCCTGATATCGCTCGTCGAAGAAGTTGGTCGCGCGCGCGAAGACGGTCACTCCTTTGCCGACGTCGTATTCGGCGGCGAGATTGGCGATAAAATACGGATCGGTATTTAGCCGCGGAATGGAAAAGCTGCGGTCTCCGTCCACCTGCGAGCCAACGTAAATCATCGTCGTTGAAATCGAGAGGCGGTCGAGCGGTCGCCACGTTGCGCTCAGACTCGCCCGATGTTTCGGCCGGCGCAGCAATTCCAGGCCAGTGTCATCGTCGGTCGCATCCGTGTAAGTGTAATCGACGCGCAGGTTGAAACGATCGGTGATCGCGAGCGAGGCGAAGACTTCCACACCTTCCGCTGTCGCGCGGCCGATATTTTCCAGCGAAGTAAATGTCGCATTCGCCAGGATGAGATTCGTGATCTCATTGTGGAAGTAGGTCACGCCAAAACGAACGCGATCTTGCCAGAGCGGTTGTTCGAAACCGAAATCGTAGCCTTCACTCTCTTCTGGTTTGAGATTTGGATTTGCGAAAAAATTGAATGCGGGAAAATCGACGAAGAGTTGCGTCAGGCTCGGTGCTTTGAACCCGGTGCCGTAACTTAATTTCAGCTTCGTGCCGATTTTCGGAACCAGATATGCGGGCGCGATTCGCCACGTCGTTTTCCCGCCGAAACGTTCGTTCTCGTCGTGGCGCACGCTCGCTGCAGCAAAGAGACCGTGCACGATTTCCGATTGTAGCTCCGCAAAACCGGCGAAATTGCCGTTACCGACTGAAATCGGGCTGTCGAGCAGGCGATCGTTTTGATCTTCGAAACCGAGCAACAGCGCGTACTGCTCCGTGATCGTGATGTTGCCTAACCAATCGAATTTGAGGCGGTCGCCGTTATTCAGATTCGCGGGCGGAAGGCCGAAACCGGTATCGGGCGCCTGGATTTTTGTGCGGTAAAGAGTGTAGCCAAGGCCGAAGGTGTTCTTGAACGCACCATCAAAAAGCGCGAGCTGCGCCTGACCGCGCGTGAACAACTGTTGCGCGTGCTGCTCGCTTTGCTCCGCCGCGGGAACGCTCGGGAAAACGGAGAAATCGTCGCCTGTGAAAAACAACATCGAGTCGGTGTAACGCGCGACCGCTTCAAGTCCAAATGTGTCGGTCAAATCCGCGCCGAGCCTCGTTGAGAGCGTCGTGTTCTCGTAGCTGTCATTGATCCGCTTGCGGCCCGGCGGCAACAAGACCAAAGGCGTGACCGGCGTATCGTCGACAAAGAGATGCGCAACGCTAAACGAGTAGTTGAAGCGCGAGATCGATCCGCTCGCTCGTGCGCTTTGATTGAAGGTATCAAACGAGCCGCCTTCCAACATTCCCTCAAAGCGCGGCGGACCTTCGCCTTTTTTCGTCACGAGATTGATCACGCCGGCCAGCGCATCGGAACCGTAGAGGCTGCTTTGTGGACCGCGCAATACTTCGACGCGCGCGAGATCGGAGGTCAGCACCTGGCCGAAATCAAAAACACCATCCTGGCTAGGATCGTTGGCGTCGATTCCGTCGATCAACACTTTTGTGTCATTCGAATTGCTCCCGCGCACAAAGACCGAAGTTTTTCCGCCAGGACCGCCGGTCTGCACGATATTCAGGCCCGGCACGGTTTGGAGCGCGTCCGGCAGAGTACGCTGCTGATTCAATTCGATCTCGACATCGTCGATCACTGTCACCGAGCTGCCGATTTGATTAATCGGCGTTTCGATGCGCGTCGCGGTGACAACAACAGGCGCGCTTTCGCTTTCAATCTGCGTCGGTGAAGGCGACGGCGTGGGACTTTGCGCGCGACAGAGAGCCGGCACGGTCATGAACAAACAAACGAACCACAACCAACATGGTGGACATTTCCACATAACAAGTTTCCTCCAATTGTTGAGAGGCGGACTTGTTTCGCCGAAGCGGAATCGTCCACAGCTCTCATTCTTCTTTTTGCGAAGAAGTTTTTTCGCGCGGCGTTGTAGAAAGTCGGCGGTCACAGACCGCCGCTACAAACGAGGCCGAATGAGGTGGACCGGACAAATATTCTGGCTTCTGGCTTGCGGTCCGCCTAACGCGTAGACGCACACCTTCTTCCCGCCTTCACCCCCGAGAATTTTCGGGGATTGGCTCAATGGGAAGTCGTATCCAGTTACAGCAGCGCAACTGCTCCCGGTTTCACACCGGATTTCTTGCGCCGATCCACTTGATCAAACTCGCAAAGAACTGATCCAGCAATACCGGCTTGCGCTTCCGCGCTCAAGATTTATTTCGCCGTTCCGCTACGAAACGGCGGCCGAGCGCCAGAATCATGCCCCCGGCAATGAGTCCAGCCTCCTGTTCCGCTAAATCCTGCAAAATTTTGTCGCGGTCTGCAGTCGGAACAATCGCCCTGGCCAGGTAGCGAAAATAATAGGGTGCTTCTTCGTACTGCGTCTCGCCGAAAACCCTCCTAATTTCCACGAAAACATTCGCGGCCGTATGAAGGTCCGATTCGTGATTTTCTCTCCACGTCTTTACCATTTCAGTCCTCGAGCGAAGACCGGTCAGAAAATCGTCCCCTTTGAACAGAAGGCCTGCACCGTCGAGCCGGTCGATCACATCGGCAAACCATTGCAGCGTTTTTTCCTCGGCTGTTTCGTAGGCAAAGTCTTCCACGATGAGTCGTCCGCCGATAACCAGACTATCGGCAGCCCGCTGCACTGCTTTGTCCAATGGGTGCATGTGGTGGAGTGAGCGAGTGAAAAGGACGGCGTCGAATTGCCCGTCCTCAAAATTGGGCCAGGCGGCGATTCGAGCGTCAACGCCCAACCCCCGCGCAGCAGCGATAAGATCGGGGTCGGTATCGATCGCGATGAGCGAGACTCCATCCTGAAGCAGGCTCGCCGCCAGTTCGCCCGAACCACAACCGATCTCCAGCACGCGCCGGGCACCCGCCGGAAGTGATCGCTTAATGAAGTCCCGGGTGAACTGGGTTTCGAATTTCATGCACTTTCCTTCGAACTCGTCGCTTGCGCTTCGTGGCTCAAGATTTATTTAGTCAGGCGCGTTTTCTGCGTGCATCTCTTCTGTGCCATCGACTGACGCAAATCTAAACCTGGTTGTGACCGGCGGCGCCGGTTTTATCGGCTCGAATCTCGTACTGGAATTGCAGGAACGCTTCCCGAATTCGCGATTGACTGTGATCGACGACTTTCGCTCGGGCGATTTCAAGAACCTCGCAGACTACCGTGGCGATTTTGTTGCCGCTGATCTGGCCAGGTTGAACTGGCGTGAACAATTTGGTGACGAAAAATTCGACGCCATTTTTCATCTCGCCTCGATTACCGACACGACGAACCATGATCAGTTTGAGCAAACCCACGACAACGTGGAGAGCTTCCGGCGTCTGCTTGCGTTCGCCGAGCCGACTCAAACCCGCGTGATTTTTGCGTCGTCGGCTTCAATTTATGGCGCAACCACGGAAGCGAGCGCCGAATTCACGGCGGCTGCTCCGGCTAATATCTACGCCTTTTCCAAAGCAATCATGGACAACATCGCAACGCGGCTGGCGCGGGAAAACCCGGACTGGGCCATCGTCGGGTTGCGTTACTTCAATGTTTACGGCCCGCGCGAAGCCCACAAGGGTGTGCCCGCGAGCATGATTTATCATTTGTCACAGCAGATGCGCGCCGGCCAGCGTCCACGGATCTTCAAGCACGGCGAACAGCGCCGAGACTTTGTTTATGTGAAGGATGTGATCGATGGAACGATTCGCGCGCTCGATGCAAAGGCGAGCGGCATTTACAACCTCGGCAGCGGTCAGGCGCGATCGTTCAACGAGCTGATCTTTATTTTGAATCGGGTGTTCCAGACAAATCTGCAGCCGGATTATTTCGATAACCCGCACAAGCATTATCAAAATTTCACGCAGGCAGATTTAACCAACGCGAAAAGTGCGCTCGATTACAACCCGCAATTTCCGCTCGAGGCCGGCGTGGCGGATTACATGAAATGGTTGTACGGAAGTTAGGCTCCCAGCCTGACCTGGCGGACGGGCGCCCTGCCTGTCCTCATTGAATTTGCGAACCTGCGCGATTTCGGCAGGCTTGAAGCCTGCCGGCCGAGTCAGGCTGGAAGCCTAACTTCCAAAAAGAATATGAACCCGAAAAAAACCGAACTGTTGGTCGATGTAGTTGAGCACATCGACATTAAGAAACACAACGTCGTGCCGCTGGTAGAGGCGATGTCAAAGATGGCATTCTCCGCGCGCGACCTGGGGCGGGCGGCGGAGATTTACGACGCCATGCTGCGGGAAAAAGATTGCGCCATCATTTTGTGCCTGGCCGGCTCGCTCATCTCCGCCGGGTTAAAACACGTCATCGTCGATCTGGTGCGGAACAACATGGTGGACGCTATCGTTTCCACCGGTGCAATCATCGTCGACCAGGATTTCTTCGAGGCGCTCGGATTCAAGCATTACAAGGGCGACATCTTCATGAACGACGATATCCTGCGTCGTCTCGCGATCGACCGCATTTACGACACCTACATTGACGAAGATCAGCTGCGCGTTTGCGATGCGACCTGCGGTGATATTGCCGATTCGCTTGAGCCGCGGCCGTATTCTTCGCGTGAGTTCATTCGTGAGATGGGGCGGTATCTAACGACAATTGGGAAAAATCGCGAGTCCGGCTCGGACCGGGACTCGGTCGTGTTGGCGGCCTTCGAAAAAGATGTACCGATCTTTTGCCCGGCTTTCAGCGATTGCAGCGCCGGGTTCGGCTTGATTCATCATCAATACAAAAATCCGAACAATCATCTCAGCATCGATTCGGCCAAGGATTTTCTTGAGCTAACGAAAATTAAGATCGCATCGAAACAGAGCGGACTGTTTATGATCGGTGGCGGGGTTCCGAAAAATTTTGCCCAGGACACAGTGGTGGCCGGCGATTATCTCGGTTTCGATGTGGGAATGCACAAATATGCCGTGCAAATCACGGTGGCGGATGTGCGCGATGGCGCGCTCAGTGGTTCCACGCTGAAGGAAGCAAATTCATGGGGCAAGGTCGATCAGGGGGCCGAGCAAATGGTTTACGCGGAAGCGACGATCGCGATGCCGCTGATCGCCGGTTACGCTTATCACAAAGGCAGCTGGAAAAATCGGAAGGCGAACGCGTTCGCGAAGTTGCTGGATGAGCCTGCGACAAACACGGCGCCTGCCGGACAACGCGAATTGGCTGGAGCCCGATAGCGACAAAGAAATCAAATAGCGGCGATCTCCGATCGCTGACTTATAAGGGCAGTCGGAAACAGCCGTTCCTTGGAGCTGCTGATTCCGCCGATCATTATCCAAAAAAAATCTGCGCGAATCTGTATAATCTGCGGATCTATCCGCTGTAACGCTTCAACCGTTCAACGGGTCGACGTTCCTAACCTTCCCAAAAGAATTTGGTCGGCCGGTTGATTTCGGGCGGAAGGCTTTTGTGGACCGGACAATTGAGCGCCGTTTGTTCCAGGACGGCGCGGTGCGGTGAGTCTGGCGGCAACGGAATGTGAATCTCTGACGGCAGCGAGACGATCCGTCGCGGCGCGTCTTTCGACATTTCCTTCTGCACGGAGACGGTCATTCCGCGAAGATCGACTCCCAGTTCCTCGGCCTTGATTCCCATGGTGGTGCTGATGCAGGTGCCGAGTGCGGTCGCGATCAGGTCAGTGGGCGAAAACGCTTCACCTTTGCCTTTGTTGTCGGCCGGGGCGTCGGTCGCGATTTTCGATTGTGACGGGCCGTGAGTCGCGTCGCAATGCAGATTGCCGGTGTACTTAATCGAGACATTGACCATAGATGATTATGGGACGTCGTGGTGCGCTTGTCATCCTGACGAACGGTAGTCGTTCGCAAACGGGTTACAACGGGGAAGAAGTGTCGACTGAATTCCGGGGCGCGCAGGCTGCCCCAACCGGCGGTCCCCGGAAGGAGGCACGCGCCACTTCCGGGTGAATTGCTCTCAGGCTTGAGCTGTGGAGAGGAATCTGATAACGGCGAGCATGAAATTTACGCACTTCATCTTTCTATTTACGATTGCACTAGCGCTTTTGATTGAACCGGCGATCGCGGCCGATCAAATTATCGCGTTGAAAGCAGCGCGGTTGTTCGATGGGAAATCCCGAACGCTGACTCAGAATGGAGTCGTCTTGGTACAGGGCGACAAAATCACTGATGCGGGTGCGAATGTTGCCGTTCCGCCGGGCGCGCAGGTGATCGATCTCGGGGACGCGACGTTGTCGCCTGGGTTTATGGACGCGCACACCCATCTCACGCTCGATTTGAGCAACTACCAAGCGGCACGTTTGCGAGAATTGCAGGTGTCGACTTCCGCCAAGGCCTACAGCGTGATTCCAGCAGCGCGCGTGACGGTTGAAGCGGGGTTTACCACCGTCCGTGACGTCGGTGCGCGCACGTATCGGTCCCACGATTACATTGATGTCTCGCTGCGGGATGCGATCGCGAAAGGAATTGTGGTTGGCCCGCGCATGTTTGTGGCGACATGTGGAATTGGGGCGACGGGTGGTCATTTTGACGAAGCGGCTGGATTTCGGGATGGACTTTTCGGGCCGGAACCCGATTACACCGATGGCATTGCCGACGGGCCAGATGCCGTGCGCAAAGCGGTGCGGTTCGAGGTGAGAAATGGGGCAGACGTGATCAAAGCGGCCGTTTCAGGGGGTGTGCTCTCCCTTACCGATGAAGTGGACGTGCCGCAATTTACGCCCCCGGAGATGGCGGCGCTGGTGGATGAAGCGCATCGGTTGCGGAAGAAGGTGGCAGTGCATTGCCACGGGGATCAGGCGGGACGCGAAGCGATCGAAGCCGGTGTGGATTCGATCGAGCATGGTTCATTCTTGAAACCGGAAACGCTGACGTTGATGAAAAACAAGGGAACGTTCCTGACGCCGACGCTGATGGCGGCGGAATATATCAAGGGGAAACTCGATAGTTATCCGCCGGCTTTGCAGGCAAAGGCTTTGGCGGCGCTCAACGCGCGTTCTGACATGTTTCGAAACGCGCTCAAGATCGGGGTGAAAATTTCCTTCGGGACAGACGCAGCGGTTTTTCCGCACGGGCAGAATGCAAAGGAATTTAAGTTGATGACCGATCTGGGAATGGCGCCAATCGATGCGTTAAAGAGTGCGACGGCGAACGATGCGGAGCTGCTGGGGGTCGCGCAGAAACTCGGCACGCTGGAGAAAGGTAAGCTGGCCGATGTCGTCGCGATGCCGGGTGATCCGACACAAGACATTACTGCGACGGAGCGCGTTTCATTTGTGATGAAGGAGGGGAAAATTATTCGGAATGGACCAGCGACGCCCGCACCGGCGAAGACGGCGCAGCAAAATGGAATGGACGAGGTGGTGGCGGGTTTCTGAAGTCGTCATCCGGAGCGTGGGCCGAGGGATCCCACGCGTTAGCTTAAAGCTTCATAGCGAGATTCCTGGGGTTCCGCTCGGGATGACAGCCAGTGCGAGCGGTTTTCGGTAACGCCATTTAGAAGGCAGGCATCGGTCATGCTGCCGCGTTTGGCGGTATGCAACGGAGAAACCTGAAATGGCTGATCGTGGTCGTGGCTTTCGCTATCCCAATCGCATTTGCCCTGTTTACGAACCACGCCTGGGAGGATTACTACATTACCCTCCGCAGCAGCCGGAATCTTCTGGAGGGCAAGGGCCTCGTTTATAATGCGGGAGATCGCCTTCACACTTTTACTTCTCCGCTCGGTGTCCTGATACCCGCATTGTGCACGTGGCTGTCGGGTCCCGATCATGAACTGACGGCTTTGTGGATCTTTCGCGTCTTCAACGCGACACTGCTCGCTGCGACCGCCGCTCTTCTCTGGCGTCGGTCACGGACTCTGAAGCTCGGGCCAGTCGGTCGGTTCGTTCTTTTCGGCATGTTATTCCTGGATCCGAAGCTGATCGATTTTTCCACGAACGGACAGGAAGCGGGAATACTTGTCTTCTTCGCGGTATTATTGTGGAGCGAATTGGAAGCGCCGGATGGACCGCGCGCCCACTGGCTAGCGCTGGCGTTAGGCGGATTAATGTGGACCCGTCCCGACGCCTTTGTTCTGGCGGGCGCAATCATCCTTCCGCACTTGTGGCTTAGTCGCGGGGCCGACGGGGGGCCCCGGGTGCAATGGAAGGTCTTACTGCGTGGCGGACTTCTTGGCGGGATCCTCTACTTGCCGTGGTTCGCCTGGGCCTGGTGGTACTACGGTTCTCCGATTCCCAATACAATCGTGGCCAAAGCTGCCATCAACGCGCCGCGCAATGTGCTTGATTTGTTGCTCCTGCCTTTGACTCTGCTCGGTCCGACTTCGCACCTCGACGGCGTCTTTCTGCCTTCCTACTGGCAGTTCGGCGGCTGGATGGTTTGCGTAGTTAATTTTGGCCACGCGCTCGCCCTGACGGCCGTTTTTTCCTGGGTGGTTCCACAACTCCCAGCTGTCGGCCGGCGGGTTTCTTTCGCCTTGTTCCTAGGCACTCTCTACCTGTGTGCGATTTATGTTTATCCCTGGTACTTGGCTCCCTGGACCGCGCTGGCGTCCATTTCTCTCGCCTTTTCGGCGGACTGGGCCTGGGCGCGGGCTGCGAACGCACTGTCGCGCCGGGCGCGACCGGCCCTCATGGCAGTTTGTGTCACCGCTGTTGCCTTTGAAGCGATGCTGCTCGCCTGCGTGACGTGGGAAATGCGGGTCCAACAACGCGTGATCGAAGATGACGGCCGAAAAATCATCGGGGAATGGTTGCGTGCCAATGCTGCGCCTGGCGACCGCATCTTTCTCGAGCCGCTCGGCTACGTTGGATATTATTCTCATCTTAAGGCTTACGATTATCCGGGCCTCACTTCACGGGAAGTCGTTACCGCTATTCGTGAGGGTGCGACGACGTATCCCGAGCTTATTGCCCAACTCAAGCCTGACTGGCTCATTCTTCGCCCCTTGGAGATCGAACAGCAGGGGATCACGAATATGAAGACGCGCGCTCACTATCGTGTCGCCAAGGTGATCAATCATGCACGTGAATTGAAGGCAATTCCTTTTTTGCCTGGTCGTGGCTGGCTGGAGTACGATAGCCAGTTCGTGATTTTTCAGCGGGTGAATGACGCTGAGCCACGTGCGAAGGTTTCCTTGCGATAAGGTGAAATAGCGATCATCCAGAGCGAAGTCGAGGGGGATTCCGATGCCTTACCTTAAAAATGTCATGGCGGGATCCCTCGACTCCGCTCGGGATGACGGACATTCGGGAATGACGCATGATGCAAGCGATGCTTTTGACAACACCCAAATCGCCGCTAGTTTGGTCGCTCCTGTTTCAGCAGGACAAAAATTTAGCAGGAGAGTTTCGGCTCGTTTGGACTGCACAAAATCATGCAACAAGATCGCTCAAAGAGATATCGCGCTTCCGCCGAGCAGGTGGACCGGAAAAAGACCTACAGCTTGAATGACGCTGTGGCGACGTTGAAAAAATTTCAGCCGACCAAGTTCGATCAAACGGTAACCGTTTCGTTTCGGCTCGGAGTGGATCCGAAACAGTCCGATCAGATGGTCCGCGGGACGTGTCCGCTCCCGCACGGAAGCGGTAAGAACGTGCGGGTGCTTGTCTTCGCCGAAGGCAAAGCGGCCGACGACGCAAAAGGGGCGGGGGCGGAATTTGTCGGCTTCAAGGATTTGATTCAAAAAGTGCAGGAAGGTTTTCAGGATTTTGATGTGACTGTGGCGACTCCGGCGGCGATGGCGGAAGTGCGCAAGCTTGGAAAGGTTTTGGGTCCGCGCGGACTGATGCCGAATCCAAAGACCGGAACGGTTACGGATGACACGGCGAAAGCTGTGCAGGAGGTAAAAGCTGGCCGCATTGAATTCAAACTTGATAAGAACGGGAATGTCGCGGTACCGGTGGGAAAATTCTCGTTTGCCGATAGCGCACTGGTTGAAAATGGAAACGCCGTGATTGAAGCGGTGGTGCGAGCCCGACCTGCAACGGCAAAAGGTCGTTATCTTGAAGCAATGACGATAAGCGCGACAATGTCGCCGGGTGTGCGCATTGATCCGGGGCCATATCTGAGCGCGTAATCCAGAAGAAGGAAGAAGGTAGAAAACAGAGAGGAAAAAATCTGCGTTAGTATGAGACCCGAAAAAGCCAGCATCGTTTCCGATCTTGCCGAGAAATTGAACCGGTCGCCATTTCTGCTCGTGACCGATTATCAGCGGATGAAGGTCGAACAGTTTGGCGATCTGCGGAACCGGCTCGCACCCGCTGGCGCGGAAGTGCGGGTGGTGAAGAACAGCTTTTTGAAACGGGCGATGAGCGATTCCGGCTTGCCCGATGTTGCGGATAAACTCAGCGGTCAAACCGCGATCGTGGTGGGCGAGAAGGATGTAGCGCCGGTGGCGAAGATTTTGAAAACGTTCGCGGCGGAATTCAAAATTGCGGCGCTGAAGATCGGAGTCGTCGACAAATCGGTTTTGTCGGCGAAAGAAATTGAGGTGCTGGCGGATTTGCCGTCGCGAGAAGTTTTACTGGCGCAATTGCTGGGATTGCTGTTGTCGCCGGCAACGAAGTTGGTTCGGTTATTGAACGAGCCGGCCGCGTCGTTGGCGAGATTGTTGAATGCGAAAGCGCAAAAGGAAGGAAATCCAACGGAGGCAAGCGCATAAGAATTTTGTAGGGCGGGCACGTCGCCTGCCGCGGCAACCGGAGCGGTTGCCCTACAATAAAATGAAAACGAAACACGTCCGGCCTGAGAGCTTTCGGGCTTAATTTCACGGGGGCTTCCGTGAGCGGCGAACTGAGGAAAACAAAATGGCAGATACAGACAAAATCGTGGAGCAACTGAGCGGCCTGACGGTGCTCGAGATTGCTGGACTGGTGAAACAACTGGAAGAGAAATGGGGCGTGAGCGCAGCGGCTCCGGTGGCGGTGGCGGCAGCCCCGGCAGGCGGTGGCGGCGGTGGCGCCGCGGCTCCGGCAGCGGAAGAGAAAACGACTTTCGAGGTGATCTTGAAAGAAATGGGCGCGAACAAGATTGGCGTCATCAAGGAAGTGCGCAGCGCGGTGCCGGGTCTTGGCCTGGCTGAAGCAAAAGCGCTGGTAGAAGGCGCGCCGAAGACGATCAAGGAAGGCGTGACCAAGGCCGAAGCCGAAGAAATCAAGAAAAAGATCGAAGCGGCCGGAGCGAAGGTCGAGATTAAATAGTCGCGCTTACTTCATAGAAGACGAACAGGCGGCAGCGAGGTTCCGGAGAAGCCGGCCGCGCTTGCGTTCTGTTTAGGTCCGACAGTGGAGTTCTGGACGGCGACTCTTTACGGTCACTGATCCCTTTTCACTATTCCATCTGATGGCGGAGGGGATCGAACGCACACGAGGTTCGAGTCTCACTGGATTTTGAGTCCAGCGCATCTGCCAATTCCGCCGCACGGGCGTGAGAAGGGGACTAAAGCTATGGATAAGCGACGAAGCTCAGGCGCTTCATAAACCTTCTGTCGCGTGGCAAAGAGGCGTTTTGGTTGTTTTGATTCTTCGATCCAACTAAAGACAGTGGTTGTAATTACCTTTCTTTGGCCCGCGTGACGGGACGAGGCGGTTTCGTCTGGCGGTCGGGCTTGTCTTCCTGCGACTTTTTGGTTGACTGTTAACGTGCCTCCTAATGGTGAGGTCAGCTCGCTGACCGCGATGGCTTATCACGGTCCGGTGGCTTTTACTACCACGCATTGGAGCGTGGTGCTGGAGGCGCAAGGCGAATCCGCAGCCGCGCAGGAAGCCCTCGAAAAGCTTTGTCGCACGTATTGGCGACCTATTTACAGCTTCGTGCGGCGACAGGGGATTCGGCCAGAGGAGGCGGAGGATATCACCCAGGGTTTCTTCGCGCTGTTATTGGAGCGCAAAGATCTCAATACTGTCCGGAAGGAAAAGGGACGACTTCGTTCTTACCTGCTTGCATCGGTGAAATATTTTCAGGCCGACGAGTGGCGTCGTGCGATGGCAGAAAAGCGAGGCAAGGGAAAATGGCTAATTCCGCTGGAGGACATACGTGAGCGCGAGCGCATTGACTTTGAACGAAGCGACAGTTTGACGGCTGACCAAATTTACGAGCGCCGCTGGGCATTGACAGTTCTCGAGCAAGTTCTGGCTCGACTGCGGGAGGAGTATCGCAGTGCGGGCAATATGCGGTTTTTTGATGCAGATGAAGAAGATGCTTATGGACGAACCGGACCGGCCTGTCGCAAGCTGAGGTCGCCAGCGAATTTGAAATGACCGAGAACGCGGTCAAGCAAGCCTTTTATAGATTTCGCCAACGTTACCAAACTTTATTACGGGAGGAGATTGCCAATACGGTTGCGACGCCCGGCGATATCGAAGATGAACTACGTCATCTAATCGCCGGCGGTCCGGATGTAACCTGTGATAGAATTTTACGCAGTCCAAAAGGAGAGCGCACGAGCGACTCTCCGACAATGACCGACATACTCCGACTTTGCCCAAAGTGCGGCTCGGAAATTCCAGCCGACGCTCCAGAAGGAGGCTGCCCGGGTTGTCTTCTCGAGACTGCTCTTGGTCTGCTTCCGGAGCGATCTCTAGCCGATGGCTGTGGTTCCGGCTGAAGATGCCGGAACTCCCTAATGCGAATGCTGCGCCACATAGTAAAAAAACAGCGCGCGCTGCCGAGCTGCTGGGAGAGTTAGGCGATTACGAGTTACTGGAGGAAATTGGCCGCGGTGGTCAGGGCGTGGTATTTCGCGCGCGGCAGAAGAGTCTCAACCGCACCGTCGCCTTAAAAGTCATTAATCTTGGTCAGTGGGCGAGCAAAGCGCACATGAAGCGCTTTCGCCGGGAAGCCGAAGCTGCCGCCAGCCTCGAGCATCCATGTATTGTTCCGATTTACGAAGTTAGCGAGCGTGACGGCTCGTGCTACTTCAGCATGAAGTTTGTCGAAGGCGGCCAGACTCGACGAAGTCGTCAGGCGCGCGCCGATGTCGATCCGGCAGGCGGCGGAATTGATCGCCAAGGTGGCTCGCACCGTGCACTACGCGCACGAGCACGGCATTCTGCATCGGGACATCAAACCGGGAAACATTCTGCTGGATGCGAAAGGCGAACCGCATCTGACCGACTTCGGGCTTGCCAGATTGGTCGAATCAGAGAGCACCATCACGCGCACGCTGGAAGTGCTTGGCACGCCCAGTTACATGGCGCCGGAACAAGCAGTGGGAAACAACGCGGCCGTCAGCAGCGCCACAGATGTTTATGGACTTGGCGCAGTTCTTTACCAATTGCTGACTGGTCATCCGCCTTTTGCCGGCGGAACAACCTTCGAGACCATCAAGTTGCTCTTGGATACCGAGCCGCGGCAACCGCGATTGCTGAACCCAAAAATAGATCGCGATCTCTCAACAATTTGCCTCAAGTGTCTCGAGAAAGATCCAAAGCGTCGCTACTCGTCCGCTCTCGCGCTGCTGAAGATCTTGGAACGCTGGCTAAAACACGAGCCGATTCAGGCGCGACACACTGGAATTTTCACGCGCGGGCAGAAATGGATGCGGCGAAATCCAACCAGCGCGCTCACTGGCAGCGATCGCTGATCGCTCTGGCGGCAGCCGTTGGATGGATCATTTGGAAAAGCGAATTGATCCGGCAATCCGCTAACAACCGGAATTGCCGTTCTGCCGTTTGAAAATTTAAGCGAGCAGAAGGAAAGAGGGGCCTTCGTCGATGGTGTGCAGGACGACATTTTGACCAAGCTTGCGAAAATCGCCGATCTGAAGGTGATCAGCCGGACCAGCGTGATGGACTATCGCGGCAAGCAGAATATGCGTCAGATCGGTGACGAGCTGCGAGTCTCCCATGTGCTGGAGGGCAGCGTCCGGAGGGTCGGCGCCCGGCTTCACATGAACATGCAATTGATCGACACGCGCACGGACACGCACATCTGGGCCGAGCAATACGATCGCGATTTGAACGACCTGTTCTCCATCCAGAGCGAGATTGCGCAGAAAGTCGCTCAGCAGCTTCGCGCCAAAATCTCAGCTGCTGAGAAATTGGCGATTGAGCGGAGGCCGACCGGCGATCTCGTTGCTTTCGATCTTTATTCGCGCGCCAATAATATTTTTTCGGGGACAGCACTTGGCTACCGGATGGGGAATTTCCTGCAGGTAATCGATCTGCTGAACCAGGCCGTGGCGCGCGATCCATCGTTTTTCGATGCGTATTGTCAACTCGTCTGGGCTCATGACGAGCTTTACTTCTCTGGCTTTGACCATACTCCTGCGCGGTTGGCGTCAGCGGAAGCAGCCATTCAGGCCGCATTTCGCCTTCGTCCAGATGATGGTGAAACGCATCTCGCGCGGGCGTGATAATCTTTATCATGGGATACCTCGATTACGACGGCGCTCTGGCTGAACTGGAAATTGCCCGTCAAACTTTGCCGAATAATTCCGGCTCTTCGAGACGATGGGTTTCATCCAGAGGCGTCAGGGACGCTGGGAAGAATCCACACGAAGCCTCGAGCGAGCATTTGAGCTCGACCCGCGCAACATTAACACGCTCTACCAGCTCGGACTTAGTTACGGAGGCTTCCGGCGTTATGCTGAACAAAAATCGAAGTTCGATCGCATATTGACGATCGAGCCAAACAATCTCGAGGCAAAAGCAGAGCGAGCATTCGTGGACGTGAATTGGAAAGCTGATACAGGACCGTTGCATCAAGTGATCGATGAAATCCGGGCGACAAATCCTGCTGCTCTGCCGAAGATCGCCGAGTCGTGGCTACTTTGCGCACTGGCCGAACGCGACGTCGCTGCCGCCAAAGAGGCCTTGATCGCGTCCGACGAAACGTCCGTTAGGTGACGACGCATGTTCATTTCACGCGTCCTTTCGTGGAAGGCATTATCGCGCGCATGACAAATGACGAGCACCAGGCGCAATTGGCTTTTACTGCTGCACGCGCGGAGCAGGAGAAAACCGTCCAGGCTCAAGCCAGATTACGGCCCGGCATGGTGCGTACTTGGTGTAATCGATGCCGCTCTCGGGCGGAAGGAGGAGGCCTTGCGCGAAGGACGCCGCGCCGTTGAGCTTCTTCCCGTGGGAAAGGACCCATTCAATGGTATGCTCATGATCAAATATTTGGCGATGATTGCTGCATGGGTTGGTGAAAAAGATCTCGCCTGCGAACAGATTATTACTGTCGTCCGTTCCCCCACTGGCGGTCTTGACCTCAGCTATGGCGAATTAAAACTAATGCCGTTCTGGGATCCCTTGCGCGGCGAGCCGTGCTTCGAAAAAATCGTCGCCTCCCTCGCGCCGAAGGAAATAGTCTCCAAGTAGTGCACCGCGCGGGACGTGCTTTCTTCCACTTAGAATTTCTTGATCAGCCGGACATACCAGAAGCGTCCCACGTTATCATAGGCGAAGCCCGGATAACCTATACCGTTGCCAAATTCGAACCCAAACTCGTGCGGTGGGTCCTCACCAAATATATTGTTCACACCAACGGTGACTGTGGAGTTGTTCACGATCTTTTTCCAGCACGGCATGGCGTAAGCAGCTGTGGGCGGCGCTTCCTTCTCTTTGCCCACTACTTCCTTGCTATCCTTTGAGTACCCCGCCACCGGCGCCGTTTCCACCGGTGACGTGAAGATCCAGCTATAGGAGAGCTGGACGTCCGTGAACCAGGTCGGATGCACGTAGTGCTGCCTCGAACTTACCATCAAACTTCTTGGCAAAGAGTTCCTCCCAGAATCCATCGAGCATGTGCAAGGTCGCGTTTAAGTCCCAGTTGTGCCACGTCCAATCAAGTGTCGAGGTTCCCTTCCATTTGTACCAGGCGTCGCCACCGATCCCGAAAATCGCTGCCTCCCCACCAATCGCCGTTGGTACGCCCGGCCACTTGCTCATGCCCTCGTCTCCCTTGAACTGGAAGACGAATTGAATCCAGATAAGTCGCCCGGGTTAGGGAAGTAAATGTTCCAAAGCGCGTGTTTAGTTGGTACTGAATGTCAAAGTCAATACCGCGCGCACTCTGACGGCCACCGTTGATAAAAGGGCTTACCACCTCTGAGACGAAGGTTCCCGACGGGTCGAGTATTACCGCTTCTCCAGGCTGAAGTCTGCCAGCTGAAAAGCGTTCAATCACGCTCTGAGCAGAATCCGTCATGACAACGCCCGTCCGCTCGATATCCCACAGGTCAATCGTCAATGTCAATGTACCCGCTGGAATCCACTTCGGCGTATAAACAATACCCCCACTCCAATTACGGGACCGTTCCGGCCCGAGGTGCGGGTTGGGGTTGTTTCGAATTGCTGTTTCCGGGTTGCGGTCGCCCATGAAAGATGTTGGCGCCGAAACCGAAAATTTTAGGTCCATAGAGTTCGGTGAGCGAGGGCTCAACGAAGCCTTCCCCCCACGTGCTCCGAAGCGTAAGCTGTTCGTCAAACGGCTGCCAGCGCACCCCTATTTTGGGCACTAACGAATTTGTATCGTTGTTCTGAAGGCCTCAAACCTGCCGCCGGCCGTGAACTCCAGCGAGTAGAAAAACGGTACGCTTCCATTGCGGGACTGAAAATCGGAATGAGAGTTTCCCCATACAACGCATATTCTTTGCGTCCAACCTTAACAGGGAACTGCTTGCCCCGCACCGACGCTCGTCTTTAAGTGCGGTTTTCGTCATCCGGATTTTCAGTCAAACTTTCCCGAATAAACACGCCGCCGAAGGCAAGTCCCACGGCACCTGCGGGCAAATCAAACAGGTCGATAGTATAAATATTTAAGTCCAGCGTCGCTAGTTTGGATGTATTGATGTCCCTCGCATGTATGATCGCAAAGTTGATCAATGGCAGGTTGGATGGAATCGGCACGCGATAATCTCCGAATGGATTGTAGGGGATAGTGGTTCCGATAAAATCCGGCGTGGTGGGATTAAAGATTGAGTCCGCCGCGTTCAGAATGCGATTGAAGCGCGAGACGGAGACATTTCGAAGCTCAGCGGTATTCTCGATTTGACTATACCGGAATGCTCCATTGTAGCCCCAGCTTCCGTTAAATAGTTTGTCGCCTTTTACACCAACCGTGAAAAGCTCGGCGACGTTTTCCTCAACGACCAACCGGTTTCCGAAATCGGCCAGGCGGGCCATAGTGTCGCCCGAGATGATCTGCTCAAATGGATTGAATGGGTTGTACGCATCCGCGGGCATGCCAGTCTCGGCGATGGTCGGCGTGTTCGGAGGCGCCACGCCGCCCGGCAGCTGGGAATGGGGCGGAATGTAGAGTGTACCCTGGCCGGGGATTTCGAAAGGGCCCGTGGCGGCGGGCGCAAGTTCGTCATGCGTCTTCACGTCGGCGTAATAGAAGTCGCCGAAAATCCGAAACTGATCATCACAGATTTTGTCCTCGAACGCCACGTAACCGCCCCAGCGTTCCTGGGTTGGAAAGGAACCCGAGAAGGCGTTAAAGTTAAAACCAGGGAGCAAACCGAAGACACTCCGGACACGCCTTGTACTGTAAACGTAATTGCTTGCCGGAGTTGATCCGTTCGTAAGGTTGGGCGGAGTCGCAAATTCAAAACCCCCCGGATTTAAATTCTCTCCACCAGCGGCTGCTGCCACATCGCTGCTCACCTGAAGATTGTATGGACTGGAGTTGGAGCTCGAAAATGGCGTGCGAATGGAGTTGCCTCGGTCGCGATTAAACATCGAGTTACGGTGATAGAAAAAGATGTCACCGGTGATACTTGTTTTGTCGTCGCCTGTGCCGAAAAGAATGTCCCCGGCTGTACTCGCCCGCGTCTTTATCCAGTGTGTTGCCATAATACAGGCTCACCTGAGCACCACGGTAGTCTTTGTATAACTTGAGGTTGATCACGCCGGCAACCGCATCCGCCCCGTAGGTGGTGGAAGCGCCGTCCTTCTGAATTTCGATGCTCTGGACAGCGGCAATCGGAATAGTATTCAGATCGAAGAAAGCAGCGCCCCCGGGCGAAGTTCCCGGATACGGGGCGACACGGCGGCCGTCGATGAGAACCAGTGTGGCACCTGGATCGAAACCACGCAGCGACACCGAAGCTGCCCCCGGCGGACCGCCCGCACCGGTCGCGTTATTCTGAACCGGGATGCTGTTCGCACTCGCGATCGGCAGACTCTTGAGAAGCTGTTCCGCCGTGGTGCCCTGACCCGATTTGTTGATCAAATCGCGGTCGAGAATTGAAACCGGGTTCGAGCCGACTCTCTTCCGAGGTTGGAATGAGCGAGCCAGTCACAATCGTCCGTTCCGCTTCCGCAGTCACAATCACGCGTTCAACTTCCGCCGTGCCGGGCGCCGGCGGTGGCAAAGGGTTCTGAGCAAATGATTCCGATATAGAAATTAATCCGGCCGCTGTCGGACCAATGCTGGCCGCAAGAGCAACGCGACGGAATCCTGTCTTAGTCATCGCGTTCATTTCAGACCCAAAAGGAGTCCGAGCAACCGCCATTAGAGAGATTCGCCCTAAAGATTGCAACTTTAATCGAGGCGCAAAAAGCCACGGATCTTCGGTGTTCGATGCCTGCCGGCGAAAATCCCGGCGGTGCCCAAACTTTCGCGCGTAACCTCGCGCCGGGTTTTACGCACTACCTCAGTGAACGGCTAGAAATGACTCCTCAATAACGAGGAGTCAAAGAAGGCCAAAACAACAAAAGGAAATAACGTATGAAAACAAAATTAGTTAAAAGCATAATGGCTCCCTTACTGACTGCCTGTGCCTTAGTCACGATGGTTGCCGCAACGGCGGCCGGGCAGGGGACGGTAGGCGGAAGGCTTCAAGGGACCTGGGACATGCAGATAACTCTGACCGATTGCCACGGTCACGTGCTGAGGAGTTTCCCGTCCCTGGTAATATTCATGGCGGGACACACGATGATGGAGTCGAACGCGGGGACACCGCAGGCTCTGAAGACGCCTGGAGAAGGTGTTTGGCGCCATACCACTGACAATAACTACGCGTTTAGTTTCAAATTCTTCACCTTTAATTCTGAGAACGTCTTTACGGGCTGGACGGTCATTGCGGGGGAAACAACCGTGGATGCGACAGGAGAAACCAATGCGGGGTCCGCAACCGTCGAGGTCCACGCCCCAAACGGCGTCTTAGTTGCAACTGCATGTGCTGCGATTAGTGGCACAAGATTCGAGCTCTGATGATTACTGGGGTTTGGCGCGTCATTTCCGCGCCAAACCCGAGAGTGGCGGCCGACGCGAAGGTCGAGATCAAGTAAGCGGCGTTAAATCGTTAAAAGGGATTACACCGTTAAACTGGCTGTAGCCGAATAACATTTTCCAAGCAACGTGCGCGCATGAGAGGTGGTGAGTCCTGACTGGAAGCGGCGGCTTCCAAGCCGCCGATTAGGATGGCTTCAGCAGGTTTGGGAAACCAGCTGGGCGCACAGGTGGAATGCCTGTCTTCAGGAAATTTTTTGCTTGCACGGTGCGGTGAACCGTGGCAAAAGGCATTTTCGTTAAGAGTAAACAGTAACTTTATTTTTAACCGGGCGGACGACGGACAAGGAAATTTAGGAAGGCAACGAAACGGTGGTCGTCGATTTGACAGGCTGCCGATTCGATGTCATTTTTGTCGTCTTCGCCAATCGCTGGAGACATAGGAACCCCAGAACAACTGGCGGCGTTTCCCCTGACGCAGCGCAGTTGGCACATGCAGCAGAGAACTAATTATGTCAGAACGGGCAGAGCGTATTCATTTCGGCAGTATCAAAGAAGGCATTGAGCCGCCAAATCTCATCGAAGTTCAGCTGAACTCGTACGTCGATTTCTTGCAAAAGGACGTGCCGTTCAATAAACGGAAGAACTCCGGCTTGCAGGCTGTGTTCAGGGAAGTTTTCCCGATCCAGAGCTACGATGAGAAAGCGACGCTGGATTTCAGCCATTACGAAATCGGCGAACCAAAATTGACCGCGCTGGAGGCGCAACGCGAGGGTCAGACTTACAGCGCGCCGTTACACGTTACTTTCCAGCTTAAGGAAGAGAAGGGGACGAAAGAAGAGAAGGTTTACATGGGCGAAATCCCGCTAATGACGGCGCAGGGGACGTTTGTCATCAACGGCGCGGAGCGAGTGGTGGTGTCGCAGTTGCACCGATCGCCGGGGATCGCGTTTGAATCGTCTGTCCATCTCAACGGCAAGGTGCTTTACAGTTTTCGCATCATCCCCGACCGCGGCTCGTGGATCGAAGTCCAGTTCGACACCGCCGATCTGCTTTACATCTATCTCGATCGCCGGAAACGCCGCCGGAAATTTTTGGCCACGACGTTCCTGCGCGCGCTCGGTTACGGCCCCGACGAAGAGGTCATCAAACTTTTTTATAACATCGAGACGCTGAAATTGAGCGAGAAGCTCGATGAAGAGATGCTCGCGACCAAGGTGCTGACGGCCGAAGTGCGAGACGGCGAAGTTACTGTGGCGCGCGCGTTTGAGCCACTGACTCTCGCGACTGTGCGCCAGATCATGGCGCTCGGGACCAAGGAAGTGAAGGTCATCGACATTTCGATGGATGACACGGTGGTGAAGGCGCTGAAAAAAGATCCGGCGCACGATCAGGAAGAGGCGCTGAAAGATATCTATCGCCGATTGCGCCCCGGGGATCCGCCGACAGTGGCGAATGCGCGCGCGCTGCTGAAGCGACTGTTTTTCGATCCGAAGAAGTACGATCTCGGGCGAGTCGGGCGTTACAAGCTTAACCAAAAGCTTGGCATCGATGTCGACCTGAGCGAACGAATTCTCACCGACCGCGATTTTATCGCCGCGATCAAATACCTGATCAACCTGCGGCGTGGCGAAGGCACGCTTGATGACATCGATCATCTCGGCAGCCGCCGCGTCCGGACGGTGGGCGAGTTGCTGGCTAATCAATGTCGCGTTGGTCTGGCGCGCACGGAGCGGCTGGTGAAAGAGCGCATGACGCTCTTCGACATCAACATCGACGGGATGACACCGCAAAAGTTGATCAATCCCAAGGCGCTCAGCGCGGTCATTCGCGATTTCTTTGGTCGCTCGCAGCTGTCGCAATTCATGGATCAGACGAACCCCCTGGCGGAATTGACGCACAAGCGCCGTCTGTCGGCGCTGGGACCGGGTGGTTTGTCACGCGATCGCGCTGGATTCGAGGTGCGCGACGTTCACCCATCGCATTACGGGCGCATTTGCCCGATCGAGACGCCGGAAGGCCCGAACATTGGTTTGATCAGCTCGATGTCGACCTTTGCCCGGATCAACGAATTTGGATTCATTGAAACGCCGTATCGCAAGGTGCACAACGGTCGCGTGACCGATGAAGTAGAATATCTGACCGGCGACCGCGAGGAAAGTTATCTGGTGGCGCAAGCGAATGCGCCGGTCGATGGCCGTGGTCATTTCACCGGTGAAAAAGTCTCGGTGCGTTATCGCGGCGACTTCCTGGAGGTAGAGCCTTCCAAAGTGCATTACATGGATGTGTCGCCGAAGCAGCTGGTGTCGGTGGCGGCGGGGTTGATTCCATTTTTGGAACACGACGACGCAAACCGCGCGCTCATGGGTTCGAACATGCAGCGTCAGGGCGTGCCGCTGATTGTCAGTGAGGCGCCGCTCGTTGGCACGGGCCTGGAGAGCAAAGTCGCGCGCGACTCCCACGCCGTCTTGATTGCGACAGACAGCGGCAAGGTTGCGTCGGTCACGGCTGATCAAATTGTGGTGACGAAAGACGGCCACATGCCGGAAGGGCGCAAGAAATTGAAGACCGATTTGGAAGCAGGCATTCACGTTTACGAATTGCGCAAGTTCATGCGGTCGAATGCGGGCACGTGTGTGAACCAGAAGCCAATCGTGAAGAGGGGTCAGCATGTGAAGCGCGGTCAGATCATTGCCGACGGACCGAACACTGATCACGGCGAGCTGGCGCTCGGTCGCAACGTGCTGGTCGCGTTTATGCCGTGGAACGGGTACAACTTTGAGGACGCCATCATGATCTCGGAGAAGGTGGTGAAGGAAGACATCTACACTTCCATTCACATCGACGAGTTCGAGATCGGCGCGCGCGACACCAAGCTCGGGCCGGAAGAAATCACGCGTGACATTCCGAATGTGAGCGAAGAGGCGCTGCGCAACCTAGGACCGGACGGCGTGGTGCGTGTCGGCGCGGAGGTAAAGCCGGGCGATATTCTGGTTGGCAAAATCACGCCGAAATCGGAAACCGAGCTGGCGCCGGAAGAACGGTTGCTGCGCGCCATTTTCGGCGAAAAGGCCGCGGACGTGAAGGACACGTCATTGACGGTGCCCTCCGGCACTTACGGAATCGTGATGGACGTGAAGGTTTCCTCACGTCGCGAGGTTTCGCGGGAGAAACTGACGCCGACGGAGACGAAACGTCAGCTCAAGACGATTACGGAAGATTATCGCAAAAAGAAAGAGGGATTGACGGAACAGTTAACCGATTCGCTCTCGAACATTTTGTTGGGCGAAAAGATTCCGCTCGATGTGGTGAACGCCGAGACGGGCGAGATTATTATCCCGGCGAATCGCAAGATCACCAAAACGCTGTTGCGGAAACTGGCCAACGTTTACGATCACATCGAGATCGATCCCTCGCCAATTCGTAACAAGATCCGCGAGATCATCGCTTCCTACGAACACAAATTCGCCGAGCTCGAACTCGAGCGGGAACGCGCAATGGACCGGGTGGAGAGCGGCGACGACATCGATCCGGGCATTATCAAGCAGGTAAAAGTTTATATCGCAAGCAAGCGCAAGCTTTCAGTGGGCGATAAGATGGCTGGGCGCCACGGGAATAAGGGTGTGGTCGCGCGCATCGTGCCGGAAGAAGACATGCCATTCCTTCCGGACGGAACGCCAGTGGAAATCGTGCTCAACCCGTTGGGTGTGCCGAGCCGTATGAACGTCGGCCAGGTTCTTGAAACTCACCTTGGCGTGGCAGCGAAAGCGCTCGGCTTCCAGGTCGCAACTCCCGTCTTCGACGGAATTTCCGAAACCAAGATCCGCGATTATCTAAAAGACGCGAAGAAAGTCGAAGGCTTCAGCTGGGTGCAGGAAAATGGGAAGGCGCGACTGTTCGATGGCCGGACCGGCGATGCGTTCGATCAGGAAGTCGTGGTCGGCTATATCTATATGATGAAACTCGGTCACTTGGTGGCCGATAAAATTCACGCGCGCGCGGTCGGACCGTACTCGCTCGTCACGCAACAGCCACTCGGCGGTAAAGCCCAGTATGGCGGTCAGCGTTTCGGTGAAATGGAAGTGTGGGCGCTGGAGGCTTATGGCGCCGCCTACACGCTTCAGGAATTGCTGACTGTGAAATCTGACGACGTGCAAGGGCGCACCCGGATTTACGAATCGATCGTGAAGGGTGATAACTCGCTCGAAGCAGGCACACCGGAATCTTTCAACGTGTTGATCAAGGAAATGCAGAGTCTCGGCCTCGACGTCAAAGTCGGCGGTCAGGCTCCGACCAGTGTTTTTGATACAGCAGCTTAACAATTTTCTAACGGCGGAACTAAAGGCACATTAATGAACGAACATTCCTGGCGGGAGTTAGTTGGCGAAGAACGAGCAGTTGGTTTCGATCAGGTCGCGATTGGCGTGGCCTCGAGCGATACCATGCGCTCATGGAGCAAGGGCGAAGTTAAAAATCCCGAAACGATCAATTACCGGACGTTCAAGCCGGAGAAGGGCGGCCTTTTCTGCGAACGCATTTTCGGGCCGACGCGCGATTGGGAATGTTCCTGCGGAAAATACAAGCGGATCAAACATAAGGGCGTCATTTGCGACCGTTGCGGTGTGGAAGTGACGCTGGCGCGGGTGCGGCGCGAGCGAATGGGCCACATCGAGCTGGCGGTGCCAGTTTCGCACATCTGGTTTTACAAGTGCATGCCGTCCCGCCTTGGTCTCATGCTCGATATGAGCGCTCGGCAACTCGAGCGCGTCATTTATTACGAAGATTACATCGTGGTTGATCCGGGGCAGACGCCGTTGCAAAAGACGCAGCTGCTGAACGAAGTCGAATTTCGCGAAGCCCAGGAGCAGTATGGCGAGGCTTTCGTTGCCGGGATGGGCGCGGAAGCGGTCAAAAAATTGTTAGCTGAGATCGACCTGCACAAGCTCAACAAGGAGCTGGAGCTGGCAATGGGAAACACCAAGAGCAAACAGATTCGCAAGAAGCTCGCGAAACGATTGAAACTGGTGCAGGGCTTCATCTCCTCGCACGCGCGCCCGGAATGGATGATTCTGGAAGTGTTGCCGGTGATTCCACCGGATCTGCGCCCGCTGGTTCCGCTGGAAGGCGGACGTTTTGCTACCAGCGATCTGAACGATCTTTATCGCCGCGTCATCAACCGCAACAATCGGTTGAAGAACTTACTCCAGCTCAAAACGCCGGACGTCATCATTCGTAACGAAAAGCGGATGCTCCAGGAAGCAGTGGACGCCCTTTTCGATAACGGTCGGCATGGCCGCGCCGTCACGGGCGCGGGTAATCGACCGCTCAAATCGCTTTCCGACATGCTCAAGGGCAAGGGCGGACGGTTCCGTCAAAATTTGCTCGGCAAACGAGTCGATTACTCGGGCCGCTCCGTCATCGTGATCGGGCCGGAGTTGAAACTGCATCAATGCGGGTTGCCCAAAAAGATGGCGCTGGTTTTGTTCGAGCCGTTCATCATCCGGCGGCTGAAAGATCTCGGCTACGTCCACACCGTGCGCAGCGCGAAGAAGATGATCGAGCGCCAGACGCCCGAAGTGTGGGACATTCTCGACGAAGTCACCCGCGGACATCCGGTGCTGCTCAATCGCGCGCCGACTTTACACCGGCTCTCGATCCAGGCGTTTGAGCCGCAGTTGATCGAAGGCGAAGCGATTCGCATTCATCCGCTCGTTTGCACGGCTTACAACGCCGACTTCGACGGCGACCAGATGGCGGTACACGTCCCGTTGTCGGTCGAAGCGCAAATGGAAGCGCGAATGTTGATGCTGGCGCCGAACAACATTTTCTCGCCTTCAAGTGGCAAACCAATCACTACGCCTTCGCAGGACATAACGCTCGGCTGTTATTATCTGACCCAAAATCCGCGACGTGCTGCGACCGGTGATGGCGACGCACGACTCCCGTTGTTTGCGGATGCGGTTGAGGTCGAATTCGCGATGGCGGAAGGCTCGGTTAGAACGCACGACCGAATTCGGTTCAAGAATCCCGATTTTGGTCGTGATACTATTTACGGCGACAAGAACACGCGCGTGATCGAGACCACCGCCGGCCGCGTGCTCTTCAATCAGATTTGGCCGAAGGACATCGGGTTTTTTAATAAGGCTGCGGGCAAAAAACAACTCAGCGATATTATCTGGCGTTGCTACCACGTGGCTGGCCAGGAAGGAACGGTCGAGACGCTTGATAAGCTCAAGGAACTAGGGTTCCGCGAAGCGACCAAGGCCGGTGTCTCGATTGGAATTTCGGACATGATCATTCCGAAAGAGAAAGAGATCGAGCTCCAGAATGCCTACAAACAGATCCGGACCGTCGAGCAACAATATCGAAAGGGTATCATCACGGATGGCGAGCGTTACAACAAGATCATCGACATCTGGACGCACGCGGGTGACGAGATTTCCAACGTCATGTTCCGCACCCTCGAACATAACGATGGCCGCAAGGAATTGAATCCGGTTTACCTGATGGTGGATTCCGGAGCGCGCGGCAATCGTCAACAGGTGCGTCAGCTCGCGGGCATGCGCGGCTTGATGGCAAAACCGAGTGGGGAAATTATCGAACGACCGATCACATCGAATTTCCGCGAAGGTTTAACCGTGCTCGAATACTTCATTTCAACACACGGCGCGCGAAAAGGTCTGGCTGATACCGCGCTAAAGACGGCGGATTCGGGTTACCTCACACGTAAACTGGTCGATGCGGCGCAGGATGTGATCATCAACGCGGATGACTGCGGAACGGTGAATGGGATCACAGTTCGCTCGATTTACGAGGGGGACGAAGAAGTGGTCGATCTCGGCCAGCGCATCATCGGACGTGTCAGTTGCCAGACGATTGTCGACCCGGTCGACAAGAAGAAGAAGCTGGTAAAAGCGAACCAGCTGATCGACGAGCAAATCGCGGCCAGTTTGCAACGCGCGGGCGTGGAGGAATTGAAAATTCGGTCGGTCCTGACCTGCGAATGCGGGCGCGGAGTTTGCGCGATGTGTTACGGACGGAACCTTGCCACCGGCCAGTTCGTAAAACTGGGTGAAGCGGTCGGCATTATCGCTGCGCAATCTATTGGCGAGCCGGGCACCCAGTTAACAATGCGGACGTTCCACATCGGCGGAACTGCGAGCCAGACTTTCAAGCAGCCGATTATCAAGGCGAAGAATGATGGTCATCTTCAGTTTAACGACCTTCGTACGGTCCAGGCACTCGATGGCAGCTGGATTGTATTGAATAAGAACGGTACCATCGGCGTGCACAATGCCGAAGGGCGTGAGCTCGAACGCTACAATGTCGTGATTGGCTCGGTTATTTCCAAACCTGACGGCGCCGAAGTGAAAAAAGGCGAGACCTTCGTGCAATGGGATCCGTACAACGTTCCGATTCTTACCGATAAAGGCGGCAAAATTGAGTTCCGCGATATGATCGCGGGCGTAACCATTAAACGCGACGTCGACGAAGCGACGGGCCTGATGGGCACGGTCATCATCGAACACAAGGAGGATTTGCATCCGCAGATTGTCATTGTGGGCGAGAAGAAGGAAGTCCTCGCCAGTTACTCGATTCCGGCGGGCGCGCACGTCATCGTGGAGGAGGGCCAGAAGATTCGGGCCGGTGCCTTGCTCGCGAAAACTCCGCGCAAAGTAGCGAAAACGAAAGATATCACCGGTGGTCTACCGCGGGTGGCGGAACTGTTCGAGGCGCGCCGGCCGAAGGATGCCGCGGAGATCGCGAAGATCGACGGCATTGTCGAGATGGGTGGCACGGTCCGCGGAAAACGACGCCTTATTTTGAAGGACCCAGAGACCAAAGCGGAAGAAGAGCATCTGATCCCGCTCACGAAACACATCATCGTGTTCAAAGGCGATTTCGTGAAGAAAGGCCAGCAGATGACCGAGGGTCCAGTAGTACCGCACGAAATTCTGGAAGTGTGCGGGCCGCAGGATTTGCAGGAGCACCTGGTCAACGAAGTGCAGGAAGTTTACCGACTGCAAGGTGTCGAGATTAATGACAAACACATCGAGATCATCGTGCGCCAGATGTTGCGCAAGGTGAAGATCACCGATCCCGGCGATACGACGTTGCTCTGGGGCGATCAGGTCGACAAGCTTGAGTTCGAGGAAGAGAACAAGCGTGTAGTAGAGCAGGGCGGCAAACCGGCGGAAGCAGTGCCGGTATTACTCGGAATCACCAAGGCTTCGCTCGAAACCGACAGCTTCATCTCGGCGGCATCGTTCCAGGATACGACCCGTGTTCTGACGGAAGCGGCGACGCTTGGCAAGGTCGATCGTCTCCGCGGCTTCAAGGAAAACGTGATCATGGGTCACTTGATTCCAGCAGGCACGGGATTCGCGAGGCACCGCGAGATTCGTCTCGTGGAAAAAGGCGAGCCAGTTGGCGCAGCGGTGATTGAAGAAACTGAGCCGCAGCCGGCGATCGGGTAAGCAGCGGGCGAATGGAATTGTGGAGCGTCTGTGTCAGACGCCGATCCCTGCAATTGGCGTTTCACAGAAACGCCCTACAATTGGAGGCTGATGTCCATCGCGACTAAGACCGGCGACAAAGGCGAAACGTCGCTCATGTATGCGCGACGCGTTTCGAAAACCGATCATCGCGTCGATGCCTACGGGTGCGTCGATGAACTTAACAGCGCGCTTGGGCTGGCACGCGCCGCGGTGTCGAATGAATCTGTGCGGGCAGAAATTGTCGCCGCGCAAAAGGAATTGATTACGGTGATGGGAGAGCTTGCGACTGCGCCTCAAGACTTGGAACGTTATCGCAAAGATGGATTCGAGATCACTACCAGCGCGATGGTCGATCGCGTAACAGCGGTAATTAACAAGATCGAGGAGAGCCAAACGATGAAGTTTAAGGACTGGGTCATCCCGGGCGACTCGTTTCCGTCAGCCGCGCTCGATCTCGCGCGCACGACCTGCCGCCGCGCCGAACGCCGCGTTGCCGCACTTGTGAACGACGACAAGAACTTCAATATCGAGATTCTACGTTACCTCAACCGTCTTTCCGATCTCTGCTGGCTCCTGGCACGAAAAATCGAGGCACAGAACGGAGGTTCTGGATAGCACTATTTTAGTCGTCCGCAGATTTCGGGGATTAACGCAGATTTTTTCCTCTCTACCTCCTCCCTGCTTCCAGTCGATCTGCGTAATCTGTGGATCAAAAACTCTGAACATTCCGTTTGCCTTTCCCCTGCCTTGCGGCAGATTTATCATTCACTCGCCAGTCGGCGGGCGCGTTGATTTTCCCTATGGCAGATACTACTGAACTTGTGCCGGAATTGCTGGAGGCCGGCGTGCATTTTGGGCACCAGACCAAGCGCTGGAACCCGAAAATGCGGCCCTACATTTTCGAGCAGAAAAACCAGATCTACATCATCAACCTGGATGAGACGGTAAGGCAATTGCAGCGCGCCACTCAGTTTTTGGAGGAAATAACGCAGCGCGGCGGGAAGATTTTGTTTGTCGGGTGCAAGAAACAGGCGCAGCAGGCAGTGAAAGAAGCGGCCCTGGCCTGCGGTCAGTTTTTTGTCAACCAACGCTGGCTCGGCGGGACGCTGACCAATTTGGCGACGATTCGTAAAAGCATCGGTCGCCTGAAATTCATCGAACAAATCGAGCAGTCGCCGGCTTTCAAGAAAATGGGCAAGCAAGAAATCGCCGCCCTCAATCGCGAAGGGGCCAAGCTCCGCCGAAACCTCGACGGCATTCTGGAAATGTCGCAATTGCCCGATGCGCTTGTCGTCGTTGACACGACCCGCGAGCAGAACGCGGTGAACGAAGCGCGCCGTCTCAATATTCCGACCGTGGCGATTGTCGATACTAATGCCGACCCGGAGATCATCGATTATCCGATTGCCGGTAACGACGATGCTATCCGGGCCATTCGCGTGATCCTGCAGAAGCTGGTCGATGCGATTGTGTCGGCGAGCGGCGATTCGTCGGTCACCGCGCAGGCAGAGATGGCCGGCGTATCCGCTTAAAACGGACGAGAAATCGACGGCTCTGTCGATTTCACATTGTAACGATGTAACTTTTGTACCTTTTAACGAATGCTAACCATGCAAATTGATCCAAAAACCGTTAAGGAACTTCGCGACCGCACGAACGCGGGAATGATGGATTGCAAACGCGCGCTGACGGAAGCCAATGGCGACCTGGCGAAAGCGGAGGTGATTTTGCGGACGAAGGGAATTGCCAGCGCCAGCAAGAAAGCGTCGCGCGTCACGAAGGAAGGGATCGTTGCCTCCTACATTCATTTGCAGGGGAAAGTGGGCGTGTTAGTCGAAGTGAATTGCGAGACCGATTTCGTAGCCAAGAACGAAAATTTCCGTGCGTTTGTTAAGGATATCACGCTGCACATCGCCGCGGCGCATCCGCTCTACGTGAGTCGTGACGATGTCCCCGGCAATCTGATTGAAGCCGAGCGCGAAATTTACAAGGCGCAAGTGAAAGGCAAACCGGAAGCGGTCATGAACAAGATCGTGGACGGCAAGCTGGAGAAATTTTACAGCACGGTTTGTTTGCTGGAACAGGGGTTTATCAAAAATCCCGACCAGACGATCAAGGAATTGGTGAGCGCCAAGATCGCAGAGTTGGGTGAGAACATTGTGATTCGTCGTTTCACCCGCTACCTGGTTGGCGAAGCGTTGGCGCACGATGCCACCGCCACACCAGCGAGCGAACGAGCGGCTTAAAGGCAGGACGGCTGCCCTCACTGCCGGTCCGAGCCGGACAAGCGGATTCGCGTGCGTCTCTCTCTCAACGGGAGAGAGTAGGAGAGCAGATATGCGCGATCTCATTTCTGGCTAGCGCTGGAGTATGCTCGGTTCCTTCCCGTCGGGGAGAAGGTTAGGATGAGGGCTTTCAAAATCCGTTTCATCCGCGTCATCCGCGGTTAAATTGATTGGTCATGGGCCTGAGCCAGTACAAACAGAAACGCGATTTTAAGAAGACAGCGGAGCCGGCTGGTGCCGCCAAGACCAGCGGGCGAAAACCGCGCGCTCTACGTTTTGTTATCCAGAAACATGATGCCCGCCGGTTGCATTACGATTTCCGGTTGGAAATGGAGGGTGTTCTGAAATCGTGGGCGGTGCCGAAGGGCCTGCCGTGGGCGCAGGCGGAGAAACATCTCGCCGTCGAGGTGGAAGATCATCCGATCGAGTACGCGGACTTCGAGGGCATCATTCCCGAAGGACAGTACGGTGGTGGCACGGTCATGGTTTGGGACCGCGGAACGTATGAGCTAACGCCTGCGGGCGATCCGGTGGAGGCAGTTCGCAAAGGTAAATTCCATATGATTTTGCATGGCGAAAAAGCCAAAGGCGAGTGGGCGCTCATTCGCATCCGACCCCAGGATGGGAAGAACCAATGGCTCTTGATGAAAACCGCGGGCGGGGTGAAACCGATTTCAAAAAAACGCGACGACCAATCGGTCAAGACTGGCCGGACGATGAAACAAATTGCATCGGCCCGAGACGCGGAATGGCAATCCAATCGCGTGAATGAAAAAGATTCGTTCAAAGCGCGCATTGCTAACGCAGCGAGAAACGCCTCGCTTAAAAAAAAAGACGAAAGTGAAATAGGGCGCGCAAAAACTGGCGTCATTCCGAGGCGAGCAAAACAAAGTCGAGGGGCCCAGCGGTCGAACGTCTCGGTCGTTTCGGGGGATCCTTCGGCTTCGCCGCGCTCCGCTCAGGATGACGCGCTGGCTAAACTGCCGAAAGCAAAGCCGCGCTTCATCGAGCCGATGAAGCCGAAACTAGTGGAGCACGCGCCAACTACAGGCGATTGGGTGTATGAACTGAAGTTCGATGGCATTCGCGCACTTGCGATCAAAAACGGGCGCACAATCCAATTAATCTCGCGAAATGAGAAAAAGCTAAACGATCGGTTCCCTGAGATCGTGCAGGCGGCTGCGGACTTTGACGCCGATGAATGCGTGGTCGATGGCGAAGTCGTCGCAATGGACGGCGAAGGTCGGTCATCGTTTCAGCTTTTGCAGCGCGCCGAGCTCGATGGCAAAGATGCGCCGCTGGCGTTTTACGTTTTCGATCTCCTGCAATTGAATGGCCATAGTTTGACCAACGTACCGCTGACTCTGCGCAAGGACGCGCTGATGCGCATGATTCCGCCATCGGGCGATGTTATTCGTTTTTCGGGGACGCTCGGAGCTGATGCCAAGACTTTGCTGTCCGAAATTCAGCGGCGCGGCTTGGAGGGGCTTATCGGGAAGCAACGCGATTCCGTTTACGAGCCCGGCCGGCGCAGCGGAACCTGGATTAAGTTAAAATGCGTGACCGAGCAGGAATTTGTCATCGGAGGTTTCACACCGCCGGCGGGCGCGCGCAAACATTTCGGCGCATTGCTGGTGGGTTACTATGACAAGGGGCGACTGCGTTTTGCCGGCAAAGTCGGCACCGGGTTCGACGCGAAATTACTGAGCAGTTTGTACAAGAGGATGCGGGCGGAAGAGAGCACCACCTGTCCGTTTACCGACCTGCCATCGAAGCAAAATGGCGAATGGGTGCAGGGAATCACCCCGGGCGAAATGCGGAAATTTACCTGGGTGAATCCAAAACTTGTCTGTCAGGTCAAATTCACCGAATGGACCCGCGACTTGAAACTGCGCCAGCCCGTGTTTGTGGGACTACGCGAGGACAAGGATCCGCGTGAAGTGGAGAGGGAGACGTAGGGGGCATCGGATTCCAGCCTTTGAGGGAACCCGGTCATTCGCACGAGACTACAAGGCCCTTGTGGTCACGATCAGCTTGTCGTTTTGCACCGTTGCCATCCTGATATTTCGCCAAAGATCACTCGCGTCACCACGCCTGGCGGATTCACGACGAAAGCTGTCGTTAAAACTGCGATTGAATGATTGAATCAACTCAGCGGTAAGAAGCGCGCGCGGAAATTGGTAACCGTTCGCTTCGGCGGAGCGGACGTTGAAGTTAAAATTATCGTCCACGTAGCTAAAACCGAACTGAATGTTTCCATTAAACCATCGTCCCCTCAGTCGGCTCCAATGTGCCGAATCGAGCGGTGCACTGACGTCGAGCGACACAATGGAATTGGCAAAGGCGACCCGCGCATGATTGCGTGCCTCGCGGAATTCGGGTTCATTTTGCAAGAGAGCGTTAACGTCGTCGGCGGTGAATTCAATTGTGGTTTCTACCCGATTTCTGATCGCACTGCGGAGCGAGTCCAATTTTGCTTTCGCCAGCTGCAATGCCGTCGCCGTTACCGGCCGCGTCTGGATTTGAGCCGGCTCGGTTGCGGTAAACATGTTGATGCCGCGGTTTACGACAAACAGACCACTGCCGATCAGAACAACGCCGAGAACAACCACGACAACAACGAGGACCAGACAGCCCTTGGCGAAGCACCCCATCCCGCTCGGCACGGGCGGCGGTTGCGCTTGCCTGATTGGTGGAGCGTCCATTTCGCGGCGACAACTAGCGCGACCAAACCAGCTTTGAAAGAATTTTCTTGTGCGAGAAGAACATTGGCGCGCCACCAGTGGACCCGTAGATTGAAAAGATGAAAGCCAAAGTAGTTGTGATGCCAAAAGCGGCGGTCCTCGATCCGCAGGGCGCAGCCGTGCGGGAGGCAATGCAGCATCTCGGAATGCGCGAAGTCAAAAATGTGCGGATTGGCAAATACCTGGAAATCGATCTCGAGCGCGACGACGCTGACGTGGAAGCGCGCTTGCACAAGCTTTGCCGCGATTTGCTTTCGAATCCGGTCATCGAAGATTATCAGTTGGTGAAGGAATGAAAGCTCTGCGTTATTTTTTCTGCGTCGTTTTTCCGCCGCTCGCTGTTCTGCTCACCGGACGGATTGCCAGTTTTTTCCTGAGTCTAATCCTGACGCTTCTCGGCTGGATTCCAGGTGTGATTCACGCCTGCCTGGTGGTAAATGATTATCATGAAGAACGACGAGCGACGTGGCTTGCTCACGCTTAGATGAAATTCGCAGTCATCCAGTTTCCTGGTTCTAACTGTGACCAGGATTGCCTGCGCGCGATCAACGGGCTCGATGGGTTGAGCGCGGAATACGTTTGGCACAAAGAGACGACGCTGGCCGGCTTCGATGCCATCGTGCTACCGGGCGGATTTGCTTATGGTGATTATTTGCGCTGCGGGGCCATCGCGCGTTTCTCGCCCATCATGAACGAAGTAGTGCGCGCGGCGAAAGAGGGTCAGCTCATTCTCGGCACCTGCAACGGCTTTCAAGTGTTATGCGAGGCGGGGTTGCTTCCGGGTGCCCTCGTTCGCAATCGCGGGTTGCGTTTTGTTTGCGATATGGTCAACCTGCGAGTCGAAGTCGCCGACTCGTCTTTCACGCACGATTGTGCGCAAGGCACCATCTTGCGGATGCCGATTGCTCACGGCGAAGGCTGTTATTTTGCCGATCCGAAAACATTACGGGAATTGAATCGGAACGGGCAGATCATGATGCGCTATTGCGATGCGACCGGCGCGACCACACCCGAATCGAATCCAAACGGTTCCATTGAAAACATTGCCGGCATTTGTAATCGGAAGGGAAATGTTTTCGGTTTAATGCCGCATCCGGACCGCGCATCCGATGTCCGTCTCGGCAGTGCGGACGGAGCCAAAATATTCCTCTCCATGGCCGAGACCATTCTGGCCGGACGCGCCCGAGCTGCGGCGTGAGTCTGTTCCTAACGGGAACTGGTACTGGCGTCGACAAAACCTTCGTCACCACTTCGCTCTTGCAGTGATTGCGGGCCCGGCGAATTCGCGCTGCGGCACTGAAAAGCAATCTGCGGTGGCGACCGGGATGATGCAGGTTGGAGGCTAGCTGCGAGCTCAGCGGGAATTGCGGGGGTGTGTTTAAAAACGTAACACAATTGTCAATATTTTGACACATTGGGAGGGACGAAATCAGCCCTTCCCTCGGCAAAAACGGTGGCACCCGCATTGCTGGGAAAGCGCCTACAACTCAACCCACTATGCTACTGCAAAAGACTCTCCACATGGGCCAGTCGTTGCTAGAGTGCAAAAACCGCCTGGCGAATATCCATTCCTACCGGCGCCAGTTTGTGATGGTAACGAGGGCGATCATTACCTCATCGAAAACGGTCGATTTTTCGTTTCGTGGGCCGCTCGGTTTCGCGGGCCACACCGTTCTGCTCGGTCTCGAGAGCGATTCGCCGGATGAGGTCGTTTTCGAATCCGTCGGCGGCAATCTCGATCTGATGGGAATTGTCGATTTCACGGAGGTGCGGCCGAACTGCACCGAAATCACCCTGGCAATGCACTACGAGATTAAAAATAAATTTTTCGCGTGGCTGGATCGGCGATTGCATTTCATGGACGCATTCGTCAACCGCGAGCTGCGCAGTATTCGAGCACACTTTGAGGGAATCGCAGCGCCGTATGCCGAGCCGGCAACTATCTTGCCTATGCTCGAGACGGCAACTGCGTAGGGCAGGCGGAAAGGGCGCGGTCGGGACGCCGCGCCCTTTTTCCTGTACGAATGTCGCGCCGGGATCCCCAATCCCGGCTGTAGAGGGGGGCGTGCCGCCCGCATTTTTGCCACAATTTCTTCAGAGGCGGCTGTCGCCGCCTGGAGTTACCCAATCCGCACTGCGTGGGTTTTGTCGAGTCGCAAGATTTGATTCGCGGACAATGTGATCTGCTCGGTTGGATTGCGTAGCTTCGCGCCGTCCAATTGAATGCTCCCTTGTTTGATCAGGCGACTTGCTTCAGCGCGCGACTTCGTAATCGCGCAGACAGCGAAAGCTCGAACGACAATTGTGACGACATCGCCAGATTGCGCCGACAAAACTGGAAGCTCGGTTTCCGACAATCGCTTTTCGCTGAAGCGTGTCGTCCATTCTTCTTTCGCCCTGGACGCGACCTCGCGTGAATAATACGTAGCGACGATTTCAGCCGCGAGATGTTTCTTCGCCTCCAGCGGATGCTCGCCCTTCGGAAGCTCGCGCGAGAGCAGCAGCAAATAATACCGCGCCATTAATTCATCGGAGATGCTCATCAATTTGCCGAACATCTCGGCCGGTGGATCATTGAGCGCGACATAGTTGCCGAGGCTCTTGCTCATCTTTTGTTTACCGTCGAGCCCCTCCAGGATCGGTGTCAGCAGGACGATTTGCTCTGGTTGTCCGTTCATTCTTTGCAGGTCGCGCCCGAGTAGGATGTTGAACAACTGATCGGTCCCACCGAGTTCCACGTCCGCTTTTACCATCACCGAATCGTAGGCTTGCATGATCGGGTATTGAATTTCGTGCGCATGAATCGGTTGCTCGTTTTTGATCCGGTCGCGAAAATCTTCCCGTTGCAGCAACTGCTGCAAAGTCACATTGCCGTTGAGCCGGATTACGTCTTCGAACGATAATTTTCCGAGCCAGGAGCCGTTATAAACAATTTCGGTCTTGCTTTGATCGAGAATTTTAAAGGCTTGTTCGCGATAGGTCGCGGCATTGCGGTCCACTTCTTCGCGCGTAATCGTTGGGCGCGTCGCTGAACGCCCGCTGGGGTCGCCAATCAACGCGGTGAAATCTCCGATGATTAAAACGGCCTGGTGGCCAAGCTCCTGAAAATCCCGCAGTTTCCGGAGGATGATGGTATGCCCGAGATGAAGGTCGGCACTGGTCGGATCGACGCCGAGTTTCACGCGCAACCCGCGGTTGGCGCGGAGTTTTTCCACCAACTCCGCTTCACTGATAACTTGCGCGGCGCCTCGGGTGAGTCGTGCAAGCTGATCGCGCATATTCATGCGCACTAAAAACAGCAGGCGCGCAGAAACAACCTACTTGTTTTTGTTCAACAACTCGCGCACTTCGTCGATCGTGAGTGGTCGATCCTGCGCATGCAGCGCCTTTTGACTTTTGCCCTGTCCCAGAAACGGCCGGTTACCGGCGAAATCGCGAGTGGCGTATTTTTTCGCGGAATACGCATTCGTTGAAACACCTCGCGCCTTTTTCGTTTCAAATCCTTTCATCGGCGGCGCAGTGGGCACTGTTGCTGATTTGGTTGTGTAACTGCGGGAGCTGAAGGTGCTCGTAGGCGCCTGGCGATCGGCGACGAAGGTTTTGGTGAGTTTTTTTTCCGAAACGTAAAAGGTCTTGGTCGAAGCGGATCGGGTGGGGGCTTCCGTTCCACCGTTGAACTTTTTGTTTTGGTCCGAATTCGACAGTTTTGTGTCCGGGCTCAGGAGCCGGTCGACGAGTTTGCGCTCCTGTTCCTGGGCATAACCCGCAGTCGCAAGAGCGAGGAACGCGAAGGTGAAAAGGGCGGCGCGCACCGTTTCAACGTGCAAAATTGAGGGCGATTTGTAAAGAAAAAGCGTGATTTCGGCCTCGAGGTTCGATCTGGACGGGCATGACTGCTCGATCCACCTTGAGTATTGCTCGATTTTACGCCCCGTGGCAGCCGGCGCGGCTCAAAGACTGGCAGTTCGATGAGCTGGAAGCTCATGACACCTCACGTATCGTGAAGCGATGGAGGACTTGCTTTTCCGTGACGATCAGGCGCTGATGCGCGAAGCTTTGCGTCTTGCGAAGAAAGCCGCGGCGAGCGACGAGGTGCCGATCGGCGCGGTGATCGCGAAAAACGGGCGCATTGTTGGTCGTGGATACAACCAGGTCGAAATGCTAAAGGACCCGACGGCGCACGCCGAAATTCTGGCGATCACCCAAGCGGCGGCCGCGGTCGGTGACTGGAGACTAAACGATTGCGACTTGGTGGTGACAAAAGAGCCGTGTCCAATGTGCGCGGGCGCAGCCGTTCACGCCCGATTGCGCCGGGTGGTTTTTGGTTGCGAAGACCCGCGGGGGGGCGCCGCCGGAGGTGTTCTTAATCTTCTGCAAATGTCGCAGCTAAATCATCGGTGCGACATCGCGAGCGGTGTGCTGGCGCAGGAGTGCAGTGCATTGCTTCAGGAATTCTTTCGCAGTAAACGCGATACGATCGAGAAGTAGAAGCCGGCGTTAATGCCTTGCGCGATCGAGCGTTCCAGGTGGATCGAGCAATCACGCCACTGGCGGATGACGGAGCGCCCGATCCACCATTATGTCACCTTTGGCGGCCCGTCCGGGCCGCCGCAGGTAGCCCCGGACAAATTACGTCCACAGGCGGGATGCGGCATGAGATTGGCTATGGATCTTAGAGATGAAAACCCCACCAACGACCCCGCCGCGTACTTCCCTTCCTGATTGGCTAAACGATTGTTCGTTCCATTCGCGCCAGGACTCGCTCGGCCTCACGCCGGGCATCCTCGCGCACCATGTTAAGAAATCGGCCTCTCCGGAGCCTTCCCATCGTGATTTTGCCTCTGGGACTGGTGTGACGGCGTTGGGGGAGCATGGCCTTGTTTCAATAACCAATCAAAATTCCGGTCCGGTGCTCGAATCGTCGACCACGAAGACCTCGTTAAAGCCCTCGAACAACGAGGTTTTGTCCGAACTTCGCACGTTGCGGCAGCTGTCATCCCAGGTTTTTGATCCTCCCAGTCAGCGCGATTTTCTGCCCGAGATGATTCTATTCGGGCTAATCGGCGTCCTGTGTGCGGCTTGGCCGATCTTCTCGATGTTCACCGCCATGGCCGGGCGGCACTGAACGGCGCGACTAGAGCTACTTCGGTAGGCTGCTTTTCGGTTCGCCTTTTGAATCGAAAAATACGAGCATTCCGCCTTTTTCGTTGCTGGTGAGCGCCACCGCTTGTTCGCCCTCTTTACCGAGAACGGCGATCAGGCCGCGATTCTCGTCGCATCCCATATATGCAGTCTGGTAGCCCGTTTTCCCCTTGATCGAAACAACCCCCTCGCCGTCCACTGTCGTGATTTCCGCCACCGGTCGGCCTTCCGCGTCCGCTACCACGAACGTGCCGCCCTGGTCTTTCCCGAGCATCAACACATTGGTTTGTCCGGCGGAATTTTGGGCGCTTACGATGCCGCCCAGCTCATGCACCTTCAACCCGGCCCGTGGTTTTCCGTCAGCCGACGCCACAAAAATCTCGCCCGCGCCCTCCTTGGTTTCGCCGATTGAGACCACGACCTCCTGGTCCTTGTTCCAAATCTCAAAACGCGCGCTCCCATTCTCGTCTATTTGAAACAATCCGCGCGCCCGGCCGTCGTTATCGTTCAGGTATATGCAGGCATATCCCTCTTCGGCCTTGAGCAGAATCGGCATCTTATCGGCGCTGTGACGTATCGATATCACTTCGGCGTCGAGCAGTAAGAACGGCGGGCGCGGCTGCTGTGGCAGCTTTTCTTCCTGACCCAGCACGCGTAAAACATGGTCGAGTTCGCGTCGCAGCCGCGCTACCTCATTCCTTAATTGATTAAGTTCGTCTGCCATAAGTGTAAACTGTGGCAATTCCCCCAGGGCGCCGGCCCCATTCTACTGCGGACAAATTCGGCGACAAGCTCGCTGATTATCCTGGCTGCCTCGCTAGGATTCGAACCTAGACATACATTCCGCGGTCGGCATCGAATTTATTCACCTCCAAGGTAAAACATGTCAGAACACTTCTGGACAAACGTGGACGTTCTGATTATTGTTCTGACCGCATGGCGACACTTGTCAAAGATTCTCGTAATCGAAGTCCGCATTGGATTTGCTGCTACACGGCAGCTGACGGTCGGCGGTTAAAGAAATCAACCAAACAGACGAATCGCAGGGCCGCACTTGAAATCTGTTTGGCGGTGGAGCGGGCTGAGGAGTTGGCGAGGCAACGTACATTCACTGAGGCGCGTGCAAGGAAGCTTGTCAGCGACGTTTTGCAACGAATATCTGGCGAAACTTTGGAGGATTTCACGGCTGAACAATGGTTGCGTCAGTGGGTGAGTGCGAAAGCTGAAGCCAAAGCGCCAAGAACCGGCACGAGGTATAAACAAGTGATCGATGCGTTTATTCGATCACTCGGAGGCAAGGCCGCTCGCAACATCAGTGCAATCACTCCCAAAGATGTTTTTGCCTTTCGGGAGGCGCGCAGAGCAGAAGGCCTCACCGCTACAACCGTCAACTTGGATGTAACGGTAATCAGCGGCGGCTTCTCGTCAGCAAAGCGGCTTGGCTACATCGCAAACAACCCCTGCACTGCCATTGACCCACTTCCGGAAGAAAAGCTTGAGAAGGCGACCTTCAGTCCGGAGCACGTGCGCGCTCTCATGCAGGCAGCGATGGCCTGTGAGCATGGTCGCTACGTGTTCAGGTCGGCTGAAGATTGGCGGGGCCTAATCTTATTAGCGTTTTACACGGGCGTGCGTCTACAGGATGGCGCCAACATGCGTTGGGAATCGATCGATCTGCCAGCCCGACTCATCACCTACACCCCGCGCAAAACCAGTCGGAAAAAGAAGCCTCCACGCGTAACAGTCCCGATCCATCCCGAACTGGAGGCTTATCTGTTGTCACTATCGGCACCTGAGACTGCAAACGCGTTCCTCTTTCCGACTTTGGCTGGCAGCAGTACTGGTGGTCGGACAGGCCTCTCCCGGACATTCGCGCGCATTATGCCTCGGGCCAAAATCGCGAGTGGTGTTGCGCGACAAGCCAATAAACGAGGCCGCACGGTGCACGCGCTCTCGTTCCATTCTCTGCGTCATAGCTTTTCCTCAGCAATGGCAAATACTGGTGTCGCCGAAGAAGTCAGAATGAAGCTTAGCGGTCACAACACGCGGGACGTTCACCAAGATTACACGCATCACGAGCTTGAGCCATTGCGTGCCGCCATAGGAACAATTCCATCGATTAACCCACAGTCGTGGCGGGCGTCGAAAATCTCTTGTTCGTGAATGATGAGCAATGGTGGCCCGAACTAAGACGAATCCTTGCAGCTTACTTAGCGACACGGGCAGCCAAGAAGTCACGTCCGGTTCGGCTGAACAAAGAAGAGCGACGGATAATTGCTGAAGCTCGTGTACCAGAACCGGCATTGCAGCCGCGACGCCGTGTCAGGCGACGAGCAAAAGCCGCACCAGGTGATTTTTTGCGGTCCTACCGTCGATTGCTTCGCTTGGGTGGAGTGCTGGACGGCGTAATTGTCGTTTTTGGCAATAGTGACGACTTGCAAATACGGTTCCGGCCACAACTGGATGGTCAGATGAGCGTTGCCTTCTCAGGTGTCCTCGGCTCTGACGCTTTGAAGGCGGAATTGAGTCGTGCTGGCCGAGGATTATGGGACGACGAGAACAACAGGCCATCGGTTGAATATGAGCGATCGCTGACGGTAGCGAACTTCTGAAGCAAACAGACAAGCTAACAACTGATGTCACTATTTACGAGCTACGATCAGCGCTTAGCAACATACTTCAACAGTTGGTCAGTACCCCTTAGACCGGCAGGTTGCCACCGATTACGGGCCGACTGCTGGAATCCGTGCGATAGCCGCCCGCAAGGGTGCAAGTTCGTGATGCGTGTAATGCGCATTAATTTCGGCGCTCACATGGCCAGTTAGCTTCTGCCGTATCTCCTGCGAAACGCCCGCATTCGCCAGCGCGAATTAAAGCTGTGCCGGAGTGAAGTGGGACGAGAGTTAGATAGCGCGCGAACGCGTGACGGAATCGCCGTTCACGCCCACTTGTTTGCTATCGCCGAC
>CAWAHI010000009.1:0-103679 GCA_963781735.1 uncultured Verrucomicrobiae bacterium | reverse complement strand
AAATCTCGAAGGATTTGACCCCTATTCTTCGCCCTGCTTCAGCGAGAAGTCGCTGCTTCCTTGCCCTTCTCAGCCTTAAGCTCGACGAGAATCATGTGCAGCGGTTTATCGCCAATGTTCTCCGCGGCGTGCGTCAACGGCTCGCGAAACAAAACTTCGCCCGCCTTCAACTCTCCTTCGGTGACGCTGCCATCTGACGCGTAGTTGCGATACGGGCCGCCTTCCAAAACATAAATGACGTAGGCCGGATGCGAGTGCACCTGCTCCTTAACGCCGGGCGGCAAATTGGCTTCGAGCACACGCACGCGATCGTTCTCGAACCGCACTTTAATTGTTTTGGCATTAACAACTGCCGGATCTTGGGCTCGCGCGGCCGCAACGCACGCGGCCGTTAGTGCGAAAATAATTACAACTCGTATGCGCATGCCGACACCTTTACGACAACTCGGTCGCGGCGGTCATTATGCTGAAACCGGTTTCGGGTCGGCGGATTTGCGCGAGCTGATAGCGGCGCGGACGAAATTGTTGCCCAGCTCCCACATTGGGCCGGGGAATTTGCGGCAATCGGTCAGGACGTTGTCGAGCGCGGTGACGAATAGCGCGATCTCTTTTTCGCCGATGATGAGCGGCGGCAGAATCTTGAGCACGTCCATGGCGTGCCCTGCTACCTGAGTGAGGATCCGATGTTTACTTAACATCTGGGTCACGATCATTTGCGCGAACAGAACTTTGTCGACCTTGTGCAGTAGTTTCCACGCCATCTTGAGCTTGAACTCAGTCGGTTCGTGGAACTCGATCGCGATGATCAAGCCTTTGCCGCGCACTTCCTTGATGAAACTGTGTTTCGCGCGCAACGTGTCGATCCGTTCCATTAGTTGCGCGCCCATTTCCGCAGCGCGCTCGACCAAGTTTTCTTGATCGATTACTTCGAGCGCGGCCAGACCGCAGGCCATGGCGAGATTGTTCCGGCCGAATGTAGTTGAGTGAACTACGCAACGGTCCATCCGACTAAATGTCTTCTGGTAAATATCACGCCGGCTAACAATCGCGCCGCACGGGACGTAGCCGCCGCTCAACGTTTTCGCGAGCGTGATGATATCCGGCTCGAGATTCCAATGCTGGAACCCAAACATCTTGCCGGTTCGCCCGAGACCGCACTGCACTTCGTCGCTAACGAGAAGTGTGCCGTATTTCCGGCACAGCGCCTGCGCGCGCGGGAAGAAATCTGTGGTGGGCGATTTACAACCTTTGCCTTGCACGGGTTCGATGACAAAGGCGGCGACATCACCTTTCGCCAGTTCGCGCTCGAGCGCAGCGATGTCGTCCAGCGGAATACGAGTGTCCCATTCGTGCATGAGCGGGCCGAAACCTTCAGTGAAACTTTCGCAGCCCATTAACGACAACGATCCGATGCTGAGCCCATGAAACGCGCTTTCGAGCGAGATGACGCGTTTCTTGCCGGTGGCGGCGCGCGCAAATTTCAGCGCGCCCTCCATCGCTTCAGTACCGGAGTTACAAAAGAAGACGGCATCAAGATGTCGGGGCGTGCGTTTCACGATGGCTTCGGCCAGGAGCCCGCTCAGAAGCGAGCAATCCATTTGCACCATGTTCGGCAAATCGAGATCGAGGACGTCGCGGATCGCTTTCTTCACCACCGGATGGTTGCGACCGATGTTGAAAACGGAATAGCCGCTGAGAAAATCGAGGTAGGCGTTGTTATCCATGTCGTAGAGATAAGCGCCTTCGGCCCGGGCATAGACCTTGTCGAAACCAATGACGCGCTGGGCCGCGACCAGTGTCCGATTGATGTGACGGTGATGCAGCTCGTAGTTCTCCCCGAGCCGGGCTGCGATGATTTCTTTCAAGTCAAATGCCACCGGAGATGTTCTCTGATTTAGGGGCGAAACGCAAATGTCCGAGCCGGACCGGCATTTCATGGGCGGGAAGCCCATGGTACACGAGCATTGCCGATGGATCTGTTTCGACAGGCTTAAGGCCAGAGCTTGCCGAAGGGGGCGATCTCCTTGCGGCGGGACGTCGTAAGGAAAAAGCCGCAGGATTCGCACGGAACCCTGCGGCTTTGAATCTTTGTGGCATCGACATCTAGCCGATGGTTATGCCACGTTGTTAGTTGTTATTCTTCCACCTGGACACGCTCAACCACTCGGGTGTCGCCGGTGCCAGTGTAATACACGCGCACCTTTTGGCCCGCACGTAGCGGGGCCGTTACGATTTTGCCTGCGCCATTAACAACACGCGCAGCGGTGCCGAGAGCGAAGCTCACCGGGCCTTCATGCTCGCGCTTGACCACAATGGTTTTGCCGGGCGTATAAGTGCTCACCATCCCGGTCTCATAAGTGGTCGAGGTTGTCGTCGTCGTGGCCGGTGCTGATGTTGTTTGTTCAGTTACAGTTGTGCTTGTTTGCGCGAACGCGATGGGCGCGACCGCCGCACAAGCGATTGTGATTAGGCTCTTTTTCATAATCCTTTCCCTATCTTGTTTGAGTTGTGCCCGGCCCTGGGCCAAGGCATAGCCGCATTACGAATTTACGGCTTTCTTATTTAGACGGAATTCGTCTGAGTGTATTCGCAGAGAATTCCTAACAACTTGAGCGGGCGGCCCTTGTCGAAGGCCCCGGGCGTCATTGCGACGGATTGTTGCAGCGGCGTTGCCAAACGCCGAGCGTGAAAAAGGCGCTCGCCGTGGCGAGCGCCTCTGCAACCGCGGCCGACGACGGCGGCTACAACGAAACGCATGATTTGAGCGCACGCACAGTTTCGCTAATCTTCGTGCTTCGAATGCCGACCGCCGATCCCGAAATCACGCCTGAGGTTGTGGAGGAGCACGGCCTGACCCCGGAAGAATTCGCGCGCATCAAAAAAATTCTCGGACGCGAGCCGAACTTCACCGAGCTCGGAATTTTTTCGGTGATGTGGAGCGAGCATTGTTCCTACAAAAACTCGCGACGCGAACTGAAAAAATTTCCAACCACTGGGCCGAACATTCTAGTGAAAGCGGGCGAGGAAAACGCCGGCGTCGTCGATATCGGCGACGGCTGGGCGATCGCATTCAAGATCGAGTCGCACAACCATCCGAGCGCGATCGAACCGTTCCAGGGCGCAGCCACCGGAGTGGGTGGAATCATTCGCGATATTTTCACCATGGGCGCACGTCCGGAATTTTGTCTGAACTCGCTGCGCTTTGGACCGATCTCTTCGAATTTCAAATCTGAAATTTCAAATTTGAAATTGGCTGCCAATAGGCGGCTTTTCACCGGTGTAGTCTCTGGCATTGCGCATTACGGCAATTGCATCGGTGTTCCGACCATCGGCGGCGAGATTTATTTCGACGAAAGCTTCGAGGGCAATCCATTGGTAAATGTTTTTTGCCTGGGAATTTTGCGACACGAACAACTGGCTCGCGGAGCGGCGCGCGGTGTTGGTAACCCGGTGTTTTATGTCGGTGCTGAGACGGGGCGCGATGGGTTGGCGGGAGCGGCGTTTGCCTCGCGCGAGCTGACGGAGGAATCGCGCGAAGACCGGCCGGCTGTGCAGGTAGGCGATCCGTTCAAGGAGAAACTCTTGCTGGAAGCGTGTCTGGAATTGCTCGCGACGGATGCCGTAGCTGGAATTCAGGACATGGGGGCGGCAGGATTGACGTGTTCTACTTGCGAAACGGCGAGTCGCGGTGGCAGCGGCGTGGAAATCGATCTGTCCAAAGTTCCGAAACGCGAGCCGGGCATGACGCCGTACGAAATTCTGCTGAGCGAATCGCAGGAACGAATGTTGATTATCGCGAAGCGCGGCAAAGAAAACGTCGTGCGCGAAATTTTCGCGAAATGGGATGTCCCCTGCGCCGAAATTGGACGCGTGACCGGCGACGGTATGATGCGCGTACGCAATAACGGAAGCGTCGCGGCCGAAATCCCGGCGAAGCCATTGGCAGAAGAAGCGCCGTTATACGAACGCGAAGCAATAAAACCGACCGCGGATTACACCGATGACACGGATTTACGGAAGGAAATATCTGCGCTATCCGCGCAATCCGCGGTTGATGCTTTGAAGGGGTTACTGGCAGACCCAACGATTGCGTCGAAAAATTGGGTTTATCGCCAGTACGATCACACCGTTCGCACCGGAACGGTGGTGAAGCCGGGGTCGGATGCGGCCGTCTTCTATATTAGAGAGGCGAACAAGATTCTGGCGGCGACGACTGATTGTAACTCGCTGTATTGTGCGCTCGATCCGCGTGAGGGCGGGCGCATCGCGGTGGCGGAGGCGGCACGAAATCTCACCTGCTCCGGCGCGCGTCCGCTTGCAGTCACGGACAACCTGAATTTCGGGAATCCATACAAGCCGGAGAATTTCTGGCAGTTGCGCGAGGCGGTCGAGGGAATGGCAGAAGCGTGCCGGGCTTTCGGCACGCCTGTTACCGGCGGGAATGTCTCGCTATATAATGAGAGCCCGGCGGGGGTGGTCGATCCGACGCCGACGGTGGCGATGGTGGGCTTGATCGACGAGGAGAAACACATCACTACGCAATGGTTCAAGAATGACGGGGATGTCATTATTTTAGTGGGTTCCGCGGCCGACGACCGCGGCTACAGCCTGGGCGCGTCGCGTTTTCTCAAGGTTTGTTTCGGGAAAAAGATCGGGCCGGTCCCGAAATTGGATATCGAGCTTGAGATTGCGGTGCAAACTGCGGTGCGCGATTTGATTCAGCTAGGTCTCGTTAGGAGCGCACACGATTGCAGCGAAGGTGGGCTGGCGGTCGCATTAGCGGAATGCTGTTTCAATCCCGCTGGGTTGCTGGGCGTAGACGTTGATTGCGGCGGTCGCCCTGCGGGCGACGCGCACGCGTCTCACAGAGAAGCGGCTACAGCCCTGTTCAACGAAGTGCAATCGCGCATCATCATTTCCTGCGATCCGAAGAATGCAGAACGAGTTCTGTCCGAATTGAAATCTAAAGATGTTCTGCACGCGCATATCGGCAGCGTGATTCGAAACGACCTACGCATTTCGGTTTGCGGCCAGAATCTGAGCTGGCGAATTGCCGAGCTTCACGATCTCTGGTGGAACGCGATCCGCCGCGCGGTGGAAAGCGATTCCGAGCCGATCCCAAGTTTGTGAGTCCGAGCCGGACTGGCACTATCTTTGCGGGGTCGGAATGACAATTTTGCGGCATTGAACCCAATCGTGAAATCGACGATGTTCTTTTGCCATGCCCGCTAGCCTCCCCCAGCACCAAGAATTGTCAGAACGCGAAGCATTCCCGCAACATGAGTGCGGGCTCTTTGGCGTATTTGGTCATCCAAATGCGGCGGTCCTGACCTATTACGGACTGTTCGCGCTGCAACATCGCGGGCAGGAGAGCGCAGGCATCGTCACGAGCAACGGCGCGGGTCAAACCTTTCTCCAACACAAGGGCATGGGCCTGGTTTCGCAGGTTTTCGGACAGGAAGAGCTGGAAAAATTGAAAGGGACGCGGGCGGTCGGGCATACCCGTTATTCCACCACCGGGACGAGCACGTTGAAGAATGCGCAACCCTTCGTGGTCGATTGTGTGCGCGGACAAATGGCAATCGCGCACAATGGAAATTTGATTAACGCCGACCTCTTGCGCGACGAACTGGAAAGCAAAGGTTCCATTTTTCAAACCACCGCCGACAGCGAAATCATTTTGCATCTGCTGGCGCGGCCGGCCGATAACGGTAGCAGCGTCCTCAGCGCGTTGCGCCGAGTTGAGGGCGCGTTCTCGCTCTTGATCATGAGCGAGCAGGAACTGATCGCAGTGCGCGATCCCTTTGGCTGGCGCCCACTTGTTCTTGGAAAACTCGATGGCGCTTACATTCTCGCATCCGAAACATGCGCGCTCGATTTGATCCACGCCGAGTTCGTCCGCGAAATCGAACCCGGCGAAGTGTTAATCATTAACGAACACGGTTTGCGTTCGGAACGGCCGTTCCGCGATGAACAGCCTGCGTTCTGCATGTTCGAATACGTTTATTTTGCGCGACCGGACAGCATCATCGGCGGCGTCAACGTCGGAAAAGTTCGCACCGAAATGGGACGCGAGCTGGCGCGGCAATTTCCGGTAGAAGCAGATATCGTCGTTCCAGTGCCCGACTCGGGGAACTACGCGGCGCTCGGTTTTGCCCAGGAGTTAAACATTCCGTATCAGCATGCCTTTGTCCGGAATCACTACATTGGCCGGACCTTTTTGCAGCCGAGTCAGCTCATTCGGGATTTCGATGTGCGAGTGAAACTGAATCTCATCAAGGAAATGGTGGAAGGAAAACGAGTCGTGGTGGTGGACGATTCGATTGTGCGCGGGACCACGGCGCGCGCGCGCATAGTGAATTTGCGCGAAGCGGGCGCGCGAGAAGTGCACATGCGGGTGAGCTGCCCACCGCATCGTTTCGCCTGCCATTACGGCATCGATTTCCCTGATCCGGAAAAGTTGATCGCTAACCAGATGTCGATGGAGAAGATTTGCGAGTATCTCAACGTCGATAGCCTTGGTTATTTGAGCATCGAAGGAATGATTAAGGCGACCGGCCGGCCCGCCAATTCTTTTTGTCTCGCTTGTTTTAACGGGAACTATCCGCTGCCGGTTGATCCGGCGCTGGGTAAGTTCATCATGGAAAAACGCGAGCAGCGGGCGCGCGCGCTGGCGGAGGAAGAAGGCCAGCCGACCTTGTTCGCGGAGTTGAGATAGAAGGCAAATGACGAAGGAACTCTTTCTTCGTGTGCGCACCGTTTCGGACTTCGTCATTCGAATTTAGTTCGTCATTCTTTTTGCCGTCATCCTGAGCGGAGTCGAAGGATCCCGTTGCGCGAGCTTGAAGGTAACGCTACGGGATGTCTCGACTTCGCTCGACATGACAAAACGACAAAAAGCGTACGCCCGCGCCGGCGTCGACGTTGATCTCGGCAATAAACTAAAGCGCCGAATCCAATCTCTCGTGCGCAAGACGCATGGCGTTGAAGTTCTCGGGAGAATCGGCGGGTTCGGCGGACTCTTTGCGCCGAATTTTCGCGGGATGCGCGAGCCGGTGTTGGTCGCAAGCGTGGATGGCGTCGGAACCAAATTAAAGATCGCATTCGCGGCGAATAAGCATGACACCGTCGGCGCCGATCTCGTAAATCATTGCATCAACGACATTGCCGTGCTCGGAGCGCGGCCGTTGTTTTTTCTGGACTACATCGGCGCGGAAAAACTGGAGCCGCAGGTTTTTTCTGAGTTGTTGCGTGGATTTAGCAAAGCCTGCCGTACTGCCAGGTGTGCGCTCATCGGCGGAGAGACGGCGCAAATGCCCGGAATGTATCGACGCGGCGAATACGATTTAGCGGGCTGCATCGTCGGCGTGGTCGATCGAGGCGAGATCATCGATGGCAGCGCGATTCAAACCGGCGATGTCGTGCTCGGCATTCCCTCGAACGGATTGCATACGAACGGCTATTCGCTCGCACGGAAAATCTTGTTCGAAAAACTGAAGCTCAAACTTTCATCGCGAATTCCGGGAGTGCGGGGAACCGTTGGCGACGAATTATTACGCGTACACAAAAATTATCAGCCGCTGCTGACAAAAGTCCCGCCCGGAATGATTCGCGGCCTTGCCCATATCACCGGCGGCGGGCTGATCGATAACATCCCACGCGTCCTGCCGAAGAATTGCGACGCTGTCATTGACACGCGCAGCTGGCGCGTCCCGGAAATTTTCAAGTTTATCGGCGAAGAAGGAAACATTGATCGCAAGGAAATGTATCAGGTGTTCAACATGGGAATTGGCATGGTAGCGATCGTGGCCGAACGCGACACCAAACGCACGATGTCGATCTTGCACGCGAAACGAATCGGTCGCATCGAACACGGCAACGGAAAAACACGGCTTCTTCACCTGTCATCCCGAGCGTAGTCGAGGGATCCCGCAATGTTACTTGAAGTTCCGCAACGGGATCCCTCGGTCCGAGCCGGACTGGCGTCGTCCCTCGGGATGACAATCGGCGGCGCACGCCAGGCGAAGAAAGACAAATCTGGAAGCAGGAATCCACGAAGGAAACCGGAAAGCATACACATTTCCTGGATTCCTGGTTTCCAGATTTCCTTGCAAGCTCTCTTTTCCAGTTATCCGTGACATCCCCGTAATCCGCGGTTGATTAGGACAACATGAAACAAAGAAAACTTGGACGCGGCGGGCCGATTGTTTCGGGAATCGGGCTTGGCTGCATGGGAATGTCAGAGTTTTATGGCGATCGCAACGATGCGGAATCGCTTGCTACGATCGAACGCGCGATCGAGCTCGGCGTCACTTTTTTCGATACTGCCGACATTTACGGACCGTACACGAACGAACAGCTCCTCGGGCGCGCGATCCGCAGCAAACGCCACCGCGTCGTCATCGCAACGAAATTCGGCATCCTGCGTGATCCGGGCACACCAGGCTTCCGCGGAATCAACGGCAAACCGGAGTACGTGAAACAAGCGTGCGAGGCGAGTCTGCGCCGGCTCGATGTAGATTGCATCGACCTCTATTATCAGCACCGCGTCGATCCCGAGACGCCGATCGAAGAAACCGTCGGCGCGATGGCCGAGTTGGTCCGCGCAGGCAAGGTGCGCTACCTCGGATTGTCAGAAGCCGGCGCTGATACCATTCGTCGCGCGCATGCTATCCATCCAATCACGGCGCTGCAATCTGAATATTCGCTCTGGACGCGCGATCCAGAAGGGGAAGTACTTGGGGTTTGTCGCGAGCTCGGAATCGGATTCGTCCCCTACTCTCCTTTGGGCCGCGGATTTCTCACCGGTCAGATCAAGAACTTCGAAGACCTCGCGCAGGATGACTATCGCAGAACTGCGCCGAGGTTTCAGGGGGGAAATTTTCAGCACAATCTAGATCTCGTTAATCAGGTGACCGAGATCGCCCGGGAAAAGCGTTGCACGCCGGCACAGCTCGCGCTCGCCTGGGTCCTGGCTCGGGGCGAAAATATAGTCCCCATCCCTGGAACCAAGCGTCGAAAATATCTACGCGAAAACGTGGAGGCGCTCGATGTCATGTTGAGTGCAGACGACCTCGAACGCATCGACGAGGTAGCACCGAAAGATGCCGCCGCAGGCTCCCGCTATCCCGAAGCGATGATGAAGTTACTCGGGAAATAGCTGTCAGCTAACTGCCGCGAGCGGGCAGCATTGCGTTGGCCATGAACGATTGCACCACTTCGCCGCGCTGATTTTTTGTGATGTTATGGATTCGAATAATTCCGTAGCCGGGACGCGATTTCGAACGCCGCGCTGCGAGAATTTCAGTTTCCACTCGTAATTCATCGCCCGGGCGGACCGCGTTCGGCCATTTCAGTTCATCCACACCCAGCCCAACGATTCCGCCAGAAACATTCATGGTATCGATAAACAATCGCATCGATACCGCCGCCGTGTGCCAGCCACTCGCAGCCAGACCACCAAATAATGTTTTCTCCGCTAACTTCGAATCGAGATGAAAGACTTGTGGATCAAATTCTCGCCCGAAATCCATAATCGCTTCGGCCGTAACCGGAGAACTGGTTGAAACCAGACGCGTGCCGACCGGGAAATCTTCAAACGCGCGCGACATCGGATTGGATCATTTGCAGCCGACACGGCTGCCACTACAAGAATTGTAGCCGGGATCGCCGATCCCGGTTTTTAGTGCAATCACGGATTCAAAAAGAATTTATCCACGTCCACATCATGCACGAGCGATCCATGCGGCACGGCGTGCACATCGTAAAGTCGCTTCGTGTAAGGACTGCGGACCATTCCCGCGCGCTCGGCTGGGATTGCAATGGGATAATTACCGCTCGCAAGCCGTCGGCTCCTGGCAGGATGTTCGCCCGGTTGCGGAACCAGCCGGACCGAGACCGGATTTGGATAAAGTGAGTCCCACGCGCCAGTGCCGGCATCGACGGCAACACCGATTCCAACTGTGGCAACATTCCCCGCCGTTGCCGCAGCGCCGGTCGCCGACGCTTTACTTTTTACCGCAACCGTCTGCGAATAGTAACCCGGCTTGGTTATCGTAACCAGGAAACTGTTACCACGCCGCCGCTTTCGAAACGTCGCCGGCGTCACGCCTTTTTCCCCGGTTGAGAGAAAGACACCAGCTCCGGCAGGTTCGCTGACAACTTTGAGATCTTCGTGCACACCGCGGACTACGGTGGCGCACGAGCTCAGAACGATCGTGAGGCCTAACGCACCGATGATTTTCGAAAACATCGCGCCAACGGTATTGAGCAAGGCATGACTCGCAACGTCAAAGCAGCACATTGCAAATTTCTCACTTGGATCAGACCCCAATGGTGTCTTTTGGCGACCCTGTGCGTCGTTTTGCTTTCGGATTTGCGATCTTCGCCAGCGCATTTTTGCTTGTTTCAGGTGCAACTGCTGTTGGGCAAATTTCTTTTGCCGTGGTTCGGCCGGACTTCCGGGATTTGGCAGCGCTTAGGCTGAGTTATTGTACTTCCCGAGGTTGACGGAGGCTGGCGTGGACGAATAATCAGCAAGTCCAGGATCCCGCCATCGCGGACGGAAATAAAAGCACTACATTTCTGTCCGTTGCGACGCGCTGTGGCGCGCTTTTAGCTGGACAAACACGGGTCGTGAGGTTTGCCGTAATTCGTAGTAGAATCTTGCACGGGGCCGCCTTTGCAGCAGCTCTGTTGCTATCCACCGGACTCCTCCTCCAGAAGGCGGCGGCTGCAACCACATTGACGTGGCAGGCCAGCCCTTCAAGCCCAAATATAGATGGCTATCGAGTCTATTATGGAACAAGCTCCGGAAACTATAGCCAGCACGCCGACGTCCCCGGCACGGGAACGACGGCAACGGTTGCGAGTGCTCCGGCCGGCAGCACGTACTACTACACGGCAGTAGCGTACAAAGGGGCTCTCGAAAGCATTGGTTCGAACGAGGTGATGCGCTCTACGGCGGGCGCCACGCCTACGCCCACACCTACTCCAACGCCTACGCCTAGTCCGACACCGACACCAACTCCCAAACCGAGTCCTACTCCTACACCCACACCAACTCCGACTCCCAAACCGAGTCCTACTCCTACACCAACTCCGACACCTACCCCAAAGCCGACCCCAACACCAACGCCTACTCCGACCCCAACACCAAAGCCAACCCCGACACCAACGCCTACTCCGACCCCGACCCCGACCCCAACACCAACTCCGACACCAACACCAACTCCGACCCTAACACCAACTCCGACTCCGACCCCAACCCGACCCCTACCCCGACACCAACGCCTACTCCGACACCGAGTCCGAGTCCAATCGTGACCCCGGCTCCTTCGCCGACACCCACGCCGACACCGACAGCTTCGCCAATAGTGACGCCCGTTCCTTCTCCAACGCCAACGCCGACTCCTGCTCCGACAGCCACGCCGACACCGACAGCTTCGCCAATAGTGACGCCCGTTCCCTCTCCAACGCCAACGCCGACTCCTGCTCCGACAGCCACGCCGACTCCAACCCCAACGGCTACTCCCACGCCAATCCCAACGCCTTCTTCAACACCAGACGCGACAGCTACGCCGACGCCGACGCCAAAGAAGAACCGTGGGAAGGGCCGTCATCGGCTTCCTTCGCCTACGCCAACTCCAACCCCAACTCCCTGATTATCTCGTCAACAGTCCACGCTGTAAGGCGAGGAGGCTATTTAAGGATTGGCGACTAATTGTGGCGCAGGTTTACTGAGGAAGACTTGGTCGCTCACTTTTTGGACAGTCGCAGTGAGAGCCTCGATTTGCTTCTGCTGCTGCGCAAACTTCTCCTCAAAGTCTTTCTGCTGTCCAGCGAGTTCCGGGGCGAAGTCTTTCTTTTGCCGCGCAATGGTCGCTCCCGGGTAATTACAATTGTTTAATTGCGTTTCTTACGAAAATACTCCGGAAATTGCCGGGCGAAGTTTCCCAAAATACATCTCTATATATAGAACCGGGCTTTAAGACCCTCCAGCCGCGATGGTTTCATTGTAAGGCGTTACCCTACATGGGGAAACCTGATGTCATAATGAAAAAGGGCATCGGCATCTCGTGGTCGATCAATTTAGCGGCGCGGCGACGCTGTGCATTCTTTTTTTGGGATCGCATGAGATGGGCGAATCTACAGATCAAATTATTACCAAAAATCTTCCCGCGTTCTTAAGATCTAACGACAGATGGAACTGGTTATCGCTTTACTTTGGCTGCGCGTCCGCCAGCCGAGTGTTTTTGTTTGCGGCGCGATTTGCTCACAGCCGCCGGGAGGCGGGAATCGTTCGGCCCGTGCAGGGTCAGAAGCGATTCCATGAGAGTCTCTTCACTGCTGGAGCACAAGCAAAGGACGGCGGCTTCCCGGCAGCCGTCACCCACGACATAGGCGTGTCCCATGTTGGAGTCGATGTAGACCGATTCACCGACTTCGAGCGTCAGCGGATCGTAGAACTCGGTATGCAACACCACCCGGCCTTCCAGAACGTAGGTATATTCTTCTCCGGAATGACGGACGAGGTCCCCAAATTCCTCGAGACTTTTTACTCTTAGCCGGGCCAGCACCGGAATCATCCGTTTTCGGCGCAATTCCGGACACAGATAATGGTAGTCGTAATTGCGCGTCTTTACCCGCACGGCGTCCGGCAGGCGGCCAATGCTGCGCCGGGCGGTGACGGCGGGCTCGTTATCGCTTTCCGGCTCGGCAAAAAGCTCGGAGACCGGGATCTTTAGACGCTGGCTGACCTGAAGCAGTTTGTCGTAAGTGAGAGTAAGACGATCGTGTTCGACCTTGGCCAGGGTGGAGAGCGGAATTCCGCAGCGTCCGCTCATCTGCTGGAGCGTCCATCCCTTGCGAATGCGAAGTGAACGCAGCCGCGGGCCGATGGTATTGGTTTTCGGTTTCATTTCTTCGCTGAAAAAACAGCCTTTCTCTGGTTGGAGTGGAGCATCCGCGCGCGGCTAAACGTTGTCAAAAAAAGGGACCGAGCCAGCTTCGTTTATCTTCTCGGTTTTGAGTGGATGTGTCCGCGCTTGACACTTTTTCTAAACAGAGGCCTACTGTCCTGATTAGGACAAACAACTTTGTCGTGAAATGGAAAGGACCCATATGAATATCCGCCTGATTTTTATCGCTGTGATAGCGATTACCTTCATACTTCCAGTGCTCGCTCCTGCGCAAGTTCCCAGCATCGCACCACCGAAAACGGTTCCTCCAACCGGTGCGCCTGAAACGGGAGCACAGATACCGCAGGTACCGCCGAGCGGCGCTCACGCACTGACAAAAGAGGACGTGGAAGCCTGGCTCGATGGATTCACTCCTTATGCCTTGCAGCGTGGCGATGTGGCCGGCGCAGTGGTGGTGGTAGTCAAGGATGGCCAGGTTCTACTGGCGAAGGGTTACGGGTACGCCGATGTAGCGGCGCGCAAACCGGTCGATCCCGAACGCACCCTTTTCCGCGCAGGATCCGTCTCCAAGCTATATACCTGGACGGCGGTGATGCAGTTGGTCGAGCAAGGCAAAGTCGACCTCGATACCGACATTAATACCTATCTGGATTTCAAGATTCCGCCTCGCAACGGCAAACCGATCACCTTGCGGAATCTCATGACGCATACGCCGGGTTTCGATGAAACCATCCGCGCGCTGATTTTAAATGACACACATTATCTAAAGCCGCTTGGCGAGGCGCTGCGGCGATGGGTTCCGCCGCGCGTGACAGACGCTGGCAGCACACCGGCCTATTCCAACTACGGCGCGGCGGTAGCGGGCTACATCGTGGAGCATGTCTCCGGAGAGCCTTTCGACGACTATATCGAGCGGCACATTTTCCAACCTCTGGGAATGGAATACGCAACGTTTCGTCAGCCGCTGCCACCGCAACTGGAGCCCTGGATGTCGAAGGGCTACAAAGTCGCTTCAGAGGATCCCAAACCTTTTGAGATAGTCATGATCCCGCCGGCGGGTTCGATCTCCATCAGTGGCACGGATATGGCCCGTTTTGCGATCGCGCACCTACAAAATGGCGCCTTCCAATCGAGCCGCATTCTCCAGGAGGCGACCGCGGTGCAGATGCACGGCACGCGATCAGTCATCATCCCGCCGCTCAACTCAATGTTGCTCGGTTTTTACGAGAACAACGTCAACGGTCATCGCGTCATCACTCATGGCGGGGATACCTCATGGTTCCATTCCGAGCTCAATCTTCTCGTCGACGACGGTGTCGCATTGTACACATCGCTTAACAGCCTTGGCAAAGATGGCGCGGCCGGCCCGATCCGCACAATGCTCTTTGAGGAATTTGCCCGTCGTTATTTTCCGGGTCCGTTGCCCGAAGGCCAGGTCGACGCGAAGACCGCAAAGGAACACGCTGAGTTGATGACCGGGCGTTACGTCCTCTCGCGTCGCGCGCATGAGAGTTTCCTTTCCTTGGCAGAACTTCTCGGCCAAGTGAAAGTTTTAGCCAACACTGATGGCACGCTCGAGATGCCATTGCTAAAGGGCCCTGGAGAGGCGCCAAAGAAATGGCGTGAGATAGCGCCTTTTGTCTGGCGTAATGTCGACGGCGGCGATCGGTTGGCGGCAAAAGTGGAGAATGGACGGGTGACACGCTTCGGCGTTGACGAATTTCCATTCATGCTGTTTGAGCCGGTGGGATGGTGGTGGTCGTCGGCTTGGTTGCTGCCGCTGTGGATCGCCTCCTTGGTCGTGCTTGCTCTCACTGCACTTGCGTGGCCGGTTTCGGCGCTGGTTCGGCGCCATTATGGCGCGGCTTACGGCCTTACAGGAGCAGACGCTCGAGCGCATCGCACCGTGCGGATTGCGTCGGTGTTGGTGGTTGGCATTACGATCGCCTGGATAGTCTTCCTCCAGATGATGCAGAATGATTCTGGCAGCTTGACCTCACCCGGTTCCGATATCTTGGTTAGCTCCCTCCGCCTGCTCTCGTTTGCAGTGTTCGTCGCCGGCGCAGCGATCGCGCTCTGGAACGCCTGGGCCGTGTTGCGGAGTAGCAGGCGATGGCTGGCAAAAGCCTGGAGCGTGGTGCTGGCGTTGTCCTGCCTGACGGTCCTTTACGTCGGAATCCTATTCCACCTGGTCGGTTACAGCGCGAACTATTGAACTCGCTTCCAATCTATGAGTCTCACCTCTTCCCGTATCGGCCTTGAGGTACACAACGAGAAGCTGCCGCTCAAAGCGCCCTTTCGCATCTCCGGTTATACCTTTCATGATTCTCCCGTAACTCTCGTCACCCTACGAGACGGTAGCGTAGAGGGGCGCGGTGAAGCGGCGGGCGTTTATTACCTGAACGATACCACCGATCGCATGCTCGCCACGATCGAGGCGCACCGCGACGCGATTGAGTGCGGTCTAACGCGCGCGGAGTTGCGATCTCTGCTTCCGCCGGGCGGTGCGCGCAACGCGCTCGACTGCGCTCTTTGGGAGCTTGAGTCGCGTCGAGCGCGGACGCCGGTATGGCAGCTCGCCGGAGTTGAAACGCCGCGGCCGTTGCTCACTACCTTTACTGTCAGCGCGAATGAGCCAGCAGCGATGGCTGAAGTTGCTCGAAGCTATGTGGCCGCGCGCGCGATCAAACTCAAGCTCACTGGCGACCTGGGTGCGGATATCGAGCGCGTGCACAAAGTACGCGCCGCACGCCCAGACGTGTGGCTCGGTGTCGATGCCAATCAGGGTTATAAACGCAACACGCTGGACCGCCTTTTGCCGGAATTGAAGGAGGCGCATGTTTCTTTGCTCGAGCAGCCTTGCCAACGCGGCGAAGAAACAGAGCTCGACGGCATCGATCACACCATCCCCATTGCGGCCGACGAGAGCGTACTAGGTTTGGATGAAGTAGAGGCGCTGGCCGGCCGTTTTGATGTCGTAAATATCAAGCTGGATAAATGTGGCGGTTTAACCGAGGGCCTGCTGATTGGCGCACGCGCACGCGCTCTTGGCATGAAGGTCATGGTCGGCAACATGATCGGAACCAGTCTGGCAATGGCGCCGGCATTTATTCTTGGCCAGCATTGCGACGTGGTCGATTTGGACGGCCCGATTTTCCTCGTGCGCGATCGCGACCCCGGAGTGATATACCGGGACGGCCTTGTTCATTGCGATGAGGCGGTCTGGGGCTTCGGCCAGCAGTCCGTCGCATGACGGCAGAGAAGACCTGGTTCGGTCAACCGCGTGGCCTGACCATCCTGTTCCTTACCAACATGTGGGAGCTGTTCTCCTACTACGGGATGCGAACTCTGCTCGTCTATTACATGACCAAGCAGCTATTCTTCCCGCAGGAAAAGGCTTCGCTCATTTACGGCAGCTATGTTGCCACTGCCTACTTTACACCTCTCCTTGGTGGGATCGCAGCCGATCGATGGCTGGGTAAACGGCGAGCCGTCATTCTCGGCGGCAGCATCATGGCGCTCGGTCATTTTTTGATGACCTTCGAAGCATTTTTCTACTTTGCCCTCGTAACGATCGCGCTGGGTAACGGCCTCTTTCTGCCCAGTCTTCCCAGCCAGATTAATGATCTCTATACGGCCGATGATCCGCGGCGAGGACGCGCTTACAATGTCTATTACGTTGGACTTAATCTGGGAGCCTTTTTAGCGCCTTTCGTCTGCGGAAGTCTCGGTGAATTATACGGCTGGCATTACGGTTTCGGCGCTGCGGGCCTGGGGATGCTTTCCGGCTTGGTCATATACCTGGGGGGACAAAAATATCTGCCACGCGAAACGCCACCAGCCAACCTGGCTGCTTCAGCTAAAGCTGAAAATCGCGATCAGAGCAGCCGGCTATGGCTCCTTCTTTTAGGAATAGCAATAGCGGTCACCATTTTTCGCGGCGCCTACGAGCAGATTGGCAATACGATCCCCCTCTGGACTGATATCGGCGTCGATCGTTCTTTCGGTAGCCTGGTCATTCCGATGACCTGGTTCCAATCTCTCAACCCTCTTCTGGTCATTACGCTAACGCCGCTCTTACTTTTCTATTGGCGACGCAAAGCGGCCGCCGGCAGGGAAACGTCTGCTCGCCGAAAAATGGCCATCGGCGCCCTCATCGTGGCCGGCGCGTTCCTGCTGCTAGCAACAGTCTCATTGCTGGCTGGGACCAGCCGCGCAAACTGGTTTTGGCTGGTTCTCTTCTTTGTCGTCCTAACCATTGGCGAGCTCTATATTTTGCCCACGGGCCTTGGCTTGTTCGCCCGCCTGGCGCCGCCGCGCCTCGGAGCGACGACGGTGGCGAGTTGGTTTTTGACCATCTTTAGTGGCAGCCTACTCGCCGGCGTTGTGGGTACACTCTGGAGTCGGACCAGTCATCACGGCTTCTTTCTTGTCTTGGCGGGACTAGCGACGGCGGCGGCTTTTCTGCTCTGGCTTCTGGAACGACCAATTCGAAGCCTTTAAATACTCGTCGAAAAGGATCCGAAGGCATGCAATGCTTCAATTCTCTAATTAGGATTGACAGTTCTCTAATCAGGATATGAATATCGCAATTGGAGAGAACACACATGAATAAAGTTAAATTAATTCAATTACGACTGGCGCTCGCGGCGGGCGCACTGGTGTTGTTATCGCCGGGCAGAATCGGCGCTCAGGCGCCGCCATCGACTCAGGCTTCTTCGCCTCAACCGTCCCCCATCGCTTCGCCAACGCCCACAGCTCGCCCTGCATTGGCGACTGCGGAAGCCGAACGAGTAGTAGTGACAGCGGAAAAGCGCGAACAGAACATCCAGGAAGTCCCTTCCTCGATCAGTGTGATTAATGACGTCGAACTGGACAATTTGCATGCAACTCAGCTTAACCGATTACGCGCCTTACATCCCGGGGTTTCAGGTCAATTCACTGGGCAGCCCCGGGCAGACGATCATCTCCTTGCGTGGTGATTGCGGCAATCTCGAGCGGGGCCACTGTCGCCACCTACATTGACGAAACACCGATGGGCTCGAGTGGACTTTATCAGCGAGCGCGACGTGAACGAGCTAGACCTGCTACCTTACGATGTTCAGGCGCGTAGAAATTTTGCGCGGACCGCAAGGCACACTTTATGGCGCGAATTCCATCGGTGGACTGATTAAATATGTCATGCTTGATCCAAGCCTCACCGGCGAGGAGTTCCACATCGGCGGAGGGATTTTCGGCGTAGAACACGGGGACGAACCCGGATGGGATGCGCATATCGGCGGCACGGTCCCCCTCGTGAATGGCACGGTCGGATTGCGTCTGAGCTACGCGCGGAACGACGCGCCGGGATTCATCGACAACGTGGTAAATGGCGAACACGGGATTAATGACGTTACAACCAACAGGCGGCCCTCGTCGGCCTATTGTGGCAGCCGAATGACAATATTCGCCTTAAGTTCACCGCGCTTGGGCAACGCATCCAAAGCTATAACAATGCGAATGTGGCGCTCGACCCCAAGACACTCGATCCCCTTTTCGGCGATTTAACAAACCAAATCTTTGTTAACGAGCCGTACACAAAAAATGTCGGTCTGGTCGCGGCGACTCTTGATCTGAACCTGGGCTGGGGTGACCTCACGTCGGCTACGGCCTATTCGAATACCAGAACAGACCAGCGTTTCGATGTCACCCTAGCTTTCGGAGAATTCCCGCTCCTGTTCGGATTTGAGAACCCGGGCATTTCCGGCGAGGACGTGAACATCAATCTCGACAAGTTCAGTCAGGAAATTCGTCTCACGCTCAAAGCAGGATGGCCGATTCCTATGGCAGCTCGGCGGCTTTTATACATACGAGCATGGTCATCAAGACCAGTTCGTTTTCATCAACCAGATGAATGGAGCGCCTTATCCTAGCCCGCCGGGCCTGGCCTGCCGCAGCTATTCAACGCATTGTTGCCGAGCACCTATAAGGAAGGAGCGGTTTTCGCGCAACGCATCTTACAGATTTACTGATTGGTTCAACCTCGGCGCGGGCCTTCGCTTTGCTCGGAACGAACAGTATTTCGAGCAAACTCTCGCCGGCCTCCTCAGTGGTGGGCATCAGAATATACCTGCCGGGTCATTCGGACGAAAACGTCTTGGATTATATGGTAAGCCCCAAATTCAAGTTGGGAAAAGACCAGATGCTTTACGCGCGAATTGCGACGGGTTATCAGCCAGGTGGTCCGAATATCGCCGTGCCAGGAATACCACCGCAGTGAACTCGTCGACCGTCACCAGCTACGAAGGTGGACTGAAATCCGAATTCTTCGATCACCGGCTGCTGTTCGACATCGCCGGGTATCACATTTCCTGGGAAGACATCCAGGTAGGCGTTGTCGTGAACGGAACTTGGGCCCTTGTTAAATGCCGGAAAGGCGGCGACGAATGGTGTAGAACTCACGACCGGATTTGAGCCGATCAAAAATCTGCGGTTCGGTATTAATGGTGCCTACACGGACGCTACCCTAGACAATAACGCTCCAAGTTTGGATGGCCGTGCCGGAGACCGCCTGCCATTTGTCCCAGTATTCTCGGCCTCAGGAACGATTGATTACTACTTCACACTGCCCTTCTGGCATACCATGGCTCGAGCCGCCGCCGCAGGTAACTAGCTACGGCGGCGATGCAGGTAAGAATATAGCCGCGAACGACAGCAAGATCGTTCCAGGCCAGGGTGACCGAAGCACGCCGAATGGAATGGTCACGTCGGGGCCGGCTTGCGTTGGGTGAGCAGCCAGTGGTCGGAAGTCGAAAGCAGCCCGACGGCTATCCGCACGCCGGCCTATGGTGCTATGGACCTGAACGCCGACTTTTCCAATGGCAGGTGGACGATCCGCGTGTACGCCAAAAATGTGTGGGACGAACGCGCCTACCCGACTGTATTCTTAAATACCAATGCCTCACTGGGGCTGTCGTGGATGCCATAGGGTACGCCAATTCAGCCACGCACAGTCGGCGTTGAGGTGGATTGCAAGTTTTGAGACTGGCTTCAGAAAGCCAGTTCCGCTATGACACAATCTGGACTCCCCATCCTGACGCTGCCGCAGCCCTATTTGTTGTTCCTCGGCGACATAACCGACGCAGAGTACGCCAAGACTGCTTTCGGTCTGCGCGACTGGGCGCGTGAACGTTGTCTTGGAGAATATTCCTGCCCCGGTTCAACGGTCACGACCGGCCTGCCGTTCTTTACGCCAGCCCAGGCTGCGGCAGAAGGGGCGCGGGCCCTGGTAATCGGAGTGGCAAACGAAGGAGGCTTCATTGCCGATAGCTGGCTCCCGGCATTGCTCAGCGCATTGCAAGCTGGTTTGAGCATCATCAGCGGAATGCATACGCGCCTTGCGGACGTGCCTGCACTGCAAACGGCAGCGGCAGGCGTCGGCGCGAGACTAATTGATGTTCGGCGCCCACCACAAAAAATCCCGATCGCCACTGGCCGCAAACGCAGCGGGAAAAGGTTGCTGACTGTGGGCACTGATTGCGCCATCGGGAAAAAGTACACTGCCCTCGCGGTGACACGGGCCTTCCTCGCCCGCGGCATCGCAGCCGATTTTCGCGCGACGGGCCAAACCGGCATTATGATTGCCGGAAGCGGAATACCCATCGATGCAGTCGTTGCCGATTTCGCGGCTGGCGCGGCGGAGATACTGAGCCCTGACGCGGCTAACGATCATTGGGATGTGATCGAAGGACAAGGTTCGTTATTCCATCCGGCGTACTCGGGTGTGTCACTCGCGCTGTTACACGGTAGTCAGCCCGACGTGGTGGTGATTTGCCACGAGCCAGGGCGCGACCGCATCCTTGGGGTGCCAGGATACACACTGCCTTCAGTTGAAGAAATGATTCAGCTGGCACTGCGTCTGGGTGGGCGCACGAATCCGGCAATCCGCTGCGGCGGTGTCAGTCTCAACACTGCGGAACTGGACGAAACTTCGGCAGATCGTTTGCTAGCCGAGGAAAGCGATCGACTCGGCCTTCCCGTAGCCGATCCAATGCGTGGCGGGAAGCGTTTCGAAACCCTAATCGATCATTGCCTGCGCCAATGACCAGAACAAGCGCGATGGCTGGGAGCAAGCTTTGAAACATTTCCTGTTAGCCATCCCCCTTTCTATCTGCGCGGTTTCCATTGCCGCTCCGCCACCGGATTTCGATACTCGGGCGGAAACATTGCGCAAGCAGGTCGGTGCTCCTGGAATGGCGATCGCCATTGTCGAGAATGGCAAGGTCACGTTCGCCAAAGGTTACGGCGTGAAAAAACTTGGAGCAGCGGACGCGATTGATGCGGACACAATTTTCCCGACTGGATCCACCGGCAAAGCGTTCACTGTCGCCGATCTCGCCATCCTGGTTGATCAAGGCAAAATCGGCTGGGACGACAAAGTCATCGATCATCTGCCCGGGTTCGAAATGTATGACCCGTGGGCGACGCGCGAAATCACTATTCGCGATCTCTTGGTGCACAGGAGCGGCTTGGGCTTGGGGGCTGGCGATCTTCTCTTCGTGCCGCGAAGTAACCTCAGCCGCGCCGAAGTCGTGAAGCGGCTGCGCTACATCAAACCCGCGACGAGTTTCCGCTACGGCTTCGCCTACGACAATCTCTTATACATCGTGGCGGGGCAGCTTATCGAAGCAGTCACCGGCAAAAGCTGGGAAGCATTTACGGCCGAACAAATCTTGAAGCCTGCTGGCATGCTCCACTCAACCAGCGATGATGAGATTCGTTTCCAGAGGCCAAATCGAGCACAGCCGCACGCCCGCGTTAATGGTCCTTTGCGCGGATTGGGCGATCAGCAGCTGCTGGATGAGCGCGATGATCTTGCCCGAAACTCCGCACCGGCCGGCGGCCTCGCCATCAGCGCCAACGACATGGCACGATGGCTCTTGATTCAGCTCGCACACGGCAAGCTGCCGGATAGCGACGCGCGCCTATTTAGCGAGGCAACGCACGAGCAGATGTGGACGCCGATCGTGTTCCAGGAAGACGATCCCCTGCCGTCGGAATTCGACCCGATCAAGCCGAAGTTCAACACCTATGCGCTCGGCTGGGAGGTTCGGGATTACCGCGGCGCCAAGCTTGTCTGGCACGGCGGTGCGGTTCTCGGGTTCAAAGCCGCCGTCGTGCTGCTGCCGGAAAAAAATGTTGGTTTTTCGATCGAAATCAACAGCGAGGACAGCGGCCTCGTCGCAGGGCTGATCTACGAGCTGCTCGACCATTATCTGGAGTTGCCGAAGAGTAATTGGCCAGAAAAGTTTATCGCCTATGCCCGCAAGCAACTAGATGAAGGTGTGAAGAAATATCAGAGGGTCGCCGAAAAGCCGGTCAAGATCGGCCCATCGTTGCACCTTGAACGCTACAAGGGGACTTACGCGGATCCTTGGTACGGCAAGATCGAAGTCGGCCAAGTCAATGAAAAATTAACGATCGATTTCAAATCCACGCCGCGGATGGGAGGCACCCTGGAGCATTGGCAGTATGACACATTCATCACGCGTTTTACCGACAACACGATTGAGCCCGCCTACGTCACGTTCGACCTCGACGCTGAAGGCAAGATCGACCGGATCACGATGAAGCCGGTCTCGCCGTTGGCGGATTTCAGTTTCGATTATCAAGACCTGCTCTTTCGGCCAGCGGAGGTGAAAAAATGAAATTGGTCTTACTCTATTTTTAGTTGCTAGCGCGGCGGTGTTCAGCCTGCCGCTTGCAGGCGCTGTCGAGGCGAGCCCATCGAATTCCGCGCAAGTATTCGACGTCATCATAAAAGGCGGCACCGTTTACGATGGCAGCGGTGCCGAAGGACGTGTAGCCGACGTTGCTATTCGCGGGGATCGCATTGCCGGCGTCGGCAATTTCGAGAATTCGCAGGCGAAGCGAGTAATTGATGCGCACGGCCTGGCGGTCGCGCCGGGATTCATCAACATGTTATCCTGGTCGACGGAATCGCTCATCGTGGATGGGCGTTCACAAAGTGAGATTCGGCAGGGCGTCACGACAGAGGTCATGGGCGAAGGCGAATCGATGGGCCCGGTGAACGATCGGGTGCGCGACTACATGCTCAAGCAGCAAACGGACATTAAATACGACATTACGTGGAAGACATTGGCCGAGTATTTACAGTATCTCGAGAAACGCGGCGTGTCGTGCAACGTCGCCTCCTTCATCGGTGCGACGACCATTCGCGAAAACGTCATTGGCTTTGAAAACAAAGAGCCCACGCCCGAGCAACTGGATCAGATGCGCGAGCTCGTGCGGCGAGAGATGGAGGCGGGCGCGCTGGGGATTGGCACCGCGCTGATCTATCCGCCCGCCTTCTACGCCAAGACCGAGGAGTTGATCGAGCTGTGCAAGGTCGCCGCCAAGTATAAGGGTAAATACATTTCGCACATGCGCAGTGAAGGAAACCACTTGCTCGAAGCGTTCGACGAACTCCTGCGTATCTCGCGTGAAGCGAATATCCCGGCGGAACTTTATCACATCAAAGCCGCGGGCCAGAAAAATTGGGGCAAAATGGACGCTCTGCTCGCGCGCATTGAAGCGGCACAAAAAGAAGGTCGGCCTATTCGCGCCAACATGTACACCTACATCGCTGGCGGCACCGGACTTGACGCCTGCCTTCCGCCCTGGACGGAGGACGGCGGTTACCCCGAGCTCTTGAAGCGGCTGCGCGATCCGGAGACCAGGAAAAAAATCGCTGCCGACGTGAAGGTGGACACCGACAAGTGGGAAAACCTTTATCTCGCCGCCGGCTCACCCGATCGCATCATCGTGGGTGACTTTACGTCGGAAAAACTGAAGCCATTGACGAACAAATCGCTGGCCGAAATTGCAAGGATTCGTGGCAAAGATCCTATCGAGACGATCATGGATTTGCTCAGCGAGAATGAAAAACCAATTGGCGCAACGTATTTCCTGATGTCGGAAGAGAACGTGAAGAAGGAAATCGCAAAACCGTGGATTTCATTTGGCTCTGATGAGGCCTCGCAAGCGCCGGAAGGCATTTTTTTGAAATCAACTCCGCATCCGCGCGCCTACGGAACGTTTGCGCGCGTCTTGGGCAAGTACGTGCGCGAGGAAAAACTAGTCAGCCTGCCGGAGGCGATTCGGCGCCTCAGCGCCCTGCCTGCCACAAACCTCGAACTTGATCATCGCGGATTCTTGAAAACGGACATGTTCGCCGACGTGGTGGTGTTTGATCCCGCTACAATCACCGATCACGCCACCTTTGAAAAACCGGCTCAATATGCCACCGGAGTGAAAGAGGTCTTCGTCAACGGAGTAGAAGTGCTCAAGGACGGTGAGCACACGGGCGCAAAACCGGGACGCGCGTTGTGGGGACCCGGGAAGGTAAAATGATGCGGGGCTGCAGACTTTTCGGCGCGGCCATAATTCTGAGTTCTCTGGCATGCATGACTCGCGCGGCGCAAACGCCATCGCCGGCCACAGAATTCGATCTCCTCATCAAAGGTGGCACTCTTTATGACGGTAGCGGAGACGAAGGACGCGTCACCGATGTCGCGATCCGCGGAGATCGAATTGTTGGCGTAGGCGATTTTCCGAATGCACGCGCGAAAAGTGTGATCGATGCCCAAGGCCTGGCAGTTGCGCCGGGATTTATCAACATGCTTTCCTGGTCCAATGAATCGCTCATTCAGGATGGGCGATCCCAAGGTGAAATCCGGCAGGGTGTCACCACGGAGATCATGGGCGAAGGCGAATCGATGGGGCCGCTCAATGAGCGGATGAAAAAGCGAATACTCGAGCAGCAGAAGGACATCAAATACGAGATTAAGTGGAACACGCTTTCCGAATACCTGCGCTACCTGCAATCGCGAGGTGTTTCCTGCAATGTCGCTTCATTTCTCGGAGCCACCACCGTTCGCGAATACGTCATTGGCCTGGAAGACAAACAGCCGACACCGCAGCAGCTCGATCAAATGCGGGAGCTGGTGCGCAAGGAAATGGAAGCCGGCGCGCTCGGTATCGGGACATCGCTAATCTATCCGCCAGCGTTTTATGCCAAAACGGAAGAGTTAATTGAGCTCTGCAAAGTAGCCGCCAAATATCGGGGCAAATATATTTCGCACATGCGGAGCGAAGGTAACCAGCTGCTGCCGGCACTGGAGGAACTGATTCGCATCAGCCGCGAAGCCGGAATTCCTGCCGAAGTCTACCACATCAAAGCTGCGGGCCAGAAAAACTGGCTAAAGGAAGATGACTTACTCGGGCGAATCGAAGCTGCACAAAAAGAAGGACTCAAAATCACGGCCGACATGTACACTTATCCAGCCTCGGGAACCGGACTTGATGCGTGCCTTCCGCCGTGGACCGAGGACGGCGGTTTCCCGGCGTTACTTCAAAGGCTCCGCGATCCAGCCCTCCGCGAGAAAATTGCCGCCCAGGTTCGGGTTGATTCCGACGACTGGGAGAACAGTTATGTCTCGGCCGGATCACCGGGAAACATTCTCCTGGTCGGTTTCAAATCCGAGAAGTTGAAACCGCTCACGGGGAAAACTCTCGCTGAAGTAGCGAAAATGCGTGGCCGCGATCCCGTCGAAACCATCATGGACCTGATCGCCGAGGACGAATCGCGTATTGATGCGATCTACTTCGAGATGTCGGAAGAAAATCTGCGCAAGGAAATCGCAAAACCCTGGATCTCATTCTGCTCGGATGAAGCTTCGCAAGCGCCCGAAGGCGTCTTTTTGAAGAATAATCCACATCCCCGCGCTTACGGGAGCTTTGCGCGTGTGCTCGGAAAGTACGCGCGCGATGAAAAACTTATCTCGTTAGGCGAAGCGGTCCGACGATTAAGCGCCCTGCCGGCAACCAATCTGGGACTCGATCATCGTGGCTTCATCAAGGAAGGAATGTTCGCCGATATCGTTGTCTTCGACCCGGCAACGATCGCGGATCGGGCAACCTTCGCCCGACCGCATCAATATGCCGTGGGCGTGCGAGACGTATTTGTAAATGGTGTGCAGGTCCTTAAGGACGGCGAGCACACTGGCGCGAAACCCGGCCGCGCCCTGTCGGGGCCGGGAAAGGTCCATTAAACAACCACCAAATCAAATGAGCATCCTCCGCCTGGCCGTTCCGATCGCGTTTCTCGCCTCGTCCATTCTCGCTGCGCCTTCTGATTCCGGCTTGGCCACGGTGCGGACAGAGATCCAGCGAATCGCGAGTGCCGCTGCGGGGGAAGTAGGCGTTGCGGCCTGGCGCCTCGATGGCCACGGGGCTCGCGTGTTGCTGAACGCCGACGAAGCCTTCCCCATGGCGAGCACGTTCAAAATAGCCGTTGCCGGCGCAGTGCTGGCCAAAATCGATGCCGGAACACTACGCCTCGAAACGCTGCTGCCGGTCGATCCTGCGCGCTATGTCGAGTCGGATGTTATTGCCAACGCGCTGATTCATCCGGGTGTCAGCCTCTCAGTTCACAATTTGTTAGAATTGATGCTTACCCACAGCGACAACACTGCCACCGACGTGCTGACCGCTGCCGCCGGCGGACCGGCAGCAGTCACTGCCTGGGTACGTGGCCAGGGTGTCACGGGATTACGCGTTGATCGCGACACAGCCGGCATCGTGCGCGATTTCTTTGGGATGCCGACCGGCATGTTCAGCGAAGCCTTGGCTACTGCACGGAAGAGTGATCCGAAACTTGATGAACGTGGCAGTCATCCAAATGCCGCTTTCGACAATGATCCCCGCGATACGTCGACGCCGAATGCCATGGCAGAGCTCCTGAGCAAGATTTTTACCGGTCACGCTTTATCGCCATCCAGCACGAAAGCCTTAATTGAAACGATGGAACGCTGCCATACCGGCGACGATCGAATTCGAGCCCGGTTACCGGCAGCTACAACCGTAGCCGACAAAACGGGCACTTTGGGAGGCTCAGTGAATGACGCAGGCGTGATTACGTTACCAAATGGCAAGGGTCAGATAGTCTGTTGCGTATTCATTAAGAAAAGCGAGCTACCCTTTGCCGCGCGCGAGAAGGTGATCGCTGACATCGCGCGCGCAGTTTACGACTACTTCCTGTTCGCCGATCTGGCTCAATCTAAATAGAAGAAGTCCACTGAAATTGAGCCTAATGCCAGGCGTGAGTTCCAGTCAGGAATGCCATTTGCGAATCTATCTGGAACAATGAGTGAGCTGGATCAAAAAGCCGATTCCGAGGTGTCGAGTAATCTGCCGCGCACGCTGGGACTCCGTGATCTGATTTTGCTGACCATCGGTTCAGTTATCGGATCCGGAATCTTTCTTGTTCCTGGCGCGGTGCTACGGCAGGTAAACGGCTTCATCATTCCGGCCCTGCTGGTCTGGGTTATAGGCGGCGTGCTCAGTCTCCTCGGCGCACTAACCTACGGCGAACTCGCAGCACTGAAACCTGCGGCTGGTGGCCTTTACGTTTACATTCGCGATTGCTTCGGCAGATTCCCCGCCTTTCTCTTCGGCTGGACACTTTTCTTCGTCATTAGCAGCGGTGCAGTCGCGACCCTTGCTGTCGCATTCAGTGCTTACCTGGGAGAGATCGTGCCACTGACACCGCTTTTGGCGAAATGTATTGCGGTCTTAATGATTACAGTCGTGACCGTGGTCAACGTTCTTGGCACGCGAAAGAGTTCCGACCTGCAAAACTGGACGACGGCTGCGAAAGTGATTGCCATTCTTTTGATGAGCATCGTTCTGCTCTGGCTTGGTCGAGGCTTTCGAGGGGCCAGTCCGATACTCTGGCCAACCTACTTCAACACATCGCTGGTCTCCGGGTTCGGAGTGGCGATGATCAGTGTGCTCTGGGCTTATGAGGGCTGGCAGTTCGTCACCTACAATGCGGGCGAAGTGATCAATGCAAAACGAAATTTCCCGCTTGGCCTTTTAATCGGCACCGCAGCGCTTGTTGCCATCTACCTCATATCCAACTTGGGCTATCTCGCGGCGCTTGGGGGATTCGGCGTTGCCAACTCAGATCGTTTAGCGGCGACGGCAGTTGCGACGGTGATCGCGCCAGCGGCAGTGAAACTGATCACGATCATGATTTTGATCTCAATCTTCAGCGCGACTAACGGAACAATGCTCAGCTCACCACGTGTTTATTATGCGATGGCACGTGACGGGCTTTTCTTTCACCGGCTGGCAGAAGTGCATCCTCGATTTCGTACGCCTGCCTTCGCCGTCATTGCCGGAGCCATATGGTCAGCCATTCTCGCTATCACTGGTACTTTTGAGCAGCTATTGACCTACGTAATTTTCATCGGCTGGATTTTCTATGCCTTGGCGGGTGCGGCCATTTTTGTCTACCGCAGGCGTATGCCCAACGCGGTGCGTACATTTAGAGTCCCGGGATATCCGATCACGCCGCTGCTTTTTGTGATTGCGGCCGCCGCTCTGGCTCTAAACACAATCGTGACTCAACCAACACGTGCTGGAACCGGTATCGTAATCGTCCTTCTCGGCGCTCCCGCCTATTTAATTTGGCGTAAAAAGACTGACCGCAAACACTCTCGAAGAGGCAAAATCGCACCTAACGCTTTTACTCGCTGACGACAACTCTGAATCATCGCAACGCGTCCGGTGGTAAAATTAGAGTTGGGACGCCGAAGGGAGACATTCACCGACTTTCTGAAACACGCCTCTCCTGCTCTGTTGCGGCCTCACATGTTCGGAGTATGGTGGATAAAAGTGGTGGACAAGCGAAAAATCTCAGCTTGCTATCTGAGCCGGTTTTCCCAGGTAAACGGGGCGGTTAGCTCAGTGGTAGAGCGGCTGGTTTACACCCAGTAGGTCGGGGGTTCGAAACCCTCACCGCCCATTTTTCACCCGTGATTAGTGATAGGTGAAAAGTGATTGGTAGAAGATGCGGTTGGGCGTGCAGTCCGGCTATCCGAATCGTTCTCGCACCAAGTCCAGGAAGGACGCCAAGGATTTCGGTCACGCTTTTGATGCGATGCTGTAGTGTCCGCTGTCCTTAGCAGATTTCGAAATAGGTGTGCGCTGGCGACAGCGCACGCTACAGCAACTGTGGCGCGGACAGCATCCGCCGCGGCCTCAATGAATCCGGTAGAGCTCGATGAGACCGACGCCAGTGGTGTTGTTTTTGCCGCGCATGATCGCAGTCCAGTTTCCCTGGATTAACGTCGTGAGAATGGCCGGTTCGCGATCGTCTCCGGGCGCAAGACCGGTCGCCTGAATTGCGGCCTGCTGCGAATCCTTCCAATTGTCGTTAGCCAAAAGCAGATTTCCATTCCCATCGTGCAACTCCATGGTCGGGTCTTGCAATGCATCACTAATTCCAAAGCCTGTTAGTTCCGGGCCCAACGCGCGTATCAACACCTCGGAGCTGCCATCGCCATTCGTTCCAAGCCCGGCACCAACAATAAAGCCTCCGATCATGACATTGGCATTGGTTTCAACCACCCCGCGGGTGCTCATATTAGTAATGAGTGAACCACTCGATGGATCGAGATCATGAACTTCCAGTAGGGCGGCTCCGGACGTGCCATTTATGCCGCGAACAACGGCGGTGTAGGCGCCGGGAGCAAGAGTCCGCACAATGGCCGGTTCACGACTGTCGCCGGGAGCATATCCACTTGCCTGAATCTCCGCTTGTTGAGTAGTCATCCAATTGTCATTCGAGGCAATCAAATGATTGCTGGAATCGAAGAGGCTGATCGCGGGATCCTGCAAGACATCAAGCACGCCGAACTGCCCAAGAGTCGGACCCAGCGTCCGCACAATTACCTTTTTTGATGTGCTGCCGGTAATGATGAAACCTGCAATGCCGAGATGTTGGCCCGTTTCCACCCGCAGCCGGGTTGAAATATCTACTTCCTTACCAGTGCGGGTGACCGAAGCGGGATTGTTTGGGCCTGTCCCCGAAGCGAGTTCCGATGGGTTGTCTTCTCCGTCCCGGTCAGCATCGGCAATCTGGTTGCGCAACGAAGTCGCCGGCACCTGCGTCAGGGATTCGAGCTTCGCTTCCCATGCCGTAACCAAGTCGACGTAAGGGGCGATACCGGCCCGAGTAATGAACGGATCGGGATTGCCTGTTCGTGTATCAACCCAAATCGGTACTGCCGGCACAGTTGGCCGGGTAGTTTGGGCAACGCCGAGGTAATCTCCAAGCATGTAGCCGGCGGAAGTGAGCGGAGCTAACGAAGCATCTGTTGATACGGAAGTAAGTCGGATGTTGGGTTGCCAGGTATTACCAAAATCGAAAGATTGTGCCAGGTAAAGATCGACCAACACAGTCGAGCCAGGATTGTCTCGATGATCGTAAAACGCTACGGTGATCGTTCTGCCATCGGGCGAAACATTGATGGCAGGATTAAAAACGCCTGATCCCGGTGGATTATTACTAATTGCAAAGGGCGTGCTCCAGGTAATACCGCCATCAGTCGACTTTGTGAAAGCAATCCGGGGATTACCTGCGAGCAAGGCCTGATAAACAACATAAACATTTTGAGTGGTTCGATCTCCCACCGCCGACGGTAAAAAGGAACCGGTTCGGATCGCAGGTTCGTTATACTCGGTCGCGGATGTGATGATGTGGGGCGACCGCCGCGGGCAGTTTGTTGCGCGATTACTGGATTTTGCCTTTGTCTAAGTATCGTTAGTGGAGGGAACACCAACGGCCTCCCTGTAAATTATAAAAACCACCCATAACAGGATCGCTGTGGATGCACTGCAGCCGGGATCGGTGATCGCCGGCCTGCCGGTACAGATCGACGACCGACTACAATGATTTGTTCTCTAACAGGCCGGCCATAAAGCACCATGGCGTAGAGAATTTCTTTGTGCCCTTTGTGGACTTCGCGTGACGCCAAGGAGCGCCTGCTACCGCCAGACCGCCAGGATTGCACCCATGATCGTGCAACCGACGATATGGTAACCGGTATCGATGGCCCAGAGTCTTCGCGGTGGCGATTGCCAGACGTAAGTCATCGTCAATGCCGTCGCACAAAACCCAAGACCGACACCCGCGCCGATTTTCAGTCCGCGCAACAAATCCATGTGGTGTCCCACTTGATGGATTACTCGAGCAAGCACGAGAGCCGCGATCAAGTTGCAAACCAATGTAACAATTAACTTTATCCCCATCCCGCCTTGATTTGGCTGGCAAACCTTGACGCCATGCTCTTCAACTGCCGATCGCCACATCTTACTAAATATGGCCGAATACCAGATCGCGCCCAGAAGCCAGTAGGCCAGTCCGGCACAGAAAACTGCAAGCCAGTTCATGTCGCCATAGTCCAACACGCCGTAGTCCATGGCCGGCATTGTGGTGCCTAGGGGTTGAATAAGACAAGAGCAAACGGTGGCATCGGTCCGAGCTCGCCACGGCGAGTCTTCGACCGGACTGGCGTTTACAGAACGGCCAATTTGCAATGTTCGTCGCCCTAATCCTTGTATGGATCAACGACATCGCGCCCGGCCATCGCTACACCGAGAGGACGCAACGTGTGTAGAATGCGGATTGTCCCGGCGTGCGCGGCCAAAACATCCGGCAAACGCCGATAGGCTTGTGGCGCTTCGTCCACATCGCCACCGCGCAACTCCACTCCGCGGTCTGCCACCCATTTCAGCATCTCGTCGTGACGCACCAAACCATCGCGCCGGATTCGCTTCTTCCCTACCCGCTCAAATCTTCCTTTCGCCGCCGTGCGCGACATGATTCGTCCTGCGCCGTGCACGGTCGAGTAAAGCGCCTCGCGCGACTCACTCGAGTCGATCCCTTCAACAATCACGGCATCATCGCCCATGCTGCCGCCGACAAAGCCGCGCTGCCCCGGAAAGGCCGGCGTCGCACCCTTGCGCACGACCCAGAGCTCTTCGCCGTTATGTTTCTCGCGCCAGGCGAAGTTGTGATGATTGTGCACTTCATCCAAGATTTTCGCTTCGAGAATTTCGCGAACCACATAGCCGCGCCACTGCTTCCCGCCCGGCATAAGCATACTTCCCGGCTAGTCCCATTCCGGTTAGATAATCGGAGCCGATCTCCGAATTCACCGACACCACCGTTGGCGGCACATCCATGCCGTCCTTTCCGCCGGCCGCTTTCAAAAAATGCGTGGCCGTTTTGTGTCCGAGCCCGCGCGATCCGAAATGCACACCTACCCAGACGCGGTCCTGTTCGTCGGCGAAAATATCAACATAATGATTTCCGCCGCCGACAGTGCCGAGCTGATCGCGCGCTATCTCCTTCAGTCCTGATATCGGCGCGATCTTCCACGCTTCGTCATCGAACAATTCATGATCGACTCGCGTTTTCGCTTTTCGCCCGATGCCAAAGGAAATGTCGCGCACGACGTCGTCCATGATCGATTTGATTTTCGGCGCGACGTCACTGCTCTTTGCGTCGGTGAGAATGGCGAGATTGCCGCAGGCGATATCGAAGCCGACTCCGGAAAGCGAAATTTTGTCTTTGTAGGCGACAACTCCACCAATCGGCTGCGCATAACCTTTGTGGCCGTCCGCACAAAGAACTCCGCGCTCGCCACCAGCGTCGATACAATTCTCGATTTGCCGCAGCGTCGCCTCATCGTGCTGGCCGAATACCTTCGCGTTCATCGCAGGCTGCCCTATCTATTATGGCGTCGTCTGAGGTGAAGTCGAAGGATGTCTGCGAGCTGTGGCGGATCGCGCGGCCAACCAAAGCTGGAGGGACACGCGCTGCAAGCCACGCCATCCCGAGGCGCGTAGACGCCGAGGGACCTCACAATCGCAGGCCACGTCACACAAGTTTGTGTCATCACTCAACAACTGTGAGCTCTCTCACCCCTTCGGGTTCCGGATGACAGAATTGTGCCATTACAGAAACCTCTTCGCACTGGCAGAAACCACTTTTTATGGGATTTTTTCTAATTGTATGATTGAAGTGCGTCATCTCTCCGGCGATCAATACGAAGTCAGAGTCACCGACGGAACCGCCACGACTCATCAGGTCACGTTGAAGGAAGCTGATCGGATTCGACTGGGCGGGGCGGATATTTCGGGCGATGAGCTGATCGCAGAAAGTTTCCGTTTCCTGCTGGAACGCGAACCGAATACCAGCATCCTGCGGAAGTTCGATTTGCCGGTGATCGGAACGTATTTTCCGGAATACGAGCGAGACATTCTAAAGCGCGTTGCCCAACGTTAAACGCGCGCGCAATGGTTCGCGCATATCCGTGCTCGCGGGCGCTCGCCCTCCATGGAAGTTAGTCCATTCGCCAGTCCGGTCGAAGACTCGCCGTGGCGAGCTCGGACCTCGGTCGACATGCTTCCGGCTTGTCGCCTTCATTCATCAAAGCGCAGGAGTCTCATTGTTCCACCAGTTCAGATGGTCGTGCTACACCGAAAGCTCGCGGAACCTTGCTCCTCCGTGTAAGTATGAAACGTGACTACCGTAGTCGACAAAGACCAGCACACGCGACGTTGGACCGCGCTTCCGGAGCGGGGAACTCCCGCGGCTCTGCGGTTAATTCACTGGACCGCGGGAGTCTTCGGTCGCTCAGTCGCCCGATTACTACTATTTCCTACTACCCTTTACTTCTTGCTTAGCGCACACGCCGTTCGGCGCGTGTCTTATGAATATCTGGCGCATGTGCGCGGCCGCCCAACTCACTGGTGGCATGTGTTTCGCCATCTCTACTACTTTGCCGCAACCATCCTGGATCGCGTTTACCTGCTGACCAGCGAATTCGATCGCTTCGACATTAAATTTCATCAACGCGAATTACTTCACCGGCAGGTGGAACAAGGGCAGGGTTGCATCCTGCTCGGCTCGCACCTTGGTAGCTTTGAGGTGTTGCGCGCGCTCGGTGTGACGCGTGCGGAATATCCACTCAAAGTCCTGATGGATGTCGTGCACAACGAAAACCTCACGCGCTTTCTTGACGCATTGAATCCTGAGATCGCTGGCACTGTTATCGTGCCTGATCGACCGGATACGTTGCTCAAAGTGAAAGAAAGCCTCGATGCCGGATTCTTGGTGGGAACATTAGGCGATCGTCCGACGAGTGATGGAAAAACTGTGCAATGTCAATTCCTCGGCGCCCCCGCTACGTTTCCGATCGGCGCCATCGTGATTGCGGCCATGATGCATTGCCCCGTCATCTTGTTCTTCGGCATTTATCGCGGAGGCAATCGTTACGAAATCTATTTCGAAAAGTTTGCCGACGAAATCGTTCTGAATCGCGAGCATCGGGCCGAAGGCATCCAGTATTGGACGCAGCGCTACGTCGATCGTCTGGAATATTATACCCGACTCGCCCCTTACAATTGGTTCAATTTTTATCCGTTCTGGGATTGATTCTTTGTGGCACAGGCATCAAATGCCAGTCCGGCTCGGACCCTGTTGAAGTTCGATTTGCCATTCTGTATCTGCCAGTCCGGCTCGGACCTCGGCCGACATGCTCCCAGCTTGTAGTCTTCCTATGCAACAATTGTAGGGCGTCTGTGCCAGACGCCATCTAAGATTGGTGGCGTTTCACAGAAACGCCCTACAATTCATGTCGCGCTGAATGATCGATAAATCCGAAATTCGCAGACTTATCCCGCACTCCGGGACGATGTGCCTCTTGGATGGCGTTGTTCGTTGGGACGACGAATCGATCGTTTGCATCACCAACACGCATCGCGACGCAAATAACCCGCTCCGACGTGACGGCCAGCTCTCCGCTGTGCATGCTCTCGAGTACGGAGCGCAAGCCGCCGCCATTCATGGCGGATTACGAGCACGCGCTGCCGGCACGACCGCACCGCCGTGTTATCTCGCCGCGCTGCGTGACGCGCATCTGCATGTCGCCCGCCTCGATGATCTCCCGTCGCCCCTCGAGGTCCGCGCCCAACGCTTGTTCGGCGACGCAGGCAACACCATCTACCAATGCTCGATCTCAGCTGACGGCACTCCCGCCGCGGACGGACGGGTCACGATCATGTTGCGCGCATGATTCGTGAAGCACGCGGCCGGTTGTAGCGGCGCTCGCCGCGGCGAGCGCCTCTACAACGAGCGAATTGCTCTCCGCGACAATCTCACATCACGATTCCGCCATCGACGCAGAGAACCTGTCCCGTGATGTAACTCGCTTCCGCCGATGCCAAAAACGCGACCGCCGCTGCGACTTCCTCCGGCGTGCCCACGCGTTTCAACGGAATCTTGTCCTGGATCGATTTCTGAATCTCGTTAGACAACGCGTTCGTCATATCGGTAGCGATATATCCCGGCGCGATTGCGTTCACGGTAATGCTGCGGCTCGCCAACTCTTTCGCCAGCGCTTTGGTGAAACCGATCAGGCCGGCCTTGCTCGCAGCGTAATTGGTCTGCCCCGCATTGCCAATAATCCCGATAACGGAGCTGATATTAATGATCCTTCCCTTCCGTTCCTTGATCATGGCGCGCTGGAGTGCCTGCACAAAATTAAACGCGCCTTTCAGATTCGTATTCAGAACCAGATCCCAATCCTCCGGCGACATTCGCATGCTTAACATGTCGCGAGTGACACCGGCATTGTTGACGAGAATGTCGGCGCGTCCGAAATCGGCCAGAATCTTTTCGCAGACCTTTTGCACCGCGCCATGATCGGAAACATCGACCGTATAAGCCTTCGCTGCGTCGGCGCGTGAAGCATTAATTTCCTCCGCCGTTTTTTCCGCGTTGGCCTCCGTCCGACTCACGCTCGCCACCCGCGCGCCCTCACTGGCCAGCCGTAACGCAATCGCGTGTCCAATCCCCCGCCCCGCGCCGGTAACAACCGCAACCTGATTCTCGAATCTCTGTTGCATCGTCTGCAATCCTATAGACCGAAATCTACCGCCTTTCGCGAAGATTTTTCCAGGACGATCCGCTAAACTCGTCGCCTCGCCTGTCGAAGCACTTTTGCCTAGTAGCCGCGACTCCCGAAACAGCAGAGAGTCATTAGGCCTTTGCGGCTCGCCGGAAACGGAAGCGCGGACTGATTGTGGCGCCTCCTACCCTGCATCATGTTTAGTGCAGACAATCTCGTACTTAATACCCTCCGGATCCTTGAAATATAAAGCGTAGTAACCTGGAGGGGTATATTCTGGGTATTCCCGCGGCGGGCTCACTACAGTGGCTCCTATTTGTTTCAGTTTGGAATGGAGCCTGTCGACTTCGGCGCGAGATGGCGCCTTGAACGCGAGATGATGGAGCGCTCCTGGTTTCCTACGATTGATCGTCTCGGAGGCGAAACCGCTTCTCGGTGAGGTGATGGCAAATCCCAATCGCCGATGACTGTACTGCACGACGTGCTTATCGTGCTCTTCCATGACGGCACTCACTCTCTCCTGCACATCAAAGCCTAAGAGTGGAAGCAGCTTATCGTAGAATGGCACGGCCACGCTCATGTCTTTGACGGTTATCTCTATATGGTCAACAACAGGTTCCATCAATTTCTCCAAGCTGTGTCGCAATTCCATCTAACGAGAAAGAGATAAGCCACGCCAGGATTCTGTGCAAGTAAACTAGAGTCATTTCGCAATGGGGACATTGACTTCATCGAGTGATTAGACAAACATCGAGTGTTCGCTGCTGGCACGACCATAGAGGTGTCCCACAGATGCCGATTCGATTTACATCTGATGTGCAGTTCGCGCTCGCACCAAGTTATTTCGTCTCATCACGAACCTTCAACACGATCTTGCCGCGCGCGTGACCTGTATTCGCTTTTGCCAAGGCCTTGGCTGCGTCAGCCAGTGGAAAAGTTTCGGAAACAACGACTTTAATTTTCTTTGCGTCGATTAGCTTTCCGATTTCGGCCAGCTGATCGCCGTTATATTCAGCCTCGAGCGACACCCCGCGAATCCCGTATTTGTCCAACTCCGCCTGATCAACGCGGCCAACCAGACCCACCAGGATTCCACCCTTTTTTACGATCGAATATGATCGCTTCAGCGTTTCGCCACCGACGCCATCAACGACCACATCAACATCTTTGGCGATATCCTCGAATTTTTGGGTTTTGTAATCGATGGCCACATCGGCCCCAAGTTGTTTCAGGAAATCTTGATTGGCAGTCGAAGCAGTCGCGAACACCTTCGCACCGCGAATCTTTGCAATTGGAATCGCAAACATTCCGACTCCGCCCGACGCTCCCTGGATTAATACTGTCTGTCCCGGTTGAACATTTGCTTTGTCAACGAGCGCCTGCCACGCGGTCAATGCGACACTCGGCACGCCTGCGGCTTCAGCAAAACTCAACGTCGCCGGCTTCAACGCCGCCTGGTTTTCTTTCGCCAGGGCATACTCTGCGTAGCCACCGCCATTCGGAATTGAAATGAACGCATAAACGGAATCACCTGCTTTAAATTTTTTTACGCTGGACCCGACTTTTTCGACCATGCCAGCAACGTCATATCCGGGAATCCAAGGCAGCTGTGTTCCGAAAGCTTTCGCATACTTGCCCGACAAGAGAGTCCCATCGAATGAGTTCACACCGGCAGCAAAAGACTTGATAAGAATCTCGTTCTCTTTCGGCTGGGGGAGCGGCACATCTTCCACTTTTAACACCTCCGGTCCACCCCATTGGTGCGCCACGATTACTTTCATAGTCGGGCCCGGTGATTGCGCATCAATTGCGGCGGCAATGAGCGCTGCAAATAGAGCTGCCAACTTCATGTAGTCTTTTCTATTTCCGGCTGATTATCTCCATTCTAGCGCGAAGCACATACCAACACCTGTTGGGATCGCCCCACAAGAACGGAACGAAGCTGCGCGTCATGTCGATGAGTGGATCAGTAACAACTATACGCATAGGATTTAAGAAAAACAGGGCAAGCCCGTTCGACGTGCTCCCTCCTTCGGCAACGTCGGCATGGCAAGCAGGCCAGGCCGCCGCCCGCGGTCGTGGGTACGGACGGAGGTGCGTCGCACTTCAGGGCGATGCCAGTAGATGTCTTGTGCAAAGAGAAGCAAAAAGCGCGGCGCGCTGCCGCTTTGGGTTGGGATACTAAGGCCCTCCCACATTGCCAGAGGAAGAATTTGATCTTCGCTACCTTTGTTTCCTTCTGTTAAATCGTGTGGACGCGAGGCTTGACATGAAAGCGGGAATGGCCGCAACCTCGGGCTCATGAATGCTCTCAATCGATTTGCGGATCCGTTTTATTGCATCATGCGCTTCATTGTCGGGCTGATGTTTGCTTGTCACGGTCTCGACAAGATATTCGGCATCTTCGCCGGTAAGACCGAAGCACTCCCGCCCCTAATGATGCTAGGTGGCTGGCTCGAGATCACCTGCGGATTTCTTGTCGCGTTTGGTTTGTTGACGAGAATTGCGGCGTTCGTCGCCTCCGGTGAAATGGCGGTGGCATTTTTTATGATGCACGCGCCAAAAGGGCTAATTCCTTATGTGAACAAAGGTGAGCTTGCCGTGGTTTACTGCTTTGTCTTTTTCTACATCTTTCTGCGCGGTTCCGGCAGCTGGAGCATTGATGCAATGATTGGCCGCGGTCGGACGGCGGCCGCCACGACATTGTAAGATCGACATCTTCATTTCGATGAAACGCGGCATCTTGGCTCTCGGACTGATCTTCGCGGCGCAATCGCTTCTCGCGCAGGATTGGGCGAAGGCGCGGCTCAACAATTCACCCCGGCATGCCGATTGGGCAGAAATCAAATCGGGCGATCGCAAGATCAAGGCATTCGTGGTTTATCCCGAACGAAAGGACAAGGCGCCGGTAGTGCTTGTTATTCATGAGATTTTTGGGCTGACCGATTGGGTGCGGAGTCTATGCGATCAACTGGCGGAGAACGGTGTTATCGCCATCGCCCCCGATCTGCTCAGCGGCCAAGCGTATGCCGATGCCGACGCTGCACGCAAAGCGATCTCGGAATTATCCGACGCACAGATCAAAGCCGACCTGGATGCGACCTCTGAGTACGCGCTGAAAATTCCCGCTGGCAATGGGACCCTGGCCGTGTGCGGATTTTGCTGGGGCGGCGGCTGGGTATTCCAGTACGCGAACATGAATCCGAAATTGAAAGCCGCTTACTCTTTCTACGGGATCGCGGCGGATAATCAGTCGAAGGTCGCAAACATCGCTTGTCCGGTTTACGGCTTCTATGCCGGGAACGACGAACGAGTGAACGCGACGGTGCCGACGGCGCAGGACTTGATGCGGCGAGCGAACAAGAAATACGAGCCGGTAATTTACGGCGGAGCGGGCCACGGATTCATGCGCGAAGGGGAAAAGCCCGATGCGAGTGAGGAAAATCGAAAGGCGCGCGACGATGCCTGGGCACGTTGGAAGACTCTGCTAAAGCAATTGTAAGTTCTGTGCGGCCCAACACTGGTCTTATTATCATCGCAATTGCGTTGCTAACGTTCGACTTCGCAGGGGCGGCAGAACAACGGCAAATCACTTCCCGAATTACGCGTCAGCCGGTCCATTCCCACGCGCTGGCGGCAATCGGTTATAGCAAGCAACTCCACGCCCTCGAAGTCGAATTCGTCAACGGCGCCATCTATCGTTATAGCAATGTGCCGCCTGAGATCTATCGCGACCTGCTCGGCGCGCCGTCCAAGGCTCAGTTTTACGATGCGAATGTTCGCGGCCATTTTCCATCCGTTCACGTGAAGCCGCGGCGGAGCTGATGTTCGTTCTCACAGCTGAGGAAAAACGGGTCGTTTGCTTCGTTATGCTGGCAATTCTGATCGGGCTGGGAGTGAAAGAATATCGGCGCACCCACCCGGCCAATCACCCGCCCAACCCCGTGCTGAAGGAATCGGCGCAAAAATAGACCGGTATCGGCCAAACACCCGCCATCGCCCCGCAGGCGGAACTACGGCGGCAAGCTGCTAAAAAACGCCAAACGCCCAGAAAGCAAAGTTTGGAACACGACGCCGCGTCACCTTCGCCATGGCGTGGCAGGCAGCGTGTGTCCGGCCAAATTTTGCGCATTCGGCGTGATTCGGAGGAATTAATCCCCTCTTCCTTTAAAATCTGCGTAATCTGCGGACAAAACCTTCGATCGCGGCGGTCCCATTCCGGGAAAATCCGCGGTTTTCCTCACCTAAATTCCAGAAATTATTGGTATTTTCCACCGCTGGCATGAAAACTTCTCCGTGGAAGCGTATGCGCGTCTTGATCGCCGACGATCAAAAATCCGTGGGGACTTCGCTGGCGGAAATGGTCGGTCTTTGTCACCATCACGTGGTCGAGGTCGTGAGCACCGGCATGGAAGCGATCCAGGCCTATGATCGGCACCGTCCGGACGTCGTGTTGATGGATTACCGGATGCCCAAACTCAATGGTATCACCGCGTGTCGTTATATTTTGGCAAAAGACCCGCAAGCTCGCGTGATTTTGATTTCAGGCTGGACTGCACCGGTGGAACCGGAGGCATCTGGCGCAATGGCTATCCTCACGAAACCCGTAGCGCTGCCGATCCTCGAAGCTGCATTGAACGCCGCCTCGCAGTACACTCCGAAGAAAAAAGAGTCTGCGGTGGATGCGCCAAAGGATTCGTCGACGGTTTAGCTTTCGTTGGTAGCAGGCGCAAAAAAACGCGACCGAGTCGTCTTAAGCACGCGCATGCCCGTTAAATTGTTAAATGGGTTAAAACGTTAAACCGCGTCGGCGATCCGTTTCTGCACCGCGTTTTCGGAAAAGCCTCCCCCGTTTTAACAATTTAACCCCCTTTTAACAATTTAACGTTTTTCACTCTCGCAATTCACAGCGTCCGGCCTTATCACTCGAGACGGAGGTTTCACATGAATACGGTCTCGATTTCTCGTCGGAAATTTGCGCAGCTATTAAGCGCGGGAGCGGCTTGCGCCGTAGTTAAGCCCGCCGTTTCCTTGGCAAAAACGGTCCCGATCGCGCATCCAGCGGCCCCGCCGCTAACGGGAATTGTGCGATTGAGTTCGAATGAAAATCCTTATGGCCCCTCGCCGCAGGGGCTCAAGGCCATGACGAACGTCTTCCATCTCGCCTGTCGTTACCCCGATGAAAATGCCGCAGCTCTGAGTGAGAAACTGGCGAAGCTGAACAATGTCACGCCCGACCAAATCTTGCTGGGCGATGGATCGGGCGAGGTGTTGAAACTCTGCGCGGAAACTTTCACAGGAGCGCAACGCGGCAAATTGGTCGTAGCCGATCCGACCTTCGAGGCAATTTTGCATCATGCCACCGTCAATGGAGCGGAGGTCGTCAAAGTTCCTCTCACTAACAGCTTCGCGCACGACCTTGCCAAGATGGCGGAAGTCTCGAATGCCGCTCTCGTTTATATCTGTAATCCGAACAATCCCACTGCCAGCATCACACCAAAGGACGAACTTCACGATTTCATCTCCAAAACGCCATCGCAGACGATGATCTTGGTAGATGAAGCATACTTCCATTATGCCGACAGTTCTGACTACGACAGCGTGATCCCGTTAATACAAGATCATCCGAATCTTATTGTCGCGCGGACATTTTCAAAAATCTACGGCATGGCGGGATTGCGTTGCGGCTATGCCGTTGGGCAGACCGAGACGATCGCGCAACTACGCGCTCATCAAAGCTGGGATAGCGTTAATATTATGGCGGTAGCGGCGGCAAGTGCGAGCTTGGAGGACGCCAATCAAGTCGCGAGCGGGCGACGGCTGAATCAGGAAACGAGAACGTTCGTAACGACGCAGCTTGAGGCCATGGGTTATAACTCCATTCCTTCGCAGGCGAACTTTATCATGTTCGATGTGAAACGGCCGGTCGTGCCGCTGATCAAAGCATTAAAGGACAAGAATGTAGAAGTTGGAAGATTATTTCCGGCATTGCCGAACCACATGCGCCTGACCATCGGCAAGAAGAACGAGATGGAAGCGTTCTTGTCGGCCTTTCGTCAGGTGGCGGCGTAACATTCGAGTCGTCCCTGAGATGCCCTCACCTCATTCCTCTCCCACTGGGAGAGGAGGACGCGCAGCGCCAGGTGAGGAACGCTTCAACTCTTTAACGCCTCGAGCACTTTCATCGCGGCGTTGTGACCCGGGATGCCGCTCACGGCACCGCCACGCAACGCGCTAGATCCGCAAAAGAAGACATTTTCATATCCGGTCTCAACCCCCCAGCGCGCCGACTTCCTTTTTTGTGGTAGCGAATGGCCACGTCAGGGCGTCGTGAAAAATATTGCCGTGATACATTCCTAACGAGTCTTCGATATCGACTGGGCTTTTGCTTTCGATGCAAGGGGAACCGTCGCGGGCGACGGCGAGACAATCTTCTATCGGTTCCTCCAGCCACTGGTTCATGCTGGCGAGGAATTTTTGCTCGGCCTCTTTTCGCATCCTGACATTGTCGCGTGAAAACACGCTCCAGGGAGCGTCCAGGCCGAAGAGCGTCATTGTGTGATAACCTTGTTCTCGTAAGTCCGGGCCGAGAATGCTGTCGTCGGTAAGGGTGTGACAATAGACTTCACATGGCGTCTTCTCCGGCAACCGTCCTTGCGAGGCGCACGTATAGCTGGCGTTCATCTGTTCGTAGCCTTCGTCGCTGTGAAATGTTCCGCACCACGCTTGCGCCGCCGCATATTTTTTCGCCTTCAGCTTCGGAAGCTTGCGCAACAGCATGTTTATCTTGAAGACTGATCCTTCATCCGTCGCATTCGGCTGAAATGGTTTCCCGGTAAACTTTGCCAGCACGTTGCGGCCGAAGTTTACCAGAAGGAACCGCGCCTCGACGTTCTCCTTTTTGCCGCCGACGTCCAGCTCAACGCTGCGTTTCGTACCATTCAACCCGAGATGTCGGATCCTAACATTCGTTAGAAGTTCCGCTCCGGTCCGACGCGCCGCTTCTTCCAATTCCCGCGCCACCGCGCCCATCCCGCCGACCGGCACTTTCCATTCTCCCGTCTTGTTGCCAATCAGGTGATAAATAAAACAGCGATTCTGGAGCAGCGAGGGATCGTGCGGGTGCGTGAGAACCCCAATTTTGGCGTCGGTTAAGACCAGTCCACGGACGAGATCATTTTGCAGATAACGCTCGACGGCCCAGCCAAGTGGTTCCTCCGCCAAACTGCGCCAGGCCTCTCGCGAAACATCGTCGCGATCGAATCGGCGACGAAAATCCTCCTTTCCCACCAGGGGTTCCAGCATGCTATCCCAAGAATGTTCGGCGAAGACGCGCGACAGATGATAAAACTTCTGCATCTGCTCAAACTCACGATCGCCGCCAGTTAACTCGGCCATGGATCGCCGTCCCACCTCCTCATCGACGTTGCTTAGAAGCAAACCGCTATGCTGGCCGTTCTGCCGGTAGGGCGTGAACGATCCGGTGGCACGACGACGCAGCTCGAGTTTCAATCCGAGATCGCGAATAATTTTCTCGGGCAACAAACTAACGAGATACGAATAACGCGATAGCCGCGCGTTGTAGTCGGGAAAAACTTTCTGCGACGTGGTAGCCCCGCCGATGTAATCGTTCTTTTCCAGCAGGAGGACGCTCAAGACCGGCGCGCCCGAGGTAGCTGGCCGCCACCAAACCGTTGTGCCCAGCGCCAAGAATAACGACGTCGTACCTCGATTTCATGCTGGTAATGTGCGCGCTGCGTCGGTTGCAAAGAAAGCCAAAAACGCTCAACGCTCAACAGATTACAAGGCTCACTATTTCGCCAACGATCGCGCTTTTTTCATTCTCTTTTCCCGTTTCACTCCACTCGATTTTGCTAATTCGCTGCTTAAGGGAATTCCGCATTTTCTTGAACTCGGCCCGGAATATTTCGTCAGTAACAGCCTTTTCTTCGCCGGATTAGTCACCGCCGCGATCACGCGCAACGAACGCTGCCACCAATTCTATGCCATCTTTTTTCTCTTCCAGACAGCCATCATTAGCTTCACTATTTTCCACACCTTAAGTTAGACAAACGTCGCAGTGGCTATCCATGAATGCCGTCCCTGAAACCCGCAGTCGCTGCCTTGTTGTCGGCGGCGGACCGGCGGGAATGATGACGGGCTTTCTCCTCGCCCGAGCCGGAGTCGACGTCGTCGTTCTGGAGAAGCACGCGGATTTCAATCGCGATTTCCGCGGCGATACGATTCATCCTTCCACCCTTGAGCTGTTGCATGAGCTGGGATTGCTCGAGGAATTTCTTCGGCTGCCGCATCAGGAAGTCCGCGAAATCCGCGGAATATTTAATGGTCATCCGGTCCCGATCGCGGATTTCTCGCGATTACCGACACCCTGCAAGGTAATCGCGTTCATGCCGCAATGGGATTTCCTCGATTTCCTCTCCCGTCACGCCGGGAAGTTCCCGAGTTTCGCTTTGCACATGCAACACGAGGTCATCGATCTGCTTTTTGAAAACGATCACGTGGCGGGTGTGCGGGCAAAGACACCTGAAGGCGAGCGTCGTTTCAGGGCCGACCTCGTCATTGGCGCAGATGGTCGTCACGCCATCACCCATACAAAAGCCGGGTTTGAGTTACGCGAGTTCGGTGTGCCAATCGACGTGCTCTGGATGCGCATTTCCAAACGAGAGAACGACCCACCGCAGTCACTCGGCTTTTTCCGGCACGGGAAGCTGTTGGTACTTCTCGATCGCGGCAACTATTTCCAAGTCGGGTTTGTCATTCCCAAAGGCAGTCTCGAGGGGTTGAAGCAACACGGCCTAGCTACCCTGCATCGTGACATTGTCGCGCTCGGACCTTTCCTGGAAGACCGGATCACCGAGCTCGATGATTGGAACAAGATCAAGTTGCTCACGGTTCAAATTAATCGTCTGCGAAAATGGTGTCGGAAAGGATTGCTCTGTATCGGCGACAGCGCGCACGCTATGTCGCCCGCAGGCGGTGTCGGCATCAACCTCGCATTGCAGGACGCGGTCGCGACCGCGAATTTACTAGCGGCAAAATTAAGAGCAGGACCGGTATCGGTGGCCGACTTGGAGCTGGTGCAGAAGCGTCGCGAATGGCCGACACGCTTGATTCAGGCGATGCAGACGTTCATTCATCGCCGGGTGGTAACCGGACGCGAGTCCAAGAGTGGAGATTCACTTCCAATTTTACTGAGGCTCTTTCAATGGTTTCCGGCGTTGCGTTCGCTTCCTGCGCGCTTCATCGGCATCGGGCCGCGACCCGAACACATTCATTCGCCTGCAGCAGAATGACGCGGCCATCTTGCAAAGCGCGACGTTGCCTTGAGCATCCGGAAGGCATTCTTCAATACGTTCGCATTCCTGCAGTTGCGACGTCCCTGCCGGGCGGATAACAATTCTTCGATCAGTGCTGCCCTGCAATGATCGATAAAGCCGCTGCCGATGATCATTTCTCACAAGCATAAGTTCATTTTTGTTAAGACGGTCAAAACTGCCGGCACCAGTATTGAAGGTTTTCTCTCACAGCACTGCGGCCCGGACGATGTGTTTACCCCCATCTTCCCCGCACTTGAAGGACACCAACCGCGCAACTACGAAGGGCCGGTTCATCCGATATCTGAAATCCTGCGTCTCCCGTTCGGGCCCGTTTCCGCCTGGCGACACATTCTCTCACAACCCCAACGTTTCTACAGGCACATGCCGGCATGGCTTGTCCGCGTGCGCGTCCCCGCAACGATCTGGAATAGTTACTTCAAATTCTGCGTCGATCGCAACCCCTGGGATAAGGTCCTGTCCCATTATCATATGACCGCTCATCGCCAGGGCGGCCAACTGTCGCTGGATCAATACCTCCTCCGAGGAAAGTTGCCGATCAATTATCCGCGTTACACGGATTCGTTTGGGTCACGGATTATCGTCGATCGCGTTGTTCGTTATGAAAATCTAATCGATGAACTGGCCGAGATTTTCGCGCGATTCAACATTCCCTTCGAAGGAACTCTGGGCATCCGGGCAAAAGGAGAATACCGGGCCGATCGAACACCGTATCAGTCGGTATTTACTCCGGAACAACGCCAATCGGTGCAGCGAATATTTGCCCGCGAAATTGAACTGCACGGTTACCGGTTTTGAAGGTGGCCTATTGCCGCAAATCGTGCTCGCTAATCACTAAGCAGTTTCACAAGTGTGGTAACCGTTCTGAGAAACGGCTTAGCCCTCACCCTGAAGTGGCTTCGCCTCTTCTTCCTCTCCCAAGGGGAAAGGACTGAGGTGAGGGCAGTCCGGCTACAGGTTTAATTAAAAAGGATTAATTCAACGATGGATCGTCCGGCGCCGCCGCGAGCAATTTAAACCACGGCCCAAGCCTCCTCATGATGTCGAACCAAAGCCTCGGTAACCGATCGAGCTTCGTAGTGGCCCGATCCGGCTTGCGAATTACCCAGGCGTTTTGCTTCATCTCCGCTTCCAGCTGACCCGCGCCCCAGCCGGCGTAGCCAATGAATGCGCGGATCGAACCCGGACTCTTCCCAATCTGCTTGTTAGCCTCATCCAGATCCACATTGTGATTTAATTTGAGTCCTTCTCCGGTCTTCCACTCCAGCGAAGCAAATATCAAACGATCGCGCCCGACCGGTCCGCCGAAAAACACCGGCACCTTGTCCAAAGCATTCAACGGTGCTTCTGAAACAACCTCACTTACCTGTTTCTCCAGCGGTCGATTCAAAATCACCCCGAGCGCGCCATCATCCGGCGTGTGCGCGGAAATGAACAAAACCGCGCGCCGAAAATTCGGGTCGAGCATGTTCGGATGTGCCACCAGCAAGGAACCGGCATAACTTTCTCCTTTGTTCTGAGGTAATTCGCGCACGTTTTTATCTAAAAGCACCAATCGCTATCCGCAAGCGTAAGTCCAAGCTGGACTGGGGGATTCGCTCGGGATAACAACGATCTCACAATCTTCGCAACCGCCGATCACACAGTTCATAAATGATATCGGCAATAATTTCATCGCGCCACGGCATCGCAGTGGCCGTGACCAACTTTTGCGAATCAGGTGGCAAACTATCCAGCAAAGCGTTCCGGCGTTCCGGATCCAGCTCGCCAAAAATGTCATCGATCAAAAGTAATGGCGCCTTCTTGTCGCCCGATTTCTTCAGCACCTCGGCCTGCGCAATTTTCATTGCCAGCACGATGCTGCGCTGCTGTCCTTCCGAACCAAACTGCGCCGCCGGGAAATTGTCGACGCGTAACTCCAGATCGTCGCGATGAGGACCAACCATCGTTTGCCGCAAGCGAATGGATTCGCGATGCGACCGTTCGAGATCGCCTTCGAAATCGGCGCTGGCACCGGGGACAAATTGGAGCGTGAATTTTTCGCGGGCCGCGCTGATGCGCTGATAGGCGTGGGCCGCGAGCGGGGCCAATAACTCGCTTAATTCCGCACGTAAACGCAGCAAAATCTGGCCATGTTGAATTAGCGGCGCGTCATACGCTGCTATTTCTCGTGGACGCGCCGTCGGCGATTTCAACAGCGCGTTACGTGCACGCAAGGCGCGCTCATAAGCACGCAAAGCTGGGCGATAAGCGTTATCGATTTGCAGTCCGAGAAAATCGAGATAGCGACGCCGCGCGTCCGACCCACCACGGACCAGTTCAATGTCGACATTCGCAAGTGACACCACCCGCCCAAGACGCAGGTATTCACCGAGCGTTCGCTGCTCGATGCCGTCGAATCTTACTTGGCGCCGAAGCGCGCGGTAGCGAAATTCCAGCTCGTGCTCGTCGAATCTACCGCGCACGCCGAACGATTTCTTTCCAATTTGGATGACCGGCGCGAGCGATGCGGAACGCTGCGACTGCAATCGCAGCAGCACACAAGCGCCTTCCAAAATAGTCGTTTTCCCCTCCCCGTTTCCGCCGAAAAACAAATTGAGACCGGGGCCGATATCGACCGAAACGCCCTCGAAACAGCGAAAATTGTGCAACCTTAAGCTCGTTAGCATTTGGGAATGTGGAACAATAACAATGGAGGGTTGGAACATAGGCTTATAGCCTGTGAGCCAAGCGAACATTCTGTCCGCTTCTCCGAAGCAGCGGAGTCTAACTCCGCTGGGTCACTTTGGTAGCACAGCTACAAGGTAATCAGCTCCAGGCGGCTTTGCATTTCTGCAGGCACACGATCGCGATGATAAAAACTTCCGCTTATCGGCGTGATGTCCGCTGGCCGCAATCCAACAGCCGCAGCAATGAAATTATCATTGCAAAGGATACCGTTGGTCGGGTCCAGTCCGACCCAACCAGCGCCAGGCAAAAAGACTTCCGTCCACGCATGCAACGAACCTTCCGCGCGGCGAATTTCTTCGTCGGTCTCACGCAAATACCCGGAAACGACTCGCGCCGCCAGGCCAGTCTCCCGCAGAATTTCCGCCAGCAACACCGCCGTGTCACGACAGGCCCCACGTCGCAGACGCAATGTTTCAGCCGGCGCTTGTGCCGTCCCTTCTTCGCGCCGCTGGTAGGAAATTGTATGATGCAGGAGCTTCGTTAATTCGACCAGCGTCGCCACTGTTTCACGCGGCGAATCCTGCATCGGCAGCCTCCAACCCGGCAACGAAATCCTGTCGCCAGTTTGGCGTTGGCAATACGCGTAAATGATCGAGGCGATATCTTCCTCGTAGGCAAAGGGCATTTGGACGGCGCGACGCGCCAGAACAAAATCGAAGGGATTCTTCTTCGCTACCTCCACATCGATCGCCAGGCGCAGCTCCAGCGCCTCCGCCGCCTCTTCAAAAAAACAGGACGCGACAACATTATCGAAAACATCGCGCCCGAACCGCACCGTCGTCTCCGGCTTGGTTCGGAAATCGAGCCGCGCGATTTGGACAAAGCGGTCGCTTCGGGGAAAAAGCCGCACGTCGTGCGGGGAAAACCTGACCGCCCGATCGTAGCGGTAAACTGTTTCGTATCGAATCCCGATCTTCACCTGGGCTTCTGGTGATTGTCAGCCGTTGGGAGAATCAGGGCAAAAAGAAAGATAGGTGCGCCGTGGTCGCATTCTTTCGGCATCCTGCCGATTTTCGTCTCTGGACAAAAACAATGCATTTGAGCTAAAATTCTCTTGCCGCCCGCGCCAAGTTCATCTACTGGACTCCCGGTTTTCAAGATTGTTCTGGGGGGAACAGCCGCCCTTCGCGTCCTTTCGGACGTGGGGGGCGGTACCTCCTTCTGATGACGGCGCCGCCATCCTCTTCCCGACGTTTCAACTGGCCCCTGGCCTTCACCGTTCTCGGCCTGACTGCTATCGCAGCCGGGATTTTCGTGTTTAACCGCTGTGCCGCATTGCCGGGACGTGCGGCGCGGGAAACCGTCGATCAAATGGAGCGTGTCGGGCGCGATTTGCGTGACGCAATTGTTCAGATCACGCAATTGCAACCGCGGGTCACGATCAATAATCGTGTCTACTTTGAACAAACGTCACCGATCGCTGAGCTGGCGCTGATTTCTCGAAAACTCGAAGTCGAGCACGAATTTCTTCACACCTGGGCCGGAAGCACGAAACGGCTGCGTTTGCATGGAACCTATACCGCGAAGGCGGGATTTGATCTGCGCCAGGAATTCAGTGTCACGATCTCGCCGGAGGCGACAATCGTTCGGCTGCCGCACGCACAACTTCTTGGCCTGGAACAAAACGCGGTCGAACTGCTGGCCTACGAGAACGGCCTTTGGAATCCAATCTCCGGCGCCGACGTTCAGTCGGAGCTGGGCGCGCTTGGCAAACTCGCGCGCGACCGCGCCACCGAACAAAATCTGGCGGGGCAAGCCGAAGAATCGTTCCGATCACAACTGAAATCCCGGATCGGAAATGCTCCGCCCCTGCACGTAGTCTTTTACGACGCCGCGAAGGTAGAGTGATGCGGCTTTCCGCCAGCATGATTGCGCGCTAGAAGACTCGTATGTCGCCACGGAAGAAACCATTGCTCGCGCTTGGTTTCGTTCTGCTTACGCTTGTGGTTCTGAGTTTCTTTGCGCCACCCGTATTGGAACGCAGCATCGCAGCCTGGCTTCGCTACGAAGCCCGACGATCCGGGCTCGTTCTCACTTTCTCCGAAATTCATGCCCCATTTTTTCGCCCGGTGACAATCACCGACCTGAAAATTATCGGTGCCGGCCTCGACGCCGATCATCTTGAGTTTGACGCCACACGCATCGAAGCCGGACTCAGATTGGCAGGAATTTTCGGGCGAGCGGAAAAATCACACCTTCTCTCTTCACTTCGCATTGAGCACGCAAAGTTGTTCGTTCGCGGCCGTGCACCTCTCTCCGCCGGTCCCATCGATTGGATCGCTCTGGACAGACTTTTGCCGGAACGTTTCGAGATCTTTGCCGACCAGCTCCGTCTCGAACAACCGTTTTCTTTCGTGGCTTTCCAAGATGCGAAAATTTCCGGGAGTAAAGGCAACAGCGGGTTACTATCCGTCGGCACAGTGGAAATCCGTGCGCCATTTTTGGAAAAACGCTTCCCCCACGTTCGCGGTGTTACGCGCTGGCAGGACGACCGCCTTTCCATTGGTTCGCTCAACCTACTGGAAGGTTTCGCCATCGATTCGTTGGTGATCGATCTCACGGCTCTGCGGACGGGACGAGTCGGCACCGATCTCGGTGTTTCCCTCTTGGGTGGCAAAATGCGGGCGAACATCGCTACAGAAAGCCCTGGCAAGACGCGAATCTGGGAAGCCGCCGGCACCGCTTCCGGAATTTCGCTGCCGCAACTTGCCAATGCCCTCGGGCTGACCGTTCCGGTGCAGGGGATGGTGCACGGGTCGAAGTTTACGTTTCGCGGCGATCCGCGCGATTTCTTGAACGCCACCGCGTCAGTCTGGACCGAGTTAACCGGCTTTAGTTGGCGCGAGCGCAAAGCCGACGTCATTATGCTCGGTGCAAACTTTTACCGACACACCATCCAATTGCAGCAGCTCTTTATTAAACAACGCCGCAATGAATTGACCCTTAGCGGCGAAAGCGCAATCAACACACAATGGCTGAATCCGGACTTTCGCGGCGACATCTCCGCATCGATTAACGATTTGGGTCAATTCGCGGAACTCTTTGGCGCTCGACCGGAAGCGTTCGCCGGTAAAGTGGCGGCGCGCGGCCGCATGCATACGCATGAGCGAACCGTTGACGGCGAACTCGCTATCACTGGCGACGCCCTGAAAATCTTTCAGCTTCCGGTCGATTCTTTAACAGCTCGCATCGGTTTGGAATCGGGACGAGCACAGGTCGATCAGTTGGAACTAAAACGTGGCGAAGATTTTTTGCGTGCGCAGGGAAAGATTGATTTGGCGCAGAAGAAATCATTTACCCTTTCAGCCGAAAGCTGGTGCCACGAATTGGGCGATTACGCTTTGGAGCTTCCCTTGATCGGGAAATTGGCGGGTACGCTTTCGGCCAAGCTGACCGGCGCCGGCGACGAGAATAGTTTCAGCAGCACCGTTTCCGGGCAGGCCGATCAATTCTCCTTTTCTGCACAAACTAACTGGCGCAGCGACGCTATCGCGGTGAATTCACTCAAGCTTAAAGTTAGTCCAAATGTTGAGGCCGAACTCAAAGGGACAATCGACCTGACCGACCGCAAACATCTTCGCGCCAATCTTTCTTCAGCGGACGAACTGCAGTGCAATGGACCATTTGCCAATCAGGCTTGCGTAGACGGTTTTGAATTGCACGAGGGCGACGTCGGAGCGCCTTTTTCCGAAATTACGCTCGATGGACGTGATCTCACCCTGCGCCAATCTCCCCCGCTTGCCGCAACACAATCGATCACCCTTTGCGACGAAGCGGAATCAGGTCAACCGTTGCAAATCAACATTCCACCGCGCGTGCAACCGCCGCCGGCTCCATCGCCGTCCCCTGCACCGACTCCCTCGCCCGCTTCTCCACCTCGGCAATGAGCCAGCGTTGCAATCGCTTCTCGAGTTCGGCTGTGACCGTTACGTGGAAATTGGCGCCAGCATCAACGCGTACGGTTTCGCCTTCCGTGGTTTCAAAAAATAAGCGCACCGGTTGCCGGCCCGGTGAAGCCGCCAGCAGCACCTGCACTTCGCGCAGTTCATCGCTGCCAGCGTTCGCGGAAAAACGCAGGCAGAGCGGCGACATCTCGCTCCCGTTAGCGTTCGAATTCCGCGAACCCTCTGAGGAAAGCAGGCGCAATTTCTCGGCCGTCGCACGCAACGACTCGTCGCGCAGATCGAGTTTGCCACGAACCCCGACGACGTTTCCCGGCACCAGCTTCTCGGCGCACTCCAGATAAAGCTCATTCCAAATTACGAGTTCAAGTGTGCCGGTTAAATCTTCCAGCCAAACCACCGCAAACGGTTTCCCTTCCTTCCTTGTAAATTTCTTATCGACCTGCGTAATCGCACCCGCGACCCGAAAAGTGGCGCGGTCGGAAAGCTCTGTGAGCGACGCGATGGTTTGATATTTTCCGTTCGCAATCACTTCCGCATACGCGTCAAGGGGATGCCCAGTCACGTAAAAGCCGAGCAACTCCTTTTCGTAACTCATCTTCTCGCGATCGCTCCAGGGTGAGACGCTTCGCTTCCGTGGCGGCGCAACCTGTTCGTGTTCGTCGCCGAAAAGTGAGACCTGCCCGGCCATTCGATCACGAAGTGCCGCCGCCGACGCAGCAAGCGCATCGTCAATGCAGGCGAAAAGCTCCGTGCGTTCACGCTGCAGGAAATGAAACGCACCGCATTTCACGAGTGACTCGAGCATTTTCCGATTCGCGACACGGGAATCGAGTCGACTGCAAAAATCTTCCAGCGATTTGAAGTCGCCGCCCCGTTCGCGTTCGCGAATGGCAAGCTCCATCGCCCCTTGCCCCACATTCTTGATCGCAGCCAGTCCAAAACGAATAGCGTTTCCCTGTAGCGGCGGTCTATGACCGCCGACCTCTCCTCCACTTGCTTCCTCTCGGCGGTCATAGACCGCCGCTACAGCTACAGTTTCCGGCACAAATTTTAATCCGCTCCGATTCACATCCGGTGGCAGAATGGTAATGCCCATCCGTTTGCATTCTGATACAAGCACCGAAATTTTTTCCGTGTTATTGATTTCATTCGAGAGCAGGCCGGCCATGAATTCCACCGCATAATTCGCTTTCAAATACGCCGTCTCATAACTGATGAGCGCATAGGCGGCGCTGTGGCTCTTGTTGAACCCGTAGCCGGCGAATTTCTCCAGCAAATCGAAAATCGCATTCGCCTTTCTCTCCCCGATGTTGTTCGTGCGCGCGCAACCAGCAATGAAGTTAGCCCGCTCTTTCGCCATCTTTTCCTTGTCCTTCTTGCCCATCGCGCGCCGGAGCAAATCGGCCTGGCCCATCGAATACCCTCCCAGTTTGCTTGCCGCGGCCATCACCTGCTCCTGATAAATCATCACTCCATAGGTGTCGGCGCAGATTTCCTCCAGCAGCGGATGTTCGTATCTAATTTTCGTTAGCCCCTTCTTGCGTTTGATGTAATCGCCGATCAGCTCCATCGGTCCTGGCCGATACAGCGCGATCAACGCGATAATGTCGTCCAACTTCCGCACATCGAACTGCTTCGAGACCGAGGTGATCCCACCCGATTCCATTTGGAACAAGCCAATCGTTTCGCCCCGATTGTAGAGATCGAATGCTTTCTGGTCGTTGAGCGGAATGTCCTTGATCTCAAATTTCGACTGGGCCTTTCGGATCAAATTCACCGTGTCCTCGATCACGGTCAGCGTCTTCAATCCCAAGAAATCCATTTTCAGCAGCCCGAGATCGTTCAGCGGATTCATCGAGTACTGGCTGACGATGTCGTTTCCTTTGGTGTCGCGGCAGAGCGGCACGTACTCGGAAAGATCGCGATCACTGATAACGACGCCTGCGGCGTGCACGCCGGCACTGCGCGACAGCCCTTCCAACGCCATCGCGTGCTGCATGAGCTGTTTTGTCTGCGGCTCAGTTGCAACTGCTCTTTTCAGCTCCGGATTTCTCTCGGCAGCGGAACTCAGCGTGATATTCAACTCGTTCGGGATCATTTTGGCGATGCGATCGCCATCTCGCACGCTTAACCCCATCACACGCGCTACATCGCGCACCACGCTCCGCGCCTTCAATCGGCCAAAGGTGATGATCTGCGCGACGCGACGCTCGCCGTATTTTTGCCGGACGTATTCGAGAACCTCGCCACGGCGCGCTTCGCAGAAGTCCACATCGATATCGGGCGGAGAAATACGATCGGGATTAAGGAACCGCTCGAAAATCAATCCGTATTGCAAGCGGATCGATATCAGTAATGCCGAGGACATAAGCGACAATGGAACCGGCAGCAGAGCCGCGACCGGGTCCGACGGGAATGCCTCTTTCCTTGGCGAAATGAATAAAGTCCCAGACAATAAGGATATAACTAGCAAAACCCGTTCTTTTCAGAACATCAATTTCGTAGTCCAGCCGCTTGATTAACTCCTTGTCCTGCGCTGCCCGTTCGCCGTAACGCTCGCTTAATCCCTTGTAACAAAGCTCGCACAAATAGCCGTCGCGCGTTTTCCCTTCCGGCACGGGGTACTCCGGATACTTCGATTTCCCGAATTCAATTTCGAGATTGCAACGATCGGCAATCTCGAGCGTGTTCGTGATCGCTTCCGGAAAACCGCGAAAGATTTCCCGCATCTCGTCCGGTGATTTGAAATACAGCTCGGGCTCGTACCGCATCCGCTGTTCGTCTTCAATTTTCGCCGCGGTGTTGATGCACAGCAAAACGTCGTGGGCCTTGTGATCGCTTCGCCGCAAAAAATGAACATCGTTGGCCGCGACCAGACCGAGCCCGAGCTCCCGCGCAAATTTCGGCAGATGCACATTGCATTTCTTCTGGTCCGCGATGCCGTGATCGTGCAGTTCGATGAAAAAGTTCTTTGTTCCAAAAATGTCGCGATACTCGGCGGTAAGATTTTTTGCTTTCTCAACGTTGTCGGACTGAAGCGCGCTGTTGATTTCGCTGGCGAGACATCCGCTCAGACCGATCAAGCCATCGGCATGCGCCGCCAGCAATGCCTTGTCGATCCGCGGTCGATAATAAAAACCGTCGAGATGCGCCGCAGAAATCAGCTTCACCAGATTGCGGTAACCCGATTCATTTTGCGCCAGCAAAGTGAGATGATAGGTGGTTTCGCGTGACGGTTTTTCCTTGTGCGAGCCGCTGGTGATATAGGCCTCGCACCCGATGATCGGTTTGATTCCCGCAGCCTTGGCGCATTGATAAAAATCGATCGCCCCGAAAAGATTGCCGTGGTCGGTAATCGCCACCGCCGGCATCTTCATTTTCACCGCCTCGTTCATCAGCTCCCGCATCCGGACCGCACCATCGAGCAGCGAATATTCGGTGTGGAGATGGAGGTGAACAAAAGAATCGCGAGGCATCTACGAGGAGTATTAAAGGCAAAAATTTCGTTGGCAAATTTGCCTAGCATTTCGGCGTGATTTTTTCTCTCGCAGCTTCCTCGCGTCATGTCCCCGTACCTTTCTCACGCCCTCAACGCTAGCATCCCGGGTCGCGGAGACGACGCAGGACCTCGCCTGGGGTCGTCGGCTCACACAAGCCACCATGGATAATCGGCCACTCCGGTCGTGGGATCCCTCACCGTCTTCGCGGTTCGGGATGACACGCCTTTTTCGTTTTCGCTTCGTTGCAATGGAAGGACACGCGCTGTAAACGCCAGTCCGGCTCGGACCAAAATTATTCACGCAAAAACGATGCTTGCTTCTCCCCATTCGCGTTGTTAAGAGAGCCCGTGCCGCAATCCGCTTTTGGTTGGCAAAGGGGTGCGCGCACGCAAGTTTACCCGCAATGAAAAAACTCGAAGCGATCATCAAGCCTTTCAAACTTGAGGAAGTGAAAGAGGCCCTGGCCGAGCTCGGCATCGAAGGAATGACGGTGACCGAAGTAAAGGGATTCGGCCGCCAGAAAGGGCACACCGAAATTTATCGCGGCAGTGAATACACCGTTGATTTTCTGCCTAAGGTGAAAGTCGAAGTGGTGCTCGCGGACGACATGGTCGATAAAGCGGTCATAGTGGTGGTAGGCGCAGCCAAAACCGGCAAGATCGGTGACGGTAAGGTTTTTGTTCTTCCAGTCGAACACGCCGTTCGCATCCGAACGGAAGAGATCGGCGAAAAGGCGGTGTGAGGCGTGTGCGCCTCACGCGTTGAAGCGTTGCAGCGTTGAAAAGTTAAAACGGAGTGAGCGACTTAATTTTTTTGGCAACGTAACCCTATTTTTCACGTCTTCCCCGCTTCAACCTTTTGCCGCTTTCTCCATCAACTCTCAACCATCAACCATCAACCGCTTAAATGGCTAAAGACAAAACGACACCGTCCAACGTTTCCAAAATGATCAAGGACCGCGAGGTGAAACTCGTGGACTTTAAATTCGCTGATCTGCCAGGCACGTGGCAGCATTTCACCACCACGCTCACGGAGTATAGCGAAGACATCTTCACCGACGGCCTCGGCTTTGATGGCTCGAGTATCCGCGGTTGGAAGGTGATCAACGCCTCCGACATGCTCGTCATTCCCGATCCGAGCACGGCCTGGATCGATATTTTTAACGCCGAACCGACGTTGTCGTTAATCTGCACCATCGTCGACCCGATCACACGCGAGCCATACGATCGCGACCCGCGCGGGATCGCCGAAAAGGCCGAGGCCTATCTCAAGAGCACTGGCATCGCTGACACCGCGTTCTTCGGGCCAGAAGCGGAATTTTTCATTTTCGATGACGTGCGCTTTTCCGCTGGGGCAAATTCCGCCTTTTACCAGATCGAAAGTATGGAGGCGCATTGGAACAGCGCGCGGGAAGAATTTCCAAATCTCGGTTACAAAATTCGCGCGAAGGAGGGCTACTTCCCGGTGCCGCCGGCTGACACGTTACAGGACATTCGCAATGAAATGTGTCTTGAGCTGGAAAAAGCGGGCGTGCCGATTGAGCGGCAACATCACGAAGTCGCCACCGCCGGCCAGGCGGAGATCGACATTCGTTTCGCGCCACTGAAAGAAATGGCCGACCACATGCAGTACGACAAATACATCGTCCGCAACGTGGCCAAGCGACACAACAAAACCGTTACTTTCATGCCCAAGCCGCTCTTTGCCGATAACGGCAGCGGCATGCATACCCACATCTCGCTTTGGAAAGGCGATAAACCACTCTTTGCTGGGAACGGCTATGCCGGGCTTTCCGATACCGCGCTGTTTTTCATCGGCGGGATTCTGAAACACGCACCTGCACTCACCTGCATCACAAATCCCACCACTAACAGCTACAAACGCCTCGTCCCCGGGTTTGAGGCACCGGTTAACCTCGCTTATTCCGCGCGTAATCGTTCCGCCGCGATCCGCATTCCCACTTACTCCGCCAATCCGAAGTCGAAACGTATCGAGTTCCGCACACCCGATCCCGCGGCCAATCCATATCTCGCCTTCAGCGCGCTGCTGCTAGCAGGTTTGGACGGAATTCAAAGCCGCATCGATCCCGGTGATCCGCTCGACAAAAACCTCTACGATCTGCCGCCGGAGGAACTCGCCGACGTCCCGAGTGTGCCCGATTCCCTCCGAGGTGCCATGGAAGCTTTAGAAAAGGACCATGATTTCCTCCTTAAAGGTGACGTCTTCAATTCCGATTTCATCGCCAACTGGCTGGAGATGAAACAAAAGGAATACGACGCGCTACGATTGCGCCCCCACCCGTACGAATTCTCGATGTATTACGATGTGTAGGCGCGCCAAATTACTCGTGTCATCCTGAGCGGAGCACAACGAAATCGAAGGACCTCTAACTATTTTCTGATTCTTAGGTTCCTGTTCCCAAACTCAACTGGGGAACCTACCTTCCTTTTCAAAACTCTGTTTCGTCTCGCTTCGGGCCGCACGCGTTCCCAAACTCAGTTTGGGAACGAGAGTGATGACGACGTTACATAACGAAAACATTCTTGCGCCGGTCAAACGCCGGCCACCATATTTTGTCCTGGCCGTACTGGCAGCCTTTCTCCTGACGATGTTTGGCACGACATTTCCAGATCAGTTGATTCTCTTTCCCAGCACGCAACCCATCGACGCGCACGGCGCTACGCGCCAAACCATTCCATTCCATAACGGTGACTTGGAAATCTGGACCGCACGTTCTCATATCGCGAAACAAGACGATCATGTCGATGCCTACATCCTGCGTTTCTATGGCAATGCCGATCGCGCTGATCGCTGGGCCGCACTCGAAGCCGACGCATTCGGGGAACGGGCCATCGACGTTTGGGGAGTAAACTATCCAGGCTTCGGCGGCAGCACCGGTCCAGCACGACTAAAACGAATGGGTGAGGCCGGCGTTGCGGCCTTCGACGCGCTAAAAACAAAAGCCGACGGCAAACCAATCTATGTTTTCGGCGCCAGTATCGGAAGCGCGGTCGCACTGCATGTCGCGGCCAATCGCGACGTCCGCGGTCTCGTCCTCCATAATCCGCCACCGCTACGCCAAATTATTTTACGCAACTACGGCTGGTGGAATCTTTGGCTCCTTGCCGGACCTGTTGCCCTGCAAATCCCACCCGACCTCGATAGTGTTGCCAACGCAAAACGCATTCATGCACCCGCTATTTTCCTTCTGGCCGAGAATGACGAGATCGTTCCCCCAAGATTTCAGCGCCTGGTCGTCGATTCCTTCGCCGGGGAGAAACAGGTGATCCCGTTGCCCGGCGCATATCACAATTCTCCAATCGAAGGCCCGGTCGTAACTGAAATTCATCACGCCTACGATTGGTTATTTGGCGCCGCGCGCTCACCGTAGCACACGCGTCTAAGGCCACTCCGGTCGAAGACTCGCCATGGCGAGCTTGGACCTGCGGGGCCAACGGGCATCTTGCCCCTTGTGTATCCCTCTTGCGGCGCGGTTCTCGAATTCCCTTGCAACTTCCTCAGGCAGCCTGATGTTCAAGCACGTATTATGAGCTTGCTCGCGAGCTTCATGAATCTGGCTGGACCCGACTTGATCGTCATCTTGTTGATCGTCCTCGTCCTCTTCGGGGCAAAAAAATTGCCGGAACTGGCGCGTGGAATGGGACAAGCAGTGCGCGAATTTCAAAAGGCCAAGGACGAATTCAGCGACGAGCTGAATAAGGCCGGCAAGACCGAAGGAAAAGACGTTCGTCCCGCGCAAGGCAGTGTTCCACGAATCGAATCTGGCACGACCGCAACTCAGCCCGATCCGAACCAAGCCGTCGCTCCCGGCAACCGCGCCGATCAGGTCTAAGCGCACCGCGCTTGTTTCCCTCCTGTCATCCTGCCTGCCGCGCCGGAGCATCTGCGCGAAGGCAGAAGCGAAGCGCAGCGGAGTCGAAGGATCTCTAACTATTTTGCGCTTTCCCTATTCGCCTCTCGATGCTGGGTTCTGGAAAATAGTGTCGCGGAATTATACGTGCCCCGTGTAGGCTAGCTGCGCGATGGAGCGACGACATATCAAATGGATTCCGCTGTTACTGGCGGGTTTGTTTTTCGCTTATCAATATTTTTCTTCCGAGAAATTTGTGAATCCGGAAACAGGCCGAGCAAGTCACGTCGGCATGTCAACTCGCGAGGAAGCGTTACTCGGGCTGCAAGGTTACGAGCAGGTTCTGGCGCAATCGGAAAGCATCGATTCGGGACCTGAACTCGAAATGGTAAGACGCGTCGCATCGCGGTTAGCGAGCGCCACTGGCAAGGTGAGCGGCGATTTCGACTGGCAGGTCTCGTTAATTCGCTCGCCGCAGGTAAACGCATTCTGTCTGCCAGGCGGGAAAATCGTGGTTTACACCGGCATTCTACCGATTACGCAAAATGAACCCGCGCTCGCAACTGTGCTGGGACACGAGATGGCGCACGCCACTTCGCGACACGGCTCGCAACGTGTCCTGGAACAAAATCTTGCGCAGACCGCATTAACCGGTGTGGCGATGTCGCTCTCGGACATGGATTACGACAAACAGCGCGCAGTGATGGGGGCGCTCGGCGCCGGCACGCAATTTGGTGTCCTCATGCCATTCAGCCGCAAACATGAATCCGAAGCCGACGCCATCGGCCTCCTTTACATGGGGCGGGCTGGTTACGATCCGCGGGAAAGCATTCGTTTCTGGCAACGCATGGAAAATGTGGGCGGCCCGCAGCCGCCCGAGTTCCTTTCCAGCCATCCGTCCCACGGCACCCGAATTCAGCAACTGGAAGCGGAAATGCCAAAAGCGTTGGAAGAATATAACAGGTCGAATCACGCGGCGGCACCGGGCTCGTTCTAACAGGCTCGGACTCGACACAGGGCGCCTGTGCTACAGGTTGATTTGCGCAACCCGGATTTCAGCTAAGCTGATAACGGAATATGCCAAACTATCTCGTCGTCAGTACGAGTGGAAATCCCGAAAGCAACAGCCGGCGCATGGGCCAAACCGCCTTCGATTGGCTCAAGAAAGCAAAAGTGAATTGCGAATGGCTCGACATCAGCAAGCTGGATCTCCCAATGTGCGACGCCGACGTCTGTTACAATCATCCCGCCGCGAAAAATATAACTGCCGCAATCGAAAGGGCGGATGGAATCATCGTAGCGACTCCGGTTTACAACTACGATGTCAGCGCGGCCGCGAAGAACATGGTCGAGTTAACCGGGAGCGCCTGGGAAGACAAAGTAGTTGGCTTTCTTTGTGCTGCCGGTGGCATGGGAAGCTACATGTCGGTAATGAGCTTTGCCAATAGCCTGATGCTCGATTTCCGCTGTCTAATCATTCCGCGATTTGTCTATGCTACCGGTGATTCTTTCAACGGCGACAAACTTGCTGACACCAAGCTCGCAAAACGAATCGAACAAGTCGCAGCTGAGCTTGTACGGGTGACGAAGGGAGTACGCGGAAAGTGAACTACTGGATTGGTACCTCCGGCTTCCAATATGCGGAATGGAAGGGAAACTTTTATCCGGAGGATTTACCAGCAGCCAAGATGCTCCCCTTTTATGCCGAACGACTCAATACCACGGAAATTAACTATACCTTTCACCGCATCCCAGCTCCGAAAACGATCGAGAACTGGTGCAAGCTGACGCCCGAGACGTTTCGATTCACACTGAAAGCGCCGCAAAAGGTTACCCATTTCGCAAGATTGCGGAATTGTGGCGATACGGTGGACTACTTTTACGAGGTAGCCATCGGATTAGGGGCGCGTCTTGGCCCGGTTTTATTTCAGCTTCCACCCAATTTGAAGAAAGATGCTGCTCTGCTGGAGCATTTCACAGAATCGTTGCCGGCGAGTATGCGAGCGGCCTTTGAGTTTCGTCACGAATCCTGGTTGGATGAGGAAATATTTGCTCTACTGCGAAAACGAAATGTCTGCTTGTGCATTGCCGACACGGACAAACTACAGACGCCACAGACCGCGACCGCTGATTGGGGCTACCTGCGTTTACGACGGGAAGATTATCAACCAGGTGACGTGAATCGATGGGCCGACGTAGTCAAGGCACAACGCGAGAGATGGTCGGACGTTTTTGTTTATTTTAAGCACGAAGAGGCAGGGATCGGACCGAAGCTTGCCGCGGAGATGATGCAGCTGTTGTAGCGGCGGTCTATCGCCGATTGTTTCTCGGCAACCAAGGTGCAGCTGCCTGCGCGCGAAGATCTTACGGAGTTACTAACCACCGGTCCCGCTCGGACCTGCTGACCTAATCATTCGGCAGCCATCCGCCTTCGAGATACTACGGCGCGACAGACCAAATAATGCTTACGCTACCGCGCGGCGCTTCTGCTTAACCAGTGCGCTCGATGATCTGGGACCATTTCGACCGGAACCACGTTTTACCTTCAGTGATTGATTCCGGTTTAGGCTTTCCTGCAAAACTTTGACCAGATCAACCACGTTGGTCGCCCGTGGTTTTACTTCAATCTTGGGACCAATCTCTTTCTTGTTAGCTTTTTGTTCGATCAGTTCCATTACCGCATCGCGATATTCGTCACGATACTTCTTCGGTTCCCACGTGCTCGACATGCTTTCAATGAGCGCGTGCGCCATCTTCAGCTCTTTTTCGTTCAGCTCGGTCTTGGGCCGATTCAGTTCGTCTGGTGTCAGGACTTCACTGGCGAAATGCATCAGCTCCAAAATTAGGAACAACCCATCGGGCTTGACCGCAGCGAGGTATTCGCGATTGCTGATAACGACCTTGGCCACGCCGATCTTCCCGGTCCCGCCCAACGCCTTGTGCAACAAGGCGTAAGCTTTCTCGCCACCTTTTTGCGGCTCAAGAAATGTACGGTTTATAAAAGAACTTGGGGTCAACCTGTTCCAGCTCCACGAAATCGGTAATGTCGATCGAATGCGTCGATTCGATGCGCACCTTCTCGAAGTCTTCGTCCTTTAGCACAATGTACCGGCCACGCTCGTATTCGAAACCTTTGACGATTTGATCGGCCACAACTTCTTTCATGTCGGCCTCGGCGACTTTCTTGTATTTAATTGGGCTTAGGTCACTCGCGCGCAGTTGACGAAAACTCAACTTCTCCTCGCGCGTGGCGGGATAAACGGCAATCGGAATATAAACCAGCCCGAAGCTGATGCTGCCTTTCCAAATAGGACGCATAATTTTCGAGTCGCGCAGCCTAAATAGGACAATGCCTCTTGTCAATGCCGCCGCCCGATTCGGGAGCAGCAACAATCAAGCCATCCAAATAGCGGCGACTTACAGTTGGAGCCAGGTAAACAAATGATATCGCGATTAGGCTTTCTTACTTCCGCGTTTTGAATTGCCCGCCGGCAGTGATTGCGCGCGAGCAGCGGCACGCTCTGCATCTTGCATGCGCCCCATTGCGCGGTACTCCTCGGACAGATGTTGCCACGGTAACCGGTGGTTCGGCAAAAGCTGCGTCGCTCTTTCAAACGCTTTCACGGCATCGCGGTGATTGCTTTTCTTTTGATAAGCCAAACCGAGGTTTTCCCAAACTGGTCCGTAGTTCGGCGCCAAACTTGCGCCTTTTCGAAGATAGGATATTCCCGCGTCCACCTGTCCCGTCGCCGCCAAACAGTATCCCAGTTGTGATTGCAAAAGGTAATCTCGCGGCGCCAAACGCGCGGCACGTTGCAACGGTGGAATGGCCTGCGCCAGGCGGTTTGCACTAATATAACTATAGCCTACCAACGCCAGCATGACAGCACTGTCCGGTGCTATTTCAGCTGCCTTTGAGACAGCATCCAAAGTAGCTTCAGTGTGCCCCAGCTCTTTCTCGGCGCGCGCCAATTGCAACCAGGTAAATACAAAAGAGGGCCCAAGTTCGGTCGCCTTCTTAGCGTATCGCCGGCTTTCCTCTTTGCGACCCAAGCTTGAAGCGAAATCGCTTAGAAAAACGTACGGAATAAAAGAGTCTGGTTCGAGTTCCGCGCAACGTTGAAGATGTGGCAGCGCCGCGGCAAAGTGGCCCTGTGCACCTTCTACCAATCCCAAGCCAAAATGCGCATCGGCCGAGCGGGGTTGAATGCCAACAGCAGTATGGAAAGCAGAAGTCGCTTCCCCATATTGGCGCAAACTACAGGCTAAAGATCCGCGGAGACAATATGCAGCAGCGCTGTGCGGGTAACGTTCGGTCAATTTGCGGCTAAGATTCATGGCCCGCGGAAAATCTCGCTTGCTAATCGCGGAGACGGTCTGTTGTCCCAGAGGGTCCCTAAACGCGGGATCTTGCTGTTGTGTGCGCCGAACCTGCGGCTTAAGCACGTTCTCCGGCGGCGGAAGCTTGTTCAGGAGCTTGTCAATGGGTGTATCCTGAGCGAAGGCATCGGGAGCAAGAACGAGCCCCAACAAAATCGCGATGCCAGGAACGACCGAAAAAGAAAAGGTCATTTTGGTTTCTACCAAGTTATCGTGCCGGTTCCACTTTTGAAACTCATTCTCCCGCCAGGCCACTGCCAGAAGAGCCGGCGAATGCCCCTTGTTTACTTGAGAATGATTATTGCCGCAGCGCTGATCCTAATCGTCAATCAGGCAGGTGCTGCTTGCGTCTGGAAGGTCACGAGCGGCACTAATGTCCTTTATCTCGGAGGCTCCATCCATGCGTTGAAAAGCCAGGATTATCCTTTGCCGGCTGCCTACAATCGTGCCTTTGACGCTTCCGATCGGCTTGTTTGCGAGGTAGATCCAAAAGCGCTACTGGAATCGAGTAAAGGAATACTCAAAGCCGGCCAATATCCGAAAGGCGACAGTCTGAAAAATCATGTCGATCCGCGAACTTACGACTACTTGCGACGCGTTTTTAGACTGTTAAAGGTTCCAGAAGGTGAATTCGCGCGCTATCGGCCGTGGTTTCTTTCGCTCATGCTTCAGGCTCCCGAATTGCACGGAATGTCCGAGACACTGGGTGTAGAAGAATTTCTGATCCGACGTGCACGCGCCAATTCTAAACCAGTGTCGGGCCTGGAATCGGCACGCGAACACACCGATGTCTTCCTCGACTTAACTGATCGGCAAAGTGAGGCAATGCTGCTGATGATGTTTCTCCCGGCGCAACGCAGCAGGGGTAGCACGGGCGATGAGATGGCAAGAGCGTGGAGGCGCGGAGACGCGGATACCGATACCCGGATCATGATGGATGAGTTCCGCAATTTCCCTTCGCTCGGAGAACGATTCCTAACTGATCGCAACCGGAAATGGATTCCGAAAATCGAGGGATACTTGCAAAGCGGCAAGACCTACTTTGTTGTGGCCGGCGCGGCGCATATGGGTGGACCCAATGGCATAGTCGCCCTCTTGCGCGGTCGCGGCTATCACATCGAACAGCTTTGATTCTTCGGTCCTGGGTTTAAGTCGCGCCGGCGGGTCGGCGCTCACATTGCTCCAACTCGGAGCGGCAATGCCCGTCCGGCCCGGACCCTTCTGCCTTCTTCTTTCTTCTGTATGCCTCGTTCTCTACTCCACCAGCGGCAAAAATTTCTCCCGTACTACCTTGTCGTCCTTAACTGTGTAAATGCCTACCTCGGACATGTGCATCCGCTTTTTCGAATTCCTATCCGTCGCATCAATGTCAAAGCGCACCACAAAGGTATCGCCTGCAACAAACGGCCCACTGACCTTCGAGTCATGCACCTCCATGTTCTTTTCCCACCAATCATTTTTGCCACGTACTCGATCGATCCCTTTCACTTCCGCCGGGATGTCATCGACTGTGCGCGGTTCCACACTAACGATGTCTTTCGCGTAGAGCTCATCGACCGCTTTCTTCCATTCGGTTCCTTTGCAAAGCTCTACCAATCTCGTTGCTACTTCTTCCGTACTCATCATTCCCTCCTTTTGATGTCTTATCCTTTCATCTAACTGAAGCTGCGACCTCGCGCCGCACCCTCCCGTTCGATTTTTTTGCCTGAGGCGCTGGCTGAATGACTCCAAAGACGTTACCGGCCGGATCTTCAGCGTAGGCTAACCAACCAACATTCGGGATTTGCATCTTCGGCACACAAATCCTCCCGCCGCTCTCCTCAATTTTTTTGATCGACCGATCGAGCGACGGCACCGCAACCGTATTGATCGTTCCAGCATTCTGACCCTCCCGAGGACGAGTCAGACCGCCATTGATTCCCGGAGCGCTGTCGTTGCCGGTCCTGACAACCCAATATTCGAACGGTCCGCCCTCGAACTTCTGGAACTTCCAGCCAAAAACCTCCTCGTAGAACGGTTGGACCGCTTCCGGGTCATCCGTGTAAATTTCGAAATGTATCACGCGCTGCATATTTGCATCCCTTTCTAGCGAATTTGTTTGTCTTCGATGAATGCGCTGCCCATCAACGTCGCACCGCAATCACTCGATATTGGCTGATATGGACGCAGGACAGGCGTTTCCCACAAATTATGTTTCGTTCGGTACAACGGGTTTGGCCCTTTTTCTGAAAAAGTTGGCGAGGTGATCATGCAATTCCGTTCTTCGGAGACATACTTCAACAGGCAAAGTGTCTATTTTGCCCTACAGGTTCGAGCCGGGCTGGCGTTAGTGGCTGTGCTACAAGCGGTCCGTGAAATGACATGAAATCAAAAGCGAACTCTCCAATTTTTTTCGCTGGATCCGATGATTTTCGAGGGTGGCTGGAGAAACATCACCAGACCATCACCGAGCAATGGGTTGGCTTTCATCGAAAATCTTCCGGACGCGTGAGCATTACCTGGCCTGAAGCGGTCGACGAAGCTCTGTGCTTTGGGTGGATCGACGGTTTGCGAAAAACGATCGACACGGGGAGCTACAAAATTCGTTTCACGCCGCGGCGCCCCAGCAGCATTTGGAGCGCGATCAATATTGCGCGGATGACAGAACTTATTCTTGAAGGGCGCGTTCGCCTCGCGGGGATGACGGCCTTTCAGAAACGCACCCCCGCTAAATCACACGTTTACAGTTATGAAAATCGCAAAACCGCGATATTGAGTAGCGCAGCAACGAAACTGTTCCGCACCGAGAGCGCCGCATGGAAATTCTTTCAACAACAATCCAAATCCTATCGACAAACCGCGATTTGGTGGGTGGTTAGCGCGAAGCGCCCGCAAACCCGGGAAAATCGGCTACAACGGCTCATCGCTTCATCGAAAGCTGGTCGTAGATTATGGCGATAACCCGTTAGACATTCGATATTCTTGTAGAAAAGTTGCGTTTTCTGACCTGTGACCGGAAACCCCCGATGACCAAATCATCTCAAGCTCTGACCACTCTCCACGAATGGGTCCAATCGGAAAGCCTGCGAAAACATTGTTACGCCGTGGCGGATTCGATGAAGCATTTCGCGAAATTGCGAGGTGAAGATCCGGATACGTGGGAGTCCGTCGGATTGTTGCACGACATGGATTACGAGCGTCACCCGAACCTCGAACGTAGCTCCACCGAAGGTCATCCCTTTGTCGGTGTGGCGTGGTTGCGCGAGCACGGCTGGAGCGAAGAGATCTGCCGCGCGATTCTTTCACACGCTGATTATTCAGGCGTGTCCCGCGAAACGACGCTGGAGAAAACGCTTTACGCTGTCGATGAGTTGAGCGGATTCGTCATTGCGGTCGCGCGCGTGCGTCCATCGAAAAGCATTCATGAGGTCGAGGTCACGGCCGTAAAAAAGAAAATGAAAGATAAAGCCTTCGCTCGTGCGGTGAATCGCGAAGACATCGTGCGCGGGGCGGAAGAATTGGGTATGCCGTTGGATGATGTGATCGCACAGGTCATCGCCGCGTTAAAGTCGGACGCCGAGCGACTCGGGCTTCAGGGTGAGGCAGGGCCGGTTCACTGAACCGCCCGCGGACGATTGAGGTCAATCGCCCCTACCTTACCAATTTTCCAGTAGCTCACGCGTTTCAGCTACGCCCGCATGCCAAACTTTCATCATCTCTTCATCTGCACGCTGGTAATGGCCTCCATAGTTGCCATCCTTCAGGTAGTCACGCAATGACCGCGGATCCAGCTGGCGCAAATATTCGAGGTTACTCATCGGTTTTTGTTCGCTGGGCATGGAAACGTTGGCCAATCGTGTCCATGGAAAATTTTCCATCCAAGACGCGTGCGAAGCGATCGGATCGATCGCGATGACTTGTGCCCAGGCTTTTGGCGCACTCCACCAGTTGTGAAACTTCACTCGAACATTCGGACGATCCGCCATCCATTGGCCTATCAGTGACTGTGCCGGAGAATTCCCGCCGTGGCCGTTAACGATCAGGATTCGCTTGAACCCCTGCTCCGCCAATGCATCGAGAATATCGCGAACTACTGCTAGATGCGTATCAACCCGTAGCGTAATCGAGCCGGGAAACGCGCGAAAATATGGCGTGATTCCGTAAGCCAACACCGGGAAAACTGGTACGCGCAAAGGCTCCGCCGCTTCCACCGCGATTCGTTCAGCCAGAATGCTATCAACGCTTAAACTTAAATACGCATGCTGCTCGGTACTCCCGAGCGGCAATACACAGCGATCATCGCGCTTGAGGTACTCCTCCATCATCATCCAACTCATCTCGCTGACGTGCATGTGCTTAGTCGATTCGCCCGTCCCGCTGAACTTCAGTACTCAACAAAGGCCTCGTCGGGATAGCAGTAAAGCCAGCGTTCGCCCGGCTGGGCGGAAGCGATCACCGGGTGCCCGGTGGCGCGAGCATGTTTGCTGGCATGTTGATTAGGGGAGCTGTCGCAGCACAAGGTCACTCCGCATTGCTGGCACGTTCGCAAATGCACCCAGCGTGCGCCGATCTTTATGCACTCACTACATTCGAGACGTGACGGGTGTTTCACCTCGGCAATGGCGGAAAGATGTGTACAGCTTTCGTTAGTCATGGAATTACATCGTCTTTAAATACTCGTGAACAAACTGGACCGCCATCGCGCCTTCGCCGACAGCAGAGGCAACTCGTTTGACCGAACCCGAGCGCACGTCGCCAGCGGCGAACACTCCGGGGCGGCTTGTTTCCAGAAGGAATGGTTGCCGCTTCAAAGTCCAGCGCGGCGAATCGTCAACGTCGATTCCAGTGCGCACAAAATCTTTCTCGTCCTTCTCAATCTCCGGAGGTAACCAGCCCGTCCGTGGCGACGCGCCGATGAAGCTGAAAAGCGCAGCAGTTGCCAGTGTCTCCCTCTCGCCGGTAGTTTTGTTTAGAATTTCAATGGAACTCAAATAACCATCGCCGTTCATGCGAACCACTTCGGTGCAGCGACGCAGCTCGATGTTGGGTGTGTTCATGATCCGATGCGCCAGGTAGCTCGACATGTTCTTGCAAAGATCGTCGCCGCGAATCAGCAAAAACACTTTCCGCGCGTTCTGCGACAAATAAACCGCCGCCTGGCCTGCAGAGTTGCCGCTACCGACAAGGATGACATCCGAACCGTGGCACATCTGCGCCTCGTTAGGTGTCGCGGCATAATAAACTCCGGCACCTTCGAATCGGCTACAATGTTCCACCTCAAGACGCCGATATTCAGCCCCGGTCGCGATGAGCAGACATTTGGCCACGACATTCTCGCCACCTTCCAGTTCAAGAACCGAATAGGCGTTGTCGAAAGACAATTTTGTTACCGGAGTGGCAATTGAGATTCGCGCGCCGAACTTGTCGGCTTGCAGAGCAGCGCGTTCGGCCAGCTCGCTGCCGGTGATGCCAGTCGGAAAGCCAAGATAATTTTCGATCCGCATGCTGCTGCCGGCCTGTCCTCCCGGAGCGGTATGCTCGAGCACAATCGTGTTCAGTCCTTCGGAAGCGCCATATACCGCTGCGGCCAGTCCCGCCGGGCCCGATCCGACAATCGCTAAATCATAAACGGTGTGTTCAACCGTCCGTCGAATACCGATGGCTTCAGCCAACTCGCGATTTGAAGGATTCCGCAAAAGCAAACAGTGCGCGCAGGTAACGACTGGCGTCTCGGCTTCGCTCACTCCGATTTGTTGAAGAAACTGCGCGACCGCAGGATCCTCTTCCAAATCAAACCACTTAAACAGGACGCGGTTCTTTGCCAGAAAATCGCGGATACGGAAGGTGTCGCGTGAATAACGAGAACCAATCACGCGCAGCCCGGTGAAGTCGGGCGATTCCCGCATCAATTGCCGCCGCGCTATAAATGCTTGCAGGATGACGTCACTGAGCTGCGGATCTTGATTCAAAATTTCTCGCAGCTTTATTTCGGATATTTCGAAGACCTCACAGTCCGAGCGTGCGATCGCGCTAACGATCTTTGGACTACCGGTGAGATGACCGACGTCACCGGTGAAATTTCCCGGTCCTTGAACCCTGAGTGTTTTCGGCTCCTCCCCCGTTACATCGACGATCTCGATTTCGCCCGATCTGATGACGTAAAATTTCGGATCGCGATCACCGGCATGAAACAAGGCTTCTCCGGCGGGAAATTTTTTGGGCGCCGCGCCGGCGTAGCGCGCGAGTCCCGCTACTTGCGTTTCGGTCAGGGTTGGAAACGCAATTGCATTTAAATCCTGCTCTGCCATTTGCCTGACTCTCAACCCTTCGCGATGAACACTCAAGATGCGCTGAAGGATAGGCATCCTGCCTGTCGCTGAAACGAAGATCGCCCTCGCTGGAACGACATCGGCCCTGCCAAGCGCGGCCGAGCCGGACTGGCGAATGGCTGGAAGCCTAACCTCTACACGGGCCAAAAAATCTTTAAAAAAATACTTGACTAGTCAGTCTACATAGGCATTTTTAGACCATGCCAAGAGTGAGCGACATGAAAGAGCGCCTGCTGGACGCCGCGATGGACTTGATCTGGGAAAACAGTTACGGCGCCACCTCGGTGGACGCGATTTGCGATCGCGCCGGGGCCAAAAAAGGCAGCTTTTATTATTTCTTCAAGTCCAAATCGGAGCTGGCGGCGGCGGCCTTGGAGGATTGCTGGAATAAGAAGAGAGCGGAAATGGATTCGATTTTTTCGCCGACGGTTCCACCGCTGGAGCGGTTCGACCGTTATTTTGACTTTGTGCATGACCGTCTCGCCGAGGTGCAAAAAAAATGCGGCTCCATCCTGGGATGCCCGTTCATAAGCGTCGGCAGCGAAGTGAGCACTCAGGACCAAATCGTGCGCGAGACGATCGATCGGATCATGGATCGCAAGGTGAATTATTTTGTTTCAGCGGTGCGCGACGCCGCGGCCGAGGGGCTAATTGATGCGCCCGACCCAGTAGCGAAGGCCAGGGCGCTGTTTTCCTGCTATCAAGGGATGATGGCGCAGGCTCGGATTCAGAACGACATCGAGTTGCTTCGCGGATTTAAGGAGGTAGCGATGGAGGTTTTGGGAGTAAAACGGGCTTCTGCCATGTCTTCTTCATAACTCTTCTTCATAACTTTTTTGCCAATTTTATAGACGACCAGTCAAATATAAACCGACATAAAACGGAAAAACACCAATGAAAACTGATCAACTAACCAATCCAACCGCGGTTTTCCCCAACCTTGTCTCCGTCGCCCTCACCCGGCTGAAACAACGGTTGCAGCAGGATTACGAGCGCACGTATCCCGATTTGCGCGAAATCGTTCACCTCGTCCTTGATGAGGAAGAATCGAAAGCCTGGGATCTGTCGCCGTTCCCGCATTTGCTTCTTCCTGATTTGGTCGAAGCGCACATTGCCAAACTCAATCTGCAACCGGCAGAGACCCGGCATGATGGTCTCTCCTTGCCGCACGATTTCGCTGAGATTGATAACCGCGAACCGGTTTTCGCGTTATGCGCATGGTGAACCTAGCGCTGCCACACACGTTGACTGTTATGGGGCATGCATTGCACGACACCATGGCTGTGGAATAAAAGCAATTATGAGCTCGAAAATGAAAGTAGCGCAGATCAGTAAGCCCGGTGGAGATTTTGAATTAGTCGAACGCGACATTCCGGAGCCGGGAACCGGACAAGTGCGCGTGAAAGTCGAAGCGTGCGGCATTTGCCACAGCGACGCATTGGTCAAGGAGGGTCTCTGGCCCGGCCTGCAATATCCTCGCGTGCCGGGGCACGAAGTTGCGGGACACATTGATGCAATTGGCGGCGGTGTCACGAATTGGAAAGAAGGGCAGCGCGTCGGGGTCGGCTGGCACGGCGGGCATGATTTTGTCTGTGAACAATGCCGCCGCGGCGATTTTGCGATGTGCAGCAATCGTAAAGTCACCGGTATCAACTTTGATGGCGGTTATGCCGAATACATGATCGCCCCGGCGGAAACGCTGGCGGCGATTCCGGACGACTTGCCAGCGGAAGAGGCGGGTCCCTTCATGTGCGCGGGTGTGACGGTTTACAATGCACTGCGCAATTCGGGCGCGCGTCCCGGTGATGTCGTCGCCGTCCAAGGCGTCGGCGGACTGGGGCATCTCGGTGTGCAATATGCGCGTCGAATGGGCTTCAAGACCGTGGCTCTCGGCCGCGGGAAAGACAAAGGACCGCTCGCAGAACAACTGGGCGCGCATCAATACGTCGATTCAAATGTCGCCGATCCGGTGGCGGAGTTACAGAAGCTCGGTGGCGCGCGCGTGATCCTGGCAACCGCGCCAAGCGCAAAGGCAATCTCTGCCGTCGTGGATGGATTAGGAGTGAACGGCAATTTGTTAGTGCCGGCGGCGCCGATGGAACCACTGAGCGTCAATGCGCTGTCGTTGATCATGGGGAGACGATCCGTCTCCGGATGTTATTCCGGCACTGCGCGCGATTCGCAGGACACTTTGGAATTCAGCGCCTTCAACGACGTCCATCCGATGATCGAGAAATATCCACTGAATCGCGTGGCCGAAGCTTACGAACAAATGAACAGCGGCAAAGTCCGTTTCCGAGTCGTCCTCATCATGCAATGAAGAATTTAACTCACGAAATGAAAGAAACACCAATGAACAACAACAAACGTTTGAAGGTAAAGTCGCACTGGTGACCGGCGGAACTTCCGGCATCGGCAAAGCGACCGCGATCGCGTTCGCTCAGGCGGGTGCAAAAGTTGTTCTCAGCGGTCGCCGCGAAAAAGAAGGCGCGCAAGTTGTCGCCGAAATCAAGAAACTTGGCGGCGACGCGGCGTTCGTCCGCGCGGACGTGGCGAAAGATGCAGATGTGAAAGCGATGGTTGATTTCACGGTCGATAAATTCGGCCGTCTCGACATCGCGTTTAACAACGCGGGTGTCGAATGGAAAGGTCCGCTCGAGCAGGCGACAGAAGGCGAATATCGCCGCATTTTCGACATCAATGTTTGGGGCGTTCTCAATTCGATGCGTCACGAAATTCCAGTCATGCTCAAAAATGGCGGCGGCGCTATCGTCAATACTTCCAGCGTTGCGGGGCACGTTGGTCTCGCGCAAGTAAGCGTTTACATCGCGTCGAAGCATGCGGTCGAAGGGCTGACCAAATCCGTCGCGCTCGAATTCGCTAAACAGAACATTCGCATTAACGCGGTTGCTCCGGGAGTCATCGCCACCGAAATGTTCGATCGGCTTCGCGGACGATGCGTTGCGCGACCAGATCACCTCGATCGCTCCGGTCGCACGAGTCGGCGCGAGCGAAGAAATTGCCGCAGCGGTTCTTTATCTCGCTTCTGACGCCGCGAAATTTACGACGGGCACATCACTGGTCGTCGACGGAGGTTTCATTGCCGGATGAAGACGTCCATCCAGAACAGAAATTCATAGGACAGCAAATTTGTTTTCAAATTGAATCAAGCCAAAACAAGAAAAGGAACAAAATGAACAACGGGAAATTGAACTGGAAAAGTTGCAGTGGTAACGGGCGCGTCGAAGGGAATCGGCGCGGCTATCGCAAAAGAATTGGCGACGCATGGGGCCGCGGTAGTCGTGAATTACGCGTCGGCGAAATCGGATGCGGACAAAGTGGTCGATCAAATCAGTAAAGGTGGCGGCAACGCTGTCGCCGTCCAAGCGAGCGTTGCGAAAAAAGCCGATGTTGAAAAACTGTTTTCGGCTGACGGAGAAAGCCTTTGGCAAGATCGACGTGCTCGTCAACAACGCCGGCGTTTACGAGTTCATGCCGGTCGAAGAAATCACCGAGCAGAATTTCATCAGAATGTTCGATACGAACGTTCTCGGATTGATTCTCGCCACTCAGGAGGCGCTCAAGCATTTCAATCCAAGACGGCGGCAGCATGATCAACATCAGTTCGCTGGCCAGCTCACTCACGCCACCGGCGGGGTTGTTTATAACGCAACCAAAGGAGCAGTCGACGCGATTACGCGCACTTTGGCGAAAGAACTCGGACCGCGAAAGATCCGGGTAAACGCCATCAATCCCGGAATGGTGATAACCGAAGGCGTTGTTTCGGCTGGATTCGACTAGCAGCGATTTCCGCGAAACTTTTGATTCCCAAACGCCGCTTGGCCGGGTCGGCCAGCCGCGAGATATCGCGCCCGTCGGCTGTGTTCTTCGCTTCGGACGATTCGAAGTGGGTCACCGGCGAGACGCTGCTCATCGCAGGAGGTCTTCGATAAGCATTTAACAAAACATAACCCCCGACACCGTCCAGGCGTTGGGATTGCAGCGAGTAGCCTCTACTACCGAGGAATTAACTTATGATTAAATCTCCCACAATCGATGCTTCGTTCTGGTTCGCGGTTTTCAGCCCGTTGCTCGGAGTCCTGACCGGGTTCCTCGCGCTCGTCCTGTTTTACCGATGAACACGATAGGAGAGACCGAATTACCTCAAAGGCTGAAACGGCCGGCCAGAACAGCAGGCATGCCTGCAGACAAATGGAGCAAAATCTTCCGCCGTCGCCGAATGAACGATCCCTTGCTTGTATTCAACATGGCGATCTTCAACGTCGACGACGGCTGGAGTCGCACATTTAATCCGCTGAAAATTCACGAAAACGGCTCGTGACAAATGCCGAGGACGGGCATGGTATCGTGTGAACACCGTTTTCGTGCGGGAGGAAGACAATGAGAAAACGCAGGTTTCTTCAAACTAAGAGTCGTTTGGAAATGACGTCTGAAATTCCAAGAACGGCTATGAAAGCGGTTCTCCTGCTCGCCCTGCTGGCTGGAACTGGTTGCCGGAAAGCAGCGGCACCGCAGCCGGCTCCCCTGCCCGTCAATGTCGTTACCGCGGTCGAAAAGCAGGTTAACGAGTGGGATGAATTCACCGGTCGCCTCGAAGCGGTCGAGTCGGTCGAAATTCGGCCGCGGGTGTCCGGTTATATTACTGAGATCCGGTTTCAAGCTGGCGCAATCATCAAGAAAGATGATCTGCTTTATGTGATCGACCCGCGTCCTTATCAGGCGGATTTCGATCGCGCCGCCGCCGAGGTCGAGCGGATGCAGGCGCAGGAGAAACTTGCGCAAATCGAATTGGATCGGGCGAAAGAGCTGCGCGCCAAAAATACCATCTCCGCGAGCGAGTTCGATCAGAAAGCTGCTACTTATCAGGGTGCTTCTGCGGCGACCGCCTCGGCCGTGGCAGCGAAAAATGCCGCGGCGCTCAATCTCGAGTTCACGCAAGTTAAGTCACCGATCGATGGCCGCGTCAGCGATGAGCGCATCACGCTCGGTAACCTTGTCCAGCCGGGCGCAGGGCCGGAGAATGTGCTTACCACGGTGGTCTCGGTCGATCCGATTTATGCCAAGGTCGATGCGGACGAGAATGCGATCCTAAAATATGTAAAGCTCAGCGAGGAGGGAAAACGGGTGAGCGCGCGCACGGCCAAGATCCCAGCCTGGGTCGAGCTTGGTAACGAGACCGACTTCCCTCATCAGGGGTACGTCGATTTTGTCGACAATCGCCTTGATCCCGGCACCGGAACGGTCCGCGCGCGCATCGTTCTAAAAAACTGGAACCCTAACCTCATCACGCCGGGTTTCTTTATTCGCGTCCGCGTTGCCGGAGCCACGCCGTATCGGGCGGCACTCGTCGCCGACAACGTGATCAGTTCACAGCAGGGAGTGAAATACGCCTTCGTGGTGAAACCCGATAACACGATCGAGCGCCGCACCCTTGAGACGGCAAGCACTTTCGAAGGCAAACGGATCGTAAAGAGCGGGCTCAAAGATGGCGAGAAAGTTGTCTCTACGCGCCTGCAGCTGCTGCAACCGGGAATGAAAGTTACACCGGTGCCGGAGGAAGCATCGGCCGGACCGGAGGCGAAGCCGAGCGCGACTCCATCCCAAAACTCAAAATGACGACGAGCTGGGCCGAGGCGTAAACGCTGTGAATTTTCCGCACTTCTTCATCGACCGGCCGATCTTTGCCGGCGTCATCAGCATCGTCATCACGCTCGTCGGCGTGATCGCGCTTTCGACCCTTCCGATTGCGCAATATCCGGACATTGCGCCACCGACGATCCAGGTCACGGCCACCTATCCCGGCGCCAACGCGCAGGTGGTATCGGAAACGGTCGCGACGCCGATCGAGCAGCAGGTCAATGGCGTTGAGAACATGCTCTACATGTCTTCGCAGAGCACGAGCGACGGCAACATGACGCTCAGCATCACCTTTAAGCTCGGCACCAATCTCGATACCGCCCAGGTGTTGGTGCAAAATCGCGTCGCCATTGCGATCCCCATTCTTCCGCCCGATGTGCAGCGCATCGGTGTAACGACGAAAAAACAGTCGCCCGACATCACCATGGTCGTGCACCTTGTTTCGCCGGACGGGTCACTCGACCAGCTTTTCACCAGCAATTACGCATTGCTCCAGGTTCGCGACGAACTCGCGCGCCTCGATGGCGTGGGCGACATCAATGTCTTCGGCGCACGCGAATATTCCATGCGGATATGGCTCGATCCTAACAAGACCGCGGCGCGCGATCTGACGGCACAGGATGTCGTGCAAGCGCTGCAGGAACAGAACGTGCAGGTCGCAGCCGGGATTATCGGCGCGCCGCCGGTGCCGAAGGGCGCAACCGCATTCCAATACACGGTTAGCACGCAAGGCCGGCTCGCGGACGAAAAAGAGTTCGGCGCCATCATTGTTAAGACTGGCGCGAACGGACAAGTCACGCGCGTGCGCGACATCGCGCGGGTTGAACTCGCTGCGCGCGATTACACGGTCAACAGTGGGCTCGGCGGAAAACCGGCGACCGCGATTGCCATTTTCCAGCTCCCGGGCTCGAACGCACTCGCCACGTCCGACGCGGTTCGGAAGAAGATGGCTGAGCTGAAGCAGCGCTTCCCCGCCGGACTCGACTACACAATTGTCTACGACCCGACAGTTTCTGTTCGTGAGTCGATCCAGGAAGTGCAAAAGACACTTTTCGAAGCCATCGCGCTCGTCGTTCTCGTCGTGCTGGTCTTTCTCCAAACCTGGCGCGCCGCGATCATCCCACTCATCGCGATTCCGGTTTCGTTGATCGGCACATTCGCAGCCATGAAAGCTTTCGGGTTCTCGATCAACAACGTTTCGCTCTTTGGCCTTGTTCTTGCGATCGGCATCGTGGTCGATGACGCCATCGTCGTGGTGGAAGCCATCGAGCATCACATTGAGGATGGTCTGAGTCCGCGAGATGCCGCACGAAAAGCCATGACGGAGGTCGGCGGCGCATTGGTTGCGATTGCGCTCGTCCTTTGCTCGGTCTTCATCCCGACGGCGTTTATCAGCGGCATCACCGGTCAATTTTTTCGGCAATTCGCGCTTACCATTGCGATCTCGACCGCGATCTCTGCGCTCAACTCGCTTACGCTTTCACCCGCGCTCGCCGCGCTTCTCCTCCGGCCACGCGGCGCGGCAAAGGATTCGTTTCAACGCCTGATCGATGGCGTGCTCGGTTGGTTCTTTAAGGGATTCAATAAAGCCTTCGCGTGGAGCTCGAACTCCTATGGCAACACCGTCGCGCGACTTACCCGACTCGCCATCATCGTTCTGCTGATCTACGCCGGTTTACTTGCGCTGACCGGTCTCGGCTTCAAAATTGTCCCCGGCGGTTTTCTGCCGACACAGGACCGCGGCTACGCCGTCGTTTACGCACAGTTGCCCGACGCGGCATCGCTCGATCGCACCCAGGCCGTGGTCGATAAGATCACAAAGATCGGACGCGAAACGCCCGGGGTCCTCAACACCGTTGAATTTGCCGGCTTCAATCTTTTCGGCGGCAATCAGACCAACACGGCTGCAGTCTTCTTACCCTTCAAGGAATTCTCGGAGCGTAAAACGGCCGAGGAAAAAATGCCGGCGATCGTGGCAAAGATGAACGCGCGCGTTCGCGCCGAGATTCCCGAGGCGCTCGTCGCTGTCTTCCCGCCGCCGCCCGTGTCCGGGATTGGCAACGCCGGCGGATATCGGCTTTTCATTCAGGATCGCGGCAACGCCGGACTCGAAGAACTGCAAACGGAAGCTTTCGCGATGATGATGAAAGCAAATCAAACGCCCGGCCTGACCAATAACCTAACGACCTTTCGCGCCAACGTGCCGCAACTCTGGCTCGACGTGGATCGCGTCAAAGCGAAGAGCATGAACGTGCCGCTGAGCAACATCTTCGGCACACTCCAGACTTATCTTGGCTCGACCTACGTGAACGATCTCACCCTGTTCGGCCGCACCTATCGCGTCACCGCGCAAGCCGACTCACAATTTCGCCTGAGTCCCGACGACATCCGCTTACTTAAGACGCGCAATAACTCCGGTGGAATGGTTCCGCTGGGTTCCGTCGCGACCGTGAAGGAAGTGAGCGGCGCCGACAAAATTACGCACTACAACATGTTCCCGGCGGCAGATCTGAGCGGCCAGCCCGCGCCGGGCGCCAGCACGGGCGACGCATTGGCCGCCGTTGATCGTCTCGCGAAAGAAATTCTGCCGACCAGTTTCACGACCGACTGGACCGAGATCGCGCTCCAGCAAAAACTCGCAGGCAACAGCGCAATCTACATTTTCCCACTCTGCGTCCTCTTCGTCTTCCTTCTGCTCTCGGCGCTTTACGAAAGTTGGGCATTACCGCTCGCGATTATTCTCATCGTTCCGATGTGTCTGTTCAGCTCGATCTACGGTGTCTGGCTGCGCTCGATGGAGAACAATATTTTTACTCAGATCGGTTTTGTCGTGTCTCGTGGGACTCGCCTGCAAAAATGCCATCTTGATTGTCGAGTTCGCCAAGCAAATCCAGGACCGCGACCGCAAAGATCGCTTCACCGCCGCGGTCGAAGCCTGCCGGCTCCGATTGCGCCCGATCCTGATGACATCCTTCGCCTTCATTTTCGGCGTCCTCCCCCTCGTTCTTAGCAGTGGTGCCGGCGCCGAAATGCGACAGGCTTTGGGCACAGCCGTCTTCTTCGGCATGCTCGGAGTCACTGGCTTCGGCCTTTTTCTGACCCCGGTCTTCTATGTCGTCATCATGTGGTTCAAAGAACGGAAAAAACCCGCCCCTGCTCCGACTCAGGTCGCTCGGCCGCTAACCCCGGAGCCGGCTCTTTAATGCATATTAATAGGTGTACCTATATAGGGTACCTGGGCCAGTCTCGGCATATAGCCCACGGAAACGGCTCATTTAAATGAAAATTATCTGCCAATTGCTGGTAATGATGTTGCTCCTGACCGGCTGGATTGCCCACTAAACCACCCGTCGTCGCACGGCTTCGGCGCGCCAGGCGCGAAACAACGCGAAAGAAAGAAAAACGATCACACGGCAGAATCGCTTTCTTCCTTCGTGTCATTAGTGTGTCTCGTGGGCTCAAATCCCTGCTTCTTTAGAAAATCTGCGTTGATCTGTGCAATCTACGGATAAGACTTTCGGTTGCGGCCGAGCCGAAGTTGTCGATTGCCATAAACGATGCGCGGCCTAGTACAAGTAATATGAAGAAAAACGATTCGGAAAAGACGACAAAGCTTCTGCACAGGCGCCAGGCTCCACTGGCGACCCGGACAGACCTCGAACATTCGGCCACACGAGATATCGCTGGAGCGATGAACGCCATCCTCGCGGATGTGTTCGCGCTTTATCTGAAAACGAAAAATTTCCACTGGCACATGAGCGGGCCGCATTTTCGCGATTACCACCTGCTCCTCGACGAACAGGCCGATCAACTTTTCGCGATGACCGATCCGATCGCGGAGCGGGTCCGCAAACTCGGCGGCCCGACGCTGAAATCGATTGGCCACATTTCGCGCATTCAGCGCGTGCTTGATAACGACGCTGAATACGTCGAGCCGCTGGATATGCTGGCCGAACTTGCTGAGGACAATCGCACACTGGCCGCCCGATTGCGCGAGGCGCACGACGTCTGCGACGAACATCGCGACGTTGCTACAACCAGCCTGATCGAGATTTGGATCGACGAGGCGGAACGTCGTGGCTGGTTCCTCTTCGAGAGCACCAGGCGACGCAACTAGAGCTGATCATACGACTTGAGTTCGGTACCATTTCGCGAGAATCCGGCGCGGACCCCACATGGCTGCGCCGTGAATCGAACTCGCGCTCCCGCAAAACAGGGCTTATCAATTACGTCGCCAGAGCGTAACGCCGCAATCTCCCATAACATGAAACCGGTTACGCTTGTCGTCGGACTGCTCATCAGTGTCGCAGTTACGGCTGGTTGTTCGCGAAAGCCGGCTCAAGTCGCGCCGAACGCGCCGGAAGTCCTGGTCACAACCGTCCAGCCGCGTGACGTGCCGCGCGTGCTTGAACGCGTCGCAACACTCGATGGATTCATCAACGCCAACATCAACGCGCAGGTGCAGGGCTACATCGTTTCGCGCGATTACCAGGAAGGCAGCGTGGTAAAGAAGGGCGATCTCCTTTTTCACATCGATCCCCGGCCGTTCGAAGCCGCATTGGCGCAGGCCAAGGGCACTCTGGCAAAAGACAAAGCTAACCAGGTAAAATCAGACGCGGACGAAAAACGCGCGATGGACTTGTTCAACAAAAAAGTGACCAGCGACCAGGAGCGCGATACAGCCATCGCCGCTGCCCAGGCGGGCAGGGCAAACATCGAAGCCGACGAAGCGGCCGTGAAACAGGCGGAGCTCAATCTTGGATACGCCAAGATCACCGCCCCGATTGACGGTGTCGTTGGATTTGCCAACAATCAGGTCGGCGATCTGGTCGGACCAAGTACGGGCCCACTCACAACCATGTCGCAAATCGATCCGATCAAAGCTGTCGTGACCGCCGGCGAAGGCCCGTTCACCGATTTCGTTTCGCGCCATCCCGATGCGACGGAGCGCAACGCCTATATCAAAAGCCTCGACTTCGACTTAATCCTCGGCAATGGCGAGGTGTATCCGCATAAAGGCAAATTTTATGCACTCGATCGCAGCCTGGATCCGAAGACTGGATCGATCCGCTACTATGTGACGTTTCCGAATCCGGGAAACATTTTGCGGCCCGGACAGTTTGGAAACGTGCGTTTCGTCGCCGACATGAAAAAAGGCGCGATGGTGATTCCGCAGGAAGCGGTGAACGAGTTGCAGGGCAATTATCAAGTCGCAGTTGTCGATGAAAACAACAAGGTCAGCATTCGTCCGGTGAAAATGGGCGAGCGCATCGGCGCGATGTGGGAAGTCACGGAAGGTCTCAAGCCGGGCGACAAAGTTGTTGTGCAAGGACTCCAAAAAGCGCGCGAAGGATCGACAGTGACAGTCAAAGACTGGACGCCGCCCCCCGATGCGTTGGTTTCAAAAGCGGACCAGCAAAAGAAGCCCTAAGAAGTGTCTGAGTTTTTCGTCCGGCGCCCCATTGTCGCGATCGTTATCGCGATTCTGATGACGCTCATCGGCGGCGTGTGCATTCTGGCGTTGCCGATCGCGCAGTATCCGCAAATCGCCCCGCCGGAGATTCAAGTGCAAACGCACTACACCGGCGCGGACGCGCTCACGATCGAGCAATCGGTCGCGGCGCCGATCGAGCAGCAGATGAGTGGCGTGGACAACATGAACTACATGTACTCGATCAACTCCAACAGCGGCGACATCCGATTGATCGTCAATTTCGACGTCGCAACCGACCCGAACATCGATCAAGTCCTGACGCAGCTCCGGGTGGCGCAAGCGCAATCGCAGTTGCCCGCCGACGTTAATAACTACGGCATCACCGTTAAAAAATCGACAACGGCGCCACTGATGCTGATCGCGCTATATTCGCCCAAAGGCAGCTACGACGGAACCTTTCTCGCCAATTACGGCTACATTAATATCTTCGATCCACTGACGCGCGTGCCGGGAATTGGCAATGTGCAGATTTTCGGCGCTGGCCAATACGCTATGCGCCTGTGGGTCAAGCCGGACCAGCTCGCGAAGCTCGGCATCACTGTGCCGGACATCATCACCGCAGTGCAAAAGCAGAACACGGTGAATCCCGCCGGCCAGGTCGGCGGCGAACCAATTCCAAGCGGACAGAAATTCACCTATACCGTGCGCGCCCAGGGACGATTGCAAACACCGGAGGAATTTGGGGAGATTGTCGTTAGGGCGAATCCGGACGGTTCGTTTGTGCGGGTGAAAGACATCGCGCGCATTGATCTCGGCGCGCAAACTTACAACTTGAGAGGCAGGCTCAACGGACAACCCTCGGCGATTCTCGCTGTGTATCAGTTGCCCGGAACCAACGCCGTTAAAGCCGCGCAAGGCGTGCGCAAATTAATGGCGGAAGCGAAGCAACGTTTTCCGGCGGACATGGATTTCGTCGTCTCGCTGGATCAAACCCTCTCGGTTACTGAAGGATTGAACGACATCGTTAAAACGTTGTTCGAGGCGCTGGTGTTGGTCGTCATCGTCGTATTCATTTTTTTGCAAGGCTGGCGCGCCACGCTCATTCCATTGTGCGCGGTGCCGGTGTCGTTGCTCGGCACGTTTGTAGTATTCCCGTTGTTCGGATTCTCGATCAACACGCTTTCGCTTTTCGGACTTGTGCTCGCCATCGGGCTTGTGGTTGACGACGCGATTGTTGTTGTCGAAGCAGTTGAGCGTCACATTGAAGAAGGAATGTCGCCGCGTGACGCGACACTTCAGGCGATGCGCGAAGTCTCAGGAGTGGTAGTCGGCGTTGCACTCGTACTTTCGGCCGTGTTTATTCCTACCGCATTTCTTCCTGGTATCACCGGCAGGTTGTATCAACAGTTCGCGCTCACGATTGCTATCTCCGTCATTTTCTCCGCGTTCAACGCGCTTTCGTTAAGTCCGGCGTTGTCTGCCTTACTGCTTCGCCCGAAGAAAAAGGCGTGGGGTCCGGTTGGCTGGTTTTTCGATCGATTCAATCGTGTCTTCGGCGCGGCGACCCACGGCTACGTGAACTGGTCACGCATCGCCATTCGAAAAACGGTGCTAAGCTTCGCGCTGCTCGCAGTGCTCGCGGTCGGCGCGGGAGCGTTTGGATCGCGATTGCCGAGCGGTTTTTTGCCGGAAGAAGACCAGGGCTACGTATTTCTCGCGTTGCAATTACCGGACGCGGCATCACTTGAGCGAACCGCTGCCGCGTCTCGCAAAATCGAAGAGATTCTCAGCAAAATTCCGGGCGTCCGGTACACGACCAGCGTTGTCGGATTCAGTTTGCTCAGTCTCGTGCAAAATACTTATAGCGCCTTCTTTTTCGTCACGTTCAAGCCCTGGAGCGAACGGACCAAGCCGGAAGAACAATACACCGCCATCAAGGCGAACATTAACAAACAGCTCGCCGGGCTTCCCGAAGGTATCGCCTTCGCGTTTCCGCCGCCGGCGATTCCGGGCGTGGGCACTTCCGGCGGATTCCAATTCATTTTGGAAGATCGCGCCGGCAAAGACGTCGCCTTTCTCGCTCAAAATGTGAAGACGTTTCTCGACGCGGCGCGTAAACGGCCGGAGCTAGCCACCCTTATTCCGACGTTTCTGCCGAACGTCCCGCAGGTTTTCGTCAACGTCGATCGCGACAAGGTCATCAAGCAGGGGATCGATCTCGGCCAGGTCTATCAGACCCTCCAGACGTTCATGGGCGGTTTTTTTGTGAACTACTTCAACCGTTTCGGGCGAACATGGCAGGTATATATAGAGGCCGAAGGCGATTATCGCACCGACGCGAAAAATGTCGGGCAATTCTTCGTGCGCAACTCGAACGGTACGCCAGTTCCGTTGGATGCGATTTCCACTATCCAAAATATCTCGGGGCCGGAATTCACCTTGCGTTACAACGAATACCGCGCGGCCCAAATCAACGGTTCCGCGGCGCCTGGTTATAGCTCGTACCAGGCGATGAACGCACTCGAGGAAACTTTTCGCCAAACAATGCCTAAGGAGATGGGCTACGACTATCTTGGCCTGTCGTTTCAGGAAAAGAAAGCACAGCAGGGCGTATCCCCGACTCTCGTGTTCGGAATGTCGCTCATTTTCGTGTTCCTGATCCTCGCCGCCCTTTACGAAAGCTGGTCGTTGCCATTCAGTGTGCTGCTCGGAACACCGGTCGCAGTGTTCGGCGCGTTTGCAACGCTCTGGTTGCGCGGAATTCAAAACAATATTTACGCCCAAATTGGTCTGATCATGCTAATCGGCCTGGCAGCGAAGAACGCGATCCTTATCGTCGAATTTGCCAAGGACGAATACGAAAAAGGCAAACCGCTGCTCGATGCCGCACTCGAAGGCGCGCGCTTGCGTCTGCGTCCGATCCTGATGACTTCGTTTGCGTTCATCTTCGGCCTTCTGCCGCTCTGGTTCGCCAGCGGCTCCGGCGCCGTCGCCCGCCGAGTTCTTGGCTCGACCGTGATCGGAGGAATGATCGCCGCCTCAGCCATCGCCATCTTCCTCATTCCCGTCACCTTTTACGTGATCGAGCGCCTCTTCGCTGGCCGGCAGTCCGCCGACAAACCGGAAGAAAAGCCGCCCGCGACCAAACCGCCGACGCCGCCCCAACTCAACCCGCAGCACCCCTAACCGCCGAACCCCTAAAATACCTATATATATAGGTACGGACCCCAGCAGAGGGACACAAGGAGCGGCTGCTTCTAAACGCCAGCCCGCCGGCCTGGATGCCCTCCGGGCAGGAAGCGGGCTCGGACCTGCCGACCGGGATCATCCAACCGCGAATGCACGCGAATGTACACGAATTCGCCCTCTTAATATTAGTGTTCATTAGCGTCCATTCGTGGTTCGCTTTTTGACCGCGCTTCCGCCGAGGCTGGTTGGCCTGGTTAAACCTTTTCGTCTAACCTCCGAAGCGCAGCGCTCTTGTAAGGCGGCACGTTCATAGGTTATCGATGCGCTCCAAGGCATCGGCAAGCACATCGGGACGGCTGACATGCGGGCAATGTCCGCCGGGTAGCTCAATTGGTTCTACTCCGAGCAACTCGCAAGCGGCTTTGTGTTGCCACTCTGTCGGCATCGGACCAACGTCCCATATACGGCTCCTGCCGAGGGACGAAATTGTCAGGCATGAAGAAAATAATTTATCTCAGCAGTAGCCTGATTGTTATCGCACTCAGTGTCGCCATCTTTTCAGGATGTGGGACGACTGGTAGCAGCTCGAACGCCACCACCACCTACGACGGCGAACGCCAATTCCGGTCGCCTCGTGATTAACCGAGCCGCGAATATGGGAAGCGCACTGTTCCTCGATGTCTCAATCGATGGCAAACACGCTGGGTCATTTGGGGTCGGTCAAAGTTACAGCGGTTATTTGTCCGAAGGACCGCATCTCGTGTCTGTCATTCTGGAACCGAACAAGCTGAATCTCGCTCCGACTAAAAAGCGCATCACGGTCCAGAAAGGTCACACCTACACATTCACGGCTATGTGGCAAGGAGAGTCCGTGGTTTTGCTCTGATCGAGCGTCGCGAGCCGGTTCTGGACGCATAGGGCTAAGGTCCCATATGCGCGTCCCTCAACTGAAAGCACGATTCGGTTTTCTCCACCAACCGCCACCCGAAGAAAACAAACATAAGGAGAAGGAGCCGCAGCGCTCTTAGCGCTCTTGTAAGGCGGCACGTTCATAGGTTATCGATGCGCATCAAGGCATCGGCGATCGCTTCGGGACGGCTGACGTGTGGGCAATGTCCGCCGGGCAGCTCAATTGGTTCTACTCCGAGCAACTCGCGAGCGGCTTTGCGCTGCCACTCTGGCGTAATCGTCCGATCATCGGTACACATGATGTAGCTGGACGGAACCTGAGGCCAGGCGCGCAGCGGACACGGTTCTTCCAGCGCGCGCCTGGCGTAAAACATCACTCGCGTCGAAAGCGCCCAGTCGAGACGATCGGGCGGGCAATCGTGGTAGACGAATTCCAAAGCGACCTTCTCGTCCTGCGGATTTTGTCTGACCCAGGCCGGGTTGAACATCGACGGATCATTCCTGTGCTGCTCCATGACGCTCATACCTGGACGCGGGACTACCGCCGCCAGGAATACCATGCGCCGCGGAGACCAGCGTTCGGCGATTAGTGGCAGATACATGCCACTGGCGGAGTGTGCGACACAGACGACATCAGCCGGGTTCATACCGGAGCGGTCGAGAGCGTTCACGATGGTTTCGGCATGCCAGATCAAGCCCTGGTCGATCCTGTTCACTTCAAACGCAGGAGTGAGCACGCTGTGACCCCGCTGTTCCAGTTCGTGGACCAGCAGCTTCCAACCTTCGGGCCCCTGCCCGCTTCCGTGAATGAGACAATACGCGGTCATGACTGGGAACATAGCTGTTCCCAGAATGACGAATGACCCGCCTTCGCCGAGGCTTCGGCGTGGCAGGCGAAACCCGAAGTCGAATCAATGACGAAGACGGGATCGGCCTGGTTCATCCGCAGATTTTCGCAGATTTCGCAAATTAGCTGGGCGATGCTGCGTCCGTCCGCGCGTCGAAAAAACAATGAACGGCAATAACTTGATCTCGTTGGTGCGATGGCCACAACGCTTCCTTGTAACCGATCGCCACTGGAGCGATCTATGGGCGGGCAAGCGGAAGGCGACGCCCCTCCCCCCGGGTGCCAAGCAGCACGTTTCAAATCGCGCATTAAAGCAAACACGGATCCCGTCGATGGCCGAGCTAATGTTTATGGGCAAGGATATTTTCTTTCCCGTCTTCATCCGCACCACGCTGACTCTTAAGTTGCGTAAACCGGGAGCGTTTCGGCCCCAGTGCGAAGGTTGAAATGGCAACTTAAGATACCGCGACTTCGGGCAGGTTTTTCCTATGGTGACGTAAAGAGAATCAACAAAACGAAAGGAAACGAACCACCATGAATACACTAACGCGCTGGGAACCGCTCCGGGAAATGGAAGACTTCCAAAACCGGCTCTCATCTTTCTTTGCCAGGCCGCCACGTCGCGGGAATGGCCACGAAGAGATTACTCTGGCCGATTGGACGCCGCTAGCGGACATCACCGAAGACGATAAGGAATATCTCATCAAGGCTGAGCTGCCCGAGATGAAGAAAGAAGACGTCACGGTGACGGTCGAGAACGGTGTTCTGACTGTTTCTGGCGAACGCAAGTTCGAGAAGGAAGAGAAGAAAAAGAAATATCACCGCATCGAACGCGGCTATGGCACCTTTGTGCGCAGTTTCACCCTGCCGGATGACGCTGATGCCAGCAAGGTGAAGGCTGAGTTCAAGAACGGCTTGCTCACGGTGCATCTGCCGAAGAGCGAAAAAGCCAAACCGAAACAAATAGAGGTCAATATCGCCTGAGTAAGGTCGTAACGGAGTCTTGCACGCGTACGTCCGCGTTAAAACCGGGGCGTGCGCGTCAAAAAATCGGTAAACGCGTTCGGAATTTTTCTGCAAATAGCGAATTGCGAACCCGTGAGCCGAAGACCTTCTACGACTAAGGTCCCATTGATTAAGGTTTAACCTGAGATGTATTGGCTTTTGGTCAGTGTGGTGCGAAAGCGGACAATCTGGCCGGATGGCGGACGGGAGCCAAAATCAAATTCCCGGTTCAAATAAAGGAGTAGAATAATGGGTATTAGCGATGAACAAGGTCAAATGATCGGAAATGAACTCAAACGCTTCGCAGGGGATATAAACCTCTCGGATGAACAAAAGACAAGACTTCACGAGCGGCTGGCTTTTGCGGCCGGCAGGCTGTTTGAATACAAGAAGTCCCATCCGGACGTTACCCGGCAGGACATTATCAAAGCGGTCGGATCTCGCCGTGCCGAACTGCGCGAGGGGCTGGAGCGCTTCCTTACCCCGGAACAGTTAACGAAATGGGATGCCGAAGTGGCTAAAGCGAAAGAGTTTCTGGGTCATGCTGCGGCGTGAGCCGGTAACGATCGAAACGCAAAGTGGCTGGCGCGAAGCTTTCGCGCCGGCTACTGGATCGAGAATCTGGGGTGGTCGCCCCATGGCCGCAAGGCTCCCATCACGCGCAAGGGATTGACAGAAATGCTCGATAAAAACCTTGAAGAAGAACAAGCCCTGGGGGTGGATGAACGTCTGGCGAGGGTTGCTCGGATCGTTGTTGAGCAATATGACGGGGATGTGAAGGCGTTTGTCGAATCGATGCGTTACAGAATAGAGGTGAATCGGAAGGCTGAAGCCGCGTCGGACGATGACGACGAGGCGGCATTTCGTAAATGTCCGTCCACGACAAGGATTATCGGGAGAATTTCGCGCGCTCATTGTTCCTGACGGGGAAAATAACGCAGGAGACCGCGCACGCCCTAAGCCCGCGAATAAAAGAGCTCCGAGCCGCCAGCGGAGATCCGATAACCCTTTACATCGACAGCCCTGGGGGATCATCTGCGGTAGCGGAGGGCATCCGTTTTCTAATTAAGGCCCCGGATCAGGACGGAAGAAGATGCCGATTAATTACGGTCGTGATAGGGACGGCGGCGAGCGCGGCAGCGGATTTGTTGGCGCTGGGTGATTATGCCATCGCGGAACCTCAAGCTGACATTCTTTATCACGGGTCCAGACAAGCGTTTGAGCAACTGCTGACCTTTGAGGGGGCAACCTCGGTCGCGGCCAATCTGCAGGAAGCCAACGAAAGGCTTGCGCTTCGCCTGGCGCGTTCTTCGTTCCGAAGGATTATCTGGCGCGTGGTCCAGTTGAAGGATGCGATCGAGAAATTTCGGAATGGACCGGAAGGGCTGGAAGAATTGGTCGAGGCTTTGACGGCCAAATTCACACCGGAAAATGCGATGCTGCTGAGAGAGGCGATTACAAGGCAAAAATCACTGCAAGAGGTCAAAACTGCGGCCGATAATTACTTGAAGAGGCGCAAGAACGTCGCGCAGTGGCCAAACAAGCAGTTGGAGCCCGAATTGGTGCGGGCCATCGTGGACTACAGAAGCAGACTGCATAAGGAAGATGATTGGCTGTTGAGCCGCACGGGAATGCGCGAAGTGGCGAGCGACTTTAATCTCATTCATGATTACGCTTCGCAAACGAAGGACCTGGATGGTCAGCTGGAGGTTTATGGCAGCCTGTTTCTGACCCAGGCGCAAAGCGCCGAATTCAAAAGCAAAAGCGATGAAGAGCACAAAGTTTATCTGGAGAGCCATGCGGCAGACAAGCTCGACGTCCTATGGTATTTCGTCGTTTCATTGTGTCGTCTGCTGCAAACGAAAGATTACAAACTAACACCGGAAGAGGCGTATTGGCTCGGGGTGGTTGACGAGGTCACTGGATCCGACCTGCAAAGTGACAGGGAGATGATTGAAATGATCCTGTCGACGGAGTCGGCAACGCGCATTGATCGCCCTGATGCAATGACTGCGTCTGGCGATGGCTGAAAATTCCGGCAGCGAATGGACCAATCGATTAGAATATAAATTATCGCGCGCTGGATGTGACCCACCTCGACAACCCGACCAGGCTGACCAAAAACGAAGACGCCTTCAAAAGCGCCGATGAACTGAAGTTGAAAAGGAGGGAAACGATCGCGTTCAGTAGCGAATAGCTCAGCGACGAGTTCGGCAGTTTGTGGAGTTGGAGAAGCAAACACACCGCCACGATCAGCGGAACACCAACAAGACCCAACAGATGATACCCGGAGCATTTGAGAAACGATGGGTCACGCCGATTCAACAGTTCAGCCTGCATAACCGTGCCCGCCGGCGCGTCAAACACCAGACTCCTCGTCGGCCTTCGCGCAATTCAAGGCGCAACATTCCACGGTCAGTTGATCGCGAACCCGCCTCAGTTCTTGCGCGCGGTTAAGCAGACGTTGACGCGCAATCAGCCACTCCTTTGGCGAATTAATGTCCTCGTCTGACAAAACATCGACCTTTCGCAATGTTATTGTTTGTGTGCTCATTTCCGGCTCCTCATTGTGTTCCGCTGTTCACAAGGACGACGAATGAACACGCCCATTCAGGACAATATTTTGCAGAACAACGAGCCCTCAATCACGCATTCTCATGACGCTGGCGCAGCTTTCGGAGAGCATTCTCGAATCGAGCTGATGTAGAGGCGGCCGCCTGCCGAGCCGTAGCATCGCGAAGGCTGGTGTCGGCCGCAGACGCGACGGCGCGCGTCGCTCCAAATTTACGAAGAAGTTGGGGCGCTGAGGCCCATCGTCTCGCCGGGTACGTCAGTCCAAGGCCGTTCTAGAGATTATGACTTAGGTAATAGACTCCCCTTCAGAATTTCGTTGACTCCCTTCACTATTCCGTTAAACAGGTCGCAAAACAACTCGCCGGAAACCTTATTATGAAAAAATTATTTCCTTTAAGCCTGATCGGGCTTCTGACTGTTTCTTTGCAAGCTGGTGAAACCACCGTCAGCTCGTACAAGAACGTTGCACCGCCGCCGCCACCACCAAATTACGGAGTCGGTTTCTACGGAGCGATCGACATGGGGGCAAATATCTATCAAGACCGCGGCGGAACCAGAACTTTTACGGGTGACAACCGCAATATCGACCCAACCGATAGGGATTTCGATGCCACTCTGGAGGTCGACCCGAAAAATGACGTCGGCTTTTTCGGCGGCATTAAACTCGGTTACGTCTTCGGCACGGGCGTAGTTCGTCCCACGGTTGAAGGCGACTTCTTTTACAATGGCTTTCGCGGTGGCGCCGACTTCACCCTGAGGGATTCGCTTTGGTGACGTTATAGGCACAGCGCAACGTGACTACTTGGATCAATACGGGCGCGTTCATGGCGAACTTCATCTTGCGATTCGCACCTGGAAACCAAAAATTCCAGCCGTATGCCGGCGCCGGGGTCGGCATTTATTATGCCGAATCTGCGGGGATCCAGGTCCAGACCCCAGTAACCGGTACGTGTCCCGTCAACACTGGCGGAGGAGCAAGTCATGCGGACCTGGCGTGGCAGATTATTGCCGGCTCAGATTACTATTTGACGCCGAAGTTCAGCACCTTTATTGAATACCATTACCTCAATTATACGAGCACCCAGATCAATACGCAGGCAAAGTCGCGTTCTGGGACAGCATCTACTTGGCGCGGGTGTTCGGTTCCATTTTTAGGCGACAGAAACCTTTCGCGTGGAGGCAGGCGCACGCAGAATGGAGCGGTCGCGAAAATAGCAGCGGAAGCACTGGCGATGCTTGTCTTCCAAACTGTCGTCAAAGCGGGTTTCCTTGTGTCTTTCTCCAAGGACAATGGCTTAGCCGTTTCAAACTGTCGCAGGCGTGCAGACGAATCGGGCAAAAGAATACAAAAAAAGGGACTGTTCTAGCTGGCGGCGACGTGATATTTGCTGGTCGCCTGTGCCGAGCAAGCTATAAAACCGTTCACCACTATGAATCAATCCACTTTGATCAAATGGATCATTAGCCGATTCTTAATCGCGACGACGTTCCTCTCTGCACCAGCGCTCCTCGCTGGACCCGAGACACTCGAGGACCCGAAAGACTCGAAAACGATCCCTCCGGCAGAAATTAAACCGTGGTGCGAAACTCCGTCGCCGCTCGAAATTCGGATTGGTATTCCCGGGTGGATTTCCGGTCTGTCGGGCGATGTCGGAGTGAAGGGAGTGGTCAGCAACATTGACATCGGCTTCGAACAGTTGTTCGACCATCTGACTCATGTCCCCCTCGCCCTCTCGGTCGACATTCGCTATCACCGGTGGGAATTCTTCGGAGACGGTGAGTACATGGAAGTAGGTGATTCGGCTACGCTGCCCGGTTTACTTTTTACTAATGCCAATGTGCACATCAAGTCCGGCCTTGGCTGAGGCTTTCCTCGGTTATCGATTGATCAATTGCGATAAGGCGCGCTCTCTCCCTCTTTGCCGGCGCGCGCTACACCTATCTGGGGGGCGATCTAAGCATTTTCGATAACGGCGATGCGCGTCTGGTCATCCTGCGCCAACTACTGGGAATCCGCAAGAAATTGGACTTCTCGAATTCGACCGGTTGGGTCGATCCCGTGCTTGGCGCCCGCGGGAAAGTGAAGCTTTGGAAAGCCATATCGCTTTACGCGGAAGGCGATGTAGGTGGATTTGACGCCAACTCTGGCTCGGCGTTTGAGTTGCACCGCGAAGGGCGCCGGAACATCGTAAAAACGCCGATAGATAGTTCTGATTGGAGCTACCAGGTACAAGGCGGCCTCGAATTTCAAGTCAGCCGGTGGTTCTGGGCGCAGGTCGGCTGGCGCTACCTGAAGTACGACTACGTCCAAAGCGGCTTCACTAATAAGACTCGCATTGAACGGCCCCTTCGTCCAGGGCGGAGTGAATTTTTAACTAACGAGAACTCTCCTGCCCCGCCGGGAATACCGTGCCGTAACCAGGTCCAGCAATTTCTTCACGGTCATCGGAATCGTTAGCGCCCTCCGTAGCCAGCGGTCGAATCTTTCGAAATCCTCTCGAACCTAAAACAACAAATGATGAATCCTGTCCTCACCGGAACGTTGGTGTTCGCTTGTCTGGCGAGTGCCGTCTTGTTGGGAATGCGCGTGCGCGCAGCTCTTCCCGAGGGTCACCTGAGTCCGGAGACAAAGGATGCGGTCAAGGTCGGGATGGGATTCGTTTCAACGATGGCGGCTCTGGTCCTCGGGCTGCTCGTCGCCTCAACCAAGGGAGCGTACGATACCAAGAAGAGTGAGGTGACGCAGATGGCGGCCAAGATTGTTTTCCTCGATCGCGCATTGGCAACGTACGGTTCTGAGACTGCGGAAACCCGTGAGCTCCTGAGTCGTTCGGTCGCCAGTGTGGTCGATCGCATGTGGCCGGGCGCAAAGTCATCTCAAACTACACAACTGGACCCCAGCGCATCATCGGCCGAAGCGCTCTATCACTCAATTCAGAAACTTTCGCCGCAGAATGATGCACAGCGTTCTCTCAAGTCTCAAGCCCTTCAGGTTGCCGTCGATCTCGGTCAAACGCGCTGGCTACTCTTCGAGCAGACAGAAACGTCCATCTCTCTTCCCATGCTGATCATTTTGGTCTTCTGGATGGCAATCGTTTTCGTCAGCGTCGGCCTGTTCGCACCGCCGAATGCGACGGCGATTGTCACGCTGATGCTGGCCGCTTTATCGGTATCAGCTGCGATCTTCCTGATCCTGGAGCTGGACAGTCCATTCAACGGGGTCATCCAGATTTCCCCTGGGCCGATGCGGAACGCGTTAGCTCATCTCGGGCGCTGACTGCCGCTGTAACATCGGACCAAGGTCCGATATGCCAACGCGGTCAGCCATGCCATTTGTCGGTGTGAAAATGATGGACTGTCCGGATTTGGAGAAGTTGGTCAGGAATCGTAAGCCGATTCAGCTGATCGACGTTCGGTCAAAGAACGACTTTGCTGCGATACACATCCGGGGGGCACGATCGCTTCCTTTTGCGGAGCTGGCAGCGCCCCATCTCTTTCGAAGACTGCATCCAACAAAGCTACCGATTTGTGTCGTTTCTGCTGAGGGGCATGCCCAGGCTAGCCTGGCCGCCGGAATGTTGAGATCGGCCGGATGTGTCAATGCCGTTCCCCTGGACGGTGGGATGAAGGATTGGGTTGCCCGAGGCCTTCCTGTGTACCGCCACCGAGTCCCGCCAAAGGTCCGGGCTTATTCCGCACGTGCGGCGTTGTCTGTGATGGCAGCGGCCGCAGCGGCTGCGTTCCATGAGGTCATGGTTGCCGCTCTCTTGCTCGCCATCGCCGGGATCCTGCTCCTGAAAGTGAAGTCTTCCCGGCGAAAACGAAACGGGAAAGCGCTGCATTAAGACGTAAATAACGCAGAGGTTCGTTAGCCGCATCGACCTCAGCCACCTGCATCGGCCCAAAGTCTTACATCCGAATATCGCGACCGGGCGATATCGTTGAGGAGTTGGATTGCAATTAAACCTCTTCACACCATGAATCCAAAATTCCTGATACAAAGGGCAGATCGCCTTATAAAAACCACCTGCGGCCGACAGTGGCTGTTTGTCGCTACTGCCCTGGCACTCAGCGGCGTGCCGGCAATGGCGGACGATGCTAATTTCAGCGAGCCGCTGATTCAGGCACGGTTTGATCAATTGATTCCCACATCGTATCCAACACTAAGACCAAGCTTCGATCGACTCATCCAAACTACTCTGCCGTTGACTGATCCAGGCATCGCACGAATTCCGATCACAGAAAATTTGGTTCGTCCGCTGGATCAACAACTATTGATTGTAAATGAAGGATGGGGGCAGTTACCTGCAATCAGACCGAAGACCCAAACGTCAGCTAGTCGCCATGCCCCGGCGCGAAGTGGCGGCAAGGCGCGATGATTGTGACCTATCGACTGGGTTCACTATTTAGGTCAGCAAGTCGAGTCGCGGAATCGTTAGATCTTTGCCACGCCTGGCGATGTAAACACCAATAAGATTAATCTTGTGTTCCCGCATCTCGGGAAAAACGCGACAGTGTGTCGAGAAAGTGTTCGAACTTACAGGTATCACCCGATGCGGCGTCATTTTGCCAACTCATGAACATAGACAAAAAAGCAACGGGCGCTCCGATTTGTGAATGACGCTGAGAGCCGCGGCGCGCTGCGATTCATCGAGGGCGGACCCTTGATCGCCAAGTTCGATGAAGGCCATTTTGTAACGGCCATCAGTGGGCCCTCTAATTGAGTCAAGCGGTTTATCTTCGGTGTTGGCGTGGTGGGGCCATGAGATGCGAGGTTCGTTAGCCGCATCGACCTCAGCCACCCGCATCGGACCAAAGTCTTACGTCCAATATCGCGAGCGGGCGATAGCGTTGAGGAGTTGGATTGCGATTAATCCAAAACCTCTTTTACACCATGAATCCAAAATTCCTCTTTCGATGGGCCGTGATTTTGTGCGCGGCTTTCTCCCTAACGACCGTCTCGTCATCCGCCGCACCGAACCCCGAGCGCGACGTTTTCTTCGGCCAGACGCACGTGCATACGAGCTGGTCGCTGGACGCCTACGTCATCGGCAACACGGTGACCGGGCCGGAAGAGTGCTATCAATATGCGCTCGGTAAACCGATCAAACATCCCGCCGGCTATGAGGTGAAGATCACGCGGCCGCTCGACTTTCAGGGCGTGACCGATCACTCCGAGTACGCGGGCATGATGAGATTGGCGAACGACCCCAATTCCCCCATTAGCAAGCTGCCGATCGCAGAGAAACTCAAGGTTCGCAGCCAGGCTGACTCGATGAAAGTCTTCCAATTCTTGATCGGGAGCCTTGCCCGGAACGAGCCGATCAAGGAATTGGATGATCCGGAAGTGGCCGGCACGGTTTGGAAAAATAATGTCGCAATCGCGGATAAGTATTACCAGCCGGGCAAGTTTACGACGTTCGCGGCCTACGAATGGACCTCGGCGCCGCAGAGCCGGAACATGCACCGCAACGTCTTCTTCCGGGATACAAAGCATGTGCCCGCAGCGCCGTTTACGGCGATTGATTCGTATCATCCGGAGGATCTCTGGGCCTGGATGGATGGGCAGCGCAAAGCAGGCAATGAGGTGCTGTGCATTTCGCACAATGCGAACCTGAGCGACGGCATCATGTTCCCGACCGAGGTGGATAACAAGGGCCGTCCGATTGACGCCGCCTGGGCGCAAGAGCGGTTGGATAACGAACCGCTTACCGAAATCCATCAACTCAAGGGCACGTCCGAGACCCACCCGTTACTTTCGCCTAACGACGAGTTTGCGAATTACGAGATCATGAGCTTTCTCATCGGCGTTGCCAACAGCACCTCCAAACTCAATGGCAGCTATGCCCGTGAGGCTTACGAGAATGGGCTGGCGATGCAGGACACGCGCGGCTACAACCCATATAAGTTCGGTATTGTTGCCGCGAGCGATTCGCATAACACGGCCGCCGCTTATTCCCAATCCAATTACTTTGGCGGCCACTCCTTTTTGGACGCCACGCCCAAAGCCCGACTCTCGGGCACGGTGGAGGCGGGCATGGATATCTTGAAGCTGAGCACCTCCGGTCTGGCTGGTGTCTGGGCGGAAGAAAATACGCGCGAGTCGATCTTCGACGCGATGAAGCGCAAGGAGACGTTTGGCACCAGCGGGGTGCACATCAAAGTGCGGATGTTCGGGGGATGGAACATGGATTCCGCCATGATGAAGGACAAGGATTGGGTGAAGAAAGCCTACGCCTCAGGCGTTCCGATGGGCGGAGATCTGCCGGCTAACGAAGGTGGCAAGGCTCCGTCGTTCGCGGTCTGGGCGGTGAAAGATCCGGATGATGGTAATCTTGATCGCATTCAGATTATCAAAGGCTGGACACAAAGCGGACAGAATTTCGAGAAGGTTTACGACGTGGCTTGGTCCGGTCAGCGCAAGCCTGATCCAGCCACCGGCAAAGTGCCCGCGGTCGGCAGCACAGTGGACGTTACGAAAGCTACTTACACAAACTCCATCGGCGCTGCGGAACTAAAAGCGGTCTGGACCGATCCGGAGTTCGATCCCAGCCAGCACGCCTTCTACTACACTCGTGTTTTGCAGATTCCGACCCCGCGTTGGAGCACCTATGACGCAGTTAAGCTTCACGTCCCGCCACCGGCCGGAGTCGATGCTAGCGTGCAGGAACGCGCGTGGACTTCGCCGATTTGGTTCACACCCACGGCCGAGGCGGCGAAGGGAGCAAAACACGGCATGACTGTGGCAGACCTCAAAGATAAAGGCGCCACTGCTCTTGGTGACGCGGAGTTGAAAGCACTCGTGGTAGGCAAGACGCTCAAAGTACGCAATGCCGTTACCGGTCAACGATTTGAGATCACGTATGGGACCGACGGCCAGCGCATAATAAACAGCGTGGACGGAAAGCCGCCGTCCGGAGGAGAGATGTTCAGCACGATGCACGGTGGCCAAGCCCAGCAATACCAAATCAAAGACGGCCACATTGTTACTACCATAGCAGGCACGCCGTTTGAAGTTGCTGTTTATAAAGTTGGCGACAAGTACCTGGCGGCGCGCAGCAATGAATTCGGCTTCGCCAATTACGAGATCGAAGCAGGCACCGAGTAAGCGCACTGAATGAACCAGCCCGACGCTAGCTTCGCTTCGCGGCAGCCTTCGCGACTGAAGCGATGGATGCGCGAACCATTGCTCCATTTTCTCCTCATCGGCGTCGCGCTCTTTGCCCTTTACCGTTGGCTTAATCCCACTTCACTCAATACGGATACTTCGCGCCGGATCGAACTCACCAATGACGACATTCGGCAGCTTGAGATAAGCTGGGCGTCGCAGTGGCAGCGCCCTCCCACTCCGGACGAAATGCACAATCTGGTCGAGGATAAGGTGCGCGAAGAAATTCTTTATCGCGAAGGACTGGCGCTCGGCCTTGATCGAGGCGACACGATCGTGAAGCGCCGTTTAGCCCAGAAGATGGATTTTCTAGCCGACGATGTGTCAGCTTTGCGCGATCCGTCGCTCGAGGAACTAAAGGCGTGGTACGCGAAAAACGAATCTCAGTTCGCGCTGCCCGCGCGAATTACTTTCCGCCATCTCTACTTCTCGCCGGACAAGCGTGGTGCGGCGGCGCGTGATGCCGCAGTGAAGGCACTGGAACAGGTTGGCCAGAGTGGCGATACGACGCAGACGGCCCGCTTGGGCGATCAATTCATGTTTCAAGATTACTACGCCGATCGAACCACCGAGCAGGTCGCGAACGTGATGGGCAGCAAGTTTGCCCAGGCGCTGCTTCAATTAAAGCCCGGTGTATGGAGCGGGCCGGTGGAGTCCGGCTTCGGCTGGCACCTGGTCTGGGTGGACTCGATTACGCCAAGCCGCGTACCTGAATTTGACGAAGTCGATCTGGCTGACATCAAAACGCAATGGCTTTCTGCGCAGCGCGCCGAAACCAAGCGCGAACTCTTCACGGCGATGAGAGCGCGCTACGAAATCGTCCTGCCAAAACCTTTTTCGACGCCATCGACCTTCGGCATAGCAACGGCAGGCGTGCCAGGCCCGGAGACTCCAGGCAATTGATGAGCCGCCTTGGGCAGTTTTTCATCCTGCTCGCCGTGGTCGGTTTCGGTCAGGCTGCGAAGGCCCACGAGTCACGTCCGGCTTATCTCGAAATTAACGAGACCACCGCGGGACGCTACGACGTCCTCTGGCGAACGCCGCTCAACGCCGGCATGCCACTCCCGATTATATTGAGATTCTCGGAAGGTGTAAGCAATGTTACCGAGCCTTCCGTTCGCGACTTAGGCGACTCACTCATTGAGCGCCGATTGATCAAAGTAAACGGCAGCCTGGCGGGAAAGCGGATCGATTTTGTCGGATTACAAGCAACCATCACCGATGTCCTGGTGCGGGTGCGACTGCTGGACGGCAGCGAATCAACCTCTTTGGTGCACCCATCCAATGCGTGGATCGAAGTAACAGGCTCACGAGGATTGGCCTCGGTTGCCGGTAGTTACACGCTGCTTGGGATCGAGCACATTACCTTCGGGATTGACCATCTTCTTTTTGTTCTGGCCTTGTTGATTATCACCAATGGCACGGTGCGGCTGTTGAAAACTGTGACAGCCTTTACCATCGCGCACAGCATTACCCTCGCCCTCGCGACTCTCGGGTTTGTGCACGTTCCTTCCAAGCCCGTCGAGGCAACCATTGCGCTCTCGATCGTTTTTGTGGCCTTTGAAATCATTCGCCGGCGAGAAGGGCAGAATGGAATTACCTCGCACGCGCCCTGGATCGTCGCGTTCATTTTTGGCTTGCTGCATGGCTTCGGGTTTGCCGGCGCACTTAGTGAAGTTGGCCTACCGCAGAACCATATTCCGGCCGCGTTGTTCTTCTTCAACATCGGCGTCGAGCTCGGACAGATTGCTTTCATTACCGTTGTTCTAGGTGTCATAGCACTCGTTAGGCGAATCCCGCTGCGTCCGCCGCGATGGACCGAGCTGATTCCGCCGTACGCGATTGGCTCTATCGCGATGTTCTGGGTAGTCCAGCGGGTGGCGGCGTTCTAAGGATAGACGACAAAGAAGACCAACCGCCGTTCCGTTTCACCGGCAAGCTCGACAAGCTGACTATCAAGCTGAAACCGCGAAAGATGAGTGCCGAGGATCAAAAGGAAGGGCGACGCGGCCGGTCCGCCTCCCAAGGAGCGGCCCGCGGTGTTCGTTAGCCCTGCTGCCGCTGAAAGCCGGCGGCATTAGACCAAAGTCCTATATCCACTAACGGGGGTATTACGTATGTTTACATGTATTGGTATTAAAATGCACCTTGGCCAAGATCGCCCTATGAAAACCACTTGCGGCCGACAGTGGCTGTTTGTCGCTACTGCCCTGGCACTCAGCGGCGTGCGGGCAACGGCGGACGATGCTTATTTCAGCGAGCCGCTGATTCAGGCACGGTTTGATCAATTGATTCCCACATCGTATCCCACACTAAGACCAAGCTTCGAGCGACTCATCCAAACTACTCTGCCGTTGACTGATCCAGGCATCGCCCGAGTTCCGATCACAGAAAATTTGGTTCATCCGCTGGATCAACAACTATTGATTGTAAATGAAGGATGGGGGCAGTTACCTGCAATTAGACCGAAGACCCAAATGTCAGCTAGTCGCCATGCCCCGGCGCGAAGTGGCGGCAAGGCGCGATGATTGTGATTTATCGATTGGGTTACTATTTAGCCGTAAATGACTTTCACCAGACCATGGTAGCAGCAATATGACCTGGGTGACCGCGTCCAATGTTCGATTCGCTGCGGGGCGATCCGCGTTTTGAGAAACTCGTTTTCGTCCGCGCCGAAATCCGTAAACAATAAACGCGACGCAGTCTAGCAGTCGCGCAAAGTAAGATGACGGGCCGCCGCGTTTCTTCATACGACTTAGGTCCCATAGGCGGATCGTGTGGCAGTCGGTAAATTCCGACCCATGAAAAAATCCACACTAGTGTTCGCCGTCTGCCTCCTTGCATTTCTGATCCTCGCACCCCCCGCACCGGCCCAGAATCCGGCTGCGGAAGAGAAAGTCATCGCTTTGGCGCAACAGCTAAAGCTCACGCCGCAGCAAGAAGCCGAGGTGCTTCCGATCCTCAAGGCAGAAGCTCCCAAATTCGAGGCGATCAAAAATGATCCCTCGCTTTCCGGCATGCAGAAAATGGAGGGACTCAGGGCCATCCATAGCGAAAACGCACCGCAGTTGCAGAAAATTCTAACCCCTGCGCAATACCAGGAGTTGCAGACCATCCGCCAGGACGCCATCAAGAAGGCAATTGAAGCAAAGCGCGCCGACGGTTAATCCCCGGCTCCGCGCGAAGACCACGCCGTTGCGGCGCAGACACATCTCAACAAAGCAGGTGCAGTTGGACCCGAAGTTCGCTCTTGCCTGGGGCCTCCTGTCATACGTAGATGCGCGCGGCTACCGCTCGACGAGTCTTCAATCAACAGTCGCTTTGCTAAACGAAGCGGAACAGGCTGCCGACACTGCCTTACTCTTCAACCCACTCTGGGCGAGGCGCTGCATGCCAAGGGCTATTACTACTACGCCTGCTTGAAAGATTACGACACCGTTGTCCGTGATTTTGAGCAGGCGCGTCCGTTCCTGCCTAACTGCAGCCTGAGTCCGGCCTCGCTCGCTTAGGTCGCACGCCAGCGAGCCCAGTTGGAGCAGAGCGAGATCTACTTTAAAGAAGCCGAGCGGCTCGATCCGCGCAGCACTGATTTACTCTTTCAACACGCCGTCTCCCTGTTCACTGACATCGTCGGCTATTCGAAGCGTTCGATCAGCGCCTTCTGTTCAAAATCATCAATCAGGAAGCTGCGACGTCGCGGTAGTAAACTCCATTCGCGCCGTAGGCCGGGGCGAACCCGTTATTGCCACACAAATAATAAGTCGTGCCCTGAACAGTGGGGGTGATGCAACCGGCTGGCAGATCTGCCACTATCTGTCCGATGGAATAATTGGCCGTTGTCACAACTGCCTTGGTGGTCGTGGCGGGTTGATTTGTCGTGGCTGTAGCACCGGCTGGATTAGACCAAAGTCCTATACTCGTTGTCGGGATCAGTCCGTAGCGTTGGAGTTTAGATTCCCAATAAATCCCTCTACACGATGAACCCAAATTTTCTCAAGCAATGCGCTGCGATTCTGTGCGCGGCTTTCACCCTAACGACTGCCTCGTTGTTCGCGGAAACTTTTACCGAAGGCAAACAGGTGCCGCCCACCACCCAGAAACTGGGCTTGGGCGATTTCGTCTGGGAGCCGGAGCGCTCACCGGGCGGCCCTGTCCTGATTGTCGTGAGCGTACCGGAACAGGTTGCCTATGTTTATCGCAACGGTATCCGGATCGCGCGCACCAGCGTAAGCACTGGTCGCCCCGGACATCCCACCCCGACTGGCGTATTCGATATTCTGGAAAAGGAAAAAGATCACGTCTCAACGATCTACAAAGGCGCCGAGATGCCGTGGATGGAGCGACTAACCTGGACGGGGATTGCCATGCACGCGGGTGATCTGCCTGGTTATCCGGATTCGCACGGCTGCGTGCGGCTTCCGTTGGAATTTTCCAAGCTGCTCTACACCGTGACGACGAAAGGCGGGACCGTCATCATCGCTGACCAGCACTCCGCGCCGCGCGAAACAGTTCACCCGGGAATGCTCTTTTCGCAGACCACGCCGCCGGCGACCGACGCAGGGCTGGCGCCGGGTCAATTCACCTGGACACCGGAGAAATCAGGCAGCGGACCCGTGACGATCCTTGTCTCGGAACCGGACAAAGTGGTTTACGTCTATCGCAACGGCGTCGAAATCGGACGCTCGACGATCCGAAGTGTCGGGATCAAAGGCTTGCACATCTTTAGCGCCCTCGATGGCCGGGACGACCAGGGCCGTTCGAAATGGATTCGTGTCGATGGCAAACCAGCGGCGAACGATCCAAACATTGCCGACATGGCGCAGAAATCCGGCATCGACCAACAATTTATTGTTGGAGTGCGCTCGGTCGTCATTCCCGGCACAACCCTCGTCTTCACCGATCAACCGGTGGGTCCTAAGACGCAAAGCGCGCCGGGTTTCAAAATCCTCGGCCCCGGCGAGGTCACCCAAGGCTAAAATTCAACCGGGGAAATTATGTCTTATAGAGTGTTGTCGGTGAAGCGTCCGGTTCGTTTGAATGTGAAATTTATCGCCGGCAAGCTTGTCCTTGCTTGAATTCTCCAGGTCGGGAGTTTGTGGTTTAGAGCGCAAAATGTAGGTCAGACTAACCGGTCGCTTAAATTGGGATTGATTGCAGTAGGTCGGGCTTGGTCTGTCATGCGCAGACGCTCGCTGACCGGATCGAGGCAAGCGCGCTCACGCGGCTACGACCAAAGTCTTATTGCCGAAGCCTTTTGTAATGAAAGAATCCTAACGAAATTACAGCCAACTATTAATCCAACACTGCAAAAAACCATCAGAAGCGTTCAAGCCATGAAAATTAACTTCGTCAATTCCATTTTCGCGAGTCTCACATTCCTCCTGATCGCCGGATGCGCATCAGAGACCAAAGCCCCGAGTACGCCACCCTCGGCCACTGTCACAATTCAGGAGTGGTCCGCTGCCTATTACGGTTCAGTTGCAGCCGGAAAAGGTACGCTCGATTACAATGGCCAGCGGCACCATTTCACCATCTCTGGTCTTGGCGCTGGGGGATCAGGCGCCCAAAAGATCTCTGCCACTGGCAAAGTCTATAACCTAAATAAGCTCTCCGACTTCCCCGGAACTTTCCATGGAATCAGTACCGGACTCACCCTGATCGAGGGGAAGATGCACGCCAAGCTGACCAATGGAAATGGTGTGGTCATGTATCTCGCCGGCCAGACCGAAGGCTTGGCCTCCTCCTTGGGAGCGCAGGCCTTTGAGGTCAGGTTAACCCATTGAAGAAGGAAAGAGCCAAACTTTCGCGTTGTTATCAAACGAAACCAGTGCCTTAGTCTGGCCTGTGCTGGCTTGATGCCTGGTCTGGAGGGAATCTGACTTTGGTAAAAAACCCCTAAAGAATGCTGGAACATCTTTTTTGCCCTAATCGCCATCTTGGATGGGCGCGACGCCCAATTGCGGCGGTCGCCGTCATTGTCCTCTCAAGTGTGTTGTCCTCGGCAGCATTCGCCGCTGACCCCGCGGAAGAGATGGCCAAGGTGGGGACCACTGACCCCAAGGGCAATTCGTGGCTGTCGATCCAACACAGCGTCGAACAGTTCGGGCATCCAGAATTCATTCTGCGGCTGTTCCTCAGCCTAAGTCTGGCGGTGGGCTGTGCGTACGCAATCGCGTGGCATCCGCGGCGGGCGTCGCTCGCCGATCCGCTTTCCGACCTTGAGGAACGCAAGGCGCTGATACTCCTTGGCGTGGTCGGCGCGGTTGTCGCTGAACTGAGCGGGACCAGCCAAACGCTCGCGTTTGTGATCTTCGGCATCGGCGCGCTATTGCGATTTCGGACCCTGCTCGATAATCCGAAACTTACCGGAAAAGCAATCATGGTCGTGGTAGTCGGGCTTGCGTGCGGCATGGGATCGTGGGCGATGGCCGTATTCGTTACCGCTTTTAGTTGGTTACTTGTCTACTGGCTTGATTCGCATTCGAGTTGCCGGGTCAGGATCCGACTCGACGACCAAGAGGATCCGAAGCCGGTCTTTGGTGCGGTGCAATCGTTGCTCGTCTCCCACAAGTGTCGGCTTCAGAGTTCCGCGCTCTACGAAGACAAGGGACAGATGGTGTTCCTGCTTTATATCCCGAGTGGAGTGGATCCAAGGCAGCTGGAGGCAGAAGTGCGATCGAGCTTGAAGAAGCACCACGTCTCCAAGATCACTGTTGACGTGGTGTAAGCGCGGTTGGTCTACTCACTGCTGTGAAGGGCGCCCTATTCCCCGCTGTGTTGGTGGCCTTTGTTATTGGCCCAGCGTTCACAAAATCCGTGACAGCGGGTGAAGTGACTTTCGTGTCGCCTTGTGAGTGTCAGGGCCAAAAGGACGGTACTCGCTGGCCGGTCAAAACCGATCCGTCGCCTGTGCCTTCGGACAAGTCCACTATTCAATCAGTTACGCCATCGCAGATCTACCAGTGGAAAGGACCAGGGCCCGATGTGCCTTTGACGCCCAAGACGGATACGAGAATCGCAGCTGAACAAAAATGGTATAACGTCACTGGCCGCCTCGACAGCGTAAAAGTTGAAGACGATGGTGACATTACGCTTGTGCTCAAAGACGCCGAAGGCAAGA
>CAWAHI010000008.1:0-75212 GCA_963781735.1 uncultured Verrucomicrobiae bacterium | reverse complement strand
CTGGATCCTCCAGATTCTCGGTCTGTTGGTAACAGGCGCCGAGGAAAATCAATCCGAATTTTTGTTCCTCCAAGTGCACGTTATTCCAACGATTTTTGGAAGGACTGATAGCGTTTGTCGAGCCTAAAAGAATCCAAATTATGCAACAAAAGAGATCACGCACCCTTAGTCTACCAAATCAGATCCTAAATCACCTTTCTCATGCGTTCACTGTTTACCAACGAAGCAACGAGCATCCGCATGAAAAAAATCCACCATTGGCGACCTTCACTGTGACCAATGGCAGCCTTTGTGACCGTCGGGTGCAAAACCAGGAATTGGGCGAGGATTGCCATCAACACCACGATGCGTAGTGAAGAGGTTTTTATCGCGTCACTAACAGCGTGTGATCGCAGACAGCGTGGTGCAATTCTGGAAAGTAACACGCCTGTTACTATCCCGGATTGCAGGAGCGCGTTATCGAAGTGTCGGACGAATGGAAGATCTGGCTTTTGAGAGACGGGTCGGCAGGCTCAAGGAACGCCATCACGTTGGGTTCTGTGGCCAAAACCGAACGGTTGCCACCGCCACGGTCCTTTTCACGCGCGCGCTCGAGGCCGCAGCCGATCTAAACCAAACGTTCACGGTCGCTTTCTACGGCTCGACAGAGTCTCGCCCTACCGTGGTGGTCGTTTGATCCACGCCGCTTCTAAAATTTCGAATTGCGGAATGCGGATCGTGTATATTTCAATGGCGCGTGCGGCGTCGGCTGGCATTCTCGGTGGAAATCGTTTTCATCAGCGCGCTGATTTTGGTCACGCGCTGCGCGAATTACGGTGATGTCTTTTTTGGCGGGCAAATCAATTTTATCGATGCCGATTGCTTCGCCGAATGCGAAATGGGAAGTCGATTTCTACAAGGACCCACCCACGCGGATTCGAACACCAAGTTTGGGTACGCGCTAACGCTGCCAACGCTATGCCGCGCAACCTGTACGGCACACGTGCCATCGCGTTCGCGACGCTTTAGAGTTTCTACTCCAGGCGGTTACTTCTTAGCCACTGCCTAGATTGGGTCAGCGACCCCCGGGAGCAAAACGTCCCGGCCCGATCCAGGTCCTATTTAAGGTGCCTTTTGACGCGATTCGCGACCCAATGTCAAGCAAATCCTGCACTTTGGAGGGGCAAAACACTACAGAAGGACCTTTTCCAACTCAAGCAATGCGCTCAGCAGTTCGTCAGAATCGGTAATGTGGCGGCGACCTCGCGATGCGCATTGACAATCCGGCGCCAACCATTGCGTATGACAGTACTGTAATAGCCCACGACCAGCCAGCAGCACTGAGCTTGTCGGCGCTGATGGTCAGCATAGTGGATTGCGGTCAGCTTCGGAAGGCAGTAGATGCGGCTAATGCGGTAAATCCAATATGACCACTTAAAGCGAAAATAAAATAAATATGTGCCGATCCCGTTCTGCGGTGGGCGACCGTTTTACCGATTGCCTTCATCTCAGGACCGGGGACGCCCGAACAAAAAACGCCGCATTAGGCGGCCATTGCCAGACTGTCAATCACGCCATAGCCATTATGCCAGAATGCTAGAACCGGATTACTGCGAAGCGCGACTACTAGAAATCGGGGTCGGCAGACGATTTTGGCAATCCAATCCTTCTGCCGAGGATGCTCACACTTTCTACGTTCGAGTGGTCAAGCCATTGCGACGACTCCAGCGTCGAGGTGTCGTGGAAAGAGTTCAGGAAATCATTGCAACCGATGATGGAACTCCTATCGCTGTGGAGATAATCGGCCAGGTCAATCTTGTCGCCGGGAGAAAAATGCCAAAGCAAAAGGGGCGTGGTTGAATATCGCTTCTAAGATGGTAGCGACTTTTCGGACAATTTGCGGTGGCCTGCGGGTCAAAAAAAGGATTTTCTCTGGCCAAAGCGGGTGGCTGCCGCTACTCCGGTATGCCCCGTTGTCGTTAGGAAATACGCCCAGTGACCGCATTTGTGCATTCGTGCCGATGTGCGTCGTGACGGTGCGGCTCAAAGCCCGGCGACGCCCACCATGCAGATGCGGCTGCTCTTAAGAGATCGGTAAGACGCTAAGCCATCAAGAACGCTTCTTTCGTTTCGGAGCTTTTACAAAACGGTTGCCAATCAACCCTGAACCATGACACAAATTAAACGATGAACAGGCTGCCGAAATTGATTCTCCTGTTCTGTCTGATCACAGCATCAGCCCACGCTGGCACGATGAAGGAAGCACCGAAAGGTATGTACATCTTCTCAAGTGGTAAACTGTCAGCAACCAACCAAGCAGTCACCTCAGCAGGAACCGCTATAAGCAACGCAAACTGCGATGGCGTGCGCTGGCATGCTAAGGTGGTCGGACATAGAAGCAACTCCAGATACCTACACTTGGCAGTACCTAGATGATGCAGTTGCATTGGCGGCTGCGAATAACAAGAAATGCGGAATATCTATTAATGCTGGTACAGATTGCCCCGCATGGCTCTATGCGGCTCCTTACAACGCGCAGTCCTACACTATGCAGGACACTACCTGGAGCCATCGGTGACACGATTCCTGTTCCTGGCGACCCCGTGTTCATGACTCGGTGGCAGAAATTCATCACCGACTTTGGTGCGCGCTACGACAGCAACCCCGCCGTCTCCTACATCATAATAACCGGTATAGGTAATCACGACGAGTGGGACATCGCGCCAGGACTGCTGGACACGGCGGCTCTCGGCTCGACGTAGGCGGAGGTGGATGCCTGGAAATCATCGTCGAAGCAGATCATCGACTTCTACATGAGCGCCTTCCCTAGCACGACTGTGATGGGATTGCCGGTTCCGCCGTTCAACCCATCGAATGCGGCTGAAGATCCGGCTACCTCGATGAGGGAGGTCAGCGACTATGCGGCGAACACCTACAATTGCCACTTTGCCTACTCGATTGCTCCGCTTCAGAGCAGTACGACTACGTCGAACTATCTTCCCGCCAACGAACTCTTTCTGCACTGGACGACCAACCCGACGCATGGCGAAACTTTATACCCCGCAAGCTCACCTGACGACTTCAATGCAACTCTGCATGTCGCGCTTGATCTAAAAATACGTGGTATGGAGATATACAAGGTAGACTTCCAGAATGCTGCCTTGCAGAACTTTATAGTCAGCAGTGGTCCCTATGCGGGCCAAGCAGGCGGCATCACTCCACGGCGTGCCGATATGCTCGCGATACCGGCGCCGACACCGTGCCCGGCACCGGCCGATCTTAAGGTAACTGTAAACGATTCGAAAACAGCAATCGCCGCGGGCGCGCAAGACACTTATTCGATCAATGTCATCAACCTAGGACCCGGATCCGTTAATGGCGCATCGATTACAGACGCTTTCCCGACGACCTTTACGAACGTTAACTATACGGCTACTCAACTGGGCGGTGCTTCTGGCTTTAGCGCGAGCGGGGCAGGCAATATCAACGATACAGTCGCGATGCCGTCGGGCAGCAAGATCACATACAAGGCGAAAGGGAAGGTAAATCCGAGTGCGACCGGCACCATTTCCAATACGGCAAGAGTTACTCCGCCGGCTGGAGTCAATGACCCAAATCTCGGGAATAACACCGCGACCGATACCGACAGCCTAACCGTCAAAGCCGACCTGAAAGTTACGGTTACCGACGGCAAGACTGCCGCTGTCCCAGGAACGAAAGACATATATACAATCGTTGTGACGAACGCTGGCCCGAGCAATATCGCTGGAGCGGTCATCCAAGACCACTTCCCCAGCACGTTTACCGGGGTGACATTTACCGCGACACAAGGCGGCGGTGCCACAGGCTTTACGACCGGCAGCGGGGATGTGGCCCAAACAGTCGCTATGCCCTCAGGTAGTCACATTACTTACAAGGCGACCGGGACTATCAGCGCATCTGCTACAAGTTCTATCTCCAACACCGCCACGGTCTCGATCCCGACAGAAGTCATCGATCCAAATACGGGCAACAACACTGCGACTGACACGGACACTCTTTGACCTCGCAGACGCAGCAGCTTCCAAGATGCAAATGGAATGTTCGCTGTGTGAGACCGAAGCTTTTCGTCACAACTTATCGCGCGCGCGCGAGGGAGTGAATTCGGACACAGGAACTGCGTGATTCAAGCAACCCGCTCATTTCCCTGGTTCACAGTTAACGCGCAGGTTCATGCGGATTTGCGCACAATAATAGGCAGTAACGCGCAATAGCAAAACTTGGTCGACTCCCGTATGCGCTGTCACCTACGAAACAGCGTGTTTCATAAGTAAATCGCTCAAATCGGCATCGCTGGCGAGCGCGTCGCCTTGCCTAACGAGAAAGAGATAAGCCACAGCCGGGTGTCATAGCAAACAGGCTGAAGTTGTACGCGATGGGGCCGTTGGCTTCATCGATTGGTTAGATCGTCTTGACCACCCAATGACTATGAAGAGGCCGATCAGTCCACCCGTGATGATCCCACTCGGGATCACGTATGGTGCGTCGCCCGATTTCGGTCCACAGAATGTAAGCATAGTCGTCCTCGGCGAACTACTGCTTCATCCTGAAGGCCCAGCCCGATTCAGGTTTTGTCTTTGCGGCAGCTTTCCAAAATCTGGCGACAAGTGTCGAGCGAATTCCGCTGTCGAATGTAGAGATCGCTCGAGAAAGTGATAGCTTGGCATTGGAGGCCGTTTATGAAAATACCCGAGCGACTAATCGATTGTTTGAACGAAAGCAAGGCCGGCTACGAGATCCTGCATCACCCGGGAGCTGTTACCGCCCAAAGGATCGCCCAAGCCGAGCACGTGAAAGGCCGGCACTATGCCAAAGTTGTCATGGTAAAATCCGGAGAACAGCATGTAATGGCAGTGCTTTCAGCAGATCATCAAATTGACTTGGAAAAGGCCGCAAAGGCGATGGGCACAGCCGTCTCGCTGGACAGCGAAATGGAATTCAAGTCGCTCTTCCCCGATTGCGCGCTGGGAGCGATGCCGCCGTTTGGCAATCTCTATGATGTGTCAACGTATGTGGATAAGAGTTTGGCCCAGGAAGATCACATCGTTTTCGCAGCGGGTACTAATACCGACGCTATTAAACTCAGCTATCTTGATTACGAGAAAATCGTAAAGCCACAGGTCGCAGACTTTGGGCGCAAGATCCAGCCCATGAAAGGAGCCTAGGCAGAAACGATGCCGGCGGAGGAAATTCTTGATCGGGCCGACCAAGTGGACAGATATGATCGCGTTGCGCGGCGAAACTACGCCTTGGACAAGGCCGCGGTCGAACAGCAGGGCGTTGCTTTACGCTGACACCATCGCGGGGGCGATGAACCTTAAACTCGACGCGGACAATCCAGCAGACCGCGAGAAATTGCGCCGAGCAGTTCTCGAGCTTGTCGCCGGGAGAAAAATGCGAAAGTAAAAAGGGCGTGGTTGAAATTCTCTCGTTCTCTTTCTGAATCCGTTCAGTGCTGTTTCGCGGTCGGGTCGAAGGATGTTGAAGAAGACAGGTCGCGCATTCCCCCGCCTGAACCCGCGATATCGCTCACAGCGTGCGGAGCAGGTTTAGCTGTTTCAAACCGAGCCTTACGCGACAGAAATTAATTGTCAAACAATCGGCCAAACGGTTGAATGAACTCACAAATGAAAATGCGCTACATACTCGTACCTGATACTTCTGTCGCTGACTCAAGCAGCAAGGGCAGACCTGATAACCCAAATAACAGTTCCGATTAACTTTGGTTCACCTCGTATCGTCCACGGCGCAGAAACCGATGTTCCCTTTGCTGCATCATTCCCGTTAAGCGGGCAGCAAATTTCGATAACCTTCAATTTCAACACCGGCGTGCGCGTTTTCGCGAACGCAACGGATTTGTATATCGTGATGCGGTTCGATACGAATGGGGCGAACTTGGTGCCTTGGGGGCCGGTGGAAGGTTCCGTGTTGGACAAATTGGGTAACCCGCTCGTGACAAAACCAGCGGCCGCTGTCAGCGGGTTTGACAACTTTCTGTTCGGCGCAGTATTGCAACCGAACATAGGCCATTTTGATTTGTATAGTGCGCGCTTTGATTTCACTGCGCCGGAAGCGCCCGGCGTGGATGTTACTAGCTCTTTCTTCCGTATCGGCACGAACAATGGTGATTATGCCATCGGCTTAGTGGGCGACACCGGCTCAACCCTTGGCCTGACGAGCCTGTCTTTGCTCGCGCTGCTTGCTGCGGTTCAACTGCGCCGACTGCGAGTGAGCTAAACACCAATTATTGCCAGCGATGTTCAATACCGCGCGAGGGCAATCGTCTGGAAGTAGTCTCGGCAATTGAGTTGTCTTTTCGTCACAACCATCGCGCACGCGCGCGTAATGGTAGAAAAGTCAGGCGTGGCCGTCGACGAAGGCTGGCGTGGACGAATAATCAGCAAGCCCGCATTCCCTCTCGCCGGGCGGAAAATAAAAACGCTACATTGGTGTTTGTTGCGACGCGCTGTGGCGCGCTTTTAGCTACGCAAACGCATTCGTGAGGTTCGCAGTAATCCGACGTACCACGTTCGTGTCGTTTTCGGCTGTAATCACATTTCTCACCGACCAACGCCAACAACAGCGCCAGCAGATATCGGAATCGCTGCGCGCTACCCCGGCGACAAGAACATCGCGAGCGATCCGGCGGTGATCCTCGCGGACGACTTCGAGTCCTACACTGCGACCGAACCAGTGACTAGCAAAGTGGAGCGAAGCGGACGGCTGCGCAACATGCGGATCGCGACCGAGCCGAGTAACTATTACGCGGGCAGCAAGGCGTTCGAGTTGGCGCTGCCGATCAGCACGACCGAAGTGCCGACACGCTCTAAAAACTCGCTCAGCCCGAGCAGGACACGCTCTTCATCCGCGATTACAATAAGTTCGACTCCGGATTACACGTCACAGGCTCGAATCACAACGGAATCCGCATAGTCGGCGAATATCCCGACGGCCGGGCATGAGCCGCCAGCCGACGGCACGGGCTTTTTCCTGTTGCTGCTGCAAAACAACGTCAGCCAAGTCGCCGGGGAAACCGACCCCGGGTTACATCAACATCTACGCCTACTGGCCGAAGCAGCGCGAGCAACTACGGCGACCACTGGTATCCCGACGGCATCGTGCTGCCCGACGCGCATCGGAACAAGGGCGATGGCTCGCTTATCCAGCGCAGTATCCCGACTTCAAACCCCTGCCCGAACTTCATACCGCAGCGCGACCGCTGGTACTGCTACGAGATGATGGTCAAGGCGAACACGCCGGGGAAGAACGACGGCGAAGTGAAGTACTGGATCGACGGCAAGCTGGCGGGCGACTTTCCCAACCTGTTCATGCGCTCGATCAGCACGCTCAAGATCGACTCGCGTCGCATCAGTCTGCACGCTCTGCACAGCGAACGGCGTCAACAAGAAATGGTACGACAACGTGGTGATCGCTACCAAGTATATCGGCCCGATGGCTAGCCCCTCGCCTAGTCCGACACCGACCCCAACACCAACACCAACCCCGACACCGACGCCGACCCCAACACCAACACCAACTCCGACACCGACTCCAACACCAACTCCAACGCCGACACCAACCCCGACTCCAACACCTAACCCCAACTCCGACACCGACCCCAACCCCAACACCTACACCAACTCCGACACCAACTCCAACACCGACACCAACTCCAACTCCATACTCCCGTGTAACGCCAACACCAAGTCCTACACCAACTCCCACACCTACTCCGACCCCGACTCCAACCGCCACTCCCACGCCAACCCCGATTCCAATCGTAACGCCGCCACCTAGTCCGACACCAACTCCAACTCCTACCCCCACTCCAACCGCCACCGCCACTCCCACGCCAACCCCAACCCCTGCTTCAACACCAGACGCGACAGCTACGCCGACGCCGACGCCGACGCTAAAGAAGGAACGTGGGAAGGGCCATCATCGGCGTCCTTCGCCTACGCCAACTCCCTGATTACCTCGTCAACAGCTACGCCGACGCCAATCGATGTACGGACTCAAGCACGGGCGGCCGCGTTGTTGTTGCCGGTGCTGTTGAAAATCAGCGCGAATGCGCCACTGGCCGTGTTACTGCCGCCCGTGGTGTTAGATCACTTCCAATTCAAGGAATGCACTCAGCAGTTCGTCAGAATGCACAATGTGGCGGCGACCATCTCCGCTATGGGCTTCGACAAACCAGCGCCAACCATCACGCGTGACGGTGTTGCAGTAGCCCCACGACCAGCCAGCAGCAGAGAGCTTGTCAACGATGATCTCCCAGTACTTCACGCGCTCAACACTCAGGGCTATGCGCGGAACAACTCTAGCCTATAGCTCGCCAGACCGAGCAAGCCAAACAGCAGAAGCACAAATGTTGATCCCTGATCAGGAACGTATTTTGTCGCCGTTAGAACAGCGTCGTTCGCGTGATAGGTTACTACCCAACGTTCCATACCGTTATTGAAAATCCCACCGTTCTGAATTCTGAACGCTCCGGAGAGCGATCCATAGTTCAAAAACGTGAACTCGTCACCAATTGATGGGATAAAACCGTTTAGAAAAACAGGATCCAGAAATCCATTTACGTTCGCGTTTCCGAGCACGTCCAGAACGCTAAATTGGCCGGTGTTCGGGCCTGCAATCTCGATCAGGAGAGTACCACCGCCCATTTGCGTGTAGTTGTTGACGGTTAGCGTGCCTGGTGCATCTCCCGGGCTGACCGTGCCCGCGGTTGTTGGTAACATTCCCAATAACCGTTCCTGTCCCTGCGAGTGTACCGCCGTGGTTGACAAACGTGTTGCTTGTAATCGAACCATCGACCTGCAACACGCCGCCGTTGATATTCGTGTTGCCGGTGTAGGTGTTGGCTCCCGTAAGCGAGCGTTCCTGTGCCGATCTTGGTCAATGAACCGCCGGTGCCGCTATTTTGACCACCGTCCTGAATCACGCCGGAAAAGGTGGTACTCAAGTTGTTGCTACCCATGGTCAGATTATTAGCTCCTAAAAATACATTTCCGTCGCCTTCGATGGAGCCAATTGCCACGCCCGGGAATTGGAGCAGCTTATGAAAGCTGATGTCCAAATTGCCGTTACCGAACACCTCAACCCGCGATGTGCCACCAGTCGAATTGTCTTGAAAGAAAATTGCCCCACCTAGACCGCCGCCCGTCCCGCCGTTGGCGATGAGGGTGGCATTGCCCGCAGTCGATGTGTCGTAGAGAGTACGTGAAGCCGCCGCCCGCGCCGCTGACTGTGGCGCCATTATTGATAATAGTTGCATTACCGCCGCAGTCGAGGTCGTCGTGAAACTCCTTCGAAGCCGCCACCTGAGCCGCTGACAGTGGCGGCATTGTTGGTAAAGGTCGCATTACCAGCGGTCGAGGTGGCAAAGAACCGCGTCATGCCGCTGCCCGAGTTGAAGCCGCTGCCGCGCCGCTGACAATTGCGCCTTTGTTGATAAAAGTGCCGTTCGCCGCCGTCGCGCTGCCACCGAATGCAGTCGTGCCGCCGTGTGCCCCGCTGACCGTGGCGGCGTTGTTTATAAAGACACCATTAGCAGCGGTTGAGGTTTCGTTGAAATTCGTGAGGCCTTGATCGCCTCCGAATTGGCTACTAACCGTGCCGCCATTGTTGATAAATGTGCCGTTACTCGCGGTCGCGCTCTTGTTGAATATCGTGGCGCCCCCTCCGAATGTACCCTGAACCGTTGGGCCGTTGTTGGTAAAAGTGCCATGGCTCGCGCTCGAGGAGTCATCGAAAAGTGTCCAGCCAGGGCTTCCATCCGAGGGTCGCGCCGCCGTTCATGGTAAAGAAAGTCCCACTCCCTGCCGTTGCGCTATTCTTGAAAAACAATCTGATTGCGTTGGGCGGCCCCAGAAGGAGCAGCAACAAAATTCTGTGTGATCCCAGAATCGTTCGTGATGCCGACGCCGTTAAGGGTGAGCGTCAAGCCGGAACTTGCGGTGATTGTGAAGCTGCTCGCACCCGGAGCGAAAGTGATCCCGTCTACGATTGTATTCTCTGAATTAGAAACGGCCGTCGTATTAGAGAGACGCAAATGTCGCCGTATCGGCTGGACCCGTTGGGAACAGTCGCGGGCGTCCAATTTGTCGCGGTATTCCAGTCGCCCGAGGTCGGGTTTAAGGTCCCATGTTGGGCTGCCCGCTTGCGCGAGGTTGGCCAACAAGATGAATACGCCCCAAAGACCGATTCTTCTGAGGAGGTAATTTGCTCTGATGCCGGATGGCAAAGGCACGGCTGATGAGGAGCGAGACAGGAAAAAACGATTCATCCCGAAGCATGCACGCGGCGCCTTTCTTGTCGAGCTTCTGTTACGCGGATTATCGAAAAATGCAAGCGTACCCGACCTACCGGCTCATCCGGAATCCGATCCGCGTGCCAAGCTTTTTCACAAACATCGAGTCGAATGGTCTTCCTCCTTCCGCAAGGCGTACCGAGTTCACGCTGTAGCGGATTCTCGGAAGTTATTCGCAGAGAGCAGGAAGGAATAGAGATGGCACCCAAGTCCGCCCTGACTGTCCGAGAGGCCCCTTAAGATTTAATCGCAAAATTGATTTGACGAAGCGAATTCAGTCGGCATGGGAACGACTTGTATGATAACAAATGCCAACACCTGCGCTGCGATCATTTTTACCTGCACTTTACTGTTAACACCCAAAAGTATTTCCGCAGCGACCTTGCAAGCTGCGACCGCAAATCAATCCGATGTTCAAGCAGCAATCCTTCGCGCCAGGGATGGTGACACGGTTGTGGTGCCCTCCACTCTTTCTCTGCCGGGCGGAGCGGCAATCTGGACAAGCAGGATAAATGTTACGGTCGGGATTACGATTAAGGGTCAAACGACGGATTACCGGAGCAGGAACGTCAAACCCAAATATCGTAAATCAGACGGTAATTATGGACAATTCCCCCAGGAACACAAATCAATCTGGCCTTCTGCAATTCAGCCTAAATCCTACCCAGCGAGTGTCGAGTTACAGGATTCACATTCAAGCCCGGCGTGTCGGGGGTCCAAAACAACCTTGGCATTGTCCAATTAACCAGCTCGGGCGCTGCCCCAAATTATACGATGCGTGTGGATCATTGCTATTTCGATCACGTTTCATTCCCGGTGTATTCAGGTCGGGGGCTGGTGTATGGGGGTCGCAGACCACAATGTGATCCAGGCTGAAGGCAGTTCTCAGTGTCTTTATGTCACCCATGCGGGATATGGAAACGGAGGCAACGCGCGGGCTGAATCCTGGGCGGATTATCCATATTTTGGGACACAGAACTTCTTCTTCTTCGAGGACAATACGATCGTTGGAAACGGACTGAAGACGACCAGCGGCGGCAGTGACGCGGAATTTGGAGCGAGATTTGTGATCCGTCACAATGACTGGACCAATGCGAGGCCGGGTTGGCACGGAACCGAAGGCGGAAAGTCTCGCGGAACTCGCTGTGCCGAGATTTACAACAATACAAACCACTGGACGATTCCCCCAACTGCTTCTTATAGGTCTGGCAACGCACTAATTCACGACAATACTTGGGATGGTCATGACGCTAGTCTGCCTAATCATGGTAGTATTGTTTTATTTCGGGCAATGGGAGCCGGCGGGATACGTGGGGGTATATTACATTCTGCTGATGGCAGTTCTCCGTGGGACGTTAATGACACGGAGGGTAACGGGACGTATATTCAAGGCCACGCCCCCCACTTGTTCGCCTCAGGTCGTGCAAGCGCTACGTCTTCCGGTGGGACCTTAAAAGATGCTACGGCAAACTGGACACCCAATCAGTGGAAAGGATACAGCGTGACTAATATGAATACTGTGGCTGGCCCATACCTCAAGGGTTCTGTTATCACGGATAACACGCGAACAACGATCTCTTATATATTTTACCCATTTCAACGACCGTGGGCCATTACTCGTGTTTCGCGATGGCGATGCCTACCAGATTCACCGATGCCTCACCGTGCTAGATCAGCCAGGGAGAGGAAAGGGCGATCTTTGCGGGCTAGATCCTAACCGCCCGGATCCTAGCCATCCGATCAACCTGGTCACAGGAACTCCGTTCTGGACGCACGAATTAATAGAACCATCCTTCTCATGGAATAACGTTTACACACTCACAAATACGGCCTGGGGTTTTGGATCGCAATGGCCTCAGTGTAAAGAGGGACGTGACTTCTACAATTTAGGAAAAGGTTTTCCGCCTAACTCTACACCTTCACAGGTTTCTGCGATTCTAACCACAGCAATAAACGGCGTGGCCTATAAAACGACCTTTACGTACCCGCATCCGTACGCCCTCATTCCTTGACGGCTTAGTGCTGAAATAGAATCGCCAACTCAATCCGCTTTTGGATTCGTAATTGGATTACCAGAAGATCATTTCAAATCAGGGCAGGCTGACGCTCGGCTGGACGATCACCCTATCACCGGCGACCAAATGGCAGCCATCGGAAATCAGATCGACGCCGCGTTTGTCTTTGCGCGGTCTGACTTGGTAAACGTGTTGTGAGCTAGTCATCACACCGGCCAGGGTTCTTCCTGGTGGAGACTCCAGCAGGGCAACGGACATCAGCGATCTTGGTCAGGTTTTGGGTACTTCAACCCGCGCTGCAGGCGAGCACGCGTTCATCTGGACGAAACAAACGGGAATTGTGGATCTAAACAGTGCAGATTCCGCTGCTCTCGGCGTCGTATTTATCGAAGCGCATGCAATCAACGCCCGAGGTCAAATCGTGGTGATGGGCAGAAGCGATCACGATCCTGTGATGAGTAGCTCGATGCCCGCTGACGACAATCAGATTTGCGCCCCTGCGCCTCTATCGAGCTTTTGCTTACCCCCTGTCAGCCTACGTTGATTCATTTCAGTGACGCCGGATTTTGCACGATATCGGGCCGGACTCTGTTATCAAGGTCTAGCAAAGTTAGCCGTGTATGTGGTATTTACAGCGGGTGTGCTAATCTCGTGACTTCTGCCACGTCCATCCGACCAGGATTGAAAAACGTAACTCAATCCATTCACAGTTTGTGGGCTTGGTGCTGCAATTGCTCTTTTAATTCCCACAACTCCAGTCACTGTAAATGGTGTCATACGAATTTGGCCATCTAAAGTGATTTTCAGGCCTGCTGGTTGGGTAGCAAAAGTCATATTCGCTTTCCGTGGTAAGATGTTGCGAATGACGGTCCGGGTTAAGCCGACCGAATCCTCCAACTTGAGAGTTATAAAATAATACACATTGGAAGAGGTCTCGCCGCGAGTCGGAATTGTAAACGTACCCGTTTTACTTCCTGTTGTTGGTGGAATAAATGGATGAATATGGGTGTTGTGGTGGAAGTCCACTTGCCAAGTAAATGCTGAGGCCGGCAAATCTCCATCTTCAAAATCAGAAGCAGAGCCCGAATAGTGAACCACCATACCGCCGAAGTAAGTTGTGCCTTGAACGGGCGTAAGTATTTGTCCAATCGGTGGCTTATCGGAAGTCACAGAGAGCGTCGCTACATTACTCAAAATATTGCCATGCGGATTGCTCACTCGAACTCGAAATTGCGCGCCATTATCTGACAAAGTCGTCGGAGCATCCTGTACGATGAGGCTGTAGCGCCGGTGATATTTACGCCATTTCTCTTCCATTGATAGCTGTAGGGAGAAGGGCCGCTGGCAGCGACTGAAAACATAACTGGATAACCCACTGAAATCAGTTGTGAAGTCGGTTGAGTGGTAATTACCGGCGAGAGGTTTGTCGTATAACGAACCTTCATAACGGAGCTTGTGCCACGAGCGAGGTAATAAAGGCTACCGTCGGCTCCCACTTGAATGTCCACTGGCTGTGATGCGCCGGTGATAAAGTCAGTGGCCTGAGTTGTTGCGGGACTCAGCATTCGAATAAAGCCTGAGCAGTAATCGCCAAAAAAATATTTACCGACATAGGACGACGGGAAATTGGATGTAGTGGGCGAATAAAATGCTCCACCAGTAATCGCGCACCCATCATTATGGCCGTAATAATAAACCGGACTCTTATATGCTGGATTGGTCGTTGGTCCTTCGGTCGCGGGCCAGCCATAATTTGCACCGGCTTGCCCTAGATCGATTTCTTCCCAAGTCGATTGGCCGACATCATTGATGTACATAAAATTTGTCGTCCCTCGGAATGCAAACGTAAATGGATTCCTAAGACCCAATGCCCAAATCTCATGGCGGGCCGTGGTCGATTGTACAAATGGATTGTCAGGAGGAATTGTGCCGTCAGGAGCTATGCGAAGAATTTTTCCAAGAAGATTACTCAAATTCTGAGAGTTACTCCCCTTGGCATTGTCTCCCACGGCAATATAAAGGTTGCCATCGGGTCCAAAGTGAAGGGCGCCGCCATTATGATTGGTGGCTGTGGAGAGGGGGTCCAACTCAAGGAGGATTACCCTACTGCCTGGTAAAACCACATCGCCGTTGGCGGTGAACCGAACCACACGATTGTGTGCGGGGGTTACGGGGGTCCCAGGAACTGTATAATAGAGATAAATATAATGGTTCAAAGTAAAATGGGGATCGAAGGCAACACCCAAAAGGCCTCTCTCTCCCACCGAGTCCACGGAGAGGGTCACAAAGGGAGTGGCTAGTAATACTCCGTTTTTAATTACTCTTAATGCTCCTGTTTGTGAGCAAACAAATATCCGACCATCCGGTGCAATTGCCATTGCTGTGGGCGAAGCAATCCCACTGGCTACGGTAGTCTCAACAAAACCAGTCGGCAGCGTTGCGGCCGAAACAGAAAAAGATAAACCAAACAATAGAAATATCGTTGCGATGAATAATCGCAGCTGATGCATTCCAGACTCGGGGGGGATGATACATAAGGAATTGTTTTCTTTTGCTTCCCGGTGATTAAGGTTCAGGTCCAAATCTGGAGGAACCGAAGAAGCTAGCGGGAAGAAACGTCCTCATCTAATCCAGATCTCGGTCGCAATCTTGAACAAGACGGCGCCATGGTGTCAAGATAAATGGCACATTGCGAGGAACATAGTACACACTATGCGAAAATGCAGTTTAATGGACTGACAGGCGCACCGCGGCTGGATCGGCTCCCCTCCCAATCCCAACGGAATCACGCTGGCACAAATGCTTGCGCTGCCTCGCGCATTAACTGCGATTGCATGGCGAGATGGAGCTTGCGTTCCGTGTTGCACTCACTTCTCGCAGCGTTGCTCAAGGCGCATTGTGTTTGAGTCAACTTCGTGTGTTGCTTCGCGTCGAGATGGGATCCCCATTCCATCGCCTGCTCCGTGCTAAGGAAAATCGGGATAAGAAGAGTTTTGAGTGCTTCTTTGTATGCCGCGCTTTTATGCCACTGTTTCATAGATAGTGAGGTTTCTTCTTCTCCCGGTGTTGTCGGTTTCCCTAGCAAAACCACTGAACTAAGACAGATGCTTCCGGGAGCAGAGCAAGCGGATCTAGTTCTGTGCTCCTCGGCTTGGAAAAGCCGCTACTTGTCGTGCACTGGCGTTAAATGTCTAGGAAAATATTCAATTGCGTCCCTGTTGGTGAATTTCGCGATTACTACTTCAACGCCGCTATGACTAAAAAGTCATTGGAAGCGAAACATATTTGCCGCTCGTGAGGAAGCCCCGCTCTATAGCCGAGCTTGATATTCTCTTTCCGCGAAACGAATTACAACCGCGGGCGCAATGAATTCGCCATCGATGAAATTTCGAATCTGGACTTGATCGCTCATGCTCAGCCGGCTGGTTCGCCTGAAGCGCCTTGCGAAAAGATTTGCAGCCAGAGCGACTTGAACAAAGCCATGCGCACTACGTCCTGTCGTTTGTCGCCAACGGTGATGTCGTCGAGAAACACTCCTTCGAGTTCGAAACCAAATCGGCTGTTGAGATTGATGTTCCGCATGTTGATGTCGCGCGAGTGAATGTAAACCTTGTTCATGTTCCGGATCATGAAGGCGTGGTAAAGAAAGCCGAAGGTCGCTCGCTTTCCGATACCTTTGCCGTGTAAGCCAGATTCACCGACCAGCTTCTTCATCTCGAGTTTGCCCGCTGTGCTGTCGATGTTCTCGCCGCCGACAATTCCCACCGCTTCGCCGTTGTGCTCGATGCTGAAATATTCGCGCGCCGGCTGGATAAAATACTCGTGCAACGCGCCTTCGTTTTGCGGGAATGCCGGGACAAAGCTTTCGCGTACGGCCGGGTCCTTAAGCCAGCGGACAAGCTTCTTTACCACCAGTTTTCGGAGCGGACGAAGCATCACGTCTTGAACCGCGAGTTGTTTATAGTCTGCCCATTCGTCTTTCACTGACGCGAGCGTGAAGATCCCGTTGTAGTAGCCTTCGTCTTTTGCGGGTTTTTTTTCCTTCGCTAACAGGTTGTCGAGCAAGTGCGAAGCGACCCTGATGACCTCACCCTGACCGACGCCATAGTTCATGAGCTCGTTGTAAAAGCCCTTCGCGACGAGTCTCAGCATCTGATCTCGCTGCTTCTTGCTGGCAATTTCTTTGTCGCTCTGCTCTTCCATTCCTTTATTTGTCGCAAAGAACGATCACGAACAGCATAACGCAAATCAAAGATCGAACATCGAAGGCAAAGATCTGATGCGGTGAGAGAGGGATCGCGGCACGAAATAAAGTAACAAGCCTGTTACTATCCCGGATTGCAGGAGCGCGTTATCGAAGCGTCGGACGAATGGAAGATCTGGCTTTTGAGAGACCGGTCGGCAGCAGCCCCAAGGAACGCCATCACGTTCGGTTCTGTGGCCAAAACCGAACGGTTGTCACCGCCACGGTCCTTTCCACGCGCGCGCGCGAGCGCGAGGCCGTAGCCGAGCTAAACCAAAACGTTCACGGTCGCTTTCTACGGCTCGACAGAATCTCGCCCTACCATCTGGGTGGTCGTTTGATCTACGCCGCTTCTGAAATTTCGAATTGCGGAATTGCCGATTGCGGATTTGCAATGGCGCGTGCGGCGTCGGCTGGCATTCTCGGCGGAAATCGTTTTCATCAGCGCGCTGATTTTGGTCACGCGCTGCGCGAATTACGGTGACGTCTTTTTTGGCGGGCAAATCAATTTTGTCGATGCCGATTGCTATGCGCGAATGACGCGGGCCCGGATTTGTTTTGAACACCCGGGCACGATTGTCAGGCGACATGATTTTGAAAATTTCCCGATCGGAACTTCTCCGCATACCACTGCACCGCTCGATTATCTTATCGTAGCGACCGCGATGCTGCTGAAACCGTTGAGCAACAATGCGCTCGATCTTGCCGGCGCAGTCGTATCGCCGCTGCTTTCAATCGCACTAGGAATTTTTCTCTGCTGGTGGTCGAGAAAAATGCGGCTGCGATTTCGCTGGGGACTGCTCATTCTCTACGCGCTGAGCCCGATGTTGGCGCATGGATTTGCGCTTGGTCGGCCCGATCACCAGGCACTGTTGATTACATTGATTACACTCGCGCTCTGCGCGGAATGGAGCCTGGCAAAAGAACCATCAAAATCGTGGAGCATTGTCAGCGGCGCCAGCTGGGCCACGGCGCTCTGGGTATCGCTTTACGAGCCGATTGTTTTGCTCCTGATAGTATTGGCATTCCGGCCGCGCGTTTTGTTCATCCGCGAACGACGGATCGGGTGGATTGTTTTCGCCGCGATACTCGCAATCGCATTCATGGTTGAGCGACGAATTCCGCAATGGCCGAATCGCGAATTCGCCAGCGCCCTGAGGAACTGGAGCGGTACCATTGGAGAATTGTCCCACGTCTCGTTTGGGAATCCGATTTGGTTTGGCTGGTGTAGCTGGCTCCTTTTGCTCGTGCCGCTTCTGTTTTGGCCAAAACGGAACCGAAATATACCGTGGTTTTTGAAAGCACTGTTAATCGCAACGTTCGGGCTAACCCTCTGGCAGGCGCGTTGGGCTTATTTCTTTGTGATGATTTTTGCGATGGCGGTTCCGGAACTTTTATTAGTGGTGCGCAAGCCAGTATTCGCGACCGCACTTTTTATCATCGCGTTATTTCCGATCGCGCAAGCATGGGATCGTATGTTTACCGACGAAGAATTGGCGCGACGCACAGAGAACAACGTCGAGATGGTCGAGGTACACGCAATCGCTTCGCAATGCGGCGGGCCATTCATAGCGCCGTGGTGGTTTTCGCCCGCGCTGAGTTATTGGTCGCGCCAACCGGGAATTGGCGGGAGCGCGCACGAGAGTATTGAAGGGGTGGTTGAAAGCGCAAGATTTTTTGGAACGCAAGACGCGGAAAAACTCGCGCAAATCCTAAAACGACATCGTATTAAGTGGGTCGTTGCATACGACGCAGATCGCGTCGCGCGAAATTCTGCGCAGATTCTGGAACATTCAATTTCCCCAAACGCCTTTTGTTACTTACTCGATCGTCGATCCAGTGAAGTGCCCCCATTTTTGCGGCTGAGCGCACAGACCGGACGCTTCAAACTTTTCCGCGTGGTAAATCCATAAAAAATGTAATTTCCTGAGGTAAAAGTTGACATCGCGAACTGAGTCACAATACTGTCGTGTGTTAAAGAAATTCATCCCGCAAAAGCCCGTCTCGTCCATTGGGGAGGGCTCGCTAAACGCGGGCAGTGAGGAAAGCAGTCGGGTCGCCTACCCCGAAGAAAGCAGAAAATCAACGTTAACCGAGCATCCAAAACATATGGCAGAACACAGTGGCAAAGACGTTCTTTCGAGCGACGTCGAAATCAAAGGCTCAATTAAGTTTCAGAAGGAACTTCTGATCGACGGAAAGGTCGAGGGTGAGATTCATTCGGATGGCGTCCTGACCATCGGTGAGAACGCCGACATCCGCGGCGAAATCAAGACCAAGTCGATTACGGTTTTCGGTAAGGTGCAGGGCAATATCACCGTAGGCGAACGCTGCGAGCTGAAGTCGCGGTGCACGTTGCAGGGCGATTTGAAAGCGGCACGTCTCGTAATCGAGGAAGGGGCGACCTTTATTGGGAAATCGGAAGTCACCAGTGGCACCGGCATTGTCGGCAATTCCCAGGGTTCCAAGCCGGCGCACATGCGCCCGGACGTGATTCGTCACGAGGAGCCGCCGGTAAAGACGGCAGCATTCGGGGCACGGGCATAAGTTCAGCTTTTTAAAGCGAGACCGTGGCAAAGTCGTCGCCTGTTAAAGTCAGTGTGCAATGTCCACATTGCGGCTTTAAACAGCATGAATATGCCGCCGCGAAAAGCACGATGTGTCGCCAGTGCGGCTCGCACTTTTTGCCTTCTGCTCCCAAGTCCGCGCCGAACGTAACGCCACGGCCTCGGCTTGATCCCCGGCCTGAGCCGGCTTCGGCAACCGCTTCGTTAATGCAGCGGTTTGACGCGCTATGGAAAGGCAAACGCACCCGTGTCATCGAATGCTTCGATTGCCATCGAAAACAGGAGGTAAGCGGCGCAGCGACTTCGACGATTTGCCCGTCGTGCAGCGCTCACATCGACCTGAGCGATTACAAAATCACGACCAGCTTTAGCCGTTCCATTCGGACCACAGGCGAAGTACATGTTACCGGCAAGGGTGATTTAAGCAGCAGCAGTGTTTGCTGTCGCCGCGCCGTTATCGAAGGACGATTGCGCGGCAACCTGGATTCCGCCGGTCCGATCATCATTTATACCTCGGGGAAAATTCTGGGCAAACTTTCGGCCTCCGAAATGGTCATCGAAAAACGGGCCCAGGTACAATTTTTCCGAAGAGTCCGGGTTGGGAGCATTGAGATCCGTGGCCGGATGTCGGGAGAAATTGTGGCGGACGGAATGGTGACGATTCGGAAGAACGGCACGCTGGAAGGTACCGTCACAGCCAAGGCGATTAACGTGGAGAAGGGCGGCGCTTTTTCCGGTCAGCTTATCATTGGCAAGGGAGGTTTACAGCAAGCGGAATTGCTCCCCACTGAGAAAGCGGCTGGTGCGAAAGAGCCTGAAAAGGCAATCGGTCTTGCGCGGCCGCTGCCTGCGACGTAGATCGCTTCATGCAGAAGCTGCACCCCCGCAGTCCGTACGAAAAACTTGGCGGCTACGTGCACTTGCCGCGGTTGATCGATAAGGCACGGCTGCATCGCAAAGGTTTGCTCAATGGTTACAACTACAAAACCGTCGGGTTCGACAAACATCTTCTCGCCTTTCTTAAACTTGACGGCGACGACTTTGAAGAGATTGCTAACCGCTTTGATGACGACAGCGAGATACTTCAGTGGGTCGACAAAAACGGGATGAAACACTCAACCGAAGAAATCGAACATTGGAACCAGGAAATGATCTCGCGTCATCCCGATACCGCGGCCAAGCGCGCGCGCTTTAATCATTTTCTCAAAGAAGCGGGGGGCGGAGGACAAAAAGATATCAAGACTTACTTCGACCTGATCGAGTTTGACGAAGGACGCCTGAAGCAGCCCGCGGCCCGGTGACCCCCAGAGCGTTAAATCGTTAAAAAGATTCACCATTTAACAATTTAACGGTTTAACGCTCAACCTTTCAACGCTCGGCAAAAAGCCTGTTCGCCTCCTCGAGTGTTTCCTTGCTCCCGATATCAAGCCATTGGCCGGTGATTTCAAAAGTGTTTACCGGCCCGCGCCGATAGAGCCACTGTAGAAAAAGACCGGGCTGATCAGGGTTATTTCCAGCTGCAACGTAGGTGGTAAAAAGCGGCAGCACACCCCTCGAATAAAAATACAATGCGATCGCTGCCAAATTGCTCTTTGGGTCCTTCGGCTTTTCTTCAAAATGCGTGATGACTCCGTCCGCATCGACCGTGACCACACCATATTTTTTGATTGCCTCGCGGTCATCAACACGATGTACGCCGACGGTAGCCTGCGTTTTCTTTGCATAATCGACAAATCCCGCCAGTGATTCGCGAAATAAATTATCGCCGGCGATTACAAGCAGGTCAGAGCCGACGGCATTCTCTCGCGTGAGCACCAGGTTGATATCGCCAATTGCGCCGAGTTTGTTTTCGTCGCCAGTCGAGCCATCATTAACGATCTTGAACCGGAATTCCGGATTCGCGCGCTGATAATTTTTTGCCCAGGTTTCGAAATCAGCCGAGAACTTTGCGTTGGTGACAATGTAAATCGTTTCAATTCCAGCGACGCCGCGGAGGTTATCCACCACCCATGCGAGCATCGGTTTTCCAGCCACATCCAGAAGCGGTTTCGCCTTGTTCAAGGTGAGGGGATACAGGCGCGTGGCATAACCGGCGGCGAGAATCAGAACATTCATCAGGGTCGGATTGTAAACGGCGATGAACGGCGCGCCAGTAAATGGTCAGCGGCCAAATGCCGCCGCGTGCAGCTCCCGGTGTAGGGCATTCATTCGCTGGGTTCCCGTGAGTTTACTATGCGAGCGGCGGTCAGTCACATAAAACGTATCGATCGCCGCACCGCTCTCGGTGCTGATGCGGGCGAGCGCAATGTCAATTTCATTTCGGGTCAGGCATTGCAAGAGGTCATGCAGTAGTCCGATTCGGTCCGGCGTCTGAATCTCTATCAAGGTGAAATATGGATCGGCCTGGTTCTCGATGCTGACGCGCGAGGGGAATTCCAGATCTGCCATCGCCGGACGCCGTCCCTTTTTCCGTGCTTGTTCGAAGAGCGCGCTCAAAACGAAGCCTTCGCTTTCCAGGGCCTTCCGCAAGGTTGATTCCACCAGCGCCATCTCGCGCTCGTTCGTGACCGCGCGCCCGCGCAGGTCGCTCACGCGGAAGACATCGAGCGCAACGTTATCGCCCCGCGTGTAAATATCGGCGCTTAAAATGTTCAACGGCACGAGCGAGATGGAGCCGGCAATTTTTGCGAGCAATTGCTGTCGGTCCCAGCTGCAAATGGTCACAACTGTATGGCCCTGCTCCGGTACCGGTTCCCAACTGAACACGGGTGCAAGTGGCGTTTCTCCGAAACAGGTCGCGTCGTAGAATCGCCGGAACAATTCTACGTGCGCGACAATATCAGCGACTTTGAACGCGCGGAAATAGTTGTCCGGCATGAACTCGAAATGCCCCTCGATTTCCTCCTTGTAATCCGGCCCGAGGCGCACCTGAACCAAAGTTTCGCGCGCTTCCCGCGCAGTTTTGGCTCGATCGTAGAAAGAATGTCGATCTGCGAGGTATTGGGTGGTGGCGTGATACAACTGCCAAACCAGTGTTTCCTTCCAATCAGACCAATTTTCGTCGCTCGTGCCCTGGCCGTCAGCCAGCGTCAGCAACATCAAGGCATCGAGATTGTTCTGGTCTTTGACGATGGCGGCGAACTCGCTGACCGTGACTGGATCATCGATGTTGCGACGTTGCGCGATGTTCGAAAGGGTGACGTGATGGTCCACCAGCAGGATCAGCATCTTGCGTTCGCGCGGATCGAGTTGAAAACGCCGTGCCACGCGTTGCGCAAAAACCGCGCTCGCTTCCGAATGCGGGCGAGCGCCCACCGCTTTGCCGGTGTCATGCAACAGCAACGCCAGGTAAAGCACGAAAGGATCGGTCAGTTTCTCGAAAAGTTTCCGGTACTCGATCAGTTTGCGATTTTCCGTGCCCGCCAGTGCGTCGAGTTTGTCGATACAGACCAAAGTGTGTTCGTCCGCAGTGTAGCGGTGGAAAAATTCATGTTGCACCAGACAGGTGAGCTGGCCGAACTCGGGAATGTATTGCCCGAGAAAATCCAACCGGTGCATCAAGCGCAAGGCGCGTCCGACTTCTCCTTTGCGCGATAGAATGCGGCGAAAGATCTCGCGCGGTTCCCTGGCGTAGCGGAACGGATGCGCGACCAATCCAATTTTTCTGCTCAACATGTCGGCAAGCTCGGGACTGGGTTCGAGTTGCTTCTCTTGTGCGATCTCAATCGCCCGCATCATTTCCACCGGGTCATTGTTGAAGAGATCCTTTCGTTCAACGTCGAGCTGACGATCGTGAATGAGAAAACCGTTGATGTGTTCGGCAGCAGGTTTGGCGCGCGGCAAAAATCCGAAAAGCGAGCGCGTTTTCGCCGAGGAATACCCGCTCGCAAATTGCGCCGTGATTCGTTCCGTCACGCGGAAGATGTTTCGGCTGTGTCCGTAAACATCTTTCATCAATGCTTCGCTGCGGAGTAATCCGCGCACCTGCGGGTAACCCAACCGTTGCGCGATCGTCTCCTGCATGTTGAGATGCAAAACGTCGGTCGCGCGATGGTGCAAATAATGCAGCTCCGTGCGGACGCGCAGAAGGAAATCGTAGGCCGCTTCGATGCGGCGGCGATCCGGTTCGCTCAACCAATCTTTGCCGACGAGATGCGTTGTGGTCAGGCTGCCTTCCTTGAAGAAGGTCATCCAAAGTAAATTCTGATAGTCGCGCAAACTTCCGCAGCCGCTCTTCAGGTTCGGTTCCTGCAGATAAACGCTATTACCGAATTTTGCATGGCGCGCCTGTTGATCGCGCATGCGCATCTCGATGTACTCGCGTTCGTAACCCGCAACGCATTTTGCCCGAAACTGCTGCCGAAATTTTTGCTCGAGTTCTCGATCGCCTGTGACCAGGCGTGACTCCAGCATCGCCGTCTTCGTCACCATGTCGGCATTGGCGGCGGTGATCGCTTCTTTGATCGTACGCGTGGAGTGGCCAACCTTGAATCCGATGTCCCATAGCAGATACAGGACTTGCTCGATGACCTGACTCATCTCTTTCGATACGCCCCGACCTTGTTCGCGATGCAAAAACATGACATCGACATCGCTACAAGGATTCAATTCGCGTCGGCCGTAGCCACCCAAGGCGACGAGAGCAAGCGGCGAATTACCGTTTCGGTTATTCACCACATGATTGGCTGCCGCAAAAACGTGGCGCAGCAACACGTCGATCAGATCAACCCGGCGCGCGCAAACTTCGCGGCCACCGTCACCGGCGCGCTGGCGTAAGCGCAAGCGGTGCTCTTCCAGTTTCAAAAATTTGCGATAAACCGGAAGCACATCGGTCGGACGTTGCGCACCGGCGGCGGCCAATTCCCGCTCCGCATGGGCCAGGATTTGTTCGAGATGCCGCGACATCTATACAGTTTACTCACAGGAACTGCGGCTTCCAGTCCACCGGCGGACGGCTGAATAGAGACAGGATTTAAGGATTACAGAGGAAAATTCTTCTAATCCAATCCTGTTAATCTGTTAATCCTGTCTGGTTCGTCCTAGACCTCGATCGCGTAACGCTTCATTTTGTTATAAAGCGTCGGTCGCTGGATACCAAGGAGCTCGGCGGCTTTCTTTTTGTTGCCGTGTGTTTGTGCCAGTGCCTGAAGAATGGTCTCCCGCTCGACATCATCCAGGCTCGCAACCCCGCTGCGGCGCCCCGGAGCAGGAGTTGTTTGCAGCACCGGCGGCAATTGAATTTCCGTCGGCAATTCCTTGATTCCAATGGCATCATTCCGCGCCAGCACGACCGCGTATTCCATCGCGTTCTGCAATTCACGGACATTTCCCGGCCACGAATAATCCAGCAGTTTCTGAAACGCTTCGGGCACTATGGTGGGCTCTGGTTTTCCCAACTGGGCGGCGAAGCGCTGCGCGAAAGTGCTAACGAGAGGTGGAATATCTTCCTTCCGTTCGCGGAGCGGCGGGACTTCAATCTGGAAGGTATTAATTCGGTAATACAAATCGGAGCGCAGCCGGTTTTCCGCCAGCGCTTGCGCAATCGGGCGATTGGTGGCGGTGATGACACGAAAATCCGCTTTCTGCATGCGCGTGCTGCCGAGCGAGCGATATTCCCGTTCCTGCAAGACCCGTAAAAAACGGGTCTGCAAATCCGCCGGCATCTCCGAGATCTCGTCAAGAAAAAGGGTGCCGCCGCGCGCCTCTGCAATCATGCCCGGAAAATCGTTCATCGCGCCGGTAAAGGCTCCCTTCACATAACCGAATAGTTCGCTCTCGATCATCGTCTGTGGGAATGCAGCGCAATTTAATTTCACCAGCGGTTTGCCGGCGCGCCGGCTCTTCGAGTGAATGACATTGGCAACCACTTCCTTGCCCACGCCACTTTCGCCCGTGATGAGCACATTGGCATCGGAGGGCGCCATGGCGCTGATCAACTCCTCCATTTCCTGCATCACCTTGCTTTTGAACACTGGCGCCAGCCGTGTTTCCGCCAACTCCAGTCGCTTCTCCAGCTGCTCCGCTTTTTCTCGCAGCGCTTGCGTTTCGTGTAAAAGCGATCGTTTCTCCAATGCTTTTTCAGCAAGACTCAACAATTCCTCAGGCGCGTACGGTTTGCTGATGAAATGAAATGCGCCGCGCTTGATCGATTCGATCGCGTTGTTCAATGAATCGTGGGCTGTTAAAATGATGACCTGCGAATCGCCGAAATCTTTTTTTAATCGGTCCAGCGTTTCCAGGCCGTCAGCATCGGGCAATTGCAAGTCGAGCAACACCAGGGCGGCCGGGTGCGCCTTCATCGCACGCAAACCAAGGGTGGCCGTTGCCGCCGTTTCCGTTTGATAACCGTGACGGTTCAGTAACGCTTCCAGGGTCATCAAGATCGGCCGCTCATCGTCAATGATGAGAATCCGCCGCGATTCGAAACTCGTTCTCACACCTGCTTCCATAATAACTCGCGTCGAGACTATCGAGAAGCCTTCATCCTAACTTTCTCCGAATGGGGAAAGAGACGGGTCGCCTCGTGAATCGCGTCAAAGGAAAGGTACAAACTCATTTTCACCGCCGGTATAAGGTGCGCTGTCGCCAGCGCATCACCGAGATCCGCTGGAAACGGCGGACACTACACCATCGAGCCTTGTTTGCGGTGCTGGTTCGAGTTTTTCAATAGCCCGCTACGAGGTTTCCGTGGAACAAGGGAGGGTAATAGTGCTGATCAGCATTCGTGAAGCCGGATCAAACCTGGCGGTTAGCTCGCCTCCGTGAGCCGCGATGATACTGCGCGCCCGGCGCAACCCCAAGCTGTAGTGACCATGCGATACCTTCTGCAACGGTTGCATCCATTGGGTCGGATCAATTTCGCCCGCTTTCCGTTCGCGAATACAAAAGGTAAACCCTCGGTCGCCGACGGAAGCCTTTACATGCAATTCATCGCCAGCCATGTCGTGCCGGAAAGCATTCCGGAATAATTCCACTGCCGCCCACTCCGTTAATTGCGGATCGATGTTTAGTGTCGCTTCGGGCGACGATATATCCCACTTCACCGCCGATCCTTTCTCGGGAAATTCGTGACCAATTTTCGTTTGTAAGTCGGTAATGAAATCCTGCACGGTGTAGGGTAACAAGGTCGGGCGCGGCTCCGCCACCGATGTCGACAAGCCCTGCAGCGTGATGCCGAGTTGCGAAATCAGTTCCCGCAACCGGCGCGCTTCCGACTTCAATTCCTCGTCACTCGTTAACTCACCGATCAAGGCCGATTGCAGCTCGGCCGCATTCAATTGATTGCGCAGGTCGTGACTCAGCTGGCGCACGAACATTACGAAATTTTCCCAAGGAATTTCCTGATTTGTTTCCCTTGCGGCCGAGTTTTCTTCGTTTTTCACGCCAGGAAAAATTTGTCCGCGGCCACTTCCTCTTCCTGGGCGGATTGGACTAACGGATCGTTCGCGTGCAGGTGCACGAGCACATGATAGACCGACTCGGGATCAGCACCGAGGGCACGCGCGATATCGTCGGCAGTTCGCGGACTCTTATTCAAGTTTGCTCGCACTTTCGTCTGCAATTGCAGCAATTCCGTTGCCGCTTTCTTTCCTGCTTCAACACCCGGCTGGTTATAAGCATTGACGTTTACTAACGAGCCGTAGAAGCCGACAGCGCGCTCGTAAAGCGCGATGAGGGCGCCGACAGAAAATGCCGTCACCTCTGAGATACCGATGGTGATCGATTCGCGGCCTTTGTCGAACAAGGCCTTGCGCGTCCCTCGCAAGAATCCATGCAAATAATCGCCGCTGGTAAAATCGCCTTCCACCTTTACTGGCACCGTCGCACGATCCTTTTGCACCTCAATGAAAGTGACAAAAAAATTCGGAACCCCATCGCGCAGCTGCTGCACATAGGCATGTTGATCCGTCGATCCCTTGTTGCCATAAACGGCGATTCCCTGGTGCACGATTTTCCCGTCTCGATCCATCTCTTTTCCTAACGATTCCATTACCAGCTGCTGCAAATATTTGCTGAATAAGGCAAGCCTGTCCTTGTAGGGCAAAATCACCATATCCTTTAGCCCTCGGCCTTCGCCCGCATAAAACCACATCAGCGCCAGAAGCATCGCCGCATTTTGCTCCGCTACGTCCTTTCGCGTCGCCTGATCCATGGCCGCGGCACCCGCGAGAAATCCGTCGATCTCAAAACCGAGCAGCGCCATCGGTAACAGACCGACCGCACTCATCACCGATGTCCGGCCGCCGACCCAGTCGTGCATCGGGAAACGCGCGAGCCAGCCCTTTTCTTCTGCGGATTGATCAAGTTGACTGCTGACGCCGGTGACGGCGACCGCGTGTCTGGCGAAGTCCAGGCCGGCGGCGCGATAATGGGTTTCCGCTTCCACCATTCCATTACGCGTCTCCTTTGTTCCGCCCGACTTTGAAATGACGATTACGAGCGTTTCATTGAGCGCGCCATCCAACCTGGGCCACACTCGATCGAAACCATCGGGATCGGTATTGTCGAAAAAGAATACGTCCATCGGGTCATGAGCAGTTCCCAGAGCGTCGGCGACGAATTGCGGGCCGAGGGCGGAGCCGCCAATGCCAATGAGCAATAGGTGGCGAAATTTTCCCTCCGCAGGGGTGATGTCGCCGGCATGGACATCAGCGGCGAACTTTTTGATCCGGGCGTTAGCTTCCTCGATGTCCCAGCGCAGAGCCGCACTCGGCGCCCACGCGGGATCGCGCAGCCAGTAGTGACCAACCATGCGGCGTTCATCGGGATTGGCGGTTGCGCCCGACTCCAATTGCCGCATCTCCGAGAACGCCTTTTGCGCCCGCGCACCCATCGATCGCAGGAAATCGTCTCCGAACCGCATCCGACTGATATCGATGGTAAAACCGATTTCGCCGTAGCGGACAAAATATTGCTGGAAGCGTTGCCACAGCGGGTTCATCAGCGGGAGCTAACAATTGAAATGACGATTGTCGAATGACGAATGACGAGAGAAAGCCGAATGAACCAATGAGGAAGTGCTGGTTAGTTCGTTACGGCAATTCACGATTCACGATTCGCGAATTCGGCATTCTTCCTAATTGAAGAGAGTGACGAGAGAAATCCGAATGAATCAATGAGGAAGTGCTGGTTAGTTCGTTACGGCGATTCACGATTCACGATTCGCGAATTCGGCATTCTTCGAGCTTGGTCATTTCGCTTGGGACTCACTTTCATCTAATCAGAGTGAGCAGGAGCAGGAGAATGCCCACGAGGCGCTGACGCGCCACATGTGTTTGATGATGTTATCGCCGAACTGTGAGCATCCGCCTTCTCCAAGGCTCCGCCGCAAACGCGGGCTGGTCTGCGGCATCACATGTGATCAATGATATTCTTTCCGAATTCGCTGCACTTGATCTCCGTCGCGCCTTGCATGAGGCGGGCGAAGTCGTAGGTCACGCGTTTGCTGGCGATGGCGCCGTTTAAGCCTTTCAAGATTAAGTCGGCGGCTTCGGTCCAGCCCATGTAACGGAACATCATTTCGCCTGAGAGAACGACGGAACCGGGATTCACCTTGTCCAGATTGGCATACTTGGGTGCGGTCCCATGGGTTGCTTCAAAAACGGCGTGGCCGGTGATGTAATTGATGTTGCCGCCGGGCGCGATACCAATTCCCCCGACTTGCGCGGCCAGCGCATCACTCAGGTAATCGCCGTTCAAATTTAATGTCGCGATGACATCGAAATCTTCCGGACGAGTCAACACCTGCTGCAAGGTGATATCGGCGATCGCATCCTTAATAACAATACCGGCACCTGGTTTACCCATCGGGATCCGGCACCACGGACCGCCATCCAGTTCCTCTGCGCCGAAGAAGTTCTTGGCTACCTCGTAACCCCAGTCGCGAAACGCGCCTTCGGTGAATTTCATGATGTTACCCTTGTGCACGAAGGTCACGCTCTTGCGGTTGTTGCGGATGGCGTAGCTGATGGCGCTGTGAATCAGCCGCACGCTACCCGAGTAGCTCACCGGTTTTACTCCAACGCCGACACGAACGTCCGTCGGAAAATCCTTTGCTCCGACCTCGCTCCAAAACTTGTTAGCTTTTTCCTTGGTTCCGAAACGAATCTTCTCGAATTCTTTTGGAAACTCTTTGGCGAGGAAGTTGAGAATCTTGTTTGATTCCGCGGTGCCGGCCGCGTATTCGATTCCGGCATAAATGTCTTCCGTGTTTTCGCGGAAAATGACCATGTCGACTTTCTCCGGGTGTTTTACCGGCGAGGGAACGCCATTAAAGTATTGCACCGGTCGGAGACAAACGTACAAATCGAGCAACTGACGTAGCGCAACGTTTAACGATCGGATGCCGCCGCCAACTGGAGTGGTAAGTGGACCTTTAATGCCAACTAGATATTCGCGAAACGCTTCTACCGTGTCGTCGGGAAGCCAGGTATCGAATTTGTCTTTCGCTGCCTGGCCGGCAAAAACTTCAAACCACGCGATTTTCTTTTTGCCGCCGTAAGCCTTCTCGACCGCGGCATCAAAGACGCGCTCGCTCGCCGCCCAAATATCGGGGCCGGTGCCGTCGCCGCGAATGAAAGGAATCACCGGTCGATCCGGGACGTTAAGATTCTGACCTCTTATGATTTTTTCCCCAGCTGGCGGCTTGATATCTTTGTACGGCATAAGCGACAACTGTAGCGGGAGGCGTGTCGCCTGCAATTCCAGAGGGAAACAGGCTGACAATCGCGGATTACCCGAATTTCATCGAAGCCCGGAACGGACAAATATCAGCCGATGCTGAACGGGACAGTCGAACGTCGGTACCTCATGGGTGCAGGTCAGTCCATCAGTCTGTCGCCTGACAACTTGTTGCGCGGACGCGCCGGCCCATTCACATCATTCGCTAGGTATTCTCCGAGGTGTCCGTCATTCATCGCCCTGCAGGATGATCCGGATTTATCGACGCGCGATTGCCGATGCCGATCTCGCCATCGCCGCCAGCGGCTGGGCGGTGCTATTCTGGAGACTGATCCAGCGTGAAATGCTCACTCGCATTTCCGGTCTGGCACTCTTCAAAGCCTTGCTCGAAACGCCGCAGGCGCGTGTTCCTCAAAACCTTTTTTTGTTTTGCCAAGAATGCAGTCAGGAGTTCGTCAGATTAGACGATGTAGCGACTTTCTCGATGGCGACGCACTGATGGCCGCGTCCGGGCAGATATGGTCTATGGACTTGCGGTCGCTTGTCTGACCAATTTTTCCATGGCCTGAAGCGCAGTATGGGTCGCGATGGTAGCCTCGCTCCATGCTTCGGCCTGTTCTTTGGCCGACCGGACGGCATTTTTGGCCTCGTTATTTTGTCCCGATTTGCCCCGTTCGCGACGGGCGAACAGGTCGTCGAACTGCTCCTCGACGAACGCCGACAGAAAGTCCTCGGGCGCAAGCGGTTTAGTTTGCGCACCTCGATGCGGATTGCATAGCTGGCGAAGCAAATGATCAGTCTCCTCAGATAGGTTGATTAGATAATGCATCAGGTAAGGAGATACGCATACACACGCCTCACGGCGCATCAAGTCGTTTTCTTTCACAAGATGTAATGTTGCCCGTTAGTGCTGCAGCTGCGTCACAACTCGAAGCGCAAATTACCCGCTATTTGGCGAGCATTCGAACTTGCCACATACAGCACGACTTTTTTGAGAATCCACGGAAAATATGCAATACTTGTGATCGGCATAGCGTTCGGTGCCGAAGCGATGATTTTTCCTTTAGGAGTGCAGTTTCATGAAGCCCAGCGGTTATTAGTGTGGCGGCCACGCGGGGTGCTCAATCAGGAAGTAATTAGCGACATTGTGGCTGTCCTGAACGAACTCGAAGTAGAGCTACATGGACCTTTCAATCGCTTCTCTGATACGTCGGGAGTCGATCAAATTGATCTTAACTACGAATATATTGTTGGCGTATCCACTTATCGGCGTCTTGCGTACGCACATCATCCGCCAATTAAATCGGCCATTCTCGCGATCAATCCAACACTCATTGATTACGCTAACCTGCACCGCTTAGTAACAGCAGGCTCGCCCATCGAGGTACGCGTTTTTCCAGACGATCGGCTCGAGATTGCCCAGTGGCTCGGCGTACCGCCTGAGTTGGTCGCCGCAAAGCGGCGCTTTCGCAACATTGCTGGTTAGCAAATCAATAGACCCTCGTGCGTAATGTCGCGGTGCGGGATGTCGTGAGCATCGTGGGTAAGCCGGAAAAAACCCTTCTGCGAGCCCCGCTGGCAGAAGCGAGGCGGCTGGGAACGCTGCCGCCAACTTTGCTTTTGATCCACATGCGACATTGGTAAGGAGTCAGCTAACGAGACCCAAGGTCAGCGACCGTGCAAAGTAGAAATGACGTTTGCATGCTCTCAAAGCTAAACATTACAAAGTGTAATGCGTAGCGCCGTCTCGCCACTCCTGATAAGTGCGAGGAGAGAGCGATAAGTGACAGGAGTGTCCCAAATCTCAAGCCTATCCAGCAGAGCGGCACTCTCCGATGAACTCGCCGGGGTAGGCCGTGAAACACCCAAGGTCAGCATCATCTTCGCGGTCCTCTTCAGGCGATCGTTAGGACTAAGACCAAGGTCCGACTATCGTCCCGACTGGCAGGCACTCAGAATCATGGGAAAAAGGAGTAAAGAAATATGAAGATCCAAAATCTGGCAGCGTTTTGCGTTGCCGCCGCGTCCGCCGTCCTATTGGGGGCTGTGGGCACCGCCAGAGCTGCTGACGAGTGGTTTGTGATGGGCGAGCAGACAATCAATTCCGCCGATCCCAGCGTGGAGATCAAGACCGAAGGGGGTCGATGGCAGAAAGACGTCAAGCAGGTAAAGCTCTCTGTCGAGGGCGCTGACGTAAAGATCACAAGCGTCGTCCTTGGCTGGGACAATCGCAAGGACGCGACGCTCACCAGCGTCGGAACCCTAAAGGCAGGAGGACAGACGGCTGCGACGGATGCTCCGGGACGCAAGGGGCGCCTCACATCGGTGAAGATCCAGTATGAGATCCTCGGGGATAAACCGACGGCCACGGTCAAGGTCTTGGGATTTGATTGATCGGGGCGTGACCGCCGGCCAGAGCACCAGCGCGATCTCCTAGCGGCCGAATCCTCCCTTCGGTCGAGGGGATCAGAGCATAAGAAAAGCGGCGATTCGTTCCGCCTTGGCCTCCGCCGTTCGAGGCCCCGTCTGGTACGTTCCGGCAGATGCCAGCGGGTTCGAGGTCGTGCTGTCCTGCGCGGCGACGATGAGTTCACTGTCTACGGCTTTTTGGTTTCCCTCCGGTAATTTTTTTGTCAGGAATTTGTCAGGAAAAGCCCGCGGTTTTGCCGTGTTACGAGGGAAAAATGCCGCAGCGCGTACGGGAGTCGAACCCGTGCACCAGCCTTGAGAGGGCTGTGTCCTAACCACTAGACGAACGCGCCAGAATTCGGAGCGGGTAGAATAGCCGCGCGCGGCAACGGCAGCAAGCGGTTCGAGCCGGACTGGCAGGTTGTTGTAGGGGCGGGTCTATCACCGTCGCCGGTTCGACCGCTACAACGTTTCAGTAATCCGTCAGCGTTTACTCAGGCGGAAAAAGAGAACCGCTCCCAGGCCGATGAAGAGAACGTTCGGGAACCAGACCAATAGTTCGGGATGAACCTTGGGATTATTCCGTAGAGTGTCGGCGACGATCCAAAAAACAAAGTAGGAAAATCCAATCACCAGGGCCATGAGAAAACCGATGGTGGTTTCGCGTCGGTGCGCCGTGATGCCAAGCGGCACGCCAACGAGGGCAAAAGCGATGCAGGAAAACGGGGCCGAAAAGCGCTTGTTCAACTCCGTGCGGCTAGCGCTGCGTTCCCGCTTGTTCGCGCTCTTTAATTGGTCGACCAGTTGCGTGATTGACAACGCGGAACGGCTCGGCCGTTTTTTCTCTTTCTCGTAAAGCTCGTCGAGACTGATCGGCAGCGTGCCCTCAGCCATGTTAATGCCGTCGCGGATTTTGCGCAGATCGAACGGATCTTTCTCATCGCGCTGCTGGTAACGCGCATCGTAAAGTCTCATCAGAATCCGTTTATTCGGCAGATCGGCTTCCAGTATTCCGGTCCGCGCAAATGTCACCCGCACCGGGAGCGCCTGTTCATTCATTTCGAAGACGGTGATGTTCTCCAGTTTGTTGCCGTCCTTTTTCCCGACATAGATTTTGCGGCCGGGAAACTCATCGATGACCTGGTCGCTGCCGAAGAGCGCCATCGGGTTCCGTGTCGCCAGGTCGTAAAGGCTGGAGCGCAACTTTTCCTGGGCGGCAGGCGCGACCTGCACGTTGAGCCACAAGCTTATCCCCGTGCAAACCAGCGCGATCAGGACAAGCGACATACAAACCCGCGGCACACTCACGCCGTTGGAACGGAGCGCGATTAATTCGTTGTCGGCCGACAATCGCCCGAAGACCAGCAGAATCGCGGTCAACAGTCCCCACGGAATGGTGAAGATGAGGGAAAAGGGGAGGACATAGGCGATAAAACTAACGAGATATTCTACGGGGACATCGTGATTGACGAGCAGGGGCAAAAGCTTGCGGAAAATATTCCCGACCACGAGGACCAGGCTGAGGACAAAGATCGCGAACAAGAGGCTGACAATCAATTCGCGGCTGACGAAACGGTCGATCAATTTCACAGCATTGTTTCGTTAATACGAAAAGGTGGGAGTGACAAGAGGTAGGGGCGGTTCACCGATTTGGGGTCAATCGCCCCTACCTGCTTTGCTTCGTAGCGAAGTCGGCTAATTTTCTGGTGGTGAAAAACTATGACGTAGCGATCATCGGCGGCGGTCCTGCCGGCAGCACCGCGGCAACGCTGTTAAGCAAAGCGGGGCGTCGTGTAATTGTGCTCGAACGCGAGAAATTTCCGCGTTTCCACATCGGCGAATCACTTCTGCCTTTCAGCATGCAAACATTTACCCGGCTCGGTCTGCAGGAAAAATTGCGCGCGCATTTTGTCGAAAAATTTGGGGGCGAGATCGCGGAAGCAGGAGGAGAGAAGGCGGCCAAGTTTTATTTTAAGGATGGGTTCGCTTCCCGGACTGATCGTTCGTACCAGGTGACCCGATCCAAATTCGACAAAATGATGCTTGATCATGCCGGCGAATCGGGCGCGGAAATTTGCGAAGAAACTTCCGTAGATGACGTCACGTTCCATGACGACGGCGTGACGCTGCGTATTCGCGATCTTGAACGGGCCGGAGCCGGCGATCCCGGCTACAAAAAGATTGGGCGTGAACTCAGCGCCAAGTTTCTAATCGATGCCAGTGGGCGCAATTCGGTCGTCGGAAACAAATTCAAGCTGAAAAGAAGTTATCAGCATTTGCAGAAGCTGTCGCTTTTTGCCCACTACGAAGGTCTGGAACGTGAGGCTGGAATCGATGCCACACTCACCCGGATGGTTCGCACGCTGGATAGCTGGTTCTGGGTTATTCCCCTTGAAAATGACCGCACCAGCATCGGCATCGTGCTGGAAGCGGCGGACTTCAAAAAGTCCGGACTATCTGCCGAAGAATTTTTCGAGCGCGCGATCGCCGAACAACCACTTGTGCGCAACCGCATCGGCGATGGCCGACGCGTTTCACAGGTATACACCGCGGCGGATTTTTCTTATCGGAGCGAGAAGCTCACTGGTGATCGCTGGCTGCTCGCGGGCGATGCGGCCGGTTTCATTGATCCGGTTTTCAGCAGCGGCGTCTTTCTTGCCGTCCTCGCCGGCGAGCAAGCGGCCGATGTTTTGCACGAAGTGCTCGATCATCCGAAGAGGGCTCGACGCCTGTTCCGACACTATGAACGCCTGGTCAATCGTGCCATGGATGTTTACCTGCGTTTCGTGGAATCATGGTATGCTGGGAAAGAGTTCATCGAAGTTTTCCTTACACCGACCGACCTTTTGCAAATTCCACCGGCGGTGAATGCCGTGCTTGGTGGTAACGTTAGCAATCGCTTCGCCATTCGATGGCGGATGGAACTTTTTTACCTGATCGTGCGGTTGCAAAGAAAATGGACGCTGTGCCCGCGGCTTTCGCTTGTGCCGAAGACAAACAGCGAAGCCGCTGCGCTGAAACCCGCGTCTACATAATATGGGCCGGACCGCATTGATGCTGGCTATGGCGTTGTGTCTTAGCGGATGCGCGATTCATCAATTCGCGCAACCGAGCCATGCCTGGACTGCTCGCAATGGTCAGCTCTCCTATCGCGGCCCAAAGACGTCCCTAATTGGTGAAGTCCTGATTCGTTATTCGAGTCGGGGCGATTTCGAATTGACATTCAGCAAAGGCCCTGGCGTGACGTTGCTGACCATGCGCACTGATCCGACGTTCGCTCGCGTGCAGGGCCCACTCGCGCGTATTCCCTGGTCCGGGACGATCCAACAGCCGCCGGCGCGCGCCGCCGGTTGGCTTGCCTTACGTGCAGAAGTCTTGAGCCATCCGGACAAAAACATTGTGCGGGTGAGCGAGGGCCCGGAAACTTTCATGCTGCGCTTCTAAAGCGGTCGGAGCGCGCTTTCTTACGATGCCATTCAGCGAAAAGGTTGCATTTTTTGTCACAGAACGCCGCGGCCTGATGTGGAGCGTGGTCGCGCTGATTGTGGTGGCAAGCCTTACCATTCTGATTGCATTTTTGCGGCTTGATACCGAAGTGCTGAATTTGCTGCCGCGCGGCTTTGATTCGGTTGAAGGACTGAAAACTTACAACAGCGAGTTTGCCCAGACGCGTGAGCTGACTTTCGCCCTACTTTGCCAACCCGAGGATGTGGACAAGCTGGAGGAATTTGCCCCGAAATTCGTAGAAAGATTGCGCGCTCAACCGTGGTGCGTGCGCGTGCTGGCAGGGTCACCGATGGAAACACCCGATGGCGTGCGCGATTTGCAACGAATTGCCGTTCCGCTCTTGCTGAATCTCGAGCCGGAAGATTTCGATCGCGCCGTTTCCCTGCTTCAGCCGCAGAAGATTCAGGAGCGCCTCGCGCAGTTGCGACGTGAAATCGAGAGCGGTTCGCCGCGGCCGGAGATCGAGTTGACACTCGATCCGCTGGGCTTAATCATGCCCTCACTCAAACCGTTTGCCGGCAATGCCGCGATGGAAACGGACCAGCCGCTCACATCGTCCGATTCCACGATGCGCGTTTTTCCGACGGTGACGAACCAACCAACCATCAGCGCCTTCGATTGTCAGAAGCTGATGAAACAAGTGAACGCGTTCCGCGCGACTGCGTTGGAAGGCTGGGACGGTGGCAAACTGGAGGTACTCATTACGGGACGTTCCGCTTATGTTGCCGAAATTTCACTGAGCATGCGTCATGACATCGTGGTCACGGTGTTGAGCTCGATTGCGCTGGTGGGTGCGGTTTTTTTTATCGGTTTCCGGCGGTGGTTGCCGCTCCTCGGGATGGGATTTTCCCTGCTGCTTTGCTGCCTGATCGGGCTTGCCGTCGGCCTGCTGATTTTTCATCGGCTAAATATGATCACGGTCGGCTTCTGCGCGATTCTGGTTGGCCTGGGCGTCGATTTCGCGATTCTGATTTACGGACGTTATCAGCAGTCACGAAGCCAAGGGGGCGGACATCGCATGGCAATTGCCGACGCCGTTCACAGTCTTGGCCGTGCGGTTTTTTTTGGCGCGCTTACGACAGCGGTTGGTTTCCTTGCACTCGTCTTGAGTAACTCCTCCGGGTTCATCCAACTTGGCGTTCTAATCGCCATCGGCATTTCTGCCGCCGCATTGTTAATGACGACCGTATTCTTTTTGTTTGTGCCGCGAGGAGATATTCCGCGGCGGAGCGATTGGATCCTAAATCTCGTTAAGAACTACGTGCACAGTATGCTGGTTCGGCCGCGGCCAATTCTGGCAGTAAGCCTACCGATTTTGATGGCGCTGCTGATTGTTGCGGTTGCTCCACAAATTCCGCTTACTTTCGAAGCCAACGCGCGATCGTTAGAGCCGAAGCACAGTCGCGCCGGGACTGCGCTCAGTTTGATCATGCAAAAAATGCCGGTTCGCTGGGAACCGGTCCTTGGAATCGTTCGGGCAACGACTGAACAGGAACTGCACGATTTCTGGAAAGCGATTTCACAGCATTGGTCCGACCTGCAACGCGCCGGCAAAATCAAAAGCTATTCCACTCCCAACGCGCTCGCCCTTTCGCCGCGCGAGATGCAACGAAACCGTCAGCAGCTGGTCTCGATCGATTTTCCTGCGGCCCGAGATGCTTTGCAAAATGCACTGACCCAAAATCGATTCAGCGCCGATGCTTTCGCCTCAGCTTTCGAATTGCTTAATCAGCTTCAGGCGGCCAGCGCTTCCGATTACAAAATTCCGTCCTGGCGGACGCAATTACCGCCGACATCCGCCTGGTGGTTCCTGGTCGAACGCTACTTTGCGCAGGACTCGCTCACCACTACCGGTTTCGTGACCACCAACGCACCGGTGGCGACCCAGGAACAAAAAAACGTGCTCGCGCACGAACTTCCGGTCGCAGGCATTCCGATCACCCTTTCGGGCTGGAGCTACACGTTGACGGACCTGGTGCCTTGGTCCCATCGGCAGTTGCTTTTGATCAGCGCGCTCATGGCCCTCTTCGATGCCTCCCTGCTGGCGGTCCTTTATCGTGACTTGCGTCTTTGGCTGGTGCAGGTGATAACGCTTGCCCTTGCCGTCGCGGCCATGGTTGCTTCGATGAAACTGTTTCACCTTCCCTTGAATTTGTTGAACGTCCTCGCCTTTCGTCTCGTTTTGGCTATCGGTGTGGATTACGGTATCTATGTCTTGTTAGTCTGGCAGCGCAGCAACGAAGTGGCGCGCGATCTTACTGGTGTGATCAAACCCGTTGCTCTCGCCGGCCTGACCGCGATCGCGGGATTCGGTTCGCTCGGCTGGGCGCATAACCCCACCCTGAGCGAGCTTGGTATTGCCTGCGCCATTGGCCTGTTCTGGAGTCTGGCGGCGACCATCTTCTTCACTTTGCCGGCGGCGGTGGCGATAAAACCTAAACTGTCGCAGGAGTATTTGGAACTGGAACATGCGTAAGGCTGTTGTCCTTCTATTTCTCCTCGCCTCGTTCGCCGATGGCGTGAAGGCCGAGCCGTTGTCGCCCACGGACGTGAAGACGCTTCTCGAGCGCATTCGTGAGAAGCGCGCCGCTGCGCCGAGCATGCAAGCCGATTTCCAGGAACAACGAAAAATCCATTTACTCGATGAGCCGATCAACAGCAGCGGCAAAATCTGGTTCCAGGCGCCCAACAAATTTCGCGTCGAACGAAAAGGCAACGCTCCCAGTATCACTGTGAGCGATGGACAACAGCTTTGGATTTATTATCCCAACTTCAAATCGGCCGAACGCTATTCGCTGGCGAAGCGCTCGCCTTTGGACGCCGCGATTTCAGCGATCACCACCGCGCTCAATTTGGAAAACGTCGAACACACCTTTCACATCACCGGCGAGAAATCGGAAAAAGGTTATGACCTTGACTTGACCCCGCGAAACCCTTCGATGAAACGCATTTTTCAAAAACTGTTGCTGCATTTGAGTAACGATCTGTTTGCCGAGCGCACGGACATGCTTCAGGCAAACGGCGACCGTATCGTCACCACCTACGGGAACACCGGTCACGCTGCCATTCCAGCCAGCCAATTCGAATTTACGCCGCCGCCGGGCACAGAAGTAAGTACCCCGCTGGGGAAGCAATAGGGATAGGTCTCGCGCGTACTCCGCGACGATGCCGGTCGCCAATTGTCGCCGTAAATAACCTCGTCAACCTGAGTCACCGCCAGTCCGCATCGGACCGAGAAATCTCGTCGCGCAATCTTGAAGCCGGGCGATTGAGTTCAATCGCCCCTACCTTTTTAATTCTGCTGTTAATACGTTAAATAACGCGACTTGCGAGACGGACGGTCTGAACGATGACTCAGTCTCGCCTGTTTATTGCTGGGGACTGATGGCAGCACGACTGTCCCTGGTTTTATCTGTGATATGAAAGTTCTTAAGTTTGGTGGCTCATCGCTCGCAACGACCAGCCGCATCCGCGCTGTGGCCGAGATTGTCCGCGAGGAAGCGCGCGGGAAGCCGCTCGTCATGGTCGTCTCCGCCTTTCAAGGGGTAACCAATCAGCTGCTCGAATGTGCGAGTCTGGCGGCCAGGAGTGACCCAAATTATGTAGCAGCTTTCAAAAAGATTGTTCGTCGTCATCGCTCGGCCATCGATGACCTGCTTGGAAAACGGCGAGCCGCTCGTATTCGCGCGCAGGTCGACATACTCCTCGGTGAATTACGTGAAGTTCTTCACGGCATTCAACTTCTCGGCCACAGTCCACCGCGAGCCCTCGATCTCGTCGCCAGTTTTGGCGAACGACTATCGGCCGTAATTGCTGCGGCACATCTAAACCGGTCTCATGGCGCAATATTCGTTGATGCTCGACGATTCATCGTCACGGACGATCAATTCAACAACGCGAATGTGATCTTCGGAAAAACCAATCGCGCGATTCGACGATTTTTTGCTGACCTGTTCGGAGCCAGCCGGCCAATTGCGGTGGTGACTGGGTTCATCGGGTCAACCAGCGACGGTCAGACAACGACAATCGGCCGGAACGGATCAGATTACACCGCAGCGATTGTTGGCGCGGCGCTTTCGGCCGACATCATTGAAATCTGGACTGATGTCGACGGCGTGCTCAGCGCCGATCCGAACGTTGTTCCATCTGCGTTCGTCTTGCCACGCATCACTTACGAAGAAGCAATGGAGCTGTCATACTTCGGCGCCAAAGTGCTTCACCCTGCGGCGATCGCGCCCGCTGTGGCAAAAGGAATCCCATTGCTCGTCAAGAACACGTTTCGTCCGCATGCGCCGGGAACACTGATTTCGCGCTCCGCCAAAAATGGCGATCACCTGGCGAAAGGAATTACTTCCATCGCTGGACTGACGTTACTGACTCTTCGCGGCTTGAGCATGGTCGGCGTGCCGGGTACTGCCGAGCGACTGTTTCGCGCGCTGGCATCCCGCGGAGTCAATGTCATTCTCATTTCCCAGGCTTCTTCCGAGCACACCATCTGTTTTGCCATCCGAGACACCGATGAGGCAGCAGCAATTGCGACCGTTCGACAGGAATTTCGATTGGAACTTCACTACAAACTAACGTCGCTCGACGAAAAACCGAACCAGACAATCATCGCGGTCGTCGGGGATCAGATGAAAGGCCATCCCGGTGTTTCGGGAAAAATGTTCGGCTCACTTGGGCGCCATAACATCAACATCAGCGCGATCGCCCAGGGCGCCTCCGAGCGAAATATTTCGTGTGTGGTCGACACAGCCCAGCAGTCACGCGCGTTAAACATCATTCATAGTGCTTTCTTTGAGAGGCGTAAACGCCTTGCGCTTTTTGTCATTGGCACCGGCAATATTGGTGGCGCCCTTCTCCGGCAGCTGCATGAACAAAGACAGTATCTCTTCTCACGCGGGTTCGACATCACGGTGATCGGTGTTGCGAATAGCAAACGCTTTCTTCTCGATGGCGGCGGCATCAAACTGGAACGCTGGCGCGAAAAGCTAGCTGCGTCACGGCGGCGAATGGATGCATGCGCACTCGCACGCGAGATCGCAAAACTGGAATTGACCGACGCAGCCATCGTCGATTGCACGGCCGCCGATTCGATTGTGCGAGCCTACCCTGAATTTGTCCGTGCCAATTTGCACATTATTACTCCGAACAAGCGCGCAAACGTTTTGCCTTGGCGGCAGTACGTCGCCTTGATGGATCTGTTGCGACAACGGCAGGTCTATTTTTTCGACGAAGCCAATGTTGGCGCTGGTCTGCCCGTCATGTCTACGATTCGTGATCTGATCGCGAGCGGGGACGTAATCAAAAAGGTGGAGGGTATTTTTTCCGGAACACTCAGCTATCTCTTCAATAGCTTTGATGGAACGACGCCCTTTAGTGCGCTAGTTCAAAAGGCACATCGCGATGGATTAACCGAGCCCGATCCGAGGGACGATCTCTCCGGCCAGGACGTCGCCAGAAAATTACTCATTCTTGCACGCCAAAGCGGTTCGGAAATGGAGATCACAGAAGTGGAGGTCGAGAGCCTGGTTCCGAAGAAATTGGTCAGCGGAAAATTTTCGCCGCTTTTTTTTGCTCGGTTAGCCCAATACGATTCAGCAATGTTAACACGATTCAGGCGCGCACAATCACGCGGTGCGGTGTTGCGCTATGTTGGGACACTGGAACGCGGCCGCGCGCGGGCCGGAATCAAGGCATTCCCCCGCGATCATCCGATCGCGGCGACCAAAGGCAGCGACAACATCATCGCCTTCACGACAAAACGCTACGCGCGCACGCCTCTTGTCGTGCAAGGGCCTGGCGCGGGTGCGGACGTTACAGCGATGGGTGTCTTTTCCGATATCCTGAAGTTGCTCAATTACCTGCCGCATTAAAACTGGTCATCCCGAGCGGAGTCGAGGAATCCCGCCATGCAATGTTGAACTCGGGCGATTGAGTTCAATCGCCCCTACCTTTTTCCAGTTCGTCCGCCAGCGGCCCCGCGTCGTAAACTTTTCGCAGCGCTTCCGTGATTGCCGCAGAATCAACGCTGACGGCGCGCGCTTGTTTGTCGGAGAAAATGCAATCGAGCACGAGCGATTGAATGTTGCCGTCGAAAATAATGCCGACGAATTCGTTCACTTTGTTCACGACCGGACTGCCGCTGTTGCCGCCGATGATGTCAGCATCGGAAACGAAATTGAATTTCGTGGCCGGATTCAACTGGGCCTTGCGATCGATCCACCGTTGCGGGAGATCGAAAGGCGTCTTGTTATCATGTTCGGCGGCGCGCTGGTAAAGTCCGGTGAAATCCGTAAAAGGCGGAATTTGTTTTCCATCTTCCTCATAGCCCAGAACTTTTCCGTACGATAAACGTAGCGTAAATGTCGCGTCCGGATAGGTGCTGGTTCCTTCCACTGCAAAACGCGCCTTCGCAATTTCCGCATACGCCTGCCGCTTGTTTTCCTCCTGCGCTTCATGGGCCTTGCGAGCTTCGCGCGCTGGTCCATCGATCATCCGGGCAAGATCGAGCATGGGATCATGCATTGCCTGCAACGCCGCCGCGCTTTTGCCATAAAGATTTTTGCGAAACTCGACGTCTTTCAGTTTTGTTCCGCTCACCAACTCGGCTGCGCGTGCGTGGGGCGACTTGCCGGCAAGAACCTGCTTCACCAACGGATCGTTGCCGCCAAATTTTTCGGCGAAATCGGTCAACGAATCGGTCAGCCGGAGAATTTCGTAGTCATCGTAAACCGGCTCGGTGGAAAACAGACTGAGTTCCAGTGATTCCTTTGCGCTGTCGCGAAACTCCGCGATGCGTTCGCCATTCGGTTTTGCGCGTTCGTCGAGAGCGCGCGTCAACAAACGCGCATACTTGAAGAGCGAGCTGTAAAGCGCGCGCGGACCGCGATACCCGACGGTGATTGGACGTTCCTGCTCCAGGTAATCATAACGCGGTGCGATCTTGACCAGTTCGGCCTGCGCCTTCCTGATCCGATCGTAGGCGCCAAGCGTCGCTTTCAATTTCGGATCACGCGAAATCGCGTCGCGCAATTTCTTTTCGCGCGCTTCGATCGCGCTCCAGATTTCCGGGTCGAATAGGGCCGCGACATAACCGTCGTAGCGCTTGCGGTTGTTTTGGTCGCCAAACAAATCGTCACGTGCTCTTCTCGCGTTTTCGAAGGAACGTTGTCCCCACGCGTTCAACAGGACTTCGCGCCTATTAAACATTTGCAGCCAGGTCGGAACTTCCCGATCTCGTCGATCAGCCAACTCGTCGACGGTAAGTTGCCGGTCGGTTCGTCCCGGACTGCCGCTAACGAAGGTTAGCTCGCCATCATTTGGCCCGTTCGAATTCCACTTCAGGTAATGATCGATTTTGGCGGGCTGGCCATTTTCGTAGACGCGAAAAATGCAGATATCGAGATTGTAACGCGGGTATTCGAAATTGTCCGGGTCGCCGCCGTAAAAGGCCATCTGCTGTTCCGGCGCGAAAACGATGCGCACATCGTCGTAACGCTTGTAGCGGTAGAGATGGTAAACACCGCCTTGATAGAGAGTCACCACATCGGAGCGGAGTCCCGTTTTGTCTTTGCTTTCTTTTTCGATCTGAGCGATCACGTTCTCGCGCGCTTTGGCCGCGGCGTCGGCAGACATTCCACTTTTCACCGCGGCGTTCACCTGCGCGGTCACATCTTCGATCGACATTAGGATATTGAGTTCAAGATCGGCGCATTTGATCTCTTCGGCGTTCGTTTTCGCATAAAATCCGTCCTTCAAATAGTTGTGCTGCTCGGTCGAGGCTTTTTGCAGCGCATCAGCGCCGACGTGGTGGTTGGTAATGCAAAGGCCGCTGGCGGAGACGAATGAGCCGCTACCGCCGGAATTGAAGCGCACACTAGCCTTTTGCAGGTGCTCGAGCCACTGCGGCGTAGGCTCGAATTGATATTTTTCCTTAAGTTGTTTCAGCGGCGGATTGTTGAAGAGCCACATCCCTTCATCGGCGAATGCGGTGGCGGCGACGAGGAATGGGAGAAGGGTGAAAAACCGTGAGATCATCGCCGAATGTAGAATGGCAATGGGGTTAAGGGAAAGGTCTGGCTTTGGGGAAATGGGACCAATATTGCCTATGGGACTGATGAACTGGCGTGATGGAACGAGCGAGACGTTTATTCCGCCGCATGGTCGGGTACGCCACTGAACAACAGCGGCGGTTTGCAGACCCTCGCTCGTTGAAAGTAGTTCTCGCTACTATTACGCAGACATAGTTCATTCCAGTAATGCCAAAGAAGAATTCAGATGGTTCCTACCGCTCCAGAGTGTTGATTCTGGTGGATGAATCGAACGTCGGCAGTTCGGTGCGAACAGTGGGACGCGGCCTCGATTGGATGAAGTTGCGCGATTTCCTGGCCGGGCCGGTTACTGGCCGCGACTTAATCGAGATGGTGGTTTACGCTGGTTTGCCGCCGGCGACTCCGGCATGGCAGGAGGAGCGCGATAAGAAGAATAAGTTTGTGCACTGGCTGCGCTCCAATGGATTCCTGGTCGTGACGAAAGATGGGTCGCCCGCGGAAGAAGGGCATTACAAAGCGAACGTAGATGTGATGATGGCGATCGACGCGCTCGAGCTTTCGATCGAGATGCGTCCCGATCTTGTCATCCTCGTGACCGGTGATGCCGATTTCGCGTATCTTGTCATCAAATTACGACGGCACGGGATCCGCGTGGAAGTAGCTTCCGTGGCGGCAAATCTTGGAAACACGTTGAGAACGGCTGCAAATGACGTGATTGATCTGGCGCCATTGTTCCGGACCTTCGAGATTGCCCTCCAGGATTCTGCAACGCGACCGCGCGCACAGCAACAGGCGAGGCGCCCGCCGCGTTTTCGCGGGCCTTCGGCTAAGAATTGAACTGCCGAAAGCTGAAAAGTACTGCTTCTCGTTAAACCCGCTGCCGCAGCGGATTGAACGTTCCCGAAATAAGAAGTGGTGTTTTCTCTTTCTTAGGCGATAATACGTTGTCTACGGCGATTTTCCGAAGCGCGACCTGAATCTATCGCGCCTCGGAAATTAGTCCTCGTCAGCCGTTGACTCAGTTTAATCGATTATGAATGCCGAACTCATCAAAGCCGCTTCCGAAGTAGTCCACAATCACCAAATTCTCGTGAACATGGTTTCACGTCGTGTCCGCCAACTCACCCTCGGACATCGCCCGCTGGTTGAGTTCGCTCCCGGGATGGGTCATGCCGATGTGGCCCTTACTGAGATCGCAAACGGCAAACTGACGTTCGAGTCCACATTCGGCCAGAACGGAAATGCCCCGGTGGAAGTTGTTCCGTTCCCGGGAATCATCGCCAAGAAGGCAAAAAAAGCCGCCTAGAAGCGCCCGAGCAATTCGTCGGCTGTCGGTTATCACCAGGAAGCGAAAAAGCTTGGAACGACCCGAGGGAAGGCGAGAGTTGGAGCACTATGGGACACAGCCAGGGTAGAGACAACGTTAGGAAGCGCGCGGCACGCCGCAGAAAAACCGAGCGCCTCGCACTCGCCGGGAAAAAGCAGAAGCCGGCCAAATAATCAGAGGTCAGAGGTCGGCCGCCTTCACGCAAGACTCCGGCGAGCCGGGAAGGACAGAGCTGGAGCCGTTTTCCCGCGCGAAATTTTCTTCGCCCTCTCTAATATAGTACGGTGTCCGCAACACCCCGTCCCGGCCTGACTCTGCATACCAGCAATCGCCTCGAGCGGCTGGCGGACGGTTTGGCCCAGGTCATTGCGCATCCCCTGCGTTCGCCTCTCATGTCAGAAATCATCGTCGTCCAGAGCAACGGGATGCGGCGCTGGCTCGAGCAACAGATCGCGGAACGCCACGGCATTTGTTCCAACATCCGGTTTCCGTTTCCGCAGAAGTTTTTCCAGGAGCTGTTCCAAAGCATTTTTCCCAAAGCGGCGGCGACAGAAGTTTTTGATCGCGAGGTGATGACATGGCGGATCATGGAACAACTGCCGTGTTTTGCTTCGCGGCCGGAGTTCGCCACGATCGCCAATTATATTCGCAACGATCATCGCGGACTGCGTAACTACGAACTTGCCCGGCGTATCGCCCACGTTTTCGACGAATACGTCGTCTTTCGACCGAAAATGATTTTGGATTGGGACGCGGGTGTGGGAAAGGATTGGCAGCCAATTCTGTGGCGCGAACTGCAGCGCTCGGCGCCTCGCCAACACCAAGCCGCTATGGGACTGCAGTTGATCGACGCGCTTAAGCGTGGCGATGCACCCATTCCCGAACGAGTCTCAATCTTTGGGATTTCGACCCTGCCACCTTTTTACGTTTCACTCGTCGGAGAACTTTCGGTGCATTGTCCAGTCCACCTGTTCGTGATGGAACCGACGCCGGTTTGGTGGGGCGATGTTCGTTCGAAACGCGAAAAAGCGCGGGCAAAGCAACCGGAGCTCTTCGGCTTTAACGAAGAAGAAACAGGCGACAACGAATTGCTCGCCGCCAACGGAAAACTCGGCCGTGATTTTCTGAACCTCGTCGCTGAGCTCACGCCCGCGGCCGAACGGGAAGACTTTATTTCACCGACAGATCAATCGCCGTCACCGCGCTCGATCTTGCTGGAAATTCAGAACGACATTTTTGAGCTGAAATCGGGCGTGCCGAAAAGGAAGCGAACCGTCGCGTTGTCCGACCGATCCCTGCAAATTCATTCCTGTCACAGTGAGGTGCGTGAGCTGGAAGTTTTGCACGATCAGCTGCTCGATCTTTTTCAGAATGATTCGGAGCTGAAGCCGAAAGACATCGTCGTGATGATTCCGGACGTATCCATTTACGCGCCTTTCATTGATGCCGTGTTTGGCGTGCCGGAAAATCCGAAACACAAGATTCCGTACTCGATCGCTGACCGGGAAGTGCGCGCCGGGAGCGGAATCATCGATACATTTTTTCGCATTCTGGAGATCCTGCCCGAGCGTTTTAGGGCCAGCGAAGTTCTCGCGATTCTCGAATCGTCGTCGGTGCAGCGCTGTTTTCAAATCGCGCCGGCAGAGATGGAGACGATTCGAATCTGGATCGACGACTGTGCGATCCGCTGGGGTATTGATGCGCAGCATCGCGCGCGACTTGGTTTGCCTGCCTTCGCGGAAAACAGCTGGCGGCATGGTCTGGACAGAATGTTGCTGGGTTGCGCGCTGCGTCCGGAGAAGCGCGAATTGTTCGATGGAATTTTACCTTTCGATGAGATCGAGGGGTCGAGCGCGGAATTGCTTGGGAAATTTGTCGAATTTCTGGAGCGGCTTTTTTCGCGAGCAATCGAATTCAGCAAGCCGCGTTCGCTCTCCGAGTGGCAACGCGATTTACGCGAAACCATCGAGCCCTTCTTTGCCGTAGACGATGCCGCGCAACCCGAGCTAAATCGTCTACGCAATGCAATCTCGAACCTTGGCGAAATTGCCGGTGCCTCGCAGAATGATAAAGCAGTCGAGCTCGACGTCGTCGCGGCACAACTGGAAGATTCTCTCGAAGAATCAAGCAGCGGCGCGGGATTTCTTTCCGGACAACTGACGTTTTGCGCGTTCAAGCCAATGCGCAGCGTTCCCTTCAAGGTGGTCTGTGTGCTTGGTTTGAAAGACGAGGCTTATCCGCGACACGACCGCCCACCGAGTTTTGACCTGGTAGCGCAACATCCTCAACGCGGAGACAGGAACATCCGCGACAGCGATCGCGCGCTTTTTCTGGAAGCGCTTCTATCCGCGCGCGAAGTTTTTTATCTCAGTTATGTCGGGCAATCGCTGCGCGACAACCAGCCACTCCCGCCGAGTGTGTTGGTGAGCGAGTTGCTCGATTATGTTGTGGAGAATTTCGAAACAAAGATCGACGACTTCGTTATCCGACATCCGCTGCAAGCGTTCAGTCCGCGAAATTTTCAGCCTAACGGAAAGTTGTTCAGTTACTCCGCGGACAATTGCGCCGCAGGAATTATCTCGGGAAAGAGTCGGCTTGAGGCGCCGCCATTTTTTGATGAAGCGCTGAGCGAGCCAGGGAAGGAATGGCGCGAAGTCGAGGTGGCGCGACTGGTGGAATTCTTTTCCCATCCCGCGAAATTTTTTGTGCGTCACCGCCTTCGAATAGAGCTTCCACGCGAACGCGAAGAAATGGAAGATCGCGAACCGTTCGCGCTGCATTCGCTCGATCGCTACGACATTGAGCAGAAATTGCTGGACGATGCACTCGATGGAGTTGGACCGGAGGGCGCGCTGGAGATGGTGCGCGCGACCGGGGTTTTGCCGCCGGGCGGAACCGGCGCGCTCATTTTCGATGAATTGTGCGCCAATGTATCGAGTTTCGCCGAAGCAATTCGTGAACGGGTCGCGGTAAAAACTGAACCGGTGATGACGGTTCGGGCTGAGATTAACGATTTTGCCTTGAGCGGTCGCATTGATCGGATTCGTGGCGACACGCTGCTCCATTACCGACTAACGAGATTAAAGCCGAAGGATTTTATTCGAATCTGGATTGAACATCTGGTCCGGAACCTGACGGAGCAGAAACCGGCGCTGCTGTTCGGCAAAGAAGGGGAGGAAATTGCGAGCTACGAGGTTCCGTCGACAAATCAGGCGCGTGAAGTCCTGTCTGATTTGCTCACGGTGTATTGGCGCGGCTTGCGCGAACCGCTCCGGCTGTTTCCTCGAACCTCGTGGAAGTTTGTCGACAAAATTTCTTCCGGGAAAAAGAAAGAGCGCGCCCGCTATTTGGCGTCGGAGGACTGGAGGAGCAATGAGAACGATCCTAGCAGCAAGGGCGAGCGTGAGGATCCGTACATCAAGCTTGCGTTTCGGAACACCGCTGACGTGCTCGATGAAGAATGGGAAAAAATAAGCCTGCATGTCTTCGGGCCGATTTTCTCGGCCCGCAAACGGCGATGAAACGCGAATTCAACGCCGCACACACGCCGCTCGAGAACGGATTCACTGTTATCGAAGCGAGCGCCGGAACGGGAAAGACAACCACAATTGCGGCCATCGCTTTGCGGTTCCTGGCAGAGAAGGGGATCCCAATCGAGCGGATTCTGGTCACCACTTACACTGAGCTCGCGACGGCAGAATTGCGCGGCCGAATTCGCGAAACCATCACCGACGCGCTCGGGCAGAGGCGTCTGCCCTTTGTCGACGACATCGTCGCAAAGATGGGAGACCGGAAAGAGATGGAGCGCAGACTAAAAATTGCGCTGCAAAGTTTTGATGACGCTTCAATTTTCACCATCCACGGATTCTGCGCCCGTGTTCTGGCCGACCGAGCGTTCGAAAGCGGCGTTCCGTTCGATGCGGAACTGGTGACGGATCAATCGCGTTTCCTAAATGAAGTGGCGGATGATTTTTGGCGCGCGCATTTTTACACAGACGACACCACTATGGCGGCGCTTCTGCGGGGAGAACGGCTGAAGCCGGCGCAGCTAGTCGAGCTGCTCACCCAATTGACCAACAATCCGAAGTTGCGTGTGATGCCGCCTCCGGAAGATCGCGCGGTTCTAGAGAAAAAGATTGCCGAATTGTGTGAAGCGGGAGCGGATTCCGGGGAACTGACTGAACTGGTGAATCGTTTTGTCATTTCCGTGCAATCGGAGTTTTGTGAGTGGGCGCGCGAACAATTACCCCGGCGAAAAGCGGATCGGGGCGTCCAATCATTTGACGATCTACTGACACGACTCGATGAGGCCCTGCGCAGGGAGGAAGGAGGCGAGCTGCGGAAAAGTTTGCGTGAGCGTTTTGCCGTCGCCCTGGTGGATGAATTTCAGGACACCGATCCGGTCCAGTATTCGATTTTCTCGCAAATTTACGGTGGCAGCGATTCGTCGGTGTTTTTCATCGGTGATCCCAAACAGGCAATTTACGGATTTCGCGGCGCGGATGTTTTCACTTATTTGAAAGCGGCGAAGATCGCGAATCGTCGTTACACGCTTCATCAAAACTGGCGTTCGGAAGCGAAGTTGGTCGATGGAGTAAACGCGATTTTCAAACAGCGCGATGACGCATTCGTGATTGAAGGCATCGATTTTCCATCGGTGACGGCGTCTGGAAAAACCGATGCAGAAGCACTCACCACCTGTGGTCGGCGGGATCAACCACTGCGTTTTTGGATCGCGTCAACCGACAACCGATCACGAGTCGGGGATTCGGTCGCAGCGGAGATTGCCTCATTGCTCGCCGGCGAAACAAAAATTGGCGCAAGAAAAATTGAGCCGCGCGACATCGCAGTGTTGGTGAATGCCAATTCCCAGCCTCCGGGCATCCAAAGAGCGCTGGCTGACTTTCAAATTCCTTCTGTCGTTTACAGCGCAGCCAGCGTTCTCAAGTCTGCCGAAGCAGCGGAGCTGTTGCGAATCTTATTGGCGGTGGCGCAGCCGACGCACGAGAAAATCGTGCGGGCGGCGCTTGCGACTGAGGCATTCGGTTTGGGTGCAAGCGCGCTGGAGAAGTTATCGAGCGATGAGGCCGAATGGGAAGGAACGCTCAATCGTTTTGCCGATTATCACCTGTTATGGCGGGACCAGGGATTCGTGCAAATGATGCGCGCGCTTTTGATCGGCGAGAAAGTTCGGTCACGATTGCTGGCCTGGCGGGATGGCGATCGCCGACTAACCAATCTGTTGCACTTGATCGAACTTCTGCACACTGCATGCGTTGAAAATCGGTTTGGCATCGATGGATTGATCAAATGGCTGGCGCGACAAATCTCCGGCGCGGGCGAGGGAAGAGAGGATTATGAATTGCGTTTGGAAAGTGACGAGGACGCGGTGCGGATCGTCACGGTTCACAAAAGCAAAGGACTCGAATATGGGGTGACGTTTTGTCCGTTTCTGCGCAAGGAACCCTGGGGCGGTGGGAAGGAATTCCTGAAGTACCATGAAGGCGACGAACTTGTGCTCGACCTCGAAGAATCGCATCGCGAAATCCAGAAGCGCGAGGAGTTGGCGGAAATAGTTCGGCAGCTCTATGTCGGACTGACACGCGCGAGACATCGCAGCTATCTGGTTTGGCAGGCAACCAGTAAGAAATCGAAATCGGCGTTGTCGTGGTTGTTTTCCGAGGAAGTGTCAGCTGATGCATTTCTGGGAAAAAAAGGCGAACCCGACACCAGCGCGAAAGTTCGCGCGGCGTTTGCCGGCGGCGATGCCATTGCGGTAGAGGATTTGCCGGACAGGGGCGGCGAAATATTTGCGTGCCCAAGTGCAATTGAAAGTCCGCTCGCGCCACGGGTTTTCGGTAGAGAGATCGATCGCAGCTGGCGGATTGCGAGCTTCAGTTCATTGATCAGTGGGCGAATGGAGGAGCCGGACGCGCCGGATTACGATGCAGTCGAATCGGAAGTTGAGGTTGCGGAAGAGCCCGCCCTCGCAAAGGGAATTCACGCTTTTCCGGGCGGGATGCGCGCCGGCACCTGTCTGCATTTGATTCTGGAAAAGCTCGATTTCACTGATCTTTCGCAATTGCGTCCGCTCGTCACACGCAAGCTGGCCGATTTTCATTTCGAAAACTTTGATGATGTGGTGTGTGAGATGTTGGAAAAAACCTTGCGAATCCCGCTCGGCGAAAACGGCTTCAGGCTTTCTGAAATTGCGCGCGCATCACGTTTATCGGAACTGGAATTCACTTTTCCGATCACGGCGTTGACCACTTCACGATTGCGCAAGGTTTTTCAGATCGATGAGCTGCCGTTAGCGATCGATCGTCTTCAATTCGCGCCAGCCAATGGATTCATGAAAGGATTCATCGACTTGGTTTTCGAGCAGGCGGGCCGTTTCTATTTTGTTGACTGGAAGTCCAATTGGTTGGGGACAGATTCATCCAGTTACGCGCCCCAGAATGTAGCCGCAGAGATGACGCGGAACTTTTACAATCTGCAGCTGAGCATTTATACGGTGGCACTGCACCGCTACCTGCGGCAGCGTTTAGCGGATTACGACTACGACAAAAATTTCGGCGGCGCATTCTACATTTTTCTGCGCGGGATCGATCCAACGAAGCCGAGCAACGGAATATTTTTCGCGCGTCCGCCGTACAAGTTTGTGCAGCAACTGAACGAAGTTTTTCATGGCAACGCCCGAGCTCGAAATTGATTTCATCGATCAGCATTTCGCTGCGCTGATGAATCGGCTGGCCAAGGTTCCTTCGCCGGAATTGGAGTTGGCGGCAAAACTGGTCAGTAACTTTCGCGCACGTGGCGACGTTTGCGTGCCTTTGCGAGATGTGACGGCCACCGAGGCGGGAAAGATGGGAAGCACGGAGATTCCAGCGCTGAAGAATTGGGTGAAGAAACTCCGCTCTTCCGGCGTGGTTGGCGATCCGGGAGAATTCGCGCCACTCATATTAGACCAGAGTGACCGGCTCTACCTTCAGCGTTACTGGAAATACGAGGACGAGCTGGGGCGCAATCTTCAGGCACGGCTCGGGGACAAGTCGCCTCGTGATTTCGATCCGGGTGACTTGGTTCAAGGCATTGCCGAGTTGTTTCCGGGTCCTTCGGATCTGCAAAAGGTCGCCGCCTTTGTTGCTGCAACCTCACGATTGTGTGTGATCTCGGGCGCTCCCGGGACAGGCAAGACCCGCACGATTGTTTTGATCTGCGCGCTCTTGATTAGGCTTGCGGCAAAGCGCGAACTGACTTTTGCGCTCGCGGCCCCGACGGGTAAGGCGGCGGCGCGATTGAAGGAAACAATCGCGCAAACGGGCGTGTCGTTGCGCCTTCCCGGCGACCTGAAACTCCCCGCGGATGCATCAACCATCCAGCGCTTGCTTGGCGCCAGGGGCGATTCACCTCACTTTCGTCACAACGCAAAAATTCCGCTGACTGCAGATGTGGTGATTGTAGACGAAGCGTCGATGATCGATCTCGCCCTGCTGGCCAAACTATTCGATGCCATTCGACCGGACGCGCGAATTATTTTGGTTGGCGACAAGGACCAGCTTGCGTCAGTGGAGGCGGGAAGTGCTTTTCGGGATATCTGCACGCCGGGTTTTGAGCTCGGAGTCTCTGTCTCGTTAGCCGAGGCTTTCGCGAAGTCCACGGGTGAGAAGTTGGATGGGACAAGCACAGACCAGGCGCCCATTCATTCGGTGGTGGTGGAGTTGCGACGGAACTATCGGTTTACACCGGGGGCGGGAATCGGTGAATTGAGCAGTGCTGTCAATCGGGGCGACGCCGTGGGTGCAATAGCGGTCTTGAAGAGTGGCGGTTCGATTCGGTGGCGACCAACGCCGTCGTTAAAGAATTTCGAACGGGAACTGCGGGAGCGCGTTTTTCCACGTTTCGAAAAGCTTTTGAGATTGAGCGATCCGGCCGTTGCGTTGAAGCAGCTAGCAGAGTTTGCGGTGTTATGTGCGTTGCGGCGCGGGCCCTTCGGCGCGGAGACAGTAAATGCATTGCTCGAAGGCATGCTGCGCGAAACCGGGCTAATCGAGGTGGCTGGGCGTTATCATGCGGGAGAGCCGATCATTATTGTGCGGAACGATTACAATGTGGGCCTGTTTAACGGGGACCTTGGAATTGTGCTGCCTGATGCTATCACCGGGGAATTGCGGGTCTTCTTTCGCGGCGAAGAAGACGAAGTGCTCAATTTTGCGCCAGGACGTTTGCCGGCGCACGAACCGGCGTTTGCCCTCACGGTGCACAAGAGCCAGGGTTCGGAGTTTCGTGATGCGCTTGTGATTTTGCCGGAACGACATGCCCCGGTGCTGACGCGCGAACTGCTTTACACTGGGATAACGCGCGTGCGCGAGACAGTGGAGGTGTGGGCGTCGGAGGAGATTCTACGGCAAACGATCGAAAGAAAGATAGCGCGCAGCTCGGGTTTGCGGGACCGGCTCTGGAAAGATCCGACAGTTTAATTATTGACTTTCATGGCCTAAATTTGAGACAAGTGGCGCGTGAATATTAGGCAGCCATTCTTGGGAATGACGGCAGAGAAAACGAAGACTCACCGCCGAACAGCGAGGGAAAAGGATCCGGTTTTCGGGATTTCGTAAGTTCACAAAGCGATGCCAATCAGCGAGCCAATTGCGCGGGAGAATCGAGTCATCTTTTCACGGGGCGAGCGTGAGTTCACCGCCAAGGAGGTGGTTGATTGTGCAGTGTTGCGCGGTGAAATCGATCCGCTGTGGGACGAGTTTGTGCGCATCGGGGAATGCGATCGACTGGCGAGCGACCAAGGGTTGGAACCGGATGAGTCTGCCGTGGATGCGGCGGCGATTGCGTTTCGTTATCAACACGACCTGATCACGGCGGAGGAAACGGAACGGTGGTTGGAGAATCGCGGGGTGTCGCTGGGCGAGTTCGGTGAATATTTTGCGCGGAAGTATTGGGGCCGCACGTATAGCGGTGCAACGCAAGTGCCGACCTCCACTTACCAGACGGCAGCGGCGGAAGAGAAAGACCTTTTTCTGGTTGATCTGATTCTCTCGGGTTCATTGGATCAGATGGCGGAACGCCTGAGCTATCGGATCGCGGCGCAGGCGGACGAAAACAGCGAGGAGGGTGCTAAAGAAGAGCGCGGGCGATTCTTGACAGCGAGAAGAATTACCGATCTTGCGGCGTGGCTGGCGCAGTTTGGCCGCGATGAGGAATGGCTAAACGAAATGTTCGCAGCCGAGGCGTCCTACCGGCGGCGTGTCGCACACATTTTGACGGAGCAGGCGCTGCAAAAGGAACTGGGGCCGCTGCGACTGAACCTTACGCGTTTTGAACTCGAAACCGTGGAGGTAGATTCAAAGGACGCCGGTGCGGAAGTGGCCGCCTGTGTTCGCAATGACGGGATGGAGATGAGCGAAATCGCCGAAGAGAGCCGTTATCCGTTTCACAGCAGCGAAGTTTTGCTGGAGGATGTTCCATCTGAACAACAGCAGAAATTCCTCAGCGTAAAAGCTGGAACGCTCTTCGATCCGATTCCCCGAGGCGATGGCTTCGAGGTGTGGCGAGTGAAAACGCGCACGGAACCATCTCTGCAGGACGCAACCGTTCGCGCGCGGCTCGAAAAGCGAATTATCGACCGTTGTTTCAATGAGTTGCTAAGCAAATACATTGATTGGAAGTTCTTTCTCCGTCCAAGTGAATGAAGACTAAGGATGTCGATCTGCTGCGACGTTCCGATCTCTTTCGGTTCCTGCCCGACGAGCATTTTGAGAAAATCTGTTCCCTGCTTCAGGAAGAGCAGCACGATTTCGGCGATCTGATTGTCAAACATGGTGACCCCGCGAACGCTTTTTACATTCTGATTTCCGGGCGCGCGCGCGTGGTAAAATCGGGAGCGAACAATGGGGAGGAAATTGTGCTGGGCACGCTTCGACCTGGCGACAGTTTTGGCGAGGCGGCGTTATCGGAAGGCGGAACACGCAGCGCTACGGTGCGATGCAGCACGAGAGTAGAAGTGTTGCGACTGGATCGCGCTGAATTTCTCGCGCTGACTGAAGCGGTTCCGGAACTGCGAGAATACATGCAGGTGACGCGGCGCGCGCGCACGCTGCAAAGTTTTCTCTACGAGTTTAGCAACTTTGGTCGCCTGCCAACCTCCGCGCTCCGGGGAGTGATCGAGAAACTTGAGCAGGTTCAATTTCAAAAAGGCAATTTGATCATCAAAGAGGGCGATGCGGCGGGACCGATGTACATCCTGGAGAAAGGACGGGCTCGTGCGTTCACCCAGAACAATGGCGCGCAGGTAAACCTGGCGTTTTATCGGGATGGAGATTTCTTTGGTGAGCTTTCGATTTTGAACGGCTCACCACGTGCCGCTTCAGTCGAAGCCTATTCGGATTGTGATCTTCTCGCGCTTAATCCGGATGCCGTGCGCAGCTTGAAGCAGAGCTATCCCGAATTCGGCAAGTTGCTGGAGGAACGGCTAGCGCAATACAAAGCGAAAACCGAAGCACGCATTCCGCTCGATTTTACTGAGGAATTGGTTCCGGCCGAAACGCTGGCGCACAACAAAGTCGCCCTCGATGGGAAATTCGCGGTCAAGGAAAAGGAGGACGCGGAGGCGCCCTTTGCCGACGACGAGGGACATTTCCGGAAAAAGAAGCGCCGCATCCGCAAATTCGAGCACATCACGCAGATCGATGAAATGGACTGCGGTGCGGCCAGTCTGGGCATGATTTGCCGCCACTTCGGGCGCAAGGTCAGTCTCGCGCGTATCCGGCAGCTTTGTCACACCGCCACTGATGGCACGAGTTTGAAAGCGCTTTGTCGCGCGGCAGTTGAGCTCGGTCTCGCGGCGCGAGCGTTGAAGGTTTCGCTGCGCAATCTTTCGGTGATGCCCCTGCCCGCAATTGTGCACTGGGAAGGCAATCACTGGATGGTCCTCTACGACGTCGATGTGACGCAGGTGCGCGTGGCCGATCCCGCGCTCGGTTCGCGCAAAATTCCGCGGAAGGAATTTGAACAAAAATGGTCGGGTTACACGGCGTTGTTTGATTACACGATTGCGTTTGAACAGACGCCGGAGAGCAAAACAAGCCTGGCCTGGGTCTGGCCGTTCCTGGCAAAATTCCGCAAGATTTTGCTGCAGGTGCTGGGCCTTGCGATTGCGGTCAGTTTCCTGCAACTGCTCTTTCCGGTTTTCACCCAGATGGTGGTCGACAAGGTAATTGTCGAGAATGATCTCGGTCTTCTCAAGATCATCATCCTCGGCATGCTCGCCGCGATCATTTTTGTGCAACTGGCAGCGATCGCACAGGAATATTTGCTCGCCTTTGCCGCGGTGCGACTCGATACCGCTATTCTCGATTTTCTTAGCCGGCAGCTTCTCTCTTTGCCGATGAGCTATTTTACCAGCCGGCGGACGGGCGACATTCAACGCCGGCTCGATGGCGCACGCCAGGTTCGCCAATTCGCGGTGCAACATGGCGTTGCCGCGTTATTGGCGATGGTGATTTTGATCGGGGCGGTCGTGTTGATGGCGCTCTACAGCGTCTGGCTCACGCTGGCCTTCCTTGCCACCATGCCGCTCTATGCCGGCCTGATGTATTTTTCGCTCAAAGTTCTGCGACCGCTTTTCGCCGAAGTTGAGGAAAGCCAGGGCAAATATAGCTCGCATCAAATCGATGCCATCAAAGGAATCGAAGCAGTCAAAGCTGCCTCGGCCGAGTCGGTCTTCCGCGATACGATGCTGAACGAGTTTCTTTCCGTCTCGCAAAAGATGTTCCGTTCCAATTTCGTGGTCATGTCTTATGACAGCGTGCTGCAAACCATTGGCTTGCTCTCGACCGCGATTTTTCTGTGGGTCGGCGCGAACCAGGTCATCAATGGCCATCTCAGCGTTGGCGGCTTCGTCGCCTTTAGCTCGCTGACCGCGATCGCTTACGCCGCGATCCTGCGCACCCTCGGTGTTTGGGACAATCTGCAGTTGGCGGCGGTTTTGATGAATCGGCTCAACGATATCTTCGAACAGGAGCCGGAGCAGGGACGCGACCGTTCGCGATTAACCCCGGTGCACAGCTTGGAAGGCCGGATTGAATTGCGCAACGTGAGTTTCAGATATGGCGGGCCGGAGGCTCCGAATATCTTGAGCAACATTACGCTCGACCTGGCGCCGGGTCGCATGATCGCGTTCGTCGGGCGAAGCGGTTGTGGCAAGACCACGCTGGTGAAACTGATCGCTGGTCTCCTCGAACCGACGGAAGGCACGATCCTCTTCGATCACGTCGATCTGCAGAATCTGAATTATCGGGATGTGCGCCGTCACATCGGAATGGTGTTGCAGGAAAACCACATGTTTAACGAAACAATCGCGCGCAATATTTCCTTCGGCGACCCCGAGCCCGACCTCGATCGTGTCCTCGCCAGCGCTCAGGCTGCAGCGGCACACGATTTCATCATGCGTTTGCCGATGGGTTATGAGACGAAAATCGGTGAATCTGGTCTGGCGATCTCCGGCGGACAGAAGCAGCGCATCGCGATTGCGCGTGCCATTTATAACAATCCTCCGATTCTGATTTTCGACGAAGCAACCAGTGCGCTCGACACGGAATCGGAGCGGGCGATCCAAAATAATCTTGGTCGTATCATGGCCGGACGCACTACCATCGCAATTGCGCATCGCTTGAGCACGATTCGAGAGGCCGACTCGATTATCGTGCTGGAAAAAGGCAGCGTCGCCGAAATTGGATCGCATGATGAGCTGATGGCGCAACGCGGTTTGTATTTTTATCTCTCCAGTCAGCAAATGGGGGTCGGCGGATGAGCGCGGAAACCTACTCGCCCAGTTCGTTCGAGACCGAATCGGAGATGCTCCCGCAGGATCCGCCTCCGAAAATCATTCGTTTCATGGGTTGGTGGTTGATCTGGCTTTTTATCATCGCGCTGTTGGCGGCCATTTTTGTGCACCTTCCCGAAACGGAGCACGCCGCCTTTGTCCTCATCCCGCGCGAAGGGGCTGATCCAATTCAGTCACCGCGCCTCGCCACGGTGAATCGCGTTTCCGTTACAGAAGGGCAAACGGTCGCAGCCGGCGCAGAACTCTTCGTCCTGCGATCGGACGAGATTCGGGCATTCGATACGCAGCTGCAAACCCTAACGGAAGACTTGCACACGCAGGAATTGACGCTGGCCAAAATGGACGAAGCCTACGCCGCCGAAGCAAACATTAAGAACGCGCAAGTGTCCCAGGCCGAAAGCGAGCTGCGATTTCGCGAGAAGCAAACCGACAGCAATCGCGAGTTGCTCACCCGCCTGGAGAAGCTTTCGAAAAGCGGCGGTTTTTCCCAGATCGATTTGATCAAGCTTCAGCTCGAGGCTGCCGGAGCGGAAAAAGATCAAGCCGTTGCCCAACGAACACTCGAGCAGGTAAAACTCGAGCGGCAACAACTGGAAAATCAGAATTCGCGCAAACGTGCGGAGCAAGCCGGCGAAGTGCAGAAGTTGAAGATGAAACTCGGCGCTTTGAAAGGTGACCTCGAAAATTCCCAAAAGAATCTGCTGACCATTCGCGCACCCTACGACGCCGTCATCATTTCCCTGGCTCAGCGCAATGTCGGCAGCGTTGTGCAAAGTGGGCAGGAGCTTTGCCAGCTTGGACGCACCGACGCCAAACCGCTCGCGCGCTTGATGCTGAACGAGTCCGGCCTGGCGAAGTTAAAATCGGATCAATTGGTGCGGTTTTTCTTCGAAGCGTATCCCTATCAACGCTACGGCACGCTTAGCGGAAAGCTCAATTGGGTGAGCCCGTCCGCGGTCGCGGGAGCAAGCGGCCAATATTTCGTTGGTCTGGCCTCACTGGATGAAGCTGCGAATCGACACCACCTTTCGTTACGGCCTGGAATGAAAGGTGAAGCGCGGATTCGGGTGGGAAGCCGGACGTTGATTGAATATGCGTTCGAACCGATCCGGCAATTGCGCGAGGGAATTCGAAATTAATGGAACAGCGCCTCTCCAGTTTGAAGGTTGAAGATCTGCGAACGACGAACGCAGCGATGACGCGCTGCATCAGCCTGGCCAAGCTCGCGGCGAAATCAGAGGTTCCAATTGTTTTGCTGGGCGAAACCGGCACCGGAAAAACGCTGCTGGCGCAGGCCGTTCACAACTCCTCCGCTCGCGCCCAGGGTCCATTCATTTCTTTTAATGCTTCGGCGATGAGCGACACGCTGCTGGAGAGCCAGCTTTTCGGTCACGAAAAAGGCGCGTTCACCGGCGCGCAACAAGCGGTGAAGGGTAAATTCGAACTCGCGAACGAAGGCACAATTTTCCTCGACGAAATTTCCGACATGAGTCCGCTCGCCCAGGTAAAAATCTTGCGCGTGCTCGAATACGGCGAATTCGAGCGGCTCGGCTCCGAACGAATGTTGAAGACGGATGCGCGGATCATTTGCGCCACCAACGTTTCGCTGCGCGATCGGGTGCGTCAGGGAAAATTTCGCGAGGACCTGTATCATCGCCTGAATGGTCTTACTATTTTGATTCCCGCGTTGCGGGATCGCCGGGAAGAGCTACCGGGACTAATCGCAAACGAGTTGAAAGCGTCGGCATTGCGGCAGGGGAAAAAGATCACCGCGATTCACCCGGCCGCGATGGATCGTTTGTTGTTGCACGATTGGCGCGGAAATTTACGCGAGCTCAGTCATACTGTGCGAACGATGACTTTGTTTTGCGACGGTGATGTCATCATGCCCGAGCATGTTCTTTTTCCGCCCGACCTCGAGCCGTTGCAAACATCAGCGAATTCATCGGAGAAAAGTGCGAGCCATGCGCAGCATGATCACGACGGTGGCGATCTCTCGCTGGCAAGCGCAGTCAAGCGCCACGTGCACTTTGTTTATAAACAGGCGAACCAAAATCAGCGGCGCGCGGCCAAGCTTCTTGGCATCTCACGTGCCACCCTGAGCCGCCATTTGCGCGAGCTGAATCACAAGTGATCCGACTGTGATCGAAACGATACCAGATGGCCTAAATTCTGGGCCATCTTCAAATCCCATCAAAATGGTCGGAGAAGAATTTTAGCCAATGGCATTGGTACTGTAAGAAACTGTTGAACAAGTCATTAGATGGTCGATTAAAAGCTGCAAATTGCGGAAGAAATAGAGGCCAAAAATCTCATGGCACAGATAGTGGTAATAGGGCGCCTGTGAGTTCGTCGAAGGAAAAGAAGGACGCAGATTCTGGGGAGCGTGGAGCTCAACGGCAGAAGCGTTCGAAAGATAAGCTGATCCGTTTGGACGACCTGATCCCAGACGAGAAGGTCGTAGGGGGACGGCAACTATTCGGCGCGGCTGACACAACCCAAAACCAAAAACACAACTAAGAAAGGTAATATGAGCGAACAAAAGAAAAAGAAAGTTAACGTGCGTGACCTCAAGCCGACTAAAGATGCTAAAGGCGGCGCCGGGGGTAGCAGACTACCACCCCAGTGCAGAGGAATTAATCACTTCACCAGTGCCCGCGTGGCGGTTTTTAACCGCCGCGCGGCCTGGAAGAAGTAGCGGCATTTTTGAGCAATTTTTCGTTTCTACCCAAAAGACTTCCGCAGTAGAAAGTAGTAGCCATGCCCCGAGCCGCGCCAGCGGGCGCCCATCCCGCGGCGCGGCTCATTTTTTTGTCGCCCGCGGCATCGGTCGGATGGAACACAAAATGGCAGATTATCAAAACGCGGCCCGGATCGAGGTATGTTAGTGGACGGGTAGGGCTGTCGGAAATTTACCGCCAGGATAGGGACGGCCAGAATTCGAGACGGCCTCGTTTTCTGTTATGTGGAGGATGAAAGGGGGTGGCCGGAACGCGAGGGCGCGAAAAGTTTGCCGATGGTGGGTTGTGATACGTGCGCCGCTGTGAATATAAGGGCGAGCCGTGGGCAACGAATTCAAAGTATTGTCCATCTGTGGGGTATTTTTGGGAACGTGGGATGATTTTTGCTAAGAGAGCGATGACGGGGCCGCTGAGATGGCGCGCAACCGATTGAAAAAGCAGCAGTTTAATCGCAACAGGGGAGAAGACTATCGATTTTAGGCAGCATAAAAACCTTTAAGAATCAGAGCAAATACAGTTGACGAAAACTCGTTAAAGTTGTAGGTCTAGTAAGCGTGGAAATTATAGCGTGTCCGCGTGGGAGAGTGACCGCGACTATTAGTGTGGGGAAGGTTCTGGCTAGAAATTAATTGCCAGCAACCACGGGCGGCAGCGTGTCTCAATCCCGCGGAGCGTTGCCACAGGAACACCAATTAAATCATGGATGGCAGGACAACCAAACTTCGAATGACAAATCGTGAGGCACGAGCGCATCGCGTCGCGCCCCCGGACGCCACAGAATCTGCCGAAATGACCGAACTTCTGCATCATCTCGTGACCGAAGTAGCACGAGTTCATCGCGGCGAGTCTGACGGCGCCCCCTGGTCTCAACCATACTCGCCTAAAGAATTCGCAGCCGCCCTGCCGATATGGAAACGCCTGCTCGACCTTTTCATCGTCGCGCTGCTGTTCCCGTTCTGGCTGCCGATCATGACTTTGAGCGCGCTCTGGGTCGCCATTACTTCGCCCGGGCCTGTTTTTTACCGGCAACCGCGTATCGGATTCAAAGGCCGGCGTTTCATGCTCATAAAATTTCGCACCATGAAAGTGAACGCAGAGACTCACGTGCACGAAGCGTATCTCGAGCATTTGATTGTTAGCGACCGTCCGATGATCAAACTCGACGCCACGGGAGATCCGCGACTCATCTTTGGCGGGAAGTTTTTAAGAGCAACAGGCCTCGACGAGTTGCCACAGATCTTCAATGTGTTGAAGGGTGAAATGAGTCTCGTCGGACCACGACCCTGCACCGTTGGAGAATTCGAACGCTACGCGCCGGACCAGCGCGCACGCGTTAACGCGCTGCCTGGTTTGACCGGACTTTGGCAGGTAAACGGCAAGAACCAAACAACCTTTCGCGAGATGATCGAAATGGATATCTTTTACTCGCGCAACATTTCCCTTTCATTGGACCTCAAGATTATCGTGCGAACCCTGCCCGCGATCCTTAGCCAGTTTTCGACGCCGCGCGACCGTTGCCACATTCTGGCGCTCAACCCACTCCGCCGGTAAAGACTTAATCCGTCGAAAATGTCATCACCCATTAATGTTGGGGTAATCGGGTGTGGTTATTGGGGCCCGAACCTCGTCCGCAATTTCAAGGCGCTTACCAGTTGCCGACTGAAGGCGATTTGTGACGTCAACGAAAGCCGATTGCGCCATCTGCGAACCCTTTACTCGGACATCGACGCCCATACCGACACGGCCACTCTAATCAACGATCCCGACGTCCATGCCCTCGCCATCGCTACGCCGGTCGCCTATCACTATAATCTGGCGAAAGCGAGCCTACTCGCGGGCAAGCACACGCTGGTGGAAAAACCGCTGGCCGCGTCTTCGGCAGAATGTGAAGAGTTGATCGAGATCGCAGACGAAAAAGGCGTCGTTCTAATGAGCGGTCACACCTTTCTTTACTCGTCTTCCGTCCGCAAAATCTGCGACATCATCAACGCCGGCGACATTGGCGACATTCGCTACATCAACTCCCGTCGCCTGAACCTCGGATTATTTCAGAAAGACATCAACGTGGTTTGGGACCTCGCGCCACACGACATTTCCATCATTCTGCACATTCTTGGCGAATTGCCCCTGACTGTGAACTGCCAGGGGAATGCGCACGTCACGTCGGGTATCGAGGATGTCACAAACCTCTCGCTTTCTTTTCGCAACAAGAAATTCGCAACCATCCAAAGCAGTTGGCTCGAGCCCCGCAAAGTCCGGGAAATGACCATTGTTGGAACGCGGCGAATGATCGTTTACGATGATCTGCAACCGCTGGAAAAAATTCGAGTTTACGACGTTCGCGTCGATCGCCCCCCGCATTACGATACCTTTGCCGAGTTCCATTACTCCTATCATTACGGAGATAGCTACATTCCTCACATTCAACAAGAGGAACCCCTGAAGGTGGAGTGTCAGCACTTCATCGACTGCATCGAAAGTGGAATGGAACCGACAACCAGTGGCCGTTCCGGCTTGGAACTGGTCACCATTCTGGAAGCGGCGACCGCTTCGCTCAAAGCCAATGGCGCGCCGGTGAACTTCCAGCGCAAGCGCGACGACGGCATCGTCCCGCCGCGCTCGAAGCAAAGTCGCGGAGCCGTTCAGGTCGGGCCTTTGGCCGTATGAGCGACGCCCCGAGGGTCCACCAACTAATCGCGCCAGACGTAAAGCTCGGACGCGATGTGCGCATCTTTGGTTTTGTCAATCTCTATGGCTGTGAGATTGGCGACGAAACCAAAATCGGATCTTTTGTCGAGATCCAGAAAAACGCCAGAATCGGCGCACGCTGCAAAGTTTCGAGTCACACTTTTATTTGTGAAGGTGTGACCGTGGAAGACAACGTCTTTATCGGGCATAGCGTCACCTTTATCAACGACAAGTATCCGCGCGCAACCAACCGCAATGGCGAGTTGAAGACGGAAGAGGACTGGAGTTGTGAAGCTACGGTCATCAAACGCGGCGCCTCGATCGGTTCCGGCGTGACCCTACTTGGCGGCATTACGGTCGGCGAAAACGCCATCGTCGGCGCCGGTAGCGTTGTGACAAAAGACGTCCCCCCAAATGCCACTGTTGCCGGAAACCCGGCCCGTCTGCTTAACAATCAAAATCCCTCCATCAATGAGAGTTCCGTTCTTAGATCTTAAAGCCCATCACGCTCCTCTCCGGGGTCATTTCAAAAGCGCCATCGCCGACGTGATCGACAGCGGAATCTTTGCTGGCGGACCCGCGGTCGCCGATTTTGAGGAAGCTTTCGCTGCCTTTTGCAAATGCGACTACGCGGTGGGGTTGGGCAGCGGAACGGAGGCGGTTTGGCTGGCGTTGCTGGCCTGCGGAGTTGGCCCCGGCGATGAGGTTATCACGGTGCCGAGTACGTTCATGGCGACAGCCGAAGCGATCACCTATTGCGGTGCAAAGCCAGTCTTTGTCGATGTCGACGAACGGACTTATACGATGGCTCCCGAAGCGCTGCCCCGCGCACTAACGAGCCGAACGAAGGCGATCGTCCCCGTCCATCTCTTTGGTCAAACGGCCGATATGGATCCGATTCTGAAGTTCGGCCGGCAGCATGGCATTCCGGTTATCGAAGACGCTGCGCAGGCCCATGGTGCTGAGTACAAGGGGCGACGAGCTGGCTCAATCGGCGAAATCGGATGCTTCAGCTTTTATCCTGGAAAAAATCTCGGCGCGCTGGGCGAGGCAGGAGCCATTGTCACGAATAATCTCGAACTTGCCGATAAGATTCGGATCTTGCGCGATCACGGGCAGGCACGGAAATACCATCACGCGGTTGTCGGTTGGAATTGCCGCATGGATGCGATTCAGGGTGCATGTCTCGCAATCAAGTTGAAACATCTCGAGCGCGGGAATGAACGACGCCGCGCCCATGCCGCTCGCTATACTGCCGCCTTTAACGCGTTCGAAGAAATCGTCGCTCCATTCGAAGCTGAATACGCTCGCCACGTCTATCATGTGTATGCCATTCGGATGCCGGACCGAGACGAAGTAATGCGGCAGTTGGAAGCCAAGGGGATCGGATGCGGCGTGCACTATCCCGTGCCAGTTCATCTCCAGCAAGCTTATGCCAGTTTGGGGCACGAACGCGGCGCGTTCCCGGTCTCGGAACAGATTGCACAAGAATTTTTGTCCCTGCCGATGTTCCCTGAACTTGCCGAAGCACAGATCGACTACGTCATCGAGACAGTCGCAGAAATCGTTAATTCTGGAGTAATGGCGTGACAGCCGTTAGTAAAGTGAAGGATCCGGCAGCAACGGCGGCGACTCTGGTCGCGCCGATGCTCCGTGCTTTACCGCAGCCCGATGGTGAAGAAGGCGTGAAAAAAGAACTATCTGGGCATTCACTAAGTGCTGAGCTCGTGAATCCTTTGGCCGAAAATAGCTGGGAGGAGACGATCACGATGCATCGTGATGCGACCATCTTTCATTCGACGGCCTGGGCACGCGTCTTGGTTGATACCTACGGCCATCGACCGTGCTACGCCCAAATTTCGTTAAACGGCAATCTCCAGGCTCTTGTTCCCATCATGGAAGTCAAAAGTGTGCTCACAGGAGCGCGCGGGGTTTGTCTGCCATTTAGCGATTACTGTGCGCCGCTTCTCTTTAGCAGTTTCGCCGGTGAGCTTCTAAGCCAAAAACTCCAGCAGATTGCACGAGAGCGACGTTGGAGCTACTTTGAGATCCGCAGCCATTCGACAATTCCGGCCGCTGCGGCAGCTTCCGAATCGTACTACGGCCACTTTCTTGATTTGAAAATCGGACGGGATGCGCTGATCTCGAATTTCTCGAGCTCGGTTCAACGAGCGGTGCGGAAAGCGGAACGGAGCGGATTATCTGTCAGGATCCAATCTGACGAGGATGCAATGGCAACGTTTTACAAGCTACATGTTCGGACGCGCCGCCGGCATGGAGTCCCGCCGCAGCCGCAGTCGTTTTTTGTTAACATTCAACGGCATCTAATTCGTGCCGGTCATGGATTTATTGTGATCGTCGAAGGTCAGAAACGGCCTCTCGCTGCGGCCATATTCTTCAAATTCGGGCGACACGCGATCTATAAATTTGGCGCCTCTGATGAAAGATTGCAGGAACTTCGTGCCAATAACCTCGCTATGTCCGAAGGGATAAAGAATTTGGCAGACGCAGGCGCCGAGATCTTGCATTTTGGCCGGACCGAAAAAGAAAACGAAGGTCTCCGGCGCTTCAAGCTTTCGTGGGGCGCGACGGAAGAAGAAATTCGCTATGCTCGTTTTGAAATGGGGAGTGGCTCTTGGAAAGTTGCGCATCCCACTGGCTCCGGACTTCACAAGCATGTTTTTCGCGCCTTACCGGCCTCGCTTAATCGACTGGCTGGTGCTATGATATATCCGCATCTCGATTGATGCACTTCCCCCCATAATTATATGCCTGAACATCGAACCGAACCTGAACATTCTAATTTTAATTTACGCAACATCCTGTTCGCCATCTTCAAATGGAAGCGAACAATCCTAGGCTTTACGCTCTGTCGGCATTCTTGCCGCAGCGGGTGTCATTTTTTCTACCCCACAGTTTATGAATCAGACGCGAGGCTGCTCGTTCGTTATGTGCTCGAAAGAAGTGGCTATGATCCGGTCGACGCCGTGTCTGGGACCTCAAAGAGGTGGAACTGGCCTAACCAACGACGGTGTAATCGCAGCGGAGGTCTCCATTCTAACCAGTTGGGATCTATCGGTCCAGGTAGCAGAGGCTTTGGGACCGAATCGGGTGCTTCCTGACGCCAAAGCGCCAACGGTCGTGGCGGCTGCCGCCGCAATTAATTCCGGTCTTTCTACTACTACGGCCAAAGGAAGCAACATCATCGGGGTCTCTTACCAAAATCGGAGACCGGAAGTCGCTACCGCAGTTCTGAACGAATTGGTCAACCGTTACTTCACTAAACATCTTGAAGTACACCGATCGGCTGGCGCGTTCGACTTTGTAAGTCAGCAATCTGATCAAATCCGCGCCCGACTTAGGCCAGACCGAAGACGCTTTGAAACGTTAAAGGCTAAGGCCGGCATTCATTCGACTTGAAGGACAGTGTTAGCTCGTTTGAATACCGCAAGCAAGTAGAACAGGCAGAACAATTAACGGACAGCGGAAGCGGATCTTGCAGAACAACGCGCCAAGGTCAAATTGATGGAGGGTTCGGCCGTATATCATCGCCTGCACCTGTGCAGGCAGCTTCGACGGTGGTGCCAACAGGAACAATCCCGCCAGAGCAACCCCAGATGTCACCTACACCTGCTGGCAATCCAGCCTCCGCGTCGCCCCCACCCAAGGACACGCAGGAATATCAGGCTCTCGTGGCAAGGCTGAAAAAACTACAACAGTCCGAACTGGAGCTACAGGGTAAATATACCGATGCAAGCATTCAGGTTAAGATCAATACGGTCGCAAATCGCGGAACTTGAGAGTCAGAAAACGCGCCTTGGAGAAGAAATTTCCGAGTCTGAAGCTCATAGGCGCTTCTCAAGGCAATGAAGATCTTGGAAGTGAGCGTGCCAAGCTCGCAGGCATGGAAGCCAAGACGGAGATGTTGAAAAGTCAGCTCCGCGATATCCAGGAGCGGATGAAGCAGCTTTCCGACGCCGGTCCCGAAATCGTCCGATTGGAACGGACGAAGGAGTTGGAGGAGACAAACTACAAGTATTTCCAAGGTACCCTTGAGAAAGGCGCGGGTCGACGAAGCCCTTGATCCTTCCAAGATGCCGAACATCAGTGCGATCCAACGACCGTCTCCGCCGGGCATTGGTTACCAAGACTCGCAACAAGATCGCCCTGGGATTTGCCGGCGGTGGACTCGTCTTTGGGAATCGGTCTCGCTTTGCTCTTTGAGCTCGTCCTGAACCACAGTTACAAACGCCGGTCGGAAATCGAGCTGCAGTTGCGTTCGCCGGTTATGCTTTCGATCCCTTACTCGAGGCATCAATGGTCGCCGAAGCTTGCCTTGGAAAAATGGCCAGCGAGCCAGTAAGGAAACGCCGGAGAAGAGCAAGCCCAATCTTGCTCCGTGGGAGGTTGACCACTTCATTCGTCCCTATTCCGAAGCGATTCGAGATCGCCTTGGCTTATACTTCGAGTTACATGGAGTTACCCATAAACCAAAGTTGGTTGGCGTTACAGGCTTTAGCGAAGGCGCAGGAACCTCGACTCTCGCTGCCGGGGTCGCTGCCGCCCTCTCGGAAACTGGTGATGGTAAAGTTCTTCTTGTCGATGTAAATGCCACTAATGGTGAAGTTCATCCATTCTTTGCCGGCCGGCCTGCGGCTGCCCTTACTACGGCCATTAAACCGCAAGCGGCGATCACTTCCGCTGCCGACAATCTCTACCTGGCAACGGTCACGCAATCGAGCAACAAATCCACCCATCTCGGACTTAAGAAATTCTTCGCTCTGGTTCCAAATCTCAAGGCCAGCGACTTCGACTATATCATTTTCGATATGCCGCCGATTAACCAAACCAGCCCAACCATCGGTTTGGCCGCGCTGATGGATAAGGTTCTTCTGGTGGTAGAAGCAGAGAAGACCAATCGTGATGTAGTAAAACGTGGCTACCGTGAGCTCGTTGGCGCACGGGCGGACGTTGCGATCGTGCTTAATAAAGTCCGGTCCTATCTTCCGAAACGGCTGGAAGGTGAAGTTTAAAGTCTGCTCAGCTGGTTTACAGAAAGACGTGTGATCCGAGGTCCGTCGTTTGGCCGCACCTCCAGTTCGCTCAGGAACTCGTGATGCGCGTTCCTGTTCCTACCGTTGATGCTACGGCATAGAATTTACTACGGCCTTAAGCCGTTCGTTCCCCGATCCATCCGGCTTGGAATTCGCCGATGGTTTGCTATTCGGAAACGGGAGCAAGTCCGGCGATGTTTGGCCGATCATGCCGGCCTCTGAGCGTGGGCCCGAGCATTGGCGCGGATGGCCGGATGGGAAGCAATTCGCCCTGGTGTTAACGCATGACGTCGAAGGCAAAGAGGGTTTGAGATAAATGCCGGGAGCTAATGCGACTCGAGCAGGAGCCGAGGATTTCGCTCCTCATTCAATTTCATTCCGGAGGGAGACTATAAGGTTCCCTCAGAATTAAGAGATGAATTAGTGAGGAATGGATTTGAAGTAGGAATACACGATCTTAAACACGATGGTCGACTGTTTCTATCGCGGCGGGATTTTAGCCACAAGGCTGCGAGAATTAATCGCTATCTCCGCGACTGGAATGCGGCTGGATTTAGATCAGGTTTTATGCTCCACAAGCTGGACTGGCTTCACGAGCTCGATATTCAGTATGACGCCTCCACTTTTGATACCGACCCATTCGAGCCACAGCCAGAAGGGCGCCATACGATCTTTCCCTTCTGGGTGCCTGCGCCTGTGGTGCGGCAATCAGAAGCCAATTCAAACGGGACGAACCAGTCGGCCGTACTCGACCTCCGGCAGGCTCCGCGCCGGCTACGTCGAGCTCCCATACACGCTTCCTCAGGATTTCACGCTTTTCTTATTGCTGAGGGAGCAGACGCCGGACATCTGGCTGCAAAAATCGACTGGATTGCCAGACATGGCGGGATGGCACTCGTCAACGTGCATCCCGATTATTTATGCTTGGATGGAGCCACGCCAAACAATGGAATATCCGTCCACTCATTACAAAGCGCTGCTTGATTACGTGAGGGAGCGTTACGAAGGCGTTTTCTGGAACCCCACACCAAGTAAAGTGGCTCAGTTTTTTGCTGAATGCGACGAAGGTTTCTAAGGCGAGCGAAGCCTAAAGCACCGCAACTACTTTCTCCGATGAATATCACAGTTTTCGGAATGGGGTACGTAGGCTGCGTGACAGCGGCTTGCTTGGCTGAAATGGGACATGCGGTAACCGGCGTGGATTTGCAACAGACCAAGTTATCCCTTATCAGTATGGCCTGTGCCCCGAACTCTACAGGTCTCGCTACGGAGCTGCGGAAGATTTTGCTAGCCGACTTCTGAGAATATTCGAATGGTGCAGTCTCAAACTTGCAGACGTGACAATCGCCACAAACGAATCATATAAACGGATTCAAATCGAGCGAGAGAATACGAATCCTCGCGACGTCTTCATTGTAAGGAATGGGCCTAACCAGATGCGAACGACTCCGGTTGCGCCCAGCGCGCGTTTGCGGGGAATGGATAAGTGTATGCTGTGTTGCATTGGCAATTTGAATCCTCAACAATGTTTGAGTCGGTTAGGATCTCTGGCACATGGCTGAACCCAAGAAAGTTGTTGTTGTGGGGCTTGGAGAGGTAGGGAGACCTCTTTTTGAAATCGCAAGCCGGCATCACCAGACGATCGGCGTGGACATCGAGCCCGTGGTGAAAAAGTTCCAAGGGATCGACGTCATGCACATCTGCTTTCCGTTCCAGATCAAGGATTTCGTGGGTGAAGTCACACGCCGTATCGAACATTTCAAACCTGCGCTGACGATTATCAACAGCACCGTAGCAGTTGGGACGACGCGCGCCGTTGCGGAGCGATCCGGCGCCGCCGTGGTGAACAGTCCGGTGCGCGGCAAGCACGTTCGGATGGTCGAGGACCTTTTTCACTATACGAAGTTCGTCGGAGCGCTTGACCCAGCTGCGGGCGAGCGGGCTGCCGGACACTTCCAGTCGCTGGGCATGAAAACCAGGATCCTCTCGTCTCCAGAGGCCACCGAACTCGCGAAGCTCACTGAGACCACCTACTTCGGCCTGATGATTGCCTGGGCCCAGGAGGTGGAGAGGTACTGCGATCACCTGGGCTTGAATTACGACGAGGTTGTCTCGATCTATGAAGAGATCACATTTTTTCCTCCGGTGAAGTCACTTCCCGGGAATCATCGGCGGCCACTGCGTCATGCCCAACATTGAAATCCTGAGCCGGCTAGGGCATTCAGAGTTTCTGCACGCGATCAAGTGGTCCAACAGGAACAAGACTGCGCGAGAAGACAGAGATTAGAAGACAAACTCGGAGCACAAGCGGCACGGCTGAAAACTCTATGACCGTGGTCGCCGACAGATTCTCTGACCGCTACGGGCAGGAAGCCTGGTTCGCCCTGCCGCGAGACGTTGCCTCGAATGTCCACAGCCGAGAGTATTAGGGCTATTCGGCCATTGCTGCACCCACATGAGAAGAAGACGCGTAGGTATTCCGCATATTTCAACTTGAATTCGCTACGACAGCCATGCTGGGCGTCATTTCAGATCCAACTGAAGAAAGCGCGGTTCGCGAATTTTTTGAATTGTTTAAGATTCCCTGGGAGTTTTATCGCAACGAGAGGCAGTATCAAGTCGTGCTCTGCACAGGCGATGCGAAACCTGAGCCCTCTTCCACCAGACTCTTGATCCTGTATGCCAGCAAAGAAACGGAGTTTGACGTCAGGCTGAAAATCGAGACCCGCCTCCACGACCATGAAACAAACCTCTCCTTCTCCGCAGGTTCGCTGCCCCTCTACGGATGTCACGCCACGTTTCTCCCCCGGGGCGCGAAGGTCTTGTCCAGCGAAGACCCCGGGGAAACGGTCGGATTCGTCGACCGCTTGGAAGACCAGCTGTTCGCACGCGTGGGTTATGACCTGTTCCGCGAGGTTCAGTGTCTGCTCACACGGGGACAGCCGCCCGCGAACGCTGGCACCCCCACGCTGGAGTTGCATATCGCATTCCTGCGGGACCTGATCGTGGGGTGTGGAATCCCGTTGGTGGAGATTCCACCTCTGCCCGACGGATACCCCTTCATTGTGTGCCTCACTCACGATGTGGATCATGCGTCCATTCGCCGACACAAATTCGACCACACGATGTTCGGATTTCTGTACCGGGCGACCCTAGGCTCACTCTTCAATGTGGTGCGTGGACGGCTCCCCTGGCGCAAGATGTTTACGAACTGGGCCGCAGCGGCAAAGCTGCCTTTCATTTATTTCGGCATCGCCAAGGATATCTGGTTACAGTTTGATCGTTACGTGGAAATCGAAAAGGGCAATCCTTCCACGTTTTTCGTGCTTCCCTTTGAAGGGGATCCCGGACGATCCTCCGAAGGTCGAGCACCCTGGGCCCGGGCCTCACGCTACGATGCCTCTCACATCGCGAGTAAGATCCCGCGCTTGACGTCCGCGGGCTGCGAAATCGGGCTCCATGGGATTGATGCTTGGTTGGATAGTTCGAGGGGGCGTGAGGAAGCCAAGCGGATCACGAGATTCTCAGGAAAAGAAACCGCCGGCGTGAGAATGCACTGGCTCTATTGGAGTGAAGACTCCCCAGTCATCCTCGAAGATGGTGGGTTCCCCTACGATTCCACCGTGGGCTACAACGACGCGATCGGCTATCGTGCAGGTACCAGCCAAGTGTACAAGCCGTTACAGGCGAGTCGAATACTCGAACTTCCGCTTCACGTAATGGACACCGCACTGTTTTACCCCAACCGGTTGGACCTTTCCCCACGAGAGGCCCGGAAGCGCGTCTCCTCCATTCTGGACAACGCTGCTCGGCTGGGCGGCGCTGTCACAATCAACTGGCACGATCGGAGTATCGCTCCCGAGAGACTGTGGGACGACTTCTACGTGGAGCTGCTTAACGACTTGGAGACCAGAGGCGCCTGGTTTGCCACGGCCACCCAGGCGGTTTCGTGGTTTCGAAAACGTCGCTCCGCAGTTTTCGAAGAAGTTCAGTTTGATTCGGGCGCTTTGCACGTCAAGGTATCCACCTCCGGTGGCGACAAGCTGGCAGGCCTGCGGTTGAGGATCCACAAACCACGGGGTTCAAAGCAGTTCGCTGAATGTGCAGACAACCAAACCACCGGCTACGTGGACATCAGCCTAAACGAGCGGATTGACGCCCTCGTTGCCCTTTAGGATCAGCGATGAAATTGGCCGGAACCAAGACAACCTCCACGTCAGGTTTTCAAGCACCTTCATTTCGGGAATATCGAGAGTCACCGATGAAAATCTGTTCGGTCGTGGGAACCAGACCTAACTTTATCAAAGAGTATTTGGTGAACCAGGAGCTCCGGCGCAGGGGAATTCGGGAGGTTTTGATCCACACCGGCCAACACTATGACTACGAGATGTCGCAGGCCTTCTTTGAATGCTTTGAACTTCCTGCTCCGGATTATCACCTTCACATTGCCAACACCAATGGCGTGGATTTTTCCGCGCAAACCATTCTTGCGCTTGCCCCTGTTTTTCGCGCCGAGAAGCCCGACTGCGTGCTGAGTTATGGGGACGTCAACTCCACGATGTCCGCAGCGATTGCCGCAAGCAAGCTGGGCATCCCGTTTGCGCATGTGGAAGGCGGAATTCGGGCCGTGGATCGGCTCAATCCCGAGGAGATCAACCGACGCGTGTCGGATGTACCTCGCCGACGTCATTTTCTGCTGCACTAAGACGGACGTCAATAACCTGCACAAAGAGGGCTACGAGCCGGAGCGCATTGAGTTCACCGGAGACCTGATGAAAGACGCGCTTCTGATGACGTTAAAAAAATATGGCATCAAGGTGTCGCGCGGAGATTATCTCGTTCTGACGCTGCACCGTCAGGAGAACCTTGCCGATGGAGCGCGACTCCGTGCGATATTTTCCGGAATAATTCAAGCCGGGCGGCGAATCATCTTTCCTGCCCACCCAAGGACCTTGCAAAGGATGAAGGATTTCGGAGTGCTGGAGATGCTTCAAGGCTCGCAAATCGAACTTTGCAAACCGATGGGTACGTGGCTTTTCTCCGATTGACTGCGGGGGCGGACAAGATTCTCACGGATTCCGGCGGAGTCCGCCGGGAGGCGTACCTTCTGAAGAAACCTTGTGTCGTACCTGATCGAACTCTCGTGGTTTCCGGAGATTTCGCAAGCTGGATGGAAGGTCTTGACCGGACCTGACCCCGGGCGCATCGCTGACCTGATCAAGACCTTTGAACCCACCGGGCCGCACCAGGAGTTGTTTGGAGACGGAGCCGCCCACGCGAAAATCGTTGATGGGTTGATGAGGCGATATGCCCGATAGAAATTCAGCACGAGTGGCGATGCTCGCCCACACCTGCTACCTAACGGATGCCCGGATCCGGCGAGAGGCGGAGGCCCTGGCGGGCAACGGCCTTGAAGTCCACGTCGTTTCCCTGACGGAGGAAATGAGAGGAAACAGGGAGCCCCGCGAAGCTATTCACAACGGCGTTCACATCCACCGCCTCCACATCCGCCGGAAGCGGGGGAACTTCCTGAGATATCTTTTTGAGTATTTCATGACCGGCTTGCTGGGCGGTCTGAAAATCGCTCAACTGCACTTCCGTAGCCGGCTGGATGTGGTTCACGTTCACAACATGCCCGACATTCTCGTTCTGGCCGGTATCATTCCCAGGTTGAGCGGAAGCAAGCTGGTGTTGGACGTCCATGATCCAATGCCAGAGCTCTACATGAGTTGGCATCAGGAAAAGCGCAGCTTGGTTGTGAGGCTCCTGGCCCTACAAGAGATGGTCAGTTGCTGGCTGGCCGACCGCGTCGTGTCCGTTAATGAGACCATGCGAGAAAACCTTCGCTCCAAGGGAGTCGCCGACGACAAAATCTTCATCGTCCACAACTTTCCGGATCTCAGTCATTTTCAAGTGTGCGATATCCCAGAGTCGTGGCCACAGAGCCAGAATCGCCTCGTGCTCCTCTACTGCGGGACGATCACCGAGCACTACGATCTGGGCCTGGCCGTCAAAGCCATGGCAAGGCTGAACGGTGAAGTGCCGATTCGGCTCAAAATCATGGGGGACGGCAACAAACTTGCCGAGGTGCTCGACTTGGCCTCCCAATTGGGGGTCAGGGACTCAATCGAACTGGTCGGACGGGTCCCTATCGAACAAGTGGCCGGCGAGATGAGAAAGGCAGACGTGGGTATCTCATGTCACCGAGCCGGCATTTTCGGTGATTTGTATTTTTCCACCAAGATCGTCGAGTACCTCACCCAGGGACTTCCCGTGGTGTCGCCCCGGACCTGCACAATCCGTAAGTACTTGCCGGAGGATTGTCTGTTTTACTTTGAACCGGGAAATGAAGCTTCACTTGCGGAGGCCATTCGGCTCGTTTGGCACAATCCCGCCGAAGTATTCAAACGCTTGGCCGAATCCCGGAAATCTCTGGCACGCCTTTCCTGGCAAGCGGAGAAGGACAGATTTCTTGCTTTCTATGCGGAGCTGTTAGGCGACTCAGCGGCCACACATGCGGGTCACTCGCCGGCCTTGCAGATTACGAAATGATATGATGAGCGGCGCTGATATCAAAGGCAACTCCAGCGTGAGAATAAACGGGCAAGACCGCGGCCTCCTCCCCGCTTCGTGCTCATGGCTCCTGCACATAATGAAGAGGTGTTAATCAAGACGACCATCGAATCCGTGATCAGCCAAACAATCTTGCCGATGAGGTGGGTGATTGTGGACGATGGATCG
>CAWAHI010000007.1:0-165104 GCA_963781735.1 uncultured Verrucomicrobiae bacterium | reverse complement strand
CAATCACCAAAGGCAAACAGACTCCGAGGAAGGTCAGCGTATTCACGATTCCCTTCTGCCAAAAAACGTGCGGAACATCATGATCGGCAATTGTCCAGTAAAACGCGTCATGGAGAATGCCTTGCTTCCAAAGCACAATCGTCACAAGACCGAGGACTGCGAAAAATCCTGCCGTGAGTATAGCCGCCTGAATAATCGAATTCGTTCGCGTCAAACTCCGGCTAGCTCGGTAGCTCGGGAGAAGTAGATAAATGCCGAGCGGAACTGCTGCTATCGCGGCCGGCTGTTTGAGCAGGAAAGCCACGCCGAGAAGCGCACCTGCTAGAAAGAGTTCGGGTCGCAGTCGCGACGAACTGCGGCGGAACGCGATTGCCCACGCCCAGATGATAGGGAGATTCATTAGCATCTCGCCGTCGAATGAGAGGTTCTTCCACGTCCACCAGGGTTGGAAGACACTGTAGAAGAACGCAGCAATCAAACCGGTATTGCGATCAAATAACTCGCGGCCGATCACGTAGAGGCCCGCCATTGCGCATAGCGTCCACACTAGTGCGACTATATGAAGCGCTTTCCAATTGAACTTGCCTGCTATTTTGAATACCGCGGCGTAAGTCCAGAAGAGAAGCGGCGGCTTGCGCTCTACCGCGTCAATGTAAGGCCGCCCGCCGTCAACTATCTCGTTCGCCACCACCGAATACATTCCTTCGCTGTCAATTGGCTGAGGATGCAAAAGAGACGGAAGGCGAATTGCGACCGTGAGGAGGATTATCCCAAGCGCGGCGAAGCGAAATTGGCGCGAGCTATGAGTTGGGGCACCCATCATTCGGCAGATTAATTTCCGGATGTCGTCGTCTTAAGAGAATCGTAAATGCGCGTAACTTCTTTAAAAACATCATCAACTGTGATTGCCTGCATGCAAAGATTGTTGCGGCAGACCGATTGCCGGTTGTTGTAGGCGTTCACGCACGGACTGCACGCGATGCCGGCCCACAAGGCGGTGGCGTTTGGCGATCGCGCGGCAAATAGCGCCGGTGTCTCCGGCCCGAACAAAGTGACGACGCGAATCGGCGTCATCGAGGCAAAATGAGCCGGGCCACTGTCATTCGTCACCAAAATCTCACTGCGCGTGTAAAGCACGAGCACCTGTCGCAGAGTCGTTTTTCCGGCAAGCGGGATGACGCGGCTTGATCCGACCTCGTGTGCAAGCTGGTTATTGGGAGCGGCTTCGGCCGGCGCACCAGTAAACCCAATAAACAATTCCGGGTAGCGTTCGAGCAGCCGCCGCGCAAGTTGGACGTAATGCACCGGAGGCCAGCGCCTCAATGGTAGTAAATCGCTCGCATTTGGATTAAGCAGAATAAGCGGCGCCGAACCCACTGCCGGATTTTCGCGTTGTAGCAATGCATCCACCTCTGCAACCTCGCCTGGCGACGGATTGAATTTGGCGAAGGATTGAATCGCGGGCGGCTTGAAGTCGAAGGTCGGCAGCATCGCCGGATCTCGTGTAAGCGCTTCAACCATGGCTTCGAACATCTGACTGGTGTGGAGATGCGGATTGTAGAGAAGCCGATGCGTCATCAGGTCGCCGCGGTAAGGGCCATCTCCAAAAAATGTATGAAAGCCCACGCGTGATTTCGCCCCGGTCAAGAACGTGAGCATCGCGGAAAAGCGGGTCAGAAATTCCATGTCGATCACGGCATCGATGCCGATCTTGCGTGCGCGCAGGACTGCGCGCAAGGCGCCCATGGCGAGCGCGACCGGACTTTTTGTCGAGATGGTGATCACATTTTGCTCCGGAATGATCTCCATCACGTCGAGAACGAAGCGATTGTCCTCAAATACGACGAAGTAGACGTTCTCGCGTCCGACCATTCCCGTCGCGCGACGGATTGCAGGATAAGCGAGGACGGTGGATCCCTGCTCCGCGAACTTGATAAAGAGAACCCGTCGGACTTGGCGCGGCCCCGGTGGACCCGCCGCCTCAAAGATTCTTCTGACAAACGTCAAGATTGCGCAAAGCGGCGCACCAATCCAGCGATCGGTGTGTTGCAAAGTGGAAATGCCTACAGGGAGATCCATTTTCTGGTCCTCCTAAGATGATCAATCCTTGCGAAAACTTTTTAGCTCGGACGAAAGATGGGTTTTTCGCGGGTTTGTGCTAGAAAATAGGAGAATTGCTTTCGCCCCTTTCTGCTCACACGTGATCGCTCGAATGCTCATGCTGTTTGGGCGAAATGGACCCCAAGTGTAGCGACAGCCGCCGCTCGATGCAATAAAGGCTACCGTCACCCACTGATGCGTGACCAAGACGCTTTGCGAGAAAATTTTGGCGGACCGGAGCACTCACCTGTAGCGTAGGCATTCTTTTCATGACGTATGACGGATAACGCTGAAATCGCCCAAGCCTATGACCTGCTCGGTGAGAAGCCAATGAGCACGATAGAGGGTACGCTCGACATCCCGCCGCCGGCAGCGGATGCACCAGCGCGCGTAGACGAAACCGGAGTAGAGCTCAAACGCGGCGCCTTCTTGAACACGATCGCGATGTTGGCGTCGAACTTTCGCGGCGTCTTTATCTTTCTCGTGGCGCGACTCCTCGGACCGGCTGCCTTGGGAACGTTTTCGGTTGCCTGGGCGAATACCGATCTGGCCAGCAAAATTGCGGTCTTCGGACTCGATAACGCCATCACGACTTTTATCGCCCGTTCGCAAGCGACCGGCAATCTCGCGCGCAGTCGCGCGCTGTTTCGGGCAGCCGTTGTTCTGGTTCTAACCCAGTCGACTCTCGTCGCCGCCATCGGCATCACGGCCCTGCAAATGTTTGGCGATCGATTGCAATTTCCGCGCGAGATGCTGTCCGCGCTGGCCTTTGTCCTCTGCGCGCTGCCGGGCATCGCTTTGTACCGCGTTTGTACTTCCATCTCGCGCGGCATGAAGGTGATGAAGCACGACATCTACTCGCGAGGCATGACAGAGCCTGCCATCACGACGCTGGCGCTTTTGATCGCGCTCGGCTTTGGATTCACAAGGTTCGCGCCGGAGGTGGCCGCCGTTTCCGGAACCGCGGCTTCGGGAATTGTCGCACTCATATTTGCCTCAAGACTCTTCAGCGGTGTGACAGCGCGCGACACCGTCTCCATTTGGACCGAAGCAAAACCATTGCTCGCCTACGCCGCTCCCATCAGCGTTTATCAGATGTTTAACGCGTTCATCCTGCGGCTGGACGTGATCATGCTGGGATGGTTCATCGGCCGCGCTCCCGGGGTGACCCTCGCCACGGTTGGCGTTTATAGTGCCGTGGTTGGGCTTGCGGGCGGCCTACGCAAGGTCAACCAAGCGTTCAATCCGATCTTTGCCCCAGTCGTTGCCGGCATGACTGCAACCGGCGATCAGCAACGCGCCGCCGCCACCTATGCTCGTCTAGCCGAGTGGATGCTCTGGATCTTGTTACCACTGGTCGCCGTCATGACGCTCGCCGGTCGGTGATCTTACTGATCTACGGTCCAGCGTTCATGCAAGGCGGCGCCTGGCTGGGGATCGTCGGAATCGCTTGTGCCACGAACGCGTTTGTGTCGTTGGGTGAGACCGTAATCATGGTGCAACGCCCGCACTTGAACCTGCTGAATTCTTCGGTCACCTGCGCCATAGCATTCGGCGCAAATCTCTGGCTGATTCCTCGATTCGGAGTGACCGGCGCGGCGTTTGGCATTCTGCTGCCCTATGTAATCCAGGGATCTTACGTTACGGCGTGCTGCGGCTGGTCTTTCGATGGCGCAATCCGTGGAGTAACATCCGTCCACCGATCCTTACCGCAATCATAGCTATTGTCCCAGCGTTGATGTGTCGTTTGTTTCTGGGTGGGATCGCTGGACAAGTCATGGCCGGTCTTGTCTTCCTCGCAATTTTCGGTGTTGGCTGGTTGACACCACATGCTCGCTTGGCTAAACAGCCTTAATCTGAAGCGAAGACATCCCAGGCGGCCGCGAAAAATGCGATCGTCTCGTTGTTGTTGTATTGACGTCCGTCAGAACATCGTGAAGCGATAAAGTCCGGCGCTGCCGACGCACGCTCAGCATCATGGCGGACGCAGGGACCACATCTCTGCACTGTGCGATGAGTTAGGCACCCACTGACCCAAATATCGTCCATGAAAAGCGCCCCCTGCGGCGTCCGGGAGTAATCCCATAACGACTCGTCGAAGAACCTTGGCTAAATCAAATAACTTCCGCATTCCGTGATCACCGCGACGGCTTCCGGTTGGCGAAGCTCACTCGCCTTATCCTGGCGTGACGCCAGTCCAGAGTTCGCGGCATCGCTGCACTGCGAAAACAGAGAGCCGCCCGGCGCAATTGCTGATTGTAATGGAGCTAGCGCATTCTCGAGCGCATAAATTGCTCTCGCGAACGATAAATTCTTTTATTACCAGTTACTATCTCATCTGTCGTGCGTGTTTGTGTCAGTAAAGCGGATCATCCTCCCAGATTGTCGATCCGGCCGGGCACCGTCGAAAGTGAAGCAATAACACGCCAATCGTTTGATGTCCTGCCGTTTGCCAAAGTTTCACGGATGAAACAGACTTGTCGCCGCCGCGTTCTAACATTTCTAATGACAGGAAACAGATGCTTGAGACCCAGCGCGCCTAGGATCACAAGAACAAACGAAATTAGCGGCCACATCTGGACAAAATCGACATCTCGAAGTTGCAGGAGTTCTTCGTCGGGTCGCAGTGCCGGTGAGATACGCAGGACCTCTTGCATCTAAGCGATAGTTAAAAAGAATCAATACCGCTGCAACACAGGTACTGCGGCGCTCGACCAAACAAATTTTCGAATTGAAGCGGGTCTTTCTCACTGGTGCGAGTTCGGGCATTGGTCTGGCCATCGCAAGCTCCTTGTCGCACGACGGTCATGAAGTGTGGGGCACGTCACGCAATTTGGAACGCATCCCCAAAATGCCGCGATGCCATCCGGTGCGTCTCGATCTTACTGATCGACTTTCCGTCGAGCAGGCATTCAATGCCGCGCTTGCGGAAGCTAGTTACTTCGACGTTGTGATCAACAACGCCGGGGCCGGTCATTTTGACGCTGCTGAGTTTCTTCCCATGGAAACGATTGCGAGCCAGTTTCAAATTCTGGTTTTCGGTCAAATCCAATTGATGCAACTCGCACTGCGCCACATGCAGGCGCGCGGAGAAGGTTTGGTCATTAACGTCACTTCGTTAGCTTCCCGGCTTCCGGTGCCGTTCATGGCGGCTTACAACGCCGCGAAAGCGGCCCTCGCATCTTTTACAATGTCGATCCAGCTCGAGCTCGGCAATTCCCGCGTGCACGTTGTGGATCTTCAGCCGGCCGACATCCGCACGGAATTTAACCAGGGCGTGATCAAGAGCACCAAGGCTAATCCCCGCTACGACACAAAAGTCGCGAGGACTTGGGAAGTCGTCGAGCGCAACATGAAAAGCGCGCCACCACCGGACCTGGTCGCACAACATGTTCTCAGATTAGTCAGCGCTGTTCAGCCGCCGCCGCGTATAACAGTTGGCGATGCATTCCAATCAAAAATTGCGCCTCTGATTTTCAGATTTCTTCCGCAACGCCTCCGGTTGTGGGGATTGAAGAGGTATTACCAGATATGACTGCTATCTCTGAAGCGGTCATCTTGATGGCCGGCGAGGGCTCGCGTCTGCGCGGATCGGACAGCACCTTCCTAAAGCCGTTCGTCCCAGTGCTTGGCCGTCCGTTGATTTCGTACGCGTTAGATACCCTGATCCGCGCAGGGATCACAAGCGTCAACTTTGTGGTCGGCTACGAAAGCGGGCGCATGATCGAGCAGGTCAAGCAATTGATTCCTTCCGGCCTCAGCGCCTCCTTCATCGAAAACCGCGACTGGCAAAAACAAAATGGCATCTCGCTTCTTGCCGCCGCTGGCCGTGTCAACAAACCCTTTCTTCTCACGATGAGCGACCATCTTTTCGACGACTGCCGTCGTCGATCGTCTGCTCGCTTCTTTCGATTCCGATTTCCTTAACATCGGGGTAGACCAGAAACTCGATTCCATTTTCGATTTGGAAGACGCGATGAAAGTCCGAACACGGGGAAACAGAGTCACCGACATCGGGAAAAAACTGCGCGATTACGATGCCATTGATATCGGGCTGTTTGTTTGCCCACTCGAAATCTTCGACTATCTCGAACGAGCGAAGTCCGGCAGCGGCCAGAGTGATTGCAGCCTCGCTGATGGAGTTCGGTTGATGGCCCGTGACAATAAAGTCCGTGCCATAGATATTGGCGAAAGCTGGTGGCAAGACGTGGACACCCCGCAAATGCTGCAACATGCAGAGAGACAGATGGCCAAAGGGATGCAAAGCGCGCTGACCTAGGATGGCTCATCACTGCGGAGCTTGGCGCCTGCGGGCGATTACGATCGCGGCTCGCGCGTTACAATATCGCCACCACCATTACCCGCCCTGATCACGGCGATTGCGCTGAGGATCAGGCTCGCGCCGGCGACAATCGTCCAAAGATTAAGGATCCAGTCAGCCAGGCCGAGTAGCGCAAGCAAAAGAAAAACGAGGATTGCCATGTCACGTTTTGTTAGCTGAAAGAGCCACCACACAAATCGTTCGCCAAGATTCAGTAAGCCGGAATGCCCGATCATTGCACGGTGTCTCGCGTAAAACGATTCATGCAACTCGGACGAACCAACCGCCATTTTGTTCTTGCCGACTCGCAGGAATAACTCGTTGGCCGTAATCAGGACAGCACACACAGCTCCTTCTCTTGAGCGATGAAGCCCCAACCCGAGAGTGAGAACGTAAAGAAGGCTTGCGATAAAATCGCAAAAGTAATCCAATCGTTCCCCGAGCTTTGATTCCAAGTTCTTGGCGCGCGCGATTTCGCCATCGCAACCATCAAGAATACTAAACACCTGAAAAATGGCCGCGCCGATGACGATGCTCACGTAATCGCCGCGTACCAAGAATACACTGGCGATGAGCGGCAAAACACAGATCGATATTGTCCACGTGCTGGGATGGATGGGAAATTTGAGCAGAACGCTCGTTATCCGACGGGAAATCGGCCGGTTCAAAAACCGTGAAACGAAACCGTCTTGGGGCTTGCTCATCAGGTCAGTGTTCTCTTCAAGCTTCGATATGTCTTGCAGCGCTGTTTTGCAATGTCGTTGCCCGAACATTCATAATAGGTGGAGACAACGAGGAGCGGGAAAATCGAGCATTGGTTCGATGTATTATTCCAAGTGTCATGGTAAATTGCCATTGCCTGGCATTTTCAGGTTTCCGGCCAACTGCCACGCGCCTTCGGTTTTGCTTCTGTTGCTCGTGGCTGAAGGCATCGACGGTTTTGCCAAAGGAAGCGTTAATTTCACTATCGGCAAACTCATCGACGAGCTTAAAGCGTTTAAGCGATTTGTAAGGCTCGTGGGCGGACGGCGGAATATTTACGTCTGGATTCTCGCGCTCGGGCTTATCCTCGGCACTGTGGCCGGAGCCTTCAAACTCATCGCCTGGTGGGAAGCCGTCACGGCTGCCGTTCACCTGGCACGCGTGGCCTGGCACTGTGGGCCCTCCGAACTCAGAGTGCACCCGCTAGATTCGACACGCCTTCTCCTTCTCTGGGCCAATCGCTTCCAGCAGGATTAGGAACTAGCCTAGTTGCTTGAACCGCGTCTATGACTGTGATAGGGGAACAAATGCTCGATCTCCGGCAGGTCCCTCGCGTTTTTGACACCAAACCGTGGGCTGCGCACCTGTACGTGACCGAACAGTGCAACCTGGATTGCCATTATTGCAACGAGTTCAACAACTCGATTCCGCATCCGGCCCTGGCCGATCTCAAGAAGTGGATGGACCACATTCGGAAGCTCGGCGTCATGCGCCTCGGTCTGCAGGGGGGCGAACCGCTCAAGCATCCGGACATTGTGGAGGTAGTGCGTTACGCAAAATCCCTCGGTTTTTGCAAAGTGAGCATGTCCACAAACGGGTTTCTCCTGAACCGCCAGCTCCTCGCGGACCTTGAAGGAGCGGGCCTCGATGACCTGCAAATTTCCGTGGACCGGATGACGCCGATCGCGAGCACACGCAAAGCGATGAAGTCGATCGTGCACAAGCTCGACTGGTTCAAAGATTCGAAGGTCAAGCTGAACGTCAGTGGCGTCCTTTTCAAAGAGACGCTCGATGAGATGGGACAGGTGATAGACACTTGCCTCGACTTGGGCATCCCGGTCCATGCGCGCGTGGTCCACGACGATCTCGTGCACGACCGCGCCTTGCGCGATGCAAGTGCGAGCGAGCCGCTGCTCCGCTTTCTCGAGCACCAGGAGAAACTGAAGCGCAGCGGCGAGAAGATTCACTCGAGCTGGAACCTTTTCGCTTACCAAAAGAAGATGCTGCGGCAGGAACCGGTCGAATGGACCTGCATCGCAGGCTATAAATATTTCTTCGTCTCATCGACCGGCAAGTTCTGGCTCTGCAGTCAGGTGCGAACCGAGAGGCACATTCTCGAGATCACGAGGGAAGATTTGCTGGGCTACAACCGGAAGAAGGATTGCCAGGCAAGATGCGGCGTTTATTGCACCGCACAGGCCTCACTGGCCGTGAGCCATCCCCTGCAATACGTCGGCCGGGAAGTGGCGGGGATGCTGGCAAGTCGGGTGTCAAGGATGCGGCGCGGCGGGCCCGAGCGCATTCGTGATCTGACGGCCGCCCAGCAAGACGAAGCTCCATTTTACGAAGCCCCGGCGGCCGCAGCTTCATTTGGCAGTCGTTGTCAGCAGGGTAACTGTTTGCGGTAAATTCGATACGTCTTGTATCTCGTCGCTCCGATCGCTTCGAGGAAACGGTTGATCATGACGTTGTTTTCCAACGTCATGCTTAGTTCGCCCGTGAATCCCGCTTTGACCATTCCCTCCTCCATCACCCGCAACACCAACATCTCGGCCACTGCCAGTCGGCGAAATTCCGGACGCACGCCCATCGCAATTAACCGGGCCGTTTTCAGTCGTCGCCTTATGATAAAGCAGTTTTACCAATCCAATCGGAATACCGAAAGTAGTGAGGCGTCCGTTGATCTTCTGCAATGCCGACATTGATATCGGGCAGCGCCAAGACGAAATCCGACTGGTTCGCCCATCGACCTCCGCGATCGCTGTGAAGTCAGGGCGCAATAATGGCTTCATCTCCCCCGTCAGGTGGGCAAACTCCGCCTCGGTAAATGGCACAAAGCCCCAATTGCCCTTCCAAGCGTCGTTGTAAATCTGGCGCAAACGCTCGCCCTCCAGCGCCAGATTTTTCAAATTGCCCTGGCGAATCGTGAAACGTGCGCGCCTTCCGAGTCGGGTCGCCAACTTGCGTAACCGGGCCGCGGCTCTGGTCGCGTCGCTGAACCACCACGCATAAAAATCCATTCTCTTTTCGAAACCACATCCTTCGATTAGCTCGGCGTAATATGGTGGATTGTGCGCTGTGAGAATGGTGGGCGGAAATTGAAAGCCAGCGATCAATAGCCCGCAAACGTAGTTGGTCGAGTAATCAATCGGCCCCATTATTTCCTGCCGACCCTTACGTCGAAGCCAACCTTCCGCAGCCTCAAAAAGCGCGGCAGCGACTTTGCGATCGTCAATGCACTCGAAGAGGCCAAAGCAGCCGACATTTGAGTGATGCACGGCGTTGTAATTTGGATCGTCGCTCGCCATAATCCGGCCCACGATCTTCTGGTTTTGCCTCGCGAGAAACAAAGCGGCATCGCCGTGCCGATAGAATGGATGGCGTTTGCGGTTGAGAAAGGCCTTGCGCTCGATGATCAGCGGCGGCACCCACGCAGGGTCGTTGTCGTAGATACCCCAGGGAAACCGGATGAAGGCGTTGCGGTCCGCGCGCGACCCCACTTGCGAAACTTTAATCTCGGACACGAACGGCAGATTCCCTAACGTGTCGTCGTCGCCAGTTCAAGCAGCGATTGCGACATCTCTTCCTGACGATAAATCAGCCAGACGAGCAGGAGATTGAGGACAGTCACTTCAGTCCAAAAATACCAAACAGGCCGACCAATCAACAGGACGGCAAACAAAATAAGCATCCTGGTGTTTGTCATCAATAATCCCCACAACTTAAACATTGGTCTGGCAGACCTTTGGTACCGCGCATTGAACCATTCCGGAATCCCGTGCGGAAACGATCGAATCGATATCTCCCGCAATCTTTTTAGACGTGGTGCAAGCATTTCCTGTTGCCGAGTGAAATTCAAATAGAGCGCGAGCAACAACTTGTACCAGGGATGATCACGCCAACTGAGTTCTTCATAATCCGAACGCAGCGCCGCGGAAGAATCCAAATCCACAAATGATCTGCCTTTCACAAAATAAAGATAGCTTGCGCGGTAATAATCGGCGGCGGCGCCTTGCAAAGCATGGCTAATTCCGGCGGCCACGACTAAAAGGTAAACCAGAGGTGATGCTCCCTCCGCTGAGCAGCGAAGAGCCAAATGGACATAGATACTTACGAAAATGAGATGATCTGCCAGACTGTCGATGATGCGTCCCTTTCGGCTGCCCGCTCCGGTCAAGCGAGCCAACTGGCCATCTGCGTTATCGAGAATATTCGCCCAGACATGCAGTGACATCCCGGCGATGTTTATTCCTAAGTTGCGGTAGTAGTAGAGGTGACCCGCGATCACACCGCATAAGGCACCGAATAAAGAGACGGCTGTGGGCGTGATTTTCAGCCGCGCGAAGACCTGCGCTAGCCAATATCCGATCTTGCGATAGAAATAAAGATCGAGAACCCCTTCGACCTCGCGCGCCTTATAAGTCGTTTCCAGAACGTCCGGTTGTTCGATAAATTGCATCGGCATCAAGAGCCAATCCTAAAGGAAAACTCACGCACTTTGTGGCCCGGCCGGGGCTGGGGCGCACTCGACCTTTGATAGGATTCGGCCCTACTTTCGCGTCGTTCTGAAAATGTACTCCCAAGGCGGCGAGCTGACACCATAACCGGCGTGATCATCTTTGTAATGATGCCGAAGATGGTACTGTTTCAGCCAAAGCCAAATTCCTCGCTTCATCCCAAAATGGTGAATCGCATAATGGATCGAATCGTAACAGACGTAACCAAAGCCGAACCCGGCAGACACAGCCGGGGCGAAGCGGCCCGATGTCCGCCGCCGGTGTCCGACATTAAGAAAAGAATGTGTGGCATTAGCTGAAAATATTCGGAGCGGGCCTTTGCCCCGTTAAGGATTCAATCCTCGTTGGTAGATGCGATAGGTCTTATATCGCGCCGCGCCCATCGCTTCGATGAATCGATTGACCATCACATTGTCCTCGAGCGTCATGCTAAGTTCACCAGTAAACCCGCGTTTGAACGCTTCATCCATCACTTGCAGAACCAGCATCTCGGCAATCCCGCAACGACGATATTTTTCGACCACGCCGAGGGCGACGAGCCGGCCTGTTCGAATCTTAGTCCTATAATATAACAGTTTCAGTAATCCGATCGGGAGACCAAACGTTGTCAGGCGACCGTTGATGTGACGCAGGGCAACGTTGATGTCGGGGACTCCGATGACGAAGCCGACCGGCTCATTTCCGATTTCCGCGATCAGCGTTGCCGGCGGTATCAGTAATGGCTTCATCTCTTTCGCCATGTGTTCGAATTCAGCTTCGGTAAATGGAACGAAGCCCCAATTTTTTTCCCACGCTTGATTGTAGACCGCACGAATGCGGCGGGCCTCGCCGGCCATATCTTTCAGATTGACCGGACGAATGCGCACGCCTTGTTTCTCTGCTCGCGCACTCGCGATCTCGCGCAATCGCTTAGCCGACGCCGGAGACTCCGAAAACCACCACGCGTACCAATCCTTGGCTTTGGTAAAACCGCAGCGCTCGATCAGATCCGCATAGTAGGGCGGATTGTGCGCGGTCAACAGGGTGGGCGGGTGTTGAAACCCGTCGATTAATAATCCGCAAACATAGTTCGTGGAGTAATCGATCGGCCCCATAATCTCATCCCGACCTTTGGCACGCACCCATTCGCCTGCCGCGCGAAAGAGCGCCTCCGCTACTTCACAGTTGTCGATGCAATCGAAGAGCCCGAAACAACCGACGTTGGATTGATGAAGCGAGTTATAGTTCGGGTCATCGCTCGCCATGATGCGGCCGACGATTTCGCCATTGCGTTTCGCGAGAAACAATCGTCGCGTCGCCGTGTCTATAGAAAGGATGACGTTTTCGATCGAGAAACGCCTTGCGCTCGATCAGCAACGGCGGGACCCAGGCCGGATCGTCGCGATAAATCTGCCAGGGAAATTTAATGAAGGCCTCGCGGTCCTTGCGCGAGGCAACCTGCGACACTGTAATCTGTGACACGGAGTTATAACAAATTTACGCCGGCCACAGTTCGTTCAATTACACCAGTATCGGACCGAGATAGCGGTTACTTCCGCCTCGTCCCGAAAATGTAGTCCCAAAGTGGCGAGCTCACGCCGTAACCGGCGTGATCTTCCACATAATGATGCCGAAGATGGTACTGTTTCAACCAAAGCCAGATTCCTCGCTTCATCGGAAAATGGTGAATCGCATAATGGATCGAATCGTAACAGATATAACCGAAGCCGAACCCGGCAGACACAGCTGGAGCGAAGCGGCCCAAGGTTACAGCGAAAAGACTCCAGAATACAATTGCTAACGGAATGCTAATGCTCGGCGGCATGACCAGGCGGGTGGCGTCATTTGGATAGTCATGATGAACACCGTGAACAATGAAGTGCAGCTTTTTGCCCAACCGGCTCTTCGGCTCGTAATGAAAAACGTAGCGATGAACAACATACTCGAGCAACGTCCAGCAAAGCACCCCCACGAGAAAGAGCCCGGCGACGACTAAAACGGGAAGGGCATTACGCCACAGGGCGGCGTAAAGCATATACCCAACCACCGGCAGGTAGAGGACCACAGGGGTAGCCGGATGGATATGGGAAAAAAACTCCATGAAGTCGCTCTTAAACATTCGAACACTTTCGTTCTTGTTCGAGACGTAGAGTCTTTCCATAGTTTAAACGCTAGCGATCTCAGCTTCGACGGCAATCGCCTTCTTCCGGTTGACCGCGGCTCCTCGTATTGTTGCCGCAGAATTATCGCTTCGTTTCATTCGCTCGATTCGCGAAAACAATGTGTAACGTTCATCGAAGATGAACTGAAAGAGTAACCCGCTCCAGGATGGATGGTACTTCAAACAATCGTAAAATTCCGGGGCCAGTGCGCGGAGCTTGGGCAGGTTGTTCCATGGAATCGATGGCAAATCGTGGTGTTCATTGTGATAACCCATGTTGAGACAAACCCGATTGATCGGCCCGTAATAACTATAGGTCTCCTGTTCGGGATCATTGGTGTAATGCTCCTGAATCCAGCGCGCGCCTACCGGATGAAGCCCGACGGAAAAGAAAAAAGAAAAGGCAAGGTATAACAGGCCAGCCCAGCCGCAGACATAAACGACACCAATGTCATACAAGACGGCGGCGGCCAGATTGACCGAAAACCATCGGTCCCACATCTTAATTGCTCGCAAACGCGGCGGGCGGGTTAACTGAAAAACAGGGAAAAGCATTAGCCAAATTGCCTTGCGATACCACTTGTTTCCAACCAAGCGGGCTTCCCAATGATTGGCCAAATCAGCGTCCCACTCATAGTCCCCTTGATGCGAGTGATGCTTTAAATGATAAACCCAAAAACCCATTGCTCCCGGATTGAGATTTGGTAAATCCGCAAGAATCGCCGTTAGCCTGTTCCAGCTGCGCCGCCGAAAAATCAAATTATGTGTGGCGTCATGGATGATGACGTAGTTGGCGTGATTGGCGAACGCCCCTATGCCGTAGGCAACCAGCAAACTGAGCCACCAAAAACCTAACCCGAGCTTACCCATCCCATAAGCAATCGCGGTTTGCAGCGCCACGACCGAGAACGCAATCAACCCGGTATAAGGATTCCGCTCCATCAATCGTCGGACTTCCGGGTGCGCTTTGAGGATCGCACGCGCCCGTGCCGGATGGGGCTGATCTTGTTCCGACTGGAAAAAAAATTCCCGCATGACGCTGAGATTAGTTTCCTAACATGAAAGTAATGAAACTCATGCGTTCTGCAATAGAGCCGGTGAAAGGGTGTCCGCGATAATATTGAGCGCCTCGTCGAGGTCCGCGCGAGTGTGGTTTGCTGTCACACAGGCTCGGAAACAAATTCGATCCTCCGGGACTGCCGGATAATCCACCGGCGCCACCCAAACACCGCGCCGGCGCAATTCGTGACCGAGTTGGTACATGCGCGCTCGATCGCCGATGACAAGCGGCATGATGTAAGTGGTTGAGTTGCCGGTATCAACGCCGATCGAGTTCAACTGCTCGCGAAAATACCTTGCATTATCCCAGAGCCGCACCCGCAACTGCGGTTCACGTTCCGCGATGTCGAGCGCCTTCAAGGCTGCAGCAACGATAACCGGCGGAAGGGCGCATGAATAAGCGTAGGAGTGTGCGTAGAAGCGCAAGTAATCCAGTGTCTCGACTGCGCCGGACACGAAACCGCCAACGGCGGCGAAGGCTTTCGAAAATGTTCCATAAACAAGCGGGATCCGCGTTTCGACTCCAAAATGTTCGGCTGCTCCGCGGCCGTGTGTGCCGCAACCAAGCATCGAGTGCGCTTCGTCAATAAAAACGCTGGCACGATGTGATTCGGCTATATCGAGCAAACCATTCAGGTTCGCGAAATCTCCATCCATTGAATAAATGCCCTCAACAATCACGAGTTGCCGCCGGCCTTTTCGTCGGCGGAGCGCGGCATCGAGCGATGCCAGATCGTTGTGCTCAAAACGATCCACGCGCGAGCGCGACAAAACCGCGCCGTCGCGCAAGCTCAAATGCGATCGATTGTCGAGAATCGCAACATCCGTTTTTCGAAGCAATCCGGAGATTGTGCCCAAGGCGCCGCCAAAGCCACTGTTAAAAAGCATTGCATCCTCACGCCGGAGAAACCCCGCGACGCGGCGTTCCAACTGCCGATGTAGATCAGTCATTCCTGATAGCAGCGGGGAACCACATGCGCCCAAGCCGTATTTCGCCAGGGCATCTCGCGCGGCGCCAATTACTTCCGGATGATTGGCCAGCCCCAGATAATTGTAAGAGCAAAGATTGATGACCGAGCGCGGACGGCCTTCGTAGTTAATAATGGTGCGCGCATCGGCGGTGGCGAGCATCTCGGGTTCGTAAATTGAGGCTTCCCACGCACCGGCTTGCCGCCACTGTGTAAATGCCAAAGGCGGTATCAGCGGGTCATCGCTATCGCCGACTACGAAATCAGCAAGGCTGAGTTTTGCGTCAAATTCCTGGACTGATTCCTGACGTTTCAAGTTGGTACTCATGACGATTGGACTGCCGATTCTTTGGAAATTGCGACTAAATCCGGGCGAGAAAGCTCCGAGAGTATCGCCTGAGAAGGGAGAAATGACTCCAGCCAGATGACGCCGTTGGCTGGGAAAAACAATTGGTCGTTCAATGGCAACTCGTTGCCCATTTATTTAAGATCAATCCTTAAGGAATTCTCGGCTGCATCTGTGGCTTGGCCCTCGCAAGCCAGGCTCATTTTGCATGCCGGGAAGTTCGGTATCGGGGCCGCAATTGTACCGCCTAAAACGACCACAGCAAGATTTTAGTTGCAGCCTTCAGGCGATGGCTAACTCCTGGACGAACTCAGCTCAGTGACCAATCACGCGCAGCGACGGTTCGTTAACCAATACACCCGCGGTGGTTAGTCGTCCGGTCCGGTCAATTTCCTCTCGATCGATAACGCGAAGAGGCGAGTAGGTGGCCGTGCCGACGCGAGAAACCTTGATGCGTTGCGGAATGCGCGAGCCCGTGACGAAAACGAGTTCTTCTTTTGTCTCGGCTTGAGGCGAATCCTGGCTGTCAACCCGACCTGCGTAGGCGGTACCAGCGAACAGCGTCGCTAGCAAAACAGCGACCGATGATTCGACCTGTCGTATGCATATCAAAACAATAATCCCAGCCCAGTCGGGCCGCAAGCCACCTCAAACCAAGGAGCGACAAGTTTCTTTTAGCGGCGGTCTATGACCGCCGGATTCGATATCGAGCAAAATGCCTGGCGCTGATAGAGCGCCCTACAGCTGTTCCGAAATCCGCTCGGGGTTTTCGTTCTGACAATGAGCGGCGGCCTCCGCCCGCCGATCTTATTAAATCGGCAGGCCCCAGCCGGACTCGCGGTAGAAACAGCCGCTCCTTGTTGTTAGAACTTCTTGGTTATGCTCCAGTACCAGAAGCGGTTGGTCGCATCGTATGTAAAGCCAGGATAACCGACGGCGTTCCCGCCTCCACCGGAGGCAAACGGAGGATCGTCGTCGAACACGTTATTAACTCCGAAAGTAAGGGTTGTGCCTCGGACCAGGCGCGCCCAGCAGGAATTGTTCACTTCAGTCGAAAGAGTTTCCTTAGCAACGGGAGCCTTGCCGTCCTTGGGTGGCGCCTCCTTGGAATAGCCGGCTACAGGTCTTTGTTCAACCTTCGGAACGAGGTCGGAGAAATCATAGGAAAACTGCAGGTCAAGTCTGAGCGTTTTACCGACCTCGTGCGATAGAAGTTTCGGGTTCTGTTCCTCGAACCCGGAGATGTAACGAACCGTGGCCACAGCATCAAAACCTTTCCAGGCCCAATCGAAGCTTGACGTTCCTCTCCATTTGTACCAACCCTCATTCGAAAGACCTGGATCAGTCGTGAATCCCGCCAGGTTGCCGCCGCCCAGACCGAAGCCGAAAGCTGTCTCGCCTTCGGGAAACTCGAAGTGGTAGAGCCACGTCCATGCGGTCAGGAAGGTAAATACGCCCACCGGCAGGGGCCGCTGGTATTGAAGGCTAAAATCGACCCCGTTAGCTTCCTGGAACCCGAGATTCATATTTGGAGCGATGATGCGGGTGATGCCGCCGGCGGCGTCGCGCTCAACCACTTCTCCCGGAAGCAGGTTTCCCGCTTGCTCGCGTGCGAGAATTTCATCCGCTGGAGGAGAACCAATGACGCCCTCGCGCCTGACGCCCCAGGCGTCCACCGAGCAGGTCAAACCGGGAACATATTTCGGGGTGTAGACAAAACCCGCGCTGTAAGTCTCGGAGTCTTCCGGCTTGAGATTTTTATTACTGACCACGAGGAAGTTCGTCTCGGGTTCGAAGGCACCGCCATTCTGTGGGTCGTGCGACAGCTTCAGGCCGGAGATCGGCGCAGCAAATAATTCCTCAAGAGTCGGCTCACGAAAACCCTGACCCCAGGTCGCGCGCAGAGTCAGTTGTTCGTCGAATGGTTGCCAGCGAACGCCAACTTTTGGCACGGCCACGTCGGTATCATTGTTACGGAACTGCTCGTAGCGACCGGCTGCCGTAATTTCGAGCGAATGAAAGCCGGTAATTGCCATTTTGGGGCTGAAGATTGGAATATTAGCCTCGACATAAAAGGCGAAGGACTTTCTGCCGCCGCTGGCGGTGGGGACGGGCGAGTTGCCCGCGATATCGCCGGCAACATTCAGCGGATCGGGATTCTCCTTTAAAGTTTCGCGACGAAACTGGCCGCCAATCGCCATACCAATTCCGCCGGCCGGCAAGTCGAAGAGCGAGGTGGTGTAAATGCTTCCGTCGATTGTCCAGAGCTTGGAGGTGTCCTCATCTTTGGGCTTGGCCGTGGCAAACGCGACCGTTTCCTGGTTGGAAGCGATTGGAGCGCGAAAATCGCCGAACGGATTAAATGGAACGGTCGTTCCGATGAACTGCGACGAGCCCGGATTAAAGATTTCATCGTTCGCATTCATGATGCGATTAAATCTGGAGATGGATACCTGATCTCCAGTCTGAATATTATGTATCTGGCTGAAGCGATAACCAGCGTCGTATCCCCAATTGCCGCCGAACAGCTTGTCGCCCTTTATTCCAACGGTAGCCAAATAAGCGTCCGTGGTGTTGTCGAACAATCGGTTACCGAACTCGGCCAGACGTGCACGAGTGCCGCCGGAAATGATTTGATGGAATGGGTTAAAGGGATTGAATGCATCCGCCGGGACTCCAGTTTGAGCGTGAGTAGGCGTGTCTAGTGGCTCGGAGCCGGGCGCAATCGGCGTATCCGGCGGAATGGCTAAGACGCTCTGACCTGCCGTCTGGAACGATCCAGTGGCGGGCGCCGCCAGTTCGTTATGCGTTTGGACATTCTGATACATGAAGTCGCCGTAAAAGACCGCCTGATCTCCACAGAACTTGTGCTCGAAATAAGCGTAACCGCCCCAGCGTTCCGAGCTCGGGAAAGACAACGAGAACTGGTTAAAGTTGAAAGTATTGGGGCGGCCGGTCCCATATTTGTATGTGCTGGCCGGAGCTAACCCGTTGGTAAAGTCTGGCGCAGCCGCGAATTCAAAGGTCGACGTCTCCAGGAACAACGGTGCCGCCCGCCGCCGCCACAACGGTCTTAGCTCAACTGAAGATTATAAGGGCTCGCGTTTGAACTCAGGAATGGCGGCACGGCCGAATAACTCCGGTCCCGATTGGCGATAGCGTTGCGATGATAATAATTCATCGAACCGGCGATTTGCGTCTTGTCGTCGCCGACGCCAAATATGACCGACGCTTGAAAGAGACCGGCGTCCTCGTGCTCGGTGTTGCCGTAGTAGATGGTGGCTTCGGCACCGCGGTACTCGTGACGCAGCTTAAGGTTCACCACACCAGCGACCGCATCCGCGCCATAAACGGCAGAAGCACCGTCCTTCAGAATTTCGATGCTATCAATGGCAGATTCCGGGATCGAATTCAAATCCACAAACATCGTGTTGACTGGACCCGGATTATTTCCGACGGGATATGGAGCAACCCGACGACCATCGATGAGGACGAGAGTCGCTCTCGGATCCAAACCGCGCAGTGAAACTGCGGCCGCGCCGACGGCGGTGTTCGAGCCGTTCTCATTATTTGAAACGGGAATAACGTTCGAGTTAACAATCGGGAGACTGAGCAGAAATCGCTCGGTGTTGGGTTTGCCCGATTTTTGCATGTCCTCCCGGTTGTAATTTACGACCGGGTTCGGACCGACCTCCTCGGCGGTGGGAATGTTCGAACCGGTGACAATGACGCGCTCGGCGGTGGCTGTGGCCGCGGCCGGCGCTGGCACGACATTTCCCTGCGCGTCGCGAGCGGGCGCAGGCGACGGGCCTTGCGCCGAAAGATTGAAGGCAATGGCGAAAAAGATCGCCAGCAGAACCGAAACTTTGCGGAGTAATCCGCACCCCAGGAGTTGGATATTTTTCATACAGGTTAGGCTTTGCCTGCGACGAATACGAAAAACGCCTGACAACGTTCAATGCTTTTTTTCGCTTTTATTTTTTATTTTTGCAGACGTGTTTATAATTGCCAGAACGGCACTACGCCTCAGAGCTGCGCTAGAAGCGCAGGTTCTCGAAACCAGTCTTTGCTTATCGTCTTCCACCCCGATCTCATTCTTCTCGATCTGATCATGCCCGAAGCCGACGGCACTGAAGTGGCGGCACAGATCGAATCCGACTGGATGCTGCACAGCGTCCCGATCGTTTTCGTGACCGCGCTTATCACGCGAGAAGAAGCGCGAGACGGTCGTCGCATCGAAGGACATCGCATTATCCCGAAGCCGGGTCACGCTTCTGAACTGATCAAAGTTGTCGAAGAAAATCTTCCGAAGCGATTCAACAACTCCGCCTCTCTCCACGACGGCGCGTTTGATCGAGTTTAGTCCCCATATAACGCAGGTTCTCATCTTCGCGGCGATTGGCCACAGCCGCCGAGATTTTTGGGATGTATAAACTGAGAATGTACCGGCCCAGAGTGGAACCTGTGACGCCAATGATGACCACGAGCCAGGGATTGAGATGGGATGTGAGCAGCAGCAATATCAGCACTGTCCAGGCTGGCGGCGCGAAAACCGGGATCGTATCGACGATGAGGGCCGCAAGGAAAACAAGAAGGTAGGTCTACATTGCCTCAACCCAATAATTCGCGCTCGTCCCAAGCAACGCGCGCAAAATAACTTTGGTATCACCGCTGCTGAGGAACGAACTATTATGTCATGCTGACAAAGTCGCTGCGCTCTAAAATCTCACTGGCAAGGCCAAGGATGCGGCGTCAACGCGCGCGCGAGCTGCCCTTGCGGGCGGAGTTGTTTGGCATTGACCAACTCGCGCGGCACGCTCGGCTCATCGCGGCGCAACATACCATCGTCGCGGGTCGCGCTTCCGCCTGGTTGCTGACGCGGCTGGATCACAATGAGAAAGTGCTGCGCGCTTTCAATCGCGCGACGCTGGCCGTGGATCAAAGCCGGCGCGTCACGCCCGCGGCGGAATGGTTGCTCGATAATTTCTACCTGATCGAGGAGCAAATTCAGCTGGCCCGCCGGCATCTGCCCGAGCATTACAGCCGCGAATTGCCCCGCGTGACCAATGGGCCCTCGGCCACCTCTTTGCGCGTCTATGAAATCGTTTCGGAATTGATCGCGCACGTCGATGCGCAGATCGACGCCGACTCGCTGAGCGCGTTCGTAGCCGCCTATCAGACAGTGGCGCCGCTGAAACTAGGAGAACTCTGGGCAGTGCCGATCATGTTGCGGCTGGGATTAATCGAGAATCTGGCTCGTATCACTACCGGGCTGGCCCAAGGCCGGCAGGATCGCAATCTGGCAAACCAATGGGTGGAGCGTTTGCAGGCGATGGCGGAGAAAAATCCTTCCCGAGTTGTCATCGTGGTGGCGGACATGGCACGAGCAGACCCGCCGTTATCGAGTGCCTTCGTGGCGGAATTTTGTCAACGTCTCTCGCGTTTAAATCCGGTGCTGCACCTGGCGCGCGCCTGGCTCGAACAGCGCACGCTTGAACAGGGTTCCTCGGTGGAGCAGCTAATCCATCAGGAAAGTCAGAGCCAGGCTTCCGATCAAGTTTCAGTCAGCCACAGCATCTCGAGCCTGCGTTTGTTGAGCGCGATCGATTGGAAGGAATTCGTCGAAACGCTCAGTCTGGTCGAACAAACCCTGCGTGGCGAGCCGGCCGATGTTTACGGCGAGATGGATTTTGCGACACGCGACCGTTATCGCCACGTCGTTGAAACCCTCGCCCGTTACAGTGCGCTCTCGGAAATCGAAGTGGCCCGAAAAGCTGTCGAGCTGACGCAAGAAAGCACGCAACAAAAAGGGCGAGAAGATCGCACCGCGCACGTCGGGTTTTACTTGATCGACAAAGGTCTTCCTCGGTTGGAGCGCACGTTAGGGCACGCCGGCGGTGGAAAGGTTTTGTCGAACGAAGTATTCGTAAGTTTCCCTTCACACTCTACGCAGGCGGAATTTTCCTCTTCACCATCCTGGCCACTTTAGGATTTGCGCGCGCGGCGGAAGCGCGCGGGGTCGCGGAATGGCAACTCGTTTTCTGCGTGGTCACATTTTCGCTCGGAGTCAGTCAGCTGGCGGTGGCCTTATGGAACTGGCTCGCCACTCTGCTGCTCAAGCCGCGACTTTTGCCCCGTCTCGGCTATTCACCGGGCGGGATCGCGCCGGACAGTCGCGGCATGGTCGTCGTTCCCACCATCCTGAGAAGCGCGGAAAACATCGATGACCTGCTCCAAACGCTGGAGATTCATCATCTGGCAAATCGCGATCCGCATTTGCACTTCGCCCTCTTGACCGACTGGCCTGATGCGGCGCAGGAAAATTTGCCGGAAGAGGAGGCTTTGCTGGAGCGCACAAAGGCCGGGATCGAATCGTTGAATCGCAAATACGCCGGCGGCCGGCGCGATCTTTTTTTCCTTTTCCACCGGCCCCGCCGCTGGAACGCGAGCGAGAACGTGTGGATGGGCTACGAACGAAAGCGCGGAAAGCTAATGCAGTTCAACGCCTTTCTTCGAGGGCGCTGCGCGGATTGTTTTGCGGCAGTCGTGGGTGACCTGACGATTTTACCCGAAATCAAATACGTCATCACCCTCGATACCGACACGCAGTTGCCGCGCGAGTCAGCCCGTCAACTGATCGGGGCAATGGCGCATCCGTTGAACCGGCCGCAATTCGATCCGGCGCTCGGGATTGTGACGGAAGGCTACAGTCTTTTGCAACCGCGGGTGGATGTGAGCCTGCCGACGGCGGACCGTTCACGATTCGTTAGGTTGCACGCGGGCGAAGTCGGAATCGATCCCTACACCCGCACTGTCTCGGATGTTTATCAGGACCTTTTCGGCGAAGGCTCGTTCATCGGCAAAGGCGTTTATGACGTCGATGCTTTCCAGCGCACGCTGGCTGGCCGCTTTCCGGAGAATCGAATCCTGAGCCACGACTTGCTGGAATCGGTCTACGCACGCTGCGGTTTGGTGAGCGACGTGACGCTTTACGAGGATTATCCGTCGCGCTTCGAGATCGATGCCGTTCGGCGGCATCGCTGGATCCGAGGCGACTGGCAGATTTTGCCCTGGCTGCTGCCGCGTGTTCGCGACGCGGAAGGTCGCAGCATCCGCAATCCGATCTCGGCGTTATCGTGGTGGAAAATTTTCGATAACCTTCGGCGTAGCCTTGTTCCGATCGCGCTCGTGCTTTTTTTCATCGCGAGCTGGCTGCTCGTTCCGCGGCTCGGCTTGTTGGCAACGTGCGTGCTCCTCGCCGTCATCGCGCTGCCAGGTTTGCTTTCGCTCGTTGCCGAACTCCTGCGCAAGCCGGAGCAGTTGCCGTGGCGAATGCATTTGCGTGGAATGTTGGCGTCATCGAAACGGACGCTCGGCCAAATCGGGCTTACCTTGGCGTTCCTGCCAAATGATGCCTTTCTCAGTCTGACAGCAATCGGCCAGACACTTTGGCGCGTGTTCATCACGCGGCGACACTTGCTGGAATGGGTCACCTCGGGCGAAGTGGCGCGCAGCGCACGAACGGACTTGGCGGGCTCCTATGCGGCAATGTGGTTTGCGCCGGTAATCGCGTTCGCGAGCGCAGTTTCGTTGGGCGTCATCCAGCCGCCGTACCGGATGATTACCATGCCATTCTTCGTTCTTTGGCTGACTGCGCCCTGGATCGCGTGGTGGATCAGCCTGCCCATGGAACAGCCGGCCCCCGAATTGAGCGTCGAACAGTTGACTCTGCTCCGCCGTATCGCGCGCAAGACGTGGCATTTTTTCGAGACTTTCGTCACCCCGGAGGAGAACTGGCTGCCGCCCGATAATTTCCAGGAAGAACCCGCGCCTGCGGTCGCCGGGCGCACTTCACCTACCAACATCGGTTTATCATTATTGGCTAATCTAGCGGCGCGCGATTTTGGCTATCTCTCGTTAGGCCGCTTGCTCGAGCGCACGCAGGCGACGATCAATACGTTGCACCGACTGGAACGGCATCGCGGGCATTTCTACAACTGGTATGAGACGCGCACCCTACGACCGCTCATCCCGCTCTACATCTCCAGTGTGGATAGTGGCAATCTCGCCGGTCATCTACTGACGCTGGCCTGCGGATTGCGCGAGTTGCCCGAGGAAAAAATTCTCGACCCGCAAGTCTTCGCCGGTCTGCGCGACACACTCGCGCTGGTACGAGGCTTGGCCGGCGAGAACGTGCTTTTCTCGCAAATCGACACCGAGCTGGCGCAGGCACCGTCCGATCTGCGTACGGCCGCAACGTTGTTGCAACGCGCGGTCGAACAATCAGCGAAAATTTCCAACGCACTGGCGAATCGAGACGGAGATTTGAAGGCTTGGGCGCAAACGCTGCAACGCAGTTGCGTGGAGCATTTGGATGAACTGAATTTCCATGCGCCCTGGCTGAAGGACGAGAATCTCACCAGCAGGATTGCGCAGCGTTACCCGGCTCCCTCCTTGCGGGAAATCGCCACTTTCGATCAGCTCGACGGCCAGTTCCCAGCGGAATCCGAAATCTTGCGCGAGGCGAGCAAACGTGCGCGTGAGCGGGTGCGCGCTTTGGAAACTCTCGCCCGTCAATGCGACGAACTGGCGGAAATGGATTTCAGTTTCCTCTTCGACAAGGCGCGCAATCTTTTCGCCATCGGTTTCAACGTCACCGAAGGCCGGCGCGATCTGAGTTTTTACGACCTGCTCGCGTCGGAAGCGCGGCTTTGCAGTTATCTCGCCATCGCGGAAGGGCAGGTGCCACAAGACCATTGGTTCGCCCTTGGCCGGTTACTGGTCGCTCCCGGTGGCGAACCGATCCTGGTTTCGTGGAGCGGATCGATGTTTGAATATTTGATGCCGTTGCTGGTGATGCCGAGCTACCGCGGCACCCTACTCGATCGCGCCTGCAAAACCGCGGTTGAATTGCAAATCGAGTACGGCAATTCGCACGGTGTCCCGTGGGGCGTTTCGGAATCGGGCTTTAACCAGGGCGATGCACACCAAATCTATCAATATCGCGCCTTCGGTGTGCCGGGGCTGGGTTTGAAACGTGGCCTGGCCGAAGACCTGGTCATTGCACCTTACGCCTCGGTGCTGGCGTTGCTGGTAGCGCCGCGGGAAGCCAGCGAGAATCTGCAGCGCCTGGCCCGCGATGGACGCGAAGGCGCTTTCGGATTTTACGAGGCAGTCGATTATACACCATCGCGTCTGCCGCCGGATGAGAGCAGCGTCACCGTTCGCTCTTACATGGCGCATCATCAGGGAATGAGTCTGCTCGCCCTTGTTTCGTTGCTGCGCGATTTGCCGATGCAACGTCGCTTCATGGCGCGTCCATTGCTGAAGTCGGCCGATTTATTGTTGCAGGAACGACTTCCCAAAACGGAGGCCAGCGTCCTGCCCGAAGACCTTGAGCTGGAAGAAACACGGCCGCGTTTTGGTGAGGGCGAAGATGTCATGCGGGTCTTCAAGAGCCCGATTTCGCGGACGCCGGAAATTCATCTCCTTTCCAATGGCCGCTATCATGTCGCCATCAGTAATGCCGGCGGCGGATATAGTCGCTGGAAAGATCTCGCCATCACCCGCTGGCGCGAGGATGCGACCTGTGATTACTGGGGCGCATTCATCTATCTGCGGGACGTGACGACGGGAGAGCTCTGGTCCGCCGCTTATCAACCGACGCTGCGCGCGACAAAAAATTATGAAGCTATTTTCACACAGGCCCGGGCGGAATTTCGCCAGCGCCATGGCAATCTCGAATTGCATACTGAATTAAGCGTTTCGCCCGAAGACGACGTCGAGCTGCGTCGCCTCACCCTGACCAATCATTCTTCCACCGCGCGCACGATCGAACTGACGAGTTACGCCGAAGTCGTGCTCGCCACCCAATCTGCGGATGAGCTCCACCCGACCTTTAGCAATTTGTTTGTGCAGACTGAATTTGTTCCCGACTCGTCTGCCATTCTCTGCACCCGGCGCGCGCGCACAGCCGAGGAGAAACCGCCCTGGCTGCTGCATTTGCTGGTTGGGCAGGGTGGCACACACGGCAAGACCTCTTGCGAAACCGATCGTGCCCGATTTGTGGGCCGGAATGGAAATTTAGCGAACCCGGCAGCGATGCAAAAGGTTGCGCCGCTTTCGAACACCGCCGGTTCCGTGCTCGATCCCATCATCTCGCTTCGGCGCACCGTCACACTGCAACCAGATGAAATTGCCGTTGTCGATTTCGTCATCGGCGCGGCCGAAAACCGCGAGACCGCGAACGCGTTAGTGGAAAAATACCAACATTTCCGCATGGCTGACCGCGCGCGCGACCTGGTTTGGACCCATAGCCAGGTGATCCTGCGGCATCTCAACGCCACCGAAGCCGAAGCGCAACTTTACGCCCGGCTGGCTGGGGCGATCATTTATGCCGATCCCGCCCGCCGCGCGACCTCGGGCATTCTGCTGGAGAATCGCCGCGGCCAAAGCGCGCTTTGGGCCTACGGTATTTCCGGCGACACGCCGCTCGTTCTGCTGCGCGTCACCAACCTGGAAAACCTCGAACTCGTGCGCCAGCTTATTAAGGCGCATTCCTACTGGCGTGCGAAAGGGTTGACAGTCGAGCTGGTGATTTTGAATGAAGACGTTTCGGTTTATCGCCAGAACTTACAGGATCAAATTACGTCGCTGATCGCAGCCGGCAGCGAAGCGCAAATGCTCGATAAACCCGGCGGCATTTTCGTTCGCCGTCTCGAGCAAATCCCGAATGAGGATCGTGTTCTTCTCCAATCTGCCTCCCGCATTGTGCTCGATGACGAGCACGGCTCGCTCCTGGAACAATTCGAACAACGCAGCGTGCTCGAGCCGCCCGTCCCCGCATTCAATTCCAGCCGCGCGCCGCGGGTCGAGACGCCTTCGCCGCCGCCGCGACGCGATCTCATTTTTCACAACGGCCTTGGCGGTTTCACTCCGGATGGCCACGAATACGTCATCACGCTCTCACCCGGCCAGGATACGCCCGCGCCGTGGGTCAATGTGCTGGCCAATCCATCGTTCGGCACTGTCGTTTCGGAAAATGGCAGCGCTTATACCTGGTTTGAAAACGCCCACGAATTCCGGCTCACCCCGTGGTTTAACGATCCGGTGCGCGACCTCACCGGCGAGGCCTTTTACATCCGCGATGAAGAAACCGGCCAGGTCTGGTCGCCCACGCCGGGGCCGGCTCGCGGCGCCAGCGCTTACGTCGTTCGGCACGGTTTTGGTTACACCGTTTTCGAGCACACCGAGCACGGCATCATTTCCGAGTTGTGGATTTACGTTGCGATGGACGCGCCGGTGAAGCTTGCGGTTTTCAAACTGCGCAACATCTCAGGCGGACCGCGCCGCCTCTCCCTCACCGGCTATTGCGAGTGGGTGCTGGGCGATTTACGTCACAAAACGCTCCTCAACGTTCAGACCGATGTTGATCTCAAGAGTGGCGCGCTGCTGGCTCGCAATTTTTACAATACGGAATTCCCAGACCGCATCGTCTTCCTCGATGTCAATGAACCGACCCGCACGCTCACGGGTGACCGGAAGGAATTTCTCGGGCGCAACGGAACGCTCGCTCAGCCGGCGGCCCTCAAGCGGGCGCGACTTTCTGGAAAAGCGGGCGCCGGTTTGGATCCGTGCGGCGCGATGCAGGTCGCTTTCGATCTTGCCGATGGACAGGAACGCGAGACCAGTTTTCGGCTCGGGGTTGGTCGCAGCCTGGCCGAGGTGCACGATCTGATCTTTCGTTTTCGCCGGGCCGACGCTAGCCGTGTTGCCCTCTCCGGCGTCCATGAATTTTGGAATCGCACCCTTGGCGCGATCAATGTCGATACGCCAGATCCCGCCGTGAACACGATGGCCAACGGTTGGTTGTTATATCAAACCCTTGGCTGCCGGCTCTGGGGGCGTACCGGCTTTTATCAATCCAGCGGTGCCTATGGATTCCGCGATCAATTGCAGGATGTGATGGCGCTGGTTCATGCCGAGCCGGCCCTGGTCCGCGAGCATCTCCTCCGCGCCGCCGAGCATCAATTTCGCGAAGGCGATGTCCAGCATTGGTGGCACCCGCCGGTGGGCCGCGGCGTGCGCACCCATTTTTCCGACGACTATCTCTGGCTGCCATACGTCACCTGCCGCTACGTTTCCTGCACCGCGGACACGGGCGTGCTGGATGAACAGGCGCCCTTTCTCGACGCCCGTCCGGTTATGCCGGAAGAGGAATCATATTACGATTTGCCGAATCGCTCCCAGGAAGTTGCCACGCTCTACCAGCATTGTGTGCGCGCGATCGAGCATGGATTGAAATTCGGCGAGCACGGTTTGCCCTTGATGGGCTCCGGCGATTGGAATGATGGGATGAACCTGGTGGGAAAAGAAGGCCGCGGCGAAAGCGTCTGGCTCGCGTTCTTTCTTTACGACGTGCTCAGGCAATTTGCTGAAATTGCGCGCGGGCGTGGGGACGCGAGTTTCGCGGAGCGTTGCCTGGCGGAGGCGAAGCAGTTGCAGGGAAATATCGAGAAAAATGCATGGGACGGCCAGTGGTATCGGCGCGCCTATTTTGACAGTGGCGAACCGCTTGGCTCGAAGACAAACCTCGAATGCCAGATCGATTCGCTGCCGCAAAGCTGGTCGGTGATCAGCGGCGCCGGCGACCCGCAACGCTCCCGTCAGGCGATGAACGCCGTTGATCAGCACCTGATTCGTCGCGAATCAAAACTCATTCAGCTTTTCGACCCGCCCTTTGACAAATCTCCCCTCAATCCCGGCTACATCAAAGGCTATATTCCCGGTGTGCGCGAGAATGGCGGTCAGTACACGCACGGCGCCATTTGGACTGCGATGGCCTTCGCCCTCATGGGAGAGAACGAACGCGCGTGGGAACTGTTCGCTTTGCTCAATCCCATGCATCATGGTGCGACCGCCGAACAAATCGACACCTACAAAGTCGAGCCCTACGTGATTGCCGCCGATGTCTATGCCATGCCTCCGCACATTGGTCGCGGCGGTTGGACTTGGTACACCGGATCAGCCGGCTGGATGTACCGATTCCTCACCGAAACACTGCTTGGCGTTTCTCTCGAGGGCAACCGCCTGCGAGTCACTCCTCGTTTTCCGGCAGGCTGGAACAGCTACAAGATTCATTATCGCCACCGACAGACCGTTTATCACATCACAATCAACCGTCTGCCCGCCGACGGCACTGGTGAATTCTTCCTCGACGGTCAAACCCTGGCCGACGAAACGATCCCCCTGACAGACGATCACATCGAGCATTTTGTCGAGCTACGCGCGCGATGAAAATAGCGCCGTCCGTATAGAAAAGTCGCGTAGAAAGGCACTCGCAGAAGACAGATTAACAGCTATTTTCCGAGGGAAATGCCGGCATAGCTCAGTTGGTAGAGCAGCTGATTTGTAATCAGCAGGTCGTCGGTTCGAATCCGTCTGCCGGCTTTTTTTGTTTCGTGCTAAAAGGACAAAAGATCGTCGTCGTCATGCCGGCCTACAACGCGGCCCGGACTTTGCGCCAGACTTATGACGAAGTGATCGCGCACGACATCGTCGACGAAATCATCCTCGTCGATGATGCAAGCAATGACCAGACTGCCGCGATCGCGCGGACGCTGGATCGCGTCCGGGTTGAAGTTCATCCGAAAAATCGCGGTTACGGCGGCAACCAGAAGACATGTTATCGACTCGCGCTCGCTGCGGGAGCGGACGTCGTCATCATGCTGCACCCGGATTATCAATATACGCCGACGCTCATTCCCGCGATGGCGTCGATGGTGACGAGCGGCCTCTATCCCTGCGTGCTGGCTTCCAGAATCCTCGGTGGCGGTGCGCTGCGCGGGGGCATGCCGTGGTGGAAATACATTGCCAATCGTTTGCTTACCTTGAGCGAGAATATTCTCCTCGGAGCCAAGTTATCCGAGTATCACACCGGTTACCGCGCCTTTGCTCGAGAACTACTTGAAAGCCTCCCCCTGGAGAAGAATTCGGACGACTTTGTCTTCGATAACCAAATGCTGGCACAGATTATCTGGTTGGGCCGTCCCATCGGCGAAATTACCTGCCCGGCGAAGTACATGCCGGAAGCCTCGTCGATTAACTTTCGAAGAAGCGTGAGGTACGGGCTGGGCTGTCTCAAGGTCGCGCTTGATTTCATCGTCGCACGCTGGCGCGAAACCGGCACCATCTTTGAAGGGCTACCTCGGGCGGCCTAGCGACGTTGACCACGAGGCGGACTGGGTTAGGCCCGTGCTACTGGCTCAGCGCCAGTCGGAGCAATCCCACTCGAGAAGCGTTTCGACCCGTCGGATTTCGCCTTCGAGAATTTCCCGAACCGTCGCTCGCTCGTCATCGCGAATTTTGCGCGTGTAGGGAATGTCGTGAGCTTCAACTGCACGAAATCGTACGGGTTTTAGGTTCAGAAAACGAAAAACCTCCTCAACTATTTCGCGCTGCCGCCTGCGAAATGTTTCATACTTGATCACTAGAAATTGCTCACGCCGAAACAAGCGAAAGGCGCGCTCCAGTTGTTCCGCGTAACGACCACGATCGAGGTAAGAAAATTTCCGTAGCTGTTTGGGCGCAGACATCGGCGATTCGGCGCGGCTCCGCCTGGACCGCTTCAACGAAATCGAACGGTTCATTCCCGCGCGATCGTTGCATATTCCACTGCGAAAATGCTCGTTCAATCGGATTACGCAGAATGACGATGAACTTCATCTCCGGGTTGTAATTGCGAATGCGAGGCAAAGCCGGCCGCCAATAAAGATAAATTGGAGTGTTCTCGCCTGCGATACTGCCGGGACGTGCTGGCCGGAACATTTCGTGCAGCGGTTCATAAGAGACGTTGCCGCCGGCAAACAAATCGTCGTTGTCAAAGAAGTGCAGCTCTTTTTGATCGGGAACGCGATGTGCGGGTGGCGCTTTAAGTAATAATTCAGTGCCGTCGTCCCCGATTTCTGCGCCCCGGCTACGAGGAAATCGAGTTTCTGGATGGGGCGTCTGCCGAAGCCGAACATCGCATTCAGCTCACCGCTACCGCTTCGCCAATGCGCGAGCTCATTCCCATCAGACGAAAAATTTCGTCACGCTTCTGCAAATAACTGGGGGAATCGAGGTCCCGCGGGCGCGGCAAATCGACGTTCACAATTTTCTGCAAGGTGGCCGGCCGCTGGGTAAAAACGAAAATACGATCGGCCAGCTGGACTGCTTCCTCAATATCGTGAGTGACAAAGAGAATAGTCTTGCGTTCGGCTTGCCAAATTCTCGTTAGGTCGGCCCGCATCTTCATGCGGGTGAGGAAATCCAGCGCACCGAAAGGTTCGTCCATGTAAATGATGTCGGGATTGGCAGCGAGGGCTCGGGCAATCTCCACCCTTTGCCGCATTCCGCCGGAAAGCTCGCGCGGATAGGAATCCTCGAACCCATTCAGCCCGACCATGTCCACGTAACGCGCAACAATTTCGTTTTGCTCTTCTTTCGACCGCGCGCGAAGTCCGAAAGAAATGTTTTCGCGCACATTCAGCCAAGGAAAAACGCCATTCTCCTGAAAAACGAAAATGCGCCGCGGATCGGGTCGACTGACGCGGACACCTTCGACCAAGGCGTCCCCGGAAGTGGGAGAAATAAAACCGGCGACGATATTGAGCAGGGTGGATTTTCCGCAACCGCTCGGGCCGACGATGCAAACAAATTCGCCCGCTCCGACATCAGCGGTCACATTCTCCAGAACGTCAATTTGCTGGCCGGGGCGCTTGCCGGGGAAACGGATGGAAAGGTTGCGAATCGAAACGGCGCTCATGAAAATAATGACGAATGACGAAAAACATTGCCGCGGTTCTTTGTCATTTTGTCACTCGTCTTTCCTTGCTGCTTCGTCATTCGTCATTTCGAGGTGCTTCAGCGCTTCGCGTATCCCCATCGGACCGCGTCAAGTTTTTCGAGCTGGCGCACCAGCAGATCCAGCACAAGCCCGATTAACCCGATCATAACCATTCCGGCGACGACAAGATCGTAGCGTTTGCCGGCATTACGCGCGTCAATAATGAGATAGCCGAGTCCCGAGTTCACCGCGATCATCTCGGCGGCAACCACGACTAACCACGCGACCCCGAGCGCGATCCGGACACCGGTGATGATTTGAGGCAAACTCGCGCGAAAAATGACGCGATGAAAAAGCTCCCAGCGACCAAGCCCGAAGTTTTGCGCGGCCCGCAAGTAAACGGGCTGCATATTTTGCACCGCGGCGATGGTGGCAACGGTGATGGGAAAGACGCTGGCCAGGAAAATAAGAAAAATCGGCGCGGCATCGCTCACGCCAAACCACAAAATCGCGACTGGAATCCAAGCGATAGGCGAGATCGGACGCAAAATCTGGATAAGCGGGTTGAAGGCTTGAAAGGCGCGCGAATACCAACCCAGGATCAATCCAAAGGGAATGCCGAGGATAAGGGCAAGCGTGAAACCCCAGGTTACGCGAAAAAGCGAAGCGACGATATATTTCAAGAGCAGCCCCTTCTCGCCGAGCTCGACGATCCCGCGCACAACGTTGCCCGGTGTCGGGAACAAATCGCTATGTGACCAGCGCACGGCGAGGCCCCATAGGGTCAAAAACAGCGCGGCCATTCCTACTGGGCGGACGATTCGCCAGAGAAGGGCGTCTGGATTGGGCGGCCAAAAGGTCAATCCTTTCCGGTTGACGGCGTGAACCTCTGGCGAGCTGCGCACGTTCGAAATAATCTCGGACTCCGCGTTCATCGTTTTCTCGGCGGCTCCCACGCGTACGGCTGCACCGCGCTATCATCTTTCACGAATGAATCATCGGTATAATCCGCGAAATGCGCTGTCCCTTTTAAGATGCCGGCCTCGCGTCCGAGGGCTTCGATTTCCTCGAAGTCCGGTTTGCGTAGCGCGAGGTTAGTGTATTTCACCCGGTCCGGCGGTTTGCTCAGAACGAACGATAGCAGCCGCGGATTTTGATTGTAATAATTGTTGGCCACAAACTGGGCGGCTTCCATTCGATGATCCATGCTGACATCGATCCATTTGCCGCTTTTGGCGATGCCATCGACCAGCCGCTGCACGACGTCACGATGGTCCCTGATCATGTCTTCGTGCACGGCAAGGACACAGGAGATGAAATTCGGCCACACATCTTTCGTTAGCCAAAGGACACGGCCATAACCATCGAGCTCGGTCTGTCCCATGAACGGTTCGCCGCTGGAAATGGCGTCCACGGCTTTGGCGTAAAGCGCGGCCGGCATGTCGGGCGGCGGCATTTCCAGCAATTCGACATCCTTGATTGTCATCCCGGCTTGTTTGAGCGCTCGAAAAATAAGCAGCCGTTGGTTGGAATAGCGATTCGGCACCGCAATTTTCTTCCCGCGCAAATCTTCCATTCGCCAGATGTTAGAATCCTTATGCACCATCACGGCTGAGCCGTCGCGATGCCCGAGGTAAACAATCTTGATCGGCACGCCCTGTTCGCGCAGCGCCATCGCCATCGGCGCGAGAATGAAGGTCGCCGGGGTGTAACCGGAGAGATACGCCTCCTTCAATTCCGGCCACCCATTGAAGCGCACCGGCTCGAAAATGCTTTCGCCGGTCATTTGCTTGTTAATGAAATCGGTAACCGGGCAGGTGAGATGGCACGTTACGGGAAGGAAGCCGATGCGAAATTTTGACATCACCCACTCCGGTTTTAATTGCGCGAGTGAACCAATGAAGATTAAGCGCGGCGTGCAAAAGCGTAATCGCGATCAGCCACGCGATTGCGATTCCGATTAGAAATTTCCGGGAAGACATGCGGTTCCGAGGAAGTCGCAGAAGGTAAACGTGATGTGATGAAAAGGCGAGACTCAGCGCCATTAAGACAGCAAGAGCATGGGAAAGCGGCGCAGAAGCGCCGGACTCCAAATGCCGGCTGCGGCGACGCCTGCGATGATCAGCATCATCCCGGCAGCTGCCTCGGCCCGTTCCGGCTACAGCAATTGGTACGGATCAACGTCCACCGCCACGGCGACGTCTTCCGGCATCGGTAATTTGTCGAGCGTTTCCCGAATCAAGCGGCTCAATCGCATGATGGCATTGCCTCGCAGCAAGATGTGAAAACGAAACTGGCCTTGCAATTTTTCCAGCGGCGCCGGTGCGGCCTCGCCCACGCTGAATTCTTCCGGCAACGCTTCGCGTAATTTTCGCCGCAGCGTTTCGGCGGAAAATTTTCCACGCTCACGATGCGCAGAATGAATCGTGATCAGGACGGCATGTTTGAACGGCGGAAAATCGCAGCGCTCGCGAAACTCCAGTTCTTGTTCGACGTAACCGGCGAAATCGTGGTGCCGCGCAAACTGGATCGAAGGCGAAAACGGCGTGTAACTCTGGACGAAAACTTCTCCCGGCGTTTCGCCGCGACCGGCGCGCCCCGCCACTTGCGTGAGTAACTGAAAGGTGCGCTCACCCGCGCGGAAATCCGGAAGATGCAGCGACAGATCGGCGTTGATGATGCCAACTAGCGTGACGTTGGGAAAATGCAGCCCCTTTGCAATCATTTGCGTGCCGACCAGGATATCAATCTTACCCGCGCGAAATGCACGCAGCGTGTCGCGATACGCTTCCTTGCGCGACATCGAGTCGGCATCCATCCGTTTTACGACCGCATTCGGAAAAATTTGCGCGACGAACGATTCCACCTTTTCCGTTCCGAAGCCGACGTAAATCAGCGCTTCCTGTCCGCACTCCGGGCATTTCCTCGGAACCGCGGCGGTATGCCCGCAAAGATGACAATTTAACCGCGACATCGATCGATGAAAGGTGAGCGCGACGCTGCAATTCGGGCAGTCGCGGGCCTTGCCGCACTTGCTGCAGAGTAATGAAGTGGAAAATCCGCGCCGATTCAGAAACAAAATGGTCTGTTCTCGTTTGGCGATCCGAGCCGCGATCGCGTTCCGCAGTTTCTCCGACAGAATCGGCGCGCGCCCGCTCCGCGGTTCCTGGCGCAGATCGATCACGCGGATGAGCGGCATCTGGCAGTTGTCGACGCGCTGGGTAAGAGTCGCGAGCAGGTACTTTTTCGTGAGCGCATTTTGATAACTCTCCAGCGACGGGGTCGCGCTTCCGAGCAGCACGATGGCCTTTTCAATTTTGGCGCGCACCACGGCGACATCGCGTGCGTGATAGCGCGGCGCTTCTTCCTGTTTGTAGGAAGTCTCGTGCTCCTCATCGACGACAATCAGCCCGAGATTTTTCAACGGTGCGAACACGGCACTGCGGGCGCCAATGACGATGCGAGCGCGGCCGGAATGGACCTTATGCCATTCATCATGCCTTTCCCCCTCGGACAAATGACTGTGCAAAACCGCGACCACGTCCTGCGATTCCGCAAAGCGGCTTTTGAATCGCTCGACCGTTTGCGGAGTGAGCGAAATTTCGGGAACGAGCACGATTGCGGTCCGATCACGCGTCAATGTCTCTCGAATTGCATGCAAATAGATTTCCGTTTTCCCACTGCCGGTGACGCCGTGCAGCAGAATCGGTTTGGCAGTTTCCGGCGATGAAATGGCGCGCGCGACCTCAGCGAAGGCTGCGGTTTGTTCTTCGTTGAGCACTAACTCTGGCGCTGGAACAAATTCCTCACCGGCGTGTGGGTCGCGCACGACTGCGCGTTCGGTGATTTTCACCAGGCCGCGTTTCGCCAATGCCCGAAGCGTCGTGGTATTCAGCGACAATCGACGCAAAACGTCTGCGACGGGAAGTGGCGCGTTCGCCTTGTTCAACTCCTCCAGCAGTTCGGCCTGGCGTGGCGCGCGCCGCCGTAGCGCCTCGATCGTCTCCGGAGACTGCTCTGCGCCGATCTCGACAAATTGCTGTTTTTTCCAACCGACTTCCGCCTTTCGAATCACCTGCGGTAACAAACTGCGCATCACTGTCTCGATTGGACAGCAGTAGTAATTCGAGATCCACCGTGCCAGCTCGAGCAGCGGCTCGCTCAAGGTCGGTCCCTCGCCGATGACGGCTTCGATCTCACGAATGCCTTTCGCATTCGTTTCCTCGAGCAAAGCGACAACGGTGGCCAAAGCGCGACGATCACGAAATGGCACCCGCACCCGCGCGCCGACGCTGAGCCGCTCACTCAACATTTCGGGAATCGCGTAATCTAACTCCCGGCGAATGGCACGATCGATAATGACGCGCGCGAATTTACTGTGCATGGTTAGGCGGCATTAATGTTGCGGTTCCTGCTCAAGCTAATCATTTGTCTGGCTCTGGCGATTGCCGCCGGCTTGATTCTTCTCGCGTTTCGATCCGGCGATGTCATCTACACCGTTTACGAGTGGATTAGCCCGGCGCGTTTTCATCAATTCGATAATCTCATCCGCACAGTGGCGGCTGCGCATGAACTCGACCCGATGCTCATGAAAGCGGTGGTCTGGCAGGAGAGTCGGTTTGATCCGCGAAAAATCGGGAGCGCCGGCGAACGCGGGCTGATGCAGGTAAGCGAACGCGCGGCGCGGGAATGGGCGCGTGAAACCCAGGTCGCCGATTTCCATTCTGAGGATTTGCTCGACCCGAAAACGAACCTGGAAGCGGGGGGCTGGTATTTGCGCCGCGCCTTTCAACATTGGGAGCACCAGAAGAAACCGGCCATTTTCGCGCTTGCGGAATATAACGCCGGGGCGAGCCGGGCCCAGCGCTGGGCAAATAACGATCCGGACACCCCAATATCGGAGCAGGCCTTTCGCAAAAACATCGACTTTCCAAGCACGCGTAGCTACGTCACGAGTGTTCTGCAGCGTTACCAATTTTATCGGAAACGGGGCCGGATGTGAAAGGCCGTCAACCGGAAGTTAGGCTTCCAGCCTGACTCGGCCGCGAAGCATCTTGCTCCGCGTGATCCCGGAGCGGCGGTATTCGCCGTGGCATCACCGGTGCGATACAAAATGGCCGCTTCCGCCAGCGGTAAATTCAGCATCAGGAAGAACGCCGCGAAGGAGCACGATTAGGCCAGGGGCCGAACCACTTTGCGGACGGGGAAGTTACGCGGAAATTGTAATTCAGCGAGACATGATGACGAAGGAGAAAATTGCCGAAGCGCTCGAAGAAATCGCGACGTTGCTGGAACTCAAAGACGAGAATCCGTTCAAAATTCGCGCCTATCAGAATGCCGCCCGCTCCATCGAAGCTTTTGGCGCCGGCTTCTCTGATCTGCAGAATCAGGAAACACTGGAAAAGATCCCCGGAATAGGGAAAGCCATCGCGGCGAAGATCAGCGAACTGGCGACGACCGGCGAGCTGAAATTTCTCGACGAATTACGCGCCGAATTTCCCTCCGCCATTCTCGAACTGTTTTCTATTCCCGGTCTGGGCGCGAAAAAAATCAAGGCGCTCTACGAAAAGCTGAAAATCAGCTCGATCGCGGATTTGCAGGCCGCATGTGAATCCGGTCGAGTCGCGGAGTTACCAGGATTCGGGGAGACGACACAGACGAAAATTTGCAATGCCATCGCTAATCGCGCGAAACATGCCGGTTCCTTTCAATTCGGCGAAATCGCTGCAGAGGCTGAACAGTTGCGCAGCGACCTGGCCGCCCATCCCGATGCCTCGCAAGTAAGCGTGGCCGGAAGTTTCCGTCGCCGCAAAGAAATCGTGCGCGATCTCGATTTCATCGTCGCCAGCAAATCGCCGGACGCAATCGCCGAATTTTTCTGCGCACATCCCTTTGTCGATGGTTTGATCGCGCGCGGCCCAACCAAGACGAGCGTGCGACTAAGATCGGGAATTCAGTGCGACCTGCGCGTCGTCACCAATGCCGAGTATCCTTTCGCGCTCAATTATTTTACCGGCAGCAAGGAGCACAACATCGTGATGCGAAACCGCGCGCTCCATCGCGGCTGGACGCTGAACGAATACCGACTCGGGCCGGCGCCAAACCTCGAACAAGGCAGGGGCGATTCACCCGAATCGCCCGGGACGACCCGTAGGGCTAAACGCGGCGCCGGGCGAGTCCGAGCCGGACTGGCAAGGTCAATCGCCCCTACCATTCCGACGATCCGCGAAGAAACAGAATTATATCGCGCGCTCGGCCTCGATTTCATTCCGCCGGAGCTACGTGAAAACTGCGGCGAATTCGAAGCGGCCGAGAACGGTAAGTTACCGCGTTTGATTGAGCTGGAGAATTTGCGCGGCACATTTCATTGCCATACCACGGCGAGCGACGGGCACAATTCACTCGAGGAAATGGTCGCAGCGGCACAGGAACTCGGCCTCGAATACATTGGCATCGCCGATCACAGCCGCAGTTCGGTGCAGGCGCACGGGCTGGATGCTGCCCGACTCAATGTCCAGCGCGCGCAGATTCGAAAACTGCAAAGCACGCTCACCGACATTCACGTGTTCAGTGGAATCGAGTGCGACATTCTGCGCGACGGTTCGCTCGACTTCGATGATGAGATTCTGGCACAACTCGATTTTGTGGTGGTGTCGGTACATTCCACTTTCAACCTCGGCGAAGCGGAAATGACGAAGCGGGTGATCCGTGCGATTTCGAATCCCTTCGTCACCATGCTGGCGCATCCGACCGGACGGTTGCTCCTGAAACGCGAAGGTTACGCCATCGACATTCCAGCGGTGATTGAAGCTGCGGCCGAGACCGGCACCTGGATCGAGCTCAATGCGGCGCCCAAACGGCTCGATCTCGACTGGCGGTGGTGGCCGTTGGCAAAACAAAAAGGCGTGCGCTGCGCGATCAATCCCGACGCCCATCGCACCGCGCGTTTGCAGGATCTGTGGTTCGGCATCGGCGCCGCGCGGAAGGGATGGCTGACCAAGGAGGATGTGGTGAATTGTTTACCGCTGGCGAAGATCGAAGCGGCGCTAAAACGAAAGCGCGACCAAAGTTCGTCATCCCGAGCGAAGCCGAGGGATCCGGTCGCGAAACCTTTACGGTAACTTCCTCGGGATCCCTCGACTTCGCTCGGGATGACGGCTACACCGCTTCTCGCTGCGGCAGAAACATAGTCAGACATTTGCAAGCGCCGCCGGCCTTGATGAATTCCGACATCGGCAGCTCGTGACATTGATATCCACGATTCGTTAGCGTTTTAACGAGATTTGGGGCGCCCTCCGGCAAGACGATGTCACGCCCCAGAACGACGGCGTTGCAGGAGAAATGTTTGGCTTCTTCTTCCTCCACGTCGATGAGCTCGTTCACATGCGCGCGAATTGCGCGTTGACCGTACTCGTCGAAGGCATTCGGAAACCAGAATGCGCTCCCATCCGGTAGAGGACAAAAACAAGTATCGAGATGATAGAAACGCGGATCAACCAGCTCGACGGATATCACCCTGCAGCGCAGCAGCTCGCCCACCGCCCGATGCGATTGAATGTCGCTGCGGAATTTGTACCCGCAAAAGAGGGTATCGTTGCTAAACAAGGCATCGCCTTCGCCCTCGAAATACAAATTGTCGGGTAACCATATGGTTTCGTATCCATGCTCTTCCATCCAGCGCCTGAAATAAGGGGCTTCACCGGCCCGTTCCGGATAACGAAAATTGCTCGGGATAAATTTCTTGCCCACGGTCAGCCCGGCGTTGGCGGTGAAAACCATGTCGGGCAGTTTCGGTTGCGGCGGTACCAGCTCGATTTTGCTGTCGAGAGACGCCAGAGTTTGGCGCAAACCTTCCCATTGTGATTTGGCGAGCTCACTTTCAGCAGCCGCGCGCCCGGCTCATCCAGGGATTGATCTCGTACTCGATGCCGTAGTAGTCCGGCGGACAAAGCAGCAATTCGCGCATCTTTACTTCCGAGGCGGCACTTCTGCGCCCTGTTCGCGCAGGCGCGTGATCAAGCTGTCGAGCACCTCTTGCGATGGTGCCGTGATCTCGATCCGGGCAAAACTCTGGTCCGCGCGTTTTTGGCCAATGCGGAATTCGACGGTGTTAAAAGCGGCGCCGCGAGTCACGATCTGATCGAGAATTTTCGTCAGGGTAAGCGAATCGATAATGTGGCCGCGCAATTCGATCGTTTCCGAAAACATCCACGGAATTTAGCCAAACGACGTTTGTACGCCAGCGTCTTACGGAAGTTGTTGTGACGTTCGCCCTGGCGAATGCCGAGTTTGGTAGTCAGGCGTTTGGCACAAACGCCTCTACACCCTGAAAACTGATCCGTGAAATCCGAGCAATCCGCGGTAAAATTCCCGCGGGATATATGGAAAAACCGAATGTGCGCGGCCCGTCGCCCTCTCGCAAAGCGCATCTCGCCCTGCAGGAAAAATTAAATCGCCCGCACAAACCGCCGCCGCTTCTGCGAACCCCGATTAATTCCAGAGGGAGAAAACGTCACCGATGAATCCGAACCTGCTCGCCGTCGAAAACAAGATAGCGCGTGTTCTTTCCACTAAACCGGAATGTCTCATTACCCACCCGACCGAGATCGCGGTTTTGGGATCGATGTCACCCGCCGAGATCGAAGACTTTGCCATCGATCACGGCTGGCGCGTGGTTTCCCGTCTCGGCGGACGGCAAATCGAATTCTACAATGACGCCAGCGCCCGCGACTGGATGATTGCCTGAGTACGGCGGCGGAACTTCCTTCGTTAGCTTCGCGATGGGATTCTAAAGGACCAGAAGATTCGAGCCCACGAAACATACTAAATGACACGAAGGCCAGAGAGACGCCTTCTGTCGTAGCACTTATTTTTCCCTATTTCGTGTCATTCCGCGTGTTTAGTGGGCCGAAAAAAATCGCTCACTGGACTCGTGGCCGATGCGCTCCAGCGTTTTTCCGCAAGCCCGATCTCGCGCGCTTCGCGTCCGGCTTCGACCGCCAGCTTAAACGCGCGCGCCATTCGGTTCGGATCCGCTGCAATTGCGATTGCGGTGTTCACGAGAACCGCGTCGGCGCCCATCTCCATCGCTTCCGCGGCCTGACTGGGCGCGCCCAGACCGGCATCCACCACCACCGGGACGGTCGCCTGCTCGATGATGATTTCGATCTGCTCACGGGTTTCGATTCCACGATTGCTGCCGATCGGCGACCCAAGCGGCATCACTGTCGCCGTGCCCACGTCCTGCAATCGTTTCGCCAAAACCGGATCGGCATTGATGTAGGGCAGGACGGTGAAGCCTTCCTTTACCAGAATCTCCGCGGCCGCGAGCGTCTCGACAGGATCGGGCAGCAAATAATGCGGGTCAGGATGAATCTCGAGTTTCACCCACTTCGGCAATCCCGCGCTGACCGCGAGTCGCGCAATTCGCACCGCGTCATCGGCATCGCGCGCGCCGCTCGTGTTCGGCAACAACAGAAATTTCTTCGGGTCGATGAAATCCAGGATGTTCGCAAACGGATCGTGTTTGCCGGAAAGATCGGCCCGGCGCAGCGCCACCGTCACAATCTCGCTCCCGCTGGCAATGAGCGCGTCGCGCATCGCTTCGTTCGAAGAAAATTTCCCTGTGCCGACAAGCAACCGCGAAGTAAACTCGCGGTCGGCAATCTTCAGTTTGGAAGGTTTATCCGACATTTAAGCAAACATATGCGTAATCGCAGCGCCGTCATCCCAAGTACGCTTCCTGGGATGCGGTAAAAGCAGTTGAGCAACACATGATAGAAAAACCGTTTCGCCCAGAGATTGAAGATGGATGCTGTCATCGCGAGCGAAAACGCCAGTCCGGCTCGGACCGAGAGATCTCTCGATCGCCTGGCGAGCTTGGGCGAGATCCCTCGGCGTCTGTGCGCCTCGGGATGACCGTGTTCGAGTTGCACCGCGAGGATTGCGTGCGCGGCATGGCCGAACTGCCGGCGGCATCGATTGATATCGTCGTAACCTCACCGCCCTACAATCTGGGAATTCGTTATTCGAAATTTTCCGATACCGCCGATCGGATGAGTTATTTGCGCTGGTGTAAAACCTGGGTCGCGGAAATCGCGCGTCTACTCAGGCCTGACGGTTCATTTTTTCTCAATGTCGGTGCGGCACCTGCCAATCCGATGTTTCCCCACGAGGTGGCGCTGGAACTGCGCGAGCTGTTCGTCTTACAAAATACCATTCACTGGATCAAATCGATCAGCATCGAGGAACAAGACGGTGAAATCGTCTCGCGCGGTCACTTCAAGCCCATCAACTCGCAACGTTTTCTGAATGATTGCCACGAATACATTTTTCATTTCACAAAGACCGGTCGGGTTGAACTCGATCGGCTCGCGCTTGGCGTTCCCTATCAGGACAAGACGAACATCGCGCGCTGGTCACACACTGGCGGACGCGACCGCCGTTGTCGTGGCAACACCTGGTTCATTTCCTATGAAACGATTCAAAGCCGCGACAAAGAACGGCCGCATCCAGCGACATTTCCAGTCGAGCTGGCCGAGAACTGCATTCGTTTACACGGGGTCGAAAAGTTGACGACGATGCTGGATCCGTTTCTCGGAATCGGCAATTCGGCGATCGCCGCGCAGCGATGTGGGGTTTCGAGATTTATCGGGTTCGAAATCGACGAGATATATTTGGCGGAGGCGCGGCGTCGAATCGGTGAAAAGTGAGAGGTAACAACTTCTCACCTCTCACCAATCACTTCTCACTCACGACAAACTTCTCCAACGATTTCACCAAATTCCCCGGCAACGGACGGACTCGATCAAAGATACGATCGGCGATCGGTTTGGCCGTCAGGTAACCGGCCGCGAACATTTCCAGGCGCGCGTCCATGTTATCGATGTAATGCAGCGCCATCGCTTCCGGCGTCTTGGGATAAACCGGCGAGCCAAGCTGCATCTCGCCGTGGTGCGACGCAATCAGATGGAGCAAATGCAGGCGGCAATCTTCCGATGGCGGCGCGAGATTTTCCCAGGCCCGCGTGTTCTCTTCCGTCTGCAATTTTCGCCAGAGGGAGTTCACCAGCTCGAGCCCGATCGAGATGTGCCCCATCAATTCGCCGCGCTCGTCGTATCCCATGGTGAATCCGTCCTCCGGCAAATGATTTTCCCAAAGTTTTCCGGAATCGTGAAAGAGAATCCCGGATACGAGCAGATCGCGATTAAGTTGCGGATAAATCGGGCAAAGCCCGAGGGCCACTCGCATCATCTGGGCAGTGTGCTCAACCAGGCCGCCTCGACGAGCGTGATGATAATTGCGCGCCGCGGCCGTGCGCCGAAACCGATCGCCAAAATCCTTTAAGAATAACTGGCAGATTCCGCGCAAACGTGGATCGGAAATCGCCGCCACCGTTTGATCGATAAAAAGGAAATCGGTCGCTTGTTTGACCCGCAACTCCGGCGGTCCGGCGAGAAGACTCGCAATCTCGTCGCTCGTGAGCGTCCGCGATTTCCAGGTTTTCGCTTCCAATCCGAACTGCTGGTGCTGGGCAAATTCGCCATCGATCTCGATGAAATCGCCCTCCTGCAATGCGCTGCACGTTTTGTAATCGGGATGATTGTCCCAGACCCGCAGCGTCATTCGATCGCAGGCGTCGGCGAGGCCGATTTCGCAATACGGTTTCCCCTCGCGCGTGGCCTTGGCCGACGTGCTTTCGACCTGCGCATGGACACGGGCAGTAACGAACCCGTCCTGGGCACGCCGCCGAATTTCGCTGATCGTAAGCAATTCCGTCATTGTCCGCTTTGCGGTTTACGGCTTGGCTACGCCAATGACCCCGCAGGCAAGACGACCACCGGCGTTCCCGGTCGGCTGGGTTTTCAAATCATCGGCTTTTTCGTGGACGATGACTGCATGACCAACTATCGAATCAGCGCCGGAAAGTTTCATTACCTTGTCACTCCATTCGAGATGAGCCTTGCCAGACGCGTCCGCTTCAACGTTGCCTAGATCGCCGGCGTGGCGATCGCTCGCGTCCGGGGCACCGTGCGCCTTATGCGTCGGATTAAAATGGCCGCCAGCGGAATTTCCATCGCTGGACGAGCAATCGCCAAATTCGTGAATGTGGAAACCGTGTTTGCCCGGCGTCAGACCGGTAATATCAGCAACGACTTTTATTTCATCGCCGGATTTGGTGAACGTGACTGAGCCGGCAACGGTATTACCGGCCGTTGGATGCAGGACCGCAATCGCTTTCGTCGGTTCCTGCGCGCTGGTCAGGCAAATACCGAGAAGGAATGTTAGCGCACCAAGAAAAAACTTTGTTTTCATACGCCAACTTTACGCGCCGAATCGCGAAAGCGAAACTGCGCTAATCAATCAGTCGTTCTTGAAGTCCCGTGTAAGCGTCAATGCGGCGATCGCGCAGAAACGGCCAGTGTGTTCGGTGTTCGTTGACCCGTTTCCAATCGATATCCGCCATCACGATTTCTTCGCGATCAACTGAGCCCTTCGCGATGATTTCGCCATCCGGGCCGCAAACGAAACTCTGGCCCCAGAATTCAATGCCGTCACCGCCAGCGGGCGCTTCGTGTCCTACGCGATTCGGCACCGCGACGTAGCAGCCATTCGCAATGGCATGACTGCGTTGAATCGTTTCCCAGGAAGAATGCTGCGCCTTGCCAAACTCCTTTTTCTCCTTTGGGTGCCAGCCGATCGCGGTCGGATAAAAAATGATCTCCGCGCCGCGCAACGCAGTCAGGCGCGCCGCTTCTGGATACCATTGGTCCCAGCAAACGCAGACGCCGAGATTTCCGCGCGCCGTTTTCCAGCTCTGAAAACCGAGATCGCCCGGCGCAAAATAGAATTTCTCGTGATAAAGCGGATCGTCCGGGATGTGCATCTTGCGATACTTGCCAAGCAGCTCGCCGTTGGCGTCGATGATCGCGGCGGTGTTGTGATAAAGACCGGCGGTGCGTTTCTCAAAAAGGGATGCAACAATGACGACGCCAAGCTCGCGTGCGAGCTTCGTCAGCGCGTCTGTCGAAGGGCCCGGAATCGTTTCGGCTAACGAGAAGTTGTCATGGTCTTCCGTCTGGCAGAAATACTGCGAACGAAAAAGCTCCGGGAGGCAAACAATCAGGGCGCCGCTTTTCGCGGCGTCGCGAATGAAATCGATGGCGTGCGCAAAATTTTTGTCCGGCTCCGGGCCGCAGCGCATCTGAATGAGGGCGATTTTTGTCATCCCGAGCGAAGTCGAGGGATCCCGTTGCGAGACCTTTAAGGTAGATTCTCGGGATGTCTCGGCTTCGCTCGACATGACGGAAGGTGGGTATCTATTTCACCGAGTCTGCCGGCACGATCTCAATGCTGTTAATCGTGACGCGCTCCGTGGGTTTGCTACGCGCCCCATCCGGTCCCGTCACCGTTGGGGTGTCGCCGATCTTATCGAGCACATCCAGGCCTTTGATCAATTTGCCAAACGTCGCGTACTGGTGATCGAGCCGATGAACCGGCTGAAGACAAATGAAGAACTGACAGCTTGCCGTGTCCGGCTGGGCTTCGCGTGCCATGGAAATGACACCGCGTTCGTGCGGATGATCGTTAAACTCGGCTTTGATCCTGTAACCAGCCGTGCCCTCCCCGTAACTGCTTTCCTTCGCCGGGTCTTTGGTGTTGGGATCGCCGCCTTGAATCATGAACCCCTTCACGATGCGATGAAAAATCGTGCCGTTGTAAAAACCGGATCGTGCCAGTTTCTTGAAGTTCGCGATCGTTTCCGGCGCAGCGTCAGTCCAAAACTGCACCACCATTTCCCCCTGACTTGTTTTGATTACCGCCACTTCAGTGCTCGCGGGTTTTTGCTCGTCTGCCGCAAAGGCAACGCTACTCATGAGCAAAGCCACAAGAATCGAAAATTTCATGCTCACCAGTGGCACGAAGCGAAGCCGCCGCAACGAGAGATTCATTCAGCCACGGATGAAGCACGATTCAGAGGACTATCCGCACATTTCGCAGATTGCCGCAGATTCTAAAAGAAAAGAAGATGTGAGCCCACGAAACACACCGAACACGCTAAATTTGGAGGGATACGCGCTGTCGTGTCCCAAACTCTTGGGCGGTCCGAGCCGGACTGGCGTATACAGCACAGTGCCCCCCACCTTTCCTTTTTCGCGTCATTTCGCGCCTGCCGCGCCGTAGTTGGGCGAAGGCGGGTGCTTAATGGGCAATTCAATCCTTCGAAAAATGACTCTGAAAAACCTTCGCAGACCACGACGGCTTTCGTCGATAGCATTGCAGATTGCCACAGAGTTTTTGGGAGGCATCTGCTAATCCGTGTCAATCCGTAGCTAAGGATTACTTCTGCGCGTGATACTCCTGGAGCGAGCGTACCCGCACCTTATTTTTTTGCAGCGAGCGAATTCCGTAAACACTGGCCTGGGCCGCGCGCAAGGTTGTCATAATCGGAATTTTCTGCGCGATGGCGGCGTTGCGAATCGTGATCTCGTCTTCGCGCGGAATTTTGCCGCTTGGGCTGTTGATGATGAAACTGATGTCCCCGTTCTTTACTCGATCCAGGACATTGGGACGCCCTTCGCGAATCTTGTAGACGCGCGTTACCGGGACCCGCGCAGCTTCGAGCGCCGCCGCGGTTCCACTGGTTGCGATGATTCCGAAACCGAGCGTGACAAAATCGCGCACCACCGAAACGACCGAGGTTTTGTCCGAATCCTGGACGCTGACAAAAACGTTGCCGGATTTTGGCAAGGGTGGTGGCGCGGCCATCTGCGATTTCGCGTAGGCCAGACCGAGGTCGTGATCGATCCCCATCACTTCGCCAGTCGATTTCATTTCCGGCCCAAGCGAAATATCCCGCCCCTGGTAACGGAGGAATGGGAAGACCGCTTCTTTCACCGAGAAATGTTTCGGCACGATCTCTTTGGTGAAGCCAAGTTCGCGCAGAGTTTTTCCCGCCATCACCTTGGCCGCCAGTTTAGCCAGCGGAACACCGATCGCCTTGCTGACGAACGGCACGGTCCGCGAGGCACGCGGATTCACCTCCAGCACATAAACATCCTTGCCCTTGACCGCGAATTGCACATTCATCAGGCCGCGCACGCTTAGCTGGCGCGCCATTGCCTTGGTCGCGGATGAAATTTCGGCTAGCACAGTTTTCGTTAGCGAAAAAGTCGGGATGACACACGCGCTGTCGCCGCTGTGAATTCCAGCCTGTTCGATGTGCTCCATGATGGCCCCGACCACTGTCGTCTCGCCGTCGCTGATGCAATCGACATCTACTTCCATCGCGTCTTCGAGGAAACGGTCCACTAACACCGGCCGGTCGGGCGAAACTTCGATGGCGCTTTCCATGTACCGCTCCAAATCCTTGTCGTTGTAAACGAGCTCCATTGCACGCCCGCCCAAGACGAATGATGGTCTAACGAGAACTGGATATCCGATGCGATTGGCAATCACGACCGCTTCTTCCATGCTCACGGCCGAACCGTTTGGCGTCTGGCGCAAACCAAGTTTGTCGAGCATGACCGCGAAAAGCTTGCGGTCTTCCGCCATTTCGATGCTCTCCGGCTGCGTTCCGAGAATGGGAACGCCAGCCGCTTTCAATCCATCGGCGAGATTGAGCGGCGTTTGTCCCCCGAATTGAACAACCACACCTTCCGGTTTTTCCTGGTCGTAAATATTGAGGACGTCCTCGAGCGTAAGCGGCTCAAAATAAAGTTTGTCGCTGGTATCGTAATCGGTCGAGACCGTTTCCGGATTCGAATTCACCATGATGGTTTCGAACCCGAGTTCACGCAGGGCGAACGCGGCGTGGACGCAGCAGTAATCGAATTCAATCCCCTGGCCGACGCGATTGGGCCCGCCGCCCAGAATCATGATTTTGCGCTTCCCGCTTTCGCGTCGCTCGTTCTCATCCCCGTAGGTCGAATAATAATACGGCGTGTACGCTTCGAATTCCGCAGCGCAGGTATCGACCAGTCGATAAGTGGGAGTGATTTTATCCGCAATTCGCTTTGACCTTATCTCCCTTTCCTCCTTCCCGTTCGCGATCGCCAGCTGCCGGTCCGAAAAACCCCAATTTTTTTGCGCGAAGTAGCGGATCGGGCTGGAGGTTAGGCTTCCAGCCTGACTCGGCGGGCAAGTCTCCCCGAGCTTGCCCATTGGCGGCGAGAATGTCGCGTCGTTCCAAAACAAATTGCTCCGGTGAAAGCCGCGCTTTTTGCGGATTTTGTTCAATGTAATCGCGGCAAGCATCTAGATGCGCCTCGTCACGTACGATTGTGTCGAAATTCTCATCGCTCCAAACTGTTCCTCTGCGATCAAGCGCGCGGTTGATTGCATTCGCGGTAAATGATTTTCCAGGAACGCAAAATATCGGCCATGGAATGCTGGCCAATTGGTTTAACCAGAGCGTGCACATGATTGGGCATGACGACGTAGGCATCCAGCAGGTATCTGTCGCGATCGAAATGGCGTAATGTTTCGCTAACGATGCGCGACGCGCTCGGTTGTCGCAGCAGGCAAGATCCATCTCTTTGATCGAGCCATTGTTCGCGTTCCTCTTCAAACCGCCGAATGTATTCGTGCGCGGTCTTCCAGTCCCACGGCTGCGGATGATATTTCAGCCATTGCGCGCGCTCCTCACGCCAAGTTGCCAGAACGCTTTCGGCCACGGAATCAGCCAGCCGAAATGTTACAAAGTAAGTTGCGCCTTCTTGTTCCCAATGTGGAAGATGACCTTGCTTCATTTCGAGCACACCGCGCTCATCAAACCCGCGAAACTGGACGTCCACTCTTTTGCTCGGGTCTGCAGACAAGGTTCCATCTGATTCTCGACGGTCTGGAAGACCGTCGGCCGAGTCAGGCTGGGAGCCTGACTTCCGATCAGAGCGGACGCGCAGCATTTCCGCCTCGCGTACGATCTGCTCAACATTCCGTAAGAACCAGCGATCAATCTTCGTTAGCTCGAAAACGTCTTCTACCGACATGCCGCTCTGAAACGCCTGGCCGATGTAAAAAATTCGCTCGGCATTCGGCACCGCCAGTTGCAAGCGCAACGTCTCCGCGTCGACTTGCTTCTCATTCCCATCCCCAATCAAACCGAAGCGTTTGATCTCCAAACTGCGCAACGCTTTTTGTAGCGCTTCCTTAAACGTGCGGCCGATGGCCATCGCTTCACCCACGCTCTTCATTTGCGTGGTCAGAGTCGGATCGGCCTGCGGAAATTTTTCGAAAGTGAACCTAGGGACTTTGACCACGCAATAATCAATCGTCGGTTCGAAACTGGCCGGCGTCTCCCGGGTGATATCGTTCCTGATTTCGTCCAGCGTATATCCGACCGCCAGTTTTGCCGCGATCTTTGCAATGGGGAACCCAGTCGCCTTCGATGCCAGCGCGCTCGAACGCGAGACGCGCGGGTTCATTTCGATCACGACCATGTGCCCGTTCTCCGGGTTGACCGCGAACTGAATGTTCGATCCGCCAGTCTCAACTCCAATCTCGCGAATCACCGCGAAAGCCGCATCACGCATCATTTGGAATTCCTTGTCGGTTAGTGTTTGCACTGGGGCGACCGTGATCGAATCGCCGGTGTGAATGCCCATCGGATCAAAGTTCTCGATCGAGCAAACAACCACGCAGTTGTCCGCGCAGTCGCGCATCACCTCCATCTCGAATTCTTTCCAACCAACTAACGATTCTTCGATTAGAACCTCGTTAACCGGCGAAATGGCAAGACCGCGGCCGGCAATTTCCGCCAGCTCCTCGCGGTTGTATGCGATCCCGCCGCCACTGCCACCAAGGGTAAAGGCTGGCCGAATAATCAGCGGAAAACGCCCAATCATATCGGCGATCTTCTCGGCGTCCTCGACGGAGTGTGCGACACCGGAACGCGGCACATCCAGTCCGATCCGCAACATTGCTTCCTTGAAGAGCTGGCGATCCTCGCCCTTGGCGATGGCCCGGGCATTGGCACCGATCAGCTTCACGTTGTGCCGGGCGAGCGCGCCGTTGCGATTCAGTGCCATGGCAGCGTTTAGCGCCGTCTGGCCGCCCATGGTGGGCAAAATCGCGTCCGGTTTTTCCCGTTCCATAATGGCCTCGATCACCTCGGCCGTAATTGGTTCTATATAGGTACAGTCGGCGAACTCCGGGTCGGTCATGATCGTGGCCGGGTTTGAGTTCACCAGCACCACCCGGTAGCCCTCTTCGCGCAGGGCTTTGCAGGCCTGCACCCCCGAATAATCAAATTCGCAGCCTTGCCCGATCACGATTGGACCGGAGCCGATGAGCAGGATTTTCTTGAGCTTGTTGTTTCGCGGCATCTGCGCGGCGGGAATGATAGATGAAAACAGACGAAATTCACGCGGGAAACGCGTGGCACAGGCATCCTGCCTGTGGGGCCAGTTACGCCACCGCCCTGCGCTGGCGATCCAGATAAACCTTACAAATGCCCTTGATCCGCGTCAGCACGTAATAGGTCGTCTGGCTACGCACGCGCACCAGCTCGGCGCCGATAATTCGCGTCACGAAATCGCTCGGCAAATCCAGAATTTCCTGCGGCGTCGCGCCCTCTAGCCCCTTGCAAAGAATCGCCGTCATCGCTCGGGTCAGAGTTTGCACCTCCGGCCCCAGTGTCATCCGAATATGAGCCTTGCCCTGTTCATCGACATGCAAATAAACGCCAACCGTGTCCGCGCACTCCTCGTCCTTGCGGATGTCCTGCAAATCAAATTGTTCGCCGTCGCGTGGCTCCTGTTTTTTCGCGTTATCCGCATACGAAACTAGCGTCTCACGTCGCTCATCTTCCGGAAGCGACTCAAACAGACTGATGATGTTATTCAGCTTGGGCGGATACGTCACAGACGCCAATTTACTCCGCCTTCAGGATGCTGTCACCGCCGGGCCAGCGTCACCGGCAGCCCGTGTTTTAGTGCCAGAGTGAGAAGCGCGCGCGGGGATGTTACCAGCCGGCAGCGTGACGGGCAACGAATCCACGGGTATCCCGGCCATCCACATACCAGCGTGGACCGACCGCATCGCCGTCGCGCATGTCGGTGGTATCGAGGCGAAGACCGGCAATGATGGCAAACGTGTGTCCGTCCCGCGAGTAAACGGTTATCCAGCGGCCGCGACCGCGTCGGCCGTAATGACGAAGGTCACTAGAGGGCAAGGGCGCATCCAGTAATCCGGCGTAATGCAAGGCGAACGAAACCGCACCGGAACAATCGTAACCGGAATCGTTGAAGGAACCGTGACCGCCGCCCCACAGGTACGGTTTGCGCCGCAACGAATTCACCGCCCAGATCGCATTTTTGATGTTGTCCGGCGCCTCTGACGGGGCATAGGCAATTCCATTGCGCAGAACGGCCCGGCTACCCTCCACTATCGGGCGGTTCGAACGAACGATGGGAACCTCGTTCGCGGTCTCAGTGTCGTCCGTGTCTTCTTCCTCCACCGCTTCAGCGCGCGGCACCGGCGCCGCTTGCGGGCGCGGCGCGTAATACGCCACACGAATAGGTTCCGCTCGCGGCGAGCCGTTAGCCGGTTGCCCGGCCAAAAATGGTTGCAGCGGCACACCGAAATCTCCGCGCCCAAGCGCCGCGCGTTCCTGCGCTCGCACGGTTACCGCGCAGAGAAAAAATGCGATAAGCAGCTCGCTAAACCGCCGCAATAAGATCACGGTCACAGCCCGCATGGTTTATCATGCAGCTTGTACCGCGCCAAGTCCGAATTTGCGAGGAAGTTGGATTAATGCCGCAACATCCCGAGCTGCGCGAAAAGAAACGAATATTCATCCGCGAGCTGTTTAATTCGCTCGCTCAACGCCGTGCCGATTCCATGTCCGGAACTGGTACTGGTCCGCAGCAAGATCGGATTGCTTGATTTGTTGGCTTCACTCAAACGCGCCAGCATTTTGCGCGAATGATACGGCGCAACGCGACCATCGTTTGCGCCGGTCATGAACAAAATCGACGGATATTTTGTGCCATCGGTGACGTGATGATAAGGCGAGTAAGCGTAAAGGGCCTTGAACTGGTCCGGATCTCTTAACTGTCCCGAACTCAGTCACGTTAAAGGCGCCGTTCGGAGCTAGTTCGACTCGCAGCATGTCGTAGATTCCGACGGCTGACACCACCGCGCGTACCAGATCGGGATGTTGCGTGAACATTGCTCCCATCAGCAACCCACCATTGCTTCCGCCGAGGACGGCCAACTTTTCCGGACGCGTCCATTTCTCGTTAATTAAATATTCAGCCGACGCGGCGAAATCATCGAAGACGTTTTGTTTCTTCGTGAGATTCCCGGCCTTGTGCCATTCCTCGCCGAACTCGCCGCCGCCGCGAATATTGGCCACCACATAAACGCCGCCATGATCGAACCAAAGCCGGCGCACGAAATCAAAGTTCGGTTGCATGCTGAGGCTGTACCCGCCGTAGCCGTAAAGCAGTGTGGGATTGTTCCCGTCGAGCGTCGTTCCTTTCTTCCGAATGATGTTCAGCGGAACTTTTGTCCCATCCTTTGAAGTTGCCATTTCGCGGCTCACTTCGATGTCGGCAAACGAAACCGGAGAGTTGTTGACCAGCGCGGTTTTCTTCGGTGGCTCATTCCCTACAAGATGGAACCACGCAGCCGGTTCGGTGTAACTGACATCGCGAAAGAGGAGCGAATTATCTTCCAGCGATTCCATTTCCGTCACGGCCGAGATTTGCGGAATCGGAACGATCGTCTCGTTTTTGCCATCGAGGCCGACACGACGGATTTGTGATGGTCCGCCGAGGAGATCGCCGAGGTAAAGCGCGTCACCCGTTGGCTCGATGAACTGAATTACCGCTTCGCCAACTGCAACGATTGTGGTTGCATTGCCCAGCTCCGGTGCATCCAGGGATACCCGCAGGACTTTGCCGCGCGGCGCGTCGGCTCGGGAAAGCAAATAAAGCGCGTTGTCGCGACCGAGACGCGCGGACTTAATCTGGTCGCTGAACTGTGTCAGCTGCTTCCAGTTTCCCTCCGGCCCAAGCAGGTAATGCGCGAAATCGCCACCGTCGCCGTTCGCGACCGTCGCCAGAATGTATTTTCCATCGTGAGACGCCTGAAGGTTAATCTCGGCAATGCGGGGAAAATCTTTGCCGATTGAATAAGTATCCTCGGAGTCGTTAGCGCCGAGTTTGTGAAAATAAACCTGCTGATAAAAATTCAGGTCGGCATCCGGCCGTTCGCCTTTGCGCGGGAATCGGGTGTAATAAATCCCGCTCCCGTCCGCGTTCCACGCTGCGCTGCCGCCGGCCGTTGGATATTGCACGTGCGCGATCGAATCCTTCAGCGCTTTGCCGGTGGCGGTCTCGTAAATGCGCAGCGTTCCGTCTTCGCTGCCGCCTTGCGAAATCGACATCGCGACATATTTGCCGTCGCGTGACGGAACGAACCAATCGATCGCTGTCTTGCCTGTGGGATCCAGCTTGTTCGGATCAAGCACCACTTTCTCCGATTTCAAATCGTCGGCAGATGACAGGGTCACCAGCATTTGCTGCTGCTTCGGTGGCTGGAACTTGAAGGCAAACAAAACGCCCGGACGCGAAACAATTCCGGAATAACTCGGCGAAGTTTTGGCGTACCAATCAGTCAGTTGCTTTTCGATTGCCGCACGATCCGGCAATTTGTCGAGATACTTCCGGGTTCGCTGATTTTGCGCGTCCGACCACGCTTTCACAGCCGGATCATCATCTTTCTCCAGCCACTGATAATCGTCCTGAACCTTTACGCCCTGGTATTCATCCGTCACCGGTTTCTTCGGCGTTTGGTTAATGGGCTCGCTGCTGAATAGGTTCGGCAAAGTCATGACGCCAAGCGCGCCGGCGAAAACGAGCAACGAAATTCTCATATAAATACAGGATACGTGCTCGACAGCGCATTCAACGGCATTCGTCGAATCCTGGCATCCCGGTCCCCGAGTCGTATTTGGACGGCGAAGCCGCCCCTTCCTTTAGCATGGCCCGGTCCCGCAGTGGGGGGAATCATCTTTAGCGTGTTTTTAGCGCCCACCGTGCCGGTGTCCCGCGATTCCGGGACGAAAGCCGTATGTAGCAGATCTGGGCTTCCGTCGCCTATTTCTCGGCAGATTCGGGCACTGCTTTTTCCGCCGCTTGAAATCCAATCTTCGAATGCGTTCCGTCGCAGAACGGCTTTTCCGTGGACGCACCACATCGGCAAAGGGCCATCCGTTTCTCCACGGGAAATTTGTTCCCGTCCGCATCCTTTAACTCCACCGGCCCTTTCACAATGTAAGGACCGTTCTTGATTGTCTCGATGGTTACTTCAGCCATGATTTGATTCCTTCGCGTTGAGTTTACTTCGGTAACAATTCGGCCGCCGGATACAACACCCCGTTCTTGATTACGCTGTCAATGTCTGATGCGTGGGCGATGTCTTCGGCTGGGTTCGATTTCAGGATTACGAGATCGGCGAAATATCCCTTTTCGATCTTGCCGATGTGCGCGCCGGTCTCGCCGCCGAACAATTGAGCGGCGTTCGCGGTCGTGCATTGCAGAATCTGCATCGGCGTTAATCCAGCTTCTTTCATCAACTGAAACTCCCGGAATAACGCCGGGCCGTGAATGGTGCCGATGTTTCCCGCATCGGTGCCGGCCGCGATTGTGACGCCGGCCTCCTCCAGCGTTCTCAGGTTCTTGAGCGCGACATCGTAGGTTTTCTTGATCCGATCGAGCGCGTCTTCCGGCTTGGCCAGCGCCGTCTTGATCCGATCCGGCAGTTTATCCGACGGAATCTTCGTCACATCGAGCGACGCGATCACTTCGGGATTACCCCACGCTTTTTCTTCCGGGGTCAGATTTAATTTGTTGGCGAAGACGCGGCCGTAGCGCTCGAACACCACCAGAGTGGGGCACAAAATCGTGTGTCGATCTTTCAGCAGCTTCACAAACGCGTCGTCGACCGGCTTGTCGATGACGCTGTGGACAAGCACATCGGCGCCTTCTTCCACGGCTGCGCGCGCCGTTTCCAGTTCTGTCGCGTGCACGGCCACGCGAATTTTGTGGGCGTGACTCTCTTCGATCGTAGCGCGAACGATCGGCCGAAACGAGTCGACCGGATGATCCTGATCGACGATGTACCAGATTTTAACGAGATCTGGATTTTGCGCGGCCAGTTTGCGCACGAACTCGCGCGCTTGCTCGGGAGTATCGATTTTGACGATGGGCGGATCACCCAGATCAAGTTTCTCACGTGAAACGCTGGAAATTAACGGCCCGGCTACGGCCACGCGCGGGGCTTTCGCGGTTGAATTGGCGATCTTTCGCACCTCGAAATTCCACATCGGCCCGCCGACATCAACCACGCTGGTAATGCCGCACCGGAGATAGCGCGCGAATGTGTCGGTGAGATGCGATTTGATCCATGCGACCTCGTCCTTGTACGGCCGCACGTTGTTGAAATCCGCCCCATCCGGCCGTGTGAACAAATCGCCCGACTGGAAAAAGTGCACATGCGTGTCGATGTAGCCGGGAAGAATAAATTTCTTGTCGCATTCGACCCATTTAGATCCAACCGGGACACCGCTCTCCTTGCGGCTGGCAACGCTCTCAATCTTGTCGCCGTTGATCACAACAACGGCGTTTTCGATCGTTTTGCCATCCGCCGGGTTAATTACCGTGCCGCCGACGAGCGACGTTTTCTGAGCGAACGCGCTACTCGCCAGAGCCGAGCCGATAAGGAGAAGAGCAATTCGATTCATGAATGAAGAGTATCGTGGGCTGTCTCGCTCCGCACAATTCGACTAGCTTCGCGTTCGAGCGGGGCATAATCGATGCGTCGTGGACGTAAATAGAATTCTTCGATCGCAATTTTGGTCAACGCCGCCGCGGGCAGCGCCAGAATTGCGCCGGCCAATCCAAAGAGCCAGCCCATCGCAACCGTGAAAAACAGAATCATCACCGGGTTCAATCGCATTTCTCTGCCGAGAATGTAAGGGACGAGGAAGTTTACCTCGATCTGCTGCACAAACAGGATCGCAGCGAGCGCGAGCCAGAATTTCGTCAGGCTGATGCTCAAAGCGACGAAGAGGACAGGAAATGCGACCAGGACCGGTCCGATAGTCGGCAGGAACTCGCCAAAAAATGCGAGGACACCAAAGACGAAAGCCGGCTGCACACCCACTGCCCACAACAAGATGCCGGTCGAGGCGCCCGTAATCACGCCGTTGATCGCGACGCCTCGCGCCCATGCCGTCATTTGGTCCATCATTCGGATAAGAGTGCGCCGGGCTTTCTCGCGATGGCGGTCGGGGATTAGTGCAAGATAGCCGGTGACGAGCGGCTTTGGGTTCGCCAAAACAAAAATCAGGACCAGCAGGGAGAAGACGAAAACAAAGACACCGCCAACTACACCGAGGGTCGAACGCAGGAGCACGTTAGCCATGGTGCCAGCCTGATTGCCGACAGTGGTGGCGATCTGATCGGCTTGCGGCAAGGCGTTTTGCAACGCCGGATAGCGTTCGGCAAAGTCAGCGATCTGCCCACGGATCGATTGCCACGCGCCGGGCAGACGCTGAATCAGGGACTGCAGTTCATTGGTAAACGTGGGAACTGCCACCGCGACGACCAAGACCGCGATCGCTGCCAGCGCGATCAGGACGAGCGCAGCACCGATTGGCCGCGGAACGCGGCGGCGTTCCAAGGCGATAACGAGCGGGTTCAATACCATCGCCAGCAAGATGACGATCCCAAAAAGCAACAATACTGGCACCAGCGCGCGCAACAGCAGCCAGCCAGCGATAAGGAGCACGATGAGGACGAGAAGACGACGCGCGTCCCGGTAAGTGAATGGGCCGTGCTCGTCGTGTACCTGTTGATCCGCCGTTATCATGGATAAAACCCGCTATTCGTCAGAGTGACATCAATAATTCGCGAATGCCATCAAAGACGATCTTGCGCGTCGCTCCGTGGATCCCCGCCGGACTGACGGTGGGAATGTCACGCTTTCGTTCCGGAGTTGTAGCCGCGGTGGTTGGCCGCGGCCCCTGAAAGGAAGGTCCTCGACGTGTTGTACAAATTGCGGCAGCACAGCCGGCGAAGGCGAACTTGCGATTCGACGGACTTACTCTACAATAGCGGCCTCGTTTATGGCTGAGAACACCGGAACGGCGGATCTCAAGGAGTTCCAATTGCATGAGAAGGACACGGGCAGCGCTGACGTGCAAGTCGCGTTGCTGACGAAACGGATCGCGCAATTGACCGAACACCTTAGGACCAACGCGAAGGACCATTCTTCGCGGCGCGGCCTTTTGAAAATGGTCGCGCAACGCCGCAGTCTCCTCGATTACCTAAGTCGCTCGAAAAGCGATCGCTACAAGAAGTTAATCGATAAGCTGAAGCTCCGGAAGTAGTTCGAAGCGGGACGAAAATAAAACTGCAAGACCAGGCCGAAAAGACACCTTGGGTTTTAGGTTTCAGAGCCGAAACGCGTTTCGGCATTGACACCTACAATCAGGGTGACCGGCCTGGATTCTCGCACATCCAGAAAGTTAAAAAATGCAACACAAGGTCACGGCGCAAATAGGCGCCAATTCGATAAATATTGAAACAGGCAAGATCGCGAAACTGGCCGACGGTTCGGTCGTAGTTTCGTGCGGCGAAACCATGGTAATGGCGAGCGCCGTCTCGGCTACCGTCATTAAGGAAGGCCAGGATTTCTTCCCGCTCACCGTCGATTACCGCGAGAAAGCGGCGGCGGCAGGAAAATTTCCGGGCGGTTACTTCAAACGCGAAGGACGTCCCACGGAGAAGGAGACGCTCACCTCGCGCATGACTGACCGGCCACTGCGTCCGCTCTTTCCCCAGGGCTACTTTTACGACACCCAGGTCATTTCCATTCTGCTCAGCGCCGATGGCGAAAATGATCCGGATATTCTGTCGATCAACGGCGCTTCCGCGGCGTTGTGCGTTTCCGACATTCCATTCAAGGGACCAATCGGCGCAGTCCGGGTTGGCCGGGTCAACGGCCAGTTCGTTGCCAATCCCAGTCACACCGATCGCGTGCACAGTGATCTCGATTTGGTCTACGTCGGCACCGAAAACGACGTCATCATGATCGAAGGAGCCGCCAACCAGTTGCCGGAAGCGGAGTTCCTGAAAGCGCTGGAGTTCGCGCATGGGCACGCGCGAGAGATGATTCGCGCGCAAAAGGAATTGGCCGCGCAGGTCGGAAAACCAAAACGCGAGATGCCGCTCTTGAGCGTGAAACCGGAGCTGCTGGAGATTGCGTATCAGGTGGCGGGCGATCGGATCGAGGGCGCGCTTTATACGCAGGGCAAAGTTGCGCGCTCGAAAGCGGTCGATGCGCTGCGCGAGGAAGTAAAAGCGGCGGTCCTGGAAAAATACCCGGGGGCCGGCGACTTCGCGATCTCGCAGGCATTCGATTACGTCCAGAAAAAGGCCTTCCGTGTCAGCGTTCTGGAAAAGCAGAAGCGAATGGACGGGCGCGGTTACCAGGATTTGCGTTCGATCACCTGTGAAGTGGCGGTGCTGCCACGCGCGCATGGCTCGGCCATTTTCCAGCGCGGTGAAACGCAGGCCCTGGCGCTGGCTACCCTCGCTCCCATCGAAGAAGCGCAGATGATCGATGCCTACGGCGGTGGCGAACAATCGAAACGCTTTCTGCTGCATTACAATTTCCCGCCGTTCTCTGTCGGTGAAACGGGAAGATTTGGCGGCGCCAGCCGGCGCGAGATCGGTCACGGCGCGTTAGCAGAACGTTCCATCGAGCCGGTCGTACCGAGCGAAAATGAATTTCGTTATGCAATCCGCGTTTCCAGCGAAGTCATGGAATCGAATGGTTCGACGTCGATGGCGAGTGTGTGCGGCGGGGTGCTCGCGCTGATGGACGCGGGCGTGCCAATGAAAGATGTCGTCGCGGGAATTTCGGTCGGCCTTGTGACCGAATACGACGGCGATCAACTCAAACGTTACGAATTGCTCACGGACATCATTGGTTCCGAAGACCATTTCGGTGATATGGACTTTAAACTTTGTGGCACAGACAAAGGTGTCACTGGATACCAGCTCGATCTAAAATTGCCGGGCATCAGTCTGAAAATCCTGGGCGAAGCGATTCAGCGGGCGAAGGAAGCACGCAGCAAAATTCTCGAGATCATGCGCGGCGCGCTCGACAAACCGCGGGCGGAGCTTTCGAAATACGCGCCACGGATCGAGACGATCAAGATCAATCCGGAGAAGATCGGAGCGCTTATTGGCCCTGGTGGCAAAACGATCAAGGGCATTGTGGCCGAGACCGGCGCCGAAATTAACATCGAGGACGACGGTTCGGTGCATATCTACGCCACCAGTGGAGAATCGATGGCGCGAGCGAAGGAGATCATCGGCGGGATGACGCGAGAGATTGAAATCGGCCAGACCTATCAGGGTCGCGTCGTTTCAACCAAGGAATTCGGGGCGTTCGTCGAGGTTTTCCCGGGCAGGGACGGGCTGGTGCATATTTCCGAGCTGGCCGATTTCCGAGTCAAACGAACCGAAGACGTGGCCAAAGTGGGCGACGTCATTTGGGTGAAATGCATCGGCATCGATGACAAGGGCCGGGTTAAGCTCTCGCGCAAGGCGGCGTTGAAAGAACGCTCCGAAGCCGAGACCGGCCAGGTTCCCGAGCCCGTGCACAACGGCGCGCAGCGTTAAGGACGTTTGCTTCACGCTTGCGTTGTAGCCGCGGTCGTTGGCCGCGGCCTTTTGCGAATTGATTAATCTTTGAAACCGCGGACAGCGTCCGCGGCTACAACAAAAGCTGATCGATTTCGCCCGCCCACGGCCATTCGTCCGCACTTTGCGTCAGTCGCGCCCGAACTGGATTTTCTCGCACATAATTCCATTTCTGGTCGTAACTTTCCTCGGAACGCAAGAGGTGATCGAAAAACTCGCGCTGCCAGATCGGTGCTGTAGCCGTGGACGTTGTCCGCGGCAATTCGGAAATTCGTCGACTGCTCCAGCGTTTCCAAGAGCCAACAAAGACTGACAACGATCCAGCATTCGGTTCCGGGGCGCAAAAGAGATGCACGTGGTCGGGCATTATGACGTATCGTCCAACATGCCAGCCATAGCGATCGCATGCTCTGCGCCATTCTTGGATTAAGATTGTCGCAACTTGCTCTGACACCAAGATTGCTTTTCGGTTTCGCGTGCAAGTCGTAACAAAAAAAATTGCGGGATTGAGCGAGATTCGCTCCAGCCGACGAAGGTGCCGATGCACCTTGCCACTCCTAGTGATTTCTTACCTCTCTGGCCAGCATTCAGTAAGCGACCAAGGACAGCGCCCGGGTCTGCAAGCAAAGCGATGAAAGCCGGCTTTCTCGAAAAATTGATCGGGCGGCTCGGTAAGATCGGGCCGGAAGAGGTGCAGAATTATTTGCTGCGCCTGGCTCAGGAGAAAGGATTTCTCGAGACGGTTTTCAACGCCATCCAGGAGGGAATCATTGTCACCGATTCCGCCGGCCGAATTACTTATTTGAACGACGCGGCCTGCGAGCTTTTTGGACTCGCGGGCGAAGATTCGATCGGCAAACAACTCGACGAACGAGTGCGTGGTCTCGATTGGAACGCATTGACCCATAGCGGCGGTCCTGTCACGCGCGACTTGGAAATTTTTTATCCGCGAAATCGGTTCATCAACTTTTACATCGTGCCACTCGTGATCGAGCCGCGCGATGCCTCTGTAGCCGATGATTCCGGTAACCGTTCGTCCGGTTCGGACCCGGGATCGACAGTCGCGGCGGCAGCAGAGCAGGTCGGCTACGCCATTATTATGCGGGACATCACCGAGAGCCGGCGCACAGCGGAAAAAACAATCGAGAGCGAGCGGTTGAACGCGCTCACCCTGCTCGCCGCGGGTGTCGCCCATGAACTCGGCAATCCCCTCAACTCCCTAAACATCCATTTGCAGTTGATGGAGCGACAGGCACGCAAAATAAAAGGCAAAGGCCGCGAAGAACTCCGGCACTCCATCGACATCTGCCGCGCCGAAATCAACCGGCTCGATTCCATCGTCAGTCAATTCCTCCGGGCCATTCGGCCGTCCCGTCCACAGCTCCGGCCGGAAAATATCAACACCATCGTCGAGGAAGCGGTGCGTTTCTTTTCCGCCGAAATCGAAGCGCGCGACATGGTAGTGGAAACGGAACTGAACTCCGACCTGCCATTACTCCAACTCGATCGCGACCAGATGAAGCAGGCGTTTTACAACGTCATCAAAAACAGCTTCGAAGCGATGAGACGGCGCGGTATCTTGCGGATCCGAACCAATCGGGACGAATCGCATGTGCGCGTCAGTTTCATTGATAATGGCGGCGGAATGTCAGCGGAAGCCTTAAGCCACGTCTTCGAGCCGTACTACACGACCAAGGCGACCGGGACCGGTCTTGGTCTATTAATCGTTAGACGCATTGTCCGCGAGCATGGCGGCGAACTCGCAATCGAAAGCACGGAAGGCAAGGGATTGACCCTGACCATTCGCCTGCCACTCAGCGAACAACGAGTGCGAATGTTGGAGGCCGGCGATCGGAACTCGGACCGAACTAGACAGGATTGACTGGATTAACAAGGATTCGGATTGGACGGACGTGCGGAAGCACCCCCCGCCCACTCCTTGTGGCTCTAAAATCCTGCCTAATCGTGTAAATCCTGTCCTAACGAATTGTCGTCTCCTAGAACTCGGTCATCTTATTCCCAAGGAATGCAGCCAACGATCCTGATCGTCGATGACGAAAAGCATACCCGCGACGGGTTGCGACGTTTGCTCGAGAGATGAATACGATGTCTACGTCGCCGAGGACATCGGCGGCGCCATCAGCGTACTCGAACGCGAAACCGTCGACGTGCTCCTGACCGACCTCCGGCTGGGCGGTGAAGATGGTATGCAATTGATCGAGCGCGCATTGAAAATGCCGCACCCGCCGGTTTGCATCATGATGACGGCTTACGGTTCGGTTGATACCGCCGTGGAAGCGATGAAACGCGGCGCTTACGATTTCGTGACCAAACCGCTCAACCTCGATAAGGTCGAAATCCTGATCGCGCGCGCGCTGCAATCGCGCCGGATGGAGCAGGAGAACCGGACCCTGCGTCAGCAAATCGACGAGCGCTTCGGTCTGGAAAATATTCTCGGCGAATCGCTCGCCCTGCGCGAGGTACTCGATACCATCCGGCAGGTCGCGCCTTCTTCCGCCAGCGTGCTGATCGAAGGCGAGAGCGGCACGGGTAAGGAACTGGCGGCCCACGCGATTCATAATTTGAGTCGCCGGAACCACGCGAAATTTGTGGTGGTACATTGCGCGGCACTGTCGCCGACACTGCTGGAAAGCGAATTGTTCGGGCACGAGCGAGGCGCGTTCACCGGCGCGCACGAACGGCGGATCGGAAGGTTCGAGCAGGCGAATGGCGGCACCATTTTTCTGGACGAAATCGGCGATATCGACCCGAGCACGCAGGTGAAGTTGTTACGGATAATGAGCGAACAGCGATCATTCGAACGCGTCGGCGGCACCCAGACCCTGCGCGCCGATGTGAGAGTGATCGCGGCGACAAACAAGAACCTTGAGCAACTGGTGCGGGAAGGAAAGTTTCGGGACGACCTTTATTTTCGCCTCAACGTCGTCCGCATCACCATGCCACCGTTGCGCTCCCGCAAGGAGGACATCCCACTTCTCGTTAGGTCCTTCCTGCGGCATTTCTCCAAGGCGAATGAGAAGCCGCTGCTCGACCTCACCACCGATGCCATGAATACGCTTCTGGCCTATGATTGGCCGGGAAATGTCCGCGAACTGCGGACTGCAATCGAACACGGAGTGGTCATGACAAGTGGACCCAAGGTAACGGTGCGCGATCTGCCGCGCGCGATCCGGGAATCGGCCGGAAACGCCAGCGGTGCCAGCACCGTTGCAGAAAAAGTTAATCCGCTTGATTTGGCAGAAACGGAAAAGCGATTGATAACCCAGGCGCTTGCTTCCACCGGCGGAAACATTACCGCTGCCGCAAACCAGCTGGGCATCAGCCGCCGCACTCTACATCGCAAACTAAACGAAATGAACGCGCAGGGTCGAAATGTGCGCGAACAAGCGCGCGCTGCCAAAAAACGCACGGAATAGTCATGGCTGGTTCCGCTGATTTCGTACAAAAAGCCGTCCACACGCTCCCTTATCTCCCGCCATATATTTCCATCCGCAACCAGTGGATGGAGCCGAATGAGATCATCGCTTCCGATACGCCATGGGCAGTCGCCTGGTCTGCCGATCGCCGCAGCCTCTGGCTTCCCGACACGGTGGAACGATTCAACGAATTTCATGACTTTGGGACTTTAGGTGGCCCCCTCAATGGAATTTATCTGACTCCCGTTAGCGGGACCGAAAACAAAATGGGCGATGTCGTCAAAGGTGAACACAGGGAGTGGGCCCGGTTTATTCTGCACAATGTCAATTTGAAAAACTTTCCCCTGCGGTGGGTCGCGCCTGGGTATAGAAGATGAACGCGTTTTTTACGGTGATCGCGACCGACACTAAGATGTTCTCAATCCATAGCCTTGGGCAGTCACAGTTTTTCCGGTTTACGAATGCCGGATCGAGAAGTTGAATTAAGCCGGATGAGCGAGAACCGAAAAATTTTTGGAACGGACGGTGTGCGTGGCGTCGCGAATGTCGAGCCCGTTACCGCCGAGACTGCGCTCAAGCTCGGCCGCGCCGCGGCGCGTGTTTTCATGAAACTGAATCCGCGTGCGCATCCCAGCGACGCGCGCCCGAAGATTGTGCTCGGCAAGGATACCCGGCTCTCCGGTTACATGCTCGAAAACGCACTCGTCGCCGGCATTACTTCGCTGGGAGTGGATGTGTTGGTGATCGGACCATTGCCAACCCCGGGCGTCGCTTACATCACCCGTTCGCTGCGCGCGGACGCCGGTATCGTTCTCTCGGCTTCACACAATCCCTATGCCGACAACGGAATTAAATTTTTCCGGCACGATGGCTACAAACTGGATGATCAAATAGAACAGCAAATCGAGCAGCTCGTTTTCAGCGGGGAAATCGATTCTATCCGGCCCACCGCCGGAAAAATCGGCCGCGCCACTCGAATTGACGATGCCCTGGGCCGTTACGTCGAATTCGCCAAGCAAAGTTTCCCGCGCGGAATGACTTTGGAGAAAATGCGGATCGCCGTCGACGTGGCGAACGGGGCGGCTTATAAATCAACCCCTTGCATTTTGCGCGAGCTGGGCGCAGACGTCACCGTCGCTCACAACACTCCCAACGGCACCAACATCAACGCCGACTGCGGCAGCACGCATCCGGAAGAGATTCAACGTGTGGTCAAGGAATCCGGCGCGCACGTCGGCATCACCCACGATGGCGACGCCGATCGCGCCCTGCTCTGCGATGAAAGCGGCGAATTGGTCGATGGCGATGAAATTCTGGCGATCGCGAGCGTTGATTTATTGCGAACGAAAAAATTGCGCGACAATACTCTGGTTGCGACCGTCATGAGCAATTTTGGTCTCGATGAAGTACTGGCTGCGCACGGCGGCAAAGTCATTCGCACCAAAGTAGGCGACCGTTATGTGCTCGAAGAAATGATGGCGCGCGATCTCAACGTCGGCGGCGAGCAGAGCGGCCACATGATTTTTCGCGACTTCACCACCACCGGCGACGGCATCATCAGCGCGCTTCAGGTTTTGCGAATCATGAAAGAAAGTGGGAAGCCGTTGAGCGAGCTGAAGGGTTGCCTGAAAAAGTATCCGCAGGCGCAGCGGAATTTGCGGGTGAAACGCAAGCCGCCGCTGGAGGAATTGCCGGCCGTGATGAAGTTGGTGGGCGAAACCGAGCGCAACCTTTCCGGGAAGGGGCGCGTGCTTTTGCGTTACTCGGGAACGGAACCAAAAATCCGGTTGCTTATTGAAGGCCGCGAACGCGACGAGATTGATCGGCAGGCCAATCGCATTGCAGAAGCGATCGAGGAGGCGATTGGAGCATGATGACACCTGACAGAAGACTATTGAGAAGCCCTCATCCTAGCCTTCTCCCAATGGAAGAAGGGATCGCTTTCCTGAGCTATAGCTATCGAGAGACGCACGCGCAAACGGCAGTGAGGGCAGTTTTTCAAGAATTTGCTAAGCAATGACGCTTACCCAGGTAATCGAAGCACTATTGTTCAGCGCACAAAAGCCGCTGACCACGATCGAACTGCGCAATGCACTCACCAGTGCGGGCGACAACGACGAGCTCGTTCCCAATGAATTCGGTCGGGTGAAAGAAGCGGAAGTGGCGGCTACTCTCGGCCAATTAAAAACCGATTACACCCTGACGCCCCGTGGATTCCAGCTTGTCGAAAAAGCCGGCGGTTGGCAGTTGGTCAGCCATCCCGATTGCGCTGGCTGGGTTCGTCAGCTTTTTCCCGGACCGAAACCGGCGCGGCTTTCGCCGCCCGCGCTGGAAACCCTCGCCATCATCGCTTATCGCCAGCCAATCACCCGCGCCGATGTCGAAGCGGTGCGCGGTGTCACCGTCGAAGGCGTCCTGCAAAACTTAATGGAACGCGGCCTGGTGAAAATTGGTGGACGCGCCGAATTGCCGGGCCGTCCGCTGCTCTACGAGACCACCGAATTCTTCCTCGAACATTTCGGTCTCCGCAATCTCGACGAGCTGCCGAATGCAGAGGAATTGCGCACCCGCTATTTGCCAGTCGCGCCGCGTACACCGGTCGCCAGCACCGGTGATGCCGATAACCAAAAGTCCGCGTCAGACCACCCGTCCGGCCCGGACCCGGATTCGGCGACTCCGGCTACAGCCGCTGCGCCGCAGGATTGACTTGGCTGGCGCAATTTCGGAGACTTCTCGCAAGAGGCGCGATCGCCGTTAATTTTCCGCAAACACGTTTCTACTCTCATATGAATAAAGGCCTTCTTGGTTGTCTTGGCGTCGGCGCCATTCTTCTTTTCATTGTGCTGGTCGGCGGATGTGCTGTCGCCGCCAGCTATAATCGTCTCGTCCCGCTCCAGCAAAAGGTCGATCAAAAATGGGCCCAGGTGCAAAATGTCTATCAACGCCGCGCCGATCTGATTCCGAATCTGGTCAACACCGTCCAAGGCGCGGCAAATTTTGAGAAATCGACGTTGACCGAAGTGACGAATGCTCGCGCCAGCGTCGGGCGAGTGCAGATCGATCCCAATCACGCCCCGAACCGACGCGGCAAAATTGCAGGAATTTCAGGCGAGCGCAAGGACAATTGAGCAACGCACTCTCGCGCCTGCTGGTCGTGAGCGAGAACTATCCGGAATTGCGCGCCACCCGAATTTCCAGAATCTCCAGGCGCAGCTCGAAGGAACCGAGAACCGCATTTCAGTTGAGCGCAAGAACTTACAATACCGCAGTGCAGGAGCTACAATACCGCAGTCCGCACGCTTCCCGACGAACCTTTTCGCGGAAAATGTTTGGTTTCAAGCCACGGCGCATTTTTCGAGTCGCAAGCCGGCGCAGAAAAAGCACCAACCGTGAATTTTAATTTCGGAAGCCCGACGCCAGCGCCGGCTGCAACCGCAGCGGCAACACCATAAGACTTTTTCGTGCCATCCTGAGCAAAGCGTAAAGCGGAGTCGAAGGATCCCGTGAAAGCTACCTTTAAGATAATGCAGCGGTATCCCTCGGTCCGAGCCGGACTGGCGTTTTCGTTCTGGAGGACGACAGGAATGCGTTTGTATTTTGGAATTTTGGTATTGTTTGCTGGGGTCGCGTTGACTCAGGCCGCGGAAACGATCCCGCCAAAGCCCGATCGTTATTTCAACGATTATGCTGGCGTGGTTTCGGCCGAAGCAGCGCAGCGTTTCAATGAACAACTCGCGCAGTTTGAACGCGAGACCTCCAATCAGATTATCGTCGCCATCTGGCGGACGATGCCTTCGCAGAGTTCGATTGAAGACTTCACCCAGCGCACTTTTCAGGCTTGGCAAGTCGGGCAAAAGGGGCGGAACAACGGCGCTGTTTTCTTTGTCTTTGTCGACGATCATCGCATGCGGATACAGACGGGCTACGGGCTGGAAGGGGCCCTTCCCGACATCACCTGCAACGAGATTATACGCGATGCTGTTGCGCCCCGATTCCGCGCAAAAGATTTTGAAGGCGGCTTTGCTGCTGGAATCGACCTCATCTTCAAAGCAATTCGCGGCGAGTACAAGGGGACCGGAAAAACCGTCCGCGAGAGCGGAACCAGCCAGAATAGCAGCACTGCTGGATTGCTGGTTTTCTTTTTCGTTCTCATCATGATTTTGCTGGCGATGCGCGCGTCGCGTCGTTTCGGCGGTTACCGTTATACCGGAGGCGGTGGCCCATTCATCTCCGGCAATTGGGGAAGCGGTTGGTCCGGCGGCAGTGGCGGTGGGTGGTCTTCGGGAGGGGGCAGCAGCTTCAGTGGTTTCAGTGGCGGTGGCGGCTCCAGTGGCGGCGGCGGCGCCAGCGGCAGCTGGTAACAAGATGCGAACACTCAATTTTCTTCGTCGCCTCGATCACAACCGCATCATCCAGGCGATTAAGAAAGCGGAAGGGAAAAGTTCGGGCCAAATCCGGGTTTTCGTTCAACGGTGGAAATTTGAAGAGGATGCCTTGCCGCGTGCGCAGCGAAAATTTTTTCAGCTGGGCATGCAGAAAACGCGCGATCGCAACGCGGTGCTGATCTTTGTGGCACCGCGAGCGCATAAATATGCGGTCGTAGGCGATGTGGGGGTGCACGAGAAATGTGGCGAGGAATTCTGGAAAAAGTTAGTGCATGAGATGCGGGCGCACTTCAAGAATGAAGACTTCAATCGCGCCATCATCCTGGGTATCAGCGAAGTAGGAAAGCTATTAGCCAGGCATTTTCCCCGGACCGGCGATACTATTAACGAGCTACCGGACGAGATTGCACAGGAATGACCAAGGCGGGGTTGCAAACTTCGCCGAATCGTGTTTATTCCACGCTTCGCAGCGAGTCTTTAAATTAATTACGCTGTTGGTCCCTGGGTTTCCGTCGCTGGACGCGAAGCTATACTCGCCAGGGGTAACCCAGCGAAAGGAATTTAGTGATTTGATGAGTTATCGATCTGGCGATTGGTTTTCTGCGTTCGCTAAGTCGGTCACTCGCTAAATCGCTAACTAGTAAGCTTATGCCAGTTCGTTACGGTCGGTTTGAAATGCCAAAGACCCTCTCCAAGGAAGAGAAGGGGGCGACGGATACTTACGCGAAGTTTGTCGCGGAACCTTTTGAAGCGGGCTACGGCCACACCGTCGGCAACTCGCTTCGACGCGTGCTTCTTTCCTCACTCGAGGGCGCTGCCATTACTGCGGTAAAAATTACCGGCGCACAGCACGAATTTGCGACTTTGCCGGGGGTCGTCGAAGACGTCACCGATATCGTCCTCAATTTAAAGCGCATCAAGTTTAAGGCGACCGACCACGAGCCGCGCAAACTTTCACTCAGTGTGAACAAAGAAGGCGAAGTCACCGCCGGCGATATTCAACTTGCGCAAGGCTATGAGATTCTGAATCCCGATCAGGCAATCTGCACGCTCGACAAAAAACATAAATTCGATGCCGAACTGGAAGTGCGGGTAGGCCGCGGCTTTGCCACCGGCGAAGAAAACAAGCGACCCGATCAGCCGATTGGATTAATCCCGATCGATTCCATTTTCTCACCGGTCACCCGGGTGAAATACGCGGTGGAACACACCCGCGTCGGACAGCGCACCGATTACGACAAACTCATTCTCGAAGTTTGGACGGACGGTCGTCTTACTCCCGATGACGCGCTGCTCCAGGCCTCAGCCATTTTGCGGCATCACCTCGATGTTTTCGTCAATTTCAACGAAGACATAATCGAGTTCGACGAGACTCCCGCCGGCGTGAGCGAAGAGAACATGAAGCTGAAGAAGCTTCTCAACATGAGCGTGAACGAAATCGAGCTGAGCGTGCGCGCGGCCAACTGCTTGAACAACGCTAACATCACTACCGTGGGTCAGTTGGCGCAAAAGACCGAAGCGGAAATGCTGAAATATCGAAACTTTGGCAAAAAATCGCTTAACGAGATTAAGGACAAGCTAACTGCGCTCGGCCTGGGGCTCGGGATGAAGTTCGATCCCGGTCTGGTGGAAACACCGGTAGGAGTCGATGTAGCCAGCCCCAATGGAGCTGGTACAGAGCAACCGTCGCGCGTCAGCTAATTTCGCGATGCGACACCAAAAGAAAACAATAAAGCTTGGTCGCAAGGCTGAGCATCGGAAAGCACTGTTGGCAAATCAGGTTTGCAGTTTGATCGAGCATCAACGCATTCGCACCACTTTGGCCAAGGCGAAGGCGGTGCGCCCGCTCGCGGAAAAAATGGTGACTCTCGGCAAAAAAGGCTCAATCCACGCCCGACGCACCGCGTTCGCGGTGCTGCGGCAGAAGGATGCAGTGAAAAAGTTGTTTGATGAGATCGCGCCGCGCACGGCCGATCGCAATGGAGGTTACACCCGCATCGTCAAACTTGGCCAACGCAAGAGCGATGCTGCTCCGATCGCATATCTCGAGTGGGTGGATGCCGCTTTGCTCCTCGATCAGGAGATCGATGAGGCCGCGGAAAAGAAAGCCCGCAAATCGAAAAAGGACGACGGGCAGGCCGCCGGCGCCGAAAAGTCGAAGAAAAAAGCGGCAGCGGCAGCAACATAGTAACATTGGCATCCTGCCGATGAAGGTAGGGGCGATTGACCTCAACCGCCCTGGGGATCGGGTGAACCGAGTCTACCTGAGTAGACGCGCATCGGCGTCGAGGCTTGGAACACAGCGGCGCGTGCCCCATATGTTCCATTTTCGGGACGGACATTTCCCGCGCGCGGAATAAGTTTGTGCCCAGTAGATTTCATTGCCGCATCGTAAATCGCACGATTGCAAAACCTTGCGTCGCGCGAAATTTGCTTGGCACGCACGATGCATAAGTCAGCAAGCGCCTATGAAAACGCACACTGCTAATACATACGATTTGATCGTCGAGTCCGAGGACAAAAACCGCACCGCGCTCGAAACAGTAATTTACGTGCTGTTCATTTTGAGCGCAGTGGTTTCAATCCTGCAATTTGTGGCGCAGCCTGTCGTTGTCCCTTCCCACACTGCCGGCTTTGTCTCGACCCAAAAAGTAACGGTAACGAACTGCAACATCTAACGAGAATTGGACAACTGATCGTCGTTCTTTGAAAGACGCAATGCCACATCACTAGTTAGCTGCAGATGTTACGGCAAGAGTTGCGATACGCTCTGCGGGTGCTGGCAAAACAACCGGCATTCACCGTCATCGTCATCCTTACTTTTGCGCTTGGGATTGGCGCAAATACGGCGGTGTTTAGCGTTCTCAACGCAGTGTTGCTGCGGCCACTTCCATTTCATGAGCCGCAGAATCTCGTCGCCTTGGGCGAATATGACGTGCGCGAAAAAACCGATCCCGGCACCGATATTAACAGCATCTCCTATCTCGATTATGTCGATTGGCGTGACCAAAACAAGGTTTTCGAACGCGTTGCTGTTTACACAAATCAGAGTGTTAGCACGCTTACAGACGGAAATGAGGCCACTCATGTTCAAGGGGAAGCGGTCTCGGTCGAATTATTTCCACTGCTTGCTGTTCAGCCCGTCCTCGGCCGCGTTTTTTTGCCTAACGAGGACGAACCGGGGAATCACGTTGTCATTTTGAGCAACGAATTGTGGCAGCGGCGATTTGGCGGCGATCGCCGCATTATTGGAAAAACTATCACTCTCGACGGTCTTTCGTTTCAAGTGATCGGCGTAATGCCGCCGCGATTTACTTTTCCCATTAGCTCAGTCTCGCCGGAGCTTTGGGTCTCGTTGTCGAGATTGCGTGAATCGAAGGATGGCTCGACGCCGATGACCGAGCAGCGTGATAACGACTTCTTTCGGTGCATCGCGCGATTGAAATCCGGCGTCTCGATTCAGCAGGCACAAGCGAACATCAACACAATTGCAGCCAATTGGCACCAGCAATATCCCGATTCGAAATCAAATACTGCCGCGAAAGTTTTGCCGGAAATCAGCGCGATGGTCGGCAATGCGCGTTCGGCGCTGCTCATGTTGTGCGCGATGGCCGGCTGCGTTTTGCTGGTCGCCTGCGTTAACGTCGCGAACCTGCTTCTAGCCCGCTCGCTCTCGCGCAACAGAGAAATCAGCATCCGTGCTGCACTGGGCGCCAGCCGCTGGCATATCATTAAGGGACTGTTCGCCGAGAGCATTTTGCTCGGCGTTGTTGGCGGTCTTGCCGGATTAATTCTCGCGATTTGGGGAATCGATTCGCTGAAAGCTTTCCTACCGAGTATTCCGCGCATCGATGAAATTTCTCCAGACGTTGGCGTTCTCGTCTTTACCGCGTTCGTCAGTCTGGGCGTTGGGATCTTTGCCGGTTTGATTCCGGCGTGGCGGACATCGCATCCGAATCTCGCGGGATCTTTAAACGAAAATTCGCGCGGCTCGACCGAAGGCGCCGCCGGTGGGCGCACCCGCGCCGCACTGGTGGTAATCGAGATTGTTTTCGCGCTTGTGCTGCTCGCGAGTGCGGGATTGTTGGTCGAAAGTTTCCTTCAGCTTCAAAAAGTCCAAGCCGGTTTCGATCCGGCCAATGTCACGACCGCGCGCGTCGCGCTCCCGGAAACAAACTATGGCAAGCCTCGGCAAGCAGGCGATTTTTACAAAAAGCTGCTTGATCGGCTCGCCACACTTCCCGGCGTGCAATCAGTCGCGGCGGCCTGGTGGATTCCGTTGAGCGGCAGCGAAATCGGTTTCAACTTCGATGTCGAAGAGCATCCGATCCCGGCAGGGCAGCAACCGATCGCAGAAGTCAACGTTGTCACGCCCGATTACTTCGGAACCATCCGCGTTCCGGTTCGGCGTGGTCGCAGTTTCAACGATCGCGATGATCGGAACGCGAAGCCGGTCGCGATTGTGTCGGAGAGTTTCGCGAAACAATTTTTTCCCGGCGAAGATCCAATTGGTAAACGCATCACGCCGAATGGATCGGTCGATCCAGGTAAGCCCCCGGTGCGCGAAATTGTTGGCGTGGTCGCGGACATGCATTTGATCAGTCTGCGCCTTGCGCCGAAACCGCAGATTTACATTCCTCATCAACAATTCGCCGTTCAGTCGATGTCGATCTTCGTCCGCAGCCAGATGAGCGAATCGGCGCTAATGAGCTCTCTTCGTCGCGCTGTCGATGAGATCGACAAGGCCATTCCGGTGTATCGGATGCGCACCCTGCCGGATTACCTTTCCGGATCGATCGCGCAACCGCGTTTGAACGCAGTGCTGGTCGGTTTGTTTGCGCTGATCGCGTTGCTTCTTGCGGCCGCGGGAATTTTTGGAGTGATGAGCTACTCGGTCACGCAACGAACACAGGAAATCGGAATTCGTCTCGCTCTTGGCGCCCAACGCTACGACGTGCTTCGTCTCGTCATTGTTCAGGGGATGCGTTTTGTCGGTGCCGGTCTTCTGCTCGGCTTCGTCGGCGTGTTTGCCAGCACCCGATTGCTTCGGAGTCTGCTTTTCGGCATCGGCGCGACCGATCTGCCGACGATGTTTGTCGTCACGTTGATTTTAACCGCCGTGGCGTTCTTCGCCTGCTTCCTGCCGGCACGGCGGGCTACCATGGTCGATCCGGTCATTGCCTTACGCAGTGAATAATCATGAGCACGTTGTTCCAGGATTTTCGTTACGCCTTGCGAGTGCTGGCAAAACAACCGGCATTCACTCTTATCGCGGTGCTGACCCTTGCGCTCGGTATTGGCGCCAATACTGCCATCTTCAGCATCATCAATTCCGTTCTGCTGCGGCCTCTCCCTTACCCAAATTCCGATCGGATCATGGTACTGAACGAATCGTCCGGTCCGGGCCAGGATTTTTCCGTCGCACTGCCAGATTATTTTGATTGGAAAAAAGAGGCGAAAAGTTTCGCGCATCTTGCCTGCACACACAAAGAATCGCGCAACTTGAGCGGTATCCCCGGCCGCGATCCGGAGCGCGTCTCGTGCGCATCGGTCACACGCAATTTCTTCGATGTCATCGGCGTCGCGCCGGAAATCGGCCGCGTCTTTAGCGAAGATGAAGACAAACCGGGCGCACCGGCGCTCGCAGTCATCAGCGACCGAGTTTGGCAGCGCGCTTTCAATCGATCGCCGCAAATTCTTGGTCAATCGATCACGTTGCACGATCAAAGTTTCACCGTCATCGGCGTGATGCCGCCCCATATGACTTCGCCGCAGGATAGCGATGTCTGGCTTTCGTTAGGCCGGCGTAGCAATAACCCGGCCTGGCTCGACCGATCGCATCACCCGATGATGTACGTCTGGGGCCGACTCAAGCCAAACGTAGATGTCGATCTTGCGCGCAGCGAAATGAAAACCATCGCCGCGCGTTTGGAAAAAGCGTATCCCGACACAAACACCGGCGAGACCGTTGTCGTTACGCCGCTGCTCGAAAATCTCGTCGGAAAATATCGCACGAATCTTGGTCTGTTGTTAGGCGCGGTGGCGCTTGTGTTGCTGATCGCGTGCGCGAACCTGGCAAATCTCTTCGCCGCGCGTGGAGCCGCGCGCGAGCGCGAGTTCGCCATCCGCGCGGCCGTCGGCGCCAGCCGCGGGCAAATCGTCAGGCAACTTCTCATCGAAAGCTTTGTCATCGCGTTGATCGGTGGCGCGCTCGGCTTTTTCATGGCGCTCTGGGCGCGCGATACGTTGTCGATCTTAGCGCCACAGCACGTGTCTCGCTTCCAGGAGATTTCATTCGATGTGCCCGTGCTCATATTCACGTTCGCTGTTGCGACCATCACCGCGGTATTGTTCGGCTTATGGCCGGCGTGGCAAACATCGCGCACCGACATGCAGGTGGCGTTGAAAGCCGGCTCCGCCGGCAGCGGCGATGCGCCGTCGACCAAACGCACGCGCGATTGGCTCGTCATCGCGCAGATCGCGCTCACGTTGATGCTGCTCGTCGCCACCGCTCTCGTGCTGAAGAGTTTTTCGCGCCTGCAATCGCTCTCGTTAGGCTACGAACCCCAACATCTTTTCACCGGGCGTTTCGAATTGCCATGGAGGACGTTCAATGATCGCGACAAGATCGACACCTTCGCCCGCGCGTTGCTCGACAAAATGCGCGCGGTCCCCGGAATCGAGAATGCCGCACTCAGCTCGAACGGTCCGCTGATGGGCAGCTGGCAAACCGGATTCTGGCGCGAAGGCACTCCGCAGCCGCCGCCCTCGCAAATGTTGAATGCCGATCTCGAGGTCGTGCGCGGCGATTATTTCGCAACGCTGAAAGTGCCGCTCCTGCGCGGTCGCACATTCAACGACCGCGATACGAAAGACAGGCCGCGCGTCATCGTTGTCGATCAAATGATGGTCGACAAATATTTCCCGAACGAGGACCCGATCGGTAAACGGCTTTTTGTGGACGCCGGGAATGATGCAGAAGGAAACGTCCCGAGCGAAATCATCGGTGTCGTCGCGCCGATGCGCTTCCATGCCATCGACGAAATGGCGCCTTTGCCGGTGATTTACTGCTCGTTAGGCCAAGCGCAACGACCGAGTCTGACGTTATTCGTACGGTCGACAATCGCATCTGCGCAGGTCTCGCGCGCGATTCATGAGGCGATCGCATCGGTCAACCCGTCACTGCCATTGTTCGACGTCCGACCGATGAGCGATCGTGTTCGCGAAACCTGGGGCACGCAACGTTTGCTTAGCTTCCTCTTTTCTGTTTTTGCCGGCCTCGCGCTCACACTCGCGACCATCGGTCTCTACGGTTTGCTCGCCTACACGACATTAAAACGCGTCCGCGAAATCGGCATCCGCCTCGCGCTCGGAGCACGACCGGCGCAGGTCCGCACGCTGATTATTTCACACGGAATGCAGCTGCTCTTAACCGGTTTGATCATCGGCTTGATTAGCGCGATCCTCTTGTCACGATTTCTGCAACGTGTGTTGTTCGAAGTGAACGGCGCTGATCCGAAAATTTATCTCGCCGTCGGCGCGCTCATGTTCGCCGCCACCATGCTTGCTTGCTGGCTTCCGGCGCGCCGCGCCAGCCGCGTCGATCCGATCGTGGCATTGCGCAGCGAATAACATCCATGATCAAAGAAATTCGTTACGCCATTCGCCAGCTAGCGAAGCATCCCGGCTTTACCCTTGTCGCTGCGCTTACCCTCGCCCTCGGAATCGGCGCGAATACTGCCATCTTCAGCGTCGTTAATGCGCTGCTACTGCGACCGTTGCCTTACCCGCATTCCGATCGTCTCATTCTTCTGCGCGAGCGCTCTGAGACTTTCGAGTCCGGCTCCGTTAGCTATCCTAACTACCTCGATTGGCGTGAGGCCCAGCGCGGATTTACCGATCTCGCATTGTTCCGGCGCGACAGCGTCAATCTCTCGGGCGAAAATGGTGAAGCAACGCCGGAGCGGACAGGTGCCGCGCGCGTGACTTGGAACTTTCTCAGCATCCTCGGCACGTCGCCGAAACTTGGGCGCGATTTTGCCGAAGCGGACGATTTGCCTAACAGTCGCAAGATCGCGCTTATTACAGAAAAGTTGTGGCACCGGCGATTTGGCGGGGAGTCCAGCGTCATTGGAAAGCAGGTTTTGGTCGATGGCGTTTCGCGGGAAATCATCGGCGTAATTCCCGAAAAGGTGCGGCTCCCGCGCCTGGCGGAAATCTATTTGCCGCTCGACGAATTGCGCGCCGAGGAGTCGATTCTTCGCCGCGGAAATCATCCCGGGTTTTCTGCGCTGGGCCGGCTCAAGCCGGGAGTAACTCTCGCGCAAGCTGCTGCTGATCTGAACAACATCGCGCAAGACCTCGCGCGACGATATCCGCAAGATAATACTGGCAGAACGGTAAACGCGCGGATCCTGCTCGAGTCCGCGGTTGCCGATTATCGGCAAAGCGCGTGGCTGCTTCTAGCCGCAGTCGGGTGCGTTTTGTTAATCGCGTGTGCAAACGTCGCCAACCTCCAGCTATCGAATGCGCTCACACGGACTCGCGAGCTGGCCGTTCGCGCGGCGCTGGGTGCAAGTCGCGCTCAGATAGTGCGACAGCTTCTGATCGAGGGCGGCGTATTGATTTTCATTGGCGCAACATTGGCGGTGTTGTTCGCAGTCTGGAGTCTCGACGTAATTATCGCGCTTACCCCGCGCACGGTTCCGCGTTTTCAGGAAACACGCATCGATTACGTCGTTCTTATTTTCACGGCGGTAATCGCCGTCGTCGCCGGAATTCTCGTCGGCCTGTGGCCGGCGTTGCGAATCTCGCGCGCTTCGTCGCTCTCGCTCGATCTTCATGAAGGCGCCGGCCGTGGCAGCAGTGAAGGATTGCATCGACAACGCATCCGCGCAGCGTTGGTCGTAGCGCAGATCGCGCTTGCGCTTGTGTTGCTGGCGGCGGCGGGCTTGACGCTGAAAAGTTTCCGCCAGGCGCAGAACGCGCCTTTAGGATTCGATCCGCACGGCGTGCTCAGCATGGGCTTGTCGTTGCCGAAAGCGCGTTATCCAACGGACGAAAAAATCGGGACTTTCAACGCGCAATTGCTCGAACGCGTCAGCGCCATTCCGGGCGTCGTCGCGGCGGCGATCGGCGCAAATGTTCCTTTTGATGACACGGAGTGGGACTCCTATTTCCATATTACCGGCACTCCGCCTGCACTACACAGCAAAGAACCCTCGGCCGAAGTCAACATCATCTCACCGGATTATTTTCGCGTGATGGGAATGTCGATCTTGCGCGGGCGCGCATTCGGACCGCAAGACTCAGTTAATTTGCAACGGCCGACGCCGGCACGTGATGGTTTTTCCGGTGTACCGCGATCGGTCATCATCGATGAAAGTTTCGCGCGCCGATTTTTTCCCGGCAAAGATCCCGTGGGCCAGCAGATCGATGATAATCAGGTCGACGAGAAAAAATTTCCACACGCGCCGCCGATGACGGTCGTGGGCGTGGTCGCGCGCACGCGTAACGAAGCTCCCGGCGAAAACAATGTCGAGAAACTGAATTTCCCGCAGATGTATTATTGCGCGGCGCAATATCCGCAGGATGAAAACAGTCTCCTCATCCGTGTTGCCGAAGGCAGCGATCCGGCGCTCATCATCGCGGCGGTGAAGCGCGAAGTGCAAGGACTCGATCCCGATCAACCGCTCTCCTCCATCTCGACGCTCGAACAAAACATCGCCGCCAGTCTGGCCACACGACGATTGATCATGACACTGCTCGGAGTATTCGGCGCGCTTGCTCTCATTCTCGCCAGCGTCGGACTTTACGGCGTGATGGCGTTGAGCGTGACGCAACGCACGCGCGAGCTTGGGATTCGCATGGCCCTCGGCGCCGCCCGGAGCGATGTCTTCCGGCTCGTGCTCAGTCACGGCGCGCTCCTCGTTTCTATCGGAATTGTGCTCGGCTTACTCGGCGCAATTGCGGCCAGCCATGCACTCCAAGCCGTGCTCTACGGAGTGGGGGCGTTGGATCTGCCGGCGTTCGCGATCGCGATTGGAGGTTTGGCGTTCATCGCACTTTTCGCCTGTCTTCTGCCGGCGCGCCGCGCCACCCGCGTCGACCCGATTGTGGCGTTGCGAATGGAATGATGCCTAACGGGGCAGCACAAGCGCCAGGTGGCAGCCCGCCGTGGCAGTCCAGCCACGTTGACCCAATCGCTGCCGCGGACGACTAATCACCGAGGACAAAGCGATTTCCTTCGCTGTCTTTGAAGATGGCGAAGTTGCCCCAATGTTCCTTTTTCGGCGGGTTTTCAAACTCGACCCCGCGCTTCTTTAGATCCTCGTAGGTTTTTTGCAGATCATCGCAGGTGTAAGACATATTCATGAATGAGCCGACGCGGCCCTTGTCTTCATCGGTGGTAAACAGAACCACGCGTGTCTCCGCTTTTGGAACGCGCAGTTCGATCCAGCGCTGCTTCTCGTCGAACGGTTGGTCAGTGATGATGGTGAATCCCAATTTCTCGGTGTAGAAATCGAGGGCGCGGTCCTGGTCCGCCACCGGGATACTGACAAATTTTATTTGTTTTATCATGTCCCGAACCTAGGACGCGCAGTTCATGGGCGTCCAGAGTCAAGGAGTGCTCCGGCGCGAAAAGTGTTGTCCGTTTATCGGTATAGCTGGCATGCCTTAACCGCCGTAACTTTGTAACAACATGAACCTTCTCTTCCATGCCGCGCTTCCACCGAACCGTTCCAATCGATGATTACGTTCTCGACGTGCTCATGCGCGATATCGTCGGGCATGATCAGCAGCCGGCGGCCTTCCTGGTTTATCTCTATCTTTCCGGCCGCGCCGCCCGTCAGCACTGGCAACCGGTCAAATCCAGCCTGCGCATGCTGGCCGATGAAACCGGCCTTTCCAAAAGCGCAGTGCAAAGTGCGATCGTGAAGTTGCAGTATCGGCAGTTGGTAAAAACCTCGCGCGCGCACCGGACCGCCGTGCCGGCACATCGCGTCTTACGACACTGGCGATCGAAACGGGCCCGCAGACATTCAGCGAAGTAATTCCAATCGCCAGTTCACTTTTCCGTCTTCATTAATCTCAAGCCAGCCGATGCTCGGTGGCGCGCCGCGATTCGGCCGTGCGACGCAGCCCGGGTTCAGAAATCGAACGCCTGCGATGGTCTCGTCGCGCGGAACATGAGTATGGCCATGAAGAAGAATGTCATAATCGGCGGGCGCCCGGTGTGGGGGCGGACAAATATGTTCCAACCGAAACCGGATCCCATTTCTCGTTAGATCGCAAACGAGCGGCCAGTTGTAATTGTCATCACAGTTTCCGCGCACCAGCGTCACCGGCGGTCCAAGAAACTGTAAGTCCTCGAGCACCCAGTCATCGCATACATCACCGAGATGCCAGATCTCATCCGCGCCGCGCGCGAGCCTCACAGATAATTGGCGGCAATTTGTTATGCGTGTCAGCGATGACCAGCACTTTTGTCATGTCGAGCGAAGCCGAGACATCCCGTGGCGGAATCTTAAGGGAAACGCAACGGGATTGTTCGATTCCGCTGCGTTTCACTCAGAATGACAAATCGCTCGCGCGGCGTTAGTTTGCGGCCAGTGTCATTCAATAATTTCGATCTTTCCTCGGAAGTGGTGCGCGGTGTACAGGCGATGGGTTTTGCCGAACCGACCCCATCCAGCTTCGCGCCTTCCCCATTATTCTCGCCGGCAAAGATCTGATTGGCACCGCCCAAACCGGCACCGGAAAAACCGCCGCTTTCGCACTTCCGATTCTGACGCATGCTCGGACACCATGGGAAATTTCGTTGTCTAGTGCTGGAGCCGACGCGCGAGCTCGCCGCGCAGGTCGAGACCGCGTTTCGCGACTATGGACGCTTTCACCGATTTGCGTGCGACCGTGGTCCACGGCGGCGTCGGCTACGGCAAACAGCGTGAGGAATTAAAACGCGGCGTCGATGTCGTCATCGCCACGCCGGGCCGCCTGCTCGATCATCTCGAGCAGGGCACGCTCCATTTTCGCGACGTCATCGATTCTGGTGCTCGATGAAGTCGATCGCATGCTCGACATGGGATTTCTGCCCGATGTTCGGCGCATCGTCGAAAAAATTTCGCGTGACCGACAAACACTGCTTTTTTCAGCAACCTTGCCGCCCGAGATCGAGCGCCTGGCCGCGTGGGTGCTGCGCGAGCCCGAGCTGGTGGAAATCGGTGTTCGCCGTTCCCCGGCCGAAACCGTCACCCACGCCGTTTATCCAGTGGCGGCCGAACAAAAATTTGACCTGCTCATGATGCTGCTCGAACGAACCAATTTCGACAGCGCGCTCATTTTTTCGCGAACCAAACACGGCGCCGATCGTATTGCGCACAAATTGAAACAGGGAAACCATTCTGTCGCGGTGTTGCATTCCAATCGCACCCAGCGCGAACGGATTGAAGCGCTGGAAGGATTCAAGAGCGGCAAGTACGAAGTGATGGTCGCAACTGATATCGCGGCGCGCGGCCTCGACATCGCCGGTGTCAGTCATGTGATTAACTACGATGTCCCGGAACATCCTGAAGATTATGTCCATCGCATCGGCCGAACCGGCCGTGCGCAAAACGTGGGCGACGCTTTCACGTTGATGAACGGCGAAGAAGTCGGGGCGTTACAGGCCATTGAACATTTCATCGGCCAAAAGATTCCGCGATTGAAACTCGAGAATTTTCCCTATCTCTACACCGTCCTCTTTGAACCGGAGGCGGCGATCGGCGGCAAACGCGCCATCGGCGGCGGTCGCACCCACCGCGGGTACTCGTTTGGAAGAAGGCGCCGCTAACGGACTCTGTTTCTTCACACCAAGTCCACAACGGACACTAACGAAGCTGAAAAAGTTTGCGCGATCGCCGGCTGCCTTGGGAAGTCAGGTATCTTGCCATTTGCCAGTCCGGCTCGGACCTCGGCAGACAGGCTTCCAGCCTGTTTCCTAAGAAGATCGGCAAGCAGGATGCTTCGCCGGTCGAGACAGGCTGGGAGCCTATCTGCCGCACCACTGATCCACCCAGTCGTTCACCGTCTTGTACCACAACCGCGAGTTCTGTGGCTTGAGCACCCAATGACCTTCATCCGGAAAATACAACATCTTCGACGGCACTTTCAGCCGTTGCAGCGTGGTGAAGAGCTGGAATCCTTCACTCACATCGAGCCGGTAGTCGTTCTGGCCATGCACCACCAGCGTCGGCGTCTTGAATTTGTCGGCGAAGAGGTGCGGCGAAAATTTCCGATACAACTCGCGTTGTTTCCACGGCGGCCCTTTGAATTCCCATTCCGGGAACCAAAGTTCCTCCGTTGTGCCCCACGCCGATTCGGTATTGAACATCCCGTCGTGCGACACGATGCATTTGAACCGATCGGTGTGGCCTAACAACCAGTTGGCCATGTAACCACCGTAGCTCGCGCCCAGCGCGGCCTCGCGGTTCTTGTCGATGAACGGATACGTCTTCTCAACGTAATCGAGTCCCTTCATTAGATCGACGTAGGGTTTGGCGCCCCAATCGCCGCTGATCGAATCGGTAAACTTCTGCCCGTACCCGGTCGAGCCGTGGAAATTGATCATCACCACCACGTAGTCCGTTGGCCGCGAACAACTCCGGGTTCCAACGATACGACCACTCGTTTCCCCACGCCCCTTGCGGCCCGCCGTGGATCAAAAATTTTAACGGATATTTCTTGCCGGATCGAACCCGGGCGGCTTGACTATGAATCCCTGCACCTCCTCGTCGTTTGCGCCTTTAAACCTGAACGACTCTAACGGCTGCATGTCGATCTGCGACAACAATGCGTCGTTCATGTGGGTGACAGGGAAATCAATCTGCGAAGGGTGAAGACTCGTGCCGAATTCGGCCGTCTTTCCATCCATTGCCGGCAACTCAATTCGTCGGATTTCGCTTGGCGCAGCGATCGGTGTTTCTTCGAGTAGAACAAGCGCGATCCGATGTATACCAAATCCGAGCCGCTCAAATCGCCGACTCTCTGACACGCGCAAGCAGCAGTTTCAGGAATAATCTGGAAAATACGCGGCTCACCATGGTCCTCGGCGTCGAAATAAATTACCGTGCTCGCTCGATCCCAGGTGAACGAATGGACGGAACCATCAAACGGACGAAGGTGTGATACCGGTTCTCGCGACCCTGGGTCAGGCTCTACCTTTTCCGTTATATTTCGGGATCTTACCGGATTGCCGATCGTACAGAATCAGCGATTGCTTATCGGCTTCGAAGCCGGCGCGGGCTTGCGAACGCCAGGCGATATATTTTCCGTCCGGCGAATAGAGCGGCGTGGAATCGCTGCCGGGACTGGTGGAAATTTTCTTCGGGTCCGAGCCGGACTGGCGGTTTCCGCCGGCAATCGGCACGATGAAAATTTCATTGTTCGTGCTCGTTGCTTCGACTTCGTCAATGTTCGAGGTGTAAGCCAGCTCCTGGCCGTCGGGCGAGATCGCATACATGTCCTGCCCGCCGAGATGGAACGGCGGCACGTCGTGATCGCCCGGCGTGAGATCTCTTGGTAGGGCGATGCTCTGCGGAGCCACTGAACTCTGCGTGTTCGGCTCGACAGAGTCTCGCCCTACCGAGGCATCTGCGCTCACCACAAACAAATGACTGCGCTTGAACTCGGTGAACGCGTTCCAATGTCGATAAAACAGGCGCGTGAAAATCTTCGCTTTGACTTTGCTCTTCTTCAGCTCTTCATCCCGCTCCTTATTGCAGGCGTCATCTTTGCAATCGGGATAAACCGCCGACACGAACAAGATGTTCTTCCCATCGGGCGACCAGATCCCCCCATCGGCACCGGTCGAGATGTTCGTCACCTTATGGGACTGACCGACGAGCGCGCCCGCGTTCGTCTCGAAGTCACACATCCAAATTTGCGTCGGATCAGTCGCTTTCGAAGTCCAGATCAGCCGTTTGCCGTCGGGTGAAAACCGTGGCCGTTCTTCGTGGTTCGACGTCGGGTTTAGTCGCCGCGATTCACCACCAGTCGCCGGCACGATCCATAGATGCGAAATTCTTGTGTTGGCTTCCAAATCCACATCCTCGGCATCGAACAGCACCCACTTCCCATCCGGCGATGGCACCGGCGCGCCGACCCGTTTCAGTTTCATCATGTCTTCGAACGTAAAGGGATGTTTTTGCGGCGGCGATTGTCCAAACAGTGATGTCGTCAGCGCAAGAATGACTGCAATAGAAGCTTTCATGAACCGCAAAGCTCTCGCCGAACTCCAGAACATGCAAAACTCCTGTCTGGGTGGCGTAACGCGTCTCGCGTGTGATGCCAGTTCGGCTCGGACCGATTGCGCCTCGCAACCGCAGACTTTCCGGAAAAGATGCTTTTTGGCGTTCGATCGCTACGAACAAAACGCTTCGCACGTCAGTTCCATCCGCAAATCTTCCACGCGTCCAAATTGATCCTGCGCCCGTTTTTCCAACTGGCCGAAATCTGAGCCCTGCAATTCTGGAAAATTTGGCGCGAGCGCCTCGAGCGAACGCCAGAGAAGACTTTTTCCTGTAATTCCGAGGGCCAGCCCTTCAACAACCTGAAGCAACTCGACGCCGTTCCCGGTGTCGCCAAACTTTGCCCGGCCGAATTTTTCGGCTAACCACGCGCCGGCTTTGCGAATCGTGCTTTCTTCGGCTCCGACTTTCTGGATCAAATCACGTAACTTCTCCTGGTCGGCGTGAATCTCAGTGCGGAGATCGTGAAAAAATTTACCAAATCGATCTTCCGGATGATGCTCAATCAGATTGTCGACCATTTCAATTGCTGCGACCGAACCGGCGAGATGATCGTTAAGGTAGAGATGCAGACCCTCGCGGCCAGGCGATTGCTGTTCGCTCACATGCATTTATCGCACCTGGTGATCAATAAGGCCGCGCCGCATTTTCGTGGCATGGACATCTAACGCCAGTCCGGTTCGGACCCGTTGGGTCACGGGCATCTTGCCCGTTGATCCAGAAAATTGGAATTGCCGCAAACTAAAACGGTAATGGCAAGCGGTCCGGGTCGATCCATGATTCGCGCGCCGCACGCGAACTGATGACGTCACGCGAATAATGCGCCGCCACCGGATCAGTCACCGCCCAACGTTCCACGATCAAATTGATCCTACGCCACAGCGGCATGTCGCGGTAATGCGTTGTGGCCAGGTGATCGAGCAGCTTCATCCAAAAGCGCGTCACTGTTTCGTGATAAACATTCACCCCGTGATGCTGGGTGAAGCGTTGCAGTGTTTCCCGCATCCGCACGGTCGCGTCATCAAGCGGCCCTTCGCTCAAGTAAGTTAACGCCACCGCGATATGCGCGCAATGATGGAACTGCGACGGGGGAATCGTCGCCTCTTCGAAGGCGCGCACCAGCTCGCGCACTTCCTCGTCGTTTACGAAATCGCGGACCTTTGCTTCCAATTCTACCCTGCCGGCGCCAGGCGCGTCCAAAGAAACAGGACAATCACGGCGCCGATGACTGACATAATGAACCCGGCCGGATGAAAGGCCGAGCCCGGTTCCGGCTTGGAAAAGAGCCGGCCAATGAATCCTCCGACAACGCCGCCGACGATTCCGAGCAGCTGTCGTCATGATCAGCCCCATACCTTGTGCGCCCGGCATGACTGCGCGGGCGACCAGACCGACAACGAAACCAACAATGATGTACCAAATAACATGTAGCATAGGTTTTTGCGGTTAGATGTCCGCGAGATTACACGGCCGGCTCGCCACTGACCATCATTTTCCACGATTCAGCTGATCGGTTTCTCGCGCTCGCCGCCGTACCACAGGTCGAGCTTTTTGCGCGACATGACTCCACGCGGGCCGCCGAACAGCACAGAGAAAAGACCGCCGAATATTTTCCATCCGGAATACATTCGCAATTTACGTCCGGAAGTAATGGCTGCTTCGCGCAACAGCTTGAATCTTCCCAGTCGTTTCAGCGCGACGGTGAAAAATACTTCTTCGGCGGCGTAGTAAATCTCGTCGAAACCGCCGGCCGCGAAAAAATTCTCGCGCGTCGTGAAGAGAAAAGCTCCCAGCACCGAGATTGAGTCCGAAGTAAAGCAGGCTGAAAACATGGAACATTACTTTGCCCCACGGTGGAATTTCGCCATCGAAGTCGAGACGACTGCCTCCGCCAGCAAAACCGCTTTCGAGCGCATCCATCGCACCCCGAACATGTTCCGGCCCGATTCGAGTATCGGCATCGACGAAAATAAGGACATCGCCGCGAGAGGCTTTTGCTCCCGCATTACGCGCTGCCGCGATTTGTCGGCGTTCGATTGAAATCACGCGCGCTCCGAATTGTTCACCGATTGTTGCGGTCGCGTCGGTCGATCCATCGTTCACCAGCACAATCTCGTATTCGTAGCCAATGGCGGCAGGAGTGGATCGCGCGAAGGGTCCCGGGTAGCTCAGCTTCTTCGTTATAGGCCGGGACAATGAAGGAAATCATGGATCAACAATTGCGAACTGTCACTCGGCTGCGCTCGGAATGACAGGAATAGACGAGAGCGTAATTCACGCCACCGTCGCTTGCTTTTCCAGCTTTACCTCGCTCAAACCTTCGTAGGTTTCCGCCACGATGTTATCGACCACAGCTTTCATATCGTGCGTCCGTCCCCAAACTGCGATCTGACGGTCCGCGCCGGTGCCCTCATGCAAAATTCGTTCGATGTGGTTCATCTCGCGCCGACTTCCGAGCTCGGCTATTTCGTCGGCCACAAACTCAATGAACTCGTGAATCAAACTGCGCGTCTCCGTTTCGCTTTCCTGGCCGAAATCGATGAGCTTGCCATCGATGCCGTAGCGCGACGCACGCCAGCGATTTTCATCCAGTAAACGTCGCCGGTAAATCCGGAAGGTAACATTTTGTCGAAGCAACTTGTGCAACTTCGCAATCAACGCCTGAATGAGAGCGGCGATGGCGAGCGTATCGTCCAGTCGGGTCTGCGCGTCACAGACTCGAACTTCGAGGGTATCGAAAAAGGGATGAAGCCGGATGTCCCACCAAATTTTTTTCGCGTTATCAATGCAACCGGTCTTCACCAGCAGCTTGCAGTAATCGTTGTACTCGGAGAGCGACTCGAAGGAATCGGGAATGCCGGTGCGTGGAAAACGCTCGAACACTTTTAAGCGATAACCCTTTAGTCCGGTATCGTGTCCGACCCAGAACGGCGAATTAACCGAGAGCGCATAAATGTGCGGCAAAAAATAGCGCGCCTGATTCATGACGTGGATGGCCGTTTCGCGATCGGGAATTCCCACATGAACATGCAATCCGAAGATGAGATTCGCCCGGGCGAGCAATTGCATGTCCCGCACAATTTCCTGGTAGCGCTCGCCCTTGGTGATGAGCTGATCGCGCCAGTGCGAAAACGGATGCGTGCCGACCGATGCGATCTTGAGCCCGCTCCGACCCGCCAATGCAGCTAGCCGGCTGCGCAACTCCGTTACATGCGTCCGGGCATCATCGATGTCGCGGCAGATTTCCGTGCCTAGCTCGACCACCGATTGATGCATCTCGGGCTTGATCTGTTCCTTGAGCGTAACTTTGCCGTCTTCCAGAATTTCGTGAATGTGCGAGCGCAACTCGCGCGTCTCCGGATCGACGATGGCGAATTCTTCCTCGATGCCGAGGGTGAAAACATGATCTTTGGCGCTCATTTTTGGGGAGCTAACCTGACCTAACATATGAAGCTTGTCATCCCGACTAAATCTGCCGCGGCGGGCAAGTCTCATGTCCTCGCACGAAGTCCACGAAGGGCAGCAAGGAACCGAAAATCTTTGGGTCCGTTGTGGACTTGGTGTGAGATTTTCCAACCAGCGCAGTGCGCTAGGCAAAAATGTGGACGATGATTTTGTGAAACCCGGTGATCCCGGAAGTAAACTGTCGATTTTCTTCGAACTCCTGCACCTTGCCGTCGCCATCCATGGCACGCACCACAAGGGTGTAATCGTCGACCTCGTCTGGCTGCCAATTAAAACTCCAGAGCGCCCAGCTTAATTTTGTTCCGGGATAGTCGATCTTCGCGTCATCCCAACTCTCGCCATCGTCGGAACTGAATTCCACCCGGTAGATGCCGCGGTCGCCGCCGAATGCGACGCCTTTCACCGGCACGCCTTTGGCCGCATCCGCCAATTTCATCCACGTCTCGTTATATGGAATATCGATGCGCGATCGCGTGGGCACGATAAAATTTGGACCCCAGCCTTGGGTTTCATAAAAACCTTTCGCGTTCGCTTTTGTTACTTCGATGCGGGTGAGCCATTTCACATGTTTCTCGCCGAAGTAACCGGGGACGATGGCACGCGCAGGGAAACCGTGCCGGTCCGGTAATTCCACTCCGTTCATCATCAGGGCAATGAGCGTGGTCGGGTTCATCGCTTTCTCGAACGGAACCGTATCGGTGTAGTTATCGACGCCGTGAAGCCGCACTCTTTCCGCACCAGGCAATGGAGAAGATGCCTGCAAAAGATTCGCCATGGGAATGCCGCGCCAGACCGCGTTGCTCATCAGTCCGGCATCGAGTCCATTGCTGATACACATCAAGGTTGTTTCCTGATCGATCAGTTCCATGGTCTTGAAATCCAAAATCCGATAGGTCCGTGGATATCGGACCAGGCCGCTGACTTCGAGATGCCACAGCCCTCCATCCACGCGCGGGTCGATTACATTCTTGGTCACGCAGTAGAACTGATCGTTCGGTGTGATCGGCTGGACGACTTCACCTTTATATTGGGTGCCATCATAGCTGAAGGTAGCGATTTGAAAGAGCTTGCGCGCAATGGCGGCGCCCCCGCCCGCGACTAAAACGCCGAGCGTTCCAAACAAAAACGCCCGCCGACCAAGATGGGGTGAGAATTCAACGCTCGTTGCCGTCTTTGCTTGTCCACGATTTGTTAGAAAATCGAAACCAACGACGAGAACGCGCTCGAAGAGCAGAAAACAAATCGCGAGCCCAAGCAGCGTGATCAACCGCGCAGCGTCGATCGGGATTCCGCGGTAATGGGTCCCAAGGACCGGCCACAACAGAATTGCGCTCACCCCTAAGGGCAGCGCAACAAAAATGAGGAAGGTCCAGCGATATCGAATTTGCTGATGCTTGCGGCGCACGATTCCGTAGACCATTCCGCCAATCGCGCCCACCAGAACTTGGCCGAACATGGAAGAGCCGACGCCGAGTTGTTTCAAATGATTGTAGCCGCCGACACGGCCCATGATCCAAAAGAAGGGCTTTGGCGAAATGAAAACACTGAGACGATCGCCGAGAATGACCAGCGGTGTCGCAATGTCGAACGCCCACGCCAACAGGAGCATGGCAAAGGTCATGGCGATGCCCGCAACAACGCCGGCGAAAAAACCGCAAAACATTGCCCTGGATCCGCTCATGGCATCGCGATATGGTAGCACAGGCGTCCAATGCCAGTCCGGCCCGGACACTGTGGGGACAAGGGGCATCTTGCCCGTTGGTGCTTGCTGCCCCGATAAGCTAGAAGCCTAACGTCCAAACGCGATCTTCAGAAACGTCGCCAAAATTCGGAAACTGGCGACGAACGTTCCGCGTAAAGTCCCGGAAACCTTCGACACCCCGCCCGTGCGACATCGATGATCAACCGGGATCTCTAGAATCCGCAAACCAGAGCGGGCCGCTTTCATCTGCATCTCCAGATTCCAGCCATACGTTTCTTCACGCATTGCGAGTTTTTCCAGCGCATCGCGCCGAATCGCGCGGAACGGCGACATATCGCTATACCGGACGCCATAGAGTGCGCGAATCAAAAATCCGGCCAGATAACCGGCGAATACCTGTTGCGCGTTCATGCTCCCGGGCTCGCGTTTTCCGCGGGTCCGCGAGCCGATCACGAAGTCATGTGTGCCATTGATGATCGGTTCCGCCAGCGCCGGCATGAATTCGGGGACATCGCTCCCGTCGCCGTCCAGAAACACAATCAGATCGCATTCGCCAGAGACCGCGGCTACACCTGCGGCGCAGGCACGGCCGTATCCGCGGACCGCCGAAATCACTCGGGCGCCTGCGTTTCTGGCGCGTTCCGCCGTTTGATCTGTGCTGCCATTATCAACGACGATGATTTCGCGCGGAATTTTCGTCGCCACCACGTCGCGGACGACTTGCGCGATCGGTTCCTCCTCATTCAAGGCTGGGATAACAACGGAAATCCACACGTCGACAATTACGAGAGTGATTGCTCGCGATCGACTTGCTGGAGAAATTCCAGCCGTGTGCCTGCCGGTAGTTCCCCAGTGCGCGAGAGCGCGATGTAAAACTCGCTTCCCGTAGTTGGATAAAACGCCAATTCCTTGAGCTGAATGAGCACGTGCACTCGAAATCCCTGTTTCTTTGGCGCAATCGGAGACCAACCTGCACCGATCTCCAGGCCCAGACCGTCGCGCTTGATATGCGCCAGAATAACTTCCTCGCGAGTCATGATGCGGTCACGCGATGGACAATGCCTTTGTTGCGCAAAATTTCCGCGGCTTCGCTGAAGTAATCGCGCACGTCGCTTTGCGAACGAATCCAATCAAGATAACGGCCGAGTCCTTCTTCCAGATCCACCTGCGGAACATAGCCCGCAACCCGGATCCGTTCTGTCCCGCTGATAAGATGCCGCATCTCCCCGGGCCGAAATTCGCCGTTGATTTCCGGCGGGATCTTTATTCCGAGCGCATCGGAAACTCGCTGCGCAATTTCGCGTACGCTAACGGCTTTGCCGCTGCCGACATTCACTGGCAGACCATCGAGCGCATCCGTTTTCGCAGCGAGGAGATTGCCCCGCGCAATGTCCTCCACGAATGAAAGATCGCGGGTTTGTTCTCCATCTTCGTAAAACACCGGCGGCAGACTGTTGAGTAAACGCGTGCAAAAAATTGCGATCACGCCGGTGTAGGGATTGAAGATCGACTGTCGCGGCCCGTAGGTGCAGGAATAACGAAGCGCGACTGTTGGGATCCCGACCTGTTTTCCCCAAAGCAGCACCAGTTTTTCCTGGTCGACCTTCGTCAAGCCATAAACCGTTTCGCCGCCGACAGGCGCCTCTTCCGGCGTCGGCACGCTCGTCGTCGGCTCATTGCAGATCGGGCACCGCGCTGACCAATCGCCGCGTTGCAATTGTTCCACCGATCGCACCCTGGGAAAAACAAGACCATGTTTCGCGCACTCACCCGCGCCCTCGCTGTAAACTGCTTGTGAGCTGGCAACGATCACTTTTTGGATCGGGAGATTTTTTTCCCGAATGAGTTCGAGCATTTGCGCCGTGCCGAGCGAATTCACGTGCACGTATTTCGCGATCTCCGGCATGTAACCGCCATACGCCGCCTGATGAAAAATTACGTCGATATCCCCCAAGGCATTCTCAATAGTCCCGCGATCACGCAAATCGCCCTGTACAAATTCGGCATCCCGATTGATCCATGCTGGTTTCCCTCGCTTGTGCGTATTTGGTTCGAGGTTGTCGAGGATTCGCACCCGCCAGCCTTCGCGCACGAGCAAATCGGCGACGTGCGAACCGATCAGGCCCGCTCCGCCGGTGACTAATGCTCGTTTCTGGTTTTTCATTGCGTTAATTACTTCAATTAGCTCCGCCCAATATTGCCCTGTCATGCCGAGCAAAGCGAGGGATCGCACAACAGGTCCTGGGATCGTGCTTTGTTCTTTGCGTGCTCGCTCTTTTAATGATGAGATCCTTCGCTGTCCACGCAGCTCAGGATGACACGGAAGGCGGGCAGAACCGCTCGCGTCCAACACGCGTAACCAGCCCGGCTACAAACTCTTTTGTCGCTGGTGCGACATCGTCGGACTTCCCATCCAGCAACTCGCCACACAAACGCCGCAATGCCATCGCATCATCAATGTCATAGAATTTCGGCAGGACACGAACACTTAGCGTCAATTCTCGCGCGCGTTCCAGCGTTTGAGTAAATACCCGCTCGGTGCTCCAAACGATGTCTTCGAAAAGCCGGCGATATGCCTTTCTCATCCCGATCAAATAATAACCGCCGTCATCGGATGGACCAAGCACAATGCGGTTGTCAGCGCCTTGCAACTCGACCACCGCTTGGCGAAACGCGTCCGCCGTCACGGTCGGGCTATCTGAATTAATTAGACAGCAGGATTCAAAACCGACATGCAGCAAGTCGGTGGCGGCGTTCATCAATCGCTCACCGAAACTGTCGCCACGTTGCGGAATCAGAACGAAATCAGATGGTAAAACATTCACATAGTCGTCCTCACTTCCCACGGGCGTGAAAACACCGACACCTTTCGATTCTCCTCCCGCACTGACGATTGCTGCGGCAATATCGCGCAAGAAACAAACATTTAGCTGAGCGGCTTCCTCGGGACTGAGCGGTGGTTGTAATCGTGTCTTCACTGTCCCGGGTCGTGGTGCTTTGGTCATGATTGCGAGCGCGCAAAGCGTCGGTGCAAACGAATGGTCTCGTCGAGGATCAAGAACGCGATGCATCGCTACTGCGTCGATCGATGGACGAGATCGAAGCCTTTTTATTCCAGGAGTTATTCACCAATAGATTCTTAATCAACATGTTGATTCCCTTGAAATATTCATCTTCATGCTGGGAACAACATTTGTCCTTTGTTGGGTGGCTGCCTCGTCGAATTCTAATCGAACCGATGTGAATAAACCGATAGAACTGAAGTGAATCTGCCGTATGACGAAAAACGGCCGCCGATTATCACAACTTGTTCGAAGTTGTTGGCTTCTTTTTGCGCAATGAGTTAACAGCGTCGGTGTGACGATTCCATGCACAAGGTTTGTATTTACTCTCGGAATTTTAGTTGGCCTGGTTTGCTTAGGTTCAGCGGCCCAGGGACGTGAGCCGACTCCAGAATTGTCGTTGCTCGAGCTGCAGAAGGTTCTTGTCAGCAAAAAGTTCATCGATCTAACGCATGAGTTTGCTCCGGGAATTCCGCACTGGCCTGGTTTTCCGGATGAGCAACAAAAGACCATTTACTGGTACGAAAAACAACCCGGCTTGATGGGTGACGGATTTTTCGCAGAGGTTTTTACCCACGTCGGTCAATGGGGCACTCATGTTGATCCGCCGGCGCATTTTCACAAGGGTCTGCGCACGGTTGATCAAATCGAACTCAAGGAAATGATCCTACCGCTTGTTTGCGTCGATGTGCACGAGGAATGTGCAAAGAATTCCGACTACACCCTCTCGATCGATCGCCTGAAAAAGTGGGAGTCAGACCACGGAACAATTCCGGCAGGTGCGTTTGTGGCGATGCGAACCGATTGGTCGAAGCGCTGGCCGGACGCTGCCAAAATGGCGAACAAAGACAGCGAGGGCGTCGCTCATTACCCGGGGTGGAGTTTGCCGGCGCTGAAATATCTGTACGAGGAACGAAAAATTACTGCCTCCGGGCATGAAACAACCGATACCGATCCGGGATTGGCGACAACGAAAGACGATTATTCCCTGGAAGCCTACATCCTGGGTATCAATCATTATCAAATCGAGTTGCTAACTAACCTCGATCAAGTGCCAGAGTCCGGCGCGATTGTCATCGTCAGTTTCCCCAAGCCAAAAGGCGGCTCCGGCTTTCCCGCCCGCGTATTTGCGATTCTGCCTTGAAGCGTTCACGCCTGCCTTTCGTCCTAATCGGCAAAAATGGAGAGGCGATAAAGGCGGTCGGGCTGCTGAACGACACCACGAGAGATGTTTGCGACAAGACGGCCAACCTTTACGAAGCAGCAGGCTCCTATCCGCCGTGGATGGATATCTGGTTCTCGAAACCGACACGATAGTCGGCACGTGCGCATTTCGCTCGCCCCCACGGAGCGGCGAAGTCGAGATCGCGTATTTCACTTTTCCAGAATTTGAGGGTCGCGGCTTTGCCACAGAAATGGCGCGTCATTTGATCCAAATCGTGAAGGACACGCAGCCTGGGACCAGGATTTTTGCGTTTACGTTGCCTGAGAAAAACGCTTCCAACCGCATCTTGCAGAAATTGGGATTCGGTTTCGCCGGCGAAACGCGTGACGAAGAAGATCGCGTAGTGTGGCGGTGGGAATTGGCTCTGGCTGGCAAGTAAGTTGACGTTCGGAGGAAGTATCGGCCCACTCGGAATCACGGACGCCCGAATGAACCCAAAATGTATGACGTGAAACGCGGTGGAGCTGCAACTCACGTGCCGTTTTACGAGGGATCAAAGTGTGTTAAATGCCATGCTAACAAAGATTTTTGAAGTTTGGATGCGACCTTCCTCCGTGGTCGAAAATGTGCTTGGTCAGTTGACCGAAAGTCCCGGCACGAACGAAGATAGACTTTGACTCATGCACATCACGGACATCATGAGAGGGGATTCTCCCACGTTTTCGTTCGAGTTCTTTCCTCCGAGAACACCGGAGGCGGCCGAGATTCTCTACCATACGATTCGCGATCTCGAATCGTACATGCCGCACTTTGTCAGTGTTACCTACGGTGCTGGTGGCTCAACGCGAGATTTGACCCATGATCTGGTCGAGCGCATTCAACACACAACAAAGCTGGACCCGATTCCTCACCTGACCTGCGTCTGCCACAACGAAGAAGAGATCCAAGCAATCCTAACTCGATACGCTAAGTCAGCGATTGGAAACATTCTCGCGCTCGGAGGTGATAGACCGCGTGGAATTAAGTACGAAAAATCGCGCGACTCGTTTCAACACGCGATCGATTTGGTGAAGTTCATTCGCAGATTCAACGAATCGGGCGCCCATCCGGATCGACGTGGTTTTGGGATCGGCGTGGCCGGTTTTCCGGAAGGACATCCGGCAACGCCCAATCGATTCGTCGAAATGGATCATCTCAAAGCGAAAGTCAGCGCTGGCGCCGACTACATCGTCACACAACTGTTTTTCGATAATCGCGACTTCTACGATTTCCGCGAACGCTGTGCGCTCGCCGACATCCACGTCCCGATTATCGCCGGCATAATGCCGATTACCTCGATGAGCGGATGCAAACGTATCGCCGAACTGGCTGGCGGCGCACGATTCCCGGCCAGGCTTCTCCGTGCTTTACAGCGATGCGAGAACGATCCTGAAATGATCAGGCGCGTGGGTGTTCACTTCGCCTTGGAACAATGTCACGACCTTTTGGATAACAACGTTGCCGGCATTCACTTCTACACTCTCAATCGCTCCGACGCCACGCGGATAATTTTTGACAGCCTTGGTATTCCGCGTCGGCGGAACGCCCAGGCGCGGACTGTGTAGTCGACGCGTTTACGATACATACGGCCAGGATCAGCTCGATCGACTCGCGATGGCCACGTAAATCTGGCGTCATCTGCGAGCTGGCTCGATTTGCGCGCAAGATGTGACGCGCAGATGGTCTGGCGTTCTTGAAAAAAACAAACCGCGTCGTCTGGCTTCAACTTTTCGCCGTTCTTGGCGTGATTGGGATAATCGTCGCGCTGTGGAACATTTTTCCGCTCCCGGAACTCTTGGAGACGATCCAGCAACGGGTGATGCGCTGGGGCGTCTGGAGCGCAATTTGTTACCCGATTCTTTACGCGTGCTGTAACGTATTGCTGCTGCCGGGCGGAGTTTTAAGCATCGGTGGCGGATTCTTCTTCGGTTTATGGTGGGGATTCTTGATTGTGCTGATCGGCAACGTGACCGGTGCAGCGATTTCATTTTTTATTGGTCGGACGATCGGGCGCCGGTGGCTGGAACGTCGTCTGGAAAAATCAAGGAGACTTCATGCATTGGAACCGGCCATGGAACGCGAAGGCTGGAAATTGATTTTGCTCAGCCAACTGCATCCGCTGTTTCCGAGCAGCTTAATGAACTACCTCTACGGGCTAACCAAAATTCGTTTTCGTACCTGCATGGTTTGGATTGCAATTGGCCAAGCCCCAGGGCTGTTTCTTTATGCGTATTTAGGGACTTTGGGGCAATTGGGGCTGCGCCTAGCCCGTGGGGAAACTCATCCGCGAGCTTACGAATATTGGGTTTGGGGTGGTGGACTGCTGGTCTCATTGGCGATTCTGGTCTTGGTGGGTCGGATCGCATTGCGCGTCCTACGCGACAATGGAAGTCTAATTGACTAATGCTCTGATGGATACGCAAATTGACGATTTAGTCCGAATAGGGTCGACCGCGCGGTCCAAGGCTTATGCGCCGTACTCAAAATTCGTTCTCGGAGCGGCCGTCAAATGCAAGTCGAGGGCCGTCCTTGCTGGCGCTAACATCGAGAACAGGTCGTTTGGTCTGACGATTTGCGCCGAACGAGTCGCGATGTGTGCTGCGGTCGCCGGAGGCGAACAAGATTTTGTCGCAATCGCAGTGACGGCGGATTCAGATGAACCGATCGTGCCGTGCGGAGCGTGCCGGCAATTTCCGGCTGAATTCAATCCGGATCTGATTATCGTTAGAGCGACCGTACTCGGCCAGCGGAAGATCGAAAATCTTTCGCATCTTTTCGCCGACGCGACCCGAGGAATTCTAAAGCATGCTGACCTTACCTGACCCAATCGACGTTTTGATTGTTGGCAGTGGCCACGCTGGGATTGAAGCCGCCCTGGCGTCGGCGCGACTTGGTTGTCGAACTCTGATGCTGACGCAAAATCTCGATACGATTGGTCAGATGTCGTGCAACCCTGCGATCGGTGGTTCCGGCAAGAGCCATATAGTTAAGGAGATCGATGCACTGGGCGGCGCGATGGGAATCAATGCGGACGCCACTGGGATTCAGTTCCGTGTTTTGAACCGGAGTAAAGGCGAAGCAGTCTGGGCGACACGGGTTCAATGCGACAAGAAGGCTTATCAATTTCGGATGAAGGCGACCTTGGAGAAGACACCAAATCTTCAGCTGCTGCAGGGAACAGCTGCTACGCTGCTCGTTGAGGGGGATAGAGCGGTTGGTGTGACCACGGATCTCGGGATGGCGATCCGGGCGAAAGCGGTAGTGATCACAGCCGGCACATTCCTGCGTGGGTTGTTGCACGTAGGCGAGCAGTCGAAGCCAGGGGGACGGATGGCGGATGCATCTTCGAGCCTGAGCGACAGTATTCGTGCTTTGGGATTCGAAGCCGGCCGCTTCAAGACAGGGACTCCATGCCGGTTGAATGCGAATTCGATCGATTTCGCCTCGTTAGAGGTGCAGGACGGGGACGAGCCACCACCGCGTCTTTCGTTCCTGGAGAGGGTAGTCGGGGAGAAGGACGAATCGTTCACCTTGAATTTTGATGACGCCGGAATGTTCCACGTGGAACAACTCCCCTGCTGGCTCACCAATACAACCCCAGAAACGCACAATATAATTAGCGCAAATCTCCACAGATCACCATTATATCAGCGTAAGATTAAGGGAACTGGCCCCCGCTATTGCCCCTCCATTGAAGACAAAATTGTCCGTTTTTCACACAAATCGTCCCATCCCATTTTCCTCGAACCCGAAGGACGTCATTCCAGTGAAGTCTACGTCAACGGCATCTCTACCAGTCTGCCATTTGATGTTCAGCTAGACCTCGTCCGGTCCATCCCCGGACTCGAACGCGCCGACATCATCCGGCCAGGTTACGCGGTTGAGTACGATTATTTCCCGCCCACTCAACTTCACCCGACTCTCGAGACTAAGCTCGTTAAGAATTTGTATTTCGCCGGACAGATCAACGGCACGTCCGGTTATGAAGAGGCTGCGGGACAAGGATTGGTCGCAGGAATTAATGCTGCGCGCCGCGCCCAGGATCGTGATCCATTTACCCTTTCCAAAGAAATCAGCTACATCGGCGTCCTGATCGAGGATTTAACGACTCGTGGAACCGACGAACCGTACCGGATGTTTACCAGTCGGGCGCATAATCGTCTCGCACTGCGCGAAGATAATGCGGATTTGCGTTTGACCGAAATGGGTGCAGCGATCGGATTGGTAGACGAGGAGCGTTTGGATGGTCTTCGTCGAAAACAAGAAGCGATCGCGTCGTTGCAAACTGCGATTGATGCTCTTCAAGTTGACGGACGTCCGCTACGTCAGGCGTTGAAGGATCCCCGGTTTACTCTGAGCGCAATTCCACCGGAAGTCCTGTCCATCGCGCCATATTCAATTTGGCGGCATCTCCTCGTGGAGATGAAATACGCAGGGTACCTCGCCCAACAAACCAGACGCGTTAACCATGAGCAATTGCGCGGCGATCGAACCATTCCGATCGGATTCGATTTCAATGTTGTCCCGGGGTTGCGCAGCGAGAGTCGGCAGAAGCTCGGAAAGGTTCGCCCAGCTTCTCTCGGCGCGGCACGGCGCATTCCGGGAATAACAGCGGCCGATTTATCGATTCTTGATATTTGGCTTAGTAGTAAACCGTTAACGAAGTGATCTATTTCGCCGCGGCTCTTGTCGCTTATCTTTTAGGCTCCATCCCGTTCGGATTCATTGCCGGCTTGATTGCTGGTGTTGATGTGCGAAAGCTCGGCAGCGGCAACATTGGCGCGACAAATACGCTCCGGGTTCTGGGAAAAAAATATGGCTACCCGGTGTTTGTGGCCGATGTCTTGAAGGGCTTTCTTGCTGTTAGGATTGCGCTTTGGCTCGCGCACTTCGATCCATCCACGGGTTATTTCATTGGAATTTTGGCCGCGTTTTTCGTGGTAGCGGGACATTCATTTCCGGTCTGGCTTCGTTTCCGTGGCGGGAAAGGCGTGGCCGCGGCCGCCGGCGCCTGTCTCGGCCTGGTGCCGCTAGTAACAGTCATAGCGGTTCTGATTTGGATCGCGACCTTTTTCATTTTTCGCTACGTCTCCTTAGCTTCAATTGTCGCGGCCGTCGCCTTGGCATTCGGCGCTTTGTTTTTGGGATATGCAGCCGACCCAATCCTCTTGACATTTACCTGTTTGATCGCGGCTTTGATAATCTGGAGGCATCGCAGCAACATCGTGCGTCTGTTCCAGGGTCGCGAACCACGTTTTGAACGAAAATGAAACGCATTGTCGTTATCGGCGCCGGGAGTTGGGGAACGGCTCTAGCTTCGCTTTGGGCGGAAGATGGCCGTCCCATCTCACTTTGGGGTAACAATGCCGAGCGCATCGCACGTGTGCAGGAGACTCGGGAGAATACTGATTATCTCCCGGGTGTACGGCTACCGGAAAACGTTTGTGCCACGCACGACCTTGGTGAGTGCAAAGATGCGGATCTTATCGTTTTTGTTACTCCGTCAATGGCCTTGCGCGACATCGCGGTCCGCGTCCGGGAGGCGGGCGTAAAAGAGAGCGGGACGGTCCTCCTTAGCTGCACAAAAGGGATCGAACATGGGAGTGGCATGCGAATGAGTGAAATCCTATCGGAGATATTCCCCTTAAATCCGATCGCAGTCCTATCTGGTCCAAATCTGGCCGTCGAGGTTGTGCACGGTCTGCCGACAGCAACCGTGATCGGCTCAGCTAACGAGAATTATGCAATCGAGTTGCAACGGTTTCTCGGAAGCGAGCATTTCCGAATCTACACCAGCGACGATGTCGTCAGCATTGAACTTGGCGGCGCGCTTAAAAATGTTTTCGCAATCGCGGCGGGCGTAAGTGACGGGCTGGGGTTGGGCGACAACTCAAAAGCTGCGCTCATTACAAGAGCACTGGCTGAGTTGTTGCGTCTCGGGACAGGAATGGGCGGGAACGAACGTACTTTCTATGGATTAAGCGGTGTAGGCGATTTGATTGCGACTTGCTTCAGCAAACATAGCCGGAATCGTCGCGTCGGCGAACGACTGGGCCGCGCCGAGACTCTGGCTCAGGTCCAGGCTGATATGAAAATGGTGGCGGAAGGAATACCGACAGCAAAAAGCGCCTTCGAATGCGCACGCCGGCTCGACGTGGAAACGCCGATCATCGACCAAATCTACGCCATCCTTTACGAGCGGAAGCCGCTCCTTCTGGCGATGCAGGAATTACTGGGCCGCGATCCGAAAGCGGAGCGGCTGTAACACCACAGAGGGACAAGGTCTTCTTTTCGACAAGATTAACAGGAGAGATGATTGGGTTTTCTGAATCTGTAGGATCCTGTTAATCCTGTCTGTCTTCCTCCGTGCCCTTTGTGGGGAATTAACCGCTGCGCAGATCGCGGAAGACCTGCTCTAGCGCTTCCGGATAAAGCACATGTTCCGCCTCCTGGATGCGCGCATGTAATGATTCCGGAGTATCACCCGGCAGGATCGGAACCTCGCGCTGAAGGATGATGTCGCCATGGTCGACCCGCGCGTCCACGTAGTGAACGGTGACGCCCGTCCATTTCTCGTTAGCTGCAAGCGCCTGTTTCCATGCTTCCAAGCCCGGAAACTTCGGCAGGAGCGATGGATGAATGTTGACGATCCGACGCGGGAACGCGGCCAGCATTGGTTCCTTCAGCACCCGCATAAAGCCGGCGAGAACGACAACCTCGGCTCCCGCATTTCGCAACATCTCGACCAGTTGTTCTTCGACGATCGGTTCGAGGCGGGTGCGAAAGTGACCGGGCGGCAGATAAGCGTTGGGTACGCCGAACTCCCCCGCGATCTCCAGGATCGGCGCCTCAAGCACATCAGAAATTACTACAGTCGCTTTGGCCTCTAGTTTGCCATCCCGAATGCTTCGCAGAATGGCCCGGCAGTTTGATCCTTTGCCCGATCCGAGAATCCCGATGTTAACCATTATTTCGGCCCAATTCTCGTTAGCAACTCGGAGGTGGAGTAGCCTTTTTCAAAGGGAATGATCTCGATTCTGGAGCCGAACTCGTCCAGGACCGCCCGTTCTCCGGGATCGAGTGTATCGGCCGTGTAATCGCCGCCCTTGGCATAGACCGCTGGCGCCGCAGCGCGCAGGAAATTCGTGGCCCGGTTTTCCGGAAAAATTGTCACGTAGTCGACCGACTCGAGCGCGGCCAGCACTTCGGCGCGATCCTGTTCACGATTCACCGGCCGGCCCTCGCCTTTAAGCTGACGAACGGAATCGTCACCGTTCAATCCCACGACCAGAACGTCGCCAAGTTTTCGCGCCGCGGTCAAATAACGCACATGGCCGACATGCAAAATATCGAAGCAACCATTCGTCGCCACGACGCGCTGGCTTTCCGAGCGCAGCCGTCCCGATTCCGCCGCTAATTGATCGAGAGTAAGAATCTTGCTGTTCACGCTGGTCCGACTACGCACTGCAATGCGCCCGGCAGCAACTCGAAAGTCGCGGGTTCATTGCCAATTAATTCGCCATCGACGTTAAACCACATCCCGGGTCGTGATTTAATCGCAATTTTTTTGGCGCGACGAAAAATGATCGCATCGGAACTCAGATGTTTGCCGACAAGAATTTGCGCGGCGAGGATCGCGAGCTCGGCCGGACCGCGCTCGGGAATGAGCACGATGTCGAGCAGGGCATCTGCGATGCCGGCTTCCGGCGCGACAGGGATCCCGCCCGCGACGTAGCGGCCATTCGCGACAACCACATTGTAGAGATCGAGCTCGAAGCTTTCAGCGTCATCGAATGCGACGGTCGTCGTGTAACCGCGCAGGTCAGCAAATGCCGCCGCGGCGCCGCGCAGATAAGCGAGCGGTCCCCACGTTCGCTTCATTTCGGGCGTAAGCTTTTCGTTCACCACGCCGCTGAATCCACCGGAAGAAACATTCACAAAATAGCGGATGCTATCACTAGTGACGCGGACAAGATCGATGGCCCGGGTCCGGCCGGCAATGATTTGATCGAGGGCAGAGTCCAGGACGCTCGGCACCTCGAGCGTCCGCGCGAAATCGTTGCCCGTCCCAAGAGGGAACACTGCAAGAGCAGCGTTGCAGCCTGTCTGGGCAATTCCGTTCACCACTTCGTTCAGAGTTCCGTCGCCACCCGCCGACACAATCACATCGAAATCCGACGCTTCCCGGGCGAATTTTTCCGCGTCGCCGGGCTGTTGGCTGATGCAGAAGCGCTCAGCGTCAAGGCGGCGCAACCGTTCTTGGGTTGCAGCGACGTTCTTCACCGCGCCGGCGATTGGATTGAGAATGATGCAGGTTCGCATCGCAACGGAAGAATTAGACAGGATTAACAGGATTTACATGATTGGTTTTCCTGAATCTTGCACAATCCTGTTAATCCGGTCTGTCTTCTGGCTCGGACTTTGAGCTTGCCTCGTCGGTTGATTTGGTGGTTGATAAGCGCCCGGCATGGCAAAAGATCCATCAGAACCATCAAAAGGTGGCTACAAGATCTCGGAAGGTCCGGTGACTTCGTCGTCGTTGTCTCGACGGAAGGACGACAAGAGGGACGAACTCACCGAATTGCCTTCACATTATGGCAAGCCGCTACTGGTGGCGATTGCGCGCAATCCGCGGACTCTTTTTGTATGCTGGAGCGTCAATTGGCCGGCGGCTTTTGATAATGGTTTGCCGGCGGATCGCTGTGCCCACGTGCGGCTGCGGCAACGCGGAAATGAGAAAACCGTTGCGGTCGAACCGATGAGCGGCGGTTGCGCGATTGAAGACTTGGAGCCAGGCGAAACCTATTCGGTGGAGCTCGGCTATTACGCCCCGCCGGACACCTGGAACAGCGTGGTTATCGGGAACGAAGTGATGATGCCGTTTGCTTCCGAAGCAGGCGACGAGTTCGTCGATGTCGCAACGATTCCATTTCATCTCACTTTTCAGCGAATGCTGAATGCATTTCGCGGAGCCGAAAGCAGCGATCTGGCGCAAAGGCTGGCGGAATTCCAGAAACGAGCCGGCACGACAAAGCTTACGCGTGAAGAATCCGAAATTCTGCGCGCACTTGATCTATCGCCTGAAGATCTGCAAAAAACCGCGGCCGCCCGCGAGTCGCTAGAAAAATCACAGCGCCTGTCCGCGCGCGCGCCCTTCGGTGGCGCCAGCCCAAGCGAAGGCTTCGGCGGCGCTAGCTGGAGCGGCAGCTAAACGGTTCGCGACGAGAAAAAGAGTAACGCCATCATTAACGCCCCTTGCCTACAAGGTCCTCAATCACGTTCTCCAGGCCACTGACCACCAAAGCAAATCGGTCGTAATTGAGTTTGTCGGGGGTATCGGTCAGAGCGTGATAATGTGGGTAACGAAATGGGGCGGTGTCCGTGATCATGATGGCGGGGTATCCTTGCTGCCAGAATGACCAGTGATCTGACCAGGCCACGCCGGGAATGAACGCGGGCACGGCCGCGCCTTCGGAAGGGAGTCGCTCGGCCCGGCGAAAAGTGGACAGCGCGCGGCGCACCAGTCGGCGCGACCCGATGTTACCAACGAAGCCGATAAAGTTACCGACCTTGGGATAGAAGGCGCCGAGCAGCGGCGACGGATAGATTTGTGAGCCCGGGGCATCGGAAAAATAGCCGATGGTTTCGAGGCTGATCATCGCAGAAATTTGATCGCCGTGGGCTTTGCATCGGCTGGCGTAGACCAAGCTTCCCATTTGCGATGTTTGGAAATAGGGAGGCTCCTCGTTGACGAAGGCGACGAAACGCAAGGTTTGCCCCGGCTGTTTATTTGCAAAACGGCGGGCCAGCGCGAGAACGGCCGCCATACCGCTGCCATTGTCATTTGCCCCGGGCGCGCCAAGAACGGAATCATAATGAGCACCGACGACGATGATTTGAGGAGAGGCGCCGGGAATTTCAGTTTCAATATTGTGGCACGCCAAGTTATGCAGCTGGTAAGTGTCGCGTCGTGGCTGCAACCCCGCGCTGGAAAAAGATTTCTCAATGAAATCGGCCGCAGCCATGAGCTGGGGATAGCGATCCATGTTTCGTTCACCGATTTCACCGGCGAGTTTTTGGACATCGGCGCGTAACTCTTCGCGCAGGATGACCTCCGCCGGCGAGAGCTCAGCCGTATTCGAGATGTTCTTTCCCGGCATCTTTATTCCTAACAGCCAAAGTATTGAGATAATCGCCGCAACGGTAAGCGCGATCAGAAAGCAGCTTAGTAAAAAACGTCGGAACATCGGGAAAAACGGGTACGATACTGGGCTGCGTCCTCACACAAAGTCCACGTAGGACCACGAAGGTTCGGGTCGGCTGGCATTTAAGACAACCGCTCCCTGAAGAAGAAAATCTGCGGAAATCTGCGGATCAACTACCGGGTCATTCTTATCCCTTCGGGCATTTCCGGCGGTGGCGCGTCAATGCGACTATGACTCCTGCCGTAGAAAAAGTAGAAGACTAGTCCGATCGCGAGCCAAACGATCAGGCGCATCCAATTTGTCCAGCCCAGGCCGTAGATCATGGCGCCGCAGACGACGATGCCAAGTGTCGAAACGACCGGCACCGCCGGGACACGGAATCCCCGCTCTAGTTCAGGACTGCGAACCCGAATGATCCAGACACCGGCGCAAACCAGGATGAAAGCGAAGAGGGTGCCGATGCTGGTCATTTCACCGACGACATCTTCTGGAATGAATGCGGCGAAAATTCCGGTGAAGATGAAAAAGAGTATGTTCGATTTGTAAGGCGTTCGGAAGCGCGGATGGACATCAGAAAAAGTCTGCGGAACAAGGCCATCGCGACTCATGGAAAAGAAGACGCGCGATTGACCGAGCAGCATCACGAGAATGACCGAGGAAAAACCGGCCAGAATCGCAACCGTGACTGACTTAGAGAGCCATTCGTAACCGGGCATATAGTTGCTGATGGCGAAAGCCACCGACGCCTCTCGTCCGTGTGTCCGAAAATCCTCGACGGTGGCGACACCGCTCAGCACGTACGAGAACAGTACGTAGAGAACGGTGCAGATGATGAGCGAACCGAGAATGCCGATGGGCATGTCGCGTTTGGGATTCCTCGCTTCCTGGGCCGCGGTCGAGACTGCATCGAAACCGATGTAGGCGAAAAAGACGACTCCGGCCGCGCCGAGGATGCCGAGGATTCCGCCGTAGGCGTGATGAATGCCCTGGGGCGTGACATAAGTCGTCGGCGCCGGAATGAACGGCGTGTGATTGGCGGGATTCATGAATCCCCATCCAAGGCCGATGACGAGCAGCACGATGCTCACCTTCAGGACGACGATGATGCCATTAACGAAGGCCGACTCTTTGGTTCCGCGAATGAGCAAAAGGGTGAGCAAAAGTAAAATGAACACGGCCGGGATGTTGACCATGCCGTGCACACCGGTGGCATGATCCATCTCAAATGGCGAATGCGACCATTCATAGGGGATACGCAAGTGGAACCAGCCGAGCACGCGATTGAAGTATTCGCTCCAGGCAATGGCGACGGTGGCCGCGCCCACGGCATATTCGAGCACCAAATCCCAGCCGATGATCCAGGCGATGAGCTCGCCCATAGTGGCATAGGAATAAGTGTAGGCGCTCCCCGCAACGGGAATCATCGAAGCAAATTCGGCGTAACAGAGACCGGCAAAAGTGCAACCGATGCCAGCGAGAATAAAGGCGAGCACGACCGAAGGACCCGCGCGATCAGCAATGGCCGCAGCGGTGCGCACGAAAAGACCAGCGCCGATGATTCCGCCGATTCCGAGCGCGACGAGATTGATCGGGCCGAGCGATCTCTTCAGGCTGTGCTCGCCAACTTCCTGAGCTTCGGCCATCAACTTGTCGAGAGGTTTTCTCGCGAATAAATTTGCCATGTGTTTTCTCCTTGTTGGTTACTTGCTGTTACGCGGAATGGAAGTATTCCAGACACCCGGGCTTTTCCCAGCAGGGATAATTAAGAAGACTGGAAAACCAGGAAGCCAGGAAAGTTACAGAACGATCTGTCAATTCTTTGTCTTGTATTTCCACTCCTGGCTTCCTGGTTTCCAGATTCATTCTCTAGTTTGAGAAAGTTCGGCACGATTTAGCCGAAGTGTGATTATGTTTGGCCACGAGAGGAAATCTGAAAAGAGGAAGGTCAGTGAGACTACGTTAGGTTGTCGAATCAGTGCTTGATCTTCTCCAGAGGAAATAGATCGGCACGCCGGTTAAGACAATAATAAGGCCGGGCCAGGTGGTCGCGGTTTGATAAATAAAGAGCACGGCAAGAATGACCGTCGCGCCTATGATATAGAGGACCGGCACGATCGGATAACCAAAGGCTTTGTAGGGGCGCTCCGCGTTCGGTCGTTTTCGGCGCAGGACGAATATGCCCGCGATCGTCAGGATATAGAAGATGAGCGCCGCCGAGATAACATAGTCAAGCAAGTTACCGTAAAGGTTACCGTACCCAGTCACGTTACCTGCGGCATCCGTCTTAACCGTGCGCGGCAAGACTAGCGCACCGGCCCAGATACCTTGAATGATCAGGCCCCATGCCGGCACATGGTTCTTGTTCAGGTGGCCTACCTTCCGGAAGAAGAGACCGTCGCGTGCCATCGCGTAATACGCCCGCGCGCCAGCCAGGATAAGTCCGTTGTTGCAACCGAAGGTCGAGATCATGATCGCAATCGCCATGATCGTGGCACCTGTTCCGGGAAAGATCACGTTCGCGGTTTCGGATGCGACACGGTCGCTCGGTGCGTTCTGGATGGCATCCCATGGCAATGCGGTCAGGTAAGCAACATTTGCGAGAAGGTAGAGTGTGATAACGAGGATCGTGCCGAGCGCGAGCGACAACGGGACGTTGCGCCTCGGTTCCTTCACTTCGCCAGCGGTAAAGGTGATATTGTTCCACGCGTCGGCGGAAAAGAGCGAATTGGTTTGCGCGACACAGATGCCCACGAAAAGACCGAAAGCGACTGCTGCGGTCAAACCAGGTCCGACCTCCTGCAAAGTGCCGCGCAAAGTCCAAAAGTGACTGAAGTTCTCGGCGCCCGCGCCCGATCTCAGGCCAACGATGATACCTAAAATGATTAGGCCGATGAGCGCGCCGGTCTTGGCGGTGGTGAAGACGTTCTGCACCAGCTTGCCCAGCTTTAGTCCGCGTGTGTTCATGAAGGTGAGCAGCGCGATCATGCACAGACCGACAAACTGCGCGGTGGAAAGTGAGAAAGCGTAACCGCCGAACCGAATCGGTGCGATCAGATAGGTCGATTCCGAAACCCATGGAACGAGGACACCGGAGTAGCGGGCGAAGCCGACCGCCACGGCTGCGATGGTGCCCGTTTGGATGACAAGAAATAACGTCCAGCCGTAAAGAAATCCCCACAGCGGCGAGAATGCTTCGCGCAAATAAACATATTGTCCGCCTGCCTTTGGCATCATGGCGGCGAGCTCGCCGTAGGAAAGCGATGCCATTAAGGTGAGCAGACCGGTCACAAGCCACACCACCAGCAACCAGCCGGGCGCCCCGACCTGTCGCGCGATGATGGCCGAGACGATGAAAATTCCCGAGCCGATCATCGAGCCCGCCACCAGCATCGTTGAATCGAGCAAGCCGAGTCCGCGAACGAACTTTTCCTCTGTCACTGCGGGTGGCGCTGTGATGCTCTCGTTCAAACGGATATATCTTTTAGCTTGTCGGATGCCATCGCGCAATCTTTGGAATTTGGTCCGGGCCGGGTCGATGGATTACTTATTCGATGTCGAGCTCGCGGACGCGCTTTTGCATCCGGACATTTTCGACGGCGTTCCGAATTTTATCGGCGAGACCGAGTTTCTGCGGTACTGCATCGATTAAGACAAACGGGCTGGAGGCGTCGGTGGTATTGATGCGGATGTTTTCCACGCCGAAAATGCGCTGCCAAAACGGCTGGCGGGTTTCCAAATCTTTCACTCGATAAAGTTCGAGGGTATCGGTGACCTTATTGAAAACGCCCTCGGTAATTTTCAGTCGTTCAGTGGTCAGTTCGTAAACTTTGTTTTTCGTCTGGAGGAAACGGGCGAGCGCGATGAAAATCGGGACAATGGCTGGCGTGAAAATGTATGGGCTGAAGTCTCTGGTGGATTCGTTGCGCCAGAGAATCGCGAATAAAAGAATAAGAGCGCAAAGGCAGAGGCCGCAGAAGAGAAAGACGCTGGCATTTTTCACTTGCGAAGAAGTGCCATGCCAGACCGGTTCTTCCGCCATGGCGCAATTTGTAGCCGATCTGCTCCCAAGCACAAGACAGTGATTACGCAGGCTTTTGTTCTTGCCGCCGGATTGGGAACGCGTCTGCGGCCGTTGACTGATGAATTGCCAAAACCGCTGGTGCCGATTTTTCAGAAGCCACTCATTACCTTTGCGCTTGATCATTTGATTGCCACCGGCATTCAGCGTTTCGTCATCAATACGCATCGGCTGCCGCATTTGTTCGAACATCAATTTGCGGAGAAGCACTATCGTGGGCGCTCGGTTGATTTGGTGAACGAGCCGGAATTGCTTGAGACCGGAGGCGGGATCAAGAATGCCGAGCCACTCCTGCACGACGGTGATTTCCTCACCTATAGCGGTGACATTCTCACGGACATCCCACTGGATTCGCTAATTGAGGAGCATTTCCGCGCCGCGAATGATGTCACTCTCGCCTTGAGGGAAACGGGATTTACGCCCTCGATCGCGTATCAACAAGGTCGGATCGTCGACATCGGCGAACGATTCGGCATCGCTGGCGACTACGATTTTGCCAATATTGCCGTTTGGAACAAAAAAATTTTCGCGCGCATTCCGCAGCGTAAGATCTCATTTATTCCAGTTTTGCTCGATTGGATTGCGGAAGGCGGAAAGATTGGCGGTCTTGTCCTGAACGAAGGCAAGTGGTTTAACATCGGTTCAAGCGTGCAATATGTGGAAGTGCACCGGATAATTGCATCCCAAAATTGGAGTCCGGATTTTATTGGCGATGCCGATTGGGCAGCGCGGACCGCGAAAAGCGCGACCATTGACACCAGCGCGCAATTGCGCGGCCTAACCGTCGTGGGCGCAGATTGTTACATTGGCGCGGGCGCGATCCTTGAGGATACGATCGTCTGGCCGGGTGCACAAATTGCTTCTCTAAGTGAGTTGCAAGATTGTATTGTCCGCACGCGGCAGAGGGCCGAAGGGATTCTGCAAAATGCCATCGTATGAAAACGGAACTGCTTCTTCGCCAAACCCGTCGGCGCTTACCGGGCTTCAGCGAAGGAGAAATTGAAATCGCGCCGATCGAGAAGGGGGGTTCCGATCGCAGATTTTACCGCGTCAGTTGTGCGCCAGGGGAATCGCTCATTTTGGTGAAATACAACCTCGAGCGCGTCGAAAACCGGCACTACGTGCGCATCGCTGAATTTTTGACGGAACATGGAATTGCCGTGCCGAAGATTTATTTTCATGACCCCGAAGAAGGTTTGATTTGGATCGAGGACCTGGGCGAGAGCGATCTTTTCAGTTTCCGCGAGGATACCTGGCTGGTGCGCGGCGCGCTTTATCGATCGGCCTTGGACGAAATCGCGAGGCTCCATGAGCTGCCCCAGAGCGAATGGTCCGAGCTGGATGGAGAAATGCCGCCGGAATTTAACGCCGCGCTTTATCGATGGGAGCAGAATTATTTTTTCGAAAACTGTCTGGGAAGAATTTTTGGGGTCGACGAAGGGACCCAACGCGAGCTGGCATCGCTGCCTGCGCTTAGGGAAATCGCGGATCGACTGGCCGGGTTGCCGCGCGTGTTAGTGCACCGCGATTTTCAGTCGCAAAACATTATTGTGCGAGCGGGTCATGCGCATCTGATCGATTTCCAGGGGATGCGTCCCGGGTTGGCGGAATACGACCTAGCTTCTCTGTTATTTGACCCTTACGTGCGGTTGTCGCCAGTCGAGCGGGAGGGACTTTGGTCTTACTATAGACAGCGCCGTGGCCTGCGATCGGCAACCGAAATGCAAGAAACGCTACGGCTTTGCGCGATGCAACGGTTGATGCAAGCGCTTGGGGCTTATGGTTTTCTAGGGCTGGTTCAAGGAAACCGGCAATTCCTGGCGCACGTCCCGACGGCGTTGGATTCATTATGTAAGGTGGTCGCCGAGATCGACTTGCTTCAGCCATTGGGCGTGGCGCTTGCTAGTCTGCCAGACCATGGCTGGATCCGTTAGCGAAGAAAAAGTTTCGCGCTCGACCGCGGTAGCAAACGTGCCGCCAGGGTTCGTGTCCACGCCAGGCGTAATGCCTACGGGGGTGAATCCCTGGTGCCGGGCGATTGCCTGGGGCGCGATGCTCGCCGGGAGCCTTCTGCCGACGATTTTGAGTCGTTCCGCCGGCGAGGAGGGTTATTCGGTGCCTGTTGCTCAGGTTCTTGTCCTTGTCGTCGCTTCAGTGATCGTTGGCAGGTCGAGTCGACTGCGAGTTTTGAGCGGCTTTCTACTTACCATCGCAGTTGTGCGGCTTGGGTGGTCTGTGATCGCGCCGATAATCGCCGACTGGGCGCCGGTTCACGGATTCATGGACGACCTCGACTGGGGGCCAAAGATGTTCGTGACGCGTTTGCTGAATGTGGCGGGAGCACTCCTCATGCTGACCACTTTTATCGGGCGCCGGATTACACGAGCCGATCTTTTTCTGCGCGTAGGAGACCTGAACGCGCCAGTCAAGCCGGAGCGGATTCTGTGGTTTCGCAGTCCGTTACGATGGTGGCACCTCGGCCCGCTGATCGTGCTGATTTTCGCGCTGGCGATGATCGCATTTTTGTTTTCCAGTCTTCGGCCGAATTTTTGGCAGCTGACCCAGCATTGGCAGCTGTTCCCGTGGGCTGTAGCCACTGCCGCCCTCAATGCCGCCAACGAGGAATTTCAATTCCGTTGCGTTCCTTTGGCGCATCTTCGCAACGTGCTGCCACTTCGTGAAGGCGTTTGGTTAACGGCGGTTTTCTTCGGACTCGCCCACTACTTTGGGCAGCCATCTGGCTGGCTCGGCGTCGCCATGGCGACAATTGCCGGATTTATTTGGGCCAAGAGCATGCTGGAGACTCGGGGCGTGGGCTGGGCATTCAGCATTCACTTAGTGCAGGACTTGGTGATCTTTTATTTCCTCGCGATGTCAAATAGGGCATAGGCCCTAGGGGCCTGTGAGACCTATGAGTTAACGCACGAACGGGTTGGTCTTGCGTTCTTCACCGATCGTGGTGGGTGGGCCGTGGCCGGGGAGGACGGTGACGTCGTCGCCGAGTGGGAATAGTTTCTCTTTAATTCCCCGGAACAACTGTGGCGCGTCGCCACCGGGCAGGTCCCATCGCCCCACGCCTCCGGCAAAGAGAACATCGCCTCCGACTAGGAGCTTTTGCGGGCGCAGGAAAAAGCAAAGGCTGCCGGGACAATGGCCGGGAACTTCGAAAACCTGAAATTTGGCCCCTAGGAATTCCGACTCAGTCATTTCCTGTATAAAAAAATCCGGCCTGACCGGTTCGAGGTCGAACCCAAAACCGAAGTTTCGGAAAAAATCCGGATCAGAGATCATTGGGGCGGTATCAGGGTGACAACCTATCGGGCAATCAAATTTTCGCTTAATTTTCGCCACATCGACGACGTGGTCAATGTGTCCGTGGGTCAGGATCAGCAGCTTTAAGTCGACCCCCCGATTTTGAAGCCATGCGCAACTTCCCTCCGGTGCGTCAAATAGAACAAGTCCTTCCGGGGCATGAAAAAGATAGCAATTGGTCTCGAAAACTCCTCCGCAAAATGTGTCGTATTTCATACGTTGTCAGGCGTGCCACGTTTTTTTGAATATTCTGGTCCGTCGATTGTCTTTTTAATCGCTGCGGCGGTCTGGGATTCAAGGGGAGTTCTTGCGTTCAGAGCGACGATCTGCGAGTATGGAAAACTTCTCTTTCAGGGCATGAACTATCGTTTTCGTTCTTACACCACGGCGGCGGCAATCTTATTGGTTAGCCTGGCGTCGACCGCACTTCCGGCCAAAACCGACCTCGACAACGTCTGCGTCTCAGTCGGAAGGCTGCTGGAGGAAGGACATTATACCCACAAGCAATTAAACGACGACCTGTCAGGCAAAATTTTGCGGAGCTACCTCGAACTGCTCGATTACACTCACCTGTTTTTCACCCAGGAAGACATCGATGCCATCACGCAAAAATACGGTGCCGCGCTCGATGACGACATTTTACTGGGTAACCTCAAACCTGCCTACGAGATCTACGATCTTTATCAAAAGCGAGTCGACGAGCGTGTCGCCAAGGTCAAGGAATTGCTCAAACAACCGGCCGATTTCAAAACCAATGGAACGATAGATTTCAGACGCGAGAAGAGCCCCTGGCCGAAAAATATGACCGAGGCGGATGAGTTCTGGCGTGGCCGGATCACGAGCGAGCTTTTACAGGAACATCTGAGCGAGCATCCGATCGAGCCGGGACCGCAGTTGGTCGCGCGCCGATACGATCGGCTTGCGCGCAACGTCCACGAGAGTGATCGCGATGAACAGGCGAAGTTTTTCCTCGACGCCGTTGCCCTGGCTTACGATCCGCACTCTGAATATTTATCTGAATCCGATCTGAAAAACTTCAGCATCAACATGGGACTCTCGCTCGTAGGCATTGGGGCGATGCTGCGAACGGAAGATGGTTACGCCAAGATCGAGAGTTTGGTGGCGGGTGGGCCAGCACAGGTTGATGGCCGGCTCAAGGTGGGTGATCGCATCACTGCCGTCGGACAGGGAACGGGTGATATCGTCGATGTCCGTGACATGCGTCTGGACAAAGTGGTAGAAATGATCCGCGGCAAGAAAGGAACGAAAGTCCGTCTGCTCGTCATTCCCGCCGACGCAGCCGATCCGTCCAAGCGCAAAAACGTCGAACTGGTGCGCGATGAAATTAAACTGAAAGACCAGGAAGCGCGCGCCGACATTATCATCAAGAAGGATGACGAAGGCCAGCCGGTGAAGCTCGGCTGGATCACGCTGCCGTCGTTTTACGCGGACATGGATCATCACGCCAAGAGCACGACGAAAGATGTGCTGGCGTTGTTGAAGCGGTTGAAGAAGGAAAACATTTCTGGCCTGGTGGTGGATTTGCGGCGCAACGGCGGCGGCTCGCTGGAAGAAGTGATTTCGCTGACGGGGTTGTTTTTGAAATCGGGCCCGATCGTGCAAACCAAGGGCTCGAATGGCAACATCGTGGTCTCAAGCGATCCGGATCCTGGAATCGCGTACTCGGGGCCGCTCATTGTCCTGACCAGCCGGCAAAGCGCGTCGGCTAGTGAAATTTTTGCGGCGGCGCTGCAGGATTATGGACGCGCTGTTATCGTCGGCGACCAGTGCACATTCGGCAAAGGAACGGTGCAGACCATTCTAGATATCGGCGGCTATACTTCGCTACTCGGCAGCCGTTCGCACAAGGATGGCGCGTTGAAATTAACCATCCAGAAATTTTACCGAGTAGCCGGCGGCTCAACTCAGCTGCACGGCGTAGCCTCAGACATCGTGTTGCCGTCGCTGACTGACTTGCCCGAGTTCGCCGAAGGGGCTCTGAAGAATTGTTTGCCTTATGACGAAGTGCCCAAGGCAAAATACACCAAGTGGAACGAGCCGGTGTCGCTTTACTTTGATGAGTTAAAACGCCGGTCGGCCGAACGGGTCCAAAATGACGCCGAGTTCCATTTTGTGCAGGAAGACAAGGACCGGTTGCGCCATCGCCTCGATGAGAATCGCATTTCCCTTAATGAAGATGTGCGGAAGAAAGAAATTTCCGAGGACAAGACGCGCAAGGAGTTACGAACGAAAGAGCGACTGGCGCGCAACATCGAGGAGCCGCGTGTTTATCGCGTGACGCTGGATACTGTCGATAAGCCGAATCTTCAGCTCATCATGTATCCGGGTAAACTGGCCTCCGCGAAAAAGAACGGTTCGGCCAAAGTTGCACCGGAAGCGGCCGGCGATGCCGACAGCGATGATGATGTTCTGGGCGGTGTGGACGATGACACGAAAGACCCCGTGATCGATCCCGAGCGCGATGAGACGATCAACATTTTGTCGGACCTGATTCAGCTTGAGCGCGGTCCGAAGACTGCCAGCACTAATCACTGAGTTGGCGCCGGTGTTGAGCGCCAAAGGCACATCTTCAACCTCAGCCTGGGCCAACGTCCCCGGGGGAAACACGAAGTAATTTTGGGCGAGGCAGTCAAATGCGGCGACTCAGCGTGAAGTTGGTCGAAGCTGGCTGCGAACAATTAGCGCCACCAGGGATCGAGAGAGCGCGGATCGTATGATGGTTGAAATCCTGGCCCGATCGGTCGACCGAACCAGGGCTGCATTGGTCGCCGCCGAGGGAAGTCATAGGGATTGTATTCGTTCGTTCTGGGTGTTCTGCCGAAAACTGTGACCGGCGTTCCGACGTCCAGGGCGCGGTAAAATGCAATTGCTAATTGTTCGGGCATGCGCACGCACCCATGCGAGGCCGGATATCCGGGAAGATAACCGGCGTGCATACCATCAGCTTCATGGAAGCGCATGAAGTAACGCATGGGTGCGGGAACAAATTTGCCGCCTTGCGGCACTTTCATATCGACGTCGGCATCGGACACAATCGTTCTGCCGTTCGCGTCCACGATCTTCCCGTAAATGCTCGAATGATGATTAATCTCTTTCTCCAGGACCTTGAACGATCCGGTTTGGGTTAAATGGCCGTAGCGTCCGCTTGAGATCGGTGATTGCAGAACAATACCGCGGCCGCGCAGTAAAAGTGCGACCTGGTCTTGAAGATCGATTTCGACGCGGAACGGATTTCCATCTTCCGCACGGACGGACGCAAGCGATAACAACAAGATGGAAAATGCCCCGAGAGCCCTCACATTTACTTTAACCCGGTTACGCGGGAAAAGTCTCAACTACCATCGAGAAAGGCGAAAATACTAGACGGCGATCGGTGCCCTGATCGAGGGGTGCGGATCGTAGTCGAGCAGCGTAAAATCCTCAAACTGAAAGTCCTCGATCCTCTTGGTTGCCGGATTTAATTGCATGCGCGGCAGCGTGCGGCAGTCGCGACTTAGTTGCTCGCGTGCCTGTTCGAGATGGTTCGAGTAAAGATGGAGATCGCCAAAAGTATGGACAAAATCGCCCGGCTTGAGATCGCACGCCTGCGCTACCATCATCGTTAACAACGAGTAGCTCGCGATGTTGAATGGAACGCCAAGGAACAAATCAGCGCTACGCTGATAAAGCTGACAGCTCAGCTCACCTTGGTTAATATAAAATTGGAACAGGACGTGACACGGTGGCAATGCCATCGTGTGAATCTCGGCGGGATTCCAAGCACTGACGATCAGGCGACGACTCGATGGATTCTCTCTGATTTCGGAAATCACTTTGGTGATCTGATCAACGTGAGTTCCGTTCAGGCCACGCCAGTCGCGCCATTGCGCGCCGTAGACTCGCCCGAGGTTGCCGTTTTCGTCCGCCCATTCGTCCCAAATGCTGACGCCGTGTTCATTCAGATATTTGATGTTGGTGTCACCGCGCAAAAACCAAAGCAGCTCGTAAATGATCGATTTGAGATGGAGCTTTTTGGTCGTCAGCAGAGGAAAACGCTCACGCAGATCGAATCGCGCCTGCGCGCCAAAGACCGACAACGTGCCAGTCCCAGTGCGATCGCTGCGCTCCATCCCCGTCTCCAGAACGAGCCGAAGGAGATCATGATATTGCCGCACATCAAACGCTACTGAAAGTGGCATCGGCTTCCAGCCGATGTTTTTGATTACCATCGAGGTCCGAGCCGGACTGGCGACTGTAAGATCCGCCTAAGAAGCCTTGCGTAGCTCTTCTTCCAGCTCGCTCTTGCGCTCATTCAACGTTTGCAAGCGCAGCTTCCAGCGATGCAATTGAATGCTGAGTTGGTTGATATAGCCGGTGACCTCGGTCCGTTGCGATTCATTCTCCTTCAATTTCCGCTGCAAGTCGGTAGGTTCCTGCGACGGCGTCGGGCTCGCGGGCATTGACATCATCGGGACAAGCGTCGGTTTGCCACAGCGCTGGCAATTCAGCGTCATTCCGGCGGCGGCGGCGTCAACAACGAGCGGACTGGCGCAATGTTGACACTTGAAGAGGAGGTCGCCGTGTTCGCTTTTTGTCTGCGGGCGAACAGGGTTCATCACTCCATAATTAAGCAGAGGCTATACCAGCGACGAGGAGCACATACGTCTTGCCTGTGGGCCAGCGGGCATCTTGCCCGTTGATCTTCTCGAAGGTTTTTCGGTCCCAGCCGGATTCGGTGACGAGTTGACTCAGGCGAGCAGATCCAGGCAGCACGATTTGGGTCATTCTGGCGCTATTTCGGCAGGCGTAAAATTACAGATCATGATATAATCTCCTTCAAAGCAGTAGGTTATACTTGATACATGTCATCTGGAACGGCCGTTGCTGAAGGCACTCGGAGGACTGTACACAAATGGCTAAAGTTTTAGGTGTTGATTTAGGGACCACCAATTCCTGTATGTCGGTGATGGAGGGTGGCGACCCCGTAGTTTTGGAGAACAGCGAGGGCGCACGGACGACGCCATCGATCGTCGCTTTTTCAAAAAATGGCGAGCGACTTGTTGGCCAGGCGGCGAAACGTCAGGCCGTAACGAATCCGGCGAACACCGTTTTCTCAATCAAGCGGTTTATGGGCCGCAAGTTCGACGAAGTTCACGAAGAAGAACATCGCGTGCCTTATAAGATCGTGAAAGCCGCCAACGGCGACGCTCACGTTCAGGTAGAAGTTAACGGCGAGCGTAAAACATTCTCGCCACCGGAAATTTCCGCGATGATTCTGGCCAAGCTGAAGAGCGACGCAGAAGCAAAATTGGGCGAGAAAATCACCCAGGCTGTCATTACGGTTCCGGCTTACTTCAACGATTCGCAGCGTAACGCAACCAAGGACGCAGGCAAGATCGCGGGCCTCGAAGTGTTGCGAATCATCAACGAGCCGACCGCGGCTTCACTCGCCTACGGTTTAGACAAGAAGAAGGACGAGAAGATCGCCGTCTACGACCTGGGAGGCGGCACCTTTGACATTTCCGTTCTGGAAATTGGTGACGGTGTCTTTGAAGTGAAAGCGACCAACGGCGACACCCACCTCGGCGGTGACGATTGGGATGCCCGCATTATGGACTGGGTCGTTAACGAATTTAAGAAAGATACCGGCATTGATCTGACGAAGCAGCCGGATGCGATTCAGCGTATCAAAGAGGAATCGGAAAAGGCGAAGATTGCGCTCTCCTCAACTCAGGAATACGAGATCAATCTTCCGTTCATCACGGCGGATGCGAGTGGGCCAAAGCATATTCAGAAGAAACTGACCCGCTCGAAACTCGAACAACTTTGCGATGATCTTTTCCAGCGCACGGTCGGTCCGGTGAAAGCGTGCCTCAAAGACGCGAAGCTTACCGAGAAGGAGATCAACGAGCTGGTGCTGGTCGGCGGCATGACGCGTATGCCGAAAGTGATCGAGACCGCGCGGACTCTGATTGGCAAGGAGCCGCACAAAGGCGTGAACCCGGACGAAGTGGTTGCGGTTGGCGCCGCGATTCAGGGTGGCGTGCTCAAGGGCGAGGTCAAAGACGTTCTGCTACTCGACGTGACGCCGCTGACGCTGGCAATCGAAACAGCGGGTGGCGTGGCGACGCCGATGATTCCGCGTAACACCACGATTCCGACACGGAAGTCGCAGATCTTTTCGACCTACAGCGATAATCAACCGGGGGTCGAGATCAAGGTGTTGCAGGGTGAACGGCCGCTTTCGCGCGACAACAAGAATCTTGGCACGTTCCATCTCGATGGAATTCCGCCGGCCCCGCGTGGCGTTCCGCAGATTGAAGTGACCTTCGATATCGACGCGAACGGCATTCTGCACGTTTCCGCGAAAGATCTGGGCACGGGCAAGGAGCAGAAGATTTCCATCACTGGCAGCTCCGGTCTCTCGAAAGAGGAAGTCGAGAAGATGCAGAAAGAAGCCGAACTGCACGCCGAGGAAGACAAAAAGGCGAAGGAAGCGATCGAAATCAAGAACAACGCCGACAACCTGGCGTATCAAAGCGAGAAGCAGTTGAAAGATCTCGGGGACAAGATTTCCGGCGACAAGAAGAAGCAAGTCGAAGACGCCATTGCCGCGGTGCGTGAAGCGATCAATCGCAATGACACCGAGGCGATGAAGCGGACCTACGACGACCTGCAGAACAAGTTCCAGGAAGTCAGCGCCGAACTTTACAAGCAAGCCTCTGCCGGCGCAGGTTCGCAGGCCGGGCCGCCGCCCGAAGCACAACCGCGTTCCAGTGCAGAACAAGGCGCCGGCGCTCGCGGCGGCAATGGTGATGTGGTCGACGCAGAGTTTGAAGTAGTCGACGAAGACAAGAAGAAATAAACCAATTTGCCGGTGGTAGCTCGATAACTCCCGAACTACTGCCGGCAACAACTAAGTAAACAAAGGAGTAGAGAAAGAAACTATGGCATCAGTTAAAGTCAGACCACTTGGAGATCGGGTGCTGGTGCAGCCGATTGAAGAGACTGAAGTAAAAAAGGGTGGTATCATCATCCCTGATACCGCGAAGGAAAAACCGCAGGAAGGCAAAGTCGTCGCGCTTGGGACCGGGAAAATTGACGACAACGGCAAGAAAGTCGATTTCACCGTCAAGTCCGGTGACAAAGTGCTGATCTCAAAATATGGCGGCACTGAAATCAAAATCGACGGCGATACCTACCTGATTATGCGGGAGGACGATATCCTCGGCATCATCGGATAAGGCGGCCAGGAAATGGAAAAGAAAATTAATCAGGAAGCCAGGAACCCAGGAAAGATAAATCCTATCTTAGTTTCGGCTCCCGGATTCCTGGTGTCCAGATTCTTGCTCTCAACTATCAACTAACAAACTATCAACTACAAACATGGCAGCTAAACAATTACAATTTGATGAAAGTGCGCGGCACGCGTTGCTGCGCGGCATCGAGAAACTGGCGAAGGCCGTCAAGGCCACGCTCGGACCGAGCGGTCGCAACGTGATTCTCGATAAGAAATTCGGCAGCCCGACGATCACGAAAGACGGCGTCACGGTCGCGAAAGAGATCGAGCTGGAAGATCCCTATGAAAACATGGGTGCTCAGCTCGTGCGCGAAGTGGCTTCCAAGACTTCGGATATCGCCGGCGATGGCACCACCACAGCAACTGTCCTGGCAGAGTCAATCTACAAGGAAGGTCTGCGTAACGTGACCGCGGGAGCGAATCCTACTTCGCTACAGCGCGGAATCATGAAAGCGGTGGACGCGATCGTCGAGGAGCTGAAGAAAATCTCCAAGAAAGTCAGTGATCGCACCGAGATCGCGCAGGTCGCGACCGTCTCCGCTAACTGGGACAAGACGATCGGCGAGATCATTGCTGACGCGATGGACAAAGTAGGCAAGGACGGAACTATCACCGTCGAAGAAGCCAAGTCGATCGAGACTACCCTCGAAGTAGTCGAAGGTATGCAGTTCGACAAAGGTTATCTATCGCCCTACTTCGTGACCAACGCGGAAGCGATGGAAGCGGTTCTGGAAAATCCTTACATCCTCATTCACGAGAAGAAGATCTCGAGCTTGAAGGACATGCTTCCGCTGCTTGAGAAAGTAGCGAAGGCTGGCCGTCCGCTTCTGATCATCGCGGAAGATGTCGAAGGCGAAGCGCTCGCGACTCTGGTCGTGAACAAGCTGCGCGGCACCTTGCAGGTTTGCGCGGTCAAAGCCCCGGGCTTCGGCGATCGTCGCAAGGCGATGCTGGAAGATATCGCGGTGCTGACCGGCGGTCGTTGCATCACGGAAGATCTCGGGATCAAGCTCGAGAACGTGAAGCTCGATGACCTCGGCAAGGCCAAGCGCATTACTATCGACAAGGAAAACACCACCATTGTCGAAGGCGAAGGCAAGCAGAACGACATTCAGGGCCGGGTGAGTCAGATTCGTCGTCAGATCGAAGAGACGACGAGCGATTACGATCGCGAGAAACTCCAGGAGCGTCTGGCGAAACTCGCGGGCGGTGTGGCCGTCATTAATGTCGGCGCTGCTACCGAGACCGAGATGAAAGAGAAGAAAGCTCGCGTGGAAGATGCCTTGCATGCCACGCGCGCGGCGGTCGAGGAAGGCATTGTCCCGGGCGGCGGCGTCGCGTTCATTCGCGCGCAGAAAGCGCTCGACAATGTGAAAGGCCTCGAAGGCGACGAGAAGGTCGGCGTGCAGATTGTGCGCCGGGCCATCGAAGAGCCGACCCGTCAGCTCGCGGACAACGCGGGGCAGGAAGGCGCGCTCATTGTTCAAGAGGTCAAGGCGCGCAAGGGCAACGAAGGTTATGACGTCGCCACCGGTCAATACACCGACTTGGTGAAGGCGGGCATCGTTGATCCGACGAAAGTCACGCGCACAGCGTTGCAAAACGCGGCCTCGATCTCGGGCCTGTTGCTCACCACCGAAGCTATCGTGACCGAGCTACCGGAGAAGGAAAAGACTCCTCCGATGCCGGGCGGCGGAATGGGTGGCATGGGCGGAATGGATTACTAATCCGCCGAGATCAACTAACGAAAATTCAACAGCAGCCGGACTCGAAAGGGTCCGGCTGTTTTGCTTTTTACCCGCGCTGATTGGGTCAATTCATCTTGGTGACCGTGTAACAGACCGGCTCACCGTTCCGAACAATGGCGTACCCAGCACGCCCAGCCAAATACTTCCAACTAAGCGGATCGCTTTCAAAATACCAGATCTCGTCATCGGGCCACATTTTGGAAAGTAACTCGGCCGCACCTCGCCGCCACTCAGGAGTAATCGTCGCCAGAACGCTTTCATTATTGGATTGATGGTCTCGTCTTCTTGAGGACTACGCCTATGCTGAAGGCACGAACCCTAAGTCACGCACAATAAGAGACCACGAGTGACAAAACAGATTACGCTCAACACCGATTTAGTGCAGGTATCGAATTTTCATCCACCAGGTAATTCTGTTTACTTGGAAGAGCAATCGAGCGGTGATAAGGTCGATAACGTGAGCCTCGCTGAAATCAAGAGTGCGATCGAACAGCTTTCGTTCGAGCAGCGCGCCGAGTTGGCGGCGTGGTTGCACGGCTGGAACGATGACGAATGGGACCAGCAGATGAAGCGAGATATTGGGAGCGGCAAGCTCGATGACGTTCTGCGCGAAGTGGAAGAGGACATCAAAGCCGGTCGCGTCCGCGAGATGCCGTGAAGTCCAGAACGCAGCGGCGTTTCTGGCACGAGTTCAACAGACTACCAGCTCACGTCCAATGTCTCGCTCGAGAAAAGTTTCAATTGTGGATTCGCGACCCGTTTCATCCATCAATGCAGTTCAAGCCGCTTGTCGGAAATGTCTGGTCAGTGCGAATCGGAGATCACTATCGCGCTCTTGCGCAAAGACACGGCGATCTCGCGGTCTGGTTTTGGATTGGCACGCACGAGGAATACAACAATTTCGTCAGACAACTGCGCTAGGACCGACATATTCCAAAATGTTACCGAGCTATGATGATCTCTTGATAAGACGCTTCGAGCATCCAGATGAGGTGCGGACATTTGAAAAAGGAAGATTTGAGACGGTAAAGATCGGCTCGATGATAATCGGTCGCGCGAGCTACGAGCCGGGATGGAAATGGTCGGAACATGTTGGAGCTGCGACCGGTGCGTCGCTCTGCGAGGTGGAACACGTCGGGATGGTTGTGTCCGGGTGCGCCGCCTGCCGAATGAAAGACGGCCGCTACTACGAGATGAGAGCGGGAGATTTGTTTTACATCGGGCCCGGCCACGACAGCTGGGTAGTCGGTGACGAGCCCTATGTTTCCCTCCACTTTTTGGGCGCGGAACATTACGCAAAATGATGCCGGCAAACTCGGGCCGCGGGAGCGAGATAAGATTTTGCTTCCGGTTTTGTGTTACGTAGCAGATATGTCTAGATTTCGCCCGTTCGTTAAGGGAACTGCATGAGAGATTATGTCGCTGAGTTGATGGCCGAGGTGAAGGCAAAGAACCCGGCCGAACCGGAGTTTCACCAGGCTGTCGAGGAAGTGCTCGATTCGCTTTCGCTCGTTCTGGAGCAGCACCCGGAATATCAACGGGAGAAAATTCTCGAACGTATTATCGAACCGGAACGGGTGATTATGTTTCGTGTTCCCTGGCGCGACGATAAGGGAAATCTGCATGTGAATCGCGGGTTCCGCATTCAGATGAACAGCGCGATCGGGCCGTACAAAGGCGGGCTGCGTTTTCATCCCACGGTCAACTTGAGCATCCTCAAGTTTCTCGCCTTTGAGCAGGTATTCAAAAATGCGCTTACGACTCTGCCGATGGGCGGGGCGAAAGGTGGCTCGGATTTTGATCCGAAAGGCAAGACTGACTTCGAAGTCATGCGTTTTTGTCAGGCGTTCATGTGCGAACTGTTCCGCCACATCGGGCCGGACACAGACGTTCCGGCGGGCGATATCGGCGTGGGCGCGCGCGAGATCGGATTCATGTTCGGGATGTACAAACGGTTGAAGAACGAGTTCACCGGTGTGATGACGGGCAAAGGTCTGACCTGGGGCGGTTCTGTCATTCGTCCGGAGGCGACGGGTTACGGCGCAGTTTATTTCGCCGATGAAATGCTCAAGACGCGCAAGGAAGATCTTAAGGGTAAGGTCGCTTTGGTGTCGGGCAGCGGAAATGTGGCACAATACACGATTGAAAAATTAAACTCGTTAGGCGCCAAGCCAGTTACCCTTTCGGATTCGAGCGGGTTCATTTACGATGAGAAAGGAATTTCGCGGGAAAAACTGGCGTTTGTGATGGACCTGAAAAATGTTCGGCGCGGGCGCATTTCGGAATACGCCGACAAGTTCAAAGGTACGGTGTTCACGCCGCTTGATCGGAAGCTCGATCACAATCCACTTTGGAACATCAAGGCCGAATGCGCCTTTCCGAGCGCGACCCAGAACGAAATTAACGCAAAGGACGCGGACAACCTGCTCAAGAATGGCGTCTATGTCGTTTCGGAAGGCGCGAACATGCCGACAGCGATGGAGGGGGTGCATCGTTTTTTGCAGGCGGGAATTCTTTATGGTCCGGGCAAAGCGGCGAACGCGGGCGGGGTTGCCACCTCCGGGCTGGAGATGGCGCAAAATAGCATGCGAATTTCCTGGACCCGTGAAGAAGTAGACGCCCGGCTCTTCAAAATCATGAAAAGCATTCACGCCAATTGCTATCGCACCGCGGAGAAATACGGGACTCCGGGGAACTATGTTAATGGCGCTAACATCGCGAGCTTCTTGAAAGTGGCGGACGCGATGATGGATCAAGGGCTGGTATAGCGAGCGAGCTGTAGCCCTCGCCCGGCGGGCGACGCACGCTTCGCACAGCGAAGCGACTACAGAAACACACAGACTTCACAATTCTGGCTCCCAGACTCTGTTTGGGAGTCAATGTCTGGTTTTCGAAACCCTGTTTCCCTCACTCGCCGCAGAGAAGTAGCTGATTTTGCTATCACATCGGAGCGAAGGAAACGGAGTTTCAAAAGGGCTGACGTTCCCAAACTGGAGTTTGGGAACGAGAAGGAAGAAGCGAGTGAAGAGTGAGCGGCGGTCTCCGACCGCCGCGTTGTTTCGGTCCGCAGTTGCAAACAGCCGCTCCTTGAATTAGTCGCCGGAATCGTCCTCGACCGGTTCGGCGCGGCGGACGGTTGGCGATTCTTCCGGTTGCCCACGGCCACGATGGCGACCGTTGGCCTGCTCGCCTTTGTAAACTTCCTTGAAAATTTGGGCAATTAGGGGCGCTGCCACGGTTCCACCGTGCGCTTTCACACCCACGTCGCCTTCGTAAAGCGCCGCAAAAGCGTACTGCGGTTTTTGCGCGGGCAGGTAACCGGCAAACCACGCCGCCGTTCGCTCCCTATTTTTTGGTCCCCACTGCGCCGTGCCGGTTTTGCCAGCCACGGTTACGGTGTCGAGACTGGCGGCATGGGCGGTTCCGGCGGGGCCGTTGACCGCGTTTATCATTCCCTCGCGAAGTTGCGCGAGAGTTTCTGAGGAAAAATTCAGCGTCTTTTTCTCGCGCACATTGTAAGCCGTCACGATACCGCCATCGATCGATTGCACCTGCTGCACCAGCCGCGTTTGATAAAACGTCCCGCCGTTGGCGACGATCGACATCGCCTGGGCCATCTGTAATGGCGTAACCTGCGTGTCGCCCTGTCCGATGGAAAGATTGGCGATATCGCCATTCAATAACTTCCGTCCGTGTGTTGCCTTCATATAGGAGTCGTTAGGCACGCGCCCTTCTACTTCGCCGCGAATAGGAATTCCGGTTTTCGCGCCGAAGCCGAGTTTCTGCGCCCAATCGATGATCGGATCCGCGCCGGTCTTGATTCCGACCTGATAAAACCAGGTGTCGCAGGATTCAGTCAGGGCTTGAACAAAATTCAGGAAGCCGCGATCGCTTTTTTTCCAATTGTGAAAGGTGACGTTCCCGATCTGGATCGATGGGACGCATTGATACTGTTCACTCGGTGTTACCGATCCGCTTTCCAGCGCGGCGATGCCGACGGCGACCTTGAAGGTTGATCCTGGCGGATAGGATGAACGAAAAGCGCGTGGCAAAAGTGGAATCCCCGGGTCATCCTGCAACGCCTTAAAGTTCTCCGCCGAGATCGAAGGAACGAAGACATTCGGATTATAATCTGGCCAGGACGCGAGCGCCAGAACGTCGCCGTTGTTCGGATCCATGATTACGATTGCGCCGCGTTTCGCCTTAGCCTCGAGAGCTTTCTCAGCCAATTCCTGCAACCGCAGGTCTAGTGTGGTCACCACCGTATGACCGGGAATAGGAGGTGAAACGATCTTTTCCGAAGTTTTTCGGCCATCTTTGTCGAAGGTCATCTTGTACTCACCATGTTTGCCGGTTAACATGGCATTGAAGGTTTGTTCGACCCCTTCGCGCCCCTCGGTTTCCGGCCAAATGGTTTCGTGATTGTCGATGATCCCGTCGGGATTGCGCCCTGTCCGTCCACAATAACCGACAATCTGTCCGGCAACCTTGCCCTGTGGGTAAACGCGAATGTAAACACCGCGTAACGTCATTTCCGGTGGCAGATGCGCTTTCGCAGCCTCGTATTCTTCTGCGGAAAGGTTGGTCGAGATCTCGAATGGCAAAATTCCGCGGTTATGGTAGTGGCGGAGAATAGCGTCGTCGGCAATCCGGATTTGGCGGCCGAGTAACTTTTGAGCAATCGCGATCTGCCGATGCGCAAACTCCAGAGTCTGATTGTCGTTAAAGTCCAGCGGGGTTGGAAAACTGATCGCCAGATTGTAGCTCAGTCGATTTTGCGCGAGCGGCGCACCGTTCCGATCGGTAATCTGTCCACGCGGCGCGGGGATGTCGAGGATGTAAGTGCGCGCGAGTTTTTGCGTCTCGAAGGTCGGAACAATTTCCTCGTCGAGCGCAGGTTGAGATACTTCTTCCGAGGGCGTGGCAGTGGGCGCCGTCGAAGGAGCAGGCGCTAATTGTTGCCCGGTCACGTTCGAAATCGCCATCATCAGCGATATCAAACCCGAGCTCGCGGTTAAACCTCTCATCCGATCAGGAATTCTGTGCGTGGTTTAGAATGATCAGCCTTAGTGCGTTTGCAAAAACCGATGCACGTCAGCCGCCAACTTTGTTCCAATTCCATCAGTAGCTGCGATTTCTTCCACACTGGCGCGCCGCAATCGTTTCACGGACCCAAATTTCCGCAGCAACAAGTTTTTGCGATGCTGACTGACGCCCGGGCAATCGTCGAGAATGCTTTCGCCGACTCGTTTCTTCATCAGCAGCTGATGATACGCGTTGGCGAAACGATGGGCTTCGTCGCGGATGCGTTGAAGCAGACGTAACGCGCCTGAATCTTCCGGCAACTGCAATGGCAGCGCCCGACCCGGCCGATAAATTTCCTCGTGCTCCTTGGCCAGGCCGATGATTGGCAGATCGTGTAACCCGAGCCGCTGCAGTTCTTTGCAGGCGGACGAGAGCTGACCCTTGCCACCATCGACAATGATGAGATCAGGCAAACGGACGAGATTCACAGTTGATGGTTGAGAGTTAATGGTTGATTGGCGCTCCAGCGCTTCTGCGGGATTTTCCTGCGAAAATTCCGCCGCATCCGGATTCGCCTCGCGTGCCTCAAGCAGAATTCGGGAATATCTTCGCCGGACTACCTCGGCCATGCTGGCGAAATCGTCCTGGCCTTCGACGGTGCGAATCCGATACCGCCGATAACAATTTTTATCCGGAACGCCGTCTCGAAAACAAACCATCGAGGCGACGACGTGCGTCGCGCTGATGTTGGAAATATCGAAGCATTCCATTACTCGCGGGATCTTCGATAGCTGCAAAGCGTCGGCCAAAGCCCGGACGTCCGCTTCCGGATCAATCGTCGTTGGCAACGAGCCGCGAGTGAAACGGCGCGTCGGTCGCGTCGTCCGCCGTAAATCCTCCAGCATGTTGCGCAACTCCGCCGCCTTTTCGAAATCGAGCTTCTCCGCTTGCGCGCGCATTTGTTTCTCCAACTCCGCCATCATTTCGCGCGAATGTCCCTCGAGAAACTCGCAGGCCTGCGCGACCCGTTCGCGATAAATTTCCGGTGTGATCTCGCTCAATTTCATCGGCACCTGATAAGTTGACGACTTCAACTCGCGCTCCGTTGGTGACCCGCGGCCAAAGGTAAGAACTCCGAATTTCTTGCGCATAAAATTTAGCGTCTGCCGAAGCGCGCCGGCGTGTGCATATGGCCCGAAATAGCGGGCGTTGTCATCTTTCTTGAAACGGGCAAGACGAAACCGCGGCCAATCTTCGGTCTGATCCACCTTCACCAGGAGGAAACGCTTATCGTCGCGGAAGGAAACGTTGTAGCGCGGCCGGTATTCCTTGATCAGCTTGCCTTCGAGTAAAATCGATTCGGCTTCACTCTGCACCGTGTGAGTCTCGAAATCCCAGACCGCGTCCAGCATGGCGCGAGTCTTCAGATCAGCCACTGCCATTTTTGAGGGCATGAAATAGGAACCGACGCGTTTGCGCAGATCGCGTGCTTTGCCGACGTAGATGACGCGGTTGAAACGGTCGCGCATCAAATAAACACCGGGTTTGTGTGGCACCTCGTGAACCTTTTTCGTTAGATCCGGTTTTTGCTTTTTTGATAACGCCATTGGCCCAGCGATAAATGTACGTGTCCCGGGCGCGATCGACAACGCAGGTGCTTTCAAGGAGCCTTGTTTTACGCCGCCCGCCGCCGTGGCATGGCTGAATGCACCATCATCAGCTCAGTCACGTTTTCCGGAGTCAACAGGCCCACCAGTCGCTTCATCCCATCCAGTACCGGCACGACCGGACAATTGCATTCCTGCATGATTCGAAACGCTTCCTCGAAACGCGTACCTGTCGTCACCGTGGGGATGTCGCGACGCATTACCTCGCCGACCTGGATTTGCGGATCATGTTTGCGCAGCGCTGCGATCAAGTCGTGCCGGGTCAAAATGCCGGCGACGCTGCCAGTTTCATCCATAACGGGAAAGTCATGTTGCGAAGTGGCAAGAAGCGCGTCGACCGCTTCCTGAAGGGTGGCGGTTTGCGGGAGCGACCGGAATTCGCGCACCATCGCGCTGGAGACGGGGAAACTGCGCGAAATATCTTTGAGCTGGGCGAGCGTCGCCTCCTGCGATGCGCCCATGTAAACAAATAAGGCGATGAAGATAAGGAGCGGATTTCCGAACAGGCCAAGAAACCCAAAAATAAAGGCGCAGGCCTGGCCGATGCTGGCGGCGATTTGAGTGGCACGCGTGTAACTCAGTCGCGTGGCGAGAAGAGCGCGCAAAACACGACCGCCGTCCATTGGAAATGCGGGCAACAAGTTGAAGAGGACGAGTATCACATTGATCGCGAGCAATTGAACGAGGAGATCCGCACCGGAGGCAGCATGCTCGAGGGAAAATCCACGCCAGCCAACGAATACGAACAAGGTCAGCGCGATCACCACGTTCACGAGCGGACCAGCCAGCGCGATGATGAGTTCTTGCCGCGGTTCCTCGGGCATTCGCTCCAGACGGGCGACGCCGCCAATCGGCAAAAGGGTAATGTCAGGAGTATTGATTCCATAGCTTTTTGCTGCGATGGCGTGGCCAAACTCGTGCAGGACCACACAGACGAACAGCAGGAGCACAAAGATCACGCGCCAAAACGCGACGGCCGAGCCGCCTTGTGCGTAATAACCGAACGCCAGCCATCCGATTAGCAGCAAAAAGGTGACATGAATCCGCAACTGGATTCCGTAGATGCGAAGGATTGGAAGTGACCAGCTCATTGAAACAAATGTCGTCCTCAAACATATCGCACGTCAAAGGCTGCAGGTCCGAGCCAGACTGGCGTTAGAGACAGCCGCTCCTTGAATGATATGGAAATTTTTGATGTCGCGATCGTCGGCGGCGGACCCGCCGGGTCGGTCTGCGCAGCATTTTGCGCTGCTGCCGGACTGCGGACGGTTCTGATCGAGCGCGAAAAATTTCCGCGGGAGAAAGTGTGCGGCGATTGTTTGAATCCGGAGTGCTGGCCGATTTTGCGACAGCTCGGAATCGATCAACGGGTGCGAGAATCGCCTCATGCTACGCTCGCATCGGTCGCATTCCTTGGTTTGCGCGACCGGTGCATGGAGATTGAGCTGCCGCAGGGCGAAGAGGCGGAGATCGCCATTAAACGGAGTGTCTTCGATGCTCTCCTGCTCGATCGTGCCCGTCACCTTGGTGCAGAAATCCGGGAAACAAGCACGCTGACATCGCTCGAGAAAACCAATGGTGGCTGGAAACTAACGATTGCGGATGCGTTCGCTTGTCGAGCGCAGGTCTTAGTGGCAACGGATGGCCGTAACTCAACCGTGGCGCGGTTGTGCGCCTTGCTCCCGCGCGTCGGAAAGGAACGCGTGGCGCTGCAGGCGCACATTTCATTGCCGCGTGATTTCGGAAATAAGGTCGTTTTGCAATTGCTGCCGGGCGGTTATTCCGGTCAGGCGCCGGTGAGCGAAAATGAGCTCAATCTTTGTCTGGTCGGGAAGCCCAAATCGATTCGCACATTGCAAAGGTGGGCAATCGAACGATTCGCGCTTTCATCCAAGCAGCAATGGCGAACAATCACGCCATTAACACGCGCGGCAGTTCCCCCGGCGCGCGGTAATCTCTTGTTTGCCGGCGATGCTGCTCGTGTCGTAGAACCATTCACCGGCGAAGGAATTTTTTATGCGCTGCGCTCGGGCCTGTTGGCCGCGACTGCGGCGACAAGAATTGTCCAGGAAAATTCCACGGACGCAGCCGCTGAATATGCCGCGCAGCATACCGCGATGTATCGTGGCCGATTGTGGATTAACGCTCTGGCGCGTAGCGCCGTTGTGTCACCAAAGCTCGGATCGATTTTGCTCGACTTGGCCCGGTTTCAACCGGCGCTCTTGCGTTTTCTGACGCGCAAAATCGTCATCCCGAGCGGAGTCGAGGGATCCCGTTGAAGTTTCGGTAAAGGTATTGCTTCGGGATCCCTCCCAGCCTTCGCACAGGCTGCGGCGCAGCAGACGACTTCACTTCGCTACGCTCGGAATGAGGACAGTTGCCGGCAGGCTTTGATGGTGTTCGACATCAACATCGCGATCGTCATCGGGCCGACACCACCGGGAACGGGAGTAATGGCACCGGCAATTTCTGACACGGCCTCGAAATCGACATCGCCGACAAGTTTGTAACCGCGCTCGGTCCTGCCGTCATCCACGCGATTGATTCCGACGTCAATCACGATCGCGCCTTCACGCACAAATTCCGTCCTAACGAAATGTGGACGACCGATCGCGGCGATAATGACATCGGCGCGTTGGCAAATCTCCGAGATGTTTCGGGTGCGTGAATGGATGACGGTGACGGTCGCATCAATGCCCTTACGCATGAGCAAGAGCGCCATCGGTTTTCCGACGATCATACTGCGGCCGAGCATAACAACGTTGGCGCCGGAGAGGGCGACCGCGCTTTCACGGAGCAAGCGCAGGCAACCGAGTGGAGTACAAGGAACAAAACCCGTTTGGTCGTCGAGCGCGAGCTTGGCGACGTTGAGTGGGTGAAATCCGTCGACGTCTTTGCGTGGATCGAGTGCGCGCACGATTGCCGCCTCGTCGATCTGTGGCGGTGGCGGTGATTGCACAAGAATACCGTGGACTTTCTGGTCGTGATTGAGTTGGTCCACCCGAGCGAGCAGTTCCTCCTGCGTCGTCGTCGCGGGCAATTCGAGTTTCACCGAATGAAGACCAAGCTCGCGGCACATTTTGTCTTTGGCCCGCACATAGGTGCGCGAGGCGGGATCGTCTCCCACCAGAACAACCGCCAGGCCCGGCGTTAATCCCCGAGACTTAAGTCCGGCGATTTCATCGCGCAGTTCGGCGTAGACTTTTTCCGCAATGGCACGGCCGTCGATTAGCTTTGGCATGGCGCAGAGCTTAACATGTTATCGAAAAACCAAGCCTAGTTTGAGAGATCCTTTGGTCCAAGCCGGCGGTCTGGCTCAGGCTGAAAGATTAGGGGAACGATCAGCGCATTTCGACCTGCGCCATCATTGCATTCTGTAAGCGGCGCCGCTCCGCTTCAAATTCTTCTTCCGTATTGGTGGGTGCTACGCGAAGCAAGGGGCCAAAAATGACGCGAGCCCTCGAGAACGGACGGGGAAGAATGAATTTGTCCCAGCTTCTGGCCCTCCAACAGCTCGAATACTCAATGTTAATCGGCTGGATTTGCGCTCCTGACTTTTGGGCTAAAAAAATGATGCCACGCCCAAGCTCGTAAGCTGGCCCGCGCGGACCGTCCGGGGTGATCAGGACATCGCGTCCAGAAGCAAGAACTTCGGCAAGTTCCAGCATTGCACTTGCCCCGAGCCGCGAAGTGGAGCCCCGGACAACATCAAAACCGAAACGTTTCGTAAGGTCCGCTACCAAATCTCCATCCCGGCTCGCGCTGATCAGACCTGCACCGGGACGATGAGGAGCAAATCTCTTTAGGGCATACGAAATCAGCAGGAGGCGGTTGTGCCAAAGTGCTCCGATATAGTTTTCCTTTACCGGCGTTTCCAGCACGGTCGAGCGGGCATCGACTTCATAACGCAACGTCCGCGCCCACAACTGCAGCAGGCGAAATCCCAATGCGACAAGAACGCGTGTTGTGAAACTTTCCGGGTCGAGCTTCAAATTTGCGGCGGACGAGCTTTTGCACTTTCCCAGCGGAAGGCTTTCGAACTGGGCAATCCAAGCTGATCGAGAATGCGCCACACTACCGTGTCCGCGACGTCGTTGACGTTTTTGGGATTGCTGTAAAACGACGGGATAGCAGGCAATACGATTGCGCCGGCCTCGATCAAGGTTACGACATTGCGCGCCTGAATGAGGCTCCATGGCGTTTCCCGCGGGACGACGATGAGTTTACGGCGTTCCTTCAAGAAAACATCAGCGGCGCGCAACAACGCACTCTGGCCCGAGCCGGTGGCGATTCGGCCAAGCGTCGACATGGAGCAGGGGACGATGACCATTGCGTCGAAGCGAGCCGAACCGCTGACGAACGGGACGTTCATATCGTTGTCGGCATGCTGAAGAACTTTCGGCGGAACGCGAAAGGTCAGGAGCTCATGGTCGGCGACCTGCCGTGCATGTAATGTCATGACGAGGTGAACTTCGTGCTCGGTGGCGTTGATCTGTTCGAGCAAACGCTGCAAATAAATGCTACCACTGGCACCGGTCGCGCCGATTACGATTTTCATAAATAGCCGCTGGTTGCTAATTTCCGCGTGAGATCGGCGTGTCGTCCACGCAATTCCGCATAAAGCGCTTGATTTTCTTTGCGCGGTTCAGCGCGCGTCTTACGATCGGTTTTTACTGCCGACTTCACAATTTTCTCGAGCGGGAGCGGCTCGCCTTTCGTCTGACAATAAGTCCAGCCCGCCTGAATCGCAGCCCCAAGGGCACCGCCTTCAGCAATCTTGAATCCGATAACCGGGAGACCGAAAATGTCGGCAACGATTTGGCGCATACTGGCACTCTTGGCGCCGCCCCCGGTAATGCGCAATTCTTTGGCTTCGACCCCAAGACCAATCAGGCGGTTCATCCCCTGGGCCAGTCCGATCACGATTCCTTCGATTAACGCCCGGGCGATATCGTGGCGATTCGTGTTGCGGGAATTTAGACCGTGAATTACGGCGCTGCCATTTGGCAGGTTGGGCAACCGTTCCCCGTAGAAATAGGGTAGAAGTGTCAGCCCATTGGCGCCCGGCTCAGAACGAGCGACATTTCTTTCGAGAGCCTGCATTTCCCAGCCAAACAGGTCGCGCACTCGCTCGACCGCGTTCGCCACGTTCATCGTGCAAGCCAATGCCAGCCAGTGATCTGTGCTGTCGCAAAATGCGGAAATTTCTCCGCGCGGATCGAAAACTGGCGTTTCAACGAATGTGTAAATCGTGCCCGAAGTGCCGAGGCTAATCGTGAGCCGGCCGGGACTGATGTTGCCGGTGCCGATCGCGCCGAGCATGTTGTCGCCGCCACCAGCACTGACGAGGATATCACCGAGTTGAAATTTTTCGCGCAAGGTCGACCGCAACAAGCCGACTGCTCGCGTGGAAGAACGAAGTGGCGAAAATTTCGTCAGCAGACCTTTGTCGATAAATTCTGCCAGCGGCTCGCACCAGGTACGCGATCGAATATCGAGCAATCCCGTGCCGGAAGCATCGCCGTACTCCATCCGGCGTTCGCCGGTGAGCCAGAAATTCAAAAAATCGTGTGGTAGAAGAATAGTGCGAGTGGCGGCGAAATTTTCGGGCTCATTTTCTTTCAGCCACAAAATCTTGGGCGCGGTGTAACCCGGCACCATCGCATTACCGGTTCGCTCGATCAGCGTATCTGTGTTTCCGAGGGCGCGGTTCAGTTTCTCGGCTTGTTCGGCGGTTGAGGTGTCGCACCAAAGCTTGGCTGGGCGCACCGGCTGGTTGCGATCGTCGAGCGTAACGAGCCCATGTTGCTGGGCGCTTACTCCGAAGGCCACCACCTCGCTGCGACGCTCTCCGATTTTTTCCAGACAAGTGAGAATCACCCGCTCGGCTGCATCAGACCAGATCTGCGGATCTTGCTCGACGTGGCCGTGCGGAAGTCCTCCGACAAACGAATGCGGGACGCTCGCCTGAGCGAGAACTCTTCCGGTATCAGCGTCGAGAACCAAGCCCTTGCAGGTGGTTGTCCCGCTATCCAAGCCGAGGCACAGCATTGTCGAATTTGAATTCGAGGCGAGGCCGCGGCAATTAGTTTAGTGATGATCAAGAAATTGTTGCACACCCGTTATCGCGTGACCGACCTGGAAAAGACGGTCGCCTTCTATCGAGACGTTCTTGGGTTGGAGGAAACACGACGGCACACCTCCGGACGCGGCTCGCAGCTGGTTTTCTTCAAGGCTCCGGGAAGCGAAGAAGAGATCGAGATCTGCAAGTACGACCAGAGCGGCCCGGTCGTAGTCGGGCCGGATCTGACCCATCTCGCGTTTGAGGTGGATGATCTGGCAAAATTCGCAAAACAGACTGCGGCCAAAGGTTACCCGCTGTCTGATGGCCCCCATCCGCTTGGCGACGGCGGTGCCATCGCATTCATCGACGCGCCCGAAGGTTACGAAATTGAATTGATTCAGCGGGGGCGCGGAAATGGCTAATTTAAATACCGCGAGCAGTTGAACCGATAATTATTCACGGGCGATGAAACGACAGGTGCGTTGGGTTACGCTAACAATTTGTGCGCTCCTCGGTGCCGGCAGCGTCGCTGCCGCAAACACACCAGATGATGAGGATGCACCCAACATTGTCCGCCCAACGGGGGTGGATAAGCGCACAACCAAAAGCACGCGCAAACGCTCCCGCTCGACCGATTCGGCAACAGCAAACGACATTTCAATTCCGGCGTCTGCTCTCAACCCAGGACCGTCCGGCGCCGTCCCGAATACGCGCGCGAATTCGGTGATGGTAGTCGATGCGCGCACCGGCGCTGTGTTGCATGAGAAAAATGCGGATCAGCCGCGGGCGGCAGCGAGCACGCAAAAGTTGCTGACGGCACTGATTATTGCCGAAACGGGTTATCTCGATCGGCCGGTGAGGGTGGAGCAGATCGATACGTTGGCCGAGCCGGTCAAGTTGAACATTCGGCCGGGGGACTTTTATCAGCGGATTGATCTGCTACGTGCGCTGTTGGTGAAAAGTCCGAACGATGTGGCGCGCTGTCTGGCCCGCGACAATGCCGGCAGCCTCGAGGCGTTTGCCGATAAGATGAATGCGAAAGCGCAGATGCTGGGGGCGACGCATTCGCACTTCATCAACCCCAACGGCTTGCCTATGCCCGGTCAATATTCCACCGCGCGCGATTTAGCGATCATTGCTCGCTCAGCGTATGGGAATCCCACCATTCGTTCCATTGTCTGCCTGCCGCAGCTCGTCTTTCGCTACGCCAACGGGCGAACGCGTGAGTTGGAAAACACCAACAAAGTTCTGAGACGCCTTCCATTTTGTAATGGAATGAAGACCGGTTACACCGAAGCCGCCGGGCACTGCCTGATTGCGAGCGGTTCGCGACCGGGGCGCGATATAATTGTCGTCGTCCTCGGCGATACCAAATCCGGCGTCTGGACCGACGCTGCCTCGTTGCTGTCCTGGGGTCTCTGGCTCTAGCCTGGGGAGCGCAGCCTCGCGGGTAGCACACGCGTCTCGCGTGGGTGTATCAAGGCGTCATCGACACCGCGGAATAACGCGACAATGGCGACGGAACCAAGCCTGGATTTCGAATCGGATCCTGAGCCGGGCCGGGTGTCACGTCTTCCGGACCTTCCGCTGGTGGCATCGGTTCTTCGCCAGTCCGGCTCGGACCGAAGGATCTCTCCCAATGGACTGACTACCCAAAATTGGGTGATTTTATCCCCAGATATGAGGTCCCTCGCTGATGCTTGGGATGACAAAATAGAAGAGCGGCGTCCGATAGCGATAGTAAAGGTTGCCGTTTTCCCTCGCAACTAATGTCACAAAAAGCGCTCGATAATGGGCCCCAGCTTTTTGATCGTTGCCGCGGGCCACAATTTTCGATCCGTGATTATGGCGTTTTCGAGCGCGCGATGTTCGGGCCAGGTTGCTTCGCGCGGAATTTCGGGGATCACACGTGAGAGAACTTTCTTTGCTGTTTCCGCGTTAGCCAACAGATGACCAATCACAGTTTGGACCGAGACCGGTTCTTCTTCCACCTTCCAGCAATCGTAATCGGTGATCATCGCCATCGTGGCGAGCGCGATCTCGGCTTCGCGCGCCAGCTTCGCCTCCGGCAAATTGGTCATGCCGATGACATCGAACCCGTTGCGGCGATTGAATTCCGACTCGGCGCGAGTGGAGAAAGCCGGACCGTCCATGTTCACATAAGTGCCGCCGTTGTGAACGGTGGCGCCGGCGGAGCGCGTAGCGTCCGCTAACATATCCCGCAGCTTGGTCGAGATCGGGTCGGCAAAGGAAACGTGGGCCGCTATTCCTTCACCAAAAAACGTGTGGCAGGAGCGCAGACTCGTCCGATCAAAAAACTGCGATGGCAACAGGAGGTCTCGCGGAGCGTATTTTTCCTGCAAACTGCCCACTGCTGTCACGCAAATAATCCAGCGGACGTTGAGAGAACGCAGGGCGTAAATATTCGCGCGATGATTTAGTTCGTGCGGGAGGATCCGGTGCCCACGTCCGTGTCGCGGCAAAAAATAAACGCTGCGGCCAAACATTGTTCCGCCGGCTATGGAGTCAGACGGTGCGCCGAAGGGTGTCTCGATCTTGTGTTCGGCCAACTCGGCAAAATCTTCCAGGTGGTAGAGGCCGCTGCCGCCGATAATCCCGATCGCTGGCTCGTTCATCCGCGGTTTGAATTGAAACGGAAGCAGAACGAAAAAGCGAAGCCAATTTTCCCGGTCATCCCGAACGAATCCGCCAGTCCGGCTCGGACCTCGATGTCGAAATTCAGGGCGACGCAGCCACCTCATTCTCAGCATCGGTGCGAGCCGCACTGGCGGATGACGGAGCGGCCGATCGACCTCGACTACACTCGGGATGACAGATAGGGCTCACGTTAAAACATGCGAATGAAAAACTTACCTGCCCTCCTCGCTCTCGTCGTGTTGCTCATGTTTGTCGCCTGCGCGGAAACACCATTCTCCCGGTGGGAGAAGGGATCGCCTTGATGAAAGGCAGCACAACAAGCAGAGGAAACCCCATTCCGACCGCCGATTCTGGGATCGGTAGTCAGAACCGCACTGGGCGTTGGAGACAGCTGCTCGTTGAGGTGATGGCACATTCGCCGGCCCTGTGTATCGTTCGCGAGCCGTGCCGAAATTTTTCATCAAGACCTACGGCTGCCAGATGAACGAACGCGATTCCGAGCAGGTCGCGTATTCGCTCATCGCGCGTGGCTATGAGCGCGTCGATTCCGAGGTCGAGGCCGATGTTGTTCTGCTCAACACCTGCAGTGTGCGCGACATGGCGGAGCAGAAGGCGCTGGGCAAAATGGGAATGCTCGGCCGCATCCGCAAGAACCGCCCGGAAACTGTCTTCGGATTTCTTGGCTGCATGGCGCAGGCCCGCGGCGCGGAATTGTTGAGGGAAATTCCGCATCTCGATCTTGTGATCGGCACGCAAAAATTCCATCGCGTAGCGGATTACCTGGATGATTTGGTTGTGCACAAACCTGTTGTGGCCGGTATCGGTGATCCCGGCTTCCGCCGCATGGACGATCCACGTTTCTCCATCGTGGACGTCGAGGAAGAAGCCGGTTCGCAGTCGACGATTCGCGAACAGTCGCTGGCCCCAAAGCAGGCCACAGCATTCGTTTCCATTATGCAAGGCTGCAACATGCATTGCACCTTTTGCATCGTGCCCCGCACACGCGGAGCGGAACGCAGCCGCACCATTTCCGAGATCGTCTCCGAAGTTCGCGCGCTTGTCGTGCAGGGCGTGAAGGAAGTGACGTTACTTGGCCAGATCGTGAACCTCTATGGTCGCCACGAGTTCCTCTCTATAGCCGCGGTCGCTGGCCGCAGCTGCAAAAAGAGCCCATTCGTGCAATTGCTCGAAGCCGTCAGCGCGATCGACGGGCTGGAACGTTTGCGCTTTACCTCGCCGCATCCGATCGGCTTCCGTGATGACCTGATCGAGGCCATCGCCGATTTGCCGAAACTGACCGAGCACGTGCATTTGCCGCTGCAGTCGGGATCGAATCGAATTCTCAAGGCGATGCACCGGACTTATACGGCAGAAAAATACGCGCAACTGGTCGACAAAATTCGCGCCGCCCGCCCAGGGATCGCATTGACGACCGACATCATCGTCGGCTTCCCGGGCGAGACCGATTCCGATTACAAAGCAACCCGCGATCTCGTCGAACACCTCCAATTCGATAATGCTTTCGTTTTTCGCTATTCCCCGCGGCGCGAAACGCCCGCCGCGACCATGCCGGATCAAATCGACGAGGCAACAAAGGAGGCGCGCAATCAGGACCTGCTCGGAATAGTCAACGCCTCGACCCGCCGCGCGAATGAAAAACTGGTCGGAACTCGCGTTGAGGTTTTGTGTGAAGGCCCAAGCAAAACAAACGTTGCGCGTTTGATGGGCCGCACCAGAACGAACAAAGTCGTCGTCTTCGAGGCGGGAAGGGATCGCATCGGCGAAATTTTTGATGTCGCAATCGAGCATGCCAACGGCTTCAGCCTTTACGGACACCCGGTCGATTGACGCCATGATCTATCATTTTTCACTGCAACTTGCAGGGCTCGTGACCGGGCTGATCCTCTGCCTGCTCGGCGCAGTGGGCTTTGTCATGGATGGTTCGGCGCGCAATTTCATGGCTGCTTTTCCACGCTCACGGACCGCGGGAATAGTGATTCTTGCCGTCGATCTGGTCTGGAGTTTCTGGCTGGTCGCCACCATGGAAATGGGAGAGTTCTCGGCTTTTCGCCGGCCGTTTTTGGTTATTCTGCCGGTGGGATTTTTTCTGACCTTGCGTTTCGTGGATGAATTTCTCGCCGTGCGTGCCTTGGGCATCCTCGCGTTGTTGGTCGCGGAACCAATGCTCGACGCCGCCTTTTTCCGCTACGAACCTGGTCGGCTAGTCCTCACCGTGTTCGCCTACGTGCTAGTGGTGTTAGGCCTTACCTGGGTAATGGTGCCATACAAACTGCGCGATCAAATCAACTGGTTCAGCAAAACGAGCGCTCGGTGGCGTGGCATAAACGTTTTTGGTTTTGTCTATGGCGTGGCGCTGATCGCTCTCGCCCTCACCCGTTATTAAACGAATCCTCGTCATCCGCGGCGGCGCGCTTGGCGATTTCGTCCTGACATTGCCTGCGCTCAAGGCCCTGCGTGTTGCGCATCCAAAGGCCAATATTGAAATTCTTGGTTACCCGCACATCGCAGCGATCGCCGAGAAGCGATTTTATGCCGACGCAGTCCGCTCGATCGAGTACGCTGCGCTCTCACGCTTTTTCGCGCGAGGGGCCGAGCTTCCATCCGAATTGCGCGACTATTTCGCGGGTTTCGATTTGATCCTCAGCTATCTCTACGATCCGGACGGCATCTTCGAAGAGAATTTACGACGATGCGGCGCGGAAAATATTTTGCGAGGCCCGTCGAAAATCGTCTCAGGCATGTCCGCGGCGGAACAACTAGCTCAGCCCGTGCAAGAACTTGGAATAACTGTCATCGATCTGGCGCCGAGAATTTTTCCATCCGCAGAGGATCGGGAATTTGCCTGTAGTTTTCTGGAAAATTGCGAGCCCCCAATTTTGGCGGTCCATCCCGGCAGTGGCAGCGAAAAGAAGAACTGGCCGATCGAAAATTGGATCGAACTTATTAGAGCGGTACTGAGCGGGATCGCGGCCTCAAGGAGCAGCTGTCTCTCCTGCAGCGGGACCAGTCTAGACAAAGGGCGACTTCCAAGTCGCCCACACTTGTTTCGCACCGTCCTCATTGTCTCGGGCGAAGCCGACGAAAATGCGAGGCAACGATTGCGCACATCATTTGACAACGAATCGCGCGTTCGTTTTGCTTACCAGCTTCCTTTGCCCCAACTCGCTGCGCTTCTCGCGCAATCCACTTTTATCGGCCACGATTCGGGAATTTCTCATCTCGCGGCCGCCGCGGGAGCGCGCGGTATCATTCTCTTCGGGCCGACTGACCCGAATGTTTGGGCGCCGCAGAATAAAGACGTCAGCGTATTGATCGCCCCCAACGACGATCTGACTCAGCTAGCCGTCGCAACCGTGCGCGACGCCATCACGCACTGACGCGCATCGGCATCAGCACATAAAGAAATGGCGTCTGGATTTTCAAAACGCCCGGACTCATCTCGTCGATGAGATCGAAGAAAATTTCGTCCTCGGCCAAATTGCGCAGGGGTGCCATGAGAAACTCCGGATTAAAAGCGATGGAAAAATCGCGCCCCTTATACACCACCGGGAGCGATTCCCGGGCCTCGCCCACCTCCGGCGTATTGGCCGTGATCTCGATGTTGTTCTTGCTGAAATTGAGCTTAATGGAATTCGATTTGTCGCTCGCCAGCAGCGATACCCGGCGCAGCGAATTGAGAAAGGTCTCGCGTTCGAGCGTGACGCGCTCTTTCGCTTCCGACGGAATGACCTGTTTGTAATTCGGATAATTGCCTTCAATCAACTTCGAGACCAGCAGCGTATTATTGAGATCGAATGCGATCTGGCCGGTGCCTACGCTGATCTTTACGTCGCCATCATCGGTGAGGAGGCGTTGCAGTTCCGTGACCGCTTTTGTCGGAACGATGATGTCGGCTTCGTGGCTGCGCGGAAATTCCAGTTCGATATCGACCATGGCAAGGCGGCGCCCGTCCGTGGCCACGAGCATGAGTTTGTTCTCTTTGAAGCTGAAGAGAACCCCGTTGAGCACGTAACGCGTCTCGTCAGTCGAGATGGCATAAGCGGTCTTGCGCAAACCGTCGCGCAAATCCTTCTGCCGCATCGTCACGACCTTGGCGTTCTCAAACTTCGGCAACGGTGGAAATTCCTCTTCCGGCAATCCGAGGATTTTGAAGAAACTCTGGCCGCTGCGAATCGAAGCCGCGTTTTTGCCATCGACCTCGACTGATATTTCGCTCGACGGCAGCTCGCGAATGATGGTGAAGAGGCGTCGCGCCGGCAACGTGGTCGCGCCCGCCTTGTCCACGTTCGCTTCAAAACCTCCACGCACTCCGACATCGAGATCGGTGGTGGTGAGATTGACCGTTCCCTCTTTTGCCTGCAACAAGACGTTGGAAAGAATAGGCAGCGTGGTCCGAGTGCTGACGACGTTCTGAACCTGTTGAAGTCCTTCGAGTATTTTCTCTTTCGTCGCGCTGAATTTCATTCGGAAAGCCTAAGATTTAAGGCGTTGCTCCTATATCCGCAACCTCTCTCTCAATCAGCGCTGAAGCACGCTGTCAATGAAAGAGATCGTCTGCCGAATGTTGTCCTGCTCTTTCATCCGCTTCTTCACCAGTTTGCAGGCGTGCAGGACGGTGCCGTGATCGCGGCCTCCAAATGCATCCCCAATTTCATTAAGCGATGCCTTGGTTAACTCACGCGCCAAATACATCGCCACCTGACGCGGAAAGGCAATACTGGCTGGCCGCCGCTTGCTCGTCATGTCCGCCAGCCGCACATCGAAATGTTCCGCCACTTTCCGCTGAATTTGCTCGATCGTTACCGTCTGCCGCCGTTCCTCCAGCAAAATGTCTTTCAGCAAATGCTCGATCGTTTCCTGCGTCAGTTCTTTACCGCTCAGGGAAGCGAACGACGCTACCCGCATCAGTGCGCCTTCAAGCCGGCGCACGTTGCTGCGAATGCGGACGGCAAGGAACTGATAAACGTCGTCGTGCAATTTGATCTGCAGAGTGCAGGCTTTTTTCCGGAGAATGGCCAGCCGTGTCTCGATATCCGGCGGTTGCAGCTCCGCCGTGAGGCCCCATTCGAAGCGTGAGACGAGGCGATGCTCCAGGTTTGCGATCTCCGAGGCCGGCCGATCGCTCGACAGCACGATCTGTTTGTGGCCGTCGAAGAGAGTATTGAAGGTGTGAAAAAATTCCTCCTGCGACCGCTCCTTCCCGCCGAGGAATTGAATATCGTCGATCAGGAGCAGATCCGCCTGCCGGTAACGTTTGCGGAATTTCACCAGAGTGTTGTGCTGGATGGCGTCGATGAATTCGTTGATAAAGAGTTCGCTCGACAGGTACATCACCCGCGACGTTTTCTTTTTCGCCCAGACGTACTGGCCGATCGCCTGCATCAGGTGCGTCTTTCCGAGTCCGACGCCGCCATAAACAAAGAGCGGATTGTATGTGCGCGCGGGCGCCTGCGCGACTGCCAGGCTGGCCGCGTGTGCAATCTGATTGTTCGAACCAACGACGAATGATTCGAATGTGTTCCGCGGGTTGAGACCGAGGCCCAGTCCAGTGGCTTTGCTGCTAGAGCGATAGGATTTTTGCGCTTCCGGCGTGCCGAAATCATTTTCGTTATCGGAGTCCGTCGAGCTAAAAAATTGGACCGAGCGCGGCGCGCCGACGGCACTGGTGATGGCGGATTGCAAGGCCGCCATGTGATTACTTTCTATCCAGAACTGGTAAATGTTGTTGGGAACGCGAAACGTCAGGGAATCCTCAGTAGCTTTGGTTAACTCCACGGCGGAAAACCATCGCTTATAAGTGTCCGTACTGACCTGCGGCTTGAGCGCAGCCGACAGTTTCTCCCAAAGGGCTTTGCACCTCTCGTCCATACCAAGTTGTTAACAGCCAAAAATGCCTCTTCCGGGGAAACCCCCTCGAGGGAAGCGGTGGTAGAAGTGGCAGGAAATATGAAAATTATTTTGCTCGCGTGTAAAGGAAAAGTAGAAGCTCTCCTGATAAAAACCGCCTTTTTCCGAGGGGAAATGAAAAAACACTCCATCGGCCATTCGCGGTGCTGCGGCTAATGGGCTCCCATGCGAGCCGCGCTCTCGACGTCGCGCTCGATTTTCCGCCAGATCAATGTTACGAAATTGCTGAATTCTGTTCACACTTTATTCACACCTGACGATTCCCTTGCTCCCTGCCCGTGGCGTGAGATTAGAAACGGCGAGAAAAACCGACAAGCAAAAATCTGAACTTTATTTTTGAGTGCCGCACAAAAATTTCTTGACTGAAAAAAATCGGTTGAACGCGCCCCGTCTTTCCCTCGGGGCGACGACTTCTTCGCGCAAACAAGTCCGAAAAGAGCAATCGAAAATGGATGCTGGCGGACAGGTTTTGAGCGATTGTGTTGCCCCCCGCAAATGCATTTTTTCGTATGCGCGTTCCGATTTTTTTGATTTGGCTTGCCCTTTCCCTGAGTTCATTCAACGCGCAGGCTGCCAACGCGCGTTCCGGCCAGGTCACCCACGTAATGCTGTTTTGGCTGAAACGACCCGGCAACGTTGACGATCAGAATGTTCTTCTGCGCGCTTTGCGCACGCTTCGCCGCTTCCGCGGCGTGAACGACGTGCGCGTTGGCCGCCCTTTGCCTGTAGATCGGCCCGGCTTGGAGCAATCGTTCGATCTCGGCGTCGTCGTGATCTTTCGCGACCGAGAAGCGCTGGAGAAATTCGAGCACGATCCGCGCCGAGGTGGAGCAATTGATGCCATGGTCCAGCCGCTCGTCCACCGGTATATCGTCTACAATTTTGCCAACGAATGACCCGCCGATTAGTTGCCGGCTTGTTCCTCCTTCTTGCTGCTACCACGCCCGTGGTGGCGATGAATGAATTGTTACCGCCATTTGGTTTTCGCTGGGGCGATCCGCCGCGGCGAGTCGAAGCGGTGCTGAACGGAGCGAAAGCGAAAATCGTCGAGCGGAAACAGGATGGAAGTCGTTCCGTCTGGACAGTGGAGGGACTGGTTCATCCGGGACTGCAAAGAACGCTTTTCACTTTCAAGAACGACAAACTGATGGAGGTGGAGTTGCAGTACGAATATCCCGACTGGTCAATCGAGCGTTACAACGAACAGATGGCAACAGTCCGGCGTTATTTCGAAGGCAAATACGGCGTCGGCAAATTAGTGTCGCGCTCGCGCGATACAGATACCGACATTGTCCAGACCCTGGTCGGCTATCAATGGATGGTCGGCACGACTTTGCTCGAGCTTTTTTACTTCTCCGCGGAAAAACCGCCGCATACTTTCCGTACCATCACCGTCGATTACAAAGTGCTGTAGCAAACCTGAGAATATCCGTCCGCAGATTACGCAGATTAAAATTAGAAAGGCAGAAGACGGAAAACTCCGGAATGCGCTCGCGACGATCCCTTCTCCCACTGGGAGAAGGTTAGGATGAGGGATTCACAGTCTGCCGGGCGACTCAAGCTCGGGTCCCCGCTGGAACAGATCGCAATTGAACCTGGCTTTCCTATTTCCCGAATCAATCTGCGTAAATCCGCGAAATCTGCGGATAAAAAACCCTGCTTTGTCAGAGCGCCGGCTCGACCGCGCGCAGGTGTCTACTTGTCGTTAGCCCACGTTGCGTCTCCTTTTGCAAACGCTTCAATTTGCTCGAGAGACTGGCCTTCGCCGCCGAGTTCATCCGGTCGATGAAAAGAATGCCGTTGAGGTGATCGATCTCGTGCTGGAGCGCTCGTGCCAGTAATCCCGTCGCCTCAATTTCCACCCGCTCGCCATCGAGCGTCTGCGCCTCTACCTTGGCCCATCCGGCGCGTTCGATGTCAGCCGAAATTTCCGGAAAGCTCAGGCAACCCTCCGATGCGATTTCTTTCTCCGGCCCAGTCTCAATTCGCGGATTGAGAATAATCAATGGCATGTGGTCGTTGGGGTTCACTTCCCTGCCATTCCATGCCATCGTGCTGGGGCGGTCTTCCACCGCCGAAACATCAACCACGGTCAGTTGCAGAGCTTCGCCTACCTGTTGTGCGGCCAGTCCAATACCATTGGCCGCCCGCATCGTTTCCAACATGTTGTCCGCCAGCTCGCGAATTCTGCCGTCGACTTCAGCCACCGGCTTGCCCTTTATGCGCAATGCCGGGTCGCCATACTTCCGAATCATTAGTTTCATCTTTCGCGCGTAAATGCCGGAAGGTTTCGCACGCCCGCCAGCTTGAGCGCGTCCATCACCTTGATGATCGTTCCAAACGACGCTTTCCGATCCGCTTGCAAGGCCAGCGACGCCTTCTGCGTCTGGGAAAGGTTGCGAACTGCGCCCTCCAGTTCGTCAACATCGACCGGACGGCCATCCAGTTTGATGGCATCGGCTTCGTCCACGGCGACGATAGCGTGTTCCAATTCCGCCGGCGCTTTCGTCGCGGTTTTCGATTCCGGCAGATTAATCTGCACCTCTGGCTGATCCTTTTTGAATGTGGTCGAGACCACAAAAAAGATGAGCAGGATGATGAGGATATCGACGAGCGAAACGATAATGATGGAGGGCGCGCGACGTTTGCGAACGGCGAAATTCATGTCAGCTCGCTCAGGAGGTCAATACTTGCGTTCGGGCAGTCATTCGCACCGAGGGCGACGCTTCCTCTGGGCCGCGGCCGAAATAACATTTTCCGATCAATTCCACCACCAGCGTTTCGATTTCCACCGACATCACCTCTACCTTTTTTGAAAAATAGCTGAAGGCAACGAGGGTGGGCACGGCGATGGAAAGCCCGAAGACGGTCGCATTCAAGGCTTCCGCAATGCCGAGCGCAATTTGACGCGTGTCGGAGGCGCCGGAGCTCAATCCCAGATGCGAGAAAACATGAACCAAACCGGAAACGGCGCCGATCAGCCCAAGTAATGGCGCGATCCCGACGATTACTTCCAGCACGATCAATCCTTTTTCCAGAAGCACCATCTCGTGTCGGGCGCGCGTTTGCACGGCCTCCACGTTCTCGGAACGGGGCGAACGCAGATGCTGGAGCGCGATTCGCACAATCCGGCCAAGCGATGACTGATCGTTCTCCACAATTCGCATCAACCGGTCGGGGCTGCCGCCCGGCATCAATCGCTCGATCTCGCTTTCGATTACCAGCGGCATGACCTGCTTTTCGCGCAAAGCGAAGCTGCGCAGTATAATTGTCGTTAGGGCTACGATCGAGCAGATGAGCAGGGGCCACATGAAGAGACCACCGCGTTCAAAAAAGCCGATGACGGAATTCAGCGCTTCGATCATTTAACGAGTGTAACCGGTGAAATTAACTTCACCGGGCAGGCCTTCAGGTGGCAGGATGTCCACGACATCTTCTGGGATCGGTTCAGGTTTGGCATCTTGAACGGATTGAAGGCAAAGGTTTGTGAACGATGCAGACGTTCCACCACTGATTACTTTGATATTGCCGATCTTTCCATCCGGCGCGACCACAAACTGCACGCTCACCGTTCCAATATCAACACGGTCGCGATTTTCGTCACAAAGTTTGTACCAGCGGCTTCCAATTGCAGTATATACGCTCTTCTCGTAGCGGCCGAGTGGTGTGCCGACGGCGTTGACGGACGAGACTCCGCGCTTGGAAATGTTCCCGGCCATTCGTTCTGGTATTTGCTCGCGACGATAGGCTGTGGATGGAGCAGGGCGTGGCGCTGGCGTTGTCTCCCGGGAAGCGGCGCTGGCTTTGTCCTTTTGCCCCGGAGTCCGCGTTGTAGGCGGCGGCGTAGCGCGAAACATTGCCAGCAGGTCGGCCGTGGGTGTTGGAGTTGGCTGGGGTGTTGAGGGAGTGCTCGCGGGCGACTCCGTGGCGCCGGGTTGCGGCGTGGCCTGAGCTACCGCGCTGGGGACCGGAACGGGGCGCGAATTGAGCTGCGGTTGAGCGCCCTGTTGATCCAGCGAATATGGGTGACTCTCCAAATCGTGTGTCGGCAGCTCTTTCCCCTCCTGTGTTGGGATGGGCGCGATTCCCAAGGCAGGCAACTCGCTGGCGCCAATCGAGTTAGCATTGGACTCGAATGCTTGTTCTTTTGGTTGTTCGGTCGTTGCTTTGGCGTCCGGCGTATCAATAAACGGCATGTTCTTCTGTTGAATTATCGGACTCGCGGCCGGCGCAATATCGACAATCGTTAATTCCACCGGTTTCTCCTCCTCCGGCAGACGCGGCTGAAGTTTGTCACCGAAAGAAGCGATGCAAACGCCAACCACGAGGTGCAGCAGGAGCGAGAGGAATATCGCCCACAGAATTTTTTGTCGTTCGCTTCTACGCTGCATCGCTTCGGGCCCGTGTAACAGGCTCATACTTAAAGGGGTAAAATAGAGCAGTCTGCCCTTTGTGTCATCCCGAGGGGTCACCTGTAGTGGCGGCCGCAATAATCAACCAATTGCAGGCGGCACGCCTGCCTCTACAACGACGAACTCTGCAATCATGCTTTCCGTCGACTCCTCCCCGTCATCCTCGCATGATGAAATAAATACTGCTGCGCATAGCCGCCGTGCCCACCGAAATAATTGGCAGCGAATTCTGCTAGGCTCGCGCTGGTCACTTTTCGTTTCCTCGGAAAATATTTCTCGCGCAAGACTCGTTCGATCCAAACGTCGATCGGGAACGCTTTGATTCGCTCGTAACCGAAGAGCATGACGCAATTCGCCACCTTCGCGCCTACGCCTGGCAGATGGCACAGTTGTTCGCGGAGTTCGCCGTCAGGCAGCGCACTCCAAGAATCCAAGGCTGCCTCTCGCAAGGCGACGCGTTTCGCCGTTGCCAGCAGATTCTTGGCCCGATAACCCAGGCCGCATTTTCGCAACTCGTTCTCACTCGCTTGCTGCCAAACGATCAGCCGACGGAAACGAAAATACCTCGTAGCCGCAAATTTCCTTCCTTCTCCCCAAATCGCTCACGCAACGATCGCGAAATTTGCCGGATATGCGCGACCTGCTTCATCGAAGAACAAATAAAGGTGGCGAGACACTCCCATTTTGGCTGACGGATAATTCGGAGACCGCGGCAGAAATCGCGCGCCGCATTCATAGCCGGATCGCGCGGAAACGACGCGCAGATTTCGTCCAGTGGATGATCGAGCGCGAAATAGTGGCGAACTAATTCTGACACTGGAGGGGCCAGCTCGCGTGAACCCGGCGCTGAATTGACGACTCCGCTTTTGTCGTCGCGTCGCACAGCTCCGCCCTCCGTTGCCACGCGTAAGGTCGCGCCCCGCTGCTCCACGTAAGTAGCGCGATCTTCTATCGTCCCGTAAAAACCGGCTCCGACTTTTTCCCAATGAAACACCTGGCCGGAATTCAAGGTCATCTCTAGATCGAAATGCGGCGCGGGAACCTCAGTCTCTTTCATCGTTAAGTATTCTCAGGTTGAAATGACGAAGCACGAATGTCGAATGACGAAGTACCGGGCATTTCGTCATTGGGCATTAGAGTTTCCTTCGTCATCCTGGGGCGGCTTCAGCCAAGAAAATGGCGTTGCGCTTGCTTGATTCTCTGTCACCTAACGACCGGATGAACGCGAAACTGGCGATCGATTGCCTCGTCCTTCTCCTCTATTTCTTTATCATTATCGCCATCGGGCTGCGCATGGGCCGGAAAGAGCGCGACCTGGAGGATTTCGCGCTGGGCGGCCGGCAAATCCCGTGGTGGGCCGTCCTCGCCTCCCTCATCGCTGCCGAAACGAGCGCCGGGACTTTTTTTGGCACGCCGGGCGAAGGGTTTACTCTACGCAATTACACTTATTTGCAGCTCGCCTTCGGCACCATCATTGCCCGCATTCTCGTTAGCTTCATTTTCATCAAGCCGTATTACGACTACAAAGTTTTTTCCATCTACGAGTACCTGACCCGGCGTTTCGGAGTCGCGCACTAAAAACGCTGCGTCGGCGGTGTTTCTCTTCACTCCGATTATTGGCCTCCGGTGCGCGTTTATATGTGGCGGCCATCGCGCTCGCGCTCGCTTACGAAATGATTCGCGGTGTCCGCCCGACTCAGGCGGAAACGCTGTGGATTTATGTCGGCGCCACAATTGCCATCGTCATCCTGACCGCGATTTATACCACGCTCGGTGGAATTAAGGCTGTCATTTGGACCGACCTCATCCAGGCCTCAATCATGATCGGAAGCGCGCTGGCTGCTCTTTGCCTGCTCTACTTCGCCATTCCCGGTGGCTGGCACGAGATCGTGCAACGCCGAGGTCCATTCCATCTTTCCGATCTGATTACCACCGGTCTCGATCCAGAAAAACACGGCTGGCAGAAAATCGCCGGCATGTTCGCGATCGAGTACACCATTTTTGCGGGACTGATCGGTTCCACGTTTATGACCATGTCCACGCACGGCACCGATCAGGACATGGTTCAGCGGATGTTAACGGCAGTCGATATTCGCCGAAGTCGCCGATCTCTGATCCTATCCGGCCTTGCCGATATCCCAATCGCTTTCACCTTTCTCAGCATTGGTGTCTTGCTTTGGGTTTACTATCAAGCGCACCCCGACCCGACCTTGCCGAATACGCCGAACGAAACCTTTTGCCATTTTATTTTATATCAAATGCCGGTTGGACTTCGCGGATTATTGCTCGCGGGAATTTTCGCGACCGCGATGGGCTCTCTCAGCACGGCGTTGAACGCGCTGGCGACCAGTTTTACGTGCGATTGGTACGTCACCTACATCCGTCCCGCAGCAGATGGCGAAGAAAGCTTGCGAGCGGTGCGCTGGGCTACAGTGGGATTCTCCATCCTGATGATCGTGGTCGCATCAACCACCTCTTACCTCGTTATCGTTTATCCAAATGTGCGCATTATCCCGATTGTGCTCGGAATTTACGGGTACACTTATGGCTCGGTCCTTGGCGTTTTCCTCGCCGGCATGCTGACCAAATCGCGCGGCAACGATTACGGGAATCTCATCGCCATGGTCGCGGGGTTTGTTGTCGTTTGCTTGATCAGCGGATTGCCGAACGCGATCGCAAAAATATTCGGCGCCAAACTTTATGATCAGCCGAGCTGGTTACCGGTGATGGAATTCCCCTGGTGGATCTGCTTCGGCACCATCGTTACCTTTTTTGTTGCGATCTTGTTCCGGACAGGGCGCGAACATCACCCGCCGCCACTGGTAGCGCAGACTTCCTGATTGGGGAACGTACGCGCCTCGCGCGCTGCGGTCGGCGCCCTCGCCGGCCCTTTCGAAGCTACTTTTTTTCACCGGCCAGCTTGATTCCCAGTTCGCGTAACTGCCGGGCGTCGACCTCGGCGGGCGATTGCGTCATCAATTCCTGGCCGCGATTATTCTTCGGGAATGCCATTACCTCGCGAATGGAGTTTTCCCCGCAGATGAGCATGACGAGGCGATCAAGACCGAGCGCGATCCCGCCGTGCGGTGGCGCGCCCAGACGAAATGCGCGCAGCAGATGTCCGAACTTGGCCTGCTGATCTTCCGCGGTCACTCCCAGGGCCTCGAACATTTTTGCCTGCAACTCCGGCTCGTGAATTCGAATGCTGCCTCCACCGATCTCGACGCCATTCAAGACAACATCATAGGCATCGGCGCGCATCTCACCGAACTTCTTTTGGTCAAGCAGCGAGAGATCCTCCGCTTTCGGTCGGGTAAAGGGATGATGGACGGCGTTCCATTTATTTTCTTCTGCGCTCCATTGCATCAGCGGAAAATCTGTCACCCACAAAAAGTCCAGGTCGGTAGAGCCGGCGGTGAGCTTTTGAATTTCCGCCACGCGCAACCGAATCCGGCCGAGCACCTCGCAGGCGATCTCCCATTTCCCGGCGGCGAAGAAAATACAATCGCCTTCCTCGATTTCTAACTTCGAACGGAGCGCTTCCTTTTCCGCTTCAGAGAAAAATTTCACGATCGGCGATTTCCATTCCCCGTTCTTCCACTTTGATGAAAGCGAGCCCTTTTGCTCCGAATGTTTTCGCAATCGCGGTTAGTTCATCGACCTGGCCGATGGTAATGCCGGCGAAATTTTTGGCGTTGATCGCCTTGACCACGCCGCCCTCCGCCAGCGCGCCCTGAAAAACCTTGAACTGGCTGTCGCGAAAAACATCGCGGAGATCGACCAGACGCATGCCAAAACGGCGATCCGGCTTGTCGCTGCCAAAGGTATCGACGGCTTCGCGGTAAGTCAGCCGCGGAAACGGTATGGGGATTTCAATTCCACGCGCCGCCTTAAAAATCGCCGCCAGCATTCCCTCGGTCAGCGTATAAATATCGTTAGGCGTGACGAAAGACGCTTCGATGTCGATCTGCGTAAACTCCGGCTGGCGATCGGCTCGCAAATCTTCATCGCGAAACGCTTTCGCGATCTGAAAATATTTCTCCATTCCGGCGACCATGAGGAGTTGCTTGTATTGCTGTGGTGCCTGTGGCAGGGCGTAAAATTTTCCCGGCAACAATCGGCTGGGAACGAGAAAGTCACGCGCCCCTTCCGGTGTGCTTTTACTCAGAATCGGCGTCTCGATTTCAAGAAATCCCTGCGAATCCAGATACTGGCGAGTGGCCTGAGTGACCCGGTGCCGGATTTGCAGATTGCGCGATAGCCGTGGCCGCCGCAGATCGAAATAGCGATAAGTCAGCTCGAGATCTTCATTACTCAATTCAGCATCAATCTGAAACGGCAGGTTTTCGGCGCGATTCAAAATCGTCAGCGACTGCGGAAGCACTTCGATATCACCGGTCGCGAGCTTCGGATTTTCAGTTCCGGGCAGCCGGGGCGCGACTTTCCCGCAAACCTGAATGACGTCTTCCGTGCGCAAACTGTGGGACTGCTTTGCCACCTCGGCATTCTCTTCCGGACGAAAGACGACCTGGGTTAGTCCTTCGCGGTCGCGTAGATCGATGAAAATCACGCCGCCGTGATCGCGCCGCACCGCCACCCAGCCGGCGAGTTTCACCTCGCGACCGATATCGGTTTTGCGCAGTTCGTTACAGTGGTGGGTCCGGTACATGCGAGCGTGTCATTGTGAGCGAAGGGAAGAATCTCTCAAGTGATTTGGCGTGCGCGCTTTTTAATGACTGGAAGCGGCGGCTTCTCCGCCAAAGGACGGATTCGTCCCGTGGCCAAGCCGCCGACAGTTACAACACGCCCCTCAGGGGGACGCGCGAAGCGATTCCAGATGCGCAAGCACTTCGTCATGGGGGACGGACTCTTGCTTGCCGCTGGTGAGATCTTTCACTCCCACCTGCGGCCATTCGTCCCCGAAGACGATGGCAAAACGCGCGCCGGTTTGCTCAGCCAATCGGAATTGTCGCGCGATTTTGGCGGTCGCCAGGGAATAGTCGACCCGATAGCCGCTATCACGCAGTTGCTGCATCGTCGCCAATGCATTTGCGCGCTGATCTTCCTTTGCAATCACCACATAAATCTCGACGTCGCGCTCGCTCGTGATTGTCTTTTCCATCTGCGCGCGCGCGGTCGTGTTGCCGCGAATCATTTCACCCAGAACGACATCACCGATGGCAAAGCCGAGCGCGGGCAACGAAACAGCGTTGTCGCTCAGTTGCGCCACCAGTTGATCATATCGGCCGCCCCCGGCGATCGCTCGGAATTTGCCGGCGCGATCAAAAACTTCGAAAACAATTCCAGTGTAATAAGCGAGCCCGCGGACGATGCGAACATCGATCTTCGCGAAATCAGCAAGGCCCCGCATCCGCAGGTTCTCCATAATGTTGTTGAGCTTCACGCTTTCGCCGCCTTTCTCGAAAATTTCGAAGACCGGTTTCGCCAGTTGGCCCAATCGCTCTTCTGTTTTCTCACGCGGCTCGCGTTCCGATTTATCAATCGCTTGCAACATCTCTTCCCAGCGATCAGGCGGGACTTTCTCAAGCTTCAACAGTTCGGTCCAGAACTCGCGGTCGCTAATGCGGATGACGAAATCCTGCGCCGTGAATCCAAACGCCCGCACGACATCGATGGCGAGCGCGATTAATTCCGCGTCAGCTTCCGGCGCTTCTTCGCCAATGATGTCGCAGTTCAGTTGAAAGTGCTCCCGCAGCCTGCCGCGCTGCGGTCGCTCGTAGCGGAACACTTGAGGAATTGAGAACCATTTCAGCGGCTTGCGAAACTGCCGGTGCTGCTCCGCCACGATGCGCGCCAGCGTCGGCGTCATTTCCGGCCGCAGCGCCACCGTGCGCTCGCCTTTGTCGACAAACTCGTACAGTTGCCGGACGATTTCGTCGCCGGATTTCTTTTTGTAGAGATCGAGCTCTTCCAGGACTGGTCCGTCGAATTCGACGAAGCCATAGCGCCCGGCCACTTCGCGCCATTTCGCAAAAATGTAGTTTCGTTCTGCGCAGGCGGCGGGAAGGAAATCGCGGAATCCAGTCAGCGGTTGCATTTTAGCGAAGAAAAATCAGGGGCACGGAGGGCGCAGCGATACGTCCGCCCTGGGATGAATTTACGAACCTCTTTTGCGGTTGAATAACACCCGCCGGGGGCCAGTCAAAATTGGTCACGACGGGGATCATCCGTTTAACAAAGCAAAGGACAAACATGAAAGACAACACATTAGCTAAAATCTTCGCGGTCAGCGCGGCTGGCGTAATCGCGGTCAGTGCGGCGTTGGCACAAACCACGACCACGGTGACCACGGATGCCGGGGCAGTTACAACCGGGTTGACGACGCGAACCGGGTCGTTTGTAACTTATACGCCGGGTGACGAATACTTCACCTTCCGTACCACTCCGGCCGCGGAGCCAGTGCGGTATTATTACACCAGGGAGACTACCTTTGTCGATCCAACCGGCCGGACGGTGGAATTGTCGGAGATCCGTCCGGATCTGCCTGCCACGGTCTATTACGCCAGCGAGGGGAATCGGATGATCGTGCGCAAGGTGGTGCTAAGCAAACCGGCCGCGGTAATTGAGAAGAAAGAAACAACGACAACGACAACAACTACGCCATAACGTTGGTTTTGGGGGAGGAATAACGCCCGCTGGTTCGTCCAGCGGGCGTTTTGTTGCCTTGTTGTAGCCCTCGCTGGAGCGAGGTGACGCCGGGTGAGGATTCCCCGATCCCGGCTAGAGAAAGCGCCGCCTCTCAATCTTCATACCCGCGCGGGAATTTTTGGTGCCACTTCCACGCACTCTCGACGATGGCATCCAGCGTTTGAAATTTTGGGTGCCACCCGAGCTCGCGTTTGATTTTCTCGGATGACGCAATCAGGCGCGGCGGGTCTCCTGGTCGCCGCGATTTTTCCACGACTGGAACTGGATGGCCCGTAATTCTGCGGCAAGTTTCGATTACCTCGCGCACACTCGAACCGCCACCAGTGCCGAGGTTATAAAATGCGCTCGCTGGCGTCGCCAGTGCAAGAATATGCGCATCCGCCAGATCGATGATGTGAATGTAGTCGCGAATGCAAGTGCCGTCGGGCGTGTCGTAATCGGTCCCGAAAATTTCGACGTGTTTTTTTTGTCCCAACGCCACTTTCAGAACATTCGGGATTAAATGCGTTTCGCAGCGGTGATCTTCTCCGAATTTTTCCGACGCGCCGGCGGCGTTGAAATAACGAAGCGAAACGAAGCGAAGCCCGTGGATGGTGTCGTACCACTTCAGAATTTTCTCGAACGCTAGTTTCGATTCGCCGTACGGATTGATGGGACGCTGCGGCGTTTCTTCATCGATCGGCACGCGCTCGGGCGGCCCGAAGGTGGCGCAGGTGGAGGAAAAAACGAGGCGCTTCACATCCGCTGCGATCATGGCATCGAGCAAATTCAAACCGGCCGCGATGTTGTTGCGAAAATACTTGGAGGGATTTTCCATCGACTCGCCGACGAGCGCATTAGCGGCGAAATGCATTACCGCATCGGGTCGCAGCCGCGCCAAGGTCGCCGCCGTCGTCTTCCGATCGGCCAGGTCGCCCTCGATAAATTCTGCTCGCGCATCCAGCGCGCGGCGATGCCCCTCGCTCAGGTTATCGAGAATTGCGATCTCGTGGCCTTGATCGAGCAGTACCTCCGCGCAAATGCTGCCGATGTAACCAGCGCCGCCGACGACGAGAATTTTCATCCCGGCGCGATTCTGCCAGTGCTGTCGACGGAATTAAAGTTCGCGCTCCGCTAGTTGTGAGGATTTTTTCTTGTTCACCAGCGCGAGTAACATGCGGCGCGGGGTGCGATGCTTGGCCCGGGCCGTCAGCACTTTGATGCTCTGTTCATCCGAACCCCACTGCAAAATATCGATATCGACCTGACGCACGCCCCATCGTTTCATTTCCAATCGCGTCGGCTTGTAAAGGTCAATTGTGTTGGTGCCGACTAAAGCGGTCCCGTAATCATCGATCACATATTCCTCGGCCGTCTCCACGATCTTGAATCGAGTTCCAAGCGGGAAGCGTGACCAATCGGAAGCGGCGCTGCGAACGACCCGGCAGGAAAGATAGTCGCCAATGGCGTTGCGACGTCCACCACCGCCACGCTCGTGGACGCAGTACGCCGTCGTGCGCACGTTCATGCGGTGCAACTTCGCAGTGTTGCGCGTTCGCCGTTGGTTGGGTTGCGCAACTTGCGAGGAAGGCACCGATGAGACATGCGAGAGCTAGTCGCAACGATGTCGCTTGTAAAAGGATGTGTCGTGAATATGCGTTGAAGCTATTTCTGGCGAGCCATAACTTCTGCCCCTGGTCCCATGCACATGTTTTCACAATGCCATGCTTATATAGCAGAAAACGTACTTCTGGATTCGCGCCTGGCCCTTTTCCACGAAGAGGACAAGTGGTTGGCAGTGGCGGACTTGCATTTCGGATTCGAGCTGAGCCAGCGGATGGCCGGACACCTTTTTCCGCTTTGGGGAATGCAGTCGATCGAAGCCCGATTGCACGAACTACTGCGCGACTATCAGCCGTCAAAACTGATTTTGGTGGGCGATCTCGTTCACGATAAAAGCGGTGCACACGAATTCTTTTCTTTAATTACACGCCTGCGAGAGGAGTCCGACGTAATTCTTATCGGGGGCAACCACGACATCGCAATCAATCGCCAAAGATCAAACACAGAATATTCCCGTTTCGATCTCGTCGATTCATTTGCTACTGAGCGGTTCGAATTTCATCACGGCGATTGCGAACGAAAACGAAATGGCCGCATCCAGATCATCGGACATTTTCATCCCGCGGCGACACTGCGAGATGGCGCCGGATTGCGGCTAAAATTTCCGGCATTAGTGCAGCAGACAAAGTGCTGGATCCTGCCGGCGTTTTCGCCATGGGCGGCGGGAACAGAATGGGAAGAACGCGAGCCCGGTCGGATCTGGCTGTGCACCCCGCAACGAGTCTTGTTGGTCAGTGAAGAAGGACAGGATTTACAGGATTATGCAGGATTACAAAAGACGGACTGATTCTGAATCCGATCCTGTTAATCCTGTCCTAATCCAACTACGCGCGAGCGCCGCTCAAGTCAGTTGTGCAATGCGGGCAGCGGGCCGCCTTGATTGGTATCGACATTGTGCAAGCCGGGCAGTCTTTGACCACTGGCTTGGCGTCCGGGTTCGGTCGCTTCATCCTGTTGAGGGCACGCACCATCAGAAAAATGCAAACGGCGACGATTAGAAAATTGATGACCACAGTAATGAAGTTTCCATAGGCAAAGACGGGCAGACCCGCCTTCTTCGCCGCATCCAACGACATCCCGGGCGTGATCTTATTCGAAAGCGGGATGTAGTAGTCGGCGAAGTTGAGATTGCCGAGGACCATGCCCAACGGCGGCATGAGGAGATCGTCCACGACTGAGGTGACAATTTTTCCAAATGCTGCGCCGATGATGACGCCTACCGCCAGGTCAATGGCGTTACCCTTGACTGCAAATTCCTTGAATTCTTTCCACATGGAATATTCAGTAGCTAATTGGTCACGATGTTGACAAGCCTGTTTGGCACGATAACCACCTTGCGAATTTCTTTCCCGGCGATCGCCTCCGCGATTTTGGGCAACGCCAGCGCTGCCACTTTCAATGTCTCCTCGTTGGCATCCGTCGCGACTTTCAAGCGGGCTCGCATTTTTCCGTTTATTTGAACAGCGATTTCGACTTCGGCTTCCACCAGCAATGCTTCGTCATAACTCGGCCAGGGCTGCCGCGTGATCTCGCTGGGCTCGATTCGAAATTTCGCGCCCAATTTTTCCCAGAGCTCAGAAGTAAGATGCGGCGCGAAGGGATTGAGCAAGACCAGCAGCATGCGCATCGCTGCTACCGGAATTCTTTCCACATTGGTAAAGCCGTTCACAAAAACCATCATCTGGGAAATGGCGGTATTGAACGAAAGCGACTCGATGTCTTCGGTGACTTTCTTGATGGTGGCGTGAACGAGTTTGAGCTGTGATTTATCGGACGCGATGTCCTGAATCCGCGGCGACAATTCCCATTCGCCCGCTTGGTTCTCGTCCATCATCAACCGCCAGACTCGCGCCAGAAATCGTGAAACGCCTTCCACGCCGCGCATGCTCCACGGTTTCATTTGCTCGAGCGGACCCATAAACATCTCGTAGCAACGAAACGCGTCTGCGCCGTACTCGTCGATCACTTCATCGGGATTCACGATGTTCCCGCGCGACTTCGACATCTTCTGATTATCTTCGCCCAGAATGATTCCCTGATTGACCAGGCGCTGAAACGGTTCCGGTTTCGATAAATGCCGAAGATCGAACAGCACCTTGTGCCAAAAACGTGCGTAAAGCAGATGCAAAACTGCGTGTTCAGTCCCGCCGACATATAAATCGATTCCACCCGGCTTGGTCGAGGTTTCAGGGTTCAGGTTACTGCTTTCAGTGGAACTTTCTGAACTCTGCGCCCTGAACCCTGAATTGTTGCTTCCCATCCAATACCGTTCCGCTTCCTCGCCTACAAAGCGTCGGTCATTCTGCGGATCGCAAAATCTAATGTAGTACCAACACGAGCCTGCCCATTGTGGCATCACGTTGGTTTCGCGCGTCGCTTTATCGGAGTAACGGATCCAATCCTTCGCTTTACCCAGCGGCGGTTCGCTGGTGCCGGTCGGTTTGTAATCTTCCAACTCTGGCGGGACAACCGGCAGTTCGTTCTCATTCAGCGCGCGATGCCTTCCGTCTTCCCAAACAATCGGGAAGGGCTCGCCCCAATAGCGCTGCCGCGAAAAAAGCCAGTCGCGCAGTTTATAGTTGATCGCACGCTTGCCGTGACCGTATTCCTCCAGCCATGCAGTGATTTTCTTCCTCGCTTCCGGGCTCGTTAGGCCGTTGATGATTGGCGAATTGATTGCGATGCCGTCGCCGGTGAATCCAATCGCCGGTTCATTTCCTGTTGGCTGAACAACAACCGCAAGCGGCAAATCGAATTTTCTCGCGAATTCCAGATCGCGCTCATCGTGCGCCGGCACACCTCCGATCGCTCCGGTTCCATAACCGAGCAGCACATAATCAGCGATCCAGATCGGAATCTTTTCGTTATTGGCCGGATTGATCGCGTACGCACCGGTGAAGACGCCGGTCTTGTCCTTCGATAGATCGGCGCGTTCGAGATCGCTTTTGCGCGCAGTCCGTTCGCGATACTCGCGTACCACGGGCCACTGCTCCTCGGTGACAATTAAATCGACAAGCGAATGTTCCGGCGCGAGCACCAAGAACGTCCCGCCGTAGAGCGTGTCGGGGCGAGTGGTGAAAACACGAATATGCGCATCGTGATTGTCGATCTGGAAATCGATCTCTGCGCCTTCGCTGCGACCGATCCAATTTCGTTGCAGCAACTTGATTCCTTCGGGCCAGTCGAGTCTCTCGAGTTCATTGATCAATCGCTCGGCATACGCAGTGATGCGCAGCATCCACTGCCGCATCGGCCTCCTAACGACCGGATGACCGCCTACTTCGCTCCGGCCGTCGATTACTTCCTCATTCGCCAGTACCGTGCCCAGCTCTGGGCACCAGTTCACCGGAACTTCGGCGACATACGCGAGGCGGACCGAATCAGGATCGGTGCCGCGATACGTCGAGATCGGCTCGGCCTTGTTCGTCTCCGGATTGAACCAGGAATTGTAAATCTGGAGGAAAATCCATTGCGTCCATTTGTAATAGCGCGGATCGGTCGTGTTCACTTCCCGCTGCCAGTCGTAGGAAAAACCGATCCGTTTCAACTGTGATTTGAATTTCGCGACGTTCTCGCGCGTGGTGACCGCCGGATGCTGGCCGGTCTTGATCGCGTACTGTTCCGCGGGCAACCCGAACGCGTCCCAGCCCATGGGGTGCAGCACGTTGAAGCCGCGCATCCGTTTGTAGCGGGCGATGATATCAGTGGCGGTGTAACCTTCGGGATGTCCGACATGAAGACCGGCGCCGCTCGGATACGGAAACATGTCGAGGATGTAGAATTTCGGCTTTGTCAGATCAAAGCCCGTCTCGCCGGGGTTCGGCGCGTGAAAAAGTTGCCGCTCATCCCAAAGGCGCTGCCATTTGGATTCAAACCGGTCGAACGGGTAGGGTTTGCGGCGCTCACTCATGCGAGAATAACTAGACAGGATTAACAGGATTTTCAGGATTAATTTCGGCCCGCAACTGACCCCAATCCCATAAACTATATCAAAGATGATTCAGTTGCTTCTCGCCACACGCAATCCGAATAAGACCCGCGAATTTGCGCAATTGCTCGGTGGAAATTTTATGGTGCGGGACTTGACGCCCGAGTCCAACGTTCCGGAGATCGTCGAGTCGGGTACCACGTTTGAAGAAAACGCGACGCTGAAGGCCCTGGCAGTTTCGAAGATTTTTCTGAACGAAATTGTGGTTGCGGACGATTCCGGGCTCGAAGTGGAGGCGCTCGGCGGCGTGCCGGGGATTTTTTCGGCGCGTTACGCTGGAGAAAACGCGAATGATCGTCGCAATGTCGAAAAACTCTTGCGAGAATTGCAGGACGCGCGAGATCGATCAGCCCGATTCTATTGTGTCATTGCCCTGGCCAAGAACGGCCAGTTGATGACAACCGTGGCGGGCGAAGTAGCCGGCACGATTACGAAGTCTCCACGTGGCGAAAACGGCTTTGGTTACGATCCGATTTTTGTGCCGAACGAGTTTAGCGAGACATTCGCCGAGTTAACGTCGGAGACGAAAAACAAGATCAGTCATCGCGCCCAAGCCGCAGCCGCGCTGGTGCGGCATTTTAATACTGCGCCCCGGTCAGGAGAAATGTAATCGGGATCCGAACTCGAGATGGTGAACCCGGTTTGAAACGCCAGCGCCGGAAGGCGGAAACGGTGGAATTATCCAAAATCGGATTGCCGATGCTTTGCTCCATTGTCACGTCGGAGGCGAAGCCCGTGATGGGATCCACGCTAATGATGGCGATACCGCTTCCGGTGAGGTGGCGGCTGCGCGCTTCGTAGGGGTAATCCGGCTGCGGGGCACTGAGCGCGAAGATTTTCCCGTTACTCATTGCCGCAACGCGTGTTTGCGCAGGTCGCCGGATTGGCCTGGAGTTCTGGTGTGTGTTGATCGGCCGAGGACTTTCCCGCTCAATAAAATCGGATGTTGGAACAGGCGCGGGCGGCGGAACAGAAGTGTTGGGATTCGGCGGCACGGATTGCTCATCGTCAACATCGACTGGGAAGATTGTTGAGTCTGATGCCGTCAGTTGTGTCATCGCTGGCTCGCGGTGAAACGCGATTGCTAACGCCGAAAGGTGGATTAACACTGCGGTGCCGAGCGCGGTGGCAATCGGCCATTTCGAAGGCCGATGGTAAATGAGTGCCTGGTTTGTCATCTCATCTCTTTGTGAGATCAGACACGCGCCCGGCAGAAATCTTAGGAGGAAAACGCCGCTGCCAGCATGATCAGGACGCATCGGCAAGATGCCGATGCTACTCCTCGGCGTGTCTAACGATTTGTCGGCGGCGCAGCGCGGATTTGGTAGCCAACCTTCGTGATGCCAGCAAGGCGCACCTTGTCCAATAGCGTAATGACATCGCCGTGAACCGACATCATTTCGGCGCTGATTGAGACCTTAATGTTCGGATTGGCGGCATGCAGCTGATAAAGCCGCGGCAAAACCTGATCATCCTGGACAAACTGATTATCGAAGAAAATGGCGTTTCCCGGCGAGACGCGGATGCCGACGTAATCTTTAGTGACCGTCGTGGGTGGTGCGCCTTGCGCGGGCAAGTTCACCTTAATCCCTTTCATGTGGGTCTGGCTCAGGCTCACCATCATGAAACTGGCAAGGAGAAAGAACATGATGTCGATGAGTGGGATGATCTCGATCCGGGCCCGCTTTTTTGGAATAGGTGAAGTGACGCGCATAACTTGATTAGCTAATATGAGGCGCCCGTCATGGTGAAGGTGATCGGGATTCGAACTTTCGAAACCGTTCCAGGTTTAAATCGCCAGCGCCTGAATGCGCTGACGGCGGAGTTATCCAGAATGGGATTGCCGATACTTTGGGCCATTGTGGCGTCCGTGACACTTCCGCTCCCAGTATCGACCGAGACCACGCAAACACCACTCCCGGTAATTTTCCGACTGCGCGCTTCGTAAGGATAGTCCGGGCGAGGTGCGCTGATCGCCACTGCCTTGGCCTGCGACGCGCTCATCATACCAGGCGGCTTGGGCGGCCCGGTCACTTGCGGAGCTTTAATCGGCTGAGCTTTTTGCTGAATTTTCTTTTCCGGCGGCGGTGTTTGTTCTTCGTGGAATTCCGGTTGGATCTCCGGTGGCGGCGGTACTTCAGGAATCGGAATATCTTCCGGCGGAGGAGTCGGCTCTTCCGCCGGAGGTTGATCCAGCGTCGCCTCGATCGTTGCCGTTGGAATGTCGGAAGTATCGATCGGTGGCGGTTCTTTATGGAAGGCCAGCGCCACGGCGATGCCGTGGACAAGGAGAGCGCCGCCAAAAGCGGAAAGCACCTGCCACTTCGGAGCCGGCTTAAATAAAAGTGGGCCTAGCATGATAATTAGGGGCCAGTACTACCACCCGGTACTCCGACTGCAGCCTGGCTTTTAATTTCAAAGGCGATTTTGTAGAAACCCGCCGAGCGCAGAATATCGAGCACGCGGATGATGTTGCCGTGCACGGTGTCGCGGTCCCCGCGCAAGAATACTTTCGCATCCGGGTTTTCCGAGTGCGTTCTTCCCAATATCGCAGTCAGCTCCTCGTACGTAACCGGCTTCTTGTCGAAGTAAGGATTGCCATTGGAGTCCACTGAGACACTGATGTAATCGCGTTTGGATTGCGTCTCCCCCGAGGCGCCGGTGGGCAGGTTCACTTTGATCCCCTTCATGTGCACCTGGCTCAAACTCACCATCATGAAGCTGGCCAGCAGAAAGAACATGATGTCGATCAAAGGAATGATCTCGATGCGCGCTTTTTTGTGCGGGATGGGCGAGCTGACGCGCATGGGGAAATCCTAGATTGAAGACCTTGTTGCTGAGGATGGGGTATCCGTCCCTATCGCCACGCCTTGGCGCGCTTTGCTTTGGGCCTCGAGCATAACCTCCAAATTCGTCGCCGCAGTCTGCAGTTCGAACTCTAAGTTAGACACGCGCGACGTGAAAAAGTTAAAGGGAATCAGTGCGAAGATGGCGATACCAAGACCGCACGCCGTAGCGATCAGCGCCTCGGCGATACCACCGGTGACCGCTTGGACGGCCAGTTCCTCATTGCCCAGGAAGCTAAATGACCGAATAAGGCCGGTGATCGTGCCCAACAATCCGAGGAGAGGCGCCAGCGTGACCAACGTGTCCATGACCACAAGGAACCGTCCGGCGCGCTTGATCTCGATACCGGCAGCAACCTGCAACGCGCCCTGCAGCGAGGCATGCTGGTGATTCAATCCATTCCACATCATTCGCAAAACCGGGTCGCGTGAACCGCGCGACAAGCGGGAGGCCTCCGTCACGTCCCCGGTCTCGATGGCGGTAAAAACTTTTTCGATCCGTTTGGGATCGCGGCGCATCCAGCGGCCCCCCCACCAGAAAACGCGCTCGAGCACGACGGCGACGCCAATAATCGATACAATCAGGATTGGCCACATGATCGGGCCGCCCTTGCGGAAATTATCGATAAGAAAGTTCGTCCAACCCGCTTTCGCTGGAGCGGTGGTCGGGGCGGCCGAAGGCGACGGCCCAGCCGCGCTCAATGTTGCTGAGACTGCAGGACTTGGCATCGCGCCGGGAACGCCCGGTGACATGCCTGGTGAGACGCCAGGGGACATGACCAGGGGCGCCCACCGCGGGGGATGGCATGACGCCCGGAGCAGCGGGCGAAGTGCCCGCACCGGGTACGCCAGGTGACGTTACTGCGCCGGGAACACCCGGTGATGTCGCCACCCCGGGTGGTGGCGGAACAGCGGGCTGCGCCGGCGTTGTTCCCGCGGCAGGTGGCGGAGGTGGCGGCGGTGGATTTTGAGCAGCCGCGTGAAATGTGATAGCAGCGATAGCGCCGACGACAGTAACAGTCAGGATTGTTTTCATAAGTTTAGTGATTGAGACCGGCCTCAAAATAAAGGGTCCTATTTATCCCAAAGTGAGTTGCTAGGAGTCCAGCAAAACTTTTCATAAGTCGTTGGGACGCAAAATTACTATCGAATTATCTAGGCGCGTAGGATGTAGTGCAAGCGCGCTTTCTTTTTTTATTTTCCGCTGATCAGGTCGCATTTCGCACTCGATTCCGCAACGGAGGCCAGTCGCCGATCCGCGCCTCCAACTCGTCGCCGGCCCGAATCGGACCGACTCCTGATGGCGTGCCGGTCAGAATAATATCGCCAGGCAGCAACGTTAAGTTCTGGCTGGCAAACGAAACGATCTCAGCCGGGGAATAAATCATCTGGTTGGTGCGCGCGCGCTGCTTCACTTCGCCATTTTGCCGGAGCGTGATTTCAAGATCACTGACATCAACGTCAGAATAAACAAATGGTCCGATCGGTGTGTAAGTGTCGAACGATTTGCAGCGACCAAATTGCTTTTCTGATTTCTGCAAATCACGATCGCTGATGTCTTCGCCGATGGTGTAACCGAAAATGAAATCGTACGCCGAATCAACGCTCACATTTTTCGCGGGTGCGCCGATGACGATGGCAAGCTCGACTTCGAAATCAGTCTGATGTTCGGGGAAGGCAATTTCGATTGTGCCGTTGTGCGGCAAGAGCGAGCTCGGAGCTTTAAACCAGATCAGCGGTGTGCCGAGCGGGGTGCGCTTCATCTCCGTGATGTGATCGGCATAATTCAACCCGACGGCGATTAGTTTCGAGGGAGCAACGGGAAGGTCGATCTGTAAACTCGCGAACGGCAATACCTCGCCGGTGGGTTGAATCTCGAGCCAATACGGTTTTGCCAGTACGTGCACGTCGTCGCCGCGCACTTCGCCGTAGAAAAAATGGTCGCCTGATCTGAATCCGCCAAATGTTCTCATAAACATGTTGTAGCGGCGGCTGTGTCAGCCGCCGAACTTTTAACGACGGCGCTTGGCACAAGCGCCGCTACAATTATTTTGGTAGCACGCCCACAAAGTCGCGCACAGATTTTTGCTCCGGAATGGAAAATACGCTGCCGTTCTCCCGCGCAAACCAGAATGCGCTCGAGGAACCGCCATCGAGATTTAGTGCGCGTTGAATTTTTAAATCTGCGGCGATTGGTGTTGTAGCAAGGATCGCTGCCAAATCCGCGAGCGAAACTTCCGAGCAAACACCGAGCAAAGCGCGCTCATTCGTTGCTGTCGCGGCAAAAGTTCGCCGCGCGTGCTGCGAATTGTTCAAGCCACCAACGCGCTGCGAGCGATCAACCAGGAACGGCCCGCACTGAATTGCGGCCTCAATTTTCTGACGCTGCGAAAACTCACGCGCATGGACGATTTGCACACCGTGCGGCGACGCGAGTAGTACGCCGGTAATAAGCCGCGCACGTTTTAAAGGCGTAAGCATTTGGCCATTTACAATTCGCAAGCCAATCGGCTTGAACTCTTCATCGAAATAGCCGCCATTCACTGCGCATACATATTTTTCTCGCTTCATCATGCTGGCGAGTCTTTCGCCCTCAGGATTATCGATGATTCGCAACGCGCACGATTTGGCAGAAAGAATTGCGAGCTCGAAATTAGCGTGCTCACCGGCAGCAGAGTTTTCCAAAGTAACGCGTCGATGCACGACGCTGGCGCTTCCTGGTTCTGATTCTGCGGAAACGACTGTCCATTCAGCGTGCGTTGTGGCCGCAGTGGCAAGGAAGAAAAACGCCCATCTAAAACGCATTGTCACATGATACGGATGTTTCAGACAGGGCTTTGAGACGGCTAATCTCTTCCCCGCTAGGTTTTGGCACCGTATTTGTCGATCAAAGCTTGAAAGCGTGGATCGCTTCGCAATGGGTCCCAAACCGGATTAACTTTCAGAACTTCCGCAGTAACGGAGCTTGGCCGGCTAAGCAATCCATCCAGAATTGCAATCGCGCGATCGTTCTCGCCGAGAACCGCGTAAACTTCAGCCACCCCGGTCGTAATTTCGGGACCACCAAATGCATCCTTGCTTTCAGGAAGCAGTTCAGTCGCGCGTTGCGCCTCCGCCTGCGCGGAAGCCTTTTCGCCGAGATACGCGAGCACTCTTGCCAGCTGAATATGCAAATCCTCGGAACCGGGCCTCCCTTTAAGTTGTTCCTCAATGACACTCTTCGCCTTCAGGAAAGCCGCTCGCGCTCCGGCCTCGTCCTGGAGCGCCTTGCGTGCAAAGCCGATGTAATAATACTTGCTCCACAAGTGCCCTGGAAAAGCGGCGACCTGATCGTCCGGCAGGTTTTCGGCTTCCTGCAATCCTTCTCGGTACTTGCGCTCCAAGAGGAAGACGTTCGCCCGCGCGTTGGCGGCATTGAGCCTTTGCTCGTTGGTCATCGGGGCGGACTTCAGTGCTTCGAATGCTTTCTCGGCCACGCTAAAATCGCCTTTCTCAAACAGCGCCAATTTCGATTTGACTTCCCAAGGCTCGAAGGCTGTAGGGTTCAATGCTATCGCGCGATCGATAGCCTCGTTGGCTTTAGCGAAGTTTCGCAGCATCTGGTAATTCAAACTGAGATTTTGCAGCGGCCACGCGTCCTTTGGATTTAAACTGACTGCTTTCTCCAGATTCGCGGTGGACTCCGCCCATTTGCCCTGCCGACGTTGGATTGCGCCAATGTACAGATAGATTTCCGATTCGTTAGGCAATCCGCGCTGTGCGATCTCGAATTCTTTCAGCGCCGCATCATAGTTGTTGTCGCCATAATAATAGGAGACGCCGCGGGCCAAATGCGCTTCCGGCAGGTCCGGTTGCAGTTGCAGAGCTCGCTCGGCCAAAGTGCGCGCTTTTTCTCGACGCGCAGCCGTGGGATCGAACGTGTGCACGATCCAACTTTCCAATTCCGAGTAGCGCGCGATCGCGAGAGCGAAGTTTGGATCCAGTTCGATAGCACGCTGATAAAGCTGCTCGCTCTGTTTCAGTTTTTCGAGGTCCTCAAAAGCGCACGAAAGATTATGCGCCTCGACAAAGGCCAGATAGGCCTCCCCGTTTTCAGTGGGCTTGCGCTCTATTTGCGATTTTTCCCCGGGCGAGAGCTTGGCCTGGAGCGCATCGCTGATTTTCTGGGCGAGATCGGTTTGAATAGCGAAGACATCAGTTAATTCGCGATCGTAATCGCTGGCCCACAGGTGCTCGTCATTGCTGGCATCGATCAATTGCACGTTCAGCCGTATGCGATTGCCGGAGCGCCGAACGCTCCCTTCCAGAATAGCGCCGACACCCAGAGCCTTCCCGATTTCACGAACATTGGATGACTTCCCCCGATACGGCATCACCGAGGTGCGCGAAATCACTTTGAGGTCGCCGATCTTGGACAGGTTTGTAAGAATGTCGTCCTGAATCCCGTCGGCGAAGTAGGCGTTCTCCTTGTCATCACTCAAGTTGTCGAAGGGCAGGACCGCGATCGATTTATCCACCTTGCGCGCAACTGCCCGTGGCAGAACCAGGAAGCCCACCGCGGTCGAAATCGCTATCCCGGCAATTCCGAGCCAGAGGACGTTGCGTCGCCGCCGTGCCGGCGCCTTGACCGGCTGTGCTGTTGAAGTGCGCTCGATCCCGCTTGGCGTAATGTCGAAAATCCAAGCCAAGACCAGGGCGATCGGAAAACCAATCAACAACAGCAGGATGACGACGCGGATCCTCGAGTTTGGAATGTCAAACACCGGGAACACCTGAGCGATGCCCTGCGCAAGCGCCCAACTTGCGACGATGTAGGCGATTGCGACGCGGTAAACCTTGCGCCGCTTCAATTCCTCAAAAAAGCCGCTCATAAAAACAGGTTGATCCATTGCGCGGCCAGTCCTCCCTCCTCACCGATAGACAACTGCGCCCGCGACGCGTTGAAACTAAACGATTTCGGCTTCGACCGCGAGGGCGTCAATGACACAAGCTGGATGGTAGACAGGATTTACAGGATTATTCAGGATTAAAAAGGCAGCGAATTGTCTCTTACCATCCTGCTAATCCTGTCTAAGAAAGAAACCCTTCGACATCACCACGAGTAATGGACCGTATAGCGAACAGTCTTTTCTTCGTCCGCTTTCACCGGAATGCGAAACTCCATCGTCTGCGCGTTCGTTTTTGTGAACGGGTCCGATTTCTCTGTGATCTCCCAATTGGTCCAGCGAAAGAGATGCTCGACCACGCGAATTTCCACCGGCTCCTTCTTGTGGTTGCGTAGCTTGATTTCGAAACTCTCGTCCAGCCAGTGATTGGACGAATCCACTTTCACGTTGGTCCGGCGGCGTTCGCCCACCAGATCAAAAGCGTTGCCAGTGAAGACGCGTAGCGTTTCGTCTTTCGGAGTGTGATCGATCAGATTTTCGCCGGTGAATTCCAACTGCTTGTCATCATCCTGTTTGTAGAAACGGACGCGTCCCTTCGGCAGTGGCATACCGAGATGATTCGCTTCCGAATTTTTGAATTCGCGCATGACCGCAACCTTCGTTTCCATTTCGGTGCCGAGGTCCTGATTATTGCGGAGGTTTTCCATTCGGTAACCGCGCCACTGATTCCAATCGATCTTCAATCCGTCGTAAACGTAAACGCGCTCTGATTTCACCCCGGTGGCGCGAATGAATTCGACCTGTTTCGTCTCGCGATCGCGCAGCGTGGCTGGTCGCGCCAGGGTATAGAGATGATAATCTTCGAACGCTTTCTCGCTTACCGGAGGCGCCGCCATCGCCCCTGAAACCGCCAGCCTTTCATTTCTGGCAAGATCGAATGCTTCGGCCTCCTGAATCTTGCTGACGTCGCCTGCCATCAATTTAATTTTCGCATTTTCAAAAGTCTTGCCGCTCTGGTTGTCCATCGTGACCCAGCCGACGAAATCGAGCAGATCGCTTTTCTCCGGCGCGACGATGTTGTAGTTGGCTTCCCAGCTCATGCCGCCGGTGACATAAGCAAGCTCGGCATCGAGCTTGCCCGCCTTATCGGCCTGCAATTGCCATTCGATGGTCGGTTTTAGAATGGTGTC
>CAWAHI010000006.1:0-29193 GCA_963781735.1 uncultured Verrucomicrobiae bacterium | reverse complement strand
CCAAGTCATCGTAAGTCGGCAGCGGATTGGGGCTGCTAGTAAGGAAGATTTTTAATTCTTCGAAGAGCTTATGTTTGCCCTCAGCATTCTGCTCAGCTGCCAGTCGCTCCAGTCCCACCCTAACCAGTGCCTCTGCCCAGGTTCTTTCAAAAACCCGGTCTTCTCCAGCCGGCTCCGCTGAAACGAAATGCGTCTGGAAAAGCGACTCCGCCGCCTTAGCCCGCGCGTCGTCCAACGGCAGAAAATCGAGGGAGCCGCCGCGCTTCAACGTTTGCTCACGGTCGTAAGCGTGCCCCAGGAAATTCTTCAATGAGGCCAACAGAAAGGATCGGAATTTACCTTTCGTGCGATCGACGCGCGCGTAGATCTTATGCTCGATCATGTAGGCGAAAAAGCTCTGTGTGAGATCTTGCGCATCTTCCATCGCGTACCCGCGGCTGCGCACGAAACTGTAAAGCGGCGCCCAATAGGTCTGGCAAAGCTCCGCGAGCGCATCCTGCGCAATCTCCGGTTCGGCCTGGCTTTCCCCAGCCGCGACAACCACGCTCCAGTGCGTCGAAGGAAAGAAATCGCTTCGGTCATGCCCGTTCCCTGCCGGGATCTTCACGTCAGCCGTGTGCATCAAAACCGCAGAAGACAAGCAAGCCCGCGAAAAAAGTTACGATTCCGTGCAGCGCGCGCTCCGGAATCCGTTTGTACACGGGAAAGCGCATCATCATGCGCAACCATTAAAACCAACACGGAAGATAATATGAAGAAACCAATTAAGGAGGCAAGGATCATGAAAAACACGCAACAATCAACTCAAAGAGGAATCATGAATATGAAGAAGGTAATCATCGGTATGGCCTGCTGCGCAGCGATTGCGCCGCTGGCTTTCGGACAAGGTCCGCACATGGCAAGTTTAGGAGAACAGGGCGTGACGGTGACCGCACCGAACGCGGCCGTAGGAATTGAAGGAGGCGAGGCGGCTGGATATCAACCTCCCAAAACTCTCGTTGTTCACAGCGACGGTCCGGGCCGTTACGTTCTCGACGGTCGCGGTCATGTGTTCAACAGCAAAGGGGAAGTGGTCCGGACGAAAATCACGCCCGGCACCCGCGTCCATGTCTATTTTGCCATGAACGGCGGTGTCCGGACAATTGATCACGTTGTGGTGGATTGAGGCTCTTAGGAATTAAGAAGTAAAAATTAAGATTTGAGACTGCGCAAGCCAAGGCACACCGCTCGCGATCCGCTCCACCAAGAGTGATCGCGAGCGTCGCCGCTGTCCGTCCCCATACTGGCTCGACCGTATAAATCGATCGAAGCCGGTGCCAGCAGATTTGCCAGCAAACGGCAGTGAAAAGGTCCGCGCGAGTAGTGCCGGAGTTCGCTTGATTACGCAGGCAAACTGAGCTTACAAATGACTTGAACCGCCCTCGCACGCGGAAGGATTCGACGAATTGTGTGTTGTCACGATTGGGCCCGATCGGAATTTCGTCATCAACTCTGCGCCGTCAGGATCGCTGGATAATGCGCCGCCTGGTCGTGATCAGCAGTAAGAGAAGGTCATCCGCAGATTTACGCAGATTATGAATTCCTGCTTCGGAAATCTGCGAAAATCTGCGTAATCTGCGGACCAATAATGCTCCAGAGATTCGACGAACGAAACCGCGATCTGATCGTTAACATCAACGGCCAACTCATCCATCGCGACAAGGCTGGGATCAGTCCATTCGATTCTGCCGTGCAGGGTGGGGATGCTGTCTGGGAAGGTTTGCGACTTTATAACGGTCGCATTTTCAAACTGCACGACCACCTTGATCGGCTGCATGCCTCAGCGACCGCACTGTCTTTCGTCGAAATCCCGGCGCGCGAGAAGATCATCGAGGAAATCAAACGCACTCTTGCAGCTAACGAGATGCGGGACGGGGTTCACATCCGCCTAACTCTGACGCGGGGAATGAAAATTACATCCGGCATGGATCCACGCCTGAATCAATCAGGCCCGACCCTGATCATTCTGGCCGAGCACAAGGCGCCCGTTTACGCGAAGACGGGACTGACCCTGATCACCAGCAAGGTCCGCCGGCCATCGCCCGAGATTCTCGATTGCAAGATTCATCACGCCAATTTGCTCAATTCCATTCTGGCCAAGATCGAAGCCAACAACGCCGGCGCCGATGACGCTCTTATGCTTGATATTCGGGGGTTCATCGCGGAAACGAACGCGACCCACATCTTCATTGTTCGCAAAAACGATCTCGCGACCAGCCGCATCTTCGCCTGTCCCGAAGGAATCACCCGCGCCACCATCATCGAAATCTGCGCCGCCGAAAAAATCCGCTGCATCGAAACCGATTTATCTCCGGTCGACGTTTACGGCGCCGACGAAATGTTCTGCACCGGCACCATGGGCGAACTCGCCGGCGTGGTTAAAGTCGACAACCGCCTCATCGGCGACGGCCACGTCGGTCCGATGACGAAACGCTTGAGCGAACTTTACGCGAAACGCACTTCCACCGAGGGAGTGCAGGTCGTTTGAATTTCTATCTCAAATTACATCCGATCCTTCATCGGCTGGCAAAGGCAGGAGCTTGTGATTTTGGTGTCGGCTTTGGCCCACAGTTTGCCGAACTTTTCCTTTGTCGCCGCTGCTTCACTCGGGTTCTTCTGTTGCGCCTTCAAACTGCTCGCCAGGCCGTAAAGCGACCAACCGTTTTCCGGTAATCGCGCCAAGTCTTCGCGATAAACCTGTTCCGCTTCGGCATAACGGCCATTTTGCATCAGGGTCGCGCCTAACGAGTGCCGGACTGGAATTAACCAGCCCGGCGGTTCGTCGTAATTCAACGCGTCCTCCAGCTTGATCGCTTCACGCAGTTCGGCAATGCCGGCATCCAGTTTATTCTCGCGTACCAGAATTTCGCCTTCGACCATTCGCGCGGTCAGGGCAAGCAGGGCTTCCTGGGTGTTATTACCAAAGATTTCGTCTTTCGGCACCAGTTTCGATTTTTCGAGGAAAATCGCCTGTTCCTTGCGCGCATTGTCGATGTCGCCTTTAGCGGCATAGGCGATCGCTCGCGCGGCATGATGGAAAGCGCGCGTGCCCGGCATGTATTCCGGGTAATTGTTGGGCTCTGCCAGAATCTCGTCCCACATCCCAAAACGCACCATCACTTCGAGCGGCATCGCCACAAATCCTTCCGCCTGCGTTGCATTTTCTTTCAGGAAATCCGAGGGCATTTCCGCGACCATGGCGCGGATGTGTTTCATCGCCAGCGCGCGTTGTCCGGTCATCATCGCCGCGTACGCCAGCATGTGGCGATTGTGCGCGATGTAGACATTGATGAATCCGACCGGCGGACCAACGATTTGCCGATAACGGCGGTCAGCTGCGATGGCTTTCAAATTGGTATCGACGGCCTGATGCCAACGCCCGCATCGAATGTCGATGTGTGATGGCATGTGCACGTTATGCGCTACGCCCGGTTGCAGGGTACGCAGTCGATTCGCTGCCGCCGTCGCGCGCTCCGGATGCAGAGACGCTTCGGTCGCGTGAATGTAGAGATGATTGGCGAAAGGATGCCGCGGGTTCAATTTCAGGACAGCATCCAGCGTCGCGAGAATCTCGTCCGTGCCGGCAGTCGGTTGACCCTGTGGTGTCCATTGGTTCCACGGATGCAAGTCCATCATTGCTTCCGCGAAGAATGCACCCGCGTCCGGATCGTTTGGATACTTTTGCCAGACCGTGCGCATGGCGTCGGCATAAGCTTGATCGAGCGGCGCGCGGTCCTGCGGTTGCGGATCAGCGTAGCGATGACTGAGAGCCTCGATCAGATCGCGCTCGACTGGTGAAGCGTGTTCCGCATTTTGTTGGGCGAGCTGGAGTTCCTTCCACGCCAACTCGGCTGCCGGCGGCGGCACCGCGGTAAGGTTGATGTGTGGCCCGCACGCCAGCGCGATTCCCCAATGTGCCATCGCGCATTTCGGGTCGAGCCGAGCGGCTTCCTGGAACGAGCGGATGGCCGCGCCGTGATTAAAACCATGCAGGAAGGCCAATCCCTGATTGAAGTAACGCTGCGCCCGCGGCGAATCGGTTGTGATTTTGCGTGAATAGGAACCGAGCCCTTCGAAAAACGGTTCCGTTGCCCGAACAGTACCGGCCCCGTTAAGCGCCACCATCAGGAGGGCGATGCCGCGAAAAAGAATGAAGTGTGTTTTCATTACTTGGACTCTATTCATCTGTCGTCCCTGTCATATGCGAATCCTTATTATCGAAGATGAGCTCCGGCTAGCTCGGCACATCGCGTCAGCTTTGATTGAAGCTGGTCACAACCCAACGATTGTTCAAGACGGAGAGACTGGAATTGGGGAAGCGCAAGAAACCCTGTACGACCTGATCATCCTGGACGTCATGCTGCCCGGACGCGATGGCTTTGAGGTGTTGCGACGACTTCGAGCTGATGGCATCGCTTCGCGCGTGATCATGCTGACGGCGCGCGGCGAAATCGATGACCGCGTGACCGGGCTGCAACTTGGCGCTGACGATTATTTATCAAAACCTTTCGCGATGCAGGAATTGGTCGCGCGAGTGGGAGCGCTTGGCCGGCGTTATGCCGAAGAGCCGGCCGTGGTCTTGCGGGTCGACAATCTGGCGCTAAATCTGGCTGATCATCAGGTAACCCGTGGCTCTCACACCATCGATCTCTCCATCAGAGAGCTGACTTTGCTGAAGGTACTAATGCGCGAACCCGGACGCATTTTCACTCGAACCGAACTCTGTGAGCGCGTTTGGGAACGCAAACATGATTATGACACCAGGCTGGTGGAGGTCTTCATTGGTCGCCTGCGCAAGAAACTGGGTCGGCCGCCGTTAATTCATACGGCGCGTCATATTGGCTACACCATCGACGAACCGAAATGAAGCGCTGGCCGTTACGATGGAAAGTCGCACTCTATTCTGCCGGCTTGGGAATTGTCGCCACCATCGCCGGTGCGGCGACGACCTGGACACTCATGCGTCGGTCCGAAATCGCCGCTTTCGACAAACGTCTGGCGCAGGACGCAAAAGAATTATTTCGCGACGTAGAAAATTTCGAGGGCGGCTGGGAAAATAATCAACGCGCCTTTAAGGAGGCGTTCGTGCCGCTGGCGTTGAAGAATCGTTTGATCGAAATCCGCGATGCGCATGGAGAAATTCTTTATCTTTCACCCTCCTTCGGCGGTCGCGTTCTCGATGATGGGATCGAGAACTTCCACATGCGCAAAATCGACGGTCACAGGGTGAGGATAGGCACTTTTCACGAAGGCGATTTGACCCTTCGTGTTGGTGCCGACCTCGCGGAGATCAACCAAATTGCCCGCGACATCATCCTGGGGATGTTCGGCGCCATTCCGACAGTATTGATTGTTGTCGCTATCGGCGGACGATGGGTCGCCAGTCGCGCGCTTGGGCCCGTCGAAGAGATTCGTCAAGCGGCCGTCCGGATCACTCCGCGGCATCTTGACGAACGCCTGCCGGTACCGCCGGCCAAGGATGAGATCGCGGGATTAATCACGGTGTTAAACGACACCTTTGAGCGGTTGCAGCGAAGCTTCGAGCAATCAATTCGATTTTCGGCTGACGCTTCCCATCATCTCAAGACGCCGCTGGCGGTTTTGCGAGCGGGGATTGAAGAAATATTGAAAGATCCAGAAGCGTCGGCCACGCAACAGGCCCGTGCCAACGCTCTGCTCGACCAGGTTCGGGATCTCACTTCTATTTCGGAAAACTTACTGCTGCTTGCACGCGCCGATGCCGGCCGTTTGGAAATGCGACCCACCGCATTTGATTTTCGCGAAGTGCTTGAGGGTGCCTGTGAGGACGCGCGAATTCTGGCCGAAGCGCAAAACATTTCCGTTGAGGCCGACCTGCCAGGTCATCTCCCGATCATGGCCGATCGTTTCGCAATTGAACTTATCGTTCAGAATCTGACTGACAATGCGCTCAAGTACAATGGGCCTGGCGGTTCGGTTCGATTCAGCGCAAAACTACTTGGTAGCGGAGTGGAACTGATTGTTGCAAATACCGGCGAACCGATTCCATCGGCACGTGTCGCAAATATTTTCGAACGCTTCTATCGAGCGGGTACGAGCCAACCCACTGCCGGGCACGGTCTGGGGTTAAGCATTGCCCGTGAACTCGCCCTTGCCCATGGAGGTGAGCTTTCGCTCGTGCGATCGGACCCGGATTGGACCGAGTTTCGATTAACTCTGCCCAATCACCAAAGATAACAATTCTGTTACATTAGATCATTCGCCGCCGCGCGCCCGTTGCTTCTAGGTGCGGCATGAAACGAACAACAACTACAACAGGGACAGCGCTGCTAATTGCTGCCATGGGTTTGATCACATTCGCACAAGTGACGCGAGCGGGCGGTCATGGTTCGGGCGGCGGCAGGTCATTCGGTCGCAGCCTGGGCTCGATCAATCGTGGACCGGGTTCATTTGGTGGCATGCAGAGCTCCATGAATCGCGGTCGCGGCGCAGATGATCTCGCAAATCATAATGCGAATGATGATCGCGGACGTAATCGTGGACCGGGCGCGCTAAGCAGGATGAATCGTGGCGGTGCGGATGATCCAGCTAACCATGATGCGAATGACGATCGCGGCCGATTGTAGAATCCAGCAATCATGATGCGAACGACGATCGTGGCCGGCATCATCGGCGACGCGGCGACCACCACCGCCAGACCTTGAATGACCGTGGCCGGGGCGGCGCGGACGATCCCGCTAATCACGATGCAAGAGACGACCGCGGACGCAATCGCGGACCGGGTAAGGGTGGAGCAACTCCGACGCCAGATGATCACGGTAACGACGGCGTCGGACACCGTTAAGCCGAGACTTGTAACAATTTGGGGAAAAGAGGGAGCGCGGTCCCAGCATTGCTGGGGCCGCTTTTCCTTTTTGTGTTATCGCTGATGTAGATCTTTGGGCTGCTACGATCGGATCGGCTTAGTTACTACTCCGTGCGCAGCGCTTCTACCGGATTAACCAGGGTCGCACGGTAGGCGGGAAAAAACACGCCAGCAACGCTGCCAATCCAAGGATCGTTAGGGTTGCGCTGAGCAGGAGCGGATTGTATTCCGAGGTTTGATACAATTGCGCATGAATCAGTCGGCCAATGGCGAGGGCGGCGGCGACGCCGATGGCGAGTCCGAACACCACTGGCTTCATTCCTTGCTGCACGATCAGTCGCAAAATATCCCGTGTTTGTGCACCGAGCGCCATGCGGACACCGATCTCGCCAGTGCGTTGCGCGACCGTGTATGCGACCGCGCCGTAAATGCCGACAGTCGCGAGTAACAACGCCACCCCGGCAAAAATTCCGAGCAGGATCATCATCAACCGCGCCTGCCCGAGTGCCTGCGCCACGATCATGTCCATTGCTTGTGGCTGCGCGATCGCTATTGCGGGATCAATCCCGACTAGAGCCGTTTGCACCAGTTTCGTTACCGCGTCGGGCTTGAAACTGCTGCGCACGGTGATCGTGAAAAACGGAAAATTTTCCTGCGCAGTCGGGACGATATAATTCCATTTCCACCGCCTCGGCCAATCGCTGTGAGCGCACGTCGCCCACCACACCGACGATCTCAGCCGGAACATTTCCACCCGTGATCAACAAGGTGTGGCCAATCGGATTTTCGTTTCCGTAAAGTTTATGCGCGCCTGCCTGGCTAATCAGGACCACGTTTTGGCGACCCTCGACATCGTGCGCGTCAATGTCGCGGCCGGACATAAGCGGAATGCTCCAGGTCTTGAAAAAGCCGGGCATGATATAGTGCGCCGGCGCGGCGGGGCGTTTATCGAGTGGCGGAACATCTCCCTCGGGACGGGTATAGAGAACTCTGCTGCCGCCGGCCAATGGGACATCGCTACTGACGGACACATTTTCAAAACCGGGCACAGCTTGTAGCGCTTTCTGAGTTTGATCGACGAAACGATAACGTGAGCCGATGTCGGGATACTGGCCTGTTGGCAATGTCAAGAATCCGACCCAGAGATGGTGAGGATTAAACCCAATGTTCTGCTGGCTTAACCGCACAAAACTCGCGATCAGCAGCGCCGCCCCGGCGAGCAGGGTTACTGAAAGGGCAACCTGCGCTCCCACCAAAATCCTGCGGAATCGTTGCTGCCGCAGACTTCCGCTCGTGCCGCGCCCGCCTTCTTTCAGTCCGTCCACCAAATCTGCGCGTGAACTTTGCCACGCCGGATACAATCCCATTAACAGGCCGGTCAAGATGGATAAGGCAATGGTGAAGCCGAGCACTGGAATGGACAAGCCGGGTCCGGTGTAGTTCGGTTCAAGCGGAAGAAAATTTGCCGCCATTCGGGGAACGAGCGGAACCAACTGCCACCCGATGATCGCCCCGACAATCCCCGCCAGTGCGCTCACCAGCACACTTTCGAGAACGAACAGCCGCAGCACGCCTGCGCGCGATGCCCCGAGCGCGATGCGCAATGCGATCTCGCGCCGCCGTCCGCTGAACCTAACGAGAAGTAGATTTGCGACGTTGCTGCAGGCGATGAGCAAAACGAAAGCGACCGCTGCCAGCAAGTGGCGAAGGCAGGACGCAAATTCCCACTGATGTCTTCCGGCAGATTCTTGACCGTGGTGAATCCGTGACTGTCGGCCTTGTCGGGATATTGCGTCGTGTAACTTTGATCGAGCGATGGCAATGCCGCCCGCACCTGTTCGATCGTCACGCCAGGCTTCGGTCGTCCAATAACGCGCAGAAAGCCGGCGCCGCGCATGATTCGTTCCTGTGAAAATCCGGGAAGGATGAATGGCTTGGCCGTCCAGACTTCGGCCACAGGACTGTTTCCAAACCAGGCCGCCGGCTGATTCGGCAGGACGCCGACGATAGTGTGCGCAACACCATCGAGCGTGATGCTGCGACCAATAATATTTGAATCACCACCCAGTCGTTTTCGCCAAAAAGCTTCTGTCACGACTGCAATATCAGCGGTTTCCTCCTCACTCGGCAGAAAGGTGCGGCCGCGGATCGGGCGCACCCCGAGGGTATCGAAGTAATTTGAGGTCACGCGACCGCCGTTGACCAGGACCGGATCGCCCACCCCGGTCAGAGTAAAGGGCGTCCCGTTTTCGGCGGCGAAGCTTGAAAAAACCGTCTGCCCATCCCGATAATGCTTGAAGCGAGGCACTGAAACCGCGATCTCGAGCAGATTGCCTTCCTTGCGGTTGGCAAACATGTGCACAAGGCGTGCCGGCTCCTGAAACGGCAGGCGGCGCAGGAAAAGATCGTTGATCAAGGTAAAAATCGCGGTGTTCAAACCGATTCCGACCGCGAGTGTCAGGACAGCTAGGAGAGTGAATCCCGGCGATTTGAGCAGTTGCCGAATGGCAAAGCGGATGTCAGTCATCCGAAATCTTATTCTGTTCGCAGAGCTTCTACCGGGTTAACCAGGGTGGCGCGATACGCGGGAAAGAAACACGCCAGCAATGCAGCCAGTCCAAGGATCGTTAGCGTCGCACTGAGCAAAAGTGGATTGTAGGCGGACGTTTGGTACAACTGCGAATGGATCAGGCGTCCGACCGCGAGCGCGGCGGCCACTCCGATGGCAAGTCCGAACACCACCGGCATCATCCCTTGCCGCACGATCAGCCGCAAAATATCCCGCGTTTGCGCACCCAACGCCATGCGCACGCCAATTTCGCCGGTGCGTTGCGCGACGGTATAAGCGACCGCGCCGTAAATACCCACCGTGGCGAGAAGCAGCGCGACGCCGGCAAAGACACCGAGCAGCACCATCATCAACTTCGCCTGGCCAAGCGCCTGAGCCATGATCGCGCTGAACGGCTGCGGCAGAATGAGCGCGAGGCCGGGATCTATTCCGCGCAGAGCGGTCTGGACAGATCGCGTGATCGTTTCAGGCGGCAACGGACTGCGTACTGCAATAGTAACGAAGGGAAAATTCTCCTGCGCCAATGGCCGATAGAATTCCATCTCGTTGTGTTGGTTCAATAGCACCGAGCGGACATCGCCGACCACGCCGATGATCTCCACGGGCACGCTGCCGCTCGTGACCAGCAATGTCTTTCCGATCGGGTTCTCGTTGCCAAACAACATCTTTGCCCCCGATTTGCTGATTATGACGACGTTTGGGTGGTCCATCAGGTCCTGCTGGTTGAAATCACGCCCGGCGACCAGGGGGATACCGAGAGTGTGGAACCAACCGGGCATGAGATCATTTGATGGTGCGCCTTTGCGCTCCGCGATCGGCGGTACATTCCCTTCCGCTTTCGTGTAAAGCGTCGCGCCCGCACCACCGGCGAGAGGGAAACCGGAACTGATCATTGCGTCCTGGAGTCCAGGCGTGTTCCGCAATCCATTCAGCAATTGTTCCGCGAATCGTGTGCGGGTGGGCTGATCAGGATACTGGGCCTGAGGCAGGACGGTAAATCCCGTCCAAAGATTGTCTGTTTTGAAACCCGGATCCTGATGACTCAGGCGGAGGAAACTTGCGATGAGCAACGACGCGCCCGCAAGCAGGATAACGGAAAGCGCGACCTGCGCTCCAACCAGGAGTTTGCGGAAACGCTGTTGGCGTACGCTGCCGGCCGTACCGCGTCCACCTTCTTTAAGAGCATCGACAATGTCGGCGCGCGAGCTTTGCAATGCGGGATAGAAACCCATCACCAGACCTGTAAGCAGGGAAAGCGCGATGGTGAACGCGAGCACTGGAAGTGAGAGCGCGGTAGCAGTGCCCGCCTCGATCGGCAGGAAATTAGCGGCGAGCTTTGGTACGATTGGAACCAACTGCCAGGCGAGGACCGCGCCGAGACAACCGGCGAGCAGGCTTAGCAATACACTTTCGAAAACGAACAAACGTAGCACGCTCGTACGCGTTGCACCCAGCGCCATACGCAGCGAAATCTCACGTCGTCTGCCACTGAACCTAACGAGAAGTAAGTTCGCTACGTTACTGCATGCGATGAGCAACACGAACGTCACGGCCGCGAGGAGAGTGGCGAAGCCGGGTCGCAAATTCTCGGTCACATCTTCGGGTAACGTCTTCAGCACCGTGGCAGCTTTCGCATCGATCTTCTCCGCATATTGTGTGCGATAGCTGTCCGTCAAGACCTGGAATGCGGCACGTGCTTGATTGTTGGTTACGCCAGGTTTCAATCGACCGACTGCGCGCAAAAATGCGGTGCCGCGCATCATGCGTTCATGGGTAAAACCCTGAATGATGAAAGGCTTCGTCGTCCAGATGTCAGCATTCGGCCCCGTCCACGAAACCGGCAGCTTCGGAATCACGCCAACGATGGTATGCGAAACACCATCCAGGGTAAGGCCGCGGCCGATGACGTTTGGATCGCTGCCAAGTCGCGATTTCCAAAAGCGATCCGTGATCACCGCCACATCGGCGCCCTCTTGTTCCTCCGGCAGGAATGTCCGGCCTCGAATGGCATGGACACCGAGCACGTCGAACCAATTCGCGGTTGTTTTGAAAATCGGCACCTGGAACGGATCGCCAACTCCGGTCACAGTCGCGGCGATTCCATTTTCGCCGGCAAATCCGTCGAAGATGCTTTGGCCATCGCGGAAATGGATGAAGCGCGGCGCGGAAATCGGAAAATCGACCGTCTGGTCCTTGAAATGACAGAAGACATGAATGGCGCGTGAGGGTTCCTTGAATGGAAGACCGCGCAAGAAGAGATCATTTATCAAACTGAAGATGGCGGTGTTGAGGCCGATCCCCAGGGCGAGGGTGATCAAGGCGAGGAACGTGAACCCTGGAGCCTTGAGCAACTGCCGAAAAGCAAAGCGAACGTCAGTCATCATAGGTTCGATAATGGAATTTGGATGCAGTGAGGGCGTGACGTGGATTCAATCACGTGCAGGCGTTTTGCAATCGCCGTGCCAAGCGTGGCGGCTCGGCGCAAGACACTGATTTCGTGTAGGTTCTCCTTTCGGCGAATTCCGCCAAAAAATGGCCGTGTCCCGCATGTGGGATTTTGCTGTCCCGCGAATGAATCATCTTCCTGTCCGGTTTTCCTTCTGCACTGACGAAAAGAGAAAAGAACATCAGTCATCATAATAAGGACAGGATTTACAGGATTAACATGATTTTAAGATGTCGTAACTTTGTAACTCTTTTTACCGTTTGTAACCTGAAATTGGACGCGCCAGCCGCTACAGTTGGATTCAATAATAGACGCCGCTGCGATTTATTTTTGTCTGTACTGTGATTTAGATCTGTTGGCAGGATTCACGACCAAAGCGAAACTCTTCAGCGATATTTTAAGGAATGATCTAAGTTGTATGAATCGGAAAGTTTTTTTCGTAACAACAATTGTCACGGCCTTTGTTTGGGGCCAATTAGTGCGGGCTGCGCAGGACGATTTCGCTGACATCAAAGCGCAAATCACGAAGCAGCATGATGAGTCGGTGAAGCGGCTGCAGGATTGGATCGGTCAGGTGTCGATCGCCGCGGAGAATCGCGGTTATCCGGAAGGCGCGGAATACATGGCGAAACTCGCACGCGATGCCGGATTTCAGCAGGCGACCGTGATTAATACAGACGGCAAGCCGGGTGTATTCGCCACGCTTGATGCGGGCGCACCGAAAACGGTCGGTCTTTATTTCATGTACGACGTCAAACAATTCGATCCGGCGGAGTGGTCTTCGCCGCCGACGGAAGCGCGATTGGTCGACAAGTCGCCGCTCGGCAAAGTGATTATCGGGCGCGGTGCTGTGAATCAGAAGGGACCAGAGGCTGCCTTTCTGGCGGCGTTGCATGCGATCAAGGGTGCAGGAAAGAAAATGCCGGTGAATCTGGTCATGGTGGCGGAGGGTGAAGAGGAGATCGGTTCGCCACACATCAAACAGATCGCGCACCGGCCGGAAGTAGAACAGGCGCTAAGGAAATGTGTGGGCGTGTTTATGCCCTCGGCGGCGCAGGATTTGGATGGGATTGTGACGGTGAGCCTCGGCGCGAAAGGCGTGATCGAAGTCGAGCTGGTCTCGAGCGGCGAAAAATGGGGACGCGGCCCCGCCAAAGACGTTCATTCCTCGCTGAAAGCGATGATTGATAGTCCGGCTTGGCGATTAATTCACGCGTTGAATACGCTGGTATCGGAAGACGGGAACACGATCAAGATCGACAATTACCCGACTCCCAGGCCGCTCAGCCCGGAGGAAAAGGCGATGATCGCGAACGCCTCGAAGGTGCGGAGCGAAGCAAACGCGAAAAGCCAATACAGCACGCAGCATTGGATCGACGATCTCCCCTGGCAACAGGCTAACGAGCGGCTCGAATCGCAGCCGACGGTTAACATCGAAGGATTAGTTGGCGGTTACACTGGACCTGGTGGCAAAACAGTTTTACCCCATCGGGCCGTCGCCAAGATCGACATGCGTCTTGTCCCCGACATGAAAGCGACGGATGCGCTGGCTGCGTTGAAGGCGCATCTGGCCAAGCGTGGCTTTGGCGACATCGAGGTAAACATGAGCGGCGGCTATGATCCGACCAGCACGTCGGCCGACTCGCCGTTGATAAAAGCGCAGGTCGCCACCTACAAACAATTTGGAATCGACCCGCTGTTGTGGCCGCGCAATGCCGGATCGTATCCTGGTTATGTCTTCACTGGAGAACCGCTCAAACTCGCGTCGGGACATTTCGGGCTTGGTCACGGCAGCGGCGCACACGCGCCGGACGAATATTACGTAATCGAATCGGCCAATCCAAAAATTCAAAACTTCGACGGCGTGGTGATGTCATTCGTCCAGTATTTGTACGAGCTAGCGAAGTGAGTCCGAGCCGGACTGGCGGGTGTCCGAAGCCGGACCAGCGGCTGTCGTTATCTTCGCCTTGGCAGTCTGCATTTGGGAAAATCAGACGCGCACAAGGCTCGCGAGAAATACCGCACGTGTCATCCTGAGCGAAGCGAAGGATCTCACGGATCTGCTGGCGATCGCACAATTACGTTGCGTGCCATTACATCATTTGTGAGATCCCTCGCCTGCGCTCGCGATGACGAACATCGCGGACTCCGCGTGACAGCGGTTCTCCCGATGATACCGTGCGCCGGAAATGGACGTTGCCGATTGGGCAGCATTAAGCGACGAGCAGCTTCTGGAATGTCGCATCGCCAAGCTTGGGCTGCGGCTTGAGGGGACGGCGCTCGAGCCTTTGATCAAACAGCTTTACGACGAGCTTTCGGCGAAGGGACTGATATTTCATCCGCCGTGTCACATTGGCGATGAATGGTTTGTGCCGGTTGGTATTCCGGCCATTTTTGTTCCTTTTTTTCTCGTGCATGATCGGCTGCGTGCCTTGGAACGGAAAATGATGCTCGAGGTCGAGGGTGAGACGCCCGACTATTTCATGAAGTTAATCCGACACGAGACGGCGCACGCTTACAGCTACGCCTACCATCTTCCTCGCAACAAACGCTGGGCGCAGGTTTTCGGGCAAACTTCCGACGAAGAAACACCGGATACTTATCGTCCACGTCCGTTTAGCCGCAGTTACGTGGTGCACCTGGATGATTGGTATGCGCAGAGTCATCCGGACGAAGATTTCGCGGAAACATTCGCAGTTTGGCTTACGCCCGGGCTGGACTGGCGGAAGCGTTACGCTGGCTGGAAAGCGCTGCAGAAACTCGAGTACATCGATGAGTTGATGCGGCCCTTGGCGGGAAAACCGCCGCTGCAGACGCCGCTATATCGGGTGGCGGAGTACAATTGTCTGAACCTCAAGCTCAAGACCTATTACGCGCGTAAACGAAAGTTTTACGAAGACACTTATCCCGGGTTTTACGACGCCGATCTGCGACAACTTTTCGCCGCGCCCGCCGGGATAAAAGCGAGTTCGTATCTGCGGGCGCGGCGTCGCCGTCTGCTCAATGCAGTTTGCCAGTGGACTAACGAGAAGAAGTACCGCGTGAATGAGCTTCTTACGCGGCTGATCGAACGTTGCGATCACCTCGGCCTTCGTGCGCATAACGACGATCCACAGCAGGAGTTTCGCATTTCCGCTTATATAACTACGCTGGTGATGAATTACCTTTTTACCGGCAAGTTTAAGCGCACCAAATAACGTGAAGAAAAAACTAAAGGTCCTTGCCCTGTTCGACGCCATCCGGCCGACCAAGATCGACCAGGACCTGAGCAAGGAAATGAAGACGGAGGATTGGAAAACCGAGGCCAACGTCCTGAGCGCGCTGCGAACCCTCGGTCACACCGAAGAACATCTCGCCATTTTTGATGATCTCGATCTGCTGCGGCAGAAGCTAGCAACCTTCCAACCTGACGTGATTTTTAATCTGGCCGATCAGTTCAAGAATAACCGCGGCTTCGATCAGAACATCGTTTCCTTCCTCGAAATGCAGGGCGTCCCGTTCACCGGTTGCAGCGCGACCGGTCTTGTTCTCTGCAAACACAAGGGCATCTCGAAAAAAATTCTGCATTACCACCGTATCCACGTGCCGAATTTCGTGGTCATTCCCCGAGGCCAACGCATTGCCCGACCGAAACAGCTCAACTTCCCGATTTTGGTGAAACCGGTAAAGGAGGAAGCTTCCTACGGGATTTCGCAGGCGTCGTTTGTCGAGACGGACGAGCAGTTCCGCGAACGAGCAGCATTTATTCATGAGAGCCACGACGCCGACGTGATCGCGGAGGAATACATCGCGGGCCGCGAACTGTATGTCGGTCTCATGGGCAATTGGCGGCTGAAAGTTTTTCCAGTTCGCGAGCTGGTCTTCCGGGAAGTGCCACCCGATGAACCAAAGATTGCGACATACCGCGCGAAATGGGACGAGGAATATCGCAAACGCTGGGGTTTGCGGAACAAATTCGCCGAAGGACTCGAGCCAGCGTTGATCACGCGGATCGAAGCAACATGCAGGCGCATCTATCGTCTCCTCACAATCGACGGCTACGCGCGCATCGATCTGCGGTTAACGCCGAAAAACGAAATCTATTTTATCGAGGCCAATCCAAATCCGATTCTGGCCGAGGATGAAGATTTCGCCCGGGCCGCGGGTAAGGCAGGCCTGGCCTATCCACAGTTGATCGATCGCATCATCCGGCAGGGGATGAATACGCTGCGGGACTGAGGCAGCGGAAACGCCCAACGCTCCAACGCCGAACGCCGAACGTCGAAAGAAGAAAATGGAGCTTGAGGAAGCTGGGCCGGTTTCAAAATATGGAGGGTCCCAAAACTAGGGCGCCGATCCGCCTTCGCGTCGCAACGGCGCGGCGAGCAATGCGGACACCCTCGATTGCAATGCGGAATTAGCCTCCGCTTGCATTAGCGATAGTGATATCGCAGTTGCGCGATCAGGATCTGATTACCTGCCTTTCTGTAAATGATTCGATGTTCTGAAGTGATGCGGCGCGACCAGTAGCCTTGCAGTGCGTGTCTCAGTGGCTCAGGCTTCCCCATGCCGCGATACGGATCGCGCATCATGTCTTTGATAAGCAGGTTGATGCGCTTTAGCGTGCCTGGATCAGTTTCCTGCCAGTAGAGATATTCCTCCCACGACTCGGCGGAGAAGACGACATCCACGTCTACAGCTTCAATTTCTTCCGAATGCCTTTACCGCTTTCGAGCGACTCAATTGATTTCAACAGCCGCTTCGCGTTTGCGGGCGAACGGAGCAGATACGCGGTTTCCTGAAGCGACTCATATTCCGCCAACGAAAGCATGACAACGGCTTGATCGCGATTTCGCGTAATAATAACAGGCGCGTGGTCTTCACAAACTCGATTGATCGTGCTGGCCAGATTCTCGCGCGCCGCGGTATACGTGATTGATTTCACATGGACAGTATACTGTCCATATTACGGGAAGTCTAGCCGTTCCTTAGTGAGCGGGCGGCGACACGCGTGGCAAGCCGCGGGCGAGGGCCAGGTCGTGTCCCGAAAATTCGAAACTCGCAATTAGCGGGCGCTGAATTCATCTTGGGTGCAAATGGCCGACGCGATTACTCCGATGATGCAGCAGTACCAGCGGTTGCGCGGGAGTGTACCGGCGGATGTGTTGTTGCTTTTCCGCCTTGGCGATTTTTACGAGCTGTTTTTTGAGGACGCGAAGGAAGCGGCTGGCTTGCTGAATGTCGCGCTGACGAAACGCAACGGCGTGCCGATGTGCGGAGTGCCGTATCACGCGGCGCAAAATTATATCGCGAAACTGATTAAAGCGGGAAAACGGGTGGCGATTTGCGATCAGACGAGCGAGCCGCAACCCGGGCGGATCGTGACGCGCGATATTACCCAAATCATCAGCGCTGGAACGGTGAGTGAACTGGGTTTGTTGGAAGCGAAACGCGCGAATTATCTTGCGGCGATTTATGAGCACGAATCCACTACGGCTTTCGGATTCGCTTATGCAGATTTAACAACCGGTGAGTTCCGGCTGATGCAATTGGCTAGCCAGACGGCGCTTGCTGACGAACTGGCCCGGGTCGGGCCGTCGGAAATTTTGGTGAGCGAAGAACAGCGCGATCGTTTTTCTACGATTGAGCATGTGCTTGCGCACGACAGTTACGCGTTCCTTCCTGAACAGGCGACGTTCACCTTGTGCGAGCATTTCAAAACGAAATCGCTCGATGGCTTCGGATGCTCGGAAATGCCGGCAGCGATCGGCGCGGCGGGCGCGATTGTTCATTATCTCAAGCACCATTTGCGGCGAAAAATTGATCACCTGGCGACCTTGCGTTGTGAATCGGCAGACGATCACGTTGTGCTTGATGCTGCAACGCAGACGAATCTTGATCTGGTCGAATCCCGCGGTGCTCGCGACACCAGTCTGCTGGCGGTGCTCGACCGTACCGTCACCCCGATGGGCGGACGGAAACTGCGCAGCTGGATTTTGCAGCCATTGCGCGATTTGAGTGAACTGAATCGCCGGCAACAGATGATTGCCGATCTGTTGCACGAATCGGACTTGCTCGGATCATTGCGTCATTCGCTCAAATCGATTCGCGATATCGAGCGCGCCGCCGGGCGGCTTTCGCAGGCTTCCGGCAATGCGCGGGACCTGGTTACGCTCAAGAATGCGCTCCAGCAGATTCCCGGATTAAAAACGGAACTGGCCAAGCTGACTGAGCGAATAAACTTCGGGAAGAGCGATTCTTCTGTAGAGGCGGCCGTGTCGGCCGCAGGCCGAGCGGAAGTGGCGGAATTGCAGGCGACACGCCTGTCACCACAGCCACAGCAGGAATCTTTGGTTGAGTGTTTGCAAAATGAAATCGCGGAAATGCCGGAGTTGGCGGCGAAATTGCAGACAGCGCTGGTCGATGATGCGCCGCTGGCGTTGAAAGAGGGCGGAATTTTCCGCGACGGTTTTGATCCGCAGCTTGATGAGTTCCGCAATGGCTCGCGCGAGGGCAAGAATTGGATCAACGCCCTTCAGGAACGTGAAATCACCGCGACTGGAATCAAATCACTAAAGGTCCGGTTCAATTCCGTCTTCGGCTATTTCATTGAAGTCACGAAATCGAATCTGGGCAGTGTGCCGATGCACTATACCCGCAAGCAAACGACCGTTGGCGGGGAGCGCTTCATTACGCCCGAACTAAAGGAGATGGAGGCAAAGATTTTGGGCGCGGACGAGCGAGCACGAAACCTGGAGTATTCGCTTTTCCACAAATTGCGTGATGAAACGCTAACGGAACTTGGACCATTGCAAAAAACGGCGGGTGCGATCGCGGTCGTAGATGCAATTTGCTCGCTGGCGGAGACCGCGCGTTTGTTTCACTACTGCCGTCCGCAATTGGACGACTCGCTCCGGTTGACGATTTCTGACGGTCGACACCCAGTGCTCGATCAAAATCTGGTGGAAGAGAAATTCGTTCCTAACGATACCGAGCTCGACAGCGAGAGACTTCGTCTCGCCATTATCACCGGACCGAACATGGCCGGCAAATCGACCTATATTCGGCAGGTCGCGCTCATTGTTCTGATGGCGCAGATCGGAAGTTTCGTGCCAGCACGAAGTGCAGAAATCGGTTTGGTCGACCGCATTTTCACACGGGTAGGCGCGAGCGATGATCTTGCACGCGGCCAATCGACGTTCATGGTCGAGATGAACGAGACGGCGAACATCGTAAATAATGCGACCGAGCGTAGCCTCATCATTCTCGATGAGATTGGGCGCGGAACCTCGACCTTTGATGGCTTGTCGATCGCATGGAGTGTGGCGGAATTTCTGCACGACAAGATCAAGGCGCGCACGCTCTTCGCGACGCATTATCACGAGCTGACGAAGCTGGCGATCGAGCGCAAAGGCGTGGTGAACTTCAACGTCGCGGTGCGGGAATGGAACGAACAGATCATTTTCCTGCGCAAAATCGTGCCGGGCGGTGCGGATAAGAGCTATGGGATTCAAGTGGCGCGATTGGCCGGCTTGCCGCACGAAATCCTGGATCGCGCCAAAGACATTCTTGCCCATTTGGAGAACCCAAACGGCGCGGTCGTTCACACCAAAGCAAAAAGAAAAAAATCGGCGCAAGTCCTTCCGCAGGCGCAGAAGCCGCAGCTCGATTTGCTGTAGGTAGGGGCGATTAACCGCAACCGCCCGAGCCGGACTTGCACGTGCGGGCGGGTCCGAGCCGGACGGGCAAGGTGAACCGCCCCTACCTTGCGGAAGCCTCGCGCTGTCGCGCGCGCGGCAGCCAAACGGGAGCGCCGTGTGGAATGACATTGCGCCAGCGAGTGTCGAGGCGCCAAAGTCCGGCATCACGCGCTAATTCGAGTGCGCTGCAAAATTCGTGATCGGAAGTACGGCGGTTGATCTCGGCGAAGCGCGGTTCGGTTTCGGCTTTGTGGGCGGGATAATATTGGTCCATCACGTTGACGTAGGTATCAGGCGAAAGATTTTCGGCGATCCAGCGCATGATTTCACGAGTGTCCTCGAGCAAACCGGGCATGACGAGATGCCGGACCAGCACACCACGCAAGGCGAGGCCGTTCACGTCTACTTTGAGTTCGCCAACCTGCGCGTGCATTGCCGCAATGACGGCACGCGCGGCTTCGGCATAGTTGCTGGCGACGAGGTATTTTCGGCAATGCTCCGCGTCCCAGAGTTTGAAATCGGGCATGTAGATGTCGACGACGCCGTCCATCCAGCGAATGCTTTCGAGGCTGTCGTAGGCCGAGGTGTTGTAAACGAGCGACAAATGTAAACCGCGTTCGATGGCGATTACGAGCGCTTCGAGGATTTGCGGGACGACGTGCTCGGGGGTGACGAAATTGATGTTGTGGCAACCGATCTCCTGGAGATCGAGCATGATGCCGGCGAGTTCTGGGGCGTTCACTTCGGCGCCTTCGCCGAACTGGCTGGTCTCGAAATTCTGGCAGAAAACGCAGCGGAGATTGCACCAGCCAAAGAAAATCGTGCCCGAGCCGTTCCAACCGCGCAGACAATCTTCTTCGCCGAAATGCGGAAACGCGCTGGCGACGCGTGCCAGTCGTCCGCTTTTGCAAACTCCGATCTTGTTATTGAAACGGTCGATCTCGCAGTCACGCGGGCAAACCCGACATGACCGCAGTGCTTCGATGGCTTCGGCGGCACGCTGCTGAAGAATACCGGTCTCGAATGCGCGCAGGTATGCCGGGACAAAATCCTTGCGGCGTAATATGAATCGTCCATCTCCAGCCAACTCGACGGGCGAAGAGCCTTTACGAGGGCTGAGAAAATTGTTCGGGGTCAACTCCGTAAGCTATTCTTGAAACACTCAACGTCCAACGCCCAACATCCAATGTCCAAATCTTCGGTGCGGACGCCGCTTGTAAGCTACAGCATGGGTATTGCAAGCGCGGGTGACGGCCGGTAGGGAAGCATTTGTCGTGACGAGGCGGAGATGCTGAAATTATAGTGATGGTCGCGCGATATGGCCGTTAAATCCGAGAAGGAACTGAGTGATGATCAGCGTGCGCACTGGCTGAAAGCGGTGGCGGCGATCGAGCTGCGGAATTTCGGTTACGCCATTTCGCTTTTGCAGGGAATCCTCAAACAGGAACCGCAGTTTCTTACTGGCCGACAACTATTGCGCCGGACGGAGGTGACGCGATTCAAGGCGGCGAAGAAGAAGTTTTTCAACGTCTCGACCGCTTCGGTTTCGGTAATGAAAGCGCAACGCGAAATTAAGAAAGACCCGAAACGCGCGGTCGAATTGATTGAAAAAATACTCGAATACGAACCTTATAATAAACAAGCGAATTTGGCGTTGAAAGAGGCGGCAGCGGCAGCGGGGTGGCCGGAGACGGCGGTTTTTGCGCTGCAAACCTTCCTCGAAGAAAACCCCCGCGACACCAAGGTGATGCACGGACTGGCGCGCCTCTACCACGACCTGGGTGACAGCGAGCGGGAAGTAGAAATTTACAATCGAATCAGCGCGATCGACCCGGCGGACGCGGCGGCGGTGCGGTTGGGTAAGGATGCTTCCGCGCGCGGCTCGATGAAGAGCGGTGGCTGGGGTTCGGCCGAGAGTTATCGCGACCTGATCAAAGACAAGGAAGCGGCGGTGTCGCTGGAACAGCAGAGCCGGATGCAGCTGTCGGGCGAATCGTTAAGCCAGCAAATCGCTGAGAGCTACGCCATGCACGAGGCCGAGCCGCAAAATGTCGATGTGGCGCGACGACTCGGATCTTTGAGCGAGCAAAAGGACGATCTGGAAGCGGCGATCGCGTGGTATCGATATGCGTCCGATCTGACGCACGGGAGTGACCCGGGATTGGTCCGAAAAATTTCCGATCTGGGTGTGAAGCAAACAGAGCGCGAGATTGCGACGTTGGAAGAAGCAGTGGCGAACAATGCCGGCGACAGCATGGCGTTGGCGGAAAAGCAGGCGACGTTGGTTGCGGCAAAAAAGCGACGCGCGGAAATGTTGATCGACGAGGCGCGGAAACGGGTGGAGCGCAATCCGACCGATTTGCAGTTTCGCTTCGAACTCGGGGAAAATTTGATGAATGCGGGGCATTTTCGTGAGGCGTTGCCGGAGTTGCAGCGGGCGCGGCAGAATCCGAATGCACGTTTGCGGGCGATGAATGCGCTCGGGCGTTGTTATCGTGAGCTGAGTATGTTCGATCTGGCGGCCAAGCAATTAGAAGAAGCGGCGCGCGAGATCGGGACCATGGACGCGACGAAGAAGGAGATCGTTTACAACCTTGGCTTGGTTTACGAACAGATGGGCGATCGCAAGAAGTCGCTTGGCTGTATGAAGCAGATCTACGAGGCGGACTACGGCTACAAAGATGTTGCGACGCGAGTGGAGAGCTCGTACACGAGCAACTAAGAACGCCGGGGCGCGATCTTACGGCCATCTTAGGCAGATGCTGCGAAACAAATATGCTGGCGTTTGCTCCGGCACCTTAATCTATAAAAAACTATGAAACACAAATTTTCCATAAAAAGCGCCGTCAGACTTGGCATGGTTGCCATTGCTTTTAGTGGTTTAAGCGGGACAGCCTTTGCCCAATATTCGAGACCGTATCCGACACCCGATTACAGTGGTTCAAGTTCGCCAGCGCAGGGAGCGGGTAAAGCGAAGGCCAATACTGCTGGCCGCAACCTAAGTTCAGCTGACAAAGCTTTCATCAAAGATGCAGCCCAGGGAGGGATGATGGAAGTGGCGATGGGCCGCGTTGCAGAACAAAATGCAACCGATAGCGAAGTGAAGAACTTCGGTGCGAGGATGGTTAAAGATCATGGCAAGGCGAATGACGAATTGAAGGCGCTGGCGAAGGAGGAAAACGTCGAGTTGCCCGCGGCAAAAGAACCGGGCAAGTGGAAGTCAGACAAGGATTACATGGGCCAGATGGTGAAGGATCATGAAAAGGATCTGGCAGCCTTTGAAAAACAAGCGAAAGAGGGCAGCAATCCTGATGTGAAGGGCTTCGCCAGTAAAACCTCCGAGGTCGTGAGAAAGCATTTGGAAATGGCGAAAAAGATTGATTCGAAGTTGAAGTAACCCGGTTGGTGTTTGTTTGCTGCGAGACGGCGCGTCGGGACGACGCGCCGTCTTCTTTTAGGGGGATGTTTGCGCGCTTGGCGCAGCCATTTTTCGCTCTAGAGTTCGCAGGCGATGCTGCCCCAATTTTCGAGAGCCGGAAATTTCGAGCCAAAGTTTTATACCGGCGGCGGGATGCGATTTTATTTGCCGCTGTTGCACGATATCGTCGCTTCGGAAAAGCCGGCGTTGATCGTCACGTTGGGTCTGGGTGATGCCCAGGCGCACCTGGCTTTTTGTCAGACCGCGGCCCAGCAAAATGTTTCGTCCCGCTGCGTTGCCATCCGGCGCGCAGTGGTCGATGAGAATGTAGCGGAAGACAGTGGCTGGGAGAGAGCACAAAAAGCGACAGTGGAATTTTTCCCGGCTATCTCGCGATTGATTGATGAGGGACCGGCGGCGACAGCGGAATTCGCCGATGGCTCGGTGAAACGCACTCCTAATCGACGACGTTGACGTGGGAAACGTGCTTCAACGTGAGCTGGAGCTGTGGAGCCCGAAATTATCCTCGGACGCGCTGGTGATGCTGCACGGGCTCGATCTGGAGCGGACCGATCCACTCAGGAGAGCGTGGTCAGCGTTTGCACAGGGAAAAAATGTGGCGGAATTCCACGCTGGAATTGGCTTGGGAATCGCTACTAATCGAGCTGCGATGAAGTCATCACTGCTACGCGAAGCGATTTTCCTGAACACGGCAGCTTTGACTGAAAGTTACGAAGTTATCGCCGACTTGATGCATGCACGTGCGCAGACGAGACGCGCCGAGCATCGCGCTTGCATGTTGGAAGCGCGGCAAATCTGGTTTGACGCGGTTTTCGAAGATCAGAGGAAGGCGCAGGACGTGATGGAGCATCAGCGACGTGTGATCGCCTATCTGGAGTCGCAGCTTGCAGCCTTACGCGAAGACCGCGCCAAAGCGCAGTTGGTAATGGACAGCCATCTTGAGCAGTTGCAGAGCTTCGCCGCCGCACTCGAACAAAGCCAGGCACAACTGGACAGAGCAAATAAGAAAATCGCTGACCTGAAAAGTCTGATCAACACCGCGAAGGCCGTTTGCCGCAAAAAAGGTCGCTGTTTCGATATTCGCAAGGAACCGAAACCAAAGCGATCTGTGCCGGAACGCGTTGTGCGCGAGTTCGCGCGAACGAAACGCAATCTGCGGCGAATGTTGTTCCCCCACGCCTGAAGCGGACGCGCTAAAAAAGCAGAAGCCAATTGAAGAACGTTATGTCGGGATTACGATTTGGTCGGGCCGTGGACTTTGCGGAAATCATTTCCGAGTTGGTCGCAACGCGCGAAACACAGATGACATTCTCGTGAAAAAGCAATGAGTGAAAGCGCCCGTTGCAGAATCGCATTCGTCGCGGCGGAGAATTTGTCGCAAACGGCGACGGCGCAATTGCGTTACCTGCTCGATTTCCTTCAAAAGAGTGAGAGCGGCAAAGATTTCTTCCAGATCGCGCCGTCAGAGTCCTGGGAAGAGCTGCGCAAGAGATTCAACCAGGCGCGGGCGACGATTTTTGTCGGCGAAACTTCCAGCGCGTTAATCGAACTCGCAGGCGCCTGCGGAACGGCGACTCTTTATTGGGCGATCGGTTTGCCGGGAAACGGGGCGATGCCGCTCGGCGGCTGCGTGCCGCACTCGATGCCGCTGACGTAATCGTGGCAGCAACCGCAGCTGACGCGATCATGTTCGGCGAAATTACACGAACGAGTCTTGCCGTGGCCGGTATCGGCGTGCCGGCGGCAAGATCGCGAATAAGGCAAGCAGGCGAATTGCGTGTGCCGGAGGGTGAAGTGCAGAGATTCAGCAGCTTCGCGGATTTCGTGCGCGCAATCGGTGATTGTGATGTTCTCATCGCGGCTGAAGTCGACTAGCAATCGCGGAAGGAATGGGCCGCGGGAAATGTGTGTTCTTTCTAAGTTCGCACGAATTAGTTGATCGCGTTCTCGACGGTGTGAACGGCTTTGTTTTGCACGATGAAGAAAACATCGCGGCGACGCTCGCGCTGCTCAAAAAAGATCCCGAACGATTGCACAAAATCGGGAAGGCTGCGGTGAAAACGTGGGAAACAAATTTTCGGGTGGAAGATCTCGCGCTGCGAATACGCGACATTGCAGGCTGCGCAGCCGCTGGCGAGTTTCCAAAGCGTGTGCCCGATCGGTCTTACGCCGCCTGGATAAAGTGCTTCGATACCGTGGGCGAGCGGGAACACATCGCCATTCGAAGGCATTTGCGCGCGCTGCGTAGGCATCCGCTGATTTCGATCGGTACTGCCTGTCTACAATCCTCAATTCGATCTGCTCGAAGCGGCAATCAAGTCCGTGCGCGATCATATTTACGAGTCTTGGGAGCTTTGTATAGCTGACGATGCGTCCACGAATCCGGAAGTCCCGGCTGCTTTGAACAAGTTTGCCGCGGGCGACACACGGATCAAAATCACCTTTCGCAAACACAACGGTCACATTGCCGCCTGCTCGAATTCGGCGCTCGCACTGGCGACGGGCGAATGGGTGGCCTTGCTCGACCAGGACGATCTGCTTGCGGAACACGCTCTTGCCGTGGTCGCGGCGACACTCAATCAACATCCGGAGGCCGGCCTCATTTATTCCGATGAAGACAAGATTGATGAGACAGGAGCGCGCTGTCGGCCGTACTTTAAGTCGGACTGGAATCCGGAGCTGTTATTGGGGCAGAATTGTATCAGTCACCTCGGTATTTATCGCAGCGCACTCTTACGAGAAGTGGGCGGTTTTCGCGAAGGGTTCGAAGGTTCGCAGGATTACGATGTCGCCTTGCGCTGTAGTGAGCAGTTACGAGCGGACCAAATCCGACACATTCCACGCGTCTTGTATCACTGGCGGATGATCGAGGGAAGCGTGGCTCATGACGCGGAAGCAAAACCGTACGCGCGTGAAGCCGCGCGCCGCGCCATCGCTGATCATTTGAAACGGCGTAGAATGGCCGGTCGCGTCACGCCCTGCCCGGAAAATGTAGACTGGCATCGTGTCGTTTTCGATCTGCCGAACCCAGCGCCACTGGCCTCGATCATTATTCCCACTCGTGATCACGTCGAGCTGCTGGAGTAATGCGTCGCGTCGGTCCGCTATCACACGAGTTATTTTCCGGCCGAGATTATCGTGGTCGTCAACGGCTCGGTCGAAAGAGAGGCCCGAGCCTATCTGGAAAAGCTGGCAGCCGAACCTGACACGCGCGTCGTAAACGTTGCGGGAGAATTCAACTTCAGCCGTTTGATTAATCTAGGCGCCAAGGAGTGAGGGGCGAGATTCTGGCTTTTCTGATAATGATACCGAGGCAACTGAGCGAGCTGGCTCCGCGAGTTGGTAAGCCATGCGGTGCGGAAGTAGGTTGGCGCCGTTGGCGCGCGACTTTGGTTTCCGAACGGCACTTTGCAGCACGGCGGCGTCATTACTGGGCTGGGTGGCGTAGCTTCGCATGCGTTCCATCGCTTCCCCGCCCAACCGCCGCCACTTCAGAATCGCACTTTTATTTTAACTCTATATTACTCGGCCGTGACAGCCGCGTGCATGGCCGTCCGAAGGGAGGTGTTTGAGTACGTGCACGGATTTGATGAAGCCCTGGCCGCCAATTTCAACGACGTGGATTTTTGTTTGCGACTGCGTGAACGGCGGCTGGCAAATCGTCTGGACGCCCCACGCCAATCTGATCCACCGCGAGTCCGCCTCGCGCGGCGTTGCCTCCTTCTGACGATAAGGGCGCGCGTTCAAGAGGAGCTGGAGTGGATGAACGCGAAATGGGGAAATCAATTGCACCACGATCCTTTTTACAGCCCAAATCTTTCCCTCATCCCTGCCTGGTTTCGATCTCGCATTTCCTCCACGGCTACGTTGGTTGGGTAAAGCGTCTTTTCTTAGACCAAGATTTTGCAAATATTAACAGTCCCGAGTTTTGCGCGGGGTCCAGCGACGCCTGCTGAGGTCTGCGGCATGCGCAAAACCAAGATCATTTGCACGCTTGGGCCGGCGACCGAGCAACCCGAATATCCGCTAGCAATTGGTAGACGAAGGCGCCAATGTCTTCCGACTGAACATGAGTCACGCGCAACATGATTGGGTCCGTGAAATCGTTCCGCGAATCCGGGCCATTGCGGAGGAACTTGGCCGGGCCGTCGCCATTCTCATGGATACGCAAGGCCCCGCCATTCGTACCGGCGATCTCAAGACCGATCTGCATCTGAAACCAGGCGACATCCTGGAATTCACCGTTCGCGGGGCAAAGAGCGAAGAAGCCTACTCTGTGGATGTGAATTACGATGGATTGATCAACGACATCAACGAAGGCGACACCGTTTTGGTTGATAACGGCGTCATTCATCTGCTCGTCCTGGAAAAACGGGAGAACCGCATTCGGTGCAAGGTCATCACTCCCGGAACTCTAGGGTCACGCCGCCATATTAATCTGCCCGGCGTCCGTGTGAACCTGCCGCCGCTCACCAAAAAAGATCTCGGCGATGTCGCGCTGGGAGTGGAAATGAACGTGGACTTTATTGCGTTGAGCTTTGTCAGGCAGCGGAGCGATCTGGAAGAGTTGCGGGAGCTGCTCGCGCAGAAGAAGAGCAAGGCCCAGGTGATGGCGAAGATCGAAGATCGGTCTGCCGTCCGTTTGATTCACGAAATTATCGCAGCCGCCGATGTCATCATGGTGGCGCGAGGCGATCTCGGCATAGAGGTCCCGCTGGAGGAGCTGCCGATTATTCAACGCAAAATTGTGAAACTATGCGCACGTCTCGGAAAGCCGGTGATTGTTGCCACGCACATGTTGGAATCAATGATCCATAATCCCTTGCCGACGCGTGCCGAAATTACCGACGTCGCTAACGCGGTCTTCGAACAAGCTGACGCCATCATGTTGAGCGGCGAAACTAGTGTCGGGAGTTATCCAGTGGAATGTGTGCGCGTCTTGAATCGTGTTGCCCTTCGTATCGAGCGCAGCGGCGGAGCCGGTTACGCGAAGGACGCCGTCCTTGAAGACGTGCGACAAAAAACGGTCGCGTCTGCCGTCGTCCTGGCCAATTCATTGCCCCGCGCAAAAATCATCGTTTTCACCAGACATGGCACGATGGGGCGCCACACTTCGAATCTGCGTCCGGAACACGCCACGATTTTTGCTTTCACCCCAAGTGAGGAAGTTCGACGTCAACTGGCGCTTTGCTGGGGAGTATGTCCGGTGCGGATAAAATTTTCCGATGATCCGAATGCGACGATCGAAGCGGCGGAAAATTATCTGCGCGAGGCAAATTTGACTTCGCCGAGCGACAATCTGGTAATCATCAGCGATCTGCGGGCCGGCGACACGCTGGTCGACACCGTTCAATTGCGTATCGCGAGGTAGATCTAGACCAGCGGTCATTCCGAGCGAAGCCGAGGAATCCCGTTGCGAAAGCTTAAAGGTAGCTTTGCGGGATCCCTCGACTCCGCTTCGCTGCGCTCGGGATGACGAATTAAGTTTTACGCCTCGACCGGCATTTCCAGGTCGATGTCGATCGGTCGCTCTTTTTTGGCCAGCGCGCGACGCAACTTCGACAGCGCAATGTTTTGCAACTGGCGAATACGCTCGCGCGTCACCCCAAATTTCTTCCCAACTTCTTCGAGCGTCTTGGGCTTGCCGCCATCGAGGCCGAAGCGCGAGAAAATAATTTTGCGTTCGCGATCGTCGAGCACTTCGAGCAAACCGCCTACTTCGTTACGCAGATTTTTGTCGCGCAACAGCTCAAACGGCGTCATCGCTTCCTCGTCGCCGACGATTTCGCCAAACTCGGTGGAATCATCATCACTGATCGGCGCGTTAAGTGAGGCGGGCCGAATCGAAACCGTCTTCAATTGCGAAACTTTTCCAGCGGCAATACCGATCTCTTCGCCGAGCTCGTCGTCGGTCGGTTCGCGGCCGAGTTCCTCGCTCATTTGCAATGAGACACGGCGCATCTTGGAGATTTTGTCGACCAGATGTACCGGCAAACGAATCGTCTTCGATTGATTGGCGAGCGCGCGCTTGATTGATTGCTTGATCCACCATGCGGCATAAGTGGAAAGTTTCCCACCTTTCGCCGGATCAAAACGTTCGACCGCTTTCATCAGGCCGATGTTTCCCTCTGAAATCAAATCGAGCAGCGGCAACCCAAGGTTCGCGTAATCATGCGC
>CAWAHI010000005.1:0-194732 GCA_963781735.1 uncultured Verrucomicrobiae bacterium | reverse complement strand
TGCCGGGGGATTCCGGCTCGCTCTCCGGCGTCACAAGGCGAATGTGGGAAACTGCTTCCATTTGGCGCAGGAAAATTACCATCGCCATGAACATCCCGGCCGCGACGCCGACGGTGAGATCAAATAGAACGGTCAGGGCAAACGCCGTCACCATGACTGCGAAGTCACTTCGCGGACCGCGCCATAATTCAATGAACGTGTGCGCTTCCGCCATCCGAATCGCCACCGTGATCAGGATAGCGCTTAGCGCAGCCAGCGGAATAAAGGCAACAATGGGCGCGGCCAGGAGCGCGACGGTTAGGAGCACGAGCGAATGGATGATGGCAGCGACCGGTGTCCGCGCGCCATTGCGAATATTTGCGGCTGTTCGTGCGATCGCTCCGGTCGCAGCAATGCCCCCAACCAGCGGCGAGAAAATATTAGCGATACCCTGGCCGATGAGCTCTTGATTCGGATCATGGCGTGTCTCCGCCATTCCATCGGCCACCATCGCGGAGAGGAGGGATTCAATCGCGCCGAGCGCAGCAATTGTAAACGCCGGCCCCATGAGCTGGCGCATCGTTTCCAGCGAAATATCCGGAAAATGCCACCCGGGAAAGCCGGTCGCGATCCCACCGAAGTTGCTGCCGATCGTCGCTACCGGTAAATGTCCGAAATAGGCGACAAGCGCAGCCGCGCCCACCGCAACGATGCTTCCCGGCACGCGCCGGCTCATCCGTGGCCAAAGGTAAACGATCGCCACCGATAACGCGCCGATTGCCGCCGCGTACCAATTCACGCTCGCCAGATGCCCTGCGAGTAGGGCGATTTGCTGTGGAACATGCTCCGGCATTTTCAATCCGAGCCCAAGAAATTCGTCGAGCTGCCCGCAGAAAATGATCACTGCTATTCCGCTCGTAAATCCCGCTACCACCGGATACGGAAAGAATTTGAGTAACCGCCCCATTTTTAGCGCGCCCAGCACCACCAACATCACGCCCGCCATGATCGTGGCGACGGCAAGACCGCCGTAGCCGTAGTTCGCCACGGTGGCGAACAAGACCGGCACAAATGCGCCGGTGGGTCCGGCAATCTGAAACCGCGAGCCACCCAGGAGCGCGACGGCCAACCCCGCGATTATTCCCGTCCAGAGTCCCTGCTGCGGCGTCACCCCGGATGCGATTCCGAAACCGATTGCCAGTGGCAGGGCGATAATTCCTACGGTCAGACCCGCAGACAAATCACCAAAGAAATCAGCGCGTCGGTAGCCTTGGAAGGCAGAGAAGATGGCCGGCCGAAATCCGAGCACTAAAGTATTTAGCAGATCAGATCATCCCGGGCGAATTACCGATGCCGCCACCGAAAACGACAGGGTTCTTTATTGTTACTTTTCCTGTTAGGAGCTGCCTACTGAATTCGGCGTTCGACATTCGGTGTTCGGTGTTCGGCGTTGGCTTGAATCTGTCTTCTGACCGCTGACCCGTGACCTCCTTGGCACGCCGTAGCCTCGTGCGAAGGCGGCTGACATCTGAACATGTCCCGCTCCGCGACGATGACGCTGTCGTAAAACCAACCAGCGACTTACGCGCATTCTGAAGAACGAAATCTCTCAGCTCGTGCAAATGTTAAAAAATAGATGCGACCCTCTTTCTTTGTTCACGCCGAAGCCCTGGCGAAGGCTGTGTCACTCAACTCTTCCCAGCCGAATCCTCAATCTTCTTCCATTCCTCTGGAGTAAGCTGAAGTTTCGCTGCGGCCATATTTTCTTCGAGATGGGCAAGCGACGATGTTCCCGGGATTGGCAGTATAACCGGCGATTTCTGCAGCAGCCACGCGAGCGCGAGTTGCACGGCGCTGACGTTACGACGTTTCGCTTCGGCTTCGAGCGGATTGCCCGTCTTGGTCAATGAACTTCTTCCACTCCCGCCAACTGGTGCCCAAGGCAGGAATCCCATCTTCTCCTTTTCACAATAAGACAAGACCTCTTCCGAATCACGGTCTTCGATGTTGTATCGGTTCTGAATACTGACGATGGGCAAGATCTTTTTCGCCCGTTCGATTTCCTGTGTCGTGACATTCGATAATCCAACGTGCCGAATTTTTCCGGCATCCTGCGCGGCCTTCAGCGCGCCGAGCGATTCTTCGATCGGCACCTTGCGATCAACCGTGTGCAACTGATAGAGATCGATCCGGTCGAGTTTCAATCGCTTCAGACTTTGATCGACGCATTGCGATAAGCGCTCGGGCCGACAGTCTGGTACCCAGCTGCCCGGCCCTGGTCGGGTAAGACCGCCCTTCGTCGCAATGACCAGTCCTTTCGGATACGGATGAAGCGCTTCCGCAATCAAGAGCTCGTCCGTTTCCGGACCGTAAGCGTCGGCCGTGTCGATGAGATTCACTCCGAGCTCAATCGCGCGCCGCAGAACCTTTTTTGCATTCTCGCGATCGGGCGGCCAACCCCAAATCCCCGCTCCCGTCAGGCGCATCGCCCCAAACCCAAGTCGATCCACCGTAACATCGCCGCCCAATTGGAACGTAGATTTGGTAGCATCTGCAGCCGTCACAAGTTTCGGTAATCCTCCCGCTAAAATAGTCGCGCCGCCCGCCAGCGTCGCGCCCAGGAATTTCCTGCGAGTCACATCATGGTTCATGGCAAAACGAAACATCCATCGGTGCAGCCCGCAAATGCTCTTGTGTGGTGTCCCACCGCAAAGCCTAACTTTTTCGTGCCCGCGCGAAACGAATAGTGGCTAAAGAACTTGACCGCTTAAAGCGGTCAAATCTACATCATCACCGCTGCTTTGAGCACGCTTGCATCGCGGTTCGCCGCAAAAAAGGGCACGACTTCGTCGAGACTAATCTCGCGATCGATCAGCAGCACGCGTGGCACCGCTCCCTTGCTAAGGAGTTCGATCGCTTGTCGCACATACCCGGGCCGATGGTGAAAAACGCCGAAAAGGGAGATCTCGTTGTAATGAATGCGATGGGTGTCGAGCTCGACTTTGCTCCGGGCCGCGCAACCACCAAAGAGACATACTTTCCCACCCTTCCGCACCATACCAACGCCCAGCGACCAGGTCTCCGGTTTACCAACCGCCTCAATCACACCATCCGCGCCGCGATTGCCCGAAGTTCGATGGCGTACGGCCTCGGCTGCATCTGCTTCGCGGCTTAGATCAATGACATCGTCCGCTCCTGCCGCAGTCGCGAGTCGGAGCCGCTCGGCGTTTCGACCAATCACGAGCACACGCGCGCCGGCGGACTTTAGAGAGCAAATGAGGAGTCGCGCCATATTACCCGCGCCGATCACCACGATCGTTTCGCCCTGCTGGACTTGCATTTTGTCGACCGCGTGAAGCGCGCACGCGAATGGTTCCGCCAGCGCCGCTTCGGCGAAGCTTAAGTGCGCCGGCACGATGTGAACATTGTGACGCGTGATCTGCGACGGAACTCGAATGTATTCGGCATAAGCGCCATTCAATAGCTCGAGATTGTCGCAGAGTTCCGGCGTTCCTTGCTGACAGTAGAAGCAACGATCGCACGGCCCAGAGTTCAGGACCACGACACGATCGCCTTTGCGGAGTGTAGTTACTCCTGAACCAACTTCGCTGATCGTTCCCGCCATCTCGTGTCCAAAGGGCGAAGGCGTGCGTGCGAGCAAAACAGGATGACCTTGTCGATACGCTTTGAAATCCGTCCCACAGGTGAGCGCAGCAGCAATCTTAACAACAATTTCGCCCGGACCAGCAGATGGGATCGGAGTTTCCAGCAAACGCAAATCACCAGGCGCGTAAAAGAGCACCGCTCGCATCGAGGCGTTACTACTCGTGTCCGTCAGCCGGACGGACTCGTCCTTCGGCGAGCTCATCATCAACCTGGAGTCATAATCGCTTTGAGAATCGCGCGGCTTTCAATCGCTGCCAAAGCCTCAGAGAACTTTTCGAAAGCAAAGGTGTGTCCGGTCATAGGTCTTACGCGAACTGAACCGTCCGCGAGTAATTGAAGAGCTTCTCGCAGATCATCGGGCGCAGCAGAATACGAGGAGACAATGTTGATTTCGCGGTAGTAAAGTTCATTCCAGTCGAGACGGACCTGAGACTCAGGATGAAGACTCGCGAAGATGAGGCATGTCCCGCCCGCGCGTAACCAGGAGAATGTTTCAGCAACCAGGGACGGATTTCCGGCCGTTAGGAATACAGCATCCGCACCGCGACCTTCCGTTACCTGCGCGAGAAATTTCCCGAAGCCCGGCTCCGAACCCGCAAATGTTGCGGTCATGCCCAACAAGTGGGCTAACTCGCGCCGGGCTGGGTCGAGATCGAGCCCGATACACTCCGCGCCAGCATGGCGAATCAAATGCATCAAAAGCAGACCTATCGAACCTAATCCAACCAGAACCACGACATCCGACGCTTGCACGCCAACTCGCTTCACCGCGCGCACGCAGCAACCTAGAGGTTCCATGAACGAGGCTTCCGCGTCAGTGAGCGCGTCCGGAATTCGGAAGGCGACGTTCTCTACATGCAGCGCCGGCAAACGCACAAACTCCGCGAAGCCACCGGGATCGAGATTGGTTTCTTTGAACTGCGCGCACATCGAAATATTTCCACGCCGGCAGTAGTGACAACGAAGACAGGGAACGTGATGCGCGACGACCACACGATCGCCCACTTGAAACTTGAGCGCGTCCTTTCCCGTCTCGACCACCCGCCCGGTCAGCTCGTGACCTAACACGATCGGCTTCTCCAGTCCCCGAAATCGGATCTTGTGAATGTCCGAAAAGCAAACGCCGCACGCCGTGACGTGCAGGAGGAGCTCGCTATCCGCGAGTGTGGGCCGAGGCACCTCTTCGACTCGAGTTTGATGCTGTTGCGTGACGAGTGCCTTCATGCAGCGCCGTGTTTCACCGCGCGTGCTGCTCATGCCTCTAATTGCGCGGCATCACAAGGGCAATCTACACCGGCGGCATCGGAGCGGAGACCAGGCTTCGCTGGACATTCAGGATTAAATAACCCCGGTCGTCGACTGCGACCTCAGCGCGTCCGAATCTGTAAAGGGCGCGCCCGTTGAACATGCATTTAAGCGAGAGGGGCAATCCGGGGGTCTCAGCAAAATAAGAAAAGCCGCGTCCGCTCATGAACACGGACCGCTGCAGGGAGCTGAAAGGGTCAAGCGCCAAGGCGTTATCGTAGCCCGCGCCGCCTTCCCTCTCAACCTATTCGTGGCTCATGCAGAGCACAAAACGGATGGTGCGAGCGGTCAACGCCCGCGTCTCTTCGATCGTCGATCTTGCTGGCGGGCGCTTAAAAGTGTAGCGGCAGCCGTGCTTGGCGAGCCGTAGCCCTTTCGCGAAGGCTGGTCGGTTGAAAGATGTGGCTCGCTACTTCCCACTTCTTACTTCCCTATCGGTTGCGGCTCGGATCGCACCATTAAAATCTCGCAGTCCGTTCCGTAATCTTTCTCCACGCAATTTGTGAAGTAGATCGTCTTTCCGTCGGGCGACCAGCGCGGCGCGGTGCCGCGCCCTTCGGTGTTGGCGATGAGACGCACATTGGCGCCATCCGCGTCCATCACGAAAATTTGGTAGCCGTGACGCGCGACGATTGGATGCGAACGCAATCTTCCGGCCATCGGGCGACCACGCCGGCCAGCCGTCGAAGAACGGATTATTGGTCAAATTCCGCAGATTCGAGCCGTCGGCGTTCGCCAGAAAAACTTCCGAGTTCTCTTCTCCGATGATTTTGCGAAAAGCGATCTGTTTCATGTCGGGCGACCACGATCCGTAAGTGTTGATGCCGCCGGTGATGAGCGGCGTGATCTTTTTGGTCGCAAGATCGACAACGTTGATCTGCGCCTCGTTTTTCTTCGGCGGCGCGAGATCGTCATTCGTGCAATAGATCACCTGCTTGCTGTCGGCCGACCAGTTCGGGTGAATGGTGTTGTGCTCCTTCGGCGTGAGCACGTCGACGTTGCTGCCGTCCGCGTTCATCACCGCGATGCTGGTCCGTTCCTTGGTGATGCAGAACAAACGCGATCTTCTTCCCATCCGGCGACCAGGCCGGATCTTCGTGGTCGGCATCATCGCGTGTGAGCTGCGCAATGTTTTTGCCGTCGGCGTCCATCGTGAACAGCTGTTCCTTGCCGGATAGCATCGAAATAAAAACGAGTTTCTTCCCGTCCGGTGATGGCGATGGATCGAAGTTCTGGGCGTGAGTGATCTGGATCGGAATCGAAATTTCGAGGTCCGCTGCACTTGCTTGCCATGCGCCGAGTAAGACCACCCAACTACCGAGCAAACTCGTAACCTTAGTAATCATTGGAGGATGTCGCGCTCACCCGAGAAAAAGTCCAGCGTCCCGTCGTTTTGGCCGGCTTTTAGAGCTGCATCGCGAGCGCAATTACACCTGCAGAACCGATACTATCTTTGAAAGATGGCCACCGAATGAACAACGCAAAAAAGACTATCGCGGCTGAAAAACCGCAAAGCCGTCGTTCTCAAAAGTCGACTCCAAAACCGGCATGCCCCGGTTGCGGAATGATCAAGAACGACTGGCCTGGAGAAGGATACACACACGATGGCGAAACCTATTGTTGTCAGGGTTGTGCTGAAGGCACCGGTTGCATGTGTGTCGCCGTAGGGAAAACAGGCTTCTCACGCCAGGGACAGAAACTTACGCGGGCCGAGCCGCGTCCCGGCGAACAGCGCGCGGGCGCACCTGCACCAAGGGGCGAACTAAGCGGAGAACGAGATAATCTGGGCACCGAAGAGGCTCTCGATCAGGGCGGCTGACGCGAAAGTAGGAAGTAAGAATCAGGAAGTAGGAAACGGAAAGAGCAGCCGACACGGCCGCCACTACAATAATTCCTGGATCAGACGTTTCGCTTGTTCCGGAGAAACGCCGAGCTTGCGGAAAGCAAGCGGGCCTTCGCCGGTGTGCAACACCGGTTCCAGCTCTTCCAGGCTTTGCAGGTCGGTCCGACGCCAGAACAATCCGATCGGAATTTCGTCGCCCCACTGAAAACCGCGCTCGATCGCCTGATGCAGATCGGTCGGATCGTGGCCTTGTTCCTCGAGAATTTTTACTCGCGGATTAAACCATTGATAGGTGTTGTCCTTGTTGTAAGTGACGCAAGGACTGAAAACATCCACCAGCGCGAAGCCCGTGTGTTGAATGGCGCCCTTGAGCATTTCGACCATGTGTTTCTGTTTGCCGCTGAACGCGCGCGCGACGTAGGTGGCACCGCCAACGATTGCCATCGGGATCGGATTGATCGGGTTCTCAACGCTCCCGTGCGGCGTGCTCTTGGTTTTCATTCCCTTGACGCTGGTGGGCGAGCATTGGCCGGTCGTTAGGCCATAAATCTGGTTGTCCATCACGATGTAAGTGAGGTCAACGTTGCGCCGCATGGTGTGAACAAAATGGTTCCCGCCAATTCCGTAACCATCACCGTCGCCGCCGGTGCAAATCACTTTCAGCTCGTGGTTGCCGCATCTCACACCGGTCGCAACCGCCAGGGAACGGCCGTGCAATGTATGCATGCCATAACTGTTGATGTAACCCGGCAGATTCGAAGAACAACCGATGCCGCTGATGACGCAAGCCTGATGCGGTTGCAATCCCAACTCAAACATCGCTGTTTGCAGTGCGGCCAGCACCGAAAAATCGCCGCAGCCGGGACACCAATCAGGATGGATCCGGCCGCGGTAAGTATCTTTCGTTAATTGGCCGGGCTCGGTAGTTGTGGCGGGCGGTGCAGTTGGTGCGCTCATGATTCGTTAGGCGTTAACTTCATGGACAGGAACGGAAAGGCGGGTCGTGCCGGCCAATTGCGATTTCACTGCTTCGACAATGTGGTGTGGCATGAAGGGTTCGCCGTCGTACTTGCGGATGTGACCGTGCGCTGCGAAGCCGGTTTCGCTCCGGAGATAACGAGCGAACTGGCCGCTCTGATTGTTCTCGACCAGGATAACGTTCTTGCTGCGCCCGAGAATGGCGCCGATTTCCGCCGCGTGCAGCGGCACGATCCATTTGATGGCGAGCTGATTGGCCACGATGCCTTCTTCGGCTGCCAGTTTTTCCACCGCTTCCCGGATCACGCCTTCGGTTGAGCCCCAACCCACCAGCGTGACGTCGGCCTTTTCCGGACCAACGAGTTTCGGCGGCGCAATCTCCTTGATGACGCCTTCCATTTTGCGGGCGCGTTTCTCCACCATCATCCGCCGCTTTTGCGGATTGGTGAATTCATCACTGATAAGCGTGCCGTCTTCATCGTGCTCGTCGGTCGCGGCGGTAAAAATGTGACCGGGCACTCCCGGCACGGCGCGCGGCGAAATTCCGCTCGGAGTGTTTTTGTAACGCAGATACGTCTTGTCGTTGTAACCGCTCGCCGGATTCGCTCCATTTCCGTTTCCATTGTTGTTAGGCAGAATCAATTCGCCCCGGTCGATCTTCACTTTGAAGTCGAGATCGTCCGGATCGATGCTCGTGGTTCCTTCGGAAATCAGGAGATCGGCCAAGACCAGACCGGGACATTGATACTTGTCGCAGAGGTTGAACAACTCCGGGATCGTCTGAAACAAATCCAGCTGGTTTGTCGGCGCGACAACGATGCGCGGATAATCGCCCTGGCCGGCGCCGAGTACTTGCCAGAGATCGCCTTGCTCGGTCTTGGTCGGCACGCCTGTCGCCGGTCCGGCGCGCTGCACATCGACGCAAACGATCGGCGTTTCGATCATTCCCGCCATTCCGACGGCCTCAGTCATGAGCGCAAATCCGCCTCCGCTGGTGGCGCACATCGCGCGGCAGCCAGTGTGCGCGGCGCCAATCACCATGTTCATCACGCCGATCTCATCTTCGACTTGCCGGACCATAATGCCGAGCTCACGCGCGTGCGCCGCCATCCACATCAACACGCCGGTAGACGGACTCATCGGATATGCCGCATAAAACTTTACACCGGCAGCCGCTCCACCCATGGCGGTGGCCTGGTTGCCGGTAATTATTCCCAGCGGCTTGGCTCCTTTTGGCGCCTTCCAGGAGAAAGCGGTAAAATTTTGCGCCGCGTAATCGTAGCCTGCGCGAGCAATGGCCACGTTTTCAGCGATCACCGCGTCGCCTTTCTTTTTGAATTGGCGAGAAATAACTGTCTCGAGCGCTTCCGATTCGATCCCGAGCAATTGGAGCGTGGCGCCGAGCGCGGCGGTGTTGACCGCCAGTTTGTTACCCTTGGTCAATTCCTTCATCGGCATAGCGCAGAGTTGGACGCCGTCCGCCGCTTTCCCGGGCGTAACCTTCTCCTTATCGTAAACCGCGCACGTGCCGCTTTTCAAAAGATGGAGATGCCGATCCATCGTGTCCTGATTGAGCGGGATGAAAACATCGATCTTGTCCCCCATGTTTCGGACCGGACCGTCGCCGGCGCGAATCGTCAGGAACGTGTGGCCGCCGCGAATGATCGACTGGTAAGCGTTGTAGGCGTTGAGATGCAATCCGCGCCGCGCAAAGATGAGCGCGAGAATGTTGCCAGTAGAAGCGATCCCCTGGCCGTTCTCTCCGCCAATGCCGATTGCGAAATCAATTTTGTTCATTACGACGGAACCAGTTTTTGCTGTTGAGCGCGTAAACTTACGTGGGTCGGAGGCTAATAAGCAAGCCAAGGATAGTTGAGTGTTACGCTCCCTGGCGCTAGCCGGCCGAGTTTGTTTACCCGACGTGAACTGTCGCTTTGCGACGGGCCGCGAGGGTTGAGAGGACGGCCGTGGTTGGCTGCAAATGCTTGCCTTCCGGCTGAAAACCAAGGAAAAAAATCGGTATGAAGAGGATAAATGCTTTCTTATGGTTCGATTCAAAAGCGGAGGAGGCGGCCAAATTCTACGTCGGCATTTTTAAGAATTCGAAGATCGATAGAATAACGCGTTACGGCGAGGCTGGTCCGGGACCGAAGGGCAGCGTGATGACGATGGATTTTACGCTCGATGGCGTTCGATTCGTCGCGCTCAATGGCGGACCGCAATTCAAGTTCACCGAAGCGATCTCGTTCAACGTGAATTGCGAGACACAAGAGGAGATCGATTATTTCTGGGAGAAACTTTCTGCCGATGGCGGATCGACGGGGCCTTGCGGCTGGCTCAAAGACAAATTCGGTCTCTCGTGGCAGGTCACTCCGCTCTTTCTCGGCGACATGTTAGCCGATCCCGATGCCGAGAAGGCGAATCGCGTCATGAAAGCGATAATGGAAATGGGCAAGATCGACATCGCCGCTTTGAACAAAGCTGCGATATCGAGTTGAGGGTTATTGGTTAATCGTTAATGCGGTCCGAGCTCTCCACGGCGAGTTTCGACCGGACTTGCCTCCAGTCTACGCTCGCGTCGTAGAGGTGAGCGTAGACTGTCGCGCCGGAGCCTTGGCGAAGGCGGACCTTTTTCATCCTGCCACACCAACGTAGCGAGCTACGACTCGGCATGCCAACGATGCGGCAATTTGAGCTACTCAACGCTCAACAATCAACCCTCAACTACGAAGTTCTGCGGGTGCGAGCCGCACGGACATTAGCAGTGCGAGAAAAATCGAAATCCGAAGGTTACGCATGGCCCAGCTCTTTTGATCAAGATGCCATACCGTTGTGCACAGAGAAAGAGAGATCCCCTTTTGCTGACGTTTACTCATGCCCGGTACGATTCGAATCATAAACCGCTTATGATGGATAAAGAATTATTGTTGAGCCGGAGGTGGCGGCACTCTGACCTCCGACTTCCGATCTCTGACCGCTGGCCCTGCTGGCGTCAGCCGCGCGCCAAATCGCGCAGGATTTCCTCGGTCGCGGGCGTTAGTTGATCGAGGGCCTGTTGCGAATCAGCATCCACTCGGATCCAGATATAATCCGAACTATCTCCGTGCTTTTCATGCGGCAAAATGTTCGGCATGACCGCTTCCTTGCGAATGACGGGACGACCTTCGACGATAGTCTTGTAACTGCGCCAGGTAACTTTCGTGTCCTTGATCACAAACGAGGATTCGGTCGCTCCGGCGACAGTCTCGGGATTGAGCGCAGCGCTTGGCTGAAAGATAAAATAGATGCAGTTGAAATGGCCGACCGACACTTTGCCGTCGATCCGGTACTCTCCCTTGCCGAACTGCGAGAGATCGTAGAGACCTTCCGGTAACATCAACGGGCTGGTGCAATCAGACGGCTTCCACTGAATCACCGAGCGTTTCTTAGTTTGCCCGTAACAAATGGTGCATGCCACGACCACGCTTAGAAACATTCGAATTGAACGAAACCACATGATGCGATCAGGAAGCAGCCAGGTGCTCGGATCAGTTCGCCTTCAACGGCTGCGGCTCGGATCGCACCATTAAGATCTCGCAATCCGCTTTCTGTCGATCTTGAAATCTTCGCGCCTTGGCGAAGGTATGCGGATGCCGCGAGCAACGATCACATCGGATGATCTGCGGCGGTTTGCCGTAGCGCGGTCGCTCTTTCCGCAAACTACGCTCCGCAGGGCGATCGCGCGCATGCAATTCGTCCAGGCAGACCCGATCCGCGCACCGGCACGCGCACAGGACCTCATCCTCCGGCATCGGGTAAAGGGCTATCGCGCGGGCGATCTCGAACGGAACTACGTCTCGTTAGGGATTGAGGAGGACACATTCGTTAACTACGGCTTCGTCACTCGCGAGCTGCAGACGTTAATGCATCCGCGGCCCGATGTGCGCGTTCCGGCGGCAGGTATGCAGGCGTGGTCGGCCGCCGAGCGAAAGAAAGCCGAGCTGCTTCTCGCCTTCCTCCAGTCGCGCGGCGAGGTGCATCCGCGCGAGGTGGAGGAACACTTTGCGCACGGGCGCGTTCGGAATTATTGGCGCGGTTCGTCGAACGCCACCACGCAGATGCTCGACGCGCTGCACTATCGCGGCCTGGTGCGCGTGTTGCGGCGCGAGAAGGGGATCCGGATCTACCGCACGCATCAACATCAGGCCGCGCTGCTGAGCGAGGCGGAACGCCGGACCCGGATCGATGCCCTCGTGGACGTGGTGGTAAACATTTACGCACCGCTGCCAGGCTCGAGTCTCTCATTCTACATTCGCCGATTGCGCTATGCCGTACCACAATGGCGAAATGAAATCTCAGCCGCGCAGAAACGCGCCCGTGAGCGCCTCGCTCATGCGCGTGTCGCGGGGGTGGACTGGTATTGGCCCGAAGGAGAGAACCTGCGAAGGGCCGTCATTCCAAAGTCGGTGCGATTGCTGGCGCCTTTCGATCCGGTCGTGCACGACCGAACCCGTTTCGAATTGTTGTGGAACTGGACTTACCGTTTCGAAGCATACACACCGGCGCCGAAACGGAAGCTAGGTTACTACGCGTTGCCGCTCCTCTGGTGCGATCGCGTCATCGGCTGGACGAATCTGACGGTGAAAAATGGTGCGCTGCTCGCCGATGCCGGCTACGTGCACAGCCGGCCACCAAAGGACCGCGCTTTCCAGCGCGAGCTCGATGCAGAGCTGGACCGGATACGATTCTTCCTTGGACTTCGTAACTGACGAATACTGCGCAATGCAATCGCCGTCACTCTCTTGTTCCGACAATACTTCTAATATTTCCTTCTTACTTTCCTATCGGTTGCGGCTCGGAGCCACCATTAGGATTTCGCAGTCCGCTCTTTCTCGACGCAATTCGTGAAATAGATCGTCTTGCTACGAACTTCCTAATTCTTAATTCTTCTTCCGACTTGCTTACCGGGTCACCTGAATCGGAATGGAAATCGGCAAATTCCCGCGTTCACGTGTCCTGAAGATGTTTGTCCTGGTTCGTGCGATTACTTACGCTGCGCTGTTTATTGGTTTCGTCCGCGATGGAGCTGTCCCTCCGTTACGGCCCGCAGAGGGCACGGCAATCGCGCCTCAACTCTTCCTCGCTAGGTCTTCAATCCTCTTCCAATCCTCTTGGGTAAGCTGAAGTTTCGTGGCGGCCATATTCTCTTCGAGATGGGCGAGCGACGATGTTCCCGGGATTGGCAGTATAACCGGCGATTTTTGCAGTAACCAAGCGAGCGCCAGTTGCACCACGCTGACGTTGTGACGTTTCGCTTCGGCTTCCAACGCATTGCCGGTCGTGCGCAAGGTCGCCAGCGATCGATCATCGTGACTCGTGACTCGTGGGCCGTATAGTTTGGCGCGAATCCGTTGTACATTGGTCCTGGGGTTGCGCCGGGCATGGAACAAGGGGACACTGCGCGCTTTCCGCAATGCTGACCGTTTCACAACTTTCAAAATCTTTCGCCGGTCGGGCGCTCTTTGACGACGTTTCGCTCCAGGTCAATCGCGGCGATCGGATCGGATTGGTTGGCCCCAATGGGTCTGGCAAATCAACGTTGTTTGCCCTTCTCCTCGGTGATGTCTCGCCTGATAAGGGAACGATCGCGATCGAGAAGAACGCGACCATAGGATTTCTTCCGCAGGAAACCGCCGCCGCCGGAGACGAGACCGTACTCGAACTCGCCCTCGCCGTTTCGCCCGAGCTTGTGCATGCGCAGAAAGTGATCAAGGAACACGAAGCCGCTGCAGCCGGGATCGCTGATCCCGGTGCCGACGCGGCATATCACAATGCGCTTCATGTTTTTGATGAGCACGGCGGGTGGGAGCTCGAACCAAAAGCAAAACGGGTCCTTGCCGGACTCGCTTTTCGCGAAACTGATTTCGATCGCCCGGCCCGCGCCTTAAGTGGCGGCTGGATCATGCGGGCTCATCTCGCGCGCTTGCTCGTGATGGAACCCGACCTCCTTCTGCTCGACGAACCGACGAATCATCTCGATCTCGAATCGCTTCAATGGTTCCAGGAGTATCTGCGAAGTTATCCGGGCGCGATTGTCATGATCTCGCACGATCGCGAATTTTTGAATCAGCTTGTGGGCAGCATCGTCGAGATCGCGCACTCGAAACTGGTGCGTTATCGCGGCGACTGGGACAGTTACATCGAGCAGAAAGCAGCGCGCGAAGAGCAACAACTCGCCGCTTACAAAAATCAGCAGAAAGAAATCGCGTCGCTGCAATTGTTTGCCGATCGATTTCGCGCCAAGGCAAGTAAAGCATCGCAGGCACAGAGCAAGCTGAAGCAGATCGATCGCATGAAAAAAATCGCGGCCCCGGTCGCGCGCGGAAAGACGATCAAGTTCCATTTTCCGCAACCGGTCCGCAGCGGCCTGCGCGTGATCACGCTGAAAGATGTCGATCATGCCTATGGCGACCTGGTTGTTTATCGCGGAATGCAATTCCATGCGGAGCGCGGTCAGCGCACTGTGCTTGTCGGCCCGAATGGCGCGGGAAAATCGACTCTTCTCAAGTTGCTTGCGGGCGTGTTGCCCGTGCAGCACGGGGTGCGGGAAGTCGGACATAATGTGCGCACAGGTTATTTCTCGCAGAACCGAATCGATGTGCTCAACGCGAGCCATACCGTTCTCGACAGCGCCCGTGACATGCCCAATCCCGTATCCGAACAAACCGCCCGCACTGTGCTCGGTTCTTTTTTGTTTCGCGGCGACGATGTTTTCAAGACCGTCGCGGTTTTGAGCGGTGGCGAAAAGTCGCGACTGGCTCTCGTTAGGCTGTTACTCGATCCACCGAACCTTCTGCTCATGGACGAGCCGACGACACATCTCGATGTCGGCTCGATCGACGCCCTCATCGGCGCACTCAAGCAATATCACGGGACGCTCATCTTTATTAGTCACGACGTTCATTTTATCCGCGCCATCGCCACGAGCGTTCTTCACGTAACCTCAGATGCGAACCGCACAGGTGGTAAACTGACCTTCTACCCCGGCGATTACGATTACTATCTGGACAAATCGAAAGCCACATCCGCGCAGACCGCCCTGACCGCAGGCGCAACGTCAAATAACGGAAAGCCGATAGCCAATCGAAGAGCGGGCGGACTGCGCGAACAGAAAGCGCAGAAGCGTTTGGAAGCGGACTCGCGTAATGCGCTTGCCAAAACGAGGCGCGAAAAAGAAAAGCGCGTGCACGACCTCGAGATGAAAATCGCGGCGTTGGAAGAACAACAAAAAGAACTGGCCGCAGCGCTCGAAGATCCGGCGGCTTACCAAGCGGGTCGCAACGCCATTGCGATTAATCGCGATCTCTCCGCTGTCGCCGCCCAGCTTGTGCGTCTGACGACAGAATGGGAAAGCGTTACTGCCACGGTGAGCGCGCCCTAACACTCCGCCGTGAAGACTTCGCTCCGTTGTGTCGCAGTCGTTCGGTTCTCTTGCCGATCTGTTGTTTTGCCGAAGCGTACGCGCAAGGCTTGCGTCTGCGTGCAACTACGAACGCGACCTGCCTTCGTTAGACTAAGGCATGGCAGACGAGTCGACATGGCAAGCAAGTGACGATCCGCCTTCGTTTGACTTCCGGCGGGACAAGGGGTTGCACCGGGCATCGAACGGGGTGAGTTAGGCTCTGAGGAGGAGACTGACTATGCCACTACCGAATGACGAAAAGTTGATCGCACTGAGCGAAGAGATTTTGAAGCAGTTCGAAGCCATGTTTGGGGCGCATCCCGGATTCAGGCCGGGCCATGCCAAGGGCATTTTATTGACGGGGACGTTTACACCGTCTGGTGCGGCAGCGTCGCTGACGCGGGCGCAGCATGCTGTGCAGGCTTCGACTCCAGTGACGGTGAGGTTTTCGGATGGCACGGGAGTTCCGCTGATTCCCGACAACGATCCGAATGCGGATCCGCGGGGCATGGCGATCCGGTTCAACCTTGCAGAGCATGTACACACGGACATTGTGGCGCACTCGGTCAATGGGTTTCCCGCGACTACGGGGCAGGAGTTTCTGGAGTTTTTGCGGGGCGTGGCGCAGAGCGATCCAGCGAAAGTACAGGCGTTTGTGGGGAGTCATCCCAAGGCGCTGGCATTTGTGCAGGCGATTACACCGCTTCCGGCGAGCTTTGCGAAGGAGAAGTATTTTGGGCTTACTGCGATGAAGTTCACCAATAAGGATGGCGTGAGCCGGTATGGGCGGTACACAATTGTTCCAGAGGCGGGGGAAGAGCATCTGGATGCTGCGACGGCTGCGGCGAAGGGACCGGACTATCTGTTCAACGAGCTGAATGAGCGGCTGGCGAAGGGCCCGATCAAGTTCAAGATCACGGTTCAGGTTGCTGAGGACGGCGATGTTGTGAATGACGCGACAGTGCATTGGCCAGCCGAGCGGAAGGTGGTGGAGTTCGGAACGATTGCGCTGACGAGTGCAGTTGCCAACAATGCTCACGAACAGAAGCAGATTATCTTCGATCCGATTCCTCGCCTGGATGGGATTGAGCCTTCGGACGACCCGCTGCTTGAGTTGAGGGCCGCGGTTTATCTGATTAGCGGAAGGCGGAGGCGCACTGCTCCGGAGCAGTGAGTTTAAGCAGAAAGCATCACTGCCACGGTGAGCACGAGCAGGTGTTAAGCGCGCCGTTTCCATCCGGCCTAACGACTGCGGCGTATGCGCGGCGCGTAGCCTGGATTTTCGACAAGCGTATGTCTGGGTGTGGCTGAGGGCGTCACGGACTACTTCAACACGGTGGCGATGGCACGGCGGAGAAGCAGATGTTCAACTGGTGAGGGGTTGGGTTTTGTCGTGTACCGAACGACGACCGCTCCCGGCGAAAAAAGTGCAAAATGTGGTTTGACCAGCCTTCGCGGTAAGGCTACGGCGTGGCAGGCAGGGTTTTTGGCGTGAGTTTTGCAAAAAAGTTGCACATTTCGCGTTGACCAGTGCGCGGGACGCTATATGTTGATAATCCGCCGATAAGCGGTCTGGTCCCGTGGACCGGGCGTTCTGTCCAGGAGTTCGATACCGACTCAGTTCTCAGTTAACCGTTATCGGTTAATCGTGTAGAGCTGGGGTTTGTTTTGTACCCGGGGCTTAGGACGGTTGATCTTTGACAGTTTGGTTTCGGATTCGTGCACGACAATTTGTCGACGGTCATAGACCGCCGCTGACAAATCCGAGCGAATTTGAAGATGTGAAGTCAGCGAAAATTGAATTGTGCGTTACCAAACTCAGGCTTAGCGGCCTGGGTGTTGGTTTCTTTGATCGAAATATTTAGTAGATCGGACAAGCCCACGTGATGGATCGATTCGTCGATCCGTTTTACGTGGTAAGAAAAGTCAGATCGGCCGGTGCTATAGCGGCATCGGCCACTATCAAACTTTGGACGGGTGGGTCTGCTGAGATCCTCTCGCCCTTTCGTTTTTAACGGAGAGTTTGATTCTGGCTCAGAACGAACGCTGGCGGCGTGGATAAGACATGCAAGTCGAACGAGATTTTTTTTGGTAGCAATACCGGAAAAAGTCTAGTGGCGAACGGGTGCGTAACACGTGGGCAATCTGCCTTAAAGTGGGGGATAGCTCGGCGAAAGCCGAATTAATACCGCATGTGATCAGGGGGACATCCCTTCGAAATCAAAGTCGGGGCAACCTGACGCTTTTTGAGGAGCCCGCGGCCTATCAGCTAGTTGGTGAGGTAATGGCTCACCAAGGCTCTGACGGGTAGCTGGTCTGAGAGGACGACCAGTCACACTGGAACTGAGACACGGTCCAGACACCTACGGGTGGCAGCAGTCGAGAATTTTTCTCAATGGGGGAAACCCTGAAGGAGCGACGCCGCGTGGAGGATGAAGGTCTTCGGGTTGTAAACTCCTGTCATTTGGGAACAAGTGCCGGTACCGTAACTGCTACCGGCTTGATAGTACCAGAAGAGGAAGGGACGGCTAACTCTGTGCCAGCAGCCGCGGTAATACAGAGGTCTCAAGCGTTGTTCGGATTCATTGGGCGTAAAGGGTGTGTAGGTGGCGCGCTAAGTCGGGTGTGAAATTTCGGAGCTTAACTCCGAAACTGCATTCGATACTGGCGTGCTTGAGGACTGGAGAGGAGACTGGAATTCATGGTGTAGCAGTGAAATGCGTAGAGATCATGAGGAAGACCAGTGGCGAAGGCGGGTCTCTGGACAGTTCCTGACACTGAGACACGAAGGCCAGGGGAGCAAACGGGATTAGATACCCCGGTAGTCCTGGCAGTAAACGGTGCACGTTTGGTGTGGGAGGATTCGACCCCTTCTGCGCCGGAGCTAACGCGTTAAACGTGCCGCCTGGGGAGTACGGTCGCAAGATTAAAACTCAAAGAAATTGACGGGGGCCCGCACAAGCGGTGGAGTATGTGGCTTAATTCGATGCAACGCGAAGAACCTTACCTGGCCTTGACATGCATCTCTAAGCTGGTGAAAGCCAGTGACTCCCGAAAGGGAGAATTTGCACAGGTGCTGCATGGCTGTCGTCAGCTCGTGTCGTGAGATGTTGGGTTAAGTCCCGCAACGAGCGCAACCCCTGTGAACTGTTGCCACCAAGCCGTGAGGCTTGAGCACTCTGTTCAGACTGCCCTGTGAAACGGGGAGGAAGGTGGGGACGACGTCAAGTCAGTATGGCCCTTACGGCCAGGGCTGCACACGTACTACAATGCCCAGTACAGAACGATCCGAGACCGCGAGGTGGAGGTAATCTAGTAAAACTGGGCTCAGTTCGGATTGGAGTCTGCAACTCGACTCCATGAAGCCGGAATCGCTAGTAATGGCGCATCAGCTACGGCGCCGTGAATACGTTCCCGGGCCTTGTACACACCGCCCGTCACATCATGGAAGTCACTTGTAGCCGAAGCCGGCGCATTAACCCGCAAGGGAGATAGCCGTCTACGCTATGAGTGGTAACTGGGATGAAGTCGTAACAAGGTAGCCGTAGGGGAACCTGCGGCTGGATCACCTCCTTTCTAAGGAGAAAGGCTTCGCATCCGTTGAATCGTTGAAACGTTAAAGCGTTGAAGCGAAAGACGGAGTGCGGTAGCACAGGTCGACGGCTAACTCTGAGGTCTCTCGAGAACTCAGATATGCCGTGAAGACTTTGGAATCGAAAGAAACCAGAGCTCAAAGAGACGACATGGTAACGCACAATTCAGTCTTTGCTGTTCATCGACTAATGCCGGATCGCGAGTGAAGCGCGATCCGGCATTTTTTTGTTTCATGGCGATGTCGCCATGCGACGTTCATGATGGTGCCCGCCATCCGCCCTGAGGGGCGCCTGCGATAGCTAAGCAACGGCGCCTTCGCAATCACGCGACGGTTCGTTCGCGTTATGGACGCTACCCTGGAACTCGGATTTCCGCTCTGGATACGATTGACTCACTTTTTTAATTTCCTCTTCATCACATCGACAAACCGAATGCATCCGCTGACTCGAAGGTTTAATTCCACGTAGTCGCGGCTTGATGGTCTGGGCAGGTGCGTTTTAATCTGCGCCTCTAGGGCACGACGCTGACGCGATCCCTCTGAGGAACACTGATTGTTCTTTCGACCAGCAAGTGATAGAGCCTCGTTTTTTCAAAAGTGCTGTCTCACTGTGCGACAGCGCTCACGAGTGTTTGCCCTGAGTGAGCGGATATCGCGCCTAAAGCTCGCTCAAGGCATGATCAAGCTCTAGCCGGATGGAACAGTCGGCCCGTACACGCCGCCGATGACAACGTTGTTGTTCAGATACCATATCGCCGTCCGACCCGTACTGGCATTGAACAGGAGATAATCTCCATGACCGTCGCGATTAAAATCAGTCAGACCTACGACGGTCCAGCCGACAGGAAGAGTGGGGCCGTACAGACCGGAGCTTAAAACGTTGTTGTTAAGATTCCATATCGCCGTCTGTCGCGTGCTTGAATTAAACAGGAGGTAATCTGGATGGCCATCGCCATTAAAGTCGGCTACCCCTACCACGCTCCAGCCAGCAGGAAGGGTAGGCCCATACAGGCCGGACATTAAAATGTTGTTGTTAAGATACCATATCGCCGTCTGTCGCGTGCTTGAGTTAAACAGGAGGTAATCTGGATGGCCATCGCCATTAAAGTCGGCTACTTCTACCACGCTCCAGCCAGCAGGAAGAGTAGGCCCATACAGGCCGGAGCTTAGAACGTTGTTGTTAAGATACCATATCGCCGTCCGTCGCGTGCCGGATTGAACAGGAGATAATCTGGATGGCCGTCGCGATTAAAATCAGCCACACCGACCAAGCTCCAGCCGGCCGGAAGAGTCGGGCCTGACGCAGAAGCGACGTAAACGTTGTTGTTTAGGTACCAGATCGCTGTTTGCCGCGTATTGGGGTTGTAAAGAGCATAATCGGGCTTCCCGTCGTTGTTAAAGTCAGCTGGTGTAGGTATCCATCTTAGTATTGGCTGGAAAGCGAGAGCTGCCACTTACTCCGGAGGTAAAGGTGGTGCGCACTCCGCCCGGAGTAAACTTAAGAATGTCGCCGCTGCCCAGATCCCCGACAAACAGATTGTCCGCGCTGTCAATAGCCAGAGCATGGATTGGATACTATTGATTGTTTTCCGAGGCAATGGTGCTTCGCAGCCCGGATGGAGTAAACTTATAAACGGCGGCGGGGATGAAAAAGTCGTAGTCGATGCCGCCATCCGCCACGAACAGATTGCCCCGGCTGTCAAAGGCCAGAGCAACTGGAGAATACAAACCGGAGGCAAACTGGTTCGGACTCCCGGTCGGAGTAAATTTATAGACGTGATCGACAGTTTCCGAAGCCGAGATCCGCCACAAACAGATTGCCCGGCTTGTCAAAGGCCAGACCCGAAGGCAATTCAAACCGGAGGCAAAAGTGGTTCGTGACTCCCGTTCGGAGTAAATTTATAGATGGCGCCGCTCCATCATCTGCCACAAACAGGTTGCCCGCGCTGTCAAAGGCCAGACCCGAAGGATAGTTCAAACCGGAGGCAAAAGTGGTTCGCACTCCGTCGGAGTAAATTTATAGAAGCGCCGCTCCCGCATGTTGTCCTGATTCGCTACAAACAGGTTGCCCGCTTTCAAAGGCCAGACCAAATGGACAATCAACCCGGAGGCAAAAGTGGTTCGGCACTCCGTCGGGAGTAAACTCATAAATGTTGCCGTTAGCTGCGATCCATCATAAACAGATTCTGCGCCGACGCGCGCGCGCAGATCAGACTGATTACTGCTAAACACAGTACCCCGCTTATTAAATGACGTGTGAGACCAATGCTAGGTTTCAATTTCGTTTCCGTTAGTTTGTTCTTCATGGTTCTTGAGGGATTTTGTCTTTCACAAGTCACTACAGGAAACGAAAGGGGAAGTTCCCAAATAATTTGCGGCGGCAAAGCGAAAGGCATCGGCAAACTAGAAAGCAGTTGTAGCGTAGTCGCGCGTCTAAATCGGGCACTCGCTGGCGCACCGGCAATAGGACGAATTTCATATTTATTATTATTTGTTTGTGGCTACTGCAACCTTGTAGACTTCTACCAGGCCAACACCCGTTCCTCCGTTCTTTCCCGATACAAGCTTTTAAGGTGTTATTATTCCCGGTTCTACCGGCGAAATCTGCGCACAAGTGGCAGGAAAACCAGCACCACAAGCAAAGCGATTAGGAGCGGTGGCATCGTTGCGGGACGATCATCTCCGTGGCGCTGCAGTGAATCCAATTTTTTAGCACAGTCGGCTTCATTTGGCACCGCTCCCAATAGTAACGAAAAATGCCACGACGCCGATAACGCAGATTATGCGAAGCGTGGGGAGGAATCTCTTACTCTTTTAACTGCGGATTGCGCGGACTTTCGCTTCTGAATTTCGGGTGACGGATGAGTAGCGTTTACTGGCAACCATAGTCCCACGGGTACATAGCTCGCTCAGGCATGATCAAGCTCTAGCCGGCCGGAACAGTCGGCCCGTAAACGCCGCCGATGGAAACGTTGTTGTTCAGATACCATATCGCCGTTTGACCGGTACTGCATTGAACAGGAGATAATCTCCATGACCGTCGCGATTAAAATCGTTCACACCCACGACCGTCCAGCCGACGGGAAGAGTAGGGCCATACAGACCGAAGCTGAAAAAGTTGTCTGTTAAGATACCATATCGCCGTCTGGCGTGTGCCTGAGTTAAACAGGAGGTAATCTGGATGGCCGTCGCGATTAAAATCGGCTACCCCTACCAAGTTCCAGCCAGCAGGAAGAGTTGGGCCATACAGACCGGAGCTGAAAAAGTTGTTGTTAAGATACCATATCGCCGTTTGTCGCGTGTTTGAATTATACAGGAGGTAATCTGGATGGCGGTCGCCATTAAAATCGGCTACCCCTACCACGCTCCAGCCAGCAGGAAGAGTTGGCCCATACAGGCCGGAGCTGAAAACGTTGTTGTTAAGATACCATATCGCCGTCTGTCGTGTGCTTGAGTTAAACAGGAGATAATCTGCATGACCGTTGCGATTAAAATCAGTCACACCCACGAAGGTCCAGCCGGCCGGAAGAGTCGGGCCTGACGCAGAAGCGACGTAAACGTTGTTGTTTAGGTACCAGATCGCTGTTTGCCGCGTATTGGGGTTGTAAAGAGCATAATCGGGCTTCCCGTCGTTGTTAAAATCACCCGGTGTAGGTATCCATCTTAGCGTTGGCTGGAAGGCCATAGCTCCACCCAATCCGGAGGCAAAGGTGCTTCGTACCCCGCCAGGGGTAAACTTAAGAATGCTGCCGCTGACCCCGTCGGCGACAAACAGATTATCCGCGCCGTCAATAGCCAGACCATTTGGAAGTATGTTCGAGGCGACAGTGCTTCGCAGCCCGGATGGAGTAAACTTATAAACCGCGGCGAGCCACGGGGCGTCAATCGCCCCGCCATCCGCCACAAACAGATTGCCCCGGCTGTCAAAGACCAGAGCAAATGGGGTAGTTAAGCCGGAAGCAAACGTGGTTCGTACCCCGGTCGGATTAAATTTATAGACCGTTCCTTCGTTAGGAACATAGGCGTCGCCAAAAGTAGCCACAAACAGGTTGCCTGGCTTGTCAAAAGCCAGACCCTCAGGCCTGTTCATCGCACTCAGTGAGGCAAAGATGGTTCGCACTCCGGCTGGAGTAAACTTATAGATACGCCCGATGCCGGGATAATCGGGGCCGAAATCCGCCACAAACAGGTTGCCCGCGCTGTCGAAGGCCAGACCAGTTGGCACAGGTAGCCCTGAGACAAAGGAAGTTCGCACTCCGGCCGGGGTAAATTTATAGACGGCGCCGCTCCCCGCATCTGCCACAAACAGATTACCAGATTTGTCAAAGGCCAGGCCCGAAGGGCTATTCAATCCGGAGGCAAAAGTGCTTCGTACTCCGTTTGGAGTGAACTCATCGATGTTGCCGTTGTTGGAGTCCACCGCAAACAGATTCTGCGCCGATGCGCTAGCGCAAATCAGACGGATTACTGCTAAACACAGTACCCCGCTTATTAAATGACGTGTGAGACCCATGCCAGATCTCAATTTCGTTTCCGTTTGTTTGTTCTTCATGGCTCAACCTTCAACCCTTCTACTTGAGGCATATTTCGTTTCATTGGTCCATACAGGAAACGAAAGGCGAAGTTCCCAATTAATTTTCGGCGGCACAGCAAAAGGCATCGGCAAACAAGAAAGTTTAATTCGACCTGGTGCCCGAAGTTTTAACCGCGGATTACCCGCCGCGGCGGGCAGGCTGCGGATAAGGCGGATTTTGTGGGAAAGACCGTTTCGGCGAGCCGCCGAAAGTCGAGCCGCCGCGGCGACTACTCCCCGGGGGGTTGCGGCTGATACAGCCACCGCTACAGTATTTTAGAAACGCTTCTTTAGCGCCACATACCAGATTCGCCCCCTGATATTGGCCGTCCACTCGTCGTAGCCGTTTTCGAGGTAGCCAGAAACAAACGGCGGATCCTGGTCGAACACGTTGTTCATCCCAACCGTGATGGTGGTATTATTGAGCCATCCGCGCCACCCACCGGAATTGTAACCCGCGGTAGAGACTGGCATGACATCTTTGTCCTCACCGTTTTTCGTCCCCGCGTTGTTACCTCTGTCCTTGGCATAGCCGGGAACTGGCTCGGTAACCGGCTGCGGGAGGCGAAACGTGTAGTTAACCACCAGATCAAGTGTCGTCCATTCACGGATTTTGCGAGCCGGATCACTAGTGTCGCTCATCTGACCAATGAAGTGGACGGTCGCGCCAGCATCAAGACCGCCGAGATCGTAAAACACGCTCGCATACCATCGGTTTTGCGGCAACGAGCCAAGTCTTGGTCCTAGGAACCGGTTGTCAAAATTAAGTCTGCGTGACTCCGGGCTCCGGCTGCCGTACATACCGAGCCAGGTAGTTGCCATTGAAGGTGAACGTGAATCTTCCGAAGTCGCCGTGGCCAAAGATCGAGGTGTCCAGTTGATAGCTAGCCCCGTAATCGAGACCTTCGGTGATGATCCGGTTCGCGTTCTGAAGGGCAGAATTTACGCTCAGGACCGCTCCGGTAACGGGATCGCGCTGAATCAGGTCGGAAAGTATACCACCCGTCGGAGCGCCGTTGGGCAGGGTCCCCGTGCTACTGCCGAAGTTAATACCCAGAATGTTGTTGGCGTCGCGATTGAGGATGGCGTTGCGCAGATCGATGTGGTAAAAGTCCGCGCTTAGCGTGAGTCCCTTGATCAATTTCGCGGGGGTCCAAACAATGCCATAGGTCCATTCATACGCCGTCTCCGGCTGCAGGTTCGGATTGCCGCCAACTGTTTCTTTAATCGCAGTGCCCGGCGGAGTCAGCGGGGTACCAGGCGTTCGCCCAAGCGGATCGCCGGGAAGCACTGTAGCTGGATCATCCACAGGCACGGCCCGCTGAGCTTGCGAAGTATACAATTCGTAAATGGTCGGAGCATGATAAGCTTCGCTATAAGTCCCGCGTAACGTCAGCGACGAATCGATTGGCTGCCAGCGAAAGAAGAACTTGGGCTTTTCCGTGGAACCGAAGTCGCTGTAGTTATCATATCTTTCCTGGTAGCCTAATTCCAAGCTGTAAAGACCAGGAACGTTCCAGGTTGGGCTTGTGACAGGGACACGAACCTCCCAATAGACGGACCAGACATCCCGGCTCCCATTGGTTGGGACGAAGTCAGGTGCGCGCGCGCCATCAAACCGGAGAGGTGGCAGGCCAATTGTTTGACCCGAAGCCGTTAGCGGGTCAGGCTGATCGGTTGCGTGCTCGGTCCGGTGTTCACCGCCGATTGCAAACCCGATGGGCCCTGCTGGAACATTCCAAAGGTCACCGTTTAACTTCAGATCTTCGAGGATCAGTAAAGCCTTGCCGAAGCGATGGGTCGTGACAAAAACTTTATCGATTACTGCCGGCGAGTTCTGGTTAATGCCGAATGGGTTGAAGGCGGTTGCCGGATTGGTGTCGAGCAACGCGGCGCGTAATGCATTCGTGTTCACGATCCCGCCCAAGCGCTCAGTGCGATCATCTTCGCTATAACGGAATCCGCTTTCCCAGTCCCATGTCTTAAAGTAATCGCCGAACTCACCCAAATTACCTCTCAGGCCGGCGGTAAACTCCAAATTGTTGGTGGTAATCTTGTCGGTAACCAACCCTGCTTCCAAACCCGCGTAATGCACGCCGGTCGTGAATCCGGTCCCCGGAGGCGCAGCGCTAGCTTTAGTGTCAGGATGTTTTGGGTCGAATCCTCCCGGCGACGTATAATCCGGGACTGTGAATGGATTGAACGGATTTTGAATCGGCACGCTAATGCCTTCGCTGCTTATTCCGAATGGATGGGTCGCGTCCGTGAACACATCCGGCGTAAATGAAGCCGGCGGCAAGGCGCCATCCCAGAAACCCCGCACGTACTTGAAATCGCCAAAAAACTCCAGGTATTGGTCCAAAATTTTGCGGTCGAGCGAGCCGTAGAGGTATTCACGATCCACTGGAACCATTGCCGGTGTGAGAGCGGCGAAGTTAAAGAGCTGTTTGCTCCGCGGAAGACTATCCTGCGGCACATACTGCGGATCGCTCTCTACATTTGGAAAGGCGTGCGGCGTAGGAGTACGTCCACCGCTATTAAGCTGTGGCTGGTAAACAAAATCTCCAACGCGCCCGGCAAAGTCGCCCGACCGATCATCGGCACCACCTAAACGGGTAAAGTCGGCGTTGGAGGAAATGTCGCGGTCGCGGCTGTAGATGGCGTCGCGTTTGTACCATTCAGCGTAAAGAACAATGTCGGTCTTGTCATCACCGACGCCGCCGAGCACGTAAGCTAACTCTTCAGCCTGATCGTTGGAGGCGCCGAGATTGGTGTTGCCATAGCTAAAGTAAACTTCGGCATGATTTTGAAATCTGTGAATCAGCGAAACGTTAAACACACCAGCGACGGCGTCAGCGCCGTAAATGGCGGAAGCGCCGTCCAGCAGAACGTCTATGTGATCAATCAACCCAATCGGAAACATGTTGAGGTCGACTGTGCCACCGAAAAAGGAATTGAGCGCGACTGTATAACGGGCAAAACCGTCAGGCGCGAGACGCCGTCCATCCTGCAAAACAAGGGTTTCTTTGGGACCAAGACCGCGCAGATCGATTTCCGTTTGGCCATTACCGAAGGTATTTACGTTCTCATTGATCGACGGTCCGGTAACCATGGGCAACTTCTGAACAAAGTCAGTAGCATTACGCACACCGAGCCGTTCGATATCGACCCTGCGATAGGTATCGACTGGCTGCGGACCAACTTCTTCAGCAGTAGGAATATTTGAGCCGGTCACAATGACTTCCACGCTAGTAGCGACGGGTTGGTTAGCTGCTTGCGGCGTGGGCGTGATATCTTGCCCGAATGCTCCAGGGCAAAGAACGCCAGCGCTGACCGCAAGCAACAGCATGATTTTGCTAACCTTCCTTATCACGGCCCGGTTAGGTAAAAAGCAGCACCTTAGCCGCCAAAAGTTGCAGGAAATTCCTGCGGCGGCTGACAACCTTGCAGGGCATGGAGCTATGGCCGCGAAGTAGGCGCCGCATTCGGAGAAAGCGCAGGCTTATCCTCGTTTGGGAACAGCGTTATTAGTTCCTGCGGAGTCGCCCTCGAATCCTGCAATTCGCCATCGAAATAGACCCGGACAATGAACCCGCCATATCGTCGTCCATCGGATGAAGCCGTTTGGGTCTTCGGACGCACGTAAGTGGCAGCGAGGAACTTTGCAGTGCCATCCGACCAGTCATTTGCAGGGGTGAGCCAGTCATAGCCGACGCGTGCATCAGTTGGCATCATCTTGTTATCTCTGGTTAGGTCGTAGAAGGAGACGATAATCCTTACCGCGTGACCATTTGGCGTACCCGGCCGCGGTTTTACTCCGATCTTGAGAGTCAGGTGACTCTGGGCATTCGGATCGACAGTCTGCGATAGAGTTGTCTCTGTAATCGCCAAGATTGCGTTACGCGAAACACCGATTCGCTGCAGAAGGTGAGGGAAGCGTGCATCGGAGTGGAGCGGACGAAATTCGGGAAGAAACGCGATCCATTGAAGTATTCCTGAGTGTTCGGCAAAGGCCCGTTCGAGCCAGCGAAAGGCTTCTTCTTTGTCGTTAAACGCCGTGTAAACTGCGGCGATCACGGGCGCGGAGACGTATCGCCTTTCTCTCGCTTGCAGAAGCCGAGCAAGAATATTCTGCGCCTCCTTTTGCCGGCCCATCCGCGAATAAGTGATGGCAAGGCCACTACTCGGAAGATGGGTTGCCTCCTGGGCTTTGGTGTAGAGAGCGATCGCGTCGGCGAAGTTCCCTTTCTCGCGATAGGCTGCGGCGAGATTCGAATCCAAATAAAAGTAGTTTGGATCGAGTTGAAGTGTCCGCTGACCTTCACTGATTGCCTCGTCGATTCGATCGTTGGCAAGATAGGCGGCGGTGGCAACGTAGCTGGTAATGGGCGAGACCGGATCCAATTTCTCAGCTTCCAGAACAAGCTGAAGCCCTTCCTTTGGCTGACCTCGGAAAAGTGGAAGTAAGGCAGAGAAGAAATGAGCTGGAGCGGAATTAGGATCGAGCTCCAGTGCGCGCTCTAACTCCGCCTCCTCACCAGCAACGTCCCAATCGAGAACCCGTTTCGCTTCGCCGAGATAACAATGCGCTTCGGCATCTTTCTCGTCGAGGGCAAGGGCTTTTAACGCTGCTTCTTTTGATGCCGGGTAAGCTTCGAGCGGTCTTACGTAAACGTCGGCCAGAAAATACCAAACCTTCGCGATCCCAGTCCAGGCACGTGAAAATGTCGGATCCTTTTCAAGGGCTCGCTGAAAGAAATCGAGCGCCCTCCGCAAATCCTCTTCGCTGCTTTTGTTCGAGAAGAAGAGACCTTGCAGGTAAAGATCGTATACCTCCGTGTTCCGTTGTTCATGGACGGGAAGTGAAACGGCGAGCTTGATCTTGAGCGCATTAACAATTGAGCGAGTTATTTCATCCTGTAGCGCAAAAACGCCCTGCAGCTCGCGTTCATACGTTTGCGACCAAAGACGAAAACCATTGCGCGCATCAACCAACTCCGCAGTAATACGAACGCGGTCGCCATCGCGTTGCAAACTTCCTTCGAGCACATTCTGAACGTTTAATTTTTTCCCAACCTCACTCGCGCCCGCGCCGCTTCCTTTGAATGAAAACGACGAGGTCCGACCAGTGACACGCAGCCCATCGACCTTCGCCAGCGCGTAAAGAATTTCCTCGCTCATGCCGTCGCAAAAATATTCCTGATCTTTTGCCTGGCTTAGATCGACGAACGGAAGGACCGCGATACTTTTTTCTGGAGGATTAAATTGTGACGCGCGGAAGAGTTCGCCGCGGAAGAACCAAATTGCTGCCGCGCCTATAAGGAGACCGGCAGCGCCCGTTGCCACCAGCTTCGGGTTACGTCGCGACCAACGCCAAATTCGCGCGGGAGGTGAGACGGGACGTGCGACGATCGGCCGGCCATCGAGCCAGCGCTCCAAATCAGTCGCGAGAGCTCCCGCTGACTGGTAGCGCGCCTTTGGATCACGTTCGAGACAGCGTGCACAAATGGTTTCCAAATCTCGATCGTGCGAACGCGCGACCGAGCGCAGTTTCGGTGCAGGCGTTTCCGCCGCCTGCCGAATCACTGCAAGTGCGTTTTCGCCAACGAACGGTGGGCGGCCAGTCAGCAAGTCGAAGAGGATCGCGCCAAGGCTATAAACGTCGGCAGCTGGGGTCAGTTTAGCAGACACGCCCTCGGCCTGTTCAGGCGCGAGGTAACCGGGGGTTCCGAACGTAGTCAGCGATTTCGTGAGATCGCTGTTTCCTTCGATCGCTTTTGCCAGACCGAAATCGCTCACCAGCGCTTCGCCGCGGTCATCGAGGAGAATGTTTCCCGGCTTAAGGTCGCGATGGAGAATTCCGCGGCCATGAGCGTATTCGGTCGCGCGCGCAACCTTTGCCATGAGTTGCACACACTTGCGCGGTTGGTTGCGAAGAGAAGGCCCCGCCTCGCGCAAGCTCCCACCGGCCGCGAATTTCATGCTGAAAAACGGGAGACCGTCTTCGCTTTCGCTCACCTCGTATATCGGAAGAATGTTCGGATGATCGAGGCTGGCCGCGGCGTCGGCTTCGCGCCGGAAGCGCATGATCTTGTCACGCGAATCGGCGGCCTGATAATTTAGGACGCGTTTTACCGCGACAATCCTGTGGGAGTGTCGCTGACGCGCACGATAAATCACGCCCATGCCGCCCCGCCCGATCTCGTCGAGGATTTCGTAATTGCCCAGGCGCCATTGCCTGTCCGGCACGTCGACTTCGGCAATTACGCTTTCAAAAGCCGCTCGCGATACCTCCTCACTGGCCGCGAGTCCCTCGCGCAAAAGGCAGTTCGCGCAAACTCCAGTGTCGAGTCGTATTGTGGCGCCGCACTTCTCGCATTTTCCCGGGCTGTTGCTCGAACTCGGAACGGAGTCAGTGAACCCGTCCGAATTTTCCATTGATGTTACTCTGTTCGGGAAGCGAGTGCCGCGCACAAATATCGGATTTCGTCCTCCACGTCAGCCGGGCTTGCCACGGTATGCGCCACTTCATCGCGCAGCAGGGACCGGTATCGCTGCCGCATGGTATGTAGCTGTTTCTTCACGGCCGTCTCGGGAACTCCCAACGTCGCGGCAAGGTCGGTGTAGGAAATCTCATCGCGATCTTCTGTGAGATGGGGGCTTAACGCATAGAAAAGCCGGAGCCTGTCTTTACCTTCGCATTCCTCGCGGAGACGTCGAAGCGCCTGTTCCGCTACCGTCGTCGCCCAATGAAAGTCGAAAAGCCGCTCCGGCGGCAATGAGTCGAGCGCTTGAGCGGAAATGGATAATCGAGAGGGCGCATCGCCCATCCAATCGTCCCAGGAGATAAATTCTACATCGCCGCCGCGTTTGCGGGCGTGGCTTTTCTCGGCGGCGTTAATGAGAAAATTTTGGAGCGACTTGAGCAGGAACGAACGGAACCGGCCGCGATAGCGGGTCGGCGTGCTCGAGCCAGTTGTGGTCCAGTATCATCAGGAAAAAATCCTGGGTAAGGTCCTGCGCATCTTCCACGGAACGGCCGCGTTGGCAGGCGACGGAGAAAATGGGCCGCCAATAAATCCGGCAAAGCTCGGCCAGCGCGTCCCGCGCCGTTTGCTCTCCACTTTCGGACTTCGCGGCGGACAGGATCAGGCTCCAGCGGGTGGTGGCAAACACACGCGGTTCGCCGGCACCATCCTTACGGACGTCCGAGTTCATGAGCGACCAAACAGTGTGGTTATCTTTTTCGCTCTATACAAGCGTAAATGAACGATACGTGGGGCCACATTGATCGACGTCCGGCATTTGGATTGGAGGATAGCCTTCGTCGCCGCGGCGACTCTCGGACGACAGGCTTCCAGCCTGGCGATGACAACGGGCAAGATGCCCGTCGGCCGAGTCAGGCAAGATGCCTGACTTCCGATAGTCCGCAGATTTCGCAGATTTGCGCAGATTTTTCCGGGGAGAAGAGCTCACACCAAGGTCACAAAGGGCACAAAGATGTAGGGGCGGCCGTGTCGGCCGCAAGAAACTCGCAAAGAAATCTGGAAACCAGGAACCCAGGAAATTCGCGTCGATTCCGGATTCTTTCGTGGCTTCGTGGCCTCCAGATTTGCCTTCCTCGCTTGCTTCCTGCGTGCCTATCTTTCTGATTTTTTGCGCAGTATGACTTCGTGTTTTTCGCGTAGTTCGTGGGCAGCAGTTTCTCTTATCCGTGTCATCAGCGTAATCCGGGGTTGAAATCGGAGTGCGGTCCGCGTGGAATTCACAAAATTGGCACACAACCGTGATCAGTTTGTAACTTTCCTGGTTTAAAGGGCGGTTATGGATATTGATGCTCTCCATTCAACGCTGCTTTCGATTAGTCTGGTATCCGACAAGCTTCGGACCGCGCGCAAAAATCTTCCGGCCAACGGACACTCTCGAGTGGATGTTGGAAATCTTCTCGATAAAGCAGAAGGCGACTTGCGTGTGGCGAAGGCGACTCTCGCCCGCGAGTTGGGCTTTCGTCTTTGCCCGCGATGCTGGCCGCCGGAATTGATCGCGACGGATCGCAGTGGACGCGCGCATTGTCCGGCCTGCGGTCAAATTTCGTACGAGAAGGCCGCCTGAGTTAAGATTCGCCCGCACACCAAGGTCAGCAAGGAAACAAAGATGCAGCGGCGGCCATGACGGCCGCAATGCTTCGCGACAAGCTCAGTGGCGTGGCGTCGAGCGCAAAAGGCCGGATCAAAATCGGGACAGAAAAATCCCGGCGGTGGGAATTTCGACGACTGCATCGTAACCCGGCCTTTGACGTAAGCTACTGATCAGGAGGATGAAGCACGGCAATCGACAAACTGGCACAAGCCGTGCAATAGCAGCCGGCGCGTGTTTACCCCACGACATCGCGAGCTGGAACCGCCGCTCGTTGTCCATCTCACGCGGATGGCCGGGCTCCTGACTTTGTTTGGCGGCGTAGTTTTGCTGATCGCTGCCAGCCCGGCAATAGGAGTCGCCGTCGTTTTGCTGAGCGCTCTTTATTTCGCGCTCGCCGAAATCATTTCTTATCTGGCCGTGCTTGCCCGTAATTCGCGGGCGCCGGAATCTTTCTTTGAAGATGATACCGACGAGGTCCACGACGAAGTGGACGTGACATCCCGGTAACCCCACGAAAGACGTGGAGTTGCATATGAATGCGCCGTTAATCCTGTTTGAGTTAGCAGGGAAGTTCTCAACCTCTTATCTTTCGTTTACCTTTCAGCTCTACTGACAAACAAGACTAGCCATGCATCCAATCGTGCGCGCCATTCTGGTGGTTTATTGTTTCGTCGCCATCTTCGCCTTCGGCGCGGACGCGCCTCCTGCGAAACTAAAATACGGTGCCTGGGGATTCGATTTATCCGGCGCCGATACTTCCGCCAAAGCGGGCGACAATTTCTTCCGTTACGCTAACGGCGCGTGGATCGACCGAACCTCGATCCCGCCGGACAAGCCGGCGTACTCGCTTCGGCTTGCCATGACCGATCTGACCGAGCAACGCCTTAAAGACATGCTCGAAACTGCCGGCGCGCAGGCCGCCGACAAGTCCGAGCCGGACGGGCGGAATCTGTCAACGCTCGAGGAAAAAGCAGGCGCGTTTTACCGCTCCTTCATGGACGAAACGCGCGTCGAACAACTCGGCGCAAAGGCCATTGATCCCGAGTTGAACGATTTGAAGAACGCAAAAACGCGCGATGATTTTGCGGCGCTGATGGGCCGAACCACCACGGATTTCGAATTCTCGCTCTTTAATCCTGGAATCGATGTCGATCTGAAAGATCCGAACAAATACGCGTTTTATCTGACTCAAGCTGGAATCGGTCTGCCCGATCGTGATTACTACCTCAAACCGGACTTCGCGGCTCAGAAGACCGCGTATCAAAATTATGTCGCGACAATTTTGCGACTGTTGAATTGGCCCGAACCCGACAAGAACGCGAAGGACATCGTCGAATTCGAAACCAAAATCGCGGAGGCGAGTTGGACCAAGGCGCAGCAGCGCGATCTCAACGCGATTTACAATCCGATGTCTGTTCAGGAGCTAAAGAAGTTCGCGCCCGGATTTGCGTGGGAAAAATTTCTGGCGGAAGCGAAGATGCCGAACCTGACTCGTGTCATTGTTGCGGAGAAAAGCGCTTTCCCGAAAATTGTCGAGGCCTACACGAAAGCGCCGATCGAAGTCATTCGCGCGTGGCAGGCGTTTCATCTCGCCGACAACGCTGCGCCCTATCTTTCGAAAGAGTTTACCGACGCATATTTCGAGTTGCACGCGAAAACGCTGGCCGGTCAAAAAGAACAACAGACGCGTTGGAAGCGCGCGGTCACGGCGGTCAGCGGCGGCGATTTTCTTGTCGGAGATCGTTTCGGGACGTTCGGCACGATGGGGTTCGGCGTTGGTCAGCTTTACACCGCGAAATATTTTCCGCCGGAGGCGAAGGAGAAAATTCAATCGCTCGTTGCCAACTTGAAGGATGCGTATCGGGCCCGGATCGAAAAGCTCGACTGGATGGGGCCCGAGACGAAAAAGGAAGCGCTCAAGAAACTTGATACTTACACGATCAAAGTCGGTTACCCCGATCATCCGCGAGATTATTCCAAGCTTGTCATCCGTGCTGACGATCTGGTCGGCAACGTTAAACGATGCGCGCAGTTGGATTGGGATTTCTACACGGGGCGCTTTTCGGGGGCAGTCGATCGCACCGATTGGGGCATGACGCCGCAAACCAACGACGCTTACAACGGCAGCTTGCGTGATATTGTTTTTCCGGCCGGAATTTTGCAGCCACCAATTTTTGATCCGGAAGCGGATCCTGCAATCAACTATGGCGCAGCTGGGGGCGTGATCGGTCACGAGTTGACCCACGGGTTCGACGATCAGGGCCGGAAGATCGATGCCTCGGGCGCATTGCGCGATTGGTGGACGGAGAAAGACGCTGAGACCTTCAAAGCACGAGCCAGCATGCTCGGCGCGCAGTATTCGAAATACGAACCGATTCCAGATGTTCACGTAAATGGCGAGCTGACCATGGGCGAGAACATCGCCGATCTCGGTGGATTAACCCTTGCGCTGGATGCCTATCGCGCGTCGCTTAAAGGACAACCCGCGCCTGTGCTGGACGGGTACAGCGGAGAGCAACGGGTTTTTCTCGGATGGGCGCAGGCGTGGCGGGGCAAGGTTACCGATGATTATGTTCGTAAACAGGTTGTGATTGATCCGCATTCGCCGCGACAATTCCGTGTCATTGGCCCCGCGCGAAACGTTGATGCGTGGTATGACGCGTTCAAAGTGCAACCGAAAGACAAAATGTTCGTTGCGCCGGACCAGCGTGTCCGCATCTGGTGAGAAATAGTTGATAGTTGAGAGACCGCGCCTGCCGGCGCTTTAGTTGAGAGTTCAAATTGCGAATCGCGGTTGCTTTTCTACCAACTCTCAACCAATTACTCCCATCCTTTTAGCGGGGGGCATAGCTCAGTTGGTAGAGCGCCAGCTTTGCAAGCTGGAAGTCAGGGGTTCGAATCCCCTTGCCTCCAGCGCGACAGTTAGTCTGCGACCGAGGAGAATGGATGCAAGGGGATCGTAATCCCCTGACTCCAGTCTGCGCTGGCGCCGTGAGGCGATAGCGTAGACTGTGGAGCGTAGCTCGCCGAAGGCGGATCCATTTTGACATGGCGGCGAAGGCCATCAGCTAGACTCGGCGCCGGAGTCCGGCAGCCGCCGGACGAAGGCGGACTTTGATCATCCGCCAAATGACGCCAAAGGTATCTAAAATTTAGTGTGCTTTCGTGTGTTTCGTGGGCAATTCTTCTCTAAACCTACTTCGGTTTCACCAAATCAGCGCGGTTTAGATCCAGGTCGGATTGAGCGATGACCCGTGTTTCGGGAGAATCTTTCTTCAGCGGCTCAATAAAAGCGGAAGCTTTGCCGACGACTACCAGGCTCGAAGGTGCGACGAGATATTTCTCAGTAAACGCAGTGACATTACCAGGCGTTATCGCATTGATCGATGGGATAAACTTGTCCAGGGTGTCCAGCGGGAGATTGAAGACGGCGAGGACAGCAATGTGACTGGCGAAGCCGAGGTCGGTCTCCATGCTCCGAGCATAGCTGCCCGTGAGCAATGCCTGCCGCGATTTTAGTTCATCCCCTTGCACAGGTTCGGTCGCAAATCGCTTCAGCTCGGCTTGCAGTAGTGTTGCCACCTCGGCGGCGGATTCGTTCTTCGTTTGGGCGGAGGCCGTAAACGCTCCCGCGTCGCGGCGGGTATCAAGCGAGCTGCGCGCGCCGTAACTAAGGCCACGTTTGATTCGAATCTCGCGATTCAATCGGGAGCCAAAGCCGTTGCCCAACGCGGCATTAGCCACGAGCCCTGCATAGTAATCGGGCGAGTCGCGCTTGATCGCAGGTTTCGTTACGCTGACCGAGGCTTGACCGGCCTCTGGCATATCGACTACCACAGTAGTTGGTTTCCAGGTGCCGGCTGTCGGGGTGACAGGGCGTGGCGTGGTCTGATTCACTTTCCAACTACCGAAAAACTTCTCGGCGTAATCTTTTGCTTGTTCAAAGGTAACGTTACCCGAAAACACCAGTGTTGCGTTATCCGGCCGGTAGTAGTTCTGGTAAAAATTTATGATGTCCGAACGTTGGATCGCCGGGAGCGTCTCGGGCGTGCCTCCGGAAGCATGGCCATACTCTCCATCGCCATAGACAACGCGTCCGAGGACGTAAGACGCGAGCGAGCCTGGCTGTTGCAAGGCCACACGCAGTCCATCGAGCGATTGCTTTCTCAGCCGATCAATCTCTTCCTGCTTAAACGCCGGGTGCAAAACTACATCTGCGAGAATAGTTAAAGCTGGTTCAGCCTTGCTCGACATCACCAAAACGCCAGCACTCGAATAGTCTGAAACTCCGGATGAGAATATCGTGCCGCCTAACGATTCTATTGCATTGGCAATTTCTGGCGCGGACATCTTCTCCGTGCCCTTGGTTAGTAAAGCGCCGGTCAGGCTTGCGGTGCCGGCGCGATCATTCGGATCTTTTTCCGACCCGATTCGAATTATTAACTCCATTGCCAGCAAGGGCAGGCTTGGGCGTTCCGCGACGATGACGCGCAACCCGTTATCGAGTTTCGTCTCTTTCGGATGAGTGAAACTAATTTCATGCGCCGGAGCCGGTGACGGCGTGGCGTTGACACCGCCAACGGCGAGCGCGCGCTGTGTCAGCGCAAGGCAAAGCAGCGCCAGCGAAAAAGAAGAATGCCTAAGGAGTTTCATCAGAAGATGACGGCTTTTCCGTTTCCTGCGGTTTCGCAGCTTCTTTGTTCGCTTCAGGCAGATACTCGATTAGAACCCTTTTCTTTCCGTTTAGATATTTATTCAAAACATCTTTCACTTGCTTCGCCGTTACTGCCTGATACTTCGCCAAATCAGTATTGATGTGATCAGGGTCGTGATAGATCACGACTGCTTCGCCCAGGGCATTCGCTTTTCCGTTATTTGTCTCCCGTTCCATCAGTTTCCCCGTGAGAAAACGATTCTTCGCCTTATCCAACTCCGCTTCCGTCACGCCGTTTTTCAATACTTTTTCAATCTGCTCGTTCAGTGATTTCTCAGCTTGGGATAAGGTTTTGCCGCCAGCCACGATGACGCGAAATGTCAGTAAGCCCAGGTCCTCTCGAAGGTCAGCATCGAAGGAAGCACCCTGTGCAACCTGCTGTTCATAGACAAGAGACTGGTAAAGACGCGACGATTGCCCACCGGACAAAATCTCGTCGGCCAGCTCCAGCGCTGGTTCGTCAGCGCTGCGGACTGAAGGCGCGAGATAAGTCAGCGCAAACGCCGGTAATGGCGCCTTGGCGCTCGACAAAACCTCGTGCCGATCTTCCTTACGCGCCGGTTCTGTTACCGTTACCCTTGGAATTTTCGTTGTTGGCCGGGGGACGGCACCAAAATATTTCTTCGTCCATTTCTCCAGATCACTCGGATTAAAATCGCCAACCACAATCAAGGTTGCGTTGTCTGGCCGATAAAAGGTCGAGTGAAATGCTTTTACCTCGGGCAATTCAGAAGCATCCAGTTCAGCAATATTGCCAATCGTCGGCCGTTTGTAGGGATGAGTGCCAAAGGATTTCTGGTCGATCGCTAACGAGAATTCGCCGTAAGGGTTTGCGGCAATCCGCTGCCGATATTCCTCTTTCACGACATCGCGTTCCGACTTGAAGTTTTCATCATTGATCGCAAGCGAAGACATTCGTTCTGCTTCCGCCCACAGAATCGGCTCGAGATAGTTCGAAGGGACGACCTCGTGGTAGACCGTCACGTCCGGCGCAGTGTAGGCGTTGTTCTCGCCGCCGATATTTTCTGTCAGTTGCTCGAACGTATCCGGAGTCAAATGCTCGTTGCCTTTAAACATCATGTGTTCAAACAGATGGGCGAACCCGCTGCGCTGATTCGGGTCATTGGACGATTCGCCGACGGTTGGCGGCAATCCGCGTAGATCTGGCTCGTTCAGGCATCGCGTTGTGTTTTGAAGTATTCATCTTTAGATCGCACGAAAAGGCCTTCGGTGCAATCTGGATCTCGGAAAACCCGGCACGCTCAAGTAAGTTTCGAGCTCCTGCGGGGTGGAGCATTCCGTGATGTGCGGCGGTCGTGCATCGGGTGGAAAGCGGCGACGACTTCGGAACAGAGATTGACATTGTTGTACTACGGCCGCCGGGACGAAGGACGCGTCCGCTTCGAGCACATAATTGTAGTCCCACGTCTCGAGATGCATGAAGACGACCATGCAGTAGACGACGTCGCATGAGCTTCTGAAACTGATAACCGGAGATCTCTCTGAGCTCCACGTTCGGCAGTCGATCCTTGGAACCGACTGATACCAAACATGGAGCCGCAACGGTCGGACGGGCGATGTTCCTCGACTCGGCGAACATCTGCACAACCTTCGAGCAGCGTGTGAATGTTGCTACAGTACACCGGGGAAATCTCTATCTGTGGTGCGATCGAATGGCTCTGCCGCCCTGATGCGATCTGGGACCAAGGCGAAGCGCGTTAACAACGCCTTGCGAAAGATCGCCGCGGCCCTGCTCGTTTCAGGCGTATTCATTTATGATTTGCGGTTTTAATACTGGTCCGCGTGCGCGCGACGAATTCAAATCTTCAATTTGAGGTCTGAGCCGGACTGGCACTAATCGCTCTCCTCTCCGATGCGAGCGAAGACTGGGCCTGACTGGGCTCGAACCAGTGACCCTGCGCTTATCAAGCGCATGCTCTAACCAACTGAGCTACAGGCCCACTTTGAAGAGGTGAAAAGTGATCGGTGATTGGTGAATGGTCAAGCAGGATGCGCATTTGGATGCGAGCGACTTGGTATCACGCGACGCGTCGCGATCGACCAATAGAGAAGCACGGCGAGCGTAGCGCCGCACACATCAATCATGACGTCGCGCAAAGATGAGGTCCGCGATGGGACGAACGATTGGTGAAACTCATCGCTGGTAGCGTAGGCCCCGCACGACAAGAGGACGATTCCAGCAGACAGCGCGCGTCGCGACTGAAACACGGTATGGACAAAGGCGCGATAAAACAGAACCGCGAGCACCGCGTACTCTGAAACATGGGCCGCTTTGCGGAGGAAAAATTCCACCCGAACCAGGGTGATGGGCGATATGGTCGGGAAGAACCAGCGGAGCAGGGGAACAATAATGCGCGAAGTATGTTCGGCCGACATCAAATCGGTCGAGCCGGCAAAGATGATTGCCATCCACAGAAGAATGGGGAGCCAATATCGAAGAAATGCTTTCAAGCTAGAAAAGCCGGTCTTATTTCGACAAACCTCGGTATGATAAGTTCAATATAAGAAATGTTTGCTGTTTGATCTGCCGAAAAGTGACAGCCCTTACTACACCGCTTGTCTTCGAACCGATTTTCCAGGAGCGCATCTGGGGCGGCCGAAAACTGGAGGAGCTTTTCGGCAAAAACATTCCCGCGGGCAAGCGCATTGGCGAATCGTGGGAAATTGTCGATCGGCCGGAGGCGCAAAGCATGGTGCGAGGTGGTCCGTTGGCCGACCGATCGCTTCATGATCTGTGGGTTAATTTTCGCGAAGAAGTGTTTGGCAAAGTTTCGGACACGCCGCGTTTTCCGCTTTTGATCAAACTGCTCGATGCGCGCGAAAAATTGTCACTGCAAGTACATCCGGCCGAAGAAGTCGCAGAATCGTTAGGCGGCGAAGCAAAGACCGAGTTTTGGTACGTGGTGGCAGCGGAGCCTGGCGCCGAGATCTACGTCGGTCTGCGCAGGACCATGGCGCGCGAGCAATTCGAACAGGCGCTGCGTTCCGAGACAGTTGCAGAATGCGTGCACGCGATCGCGGTGAAGGAAGGTGACGCCATGTTTCTTCCCTCAGGCCGATTTCACGCCATTGGCGCCGGTAATGTCCTGATTGAGGTCCAGCAAAACAGCGACACCACGTATCGTGTTTTCGATTGGAGCCGCGTCGATGACACAGGCCAACCGCGATCGCTCCATATTGCAGAGGCCTTGCAATGCATCGATTTCAACGATGTTGCTCCGAGACTCATCGAACCCGAAGGCGACGTAATGGTCAGGCATGACTTGTTTGTCGTCGAAAAATGGAACCTCGAATCCCCCCGAGAAGTTGCTGCTCGCGACCAATGCGCAATCGTTTGCTGCCTCGGGGGTTTATTGCGATGCGGTGATGCTGATTTTACCCCGGGACAATTCTTCCTCGTCCCAGCCTCAACGCCCGATCGCGAGATTCATCCGAGGGGCGAGGGGACGTCGCTTCTGCGCGTGACGATTCCGGTGTAGAGGCGGCTCCGACGCCTTCACGTCGACATGCTGCTTGAGGACAATCGTCGGAGATACTGAAAGCTATAGAGACCGGTGCTGTGGCCGTCGCGCCAGCGTGGTTGCAAGGCGTATCCGCCGACGACATCAAAACGATCGAGCTGAAAGCTTTCCGCCGTGTAGGTCACGGTGGGTCTGATGATATTGCCGAGAACGTCCGGCTCGCCGCCGCAGGCCGCACACGGGCAGGCGCGACGAAGGACTTCCAGATTCAGATACGATTCGGTGTTGTCATTCCACTGAATAGCCAGTTCGTTCCCGATTTGCTGAATGTTTGTCGGCTGCAAAGACATTAAGCAACGATGTTAGCAGGATGTTGCGCACTTGCGATCTGCTGGAAGATAGGCTTCCAGCCTGTCTCGGCCGTCAGGCTCCCAGCCTGACGAAGGGGTTCGATCGGCAAGATGCCGATCGGCCGAGGTCTGAGCCAGACTAGCATTAGGCAAGATGCCTAACTTCCGACTGTGCCCGTCGGCGTTCGCCGAAAATGGCGGTGCCGACTCGAATCAAAGTCGCGCCTTCTTCAATCGCGACGGTGTAATCATTCGTCATCCCCATCGAAAGATGCGGTAACTTTAGCTCAAATTCGTTTTCAAAGTTGTTCCGTAGCTCGCGTAACGTTACGAAATATTTGCGCGAAGCTTCCGCGTCTTGGCCGAGCGGCGGAATGCACATTAGACCTTCGATGGATAATCGTGGGAGTGCGAGAAGCGACTCCATTTCCTGACGCAATTTATCGGGCTCAAAACCAAACTTACTCGCTTCGCCCGCGACATTCACTTCAAGTAAAATGCGCGGATGCAATCCATCGTCGTGGGCGATGCGATCGATTGCCTGAGCGAGTTCGAGACTATCGACGCTATGAAGCAACTCAAAGAGCGGCAGAGCGTGGCGCACCTTGTTTTTCTGGAGATGACCGATGAAATGCCAGCGAAGGTTCGATGGTAACAGCGGAATCTTAGTGCGCGCTTCCTGGACCTTGCTTTCGCCGAAGAGTAAGTGTCCGGCATCAATTGCTTCACGCACCGTCTCCGCGGAATGAGTTTTGGTGACGGCAACCAATTCGATGTCGTCGACGGAACGTTTGGATCTCGCGGCAGCTTGCGCGATCCGCGCCTTCACTAGTTCGAGGTCTTGAGCGATTGTCGGCACAGCCAAACGTTACGCGAAAAGTTGTTCACGGCGACAGAGCGCCGCGACGACAGCACAACCACCTATGAAGGTTTCCAATCGGAGCAATCCCAACCGAGTAATTTCTCCAGCTTGGCGATGTCATTTTCGAAGATTGAAAATAGATACGCGCGCTCCGATTGGGTCATCGGCCTGGCGTAATTGATAACGTTTTCCTCACGATTCTTGAGCCGAGGGAAAGGAGGGACACCCAGAAAGTTAACGATTCTATCGGTGACGGCCCGATAGTCCCTGCGCAGGTCGTCGAACTTGATAACCAGAACCTGTTCGTGCGGGAAGAATCGAAAGACACGTTCCATTTGCTCAGAATAAAATCCGCGCTCGACGTACGAGAACTTACGTAACTGAAGTGGATAAACTTCTCGGGCGCGATTTTCTTCCTGCTTGACGGCGTCCAAAAAATTGAGCGAGTCGAGTTTTCGATCGCGTTGCATATTCCAATGAGAGAAGGCGCGGTCGATCGGATTACGCAGCAAGATAATCAGCTTGATCGATGGGTTGTAGTCATGGATCCGTTGCATCGCCGGTTTCCAATAGGTGTAAACCGGCGTGCAGGTCCCGGTAACCAGCGTCTGCGCGGTTACCGCAACATCGCGGTGGAGCAGGTCATAATTAATATTGCCGGAGGCGAACATCGCCTCGTTGTCGAAGAAGTGCCGGCGCGGCTGGACTAGTAAATGCGCTTCCTCCTTGTGTGCCATGGCGATGGCGGGGTGCTGGTTCAGATAATAAGTCAGCACGCTGGTCCCGGATTTTTGGGTGCCGGCGATGATAAAATCGAGTTTGCTAATTGTCGTTCCCATTGACCCGGATAATCCCGTCTTTGCCTTTAATTCCAACACCGTTGTCGGCGATTAGCGGAACGTGGCAGATGCTAAGGCACGTATTTCCAATTGCGAACTTTTCCTTCCGCGAGCCAGGCAATAGCCGTCTGTAAGCGCTGGGATCGGGTTTGTTCTCGTTTCGCTTCCGTCAACCAATCGACGTATTCCTTCTTATTGGTGTAACTGAATCCTTCAAAAGTAGCTGCGGCCTTCTTGTTTTTGCCTAGTGCTGCCCGGAAGTATTCAGGAACCGTTAGCTCAGGCCGAACGGACTTGGGTTTGAGGTCGGCTGGCTTTTTGATGCCTTGCTTATTTAATGTCGCCGCTTTGCGCACATATTCGATGAAACGCTTGTCGGAAGGCAGGTCTCTAAGGCTGGTTATTTTACCGAAATGACCCATCCCGCCGTCGCTCCCCGCGCGTTTGCCAAGGATGAGTTCGCCTTTCCAGAACCCGATCGAGCAATGCTCCTTGAAAGCGGCCATCCCAAGCATGATCCCGTGATAATCGAAATGCGGCATGCTCCATTTCATTGTCTCCTGCACCTCTGGGCATCCCGCATGAACCAGCTTACGGACATGTCGCAAAATCCGTTGTGCAAAAGGCGCAGCCCTTGCGATGTAGGCATCGATTCGCGGATCACGACTGGCCATTGAAGAATGTAGAAATTCGTTTCGGTTGGCGTCAAACGGATTCATCGTTCCCGCAGGTCTGAAATCGAAACACCCTTTCCCCAGGGTGGTGTCTCAAAGTTATCTTGCGGTGCTGCAAGATGGATCGAACGGTCTTGCCAGTCCGGCTCGGACCTCGATGTTAAAATATTGGCGACGTAGCCTCTCAAAATAGCATCGTTCGACTGAGCGAGCCGATCCACCTTGGGTTCAATCGCGCGTGCGGGACATTACACGAGCTTCACAAAGCGGATTCTAGCACCAACAGGTGCTGGCATATCGCTAGCTCCTTTCAGAACCACGATGGGCCGGTTTATCGCGGTGATTTTCGCGGTAGCGATCTGCGCTATTCGCAGCAACGGAGCGATCTTTCCTGACAGCGGCCCGACGACGCCCGGGCTGCGGGCCTCGTTTTGCATGGCGGAATTGCCCTGGCTCCAGCTCAGGCACCACTTGCAGTTAAGCGGGCGATTTGGGCGGCAAATCAATTGCGCTCGAAGCCGTATCGCTACGGTGGCGGCCACGCCTCATTTCACGACAGCGGTTACGATTGTTCCGGAACTGTTTCGTATGCTCTTGGTGGTGCCGGGTTTAATCTCGTCGCCGATGAGCTCATCGGATTTTCGTCGGTATGGTCAGCGCGGACTGGGGCGATGGATTACCGTCTACGCCCGCAATGGACATACGTTTGCGGTCATCGCGGGTCTAAGATTGGATACGACGCCTGGCGAGAGTTCCCGTTATCGCTGGGCCCCGCGTTGGCAAACGACTTTTCGCGGTCCGGCTGGGTTTGAGGCCCGTCATCCGGTGGGACTCTGAACGGGCGGTTTTACGCTTGTAACGGAATAAAACCTGCTGCAACAAGCATAGCTACTTGTTTGCATGGCGTCCTCCAAAAAGTCTGCATCTGACGACATAGATCTGTTTTTCGTTGATGAGACGTCCACTAGGTCGGCCGACCCATGCCCAGGGCCGATTGAGTTTGTTGATTCGCCCGTTCGTGCTCGCCGTTATCACTCTATTCAATTGGCGATCGTCACCGGTGTTTTTGCCTGTGGCGGTTTTTTCTGTTCATTATTTTTCGTCGAGGGTGATGCTGACTTTCCACAACCACATCATTGGCTGCGAAAGTCATACAGCTCGCCGGTAATGACACTGCCTCCAGCAGCTAGCATCGTTCCGCAAAATATCCCACCCAGGCTAAATCATGAGAACAAGACTGCGGCATTGCAGCGCACCCGGATTGGCCATCGCGAATTGGCTTCGTCTCCCAGTCACACCGACCGCTCAAGCTCCGGCATTCGACCGGTGATCGCTCTAAGGACGAAGTGGACGAATTTCTCGGAAAATCTGCGTGACCACGCGACATCCGCACGGAATCTGACGCTCGATTTCGGGCGCAGGCTCCGGCAGTATCGCTTTGAGCCACGGAGACTTTTCGTGCCCGAGGATGCACACATAAATACCGACGACGCCGGGTAATTGAGTAGATGCTGATCGCGGGCGGCGAGCACCCTATCAATGTCGGACCGACTGCTGTCAGCCATCATTTGCGCAGAGGCTAGCGCAACAATCATGACGGCCGAAGCCGACTCCCGATAGCATTCACTGGGCCTAATTGCTGCTCAATCATAGTACGCGGGAAATGATCTCCGATTTTCCGCAAAATGATGACCCGAATCAGGAGATCGTTTCCAGCACTTTTCGCGTGGTTGTTAATCCCTTGATAGCCAGCGGCGAAATCTTTGCCATAAGGTATCCTCAGGCAGTTTACCCATCGTGACCCATTCGCCGTTTGAGCGCTGGAACCATTCCGGCAGCTCGATATCAGTTTGGCGGATACTCTCGAGGCAATTCCTGGTAATGACTCCTCGCTTGGTGCTTTCGCCAAAGACCGCAAAGTTTTGCTCGGTGACAAACAAGTGATATTCGTCCGGCTTCGGAATTTGATCCTTCAAGCCGTCGAGTGCTTTGGCTGACGGAATTTTCAGAGGTAACTGGGAAAAAAGCGAACGAAGCACCTTTGCTTTGAGGAACTGATGGATCCAAATTTGATACCATCCTTTGCGCTCGAGCAGGATATCGCCGGCCGGGGTAACGAGTTGACGCGAATGCAACGCCAGGTCGGGTCGATCCAGAGTTGCACGCGCGCGGCAGAAAAGGAGCCCGCTGATTTCCGGAGTAGTTAGAACGTATTGGAGAAGCTCGGTGACTTTTTCTACTATGAAATGGATCGGATATTTATCGTCGGAACACCAATAGACCCATTCTTCATCTTCAATGTCCTGGAGCAGTCGCAAAACTGTGGCAGCGATCTCGGGGGGCGACTCGACATATTCCACGCGTTCCGAGTCCGGACCGCGGAGTTGTTGATAGGGAATACGAAAGCGGAACGGATGATCCGGCCAGATCCGTTCGTATTGCAGGATCAAATGCTGGGTGATGGCACGATGCCGGTCGAAAGTCAGAACAATCGCTTTCATCAACGAATGGAATTATCTTGAATGTCCGCAGCCGGGCAAACAAGCCATGATCTCCCATCAGTACAAGTGCATCTTTGTGGAGGTTCCCAAAACCGGTTCCACGAGCGTGCGTCGTATTCTCGGGAGGGCAATCAAGCCGCACATGAGCTTGTCCGAGATCAGGAGACTGATGGAAAGCTACTGGGTTGTCCGCGGAGGAAGAAAAGATCGAATAATGGAATGGCTTTATCCCATGTTGCCGGCCGAGCAGCGAAAGGAAAGGGGGCGACGGCAATTCGAGAGCTATTTCAAGTTCGGGTTCGTTCGCAATCCATGGGACCGTGTTGTTTCACTTTATGAACGTAACGAAGCGGTTCAGATGCGACAACAGATGAGCTTCGAAGAATTTGCCCGCTGGATACAATACAGTAGCAGCACCTGCGTCCATTCCTCGCCTCATCGCTACCAGCTTGATTGGTTTGTCGACGCTGATGGCAAGATGCTGGCCGATTTCGTCGGCCGATTCGAACGTTTGCGGGAAGACTGGGCTGTGATCGCGAAAAAGCTTGGAGTAAGCGAAGCGCTTCCTCACACGCGCGCCAACCCAAGGTTGCGGCATTACACGGAATACTACACGGCCGAGACCCAAAATATAATCAAAGAAAGGTTCAGGGTGGACATCGAGACATTTAACTATCGATTCGGCGACTAGGTAGGCGTTCCAGAAAAGCATCCGCAGATTGCCGCAGATTCTAACAGAACAGAGAATTTGAGCCCACGAAGCACACGCAACACGCTAAATTTGGGGGGACATGCGCTGTCACGTCCCAAACTTTGGGCGGTCCGGGCCGGACTGGCGTTTCGCGTCATTTCGCGCCTGCCGCGCCGTAGCCCAGGCGAAGGCGGGTGTTTAATGGGCAATTCAATCTTTTAGAAAATAGCAGCTGAAAAACCCTCGCAGGCCGCGATGATCTGCGCCGACTGCAGGGTAGATGGTCGTAGACGGAAGCAGAATCTGCGAAATCTGTGGATATTGGTTCCGTAACAAACGAGTGGAACGGACGAACGAATTGCGGTGATTATCCTGCATGAGCGAGAAGGACTACGTTCTCGGAACACATGACGAAGAATTGATCAGACTTGGGCTGCAACACCGGGTCTGGCGTCCGATGGTGCTGGATTGTTGGCAACGAGCGGGCATCACCGTCGGCAAGCGTGTTCTCGATCTCGGTGCCGGCCCCGGCTATGCCGCGCTTGATCTGGCTGAAATTGTCGGGCCCTCCGGCGAAGTCGTGGCGCTGGAACGTTCCGGAAACTTTGTTAATGCGATGCGCGAATCCTTTCGCCGTCGCGGCCTCAGCAACGTGAAGATTCACGAACTGGACCTGATGACGGGGGATTTGCCAAAAGCGAATTACGATTTCTCCTGGTGCCGCTGGGTCTTATCATTCGTTAGTGATCCGTCGGTGCTAATTCGAAAACTCGGCGCCGTCATGCCGAAGGGAGGCATTTCGATTTTTCATGAGTACGTTCATTATGAAACGTGGAGATTTCTTCCGCCGATCGCGGCCCAGGAAAAATTTCGCGAGCATGTGATCGCGACCTGGCGCGAATCCGGCGGCGAACCGGATGGTGGCAGAGACCTGCCGGCATTACTTTTCGAGAATGGTTTTCACATTCGATCAACCAAGCCGCTCATTTTCTGTGTTTGCCCGACGAATTACATGTGGCAATGGCCGGTGACATTCATCGAGGTGTATTTGCCTCGTTTGATCGAGATGGGCCGGATTGACCAAAAGTTCGCCCAGAAGGTGCGCGCGGATCTGGCGGCGGCGGAAAAACATCCGAACGCATTGATGATTACACCGCTGGTGGCCGAAATCGTCGCTGAGAAGATCTGAAGCGCGTTGAGTTGTCTCGCTGGGAGAGTGCCTGCTTAAGGAAGTTTCCGACATCGCCAACCAAGTGAATGCCTTGAGGAGGAGTTCGCACTACCTCTGTCAAGGAGCGGCTGTTTCCAACGCCAGTCCGGCTCGGACCTGCCGACCCTTTAATTAGCGTCGGCTTGCAGCCGCCGCCTCACTCGAAACGGAAGTTTAGAGGCAGCCACTCCTTGGTTCTCCGCCGCGTTCCGCCGCTTATTGCGGTTAGAATTGTGAATTGTTTTTAGCAGATTGCTCTTTAACACTCTCCACAAATCACGTAATCAGGTTTCTCCCATGACCATCGGCATTCCCAAAGAAATCAAAGAGCAGGAGCAACGCGTCGGCCTGCTTCCATCCAGCGCCCAAGCGCTCGTCGCGCGCGGGCATACCGTTCTCGTGCAAAAAAATGCCGGCGTCGGTTCCGGTTATTCCGATGAGGAATACATCAAAGCCGGCGCGCAAATCATCGAATCGGCGCAGGAGATTTTTCAGCGGGCGGACATGATCGTGAAAGTGAAAGAACCGCTGCCGCCGGAGTGGCCGTTGCTGCGGCGTGGGCAAATTCTTTTTACCTATCTTCACCTCGCGGCGAGCAAACCGCTGACGGAAGCGCTGCTCAATTCCGGCGTCACTGGTGTTGCGTACGAGACGATTCAAATCGGCAATCGTTTGCCACTTTTGGAACCGATGAGCGAAATCGCGGGCCGCATGTCTGTGGTGATGGGTGCATATTATCTGGCGAAGCACAATGGCGGCACTGGCGTTCTGCTCGGCGGCGTGCCCGGAGTTTTGCCGGGGCGCGTGGTGGTACTTGGCGGGGGCACCGCCGGCGTGAATGCGGCACGAATGGCCACCGGTCTCGCTGCCGACGTCACTATTCTCGAAGTCGATCTCGAACGGATGCGTTTTCTGGACATCACCATGGAAAGCGCGAACACCCTTTATTCCAGCGAGGCGCATTTGCACGACTTGATGGCCACGACGGATTTGCTCATCGGCGCGGTCTTGGTCCCGGGTGCGAAGGCACCGAAACTGATTACGCGCGCGATGTTGCAAAAAATGAAACCAGGAAGCGTGGTGGTGGACATCGCGATCGATCAGGGAGGTTGCGCGGAAACCTCCCGGCCGACCACGCATCTCGATCCGGTGTATGTCGAGGAAGGCGTAACTCATTATTGCGTTGCGAACATGCCCGCGGCTTATGCGCGTACCGCTACTCAGGCGTTGACGAATATCACCGGACGCTACGTCGAATTACTGGCCGATCGCGGATTGGAAGGCGCGTGCAATAAACAGCCAGCTCTGCTCGGTGGGGTCAATACGGTTGACGGGAAGCTGACGATTCAGGCGGTGGCGGAGGCGCACGGCCTGCCTCACACGCCGATGTTCTCGACTGAGGCGCTCGGCTCCCTCGGTGGGTAACCTGTAGCGGCGGTCTCTATCACAGCCGATCTGCTCGGGGTCTCGGCTGTCATAGTCCACTGCCAAAGCGTTTTGCCGCTATGACTGCTTTCGATCAATAAGGCCGAACGGCCCTTTTGGGCCGAATATGGAGTGACCCATATTGGGTTTTCACCTACGACCTTATGAAAAAATATATTTGCATTCTGGTTGGTGCCGCGTCGGTGCTCGCGGCTTGCGAACAAAAAACCGAGACGGTAAATCCGCCGACTCAAGAAAAGAAAGAAAGTAACACGACAATCGTGAACCCGTCGCCGGCGACGACGAACAAGACGGAGACAAACACGACAATTAATGTGCCTTCGCCGGAGGCGTCGGCCACGCCATAATCAACAGCGCTGTTTTGCAAAGTCTTCCCCGAAGCAATTCGGGGAAGACTTTTGCTTGTACGGCTCTTCGGGTCATCCCGAGCGAAAGTCGAGGGATCCCGTTGCGACAGCTTAAAGGAAACGTCATCGGGATCCCTCGGCTGACGCTCGGGATGACAGCGTCATCGCCCAGACTAAAATCCTGTCGATGGAAAAACGTTTACGCTTCCCGAAATCGCGACGGTTGACACGCGATTCGGAATTCCGGCGGGTTCGAACGGAAGGGAAGACCATGCGCGGCGATACGCTCACAATCGGTTTCTTGAAGAACGCGGAGCCAAACGCGACCGCGCGAGCCGGCTTCATTACCTCCAAACGGGTCGGAAACGCCGTCGTCCGCAACCGTACCCGCCGGCGTTTGCGCGAGATTTTTCGCAAGCATCAACACGAAATTCGCGACGGAATTTGGATCGTGACCATCGCCTCGGCACGAGCTGCGCGGGGGACCTTCCGTGCCCTGGAAGATGAGTGGTTGCGCCTGGGGCGGCGCGCTTCTATTTTTGTCGCCTGATGCGCACCCTCCTTCGCATTCTCATTCGCGGCTACCAAATCACGATCTCTCCCATCCTTTCACTGCTCGGGGGCGCGAGCGCGGGCTGCCGATTTTCCCCGACGTGCTCGGAATATTGTTTGCAGGCTGTCGATCAGCACGGCGTTCTGCGGGGGAGTTATTTCGGACTGAGACGGCTGCTGCGGTGTCATCCGTGGGGCGGCAGCGGATTTGATCCTGTGCCAACCGCAGATTCATTGGCGCGGAGCTGCGTCTGCGAGTAAGCAGGCGCAAGTGATTTATGGATCGGACCGCGTGGATTGCAGTCATTCTCTGTGTGCTTGGCCTTTTTGCCTGGCAAATCTGGACTTCTCGACAAGCGGCTCCGCGACCTGCCGTGGCGACGACCCCTTCGCCCGCGGTTCCCGGAATGAGCGCTACGCCAGCCGCGTCAGCGGCCGCTACCGTCGCGGCGCAACCGGCGGCGGCGGCAACGGCAGCGCCCAGCGCGACGCCTGTGCCATTCGTCGAGCGAACCGAAACGCTCCGCAACTCCGATGTGGAATTGCATTTTACCAACCGTGGCGGTGGAATCGCTGAGGCGATTCTGCCTAATTACCCGGCCGAGCATGATGAGAGTGTGACCCTGAACTCGTCGGCGCGCCTTCCCATCGGGGCCATCGTCGACGATCCCGCGGCTCCGATTTTGCCGGAATACGCGATCGCGCGCGACGCGGACACGATCACGCTTGAGTACGTCACACCGGAGCAGGTGACAATTCGAAAGAAATTCTCTTTTGCGACGACTAACGAGAAGAAGGAAAATTTCGTTGCGAACTTGGATGTTGATTTCGTCAATCGCGGGACAAAACCGTATGCGAATCCGGGTTATTTTTTTACCGTCGGTTCCGCCGTCCCCAGTCACGCCAACGACTACCCGAGTTACACCCGGTTGGTCTGGTTAACCGGCGGTGGCACCAAAGGAATCGATGTCGGTTGGTTCGGCGAAGGCGGCGGCTTTTTAGGAATTGGACAGCATCCCGCGCGTCCCTACTACACACAGAATGTCAACAGCGCCGAATGGGTGGCCGCAAGCAGTCAATTTTTCACCTCCCTGGTGGTCCCGTTGACCGGAAAGGCCGACGCGGTTTGGGGGAAGCGATTCGACATCGATCCGGCGAAGAAAACCTATGGCCTCGAAGGGGCAATGCATTTGCCCGGGTTCCGAGCCGAGGCCGGACAAACCTATACCGCGCGTTTCCAACTCTATCTCGGGCCGAAACTTTACCATCGCCTTGCTCAACTCGACCACAACGAAGCCGATGTCATGGAGTTCGGTGTCTTCAAGATCATTTGCCAGGCGTTGCTTAATGTCCTGAATACCCTGCACCGTTTCCTCGGGAATTATGCTGCCGCCATTCTCGCGCTAACGACAATTGTGAAATTGTCGCTCTGGCCGCTGCAAACCAAGGCGACCGCTTCGATGCGGCGGATGTCCGCGCTCTCACCCAAAATTCAAGAGCTGCGGGAAAAATATAAGGACGATCCGACGCGGATGAACCAGGAAGTGATGAAGCTTTACAAGGAATACGGAATCAATCCTGTCGGCGGCTGTTTGCCGATGCTGATCCAAATTCCGATTTTCTTTGGTCTTTTCACGATGCTGCGGCAGGCGGTCGAATTGCGGGGCGCGAGTTTTTTGTGGATTAAGGACCTCTCACAGCCCGATACGGTGGCGCATCTTCCGATTGTGGGATGGCCGATCAATGTTCTTCCGCTCATTATGGCGGCGACCAGTTTTTGGATGACGCACCTGACGCCGAAAAGCGGCGATCCCACCCAGCAGCGCATGATGATGTTCATGCCCATCATCTTTATCGTCTTCTGCTATAATTTTGCCGCTGCTCTTGCCTTGTATTACACTGCGCAAAACCTTTTCAGTATCCTGCAACTTTACCAAAACCGGAAACAACCGATGCCGACGTTAGAGAAATTGCCGAAAAAACGAGCACGAAGGTGACGCCGAAAGAGCTACTCGATACCATGCTCGGCTACCTCGGTTTCGTGGTCGAAATCGCGGAAATGCAGGGCGAGGGCGAAAATCTCACTCTCCAAATCTACACCGAGGAGAGCCGGCGCCTGATTGGTCGTAACGGGGAGATGCTCGAAGCGATTCAATTTTTGTTGAACCGGCTACTGCAGGCGAAAGACAAAGATGCGCCGAAGGTCATCGTCGATTGCGAGCATTATCGTTCCATGCGCGAAGATCGAATCGTGCAGCGCGTCCGTGAGCTGGCCGAGCGCGTCCGCATCACCGGACGTTCACTTCAACTGGAGCCGATGAATTCCTACCAACGCCGGATTGTGCACAACGCCTTTAAGGATGATCCCGAGGTCGCGACCTGGAGCCCGTCGGACTCGGCCCGGATCAAGCAAATCACGCTGCTAAAACGTCAGCCAAAAAAGGAACATTCTCAGCAGGGAGCGGCGACATCCAAATCGCCGAATTAGACGCCGCTACAAATCTCCCTGAAATCGTGCGGCTTCTTTTGCCACACCGGGTTTCACTTCCGGACGCCAGCGAAATTTCGGATTGACCTTGCCCTCAACCGCGTCGGCGATGATTCCGCCAAGTACCGGCGCAAATTTGAATCCGTGTCCGCAATCACCGGCGGCAATTGTTAATCCCGTCCGATCTGGATCGGGAGCGATCCAAAAGTCTCCATCCTTGGTGTCGCAATAAAAACAAACGCGAGTGAAAACGACTGGCGCATCCGCCAGTGACGGAAACGAATCCGCCAGAAATTCGGCGCATTCTGTTTTCCTCCTCCTTTGTCACCACACGCTCCGGCGAATCGGGCGACATCTCGCGTCCGAGTCCATGATTCGCAATCTTTACCACGCCGTCGCGATTGAGCGGGAAACCGTAAAACCCCGTCGCTGAAATATCCGCACCGAAGATGGGAAAACGTTCCGGTGCGAAAAGCTCCGGCTGAGCGGGTTTGAGGTGAAACACCGGTTGTCCGCTGGCCCGGAAAAAATCGTGGGTAAATGGAAGAACGTATGGCGTCCACGCTCCCACAGCCATCACGACCGCATCGGCCGGCAGCTTCTCGCCGCTTTCGAACACGATTCCTTTCACGCGATCGGACGTTTCATCCAACGCGCAGAACTTCGCATGTTCGCGCAGTTCCACACCGATTGACCTCGCCCCTTCAATTAATACGGCAACGGCGCGGCCACTTTCGGCATAACCAGACTCGAAATCGAGAAAGCCATCTGGGTAACGGTCGGCGTTCCATGCCGGAAAATGCCGGCGCAAGTAATCGGAATTGACGCGCTCGATCCGATGCCCGCGTCGTTCGAGTAAACGAAGACTTTCATACTCAAAATCCCCCGTCTGCATCGGACGCTGACGCATGCAAAGAAACCCAACTTCATCATACAACTCGACGCCAAACTCGACGTTCCATTGCTGCCAGATCTCGCGCGAGCGTTCGGCCAGTTCGGTGTATTCCTCGTCCGCCCCGTACGCGGCACGAACGACCTTGCTGATATCGGTGGAAGCGGCGAGGGGATGGGGCAACGGCCCCGGATCAACCAGGACGACGTCGTGTCCGCGTTTCCGCAATTCGATCGCAGCTACAACGCCATTAATCCCCGCGCCAACGACGGTCGTCTTCATTCGAGAAAAGAATTCTGCCCACGAAACGCACGAAACAACCTAAAAATAAAGCAGTCAGTTTCCTGATTTCGCCCCATCGAGCAGGATTGGATGAACTAGACAGGGTTTACAGAATCGAAGCCTAAGGACGACCTTCCCGTTTCTGTAATCCTGTACAATCCTGTTAATCCTGTCTGGCCTTCGGGTTCTTAGTGGGCCGCAAGGTCAAAGATGATTTTGCCGCCGCGCTGCGGGCGCGCGGCGTGTTCCAACGCCGCTTTCGCTTCACTCAACGGATATGATTTCTCGACTCTCGTTAGGAGGAGACGGCGCTTGGCCATGTCGAAAATCGGATTGAACGCCGCCATTCGCTCGGCGGGCGTGGCGTTGTCGTACCATTTGTTGATCCAGATGCCGCGGAACCGAAGGTCCTTGAAAATTAAGAGACCGGTCGGAATTTTAAGCGGCTGCAAACTCATCGCACCGAAGCTGACCAGCGTGCCGCCGGGAGCCAGACAATTCATTAGCCGCAACGCGCTCTCGCCGCCGACGGCGTTCAATCCCAGACGAATGGCAGCACCACCGGTCGCATCCTTCACCACGTTACGGAGATTGTCGTCGTCAAGAAGGACGACGTCGCCCCCTTCGGATCGTAATTCCTCGATCAGTTCTTCGCGCCGGACCACGTTCACCGTTTTGTAACCAAACGCGTGCGCAATTTGTATCACCGCGCGGCCGGCCGCGGAATTAGCCGCGTTCTGGATGACCCAATCGCCGCTCTTCAATTCCACGTAACCGTGCAACAGTTGCCATGCCGTCAGCGGATTGATCTTCAACATCGCGGCCTGGACGGGATCGATTTCCGGAGGGACAACTACCAGATCGCTCGCTTTCACCGCGCACGCTTCACGCCATGTTCCGATGTCGTGCGGCAAGATGACCAGTGACCCAACCGATCCATTGCTAATGTTCCTTCCCACCTCGGAAACAATTCCCGATCCCTCGAAGCCGGGGACGGCCGGCACTTCGCGTTTGCCCGGGTATTTTCCCTCAATCGCGTTCAAGTCCGCCGGATTGATGGGCGCAGCCTGCATCGCGACGACGACCTCGTCCGGCCCGGGCCGCGGCCACGGTTGCGTTTTGATATGCAAAACATCTGCAGGATTTCCGTGCGTGGAATAGACCGCTACGCTAATCGTTTCCTTTCGCATGAACGCTCATCCTATCGGTGACACCGCCGCGAGCAATCACCAATCCGGCATCCGCCTCGCGCTCGTCGGCCTCGCCGTGAATGTCGCATTCGCATTCATCAAAATCACCGCCGGCGTTTTCGGGAATGCCTATGCGCTGATCGCCGACGGAATCGAGTCGACTCTCGACGCGGCGGGTTCGATTGTGATTTGGGGCGGGCTGCGATTTGCCGCGCGTCCCCCCGATGCCACGCATCCTTATGGTCATGGCAAGGCGGAACCGCTGGCTGCGGTCGTCGTCGCCCTTGGGGTTCTCGCGGCCGCCGCTGCCCTGGCAGTTGCAAGCGTTCGCGAAATTTTTCTGCCGCATCACGGTCCCGCGCCATTCACGCTTTTCGTTTTGGTCATCGCCGTCGTGGTGAAAGGGGCTTTGTTTCGTACCGTCAGCCGTGTGGGCCGCACCGTCGAAAGTACCGCAGTTACAACTGATGCCTGGCATCATCGTGCCGACGCCGTCACTTCAATGGCCGCCGCCGTCGGTATTTCGATCGCGCTCATTGGCGGTGAAAAGTGGCAGCGCGCTGACGATTATGCGGCGTTATTCGCCTGCGTCGTCATCGCCACGACTGGAGTGCGCCTGCTCCGCCCGGCGCTGCAGGAAATTCTCGATACCGCTCCACGTGGTGGAATTGCCGAGAGCATTCAACGCGCGGCCCGTTCTGTGCCGGGCGTGATCGATCTCGATAAATGTTTCGTTCGGAAAATGGGCGTGTCCTATTACGTCGATCTGCACGTGCAAGTCGATGGCAGTATCTCCGTTCGCGAAGGCCATGATTTGGCGCATCGCGTCAAAGACATCATTCGCGGCGCCGATTCACGCATCGCGGATGTGCTCGTGCACATCGAACCGGCAGGGTAGGGGCGATTAACTTTAATCGCGCCGCGAGCGCTTGCAGAGCGGCGGCTACAGTCTACCCAATACCGCAATGAGCGCGTCAGCTAGTTTAGCTTTAGCCCAGGCGATTTGTTTCGAGAATTGAGCTAAACGCAGTGCTGAGGCTGGATTACGCGCGATATAACTGAGTAACAGTGAAAAGGCAGTGCGCTGTTTTTCGAGATCGAAAAGCACATTCGGCGGTGCCGGGAACGGCGCCGCCGGGGAATCACTCACCACCCGTAACGCCAGCATCGAAATTGATTCGGCGGCACAAAGCTGCGCAATGGTTTCTGTTTCCATATCGATCGCGACGGCGTCATGTTCGCGCCCGATCGCATAGCGGTCGGCCGCTGGATCAATGATGCGATCAGCAGAATGGATTTTGCCTACCACCGCATATGACAATATCTCACGCGCTTTCTGCAAAAGTTCCGGGTTGGATGCGTTCTCCGCAATCACCAGATCGCCCGGCCTTAATTCATCATTCGTTCCACCGCAAAATCCGCTGGCAATTAACAGTTCCGGCTTCTCGGTGTGTAGGAAGTTTTCGACACGCTCCGCGCATTTCGTCTTCCCAACTCCGGTGTGCAAGACGCAGAGCTGCAGCGTTCGGTGTTCGACGTTCGGTGTTTGGCGTTCGATGTTTCCCAATAACAGCGCTCCATCGCGCTTCACCCCTTTGAGCAAGCGAATAAACGCGCTGCTTTCGGCCGGCAGCGCGAAGGTGACGGCGATCATTTCGCTTCCGTCAGGTGAACAATTACTGAAACTTTTTCATTGGGACCGGCGGCAGAAATCTCACCGGTTACCTCTTTCACCCCTAGAAGAAGAGAGAGCGCATTTTTAAAGTCCGGCGCAGTTTTTCCCGGAACCTCAACCACCACGTCAATCCTGCCATTGTCGAGTGCGGCCTTCGTCGCTGACCCAAGAAACTTCTGCGCAGCTCGCACGATTTCATCGGCAACCGCGCCACTCTGGCCTGCCTCCGTCGTTAGCTGCAATCCACCGAAACCAAGTGGCGGCGGGGTTAGTGTGGAGGCAGCGTTTTCGAGAGATTTCTGGAGATGCTCGCGCGCCTGTTCGTTCAGTAATTGCCGATTCGGATTCTTGCTCTCTTGGTGCGCGATGTAAACGAGACCGAGCAACACGTTCATCGCCACCAGCACGATGAAAGCGAGACCCACCTGCCGTGCCAATCGACGCCCACGCGCGGCCGTTTCTTCCGACAACTCATCGAAAACTTCCGGCCGATCACTTTCGTTTTTCCGCATGCTCGCATGAATACGCCGGGCAACATCGAATTCACGCCGCGCGGTCGGATCGCTCATCAGTCGCTCTTCCACCGCTTTGCGCTCGTGATCGGGCAGTTTGCCGTCGAGATAATCGAACAGCTTATCCGGATTCATGATGGCGAAAGAGTAAGCTGAAAAGCTGACGCTTCCCTTGTCAAGGAGCGGCTGTTTTCGAACGCCAATCCGGCTCGGACTTGCCGATCTTTCAGTAAGCTCTGCTTTTCTGCCTAACTCAACAATTCCTGCGGAACTTTCCCGCCATTTTCGGCGAGTTTCCTCAGCACTTCCTTGTGCAGCCAGATGTTCATCGACGCAGAATCGTTCGGGTCGCCGGTGTAGTGCAATTCCTCTGCGAGCTGTTTGCGCGCGGCGAAACTGCTGTCCATGCCGACGAGTTTCATTAGATCCACGATCGACCTTTTCCAATCCAGTTTCTCCGGATTCTTTTTCGCTAAATCGTTCAGAATGGCGGTGACATCCACCACCGGCGGTGGAGCAACGGCTGCAGCTGGCGCGGCCGGCGCCTGTGCCTGTGCCTGTTGTTCAGGAGCTGTGGCGGACTGCGTTTGTGCTCCGGGCGCCGTCGCGGTAGCCGAGGTGGCATGGCCAAATATTTTCGACATCAGATTATTGAAGAGTCCCATAATTTATTCCTCCGTTGATTTTTGATTTACTCCTCAACGATTCACGAAGGCAAAGCGCGGGTCAACGCTGGTTCTCGGGAGGAAAAATATCACTTCCACGGTTCCTCTTCCTCGGATAGGTTTTTTCTAAAATACGAAAATTCAAATCAAACAGGAGGACAATAAAATTATGGGACTTCTCGATTCGGTACTCGGTGCGGTTAGCGGAAAAACGGATTCCGGCGGCGCGAACGCGCTCGTCGGAGTTCTTGGCGGTCTCCTGCAACAGAGTGGGGGATTGCAAGGCCTGGCAAGCAAGTTTTCGCAAGGCGGCTGTGGAAACGTGTTTGCTTCCTGGGTCGGCCTCGGTGAAAACCAGTCCATCTCCAGTAATCAAGTTCAGAACTGTTTGGGTTCTGATCAGGTCAAGGCGCTGGCGGCAAAAATGGGAATTGATCCGGCGCAAGCGTCGACTCTTTTGGCGGAATTTCTGCCAAAGGTTGTCGACAAACTAACTCCGACCGGCAAAGTAGACCCGAACGCCGACCATCAGCAAGGTTTGGCCGCAATGATTCCATCATTGTTGGAAACCTTTGCAGGCTCCGGCGCCGCGCGCACGTAGCACAGTCATCTGACGCCAGGCCGGCTCGGACCTGTGGGGCCAACGGGCATCTTGCCCCGTTGATCTTAATGTGGAGGGACACGCGCTGTCGGGTCGCCGAAAATTTGGCCGCCGACTGCGCGGGCGCCCTCCAGGCTTGCATAAGTTAGACGTCAGGAGGTATTGATGGCCGCACGTTTTCATCCTTGGCAATACGCCCGTCCGGCTCGGATCTTTCACGTCGCCGATGTTTGTATGTTGCCAGCTGGTCGACTTGGAAGTCGCCCCTCCCAGTCACGAATTATTTCGCCTGTTCCGTGTTTTTCGTGGGCAGAGCTAAAATTGGTAACACTATTTCAAAAAGACTCTGGAACGGAAAAGGCGCGCGCGATTCTTCAGGAATAGTTCGCGCACGTCAGGGGCATACAGCTCACCATTTTTTTGCGGGTGAAATTCGAGAACCAACAGTCCGCCTTCAGCCAACTGGTGAGCGCGAACATCGTCGATAAAGAATTGCCATTCGTCGGTTGACCAGGTTTGCCAGTTACCATCGCGCAGACGTTCCAAGCGATGGAAGCAGGTGAGGTAACTCGTAATCAGATCATATTTTTTTCCCGGCGCGGGCAAATGAAAACGAGGTTGAATGCGGTGCACGATGCGCTTCACACCCAACAGCGGCAGAGTATCGCGAAAAATTGCGTGCTCGTCGATGTCCAACCCAATGCCAGTGTGTCCCAGCTTTTGCGCGACATAAAGGAAGTAACCGGGCCCACAACCGAGATCGAGGATGTGATGGCGTGGACCACGGTCGAGGGAAAGGTCCTGGGCACGTTCGATGTTGCGTTTAATCCAGAACCTGGCGTCGACCCAGCGATGCATCTCTTTGATCCCGGGCGGATATTTCCGACGGAGTTCTTCCCACGACGGATCTTTTTCAAGCTCCTCCAGAAATCGGTGCGCATTGATTGGATGGAAGGCACGATGAACGTGCTCGCGCAAACTGCAGATGATGTCGGGATCGAAAAGCTTTCGCAATTTATGCGAGAAATTCATGGCGCCTGCAAATAATCACGGTCATCCCTGGCAAAAACGCCAGTCCGACTCGGACCTGATCGCCGATGTCGAAGATCGACGTTCATAGAGCCGCAGCGATCGGGACACTGAGGGTCCTAGCCGGACTGGCATGCCTCCCACATTCTCAGAAGATCGAAACCACATTGCCCACGGTGACGAGTTCCTTCACCCGTGCGGCGTCCCAGTTGGCGGTGCGGATGCACCCGTGACTGGCTGCGCGGCCGATCGTTTCAGGCTGGTTCGTTCCGTGAATGCCGACATGCGGTTTGCTTAAGCCCATCCACAAAATACCGACCGGATTATTCGGTCCGGCTGGCAAGATGAATGCGGTGTCGCTTTTAACGCCGTAATTCAAGATGCCTTCATCATGACGAAAAACGGGCAAAGTCGCGATGCCGACAATTTTCCATACCCCGATCGGTGCCGGTAGCTTCGTTGAACCAGGCGTAATCGGAAACTCTGCCACCAACTGGCCGTTATCGTAAATAAGAAGGAACCGTTCCTTGGTATCGATATAAACGATGCGGTTGGCAAAGGCGGGATTCGGCTCTGCGAAACCTGCATGCAGATCCTCGATCTTGAACGGCAGGACATTTGGCACCTTCACTGTGTCCCCCGGTTTCAGCTCATCCAGATTCATTGGGCGATTTAGTTTGCGCAGATAATCCTCCGCCGAATGGAATCGCTCCGCCACGAACTCGAGGAGGGATCCATACTTCAACGCTTTCAACTTTGCTTGCTCACTCGGTTTACTGGCAGTCGGGCCGACAAAACTTTCTGCTTCCGGCGGAATGGTGTAATTCGTGAACGTTTCCGGAACCTGATCGAGGAGCCATTGATCGACTGTTCCGCGGAGTGGCATCAAGTGCGCTCGCTTGTAGGCCAGCAGTGCTTTGCGAAAAAATTCGCCCATTTGCCCATCGATTTTGCCGGGACCGAAATCGTTGTTATCGAGAAAAATCTGGAGTCGGGTGGCGGTGATTTCGTCGTAGTTCGGAAGCGCCACGACCGACTTTTTCTCAGCTCTCTCGGCTTTGGGCGGCGCTGACATCAGCGGCAAAATCTTGGGCGTGGCGGCCGAAGCGGAGAGAGCCGCGCTCAGGCCAAATAATACCCAGAAAAATCGCATAAGCCGGAAGTAATCAACCGATGCAGGGCCGTGCGCAACTAAGCGTGTGTCGCGACCGCAGCGATTTCTTGGGGCGATACCAGCCGCGGCCAGCGACCGCGGCTACAGAAATGTTAGCGCGCGTCGCCTTTCGGGAACATCACTCGATTTGGCGCGGCATTCAGCGCTGCGAGAAGTTTCGGAATGAGCCGGGTCTTGATGGAGCCGGCTTCTCGTGGCGGCGCGAGATAGCGCACGATTGCTTCGAGCCAGGTATTCTCGCTCACGCGAAAGATGACGCGTGGATGTTCTCGAACTTGCAATTCGTCCACTGGTGTCTTTGCCAGCAAATCGCGAAACACACCGACACGCTCCATCATTTCCTCACCGATCTCTTCCTCGGTAATTTTCTGCATGGTTTGCGCCACGAACAGGAGATCACTGTTGTAAGCAATATGGAATTTGATCTCGTTCCAAATGTAGGGGAACAGCGGCCACGAATAGTTGAAGACCATTACACTCAGCACTTTCGAGTTGGGAAATTTGATCACTCGTCCGCTCGGATGGTCACTGGAAAGATATTTCCCGCCGAATTCCCACAGCGTGGTGTCGAGGTAACTGACGTCGATCACGTCACCAGTAGCATCTTCGATTTGGATACGATCGCCGACCTGATATGGCCGGCGGACGAGGATGTATATCCAACCGAGAAAACTTGTCATCGGCGTTTGCACTGCCAGACCGACGATCACCGAGCCGATCCCGACGGAGATGAGCGCAGTGTACCAATTAACAAAAACGACGCCGATAACGATGACGGCGATGACTAGAGCAACGACCAAATGCAGAATCCGGCGTAAGGTGAATCGAGTAGCAGCATCATCAAGCCGGCCGATGGCATAAATGGAAACGGCTTTAGCAATCGCGAGCACGATCACGACCAGCACTGCGCCGCGCAGAAATCGTTGAGCCAGTTCAACAGCGTTTTGCGGCACCGGAATCAGTTTCGATCCGATGAGGTAATACAGGACCGCGCAGCCAACGAGCAAAAGGACGTGTGTGACAAACCAGAACTTATCTTTCGTCTCCGCTTTAACCGGTTCCTTGCTCGGTTTTGGTCCGCTCGTTTGCGACAAAGCCTGCCGAACCTCTGGTTTGGCAGAAATTTCCTCCGCTGTCTCGACTGTTGCCATCTCTTTAAATTCGCGCCACGCGGTGCGTTTGATTGTTGCGGTCGACAAGAATTAGAACCTCTGTGCTGGGCGTCAGAGGAACCTGAACAGCGTTTCTTACGCTGTCTTGATCCAACTTCGCAATACTTCCGCGACGCTCCAAGCTTGGGCGATGCAGCCGCCGGCGAAATGCGGTTCGCGTGCGTCGAACACTTCACCGATGGTGCCGATGCCGTCGTCGCAGAGATGTTGCGGGAAGGTCTCCAGAAATTTTCGGGCGCTGGTCTTGTCGTCGGGGTGTACTTTTAGCCAAGCATCAACAAATGGTCCGATTAACCAGGCCCAGACTGTCCCTTGATGGTAAGCACCGTCGCGCGAACGAAGGTCGCCCGAGTAAATTGGTTTGTAATCGGGATGATCAGGCGAAAGCGAGCGCAACCCCACCGCGGTAACCAATTTTTCTTTTACGACTTCGACCACGGATGACCAGCGTGCTTGCTCAAGCACCGGATGTTCGAGCGAGATCGCGAAGATCTGATTTGGCCGGCAGGAAGGATCGGTCGTTCCGCTCTGTCCATTGCAATCAACCACGTCGAATAAATAGCCGCCATCGGCGAACCAGAAACGTTGATTAAATGAATCGCGCGCGCGCTTTGCCGCATCACCTGTACTTCTCCGCGCCCCGGGCATTTCCTTCTTCACGACACCATCGGGCGAGTAGTTCAAGCGCGTTATACCAAAGGGCATTAATCTCGACCGCTTTCCCACGACGCGGCGTTACTACCCAATCGCCCATCTTCGCGTCCATCCAGGTGAGTTGATAACCTTCCGTGCCCTGCGCCAGCAGACCGTCGTGCGGATCGACATGAATGTTGAAGCGAGTGCCACGCAAATGGTACTCCGCGATGTCGATCAAGACCGGCAGCAGCAGATGCAGAGTGGTCCGATCCTCGGTGTAATGCAGATAACGACTAAGTGCGTGAAAGAACCAAAGAGTCGCGTCAGCGGTATGATAAAGTCCTTCCGTTTCGCCTTCCGGGAACATGTTTGGAATGAGCCCATCGCGAACGTAATGGGCGAAGGTACGCAAAATATATCCCGCTTCCAAACAACGCCCGCTAACGAGAGCGAGACCTTCCAGGGAAATCATGGTGTCGCGTCCCCAATCGGTGAACCAATGATAACCGGCAATCACAGTTCGCACCTCATCGCCGGCGGCGTGGGCGCGCGCGGCTTCTTCTGCGCGACCAGCCGGCGTAATAATGAACTGGTCACCGGCGAAGACGAGTTCGGCCGGAAATCCACCACGCGCTTCCGGCAGCGCATCATCCAGCATTTTGGCGCGCCGTTCTTCTTCCGCCGCTATTGCAGCTTCCGGCGCGAGAACGTTAATGATGTCCCATGCCTCGGTGGAAGCGATGATCGCGGCCAGGTTGCGCTCCTGCATGTCGACGTGAAAAAGTCCGGGGCTCCAGAGATTACCTTCGTAAGCGTAACCGCGGCTCTGCTCGGTCCGGTAAACGACCTGGTGAATGTTTTGCGGTGAGACGGTGAATTGCGCGTGATCACTCGCCAGTTTTATGCGCAACGGTGGCAAGCCGCTGTCAGCAGCGCTGATTTCGTAGCGATTTTCAATCGCACTCAAACGATAGGGCTCAGCCAGCCCCTCGTTTACCGGTGATTCATGGTGGCGGAAGAAAAAGGCGGGTTGCAGCTCGAGCCGCGGGCGTTCTTCGCCTTCGAGAATGCGATAGATAAGGTGAACGGTGTTCTGCAAATGGAGCATGAGGACGCGTTTCTCAAGGACGAGACCGCGCACATGATAAGTCCAGATCGGCAACCCATTTTCGAGGCGGAATTCATGCAAATAATCGGCCGCGCCAAGATGAAGCTGGCCACCGGCCCGCTCTTCCGCGCCGAGGGAAACGACGTCATCATCCGCGAAACGCAAAAATTCCGAAACATGACTCCACATCACCATGCGGCCGTGTGGCGCCGGCAACGCCGCGATGAGCAGGCCATGATAACGCCGGGTGATCGCACCCGAGATCGTGCCGGAGGCGAAGCCGCCGAGTCCATTGGTCACGAGCCATTCGCGGGAGAGGAGCAACTCGCGCGAATGGCTCGCCTTGTCCCATGGCAGCGATCGTTTGGTGAAAATCATTTGTTCCATATCTAAGACTCGTTAGAAGTCATCGCGAACTTTTTTCTTTCTCCGGGACATTGCGGCCAGGCGCGTGTGCGCCCCAGAGGATATTGCAATGTCCTTTATCCATCTATGCTTCAAATCGATAAGGGTTCAGCATTGCAGGTTCGTTCTTAACGTCGTTTCGGTTGATTGCGCGGTTTTGTTCGCCGCCGTGGCCGAAAAACCAATGCTGACTCGGCAGGCAACACCCATTTTTCATCGGTTTCGATGTCAACTGCGCCTGGTCCATCGTAACGATGCGATTCGCTCGTCCAAAGAATCTCCCAGTCGCAATCTGAAGGCGGTGCCAACAACGGTTCCGGTACCGGACTTAATTCTTCGCGGCTTCCGAGATTAACAACGAGTAAGCGATCGTCATTCTCTCTGCTTAAATAGCGCAACAGAAATGACTGCGAGCGCAGCACAGCGCCATCGATGCCGCCTTCGCTTTGCAAACGCAGTCGCGAGTCCTCCCGTCGCAGCTTGATCAGGTCGCGGTGCAAATCAGAAAGCGGTTTCTTGCCTTCGTTCCAATCAAGTTTGCAGCGGTTAAACGTCTCGATTTCATAAGGCACAGCCAGACGCGCTTGCACGTCCTTTGATGCGGCAGATGGAAATTGCGCCAAAAACGCGAAGCGTCCTCTTTTTACCGCCTCTCGCAATTTTTCGTCGCCAACGTCGCTGAAATAAAGAAACGGCGTGGAAGCGCCGAATTCTTCGCCTTGAAACAAAAGGGGAGTCCACGGACCGAGCAAAAGCAGGGCGGTCATCGCGCGATAGCGACCGGGCGAGGTCTGCAAGCGTGCTCGATCGCCGGTGGCAGAGTTGGAAACTTGATCGTGGTTTTCGAGAAAGGAAACGAATGCCTCGGGTTTCAAATCGAGACTGGGAGAGCCTCGAGGTGCTTCCTGCCACGAGTACGGCTGGCCTTGATAAAGATAACCATATTTTGCCGCCGCCACGAATTCCTGCGGGCAACCCATGTAATCGGAGTAGTAGGCTTCGTTTCGGCCAGTCAGGGCAACGATCGCAGCGTGATGCCAGTCGTCATTCCAGAGTCCGTCAAGATCGTCGCCGCCTTGCCCACGAGTCCGAACCATCTTTGCTTCCTGACGTTCGTTTTCCGCGAACAAAACGATCGAGCGCTCGCCTGCTGCGCCCCGAGCCGCTCGCCCGATCGTACCTATAATATATTCTTCGGAGCTATCGAAAATGCTTTGCGTCGCATCAAAACGAAACCCATCGAAATGGAATTCCTCAATCCAGTAGCGCGCGTTGGTGATGAAAAACTCCCGTACTGGCCCGCAGTTCTTCCTGTCGAAATTGATCGCGTCGCCCCATTCGTTCTCTTGGTCTCGCCGCAAATAGTCATCCGAAAACGCGCCAAGATAGTTTCCGTCCGGGCCGAAATGATTGTAAACGACGTCGAGGATGACGCCGAGCCCAAGCGCATGCGCGCGGTCGACAAACGCCCGCAGATCATCGGGTGTTCCATAGAGCCGCGTCGGCGCGAAAAGATCGACACCGTCGTAACCCCAGCCAAAGCGGCCGGGAAAATCGGCAATCGGCATGACCTCAACTAACGTGATTCCGGTTTCCTTTAGGTCCGCCAGTTTATCGATTGCTGCTCGCCAGGTTCCCGCAGGCGTAAATGTGCCGATGTGCATCTCGTAAATGATCTGCCCCGCGAGTTTCACTCCGCGCCAAGTCGCATCGGTCCACTGGAACGAGAACGGATCAACTACGCATGAGGGTCCATGTGGGCCTTCCGGTTGAAAGCGGGAGGCCGGATCAGGAAAGGCAGCGCCGTCACCAATTTGCAATTTGTAACGCGCGCCTGCGCCGCAGTGGGCGCTCCCAGCAAAGTATCCACCGGCCTCGGAAGTGAGGGGATAAGTTTTGTTGTCCGACACCACCGCAAGCCTTTTGGCCTTCGGCGCCCAAACGCGAAAGTGCGTTTCGTTTTCGCCGATAATCTCCGCTCCTATCGGATAACGCCGCTGCATTCCGGTGTTTTTTCGTCCGGCCATCGTGCGATGGTTGTGTTTGATTTGGCTTCTCCCGTAAAGCTTGTGCGACCTAAATGAGCCCTATGCCTCAAGCGCGCACCGCTGGCGATGTTGATGTCCTCGAACATTCTCTTGTCGCGGCCAAGATGTCGGTGCTGCGCGATAAAACAAGTGCGCCGGCAAAGCGAAGCGACGACGGCGCCTTTCGTTGCTACCGGAGACGTCCAAAGCGGTGTCGCGCTGCGCTTGCCGCCGCACTCCAAAAATTCAGCGAATGGCCCCTACCCCACGCGGGGCCACTCTGCTACCGCGCCCTTCATTCGAGAGGAACAGTCGCCACTTCTCAATAAATTATTCCGCCAGCGTCACCTTATCTACGATCAGGTCGCCGCCTTGTTTAATGTAATGGACTTTAACCCGCAAATTCTTGCTTAAAGCAGGTGCTTGGATTGTCGTCCCATCCTTATCTACAAACGCGACATGCTTCGCGAACTTGTAATGAACTGGTTCGCCTGACCCAGTGTCCAGGACCAACGCGCTATCCGGAGTATAGTCGGTGATTTTGCCAATGCTTTCGGTGCCGCCCACAGTCGACACCTGACCATTTGCCACAATCGGCAAAAGCGCGCCCGCGCATATCAAACTAACGAACATTTTGTTCATAACTTTGACCCCGTCTGATGTTAGTCGTTTCACCCTATTGCTAACGATGATTTGCCTGCAAATATATCGGCTCTCAGCAGAGATTTGACCGTGTGTCTTAAAGCGAACCGGGGCGAGCTAGTGTTCGTTGAGTGTCTGTTTTAGGAGAATCGAGGCGAAAGGCTCAACAGCCAGGGAAGTTTTGGGGCACGAGAAGCGCCTCCCTCCAGCTTGCAACATGGCATACATAATCATTACGAGCTTGGATTACGCCGCTTCGTCGGCGCCCAAACTTTTTCTCCAGAAGCCGACTCCGAAAGTATTCGCGAACAGGCTGAGAATTCGCCAACGCTGGCTCCAAGCCGGACAGACGGCTGCATTTAGCGAAAAATAAATAGATGGCCGAAGAACCACCCGCAGGCCGAAGTTTCCAGATTATTCCGTTAGTCTGCCCATCGCTCACGGATGCGCTGGGCCTGCTCACTTTTTTCGGCTGGGTCTCGGGGCTTCCGTTACTGGCTAGCGTTCGGGCCAAGTATATTCCGATGGCCCCGAGCCACCGCCCTTTGCTTTTCCCTCACTGTGGGCGGCACCGAAAGCATTGGCAAAATCACCGACTCCGCAAATCTTTCGATGACGACGTTTGCGTGGTGGGAATGGAAGTGCAGCATACGGATTGAGGTGGCCAAGCGGAGGCGCGCGGCGCCTCTTTTTGTCATCCTGAGCGAAGGATCTCGAACTTTTGCTGCCCGTTGCTTCGGCTTCAAAAAAGCCTGCGGAAAGGAATGCGATATAAGTTAGAGATTCCTCGACTTCGCTCGGAATGACAGGTTAGAGATATGCGGTTATGAACGGGCCGGCTCGCAAAATCGAAATCTTGGCGCCTTTTAATCAGGCGATTGAGCTAACGAGATTAATCCTGTTTCGTCCGTTCGACATCACGAAATGGCTTGTCATTGGCTTTGCCGCTTTTCTCAGCGGTTGGTTTAATAGCGGCGGGGGCAGCATTAATCCATGGAGTTTTCGCCGCTGGAATACTTCCATCCTGCAATCTCCGACGTTTCAATTCCGATCCTTCAATATGGACCACGCCGGCATGGTTCTCTTAATCGCCGCCGCCGTTTTCGTCGTCGTTTTGCTCGTATTCGTGATTCTCTGGCTGTGGATTGTCGCGCGCGGCCGTTTTATTTTTATCGATTGCCTGGTTCGCAATCGCGCCGCCATTGTTGAGCCATGGCGGGAGTTCCGTCAGGAAGGCAATCGCTTCTTCGTTTTTCTCATCGTGTTGATGGTTGTTTCGCTTGTCCTTGTTGCCATATTCGGTGGATTGATTTTCGGCTTGCTCGTTTTGTGGCGTAATTATCACGTCTCAAATGTACCGGCGCTGTTTGTTCTCGTGCCGATCGCCGTGTTTGCGTGGGTGGCGTTCGCCGTTGTGGTTAACTTGATTACTTATTTCATGCCGCCGGTCATGTACACGCGGCGTTGTTCCCCGGTCGATGCAGCCCGTGCGATCCTGCAACTGATTTTCGACGACCCGGCGCCATTCATTCTTTTCATTCTGTTCATGATCGCCCTCTGGATCGGATGGATCATGGTGGGTTGCCTGGTGACCTGCGGAACCTGTTGCCTGGCGTCGTTACCGTACATCGGCACGGTCATTGTCTTGCCCGTTCCGGTCTTGTTCCGGTCATTTTCGCTGCTGTTCCTGCGACAGTTCGGTCCCGAGTGGGATGTGTGGGCGAAAATTCCGGTTCCAGCGGCGACAACTCCGCCGCCGGTCCAGACCGTCATGCCGGCAGCGCCGCCGCCACCAGCTCAGGAGACAAGTCCGCCGCCGTCCACAATACCACCGGAATCGCCGAGCCAACGGGAGCGATCGGCCGATGAGCCACCGGAATCACTGCCGCCACCTCAAGCTTGAAGACCCTAGCTAACGACAATTACGCGACAAGATCAGACGGTGATCGTGCCTATTGGGCGATCCGATTGATCTTTATTCTCGGCGCGACGGTCACACTTTTTGTTCTGCGTGTTGTTGATCCGGTGGTTGCGGCAAATTGGATGCCCTTACATGCCTCGTGCGGTGCGATCACCGGGTTGCCCTGCATTTTCTGTGGAATGACGCGGGCATTACATTTGTTGCTCAATGGCGATTTTGGCGGTGCACTCTACTTTAACTGGCTCGCGTTTCCTTTTCTGGGAGCAGTCGTTTTTCTCGTTGCCGTTTGCATCATCGAGATCGCAACTCGACGCGTCATTCTGAACTGGAACACAAATGCACCGTTTACCGCGCGCAAGCTAACGATAATTGGGCTGACTTTGTTTGCGCTGTGGACGCTGCAAGTCTATCTCGCAGTTTCTCAGCACAAGCATGAGTTGCTTAACCCGCGCGGGCCGCTCTACGCGCTGTTTGTGCGGTAGCAGCGGAAGGTCATCTCGATTCCACCGCGATGGAGAGACACGCTCTCCGTCAACCCAGACGCGGATGTAGCGGCGTTTGTGTCAAAAGCAGAATTACAGAACGGGCGCTTGGCCCAAGCGCCTCCAACTTTTCGCAGCCCGCCCTCGTCAGCCGCTCGGCGCCAACCTCAGCAGCCGCTTTTTGTCCGCGGCCGGGAGACTGCTGTTTTGAATCCAGGCGCTGGCGGCAGCTGGATCTTTGTTCAACCAAAACGTTGCGATCCCGTTCAGCGATTTATCGCGGATTTTCGGATCCGAAATCGTGACGGCCCATGCCGCCGCGGAATTCGGATCTTTTCGCAGCAAACTGTAAGTGTAAGCGCCAAGCGCTTCGTCGCGCGCCGGGCCGCTCAGTCCTTTGATCCATTCGCCCGCAGCGGTGAGATTGTTCGCCGCCCAGTAGTTGATCGCGCCGGTCAATGTCCCCTCACGCACGTCCGCAGGAAGTGTTGCGGCATACTCACTTGCACTCTCCGGATCACTTACCGCCATCTGAATAACCAAAACATGTTGGGCTTGCCGGCGCGTTTCCGAATCGGACAATTGAGCAACCCACTCTTTGGCCCGTTCGGGATCTTTCGAAAAAATGTAGCTGGTCAGTGTCGTCGCCATCTGACGCCCGGAGGAATCATTAGCATGCGCGGTCACATACTGTTCGGCGGCGGCGTGGTCCTTTGACCACCAACCGTTGATCGCGCCGTTGATGGCACCCTGGAATCCCTGTACATCGCTGTGGGCGCGGGCCCACTCGAGTGCGGCCGCCGGATCAATCGCAGCCCAGTTTTGGGCGATCGCCGCCGCCACCGGATGAAACCGCATCGTGTCCACTTGCATTGTATCGAAGAATTTCGCGGCTCCGATTGGATCGAGGTCCGACCATTTCATGAGCAAAGAATTGAGAAAGCCGTTTCGTTGCTCCCGCTTGATCGTATCGGCCGGCCACTCCTGGATTTCCTTGGCCAATGCTTTCGCCTGCGTCGCATCGGCGCTGGCAATGATCGATTGCACCGCCGTCGTTTTTGCCTCCGAAACGTTGAATCCCGATGCCGCGTGCAATGCGGCGATTGGATCAAAATGCGCCCAGGCTTTAAAAAAGGCTGTCACCTTGGCATTGGTGTCTTTGCCGGCGGGCAAGCTCTTCAACTGCGTGGCTAAATCATTTAACTGTTGCGGCGATAACGTGGAAAGAACGCCATATAACTCTTGAAACGGAACGGTCACGATATCACCGAGCAGGATATTTGGATGCTCCATTTCTGCTTCCAAATGCGAGCCAGGCTTTGCTTTTGCGGTCGTGACACTGGCAGGACTACCGGCGACGCCATGAGCGACCCCTGAATTGGGGTGGTGCGCCGGCGAAATCGCCAAACCGATTATTACCCCAATGCAAACACCGGCGCCAAGCAGCAACGCCCCTCGAACAATCGAGTTATCCATGAATCGTTAGATTTCGGTGGCAGCCCAGAATTTGCGAAACGCACCCGGCCAACTGCGGTCGACCACTGCTTGGCGCGCTTGTCGCGACATTTCCTCGCGCTTCTCCTTGTTCTTGACCAGTTCGCGAATGGCTCGCGCCAAATCGTCGACGTCATGCGATTTCGTTACCACGCCATTGACATTCGATTCGACCAGCTCCTTCGGGCCGCCCGTGTCAGACACGATCACCGGCACGCCTGAGGCCTGTGCTTCAATGACGACGTTGCCGAAAGTGTCGGTCGTGCTCGGAAAAACGAAAACATCAGCCGACGCATAGGCGGCGGCCAATTCTTTCCCGCGCAAGTAGCCGGTAAACACCGCCTCGGGCAATGCCTGATTTAGTGTCTGCAAATACGGCCCATCGCCCACAAAACAGAGTCGAACTGGCAGTCCTTCCTCGCGCAGTTGCCGGTAAGCTTCGGCCAAAACATCAAGATCCTTCTCCTTCGAGATGCGACCGACATACAGCAAATGAACAGCGCCATTGGATTCACCGAATTTTTGCCAAAACCTCGGGTCGCGGTGTTCGGGACTGAAGAGTGTGGTGTCGAGACCTCGTGGCAAAATTTTCAATTTTTCCGGCGCAAATCCCCGCGCAATCCAGCTTCGTCGATACTCCTCCGAGTTGACAAATACGCTGTCGAGCTGCCCGTAGAACCACTGCATGTAATGCCAGGCTACGCTTTCCATGAAACTATCGTCGGTCAGAATGCGGACGTATTGCGGGAAGTCAGTGTGATAAATGCCGCTCGTTTGCAGGTTCAACATTTTCGCCGCCGCCAGCGCCGTCAGCCCGATTGGTCCCGGCGTGCTGATAATGATTTCAGTGAATCGTTCGCGTTGAATGTAGTCGAGCATGCGCAGGATCGGTGGGAAACTAAGTTTTTGTAGCTCGTACTCTGGCAGCTCGAACTCGCCGATCGGTTTAAAATTTTTGATCGGAATGTCGGTGACGTGAATCTCGCTGCGTGAGGTGACGACAGTCAGGTCGGCGCCCGCCTTCTTCGCTGCCGCCGTCATTTTCCAAATGGTGGTGGCAACGCCGTTCACGTCCTCCAATGTGTCGGTGAACCAGGCCCTCTTGGTGTTGCGTAAATTTTCCGGAATGGTCCCGGTCATTTCACGGAAAATTTGCCGCAGCCATTTGCGTGACGGCGCCTGACTGTGAAACGCGTATATGTAAGGCGAGAGGATAATGATTAGCGGCGCGATGGCCGTTAGCGCCTGCATCCCCTCTATCAGGTTTCCGCCGGTCACCTGCTGCATGAACTTTTGGAAAAAACGAAACGCGAGTTGCTCCGAAACGATGTTGGCGAGGAGAAATGCGCGGCGCTCTGGTTCTGACACCACTTCAACTTCGCGCGCAATCTTCTCCTTCACCTCCGGCCGGGCGAAATAGCGCGACAGCTCGTTCCAGATGCGAAACGTTGGCGGGCTTGGCTAGTTCGAAAATTTTTCCGGAAAGCACGCCCTGGGCAATGAACGTTGCCTTCTCCCGCAGCGTGAATTGCGTCGGATCGCGGCCTTCCATGAATCGCGAAAACATTTGCTCAAGCAACACCGCGCTCGGACCGAGCTTTTCGTGAAACCGGCTCTGAACATAACCTGAAACGGTATTGTAGAATCCGTGAGAAAGGGCGAGGGGAGTCCCAGCGCGTCCCTTCGGCTGACAGCGGCCCGCGACGACATGAGCAAGGAATTCTGCCGGCGTTTTTGCTTTCGGCGTTTCCGTGAAAGCGGCGGCGAAAAATTTTCCGCCGTGATCGTCGGAGCCGCCGACGAGAATCTTTTTCCACGATTCAGGATGAGTGGGCGCGAGATCGTGGCGATTGGCGAATTCATCAATTTTTTCTGGCGTCAGTTCGCGTAGCAATTTCGTCGCGAGATCGCTGAGGAGGGAATCACGCAATCCATTGATGCCTTCGAAATGTTTAAAAAGCAGAATGAGCCGCTGGAGATGTGAGGCGGTGAGCTTGCCATTAACGCTATAAAGCGGGTGGGCGACCGCGTGGGCGATGCGATTTTCGGCGAGATATTTTTGCAGCTCGCAGATGTCGCTGCGGAAGACGGAAATATCCTGGTGTTGGGCCTGATTGATTCCCCAAACCAGCAAATGAACCTTACACGGATCTTGCGGAAAATATGTGGTAACTTGTTCACTGATAAAAACGTGCGATTTGTCTCCTATTGCAAGACAGCCATCAATGCAGTCGTGATCGGTGATGGTGACGAAATCCATCCCGCGCTTGCGTAATTCCGCATAGAGCTCGGCCGGTTCAGTGCAGCTATCCGGGAAATCGAATCGCCGGAACAGCCATTCTTCCGAACGCGCACTGAACTTCGAGTGAATGTGAAGGTCGCACCGGCTCATACCGCCTTTCGATTTGTCCGCTGGCTCCCAATCCAATCGCCATACGTCGTCGCGTTGCGGGTGCGGACGAAGCGTTCGATGAATTGGAGAATCTGTCCCCGGATCTTCGGCTCGGCGAAATCCGGCGGATGAATGCTCAAGCGCGCCAGCTCGCGCATTTCCAAACTGCGCGCCAGCGCCGCGTTCCAGCCAAGACTCATGATGCGGCGCCATCCTGATTGCACGCTGTAAACCAGGGCACGTGTCGGCTCACGTTCGCCCGTCAGAAGATCGAGCACGCTGTCGATTCGCGTGGTGTATTGCATTCCGGCATCGCGCGCGGCGCGTTCGCCCTCGGCACTTAGCAACCAGGCTGGGGCGACGAACCCAAGCGGGGAAAGACGCGCGGCTTTAAATTCATCACGAGCTTTAGTGATTCGGGCGAAAGCTTCCTCGTAATCCAGATCGAAGAATTCGCCTTCGTCGCGCGTGTAAATTCGGGTCACGAATTTTTCTGTGATTCGCTCGTTGGAGCGCCGTGGCCGTTGGTGAAAATAACCGTGAATCACAATCTCGTAGCCGCGCGCTTCAAGATCGCGCAACCAGGAGACAAAAGCCGGATCCCCTGTGGCGCTTCCTTGGCGATGATAATTCGGTACCACCAGGAGTGAAGCCGTGCGAACACCCGCGTCTTTCAGCGCCGTGATAATTTTGCCCGATGTCTCTCGTGTGCCGGGCGCAACATCATGAACTGAAACCACAAATGAGCGCCTCGGGCTTTCCGCCGCCAACACCGGCATGAAATCCGCTGCCACCGCCTCCGTCATGAGGCCAAACTTCCGCCTCACACGCCCGACGAACAAGGCAAAAATGGGACGTTCGACAACGGCTGCGGATTGCCGCAAAATCGTGTCCATGCCCTTGATCACGTTCGAAGGCTCCGAAGGCTGCGGGAAATCGACACAGCTGAAACGGCTCGCCACGCGGTTGGAGAACGCAGGGATTAGACCGCTGGTTTTGCGAGAGCCGGGTGGGACCGCCATTGGCGAAGCGATCCGACATTTGCTCCAGCATTCGGAAGAAAATCATGGCATGACGGCGGAAACGGAATTGCTTCTCTTCGAAGCGAGTCGAAGTCAGCTCGTCCGGGAGAAAATTCAGCCTGCCCTGACGCGGGGCGAGTGGGTGATTTGCGATCGTTTTTTTGACTCGACCACGGTTTATCAGGGTGCGGCGCGCAATCTCGACTCGAAGCTCGTCAAAAGTCTGAATGCATTTGCCGTAGGTGATCGCGTCCCGGATCTCACCTTCGTGCTCGATATTGATCGCGGCACTGCGCAGTCGCGTCTGGGTAATCGAACGAAAATTCGCGATCGTCTGGAGGAAGAGTCCGACGCATTCCACGAGCGCGTGATTCAGGCATATCGTGACCTGGCGAAGAATGAGCCTAAACGGGTGGTCCAGATCGATGGCCGGGGTTCTCCCGATGCGATCGAACAGCAAGTCTGGCATCAGCTCGTAGATCGCTTTCCTGTTTTGGCAAGCTATCAAACCTCAAAAATCAGCCATCAACCTTCCTGACGATGTCTTTCTCTGCCGACAGCGCGCTGGAATATTTGGAGCGGGCGCACAGGAAAGACCGGCTCGCGCACGCCTATCTCATCTCTGGCCCAGCGGGTAGCGGAAAATCGGTAGTGGCGGCGCGGCTGGCGGCGCTCTTGAACAAAACCACACCGGAAAAAGTTCTGCACGCGCAAGCACCCGATGTTTTTGTTACCGAACCCGCCTCGCGTTCCCGCAAGATCGTGGTCGATCAAATCCGCGGCCTCGAGCGTGCGCTTCAACTTCGCTCCACCGGCAATCACAAAAAGATTGGAATTATTCGTGACGCCGACCGGATGCAAATGCAGGCGGCGAACGCATTTTTGAAAACGCTGGAGGAACCGCCGCAGAATTCGCTTCTTCTTTTGCTCACCGCTCTTCCGGAAGCTTTGCCGGAGACGATTGTCTCGCGCTGCTTAAGCCTGCCGCTACGCAGTTCATCGGAGGCGCCGCTTTCGGCGCAGGAAGAGCAGTTGCTGCGATTGCTCTGCGCAACGGCGCAAGAAGAGCCACACGGCATCGAACGTGCCTATCGCGTTTCGCAAGGGATGCAGGGTTTGCTCAACGCCACTCGCGACCAGATTCGGGACAAGCATGCGGAAGCGTTGAAGCGGGAGGAAACGCGCTATCGTCACACCACCGACGGCGGCTGGTTGAGTGAGCGCGAAGAATATTACAAGGCGCTAACAGAGAGTGTGTATCGCGAACGGCGCAGTCGCTTAATCGAGACGCTCTTTCTGTGGTGGGCAGATGTGTTACGGGCCAAGGTCGGTGAAACGGGTCGCTTACTCGAAAGCTGCGCGAAAGCGACGGCAAAAATTGCGGCGCAATTGAATACCGCGGAGGTATTGAAGCGAATCCGGCGCCTCGAAGAAATGCGCGACCACCTGAACACGACCGCGCAGGAAGCGCTCGTGCTCGAGGTCGGTTGTCTGCATATTTTTCGTTAGGACAAAAACGTGAGAATCAGCGATGACTAGCAGGATTAACGGGATCCTTGTATGAATCCTGTTAATCCTGTCTCTTTAACCAAATGCCGAAACGCCGCACGCTTTCAGTCGCGCTTATCGGAACGAAATTCATGGGCCGCGCCCATTCCAATGCCTGGCGGCAGGCGCCCCGTTTTTTTGATTTGCCGGCAGACATTCGAATGGTGGCAATCTGCGGACGCGACCATGCTGGTACGCGTCGCGCGGCGAAGACGCTCGGATGGGAAAGGGCGGTTTACCATTGGAAAGCGATCACGGCCGATTCCAACATCGATATCGTGGACATCTGCACGCCTAACGATTCGCACGCCGAGATCGCAATCGCTGCCGCGCGTGCCGGCAAAGCGATCCTTTGCGAAAAACCACTGGCGCGAAACTCCGCCGAGGCGCGGCGGATGGTCGACGCAGTTAAGCGATCGCGCGTCCCGAACATGGTCTGTTTCAATTATCGGCGTCTGCCGGCGGTCGCGCTGGCAAAGGAGATGATCGATGCCGGTGAGATCGGCGATCGCATTTATCATTTTCGCGCCCGCTATGCCCAGGATTGGATCGTCGACGAAAATTTTCCGATGGTCTGGCGCTTGCAATCGAAGGTCGCCGGTTCGGGTGCGCTCGGCGACATCGGCGCCCATATTATCGATCTCGCAAGATTTCTCGTCGGCGAAATCGCCGGTGTCTCGGCGGTCAATGAGACGTTTGTCAAAAGGCGGCTAACAAAAAATAGAAGTTACGCCAAGGTAGACGTCGATGATGCCGTCAGCGTCGTCGGCAAGTTTAAGAATGGCGCGATGCTGAACCTGGAAGCGACCCGCTTCGCACGTGGCCGCAAGAATCACCTCAGCTTTGAAATAAATGGCAGTCGCGGTTCGCTGACGTTTGATTTAGAGAAGATGAATCGGCTGCGATTCTATGATGCCAAGGATCCCGAGCACTCGCGCGGATTTCGCGACATCATCGTCACGGAACCGAGCCATCCCTACATCAAGAACTGGTGGCCCGCGGGCCATATCATCGGCTACGAACATTCCTTCATTCACACCATCGCCGACTTTGTTAATGCCATCGTTGCTCGCAGACGAACCCAGCCTGATTTCGCCGACGGATTGAAAACGCAGCGCATTCTCGATTTCATTCAACGCGCTGCCCGTTAAATCTTGAATGGAGGGACGCGCTGCTTCGCGTCTTAATAGTTTTCTGTAGCGGCAGTCTATGACCGCGGAAGATGAATCACAGGTAAAGAATTGCGGTTGCGCCCATTGGCCACATCGATTCAATGCGATGAGATGAAACGAAAAAGCACTGGTTCGAAAGGAACGGCCAAGCCAACAAAGCCCAAAACTCACGATGACTATCTCGCGCGTGTGAGCGCGGACAAACGAGCTGCGTTACAAAAAGTTCGCAGCGCAATCAAAGCCGCCGCTCCGAAAGCCGAAGAATGCATCAGCTATCAGCTGCCGGCATTTCGCCTGAATGGAAAATTCCTTGTCGCCTATGGGGCCGCTGCGAATCACTGTGCGTTTTATCCGGGCTCGGTAATCAGGGGTCTCAAGAGCGAGCTCAAGGGCTATGACACGAGCAAGGGCACACTCCGGTTTCCAGCGGAGAAGCCGTTGCCGGCCACACTGGTGCGAAAATTAGTGAAGCTGCGGATGGCGGCGAAAATGTAACCAAAAACCCAACTAAGTTAGAGATCCTTCGGCTGCGCTGCGCTTCGTCCAGGATGACCAAGGACGGAGTTTAGCGCATCCCAGTGTCGCACCGCCATTCTACTTTCGTCATTTGGCCGGCGGTGACATCGGCTTCGAATGGGCCGTAGCGACCGATTCCGCCCCGCTTCTCCCTCAACGAAACGGTGTAATGGCCGGGCTCTAACGAGAGATGGAACCGCCCCTGATCATCCGTGCTGAACGATACAACGGTTCCTTTCTGGTTTTCAGCGATGAATGCAGTATTCGCCAGCGGTCTTGAATCAGACACGCCGATTCTGCTCGGGCCGCCGTGCATGGGACCTACGGTAATGACGCCTTCCAGCCCGGTTGCAGAATCGGCCGCGGACAAGGGAAGCGTTGCTATCAGGCAAAGCACTCCGACCAGTACGCGGCTCATTACCTGAAAATACGGAGACGCCGAAAAACTGGAACGCTGGAATCGACCAAACGCTCGGGGCACTAAGGCCCCTCCCACCTTGCACCGGTTTTCGTGTCTTTTCGTGTAATTTGTGGGCGGCCGAATCACGCTGCTTTCTTGTGACTCTTGCGTGTGTGCTGACTCTTTCGCGTTTTCTCCAGACTTTCCTGCAACACCGACACAAGGTCGATTACTTTGGTCGAAGGCCGCGGTTTCTTCTTCGGTTTTTCTTCGATTTCTTCTCCGCCGGCTTCAACTTTTTCCTCGATCACTTCCATCAACGCTTCGCGATAATCATCGTGATATTTTTTCGGTTCCCATTTTGACGACATGCTATCGACGAGAGCCTTGGCCATATCTAGCTCGCGTTTTCCCGGCTCGAGCTTTTTCGGAACGTGAAGCTTCTCTGCATCAGCCAATTCCTCGGCAAAATGCATGAGCTCGAGAACGAGCACACTGTTTTCCGCTTTCACCCCGGCCAGATATTGGCGGGTCTTGATCACCACCTTAGCGATGCCGACCTTACCGGTCTTTTTCAGCGTATCGCGCAACAAAACGTAGGCTTTGTCGCCGCCTTTCTGCGGCTCCAAATAGTAAGGCTTGTAAAAGAACACGGGATCAATTTCTTCCTGCTCGACGAAGTCCTGGATATCGACTGTCTGCGTGGCCTCGAGGTCGACCCGCTGAAAATCTTCATCCTTCAGGACAATGTATTTGCCCTTCTCATATTCGTAGCCTTTGACGATTTGGTCCCACGGAACTTCTTTGCCATCTTTTTCGGCGACGCGCTTGTAGTTGACCGGGCTCAGATCTTTCGCCCGCAAGAGCCGGAACTTCAGGTCTTCCTTTCGGGTGGCGGGATAAAGCGCGATCGGGATATTAACTAGACCAAAACTGATACTGCCTTTCCAAATTGCTCGCATAACTAAAGGTATTTCGAAGCTCACGCTCTGATTGCGCGGATTGCCGTAGCCAGCCTCGGCGATGCCGACGTGATAGGTGTGATCCCTCATCGTCTAGGCGATTCGGGATGACAGAATTTGGACGGCATATGCCGCAATGAAACGCGCGCGCTCCCACGGGCGGCGCACCTGTAAGCAAGTTAGCGGCAGGCTCGGACCGCCGTTTATGTAAGCTCGGCTGTTAGAAACAGCCGCTCCTTGAATCTTAAGCGGCGACTTCGAGTTGCGCGCGCGAGATTCCGCGGAGCTCGAACAAACGAATCAATGTTTCTTCGATCAGGTTGTTTGGGCAGGAGGCGCCGGCGGTGATGCCGACCACCACCGGGCCCGGTGGCAACCAGAAATGGGAAACGACCTCGCGTTTCTCGTGCAGGTCGTAATGCTTGATCTCCGTCGCTGATACCAGGCGAGAAGCGTTGAGAACAAAATAGGTCGGCAATTTTTCTTCGCCCATTTCCGCGAGATGCGAGGTATTCGAGCTGTTGTATCCGCCGACCACCAGCAGCAAATCCATCGAAACCTCCAGCAATTCGCGTAACGCGTCCTGCCGTTCCTGAGTGGCACCGCAAATGGTATCGAAGAAACGAAAATTCTTCGCCGCTTCCTCCGGACCATCGCGATCGAGAATCGCCTGACGCACTCTTCGTTGCACTTCTTCGGTCTCGCCACGCAACATCGTGGTTTGATTGGCCACGCCGACAGTTTTCAAATGCACATCGGGATCGAACCCGGCGGAGTGGGCACCGCTGAACTTGTCGAGAAACTCCTGCTTGTTGCCGCCGTTCCGGATGTAATTGCAGACGTAATCAGTATCGGCGAGCGTGAGCACGACCACGTAATGACCTTTTCCGTTACCAAGCGCGCGTGAACTGGTCGCCTTGGTTTCTTCGTGTTCGGCCTTGCCGTGAATGATCGAAGTCACACTTTCGCTCGCATATTTGCGCACCCGTTTCCAAACACTCATGACGTCTCCGCAAGTGGTGTCGACTATCTGGCAACCGTGATCCTTTATTTGCTGCAAAATTGATAGCTCCGTTCCGAACGCGGGCAGGATAACAACGTCATCAGGCTCCAATTCGGAAATGTCGGCCTGTTTGTTTCGGCCGGTAAGGTTTTTGATGCCGAGCGAAGAAATTTGCTCGTTCACTTCCGGGTTATGAATGATTTCACCGACGATGAAGAGACGACGATCTTTGAAGACCTTGCGCGCGGCATAGGCCAGATCGATGGCGCGCTCGACTCCGTAACAAAATCCAAATTGTTTCGCCAGGCGCACCGTGACGTCGCCGACAGAAATAATCCCACCATTGCGTCGCACACCCTCAACGACATCGCTGCGATAATGTGATTCCACCTGTTCCTGCACCGCCGCCATCACGTCGGGCGTGCGCAGGTTAACTTTTTCCCGGGCACTGGTGCCGCTGGAAATCAGGTTTGTGCTCATGGCTTTGTTAGCCTACCACTGGCAGGCAATTTTGCAGCGGACTGTCATCACCCACAATTTCGATTCACTCGTCGATCAGCAGCGGACCCGGCGGATCGTTGAACCAACTAGAGGAGAGCAGTTGCGATCGTGGCGGATCGGGGTCGCGGCTTTGATCGAGCTTGCGCACCAGCTTCCCGTACTTCGCATCCTCCGGCAGCGACCTGCGGATATGCACGGGCGTGCCGATGCGCGTGAGGGCGTAAAGTCGTGCCGCCGCTTCACGGTGCAACCGCACACAACCATGCGTTCTCGGCACCGGCCAGACAAAACCTTCATGAAATCCGTAGGCCGGTTTGAATTCGCACCAATAAGCCATGGGGTAGCCGGCGTCCGGTTCGCTCACGCGGCGTTTGGTCTTATCTTTGTTATAAATCGTAAAGTCACCCGTCGGAGTTTCCGCGCCTGGTTTACCAACGTTGCCCTGCACCGCCATGAGCAACCTATCGCCTTCCATGACGTAAATATTTTGTGTCGAAGTCGAAAGTTTCACTACCACCTTCGATGGATCGTGCGGCTTGTATGCGGTTACGTGATAAGCACCGCCGCCGGCGACAGGTGATGTTTGGCAACTGGTGAAAATAAGTGGACCGCACCAGGCGATCAGAAAACTAAAGCGCAGTAACATTCGCATAATTCCCGGTAACTAATCAGGCTCAGTTGCTTTTTCAACTTCAGTCTGGGTCGTTGCGAGAAAAGGGGTTGCAACATAATAGCGGCGGTGCCATTGGTCTCCCTACCACGAAAACCGTCCGGGCAATGAAGGTGTTGACGCGTTTCCCGCATTGTGGGTCTGAGTAGTATGGACCTCTTTACGCGTCTCTTTGGCCAAAACAGCTTCATGCCGCACGGCCATTGTTACCTGTGGGATCCGGGATTGATGCGTCTGCATTTGATCTCGGATTTTCTGATTGCCGCCGCTTATTTCGTCATTCCGATTACGCTTCTCCTTTTCGTCCGAAAACGCCGCGATCTGCCCTTCAACTGGATGTTTGTTTGTTTCGGCGTTTTTATCGTCGCCTGCGGGATGACGCATGTGATGGAAATCATCACGCTCTGGAAACCTTACTATTGGATCTCCGGAATTGTGAAAGCTATTACCGCTCTGGCTTCTGTTCCGACGGCAATTCTTCTCATCCGTCTGATTCCGTCGGCGGTAAACATTCCGGGTCCCGCAGTTTTGCGCGCGGCTAACGAGGCGTTGATCGAACAGACGAAACTTTTGAATCTGATCGTCACCAGCATCGGCGATGGACTACTGGTGGTTGATCGCGACGGCGCCGCGCTGCTTTCCAACCCGGCGCTGCGCCGCATGCTGGGATTGAAAGAGAATGAAAACATTCCCAAAAATTGTGCGCGCGACTGCGGATTCTTTCATGCCGATAAAGTGACGCGGATTGCGCCGGAGGAAGCACCCACTTCACGCGCAGTCGCGGGAGAACATATTGACGAGGATGAGATTTTTATCCGGCACGGCGCCAACCTGGAGGGATCATGGGCGCACGTGACCGCACGGGCATTGCGGGATGAGCAGGGGACCATTCACGGTGCCGTTGCGGTCTTTCATGACATTAGCGCGCACAAGCGAGCCGTAGAACAGCAGCAAAATCTTTTGCGCGAACGCGAGGCACGGGCAGAAGCCGAGGCGGCAAATCGCGCCAAGGATCGATTTCTCGCGGTCCTTGGGCACGAGCTACGCACTCCCCTTACCCCGGTGCTGGCGGGCGTCGAATTGCTGGAACAAAAAATCAACTTTAACGGTGAATTCAAAGGCACGATCGATATCATTCGGCGTAACATCGAGCTCGAAGCGCGCCTGATCGACGACATCCTCGATCTCACCGCCATCGCGAAGGGGAAAATCAACCTCGATATCGGCACTGTCGACATTCACTCGGCGGTGCGGTGCGCACTTGATATTTTCGAAACTGAGATCGCACACAAGAAATTTCGCGTTCACACCAATCTCGCCGCGGCTGAACATTACGCCCGGGCCGATGATTCGCGCCTGATGCAGGTTTTTTGGAACGTCATCAAGAATGCGATCAAATTCACGCCGGAAGGCGGGGCGATTCATATCGACTCGGTCAACGACGGCGGAAAGGTCATTATTCGCGTGAGCGACAACGGGATTGGGATTGAGCCGGAACTTTTGCCGCGAATTTTTGATTCCTTCGAGCAAGGGGTGCGTCAGGTTCAGGCCGGACAAGGTGGACTCGGATTGGGGCTCGCCATTTCGCGCGCCATTATCGAGGCACATCACGGGCAGGTGGAGGCAAGCAGTCCGGGCAAGAATCGCGGAACCATGGTAACGATTTCACTGGCGACGATTGCCATGCCGTCCAGCGCGAAGGAAGGAGAAGGGAAGCGCCCGCACAGCGCTGTGCCTTCGACGGGGGAGGCGCAAAAAGCGCGGCTGCGCATTCTGCTTGTCGATGATCACACTGACACCGTGATTACTTTGGGAGCTTTATTACGGAACCTTGGCTACGAGGTTGCCTGCGCTGAAACAGTCAAACAAGCGCTGCAGTTGGCGAAAGAATCAAAATTCGATCTGCTGGTCAGCGACATTGGATTGCCCGACGGCAGCGGACACGATTTGATGCGGCAGATTCGCGCGGAACAATCGATCGCCGGAATTGCTCTTAGCGGATTCGGGATGGAAGACGATCTGGAGAAAAGTCGGGCCGTCGGTTTTGCCGAACACTTGATCAAACCGATCAACGTCGATCGGCTGCAAGTGACACTGCGCGAAATCGCGCAGAAGCAAGCTAAACATTAGCGTGGCAATCGGCTTCTGGCCGATGAAATCGGCAGGAGTCATTGGCTGGATGCCAATGCAACCACTTCACCCGGTCGGCAGCGAATCGTCAAGTTAATCGGCCGGCAGCAGACACTGCAATCTTCGATCAAATCTTGTTCGCTTTGCGAAGTATCTACCTCAAGGCTGAACGTTTCTCCGCAATGCGGACAGGTGATATCAGCTGAAACAACGGGTTGCATTGGCATGTTTGATTTCGATTTTGTGGGCCAAGCGCATCGCTTGCCAATCGACATTGGCGGCAAACAGAGTTGCCCAACAAGTTCGGAGGTTCTTATCAAATCGCGTCCGATTTTTTGGCGGCGGCTTCATCGAGTTTGCGGAAGTGCAACTGCTGAACGCTGCGGCCGTCACTCTGCGAAATCGTCACCAGATAGTTGTCGATTTGGACGTGTTCGCCTGGTTTGGGTAGATGCCCCAGCAGGTGGGTAACGTAACCGCCGATGGTGCTGACGTCGGCGCTTTCCAATTCGATCCCGGCCAAATCGCGCAGTTCGTAAAGCGCAAGCGCGCCGTCCACGCTGAATTCATTCTCGTTGATTTCGCGAAACTCTTCTTTCTCGGTATCGAATTCGTCCTGAATATCGCCCACCAATTCTTCCAGAACATTCTCGAGTGTCACCATTCCCACCGTGCCGCCGAATTCATCGACTACGATGGCAAGGTGCGCGTGTTTGTTGAGGAACAGCGAAAGCAATTTCTCCAGCGACATCATTTCCGGGACCGGAATCAGATCGCGCCGGATGCGCAAAAGATCGGGATTCGGGTCGCGCATCAACGGCACCAGTTCCTTGATGTGAATCAACCCGACGGTGTTGTCGAGATGACCGCGACAGAGCGGAAACCTGGTGTGGCGAGAAGCCAGTGCTTTCTTTACGTTCTCCTCGAAACTGTCTTCCACGTTAAGGAAAACGACCTGGCCACGCGGCGTCATAATATCGCGCACGACCCGCTCACGTAAATCAAGCGCATTGATCAGCAGCTCCTTGCCCAACGGGCTCACCTCTTTGGCCCTTGCGCTCTCGCTTAGTATTAACCGCAACTCTTCCTCCGAATGCGCCACCTCTGCCTCTCCCGCTGGCCGAACTCGGAAAATGTGCGTCAGAATCCAGTTCGATGACACATTCAGGAACCAAATAAACGGCTTGAAGATCGCGTAGAAGACCCGCAAAGGTGGGCTCACGAGAAGGGTGGCCCCCACCGATTTTTGGATCGCCAATATTTTTGGTGCTTGTTCTCCGAGGACAATGTGAAGCGCGGTGATAAGCGAAAAGGCGATCACGAATGAGATAGAAGCCACGAAAGGTTCTGAGCTGATGCCAAGGAGCGCGAAGAATGGCTGAAGCATTCGAGCGAGAAAGGGCTCACCAAGCCAGCCAAGCCCAAGGCTGGCGAGCGTGATGCCCAACTGACAGGCTGAAAGGTACGCAGTTAAATTCTCGACAACATGCTGGCTGATACTCGCGCGTTTGTTTCCTTCGCTGGCAAGGGCCTGCAACTGACTGTGTCGCACTTTTACTAAAGCGAATTCAGCCGCGACGAAAAAACCGTTGAGTGCGACAAGAGCGGCAATGACCAGTAGTTTGCCAATAATTAAGGGAGGGGAATCCCACCCCCGAGCAACAGCGCTCACCATCACCCAAAGCGCTAAAGAAGAAAAAGTGAAGCTCATTTATCGGACGTATTCAGCGCCCGAAACTCCCAACCTCCTTTGGCCAATTTACCAGCTTGATTTGGTGACGCCAGGGATGAGGCCGCTGGATGCCAGTTCGCGGAAAGTTAACCGGGAAATTTTGAATCGCCGAATAAACGCCCGCCGCCGGCCCGACACCTGGCAACGATTCACCACCCGCGTCGGACTCGCATCCCGAGGTAATTGCGTGAGGCCGGCGTAATCCTTCTTTGCTTTCAGCTCTGCCCGCAGCGCGGCATATTTCTTGACTGTCGCACGCTTGCGTTCGTTGCGGTTGACCCAGGAGGTTTTCGCCATAAAGGAACGCGGAAGCTAGCGGAAAAACCGCGGAAAGCAAATCGCAGCGTCCCACCGCTGCTGCCCAACTCAAAGCATGTTCCTTTTGCCCCGAAATCAAATCCCGCAAACACCGGAAGAATTGGCGCAAGCCATCGAGGATGGATTGCGCACTTTTGCCTCCCGGCCGCAGCAGATGGTCGTTGTGCACGGTGGCGACGCCTCAGCACTCGATTCGATCGTAGTCGATTTATCCGGGGCCAACATCGATCATCATCATCGCCCGCCGCCACTCGACCGAGAGGGAGCGAGCCCGGCGATGTTGGTGCGCCATATTTATATAGCAGGCGAGCCGATCAAGCTTCTGGGGAGTGACTTCAGCTTTCAGTTTGAAGCTTCCAACGTCGAAGTCTATCAGAAGCCGCAGCCCGACGGAAAACTTCTCCTCACCCTGCATCGAGCCCAGGACGGGAATGTTCGATTCGAAATTTCTCGCGCAGCAGTAGAGACTATGATCATGAGCGCCGCCAGCAAGCTTGCAGAAAAACAAGGCGTCGGGGTCGACAATGCCCAACTCGAGCTAACGCAACACGGACCGCGTGCGGTCGACGGAAAACTTACCGTCTCCGCCCACAAGTTCATCTTTCATCCTGTGCTGACTCTCGCGGGGAACCTTGCGGTCAGCGAAGAGTTTGTCGCCACCGTTTCGAATTTGAAATGCCACGGCGAAGGACCCATTGCCTCTCTCGCTTGCGCCGCGATCAACCCCGCTTTATCGCGGATTGAACAGCGCACATTCCCGCTCTCCGCGTTACCGCTCGGTGAAATCCAACTACGCGATCTCGCGCTCGACGCTGCCCATGACAAACTCGTGGTCCAAGCGCGCTTCGGCTCTCTCTAGCACACCCATGCTGATTCGAATCGGCTACGACATTTCATTTGAGCTTGCGAATTCAACGCCTTTGATCGCGATGCTTTATGTCCATCCGTCACGACGCGACGATCTGGAATCACCTGAGGAAATAAAGGTCGAGCCGAACCTGCCAGTGCACACTTACCTCGATGCTTTCGGAAATATTTGTGGCCGTTTGCTCGCGCCACTGGGCACGGTTCGATTTAGTCTTGATACAAGGATCCGCGACAGTGGTGTGCCTGACCCGGAAGCGCCCGAGGCGATTCAACACAACGTCGAGGACCTGCCAGATGAAACCCTGCGCTTTTTGCTCCCGAGCCGTTATTGCGAGGTGGACAAATTAAATGATGAAGCCTGGAGGCTTTTCGGTCCGACGCGACCGGGTTGGTCCCGTGTGCAAACGATTTGTGATTGGGTGCATGAGCACATCACCTTTGGTTATCATTTCGCTGACCCGCAGAAGAGCGCACTGGAGGTTTATCGCGACGGCAAAGGCGTGTGCCGCGATTTTATGCATCTCGCGGTTACCTTTTGTCGCTGCCTCAATATTCCGGCACGTTATGTCACCGGTTACCTAGGCGATATCGGAGTTCCACCTGCTCCTTACCCGATGGATTTCAGCGCATGGTTCGAAGTTTTTCTCGGTGACAAATGGCACACCTTCGATGCACGTCATAATCAGCGACGCATCGGTCGCATTCTCATGGCGGTCGGCCGTGATGCTGCTGATGTCGCGCTCACGACGAACTTCGGCAGCGCCAAGTTACTCAAGTTTGAGGTGGTAACGGAAGAAGTGAAATAGACGCAACGGTTGCTGCTTCCTCCTCCTCTTCCACTCCGACTGAAAGAGTTGCGTCCGGCGGCCGCCGCGACAGGTAGATCGAGCAGTCGTGCCAGTCCGGCTCGGACCTCGATGCTAATAATTAGGCAGCGAAGCTGCAATCATTTGACATCGCCCCGGCGGAGCGGCCGATCCACCTACCGCCTGTCTAGCGTGACGCCGCTGTTCTAATCAACGCACGCGCAGCCCGCTATCAGATCCGTCGAACGAAACCCCGCCTTTAGCCGGCGCGATGTGTCCCAACACGTCTCGCAATTGCGCGAAGTCTATCGGCTTGGTCAGATGATAATCAAAGCCGGCATCGCGTCCGCGCGCGATATCGTCGTCCTCGGCGTTCGCGGTCAACGCCACGCCCGTGAGCTGCTGGCAGCGTTTCGCTTCACGAATCACATCGTATCCGCTGCCGTCCGGTAAAGCTAGGTCGCTCACGATCGCATCGAAGTGCTTCGCTCTCACGAAGGCGAGCGCGCTTTCCACGTTATCGGCGGCCGAGATGGAATGACCAAAATGGCCAAGCAAGCCGGTTAAAACACGGCGAGTATCGCCGTGGTCTTCGACCACCAGTATCTGCAAGGTCATAACTCCGGGAAAATGAGCCGCGGCCACGAGCGCCTCGCGTCAGTTACCACAATCGAAGTAAGTGGGCTGTGCGGTTGGGCGGCGCCAGAAAAATTTCGCCGAGATCACAAACCGGCTAGCGGGTGACCGGATGCCTGAGGTGAGGGGGTAGCAATTTCCGTTGATCGTAATTGTCGCGCCCCATTTAGATAAGTGCTGTTCAAGCAGCGTTTCATGAGGGACTTATTGCGGCAGCGGCGGCTCAGGTACCTTCGCTTCGACTTTGGGCGCTGCTACTTTGGGTTTAGGCTTTGGCGTGGCAGCGGGACTAGGCGAGGGGCGGACCCGGTTTTGTGCCGTTAATCCCAGATGCTGGGTCTTGCGTGTGTCGATGTAATTCTTGAGTTGCGGCGAAGCGGCTTGGGCGCGCATCCGGTCATAAAACATCGTATAGTAGAGGCGCAGCTGCTCGCGTTTTGCCAGATCGGTCTTCATCATGTCCGCCTTGGTTCGCGCCGCGACCAGATCAGGATCATTAATGATCCGGTTCGAGAGTTCTCGCCATTGCGCATGCAGACGCGCTTCGTCCGCCGCTTTTCCCAGCGAGGTTTGCTTAAAGGTCTGATCCAATTCATCGATCGCAGGAATACGCGGCGCCGGTCCTTCGATCGATGGAGCCGGCGAAATCTGCGGCGTTGCGCTTGCTTGCGGATTTGTCGAGCTGGAAACCGCTTCCTGCCCGAAAACAGACACCGGCACCGCTAGTAGCCAAGCTGTAAGTAGAGCGAAACGCGGAATCATCTCTTTAACTTTCACTATCGTTCTTGAACCTGCCAAATGAAACTGGAGGACGAGCGCGCCTGCGCGCCTGCCGTCGTAGCACAGCCATCTTACGCCAGTCCGGCTCGAACCTGTGGGGCCAACGGGCATCTTGCCCGTTGTAACAACAAAGCCTCGCTATGAATTAGCGACCATGGGATACCGTGCCTGGTTGCCTTGGTGTCTCCTGCATTATGCCGGCGTAAGCGCTCTTCTCGGTCTTCGCACGACCCCACATACCGCCGTCCTGTCTTTTGGCTTCGCAAGACATAACAGTAAAACATGAGTGAGAGGGTCTATCGGGGCGACAGGATTTGAACCTGCGACCTCGTGGTCCCAAACCACGCGCTCTACCAAGCTAAGCTACGCCCCGGAGCATTGTTCGGGATCATTAGCACGCATCCTGATCAGTTGCATTTCGCAATTCCAAAGATCGCTCGTTGGTGGTCATTCGTCATTTTCCCGGCTCGTAACCAAGATTTGTTGCCAGTCGCTTCTCAACCGCGGCGACCGGCTCGCCGCTTCGACCGGCATAATCCTTCTATCTGATCGCGCCCAATCTTTCCGACGCCAAAATATTTCGCTTCCGGATGCGAAAAATAAAGTCCACTCACACTCGCACCAGGATGCATCGCGAACGATTCCGTGAGCTTGATTCCGGCATTCTTTTCGGCGTCCAACAAATCGAACAGCGTCTGCTTCTCGGCATGATCCGGACATGCGGGATAACCGGCTGCCGGGCGGATACCGCGATATTTTTCCCGAATTAAATCTTCCATTCTCAGGTTTTCGTCGCGACCAAATCCCCAGGCGTCGCGGACGAGTTTATGCGCATATTCCGCAAACGCCTCCGCCAGCCGATCTGCCAACGCTTTCAACATGATCGCGCTGTAATCGTCGTGTTCGGTCTTGAATTTTGCCGCGACTTCATCTGCCCCAATACCTGCAGTCACAGCAAACCCGCCCATGTAATCCTGTTGTGACGCGACGTAATCGGCCAGGCAATGATTGAATTGCCCCTGCGGCTTTCGCATTTGCTGCCGCAGGAAATGCAAAGTCGTTAGCCGACACGATCGCGACTCATCTGTAAAAAGCTCAACGTCGTCACCGATTGCATTCGCCGGCCAGAATCCGATTACGCCGCGGGCATGCACCAATTCTTGATCAACAATTTTCGCTAACAACTCTTGGGCATCATCAAATAATTCACGCGCTTGTTTGCCGACTGCGGCGTCATCGAAAATCGCAGGGTAACGCCCGCGCAATTCCCAGGTGTGAAAGAAACGGCGACCAATCGATGAAGGGGATCAATGTCTGTAGCGTTATCACGCCGTCATCCCGAGCGGAGCGAAGCAGAGTCGAGGGATCCCGCGACGCTACCTTTAAGCTTTCGCGACGGGATCCCTCGACTTCGCTCGGGATGATCGAAGAATATACCCGCACTCCCAGGAAATCCGGCTTTGGCGGCTGATAACCGTTCCAGTCGATCGCGGTGCGGTTGGCCCGTGCTTGCGCAATCGTCAACAGCTGGCGCTGGTCGAGTTTTGCGGAATGTTCCGCGCGCAAACGCTCGTAGTCCGCACGCGTTTCTTCATCAAAAAATTTGGCCAGCTTCGGATTGCTTAGCTTGTTGACCACGCCGACCGCGCGCGAGGCATCAAGCACATGCACTGTGCTCGATTTGTAATGCGGTGCGATTTTTACCGCGGTGTGGGCGCGGCTGGTTGTTGCTCCCCCGATCAAAAGTGGGACGCGAAAATTTTCGCGCTCCATTTCCTGCGCCACGTGCACCATTTCATCGAGTGAAGGTGTAATCAGTCCGCTCAAGCCAATGACGTCAGCCTTTACCGCGTGCGCAGTTTCCAGAATCTTCGCCGCCGGCACCATCACCCCGAGATCGATCACATCGTAGTTGTTACATTGCAGCACCACGCCAACGATATTCTTCCCGATATCGTGGACGTCGCCTTTGACCGTCGCCATGACGATGCGCGCCTGCGGTTTCGCGCCTGCCGTTTTCTCCGCTTCCATGAACGGCATCAAATAGGCCACGGCTTTTTTCATCACTCGCGCGGATTTCACTACCTGCGGCAAAAACATCTTGCCGGCGCCGAACAGATCGCCGACCACACTCATCCCGGCCATGAGCGGGCCTTCGATGACCTGGAGCGGTTTGGAAAATCCCCGGCGCGCTTCTTCGGTATCGGCCTCGATGAAATCGACGACGCCGTGCACGAGAGCGTGCTTCAGCCGTTCCTCGACTGGAGCGGAGCGCCAGGCTTTTTCCTGCACCGGCTCTTTCACTTTTGCTTGCACGCGATCGGCGAAATCAACCAACCGCTCCGTGGCGTCATCGCGCCGATTTAACAGGACATCCTCGACGCGCTCGCGTAGTTCCGGCTCGATCTCTTCGTAAACCGCAAGCTGACCTGCATTCACAATTCCCATGTCCAGACCGGCCCGAATCGCGTGATACAGAAATGCTGCGTGCATCGCTTCGCGCACGGCGTTGTTTCCGCGAAACGAAAACGAAATGTTACTGATGCCACCGCTCACTCTCGTGCCGGGCAGATTCTTTTTGATCCAACGCGTCGCTTCGATGAAATCGACGGCATAATTGCGGTGCTCCTCCAATCCGGTTGCGACCGTGAGCACGTTGGGATCGAAAATGATGTCGCTGGCGGAGAAATCGAGGCGTTGCGTCAGTAACTTGTAAGCGCGCCGGCAGATTTCGATTCTGCGCTCAAGATTATCAGCCTGCCCGCGCTCGTCGAAAGCCATGACGATTACGGCTGCGCCATAGCGGCGGACCGATCGGGCCTGGCGCAGGAACTCTTCCTCTCCGTTCTTGAGCGAGATCGAATTGACCACGCTTTTCCCCTGGGCGCATTTCAATCCCGCTTGGATCACGCTCCATTTCGAGCTGTCGATCATGACCGGGACGCGTGCGATTTCCGGTTCACTGCTAACGAGATTTAGGAAACGTGTCATCGTCGCCTCGGAATCGAGCATCCCTTCGTCGACATTGATGTCGATGATATTTGCTCCGTTCGCGACCTGCTGGCGCGCAACTGCGACTGCGCCCTCGAAATTGCCGGCCAGAATCAGTTTCGAAAACTTCGGCGAACCGGTGATATTCGTGCGCTCGCCGATGACAGCGAATCCAAAGTCGCGCGTGATGTTGAGTGGCTCCAGCCCGGAAAGCTGGAGGGGTTGGATTTGGTCAATTTCATTGGGTCGGACGGCACCTTCGGATGTTTCCGCCTCCGACGAAGACCTCTCCTTCGCCCACGAATCAGCTAACGATGTCGGGATTTCCCGCGGAGGAAGTTGTTTCGCTTCCTTCGCAAATGCCGCGATGTGCGTGGGCGTTGTTCCGCAACACCCGCCAACCATGTTTAACCAGCCGTTGCGCACCCACCGCAAAACTTTCGGGGCAAAGGTTTCCGGTGTTTCCGGAAATCCAGTTTCCGAAAGCGCATCGGGAAGTCCGGCATTCGGGTAAGCGCTGACGAATGTTGGTGCGACCCGCGCCAGCTCTTCGATGAAGGAATTCATTTCATCAGGCCCGAGGGCACAATTCAATCCCACCATCAGCGGGTTCGCGTGCGCGATGGAGGTGAGAAATGCCTCCAGTGTCTGGCCACTCAGAGTGCGGCCAGAACGGTCCGTGATCGTCCCAGAAACGATCAGTGGAACGGGGTTTTCCTCGAATGCTTCCGCAATCGCGAATAACGCCGCCTTGGCATTTAGGGTGTCGAAGACCGTTTCAACGAGTAACAAGTCCACGCCGCCTGCCAGCAAGGCGTCGATCTGATCGCGGTAACTCTGTTTAATTTGATCGAAGGTAACGGCGCGAAATCCGGGATCGTTGACATCGGGAGAGAGCGATGCGGTGACGGGGAGGGGGCCAAGCGCACCCGCTACGAAACGTCGTTCGCCGGTTTCGTTGCTGACGCGATCGGCCGCTTCTCGCGCCATGCGCGCGGCAGTATTGTTTATTTCGCGGACGGTTTCGCGCAGACCGACGTCATTGACAACGCACTCGAAAAATTCCGGATCTTTTCGCCCGTTGTTTGGTTTGCCGTCAAAAAGAAATTCCTGTAGGCCGATCGTGGTGGCGCTAAAAGTATTGGTCTCAATCACATCGGCGCCGGCGCGGAGATATTCTTCGTGGACGCGCTCGACCGCCTCCGGTTTCGTCAGCAGTAAAAGCTCGATCGCGCCTTTGAGGTCTTTGCCTTTCCAATCGCGAAAACGTTCGCCGCGATAATCGGCCTCGGTCAGACCGAGCCGTTGCAGCGTGGTCCCCATCGCGCCGTCGAGGACGACGATGCGTTTGCGCAGGAGCGCGGCCAAAGGATGGGATAGGTCTGGCACAGAGGAAAAGAAACCAGTTTTCGCCCTCTCTTCAAGGAACAAATTGACGCATCATGATATGTAGATGCGTTCACAGCCCACTTCCTCTTCCTCTGAGTCTTTGTCTTCTGGCGCCTGAGATTCGGATTAAGAGGAAGCGGTAGAGGAGGAGCCCAGAGCCGATAAAAAGGATTTGCCGGTTCGAGCCAGTTTTTCTTCCAGCCGTTTCGTGCAATCGCAATCGCAACATGCCCACGGCTCGGTCCCGTTTTCATGACGGCAATTGCGACGCGCATGCGCATCCTTCACCGATAACAGGTCGAAATATCCCTCCCAATAGGGACGCTCTTCTGCCAATGGAGGATCACAAAAACAAGTCTCCACCCAATGCGCCTCGCCCTGCGCATCGACACGCGCCGTCTCCATATTATAGAGATACTCGTCGCCCGCGATCGATCCGCGACCGAGCGTGCGATCTGCAATCGCCTTGGCCAACGCGGCCGCGCGCCCGGCTTTCACCCGTGCTTTCACCAAATAACGCATTACAAGACTTACACCGGCATCGGCCGTTTCCAAATTGTGAGACAAAGAGAGAACACGCCTCCGTCTAAGCACTCAGTCACATTTGTCCGCTGGGAGGGCACAACAAACGTCGCCTTTTTACCGATTTCGGCTGGCGCGAGCGTGTAAGAACAGGGCAAATCGCCGATTTTTCGGTAGTCGCGGCACGCGGAATTTGAGTAAGGCCAAACCTAACAATAATTCGCGCGATTTTGAAAGCGGCGGTACAAAAACTGCACCGCGAATCCATGCGAATTGCTTGAAGCCGCAGGCACCGCCGTTATGAACAATTCAATCCGCCCCAGAAACCCTCTCGATTTCCATTTACAAAACATATAAAATTAACAATAATTACTAGGCTGCTATAATTACCATACGACCGTAGTCTCGCTTCCCAGAATTATCTTCTAATACATGAAAACACCATTAAGCAGGCGCCTTGTCGGGCTTTTCACCGCCTTCGCCACGCTGGCGACGGCAACACTGATCGATGCTTCAAGTTCTAGCCAGGTCGAGCAACTTGGTCTACTCGCCGTCCCGCGGACGGGGCACGCTGCGACCGCATTGGCTGATGGCCGCGTCCTCATCACCGGTGGGCGCGACAGTGCCGGGACTATTGTGGCCACCGCAGAAGTTTTTGATCCCGCGAACCAAACGTCGACCGCCATCGGCGTGCTCAATACTGCCCGCATCGATCACACGGCGACGCTCCTGGCCGATGGCCGAGTTCTTATTGCTGGCGGCACCAGTGCGAGTGGGGCGCTAACGTCCGCCGAGATTTTTGACCCGGCAAACCCTGGCGCGGGTTTTCGAGTACTCTCTGCCACGATGGGCGCCGCGCGCGCGGGGCACACCGCTACCCGGCTCCATGATGGCACAGTGCTCATTGCCGGCGGTGACGATGCTGGCACGGCAGAGATATTTAAACCAACGACGGAATCGTTTTCCTCGACGTTGCTTGCCATGGCCGCGCCGCGAATTGGCCATACTGCCACTTTATTTTCCGACGACAGCGTTTTGCTCGCCGGTGGCAATACCGACTCGATGGAATATTTCTCGTCGGTCGATCAGGCGTTCACGCTTGATCCCCAGAAGATGACGGCGGCGCGGACGGGGCACGACGCGATCAGTCTGAGCGACACGCGTCTGCTCTTCTTCGGGGGCGATGCCGGGCACACGATCGATGAATTCAATTCTTCGGCCGATACGCTGTCGCTCAAAGCGACGATGGATGGCGCGGAATCAAGCGCGACGCTCCTGGCCAACGACAAGGTTCTCGTTCTTCGTCCTGACGCGGCCGGGCTCTACTCGCCGGATGCGACAGATCAGACGACGGCGTTCACTGCTTTCGACGAGACAAGCGTCCCTGGCAGCACCGCCTTGAAACGCGCGGGTCAAACTGCGACAGAACTTTCCGGCGACAAAAAGATTTTGGTCGCGGGCGGCGAGAACGCGCAACACCAGCCAATACTTCAAATCGCCACATTCAATCCCGCGCAGATCTGGACTGACAAGGATGACTACCAGCCCGACGACCCAGTTATATTAAGTGGCTCCGGCTGGAAACCGAACGAAAACGTTTATCTTTACGCCGTCGACAATGAGACAGAAGCGTGGACTTATGAAAGTACCAATCGCCGCCGACGCAAACGGCGAGTTCGTCGATAGTCCTTACTTCATAGTAGAATTGCGGCACCTCGGCGTGCAGTTCCATGTGACTGCCCTCGGCGCGCAATCCACGCTGCAAGCGGCTGTGGATTTCACGGATGCCAACCGTCAGATCAACATCAACGCTTTCTCAATCATTTCTCCAGCCGGCGCCATGGACAATGTGATGAACCTCAACCAAACCTTTACCGTCCGGTACAATATACGCCTGCAGGTAGCGGCAACTGGACGAACCTGAGTGCGACCCTGGCAGTGCCCGGAGGCTGGACGACGACCGCGAACCAGAGCCTTGCATCGTCCGCTGCTGGCACTCAGGTAACCTTCGACTGGACGGTCACGCCGAACAGCATAGTGACAAGCGGCACCATGTCGGTTTCGGTAACCGGCACGGCGCCGACCGGCGATACGTGCAACAGTTGCCCGTTCACGAGCAATTTGACGGTTAGCTCCGTCAACCCGGCAGCCCTAACCATCAATAGCATGACGGCAGCCAAGAATCCGGTGCCCCCTGGCGGAACGCTTGTTAAGAGCGGCGATTCCATCACCGTGAGCATGGTGGTAGCCAATAGTGCTGCGTCTCCCCGAGCCAGTGCCAACAGCGTGGCACCCTTGACCCTGACCGTGAACACCACTGGGACCGCTACGGGTAACGTGCGGAGCCGGTGCGCCCGCTTCGGCAAACATTTCCGCGGCCACGCAAACGTACACCTACACCTGCAGCGTGACCGGCGGCACTGGAACCTTAAGCTTCACCGGTTCCGCTAGCGGCACGGACCAAAACAGCGCCGCGGTTGTTAGCACCGGCAACAGCACCACCAACTCCATCACCGTGGACAGCACTGCGCCGACGATTTCGAGCGTAACGGGACCTGCGAACGGGACCTATGGGGTAGGACAGGCCCTGAACTTCACCGTCAACTACAGCGAGAACGTCACGGTGACGGGCACACCCACGATTCCGCTGACCATTGGCGCCACGGCCCGCACTGCGAGCTATATCTCCGGGAGCGGCGGTACCGCGCTGGTGTTCCGATACACGGTGCAGGCCGGCGACAACGATTCCGACGGCATTGCTTCGGCTTCGCCGATCAATTTGAATGGTGGCACCATCCAGGACGCGGCAACCAATATTGCCAGCCTCACCTTCACGCCGCCGGTCACGACAGGCGTCTTGGTGGACACGGGCGCGCCAACGGCAGCGATCAGTTACTCTCCGACGGGGCCGGTTAAATCGGGCACTTCGCTGCTGATCACCGCTACCTTCAGCGAGCCCATGGCCGATTCTCCAGTGGTGAAGATCGCGATCAGTGGCGCGAACACCCTGGCCGCCACCAACATGACGAAGGTGGATTCGACGCACTACACCTATATCCACACGGTCGGCGCCGGTAACGGCACGGCCACCGTGGCGCTAAACGCAGGCACGGACGTGGCGGGCAATGTGATCACCTCCGCACCGACGAGCGGAGCTACTTTTACGGTGGATAACACGGCGCCCACTGGCGGCCATTACCTATTCGCCAACGGGCCCGGTGAAGGCGGGAACTTCACTAGTCATCACGGCAACCTTTAATGAGTCGATTGCAGACTCCGCAATCATGAAGATCGCCATTAGCGGCGTGAATACCCTCGCCGCGACGATCATGACCAAGGTGGATTCGACACACTACACCTACATCCACACGGTCGGTGCCGGTATGGCACGGCCACGGTTGCGCTGAGCGTCGGCACCGACGTGGCGGGCAATGTGATCACCTCCGCACCGACGAGCGGGGCCACTTTCACAGTCGACAATACTCCGCCGGGTGCACCTTCCACGCCTGGTCTTAACCAGCGGTGATGACACCGGAGTCTCCAACATGGACAACATTACGAACAAGACGACGAATCTTACTTTCGGCGGCAACGGTGGAGAAGCGAACAGCCCCGTGGAGCTGTTCGACGGGGTCCACTCCGCTGGCCACCACCACCGCTAACGGCGGCGGCAACTGGACAAGGCGGTCAACCTCGCGCGGGCGGGTGATCACAGCATCACTGCCAAAGCAAGGGACGCTGCTGGCAACACTTCGGCCTCATCTGGGGCGCTCAGTGTTACCGTTGATACCACCAAGCCGAGCCTGACTATTAACCGAGCAGTAAGTCAGAGCGATCCGGCTACTGCTGGACCGATTAACTTCACGGTAGTATTCAACGAGCCTGCCGGTACTTTCCCGGCCGCGAGCGTCTCTTTCGCGGGCAGCACGGCGGGCGGAACTCTGGTTGCCACGGTGACTGGCGGACCCACCACGTTCAACGTTGCCGTCAATGGTATGACCACTGCCGGGAACGTCATGGCTTCGGTGCCTGCGGGCGGTGCCACCGATGTTGCGGGCAATTCGAACACCGCTTCAACGGTACGGACAATAGTGTGGAGTTTACCACGACTGTGAACACTACGACGACGGTAACGACCTCTGGGACGCCTTCGACCTACGGCGACAACGTGACTTTCACCGCGAAAAGTTGCTGCTTCGGGAACGAACGATCCGACCGGTAGCGTGACGTTCTCGATTGACGGCACGCCGGGTAGTTCAGTGAGTGTGGGCGCTTGCAGCCCGGCCTAGCGGGAACGGTTTGCGCGTCCACCAGCACGTCAACGCTAAGCCACGCCGGTTCACCGCACACCGTCTCCGCAACCTACACGCCTGACACCGCAAGCTTCAATACCAGCACTAGTAACTCACTTATGCAGGGTGTTAATGCCCTCGCGCTGACAGTGACGGGCATCACGGCGAATAATAAAGAATACAACGGCGACGACACCGCGTGACACCACAGGATGTTCTCCACACCCCGGTTAGCGGTGACGATGTGTCGCTGCATCGAGCTACTCGGCCCACTTCGACAACAAGAACGTGGGCATGAACAAGCCGGTGACCGTGACGGGTCTGGGCTTGACGAGAGCTGAGATGCGGGCAATTCACCCTCACCCAACCATCAGGTGTTACGGCCAATATCACGCCCAAGGCCCTAACGATTACAGCATCACCGTCAATACCAGGTACGATGATGGTATGACACAGCGACGCTCAACCTGGGGAGCGCGTACTTGCAGCGACCTGTGGCATGATGACGTGTCACTCAATACTTTCAGCAGTCGGCACTTTCGATAATCCCGATGGTCGGAACGCGGGCGCGAACAAACCTGTGACCGTGACTGGCCTCACGCTCAGCGGCACCGATGCAGCAACTACACCCTGACCCGAGCCAACGGACCTAACCGGAACGATCAAAGCGCTGGATATCGATGTGACGGCGGTAACGAACACCAGAGAGTATGACGGTAGCACGACCTCGACGGGCACGACCGACTGTCTTTACCGCCGTGATTAGTCCGCGACATTGGCAAACTTCTCGCAGGCACTTCGACAGCCGGAACGCAGCGTCTCGGACGCTGACGCCCTCGGGGTCGGTTAACGACGGCAATGGCGGCAACGATTACACTCCACACTTCCACACCGCCGCAGGCACCATCGCCCAGCGGCCCATCACGGTGACGGCACAGACCGAATACCAAGATCTTTGACGGCGACATCTCTCCGCTGAGATTCCGGCAATAACGGGCGTGATCGGCTGGCGCCGTTCCGCCCGTACGGAGGGGACACAGCGAGCTTCAGCGAGCTTACGACAACGCCGAACGCCGGCACCGAGTACAGACTCTGATCGCCGGTCCGGCTCTGTTAATGACGGCAATGCCGGGCCAACTACTCGTACATGTTTGTCAACAACATGACGGGCATCATTAATCCGGCGCACACCTCAACGGCCGTGACCTCGTCACTGACCCTTCAGTTTATGGGCAGTCCGTGAGCTTCACAGCGACGGTGTCGAATACCGATACTTCGCCCGTGCCGACCGGCTCCGTGCAATTCAAGATTGATGGAGTGAACCTCGAGCGGCCGTGACCCTGTCGGGGACCGGAAGCGCAATGAGCGTGGCTACGACGACAATACCGGCCCCGGCTCGCCGCATGCAGTTACGGCGGTCTACACACACGCGGACGGAAACTTTGTGAGTGGTAGCGGGTCGCAGCGTCGGTAGGACAGACCAACGAAAGCCTCGACCACGACGACGATCACTTCCGACACTCCAGACCCATCGATCCTCAGCTCGAGCAGTACGACGCGTTGGCTGTGACGCCACAATACAGCGGCACGCCGACGGGTAACGTGAACGTAGCGATGGCACAGACAATTGCCGTCCGCTGTTCCGGCGGGCTTCTGCACGCTGACCTCGACAACCGTGGGCGCGAAGACGTTGACGGCCAACTATTCCGGGGCGACAACTTCAAACCTAGCTCGGACACCGAAGGGCACGGCGTCCAGCTACATCTTCGTAGGCTTCCTGCCGCCGATTGACAACTTGCCGATTACCAACTCGGCGAAGGCCGGGCAGACGATCCCAATCAAATGGCAGTTGAAGGATTACGCCGGCAACCTCATCAGTGACCTGGGTACACTTGCTCCAAATGGGTTGACCTCTGGAACCATTGCTTGCGGCGCGGTGCCGGTTGACGTGATCGAAGAGTTGGCTGCTCCAGGCTCGACGGTGTTCCGGTTCGACGGCACGCAGTTCATCTATAACTGGCAGACGTTGAAGCCCTGGGCCGGAGGTTGCCGGATGTTGCAGGTAAAGCTAAGCGACGGCACGTCTCATTACGCGCAGTTCACGTTTAAGTAGGAGCTTTTGTAGCGCTTAGGTTAAGTTCCCCGAACCGCTGCGGCAGGTTCAATCCCGCCGCAGCTTTTTGGTCGTCTGTAAATGTGGGGTGAGATCTTCGACCGTCTTAACCTTGATTTGATCGCGGCGCTGCGGCTCCCAAATTTTGTGGGGCGGTTGTCCCAACCGCCTGATCGTAATTCCTGGTGCTTGACATAAGCACCTGCATGCATTCAGATACATGTCACGCCGTAGCCTGATCTACGCGGATTTGATTCTTCCCGCTCGTCTCAAGATGTCTCGACTTCGCTCGACGTGACATTTAGTTGACTCGGCGTGGAAGCGGTCCGGCTCTTCAAATCACTCGACCGCGTTCAGCGCAACACTTTCATCGCTTGTTTCCTCGGGTGGACCTTGGACGCGCTCGATTTCTTCCTCCTTACATTTGTTTTTTCGTCGGTCGGGCAGGAATTTGGGAGAAGCATCGAGCAGGTCACCTTCGCTATCACTGTGACGCTGATGATGCGCCCGATCGGTGCGTTCATCTTCGGATGGCTGGGCGATCGATTCGGCCGTCGCATCCCGCTGATGATCGACATCGTTTTTTATTCGGTCATCGAATTGCTGACTGCGTTCGCCCCGAATTTCGGGACGTTTCTGTTGTTGCGGGCCTTGTTTGGAATCGGGATGGGCGGCGAATGGGGCCTGGGTGCATCGCTGGCGATGGAATCGCTGCCAACGCACACGCGCGGCTTGTTCTCGGGAATTTTGCAGCAAGGCTATGCCTTCGGTTATCTGCTGGCCGCGCTGGTTTATTGGATCGTGTTTCCGCATTTCGGCTGGCGCGGATTGTTTGTCGTCGGCGCGCTGCCGGCGCTACTCGTTATTTACATTCGCGCGCACGTCCCAGAGTCTCCGGTTTGGGAACGCAATCGCGCCAGCGGAAGAATCCGAAGAGTCGATCTGCGGCGCTTCCTCCAGGAGCACGGGTCGTTACTAATTTATGCGGCCCTGCTCATGACCGCGTTTAACTACATGTCGCATGGCACGCAGGATCTTTACGCGACGTATCTACAAAAACAGCGCGGTTTCAATTCGGATCAGACGTCACGGATCGCGATTATTTATGCAGTGGGGATGATCTGCGGCGGCACGGTGGTCGGTTACTTGTCGCAACACTGGGGGCGGCGTCGCGTCATCATCTTATCTGCAATCTTTGGAATGTTACTTATTCCGCTCTGGATTTTCGCCCCGAGCACCGCGTTGTTGGTTGTGGGCGGATTCTTGATTCAATTCATGGTGCAAGGCGCTTGGGGGGTGGTGCCAGTACACTTAAACGAACTTTCGCCGCCGGATTTTCGCGGGACTTTTCCGGGACTGGCTTACCAATTGGGGAACTTTGCCGCCGCCTATGCCGCGCAGCAGCAGGCTTGGCTGGCAACGAATTTCTTCGGGACGAATGAAAATCCGAACTACGCGTTAACCATGGCGCTGGTGCAATGTTTCGTCTTTCTCGCCATTATTTTGCTCGCAGCCATCGGCCCGGAAAAACATGGCCGCGAATTCTGAGGAAACCTATTCTGTAGGCGCGCTCGGAAAGAGATGAACCGAATTACAGCCGCGATAAACTTGATGGCTTTAAGCCATCAAGTTCTTAAGCGAGAATTCTGTAGCCGCGGTCGCTGACCGCGGGCCGGGGTCAACACGCCGGCTACAACCCAAGAATTCCTAAAGCGATAATTCGCGGCTCTATTGTTCGCTCAGCGTTGGCGGCGCCAGGCCAGGTCCTTCTCCTGGTGGTGCCAGCACCGGCTTCCGCTGACGCTTCGCCGGCGGTGGCGGCGCCTGCGGCAGCGGCTGCGGTTCTTGATTTACGACCGTGGCGGTTGCGGACGCATGATAAACACCGGGACCGTGACGTTGGTCCACGATGGCTTGCGCGATCTTATCAGCCAGAAGTTCGCGATAATCTCCGCTCCTCGCTTCGCGACCTTCCGAGCGGTTACTCAGATAACCGCATTCCACCAATACCGCGGGATAAATTGCCTTGCGCACCACCCGATAATCGGCGGTATGCACACCGCGATTAACGGCGCCTTTGATCGAGCAAAGCCGATTGTGGATGTTTTGCGCCAACTCCGCTGCATAGGGTGAACGATAGTAGGTCTCAAATCCTTTCACCCCGCGCTGTCGCGAATCATTGAAGTGAATGCTGACGAAAACTGAGTTTGGCGTGCTGTTTTCAATATCAACGCGCGTGTCGAGTGGAATAAAAACATCGTTCGTTCGCGTCATCACCACGTTGAACTGGGATGCGCGCAATTTTTGGCTGAGCCGCGTGGCGACATCGAGAGTGACGGTTTTTTCCGGCGGACCGTATCGACGGTAGGCGCCGCTGTCGCGTCCGCCGTGGCCGGCATCGACGACGACGGTGGTGAAGGAGCGGCTGGTGTTCTTTACTTGTTGCTGCGGTGGCGAGACCGTTCCGCATCCAGCAAGAAAAAGCGCGCCGCCCGCCACTACAATTCCCCAATTCCGGCCCCGCATTGCGATTGATAAATGAATCGCATCGCGCTGACAAATCTTGCGAAAAAAAGATGCCGCTGCACCATGATGGTGCAAAAACCGCTTGTTTTTAGCGTGACCAGATTTAAAGGCGTGTCTCACCTGTATGCGACTTAAATTAGTAGCAGTTCCTGTGCTTTTAACCCTAGTCCTGGCGGCCTGTAACAAGAAGCAAAAAGCTCAGACCATCGGTGACGGATCGACCCCGGGCCATGGCGCTTCGGTCGCGCCGGGCGCATCGGCTCCGCCAACGGCGGCACCGGTCGCGACCCCGACGCCACCTGTAAAGGTAGCGATCGATCAGACCGCTCAGGTCATCGTTTACGGCTACCATCGCTTCGTCAATCAGGTGCGACGGCCTGATACCGAAATCACGCCCCAAATGTTTGAGCAGCAAATGCAGGAGCTGAAAAATCGCGGCATCAGCGTCATCGGGATGCAAGATTTTCTGGCCTGGAAACGGGGCGAGAAAAATATCCCGCCGCGGTGTGCAATTATTAGCTTCGACGACGGCTGGAAATCACAATACGACGTGGCATGGCCGATCATGAAAAAGTTCGGTTATCCGTTCACTCTCTTCATCTACACTGAGGGCGTCCGCGGTGGGCATTTTGGCGGCGGCGAAGCGATCACCTGGGAACAACTGGCAGAAATGCGCGATGCCGGTATCGATATCCAAGCGCATTCGGAAACGCATCAGGATTTGCGCAAGCCTTATGACAAGGTGGCGAAGAAAAAACTGAGCCCGCCTGAGTACGAGCAATGGCTCCAAAATGAAGTAGGCCGAAGTAAGGAGACCCTCGAGCAACGGCTTGGCATCAAGGTCAATTGTTTCGCGGTTCCCTACGGATTCTACAATCAGCACATAAAAGAAATAGCAACACGCGCGGGCTACGAAGCAATGTTCACCGTTTATGGCCAGCCGATTACTTATCGCTCTCCCGTGGATTCGCTCGGTCGCTATTTGATTGAAGGAAACAAGCCGAAGGTTTTTGCGGACGCCATTGGAATGATCGCCACTTCCAGTGGCGGTGGCGTCCCGGTCGCGCAGATCGGAGCCTCCAACATCGCCAGCAAACCAGCCGATGGAGAGACGATTCGTAATCCGTTGCCCCTGATCAGTGCGAACCTGTCCGCCTTTGGTACGATCGATCCCGGCACCGTTAGCATGCGAGTGAGCGGGCTGGGCGTGGTCCCGGCGTCGTTCGATCCCAAAACCAACACGGTTTCGTATCAAGCGACGCAGAAGTTGCGCGATAAATGCAGTGTCATTGTCGAAGCAAAAGCGGGTGGCAAAAAAGTGGAGGCGCATTGGACCTTTGCGGTGGAAGAGGGCGCGCCGGGTGCAAGCCCGTCACCGAAGAAATAAGAGCGTGGTGCAGTCGACAAACATGGAGGGGTACGCGCTGTCGTGCCCAAATTTTTGAGGATCAGGGACGCGACAGCGCGCGTTCCTCCAATGATTGAGGTTAATGTTTTCTCAGCTCGGCGATAAACTTCAGGACATCTTCAAGGACCTGCGAGGTCACGGCACGATCAGCGAGTCGAACATTAACGACGCGCTGCGGCAGGTGCGCCTCGCGTTGCTCGAAGCGGATGTCGATTTCCAGGTCGCGAAAAACTTTGTCGCTCGCATAAAGGAAAAAGCCCTGGGTGAGGAAGTCTTGCGCAGTATCACGCCCGGCCAACAAATCGTTAAGATTTTTCACGATGAGCTGACGACATTACTCGGCGGCGACGCGGCCCCGTTGAAACTGGAAAAGCCGGCGCGCATTTTGATGGTCGGATTGAACGGCGCGGGGAAAACCACTTCAGCTGCCAAACTGGCGCTCTTATTAAGAAAGCAGGGTCATACCCCGCGTTTGGTCGCGATGGATTTGCAGCGTCCGGCAGCCATCGAACAACTCGCCACGCTTGGCAGGCAGATCGACATCCCAGTTTTCACGCCGCCACCTAACGAGAAAGATGTCCTGCGCGCGGCTGCGGCGGCGGTTGGGCATCCCCCGATGCGAGCGATCTCTGTATCGCAGTCGTTGGCCGCAGCTCCCGCGAGCCACGGCCGCGGCCGGCGACCGCGGCTACAGCATCGACATTTTCGATACCGCGGGTCGGCAGGAAATCGATAAGCCTCTTGTCGAGGAACTGAAGCGACTGCGCGATTTCCTGCAGCCGCAGGAAATTTTGCTTGTGGCAGATGCGGCGACTGGTCAGCAAGCAGTCAGCGTCGCGACCCACTTCAACGACGCACTCCAGATCACAGGAATCGTTTTGACCAAGCTCGATGGTGACGCGCGCGGTGGCGCGGCGCTTTCGATGCGCGAAGTGACGCATCGCCCGATCAAATTCGCCGGCGTCGGCGAAAAGCTCGATCAGTTCGAAGTCTTCATACCGGACCGACTGGCTGGCCGCATTCTCGGGATGGGCGACATCGTCGGGCTGGTCGAAAAAGCAGCCGAAGTCGTCGATGAAGAAGAAGCGGAGCGACTGGAGCGAAAGTTGCGCACGGCGAAGTTCGATTTCAACGATTTCCTGGCGCAGTTCAAAATGATGCGCAAACTCGGCCCGATCGAGAATATTCTTGGCATGTTGCCCGGAATGAGTAACGTCCCCGGCCTTTCGGTGGATGACAGGCAACTTCGGCGGGTCGAAGCGATTGTGCTCTCGATGACGCTGGAAGAGCGCAGCCGGCCCGACATTTTGAATGCGCGCCGGCGTCAGCGGATCGCCCGTGGAAGCGGCCGCACTGTCACCGAAGTCAACGATTTGCTCCAGCGTTTCAATCAGATGCGCAAGCTGATGAAGAACGCGGGCAAAATGAAGAGGAAATTAAAAGAGTTACAAAGATTACATCGCTAGATTGATCCTGCCGGTTCCCGTTGTAACATTGTAACCCTTTCAACCTTTTAACATTTTCCAAGATGGCAGTTTCAATTCGACTCCGCAGAGAAGGGGCGCTCAACCGTCCTTACTATAAAGTAGTAGTGGCTGACAAACGCAGCCCGCGCGACGGAAAGTTCTTAGAGCTTGTCGGCACCTACGATCCGAAAAAGCAGGGCCACAACAGCACGCTCAAGCTCGATCGCATCGAACACTGGCTGGCACGCGGCGCCCAGCCGTCAGATACGGTGCGCAGCCTGATCAAGAAAAATAAAAAACGGGCCACGGGCGCGCCCGAGGCGGCTGCGGTGTAACGATCCGCGGAGTATGCGCGAATTTCTTGAATTCGTGGTCCGGCAGCTGGTCGAGTTCCCGGATGAAGCGATCATCACAGAAATTCCATCCGGCAGGACGACTGTCTTTCGCCTGCAACTAAGGCAAAGCGATGTTGGCCGCATCATTGGCCGGAACGGGCAGACCATTCAATCAATTCGGGCGCTCCTCACAAGCGCCGCCGCGCGCCATAATCAGCGCGCCGCGATCGAGATCGTGGAGTAATAACCCGGTCATCCCGAGCGAAGCCGAGGGATCCCGTGGCGTTACCTTTAAGCTTTGGCAACGGGATCCCTCGACTTGCGCTCGGGATGACCAGATATTTCGCGCAATGCGTATCGATATTATCACGCTATTCCCCGAGATCTGTCGGGCCCCGCTAAATGAAAGCATGATGAAACGGGCGCAGGAAAACGGCGCGATCGAGCTTCAAATTCACAATCTGCGCGATTGGACCACCGACAAACATCATGTGGTGGATGATGCCCCTTTCGGAGGAGGGCAGGGGATGGTGATGAAGGCGGAACCGGTTTTTAAGGCGGTGGAAGAACTGAAGATGGAAACGCCGAACGCCGAATGCCGAACATCGAATGCGGAACAAAAGGCAATCGATAGTAGAAAGCCGAAGGTGATTTTGATGTCACCGGCGGGGCGGCGCTTTGATCAGGAGTTGGCGAGAGAACTTTCGGCCGAATCGCATCTGATCATCATCTGCGGGCACTACGAAGGCGTGGATCATCGAGTCGTTGAACATTTGGTCGATGAGGAAATTTCCATCGGAGACTATGTCCTGACGAACGGTGCAATTGCGGCCGTAGTTTTGGTAGATGCAATTGTGCGATTGATTCCCTGGGGTGCTTGGCGATGATCAATCTGCCGTCGATGATAGCTTTCGCCAGGGATTATTGGAAGCGCCGCAATACACGCGCCCCGCCGAGTTTCGTGGATGGAAGGTGCCGGAAGTTCTGCTCGGTGGAAATCACGGCGAGATCGCGAAATGGCGGAAAGAACAGTCGCAAAAACGCACGCGCGAAAATCGGCCCGATTTGTTGGGCTAATTAGCGTGTGTCATCCCGAGCGCAAGCGCGGGACCTCCCATTTGCTCTGTTTGTCACACAAGCCGTCACTTGTTGACGCTAACATCACTCGTGAGATCCCTCGCCGTCTTCGCGGCTCGGGATGACAGAAGAATCAATCGCGCAGTTTCCCTAAAATTACACAGGCGTTGATTCCACCAAATCCAAACGAATTACTCATGATGTAATTCAACTTGGTAGCGCGTCCGTGATGCGGAACGACATCGAGATCGCACGCCTCATCAGGGTGTTCGCGGTGCAGAGTGGGCGGAACGTATTGATGCTCGAGCGCGAGCGTGCAAATCGTGGCCTCGATCGCGCCAGTCGCTCCCAGAGGATGCGAAGTAAATGCCTTCGTTCCACTTACCGGAATTCTTCGCGCGTGTTCGCCAAAGACTTCCTTGATCGCCAGGGTCTCGGCCGCATCATTCAGCTGTGTCGAACTGGCGTGCGCGTTGATGTAATCGATTTGCTCGGGAGCAAGTTTCGCATCGGCCAACGCTTCGCGCATGGCGCGGATGCACGATTCGCCGCTCGGCAAGGGCGTCGTCATGTGAAAGCCGTCGTTGTTGAGACTGTAACCGAGGAGCTCGGCATAAATCTTCGCGCCCCGTGCGCGCGCATGCTCGAGTTCTTCAACGATAAGAGAAGCGGCGCCTTCGCCGATGACGAAGCCGTCACGCAATTTATCGAACGGCCGGCAGGCTTTTTCGGGATCTTCGCAACGGCTCATCGTCTTGATGATATCAAACGCGCCAACAGTAATCCCAGTCAGCGGAGCTTCCGCCCCGCCGGCGACGACGATATCGACGAAACCATCGCGAATGTAGCGGAGCGCCTCACCGACCGAGACGGTGCCGCTGGCGCAGCTATTTGAATTAGTGGTGCCGACTCCGCGAAGTCCAAAATCAATCGCGATGTTGGAGTGGGCTGAGCCTCCAAAGACCTGTAGGGCAAGCGTCGGCTGGACGCCGCGAGCGCCTTTCTTCAAAAATCGAATGTATTGCTCTTCGGCTTTGCAAACTCCGCCAAGTGCGGTGCCGAAACTCACGCCGATACGGTCCTGCGGCTTTTCCCGAGAGCATTCCAGCCCAGCGTCGTCTAAAGCGAGCTTGGCTGATGCGACGGCAAATTGCGCATATCGATCGAGCCGCTTCAGACGATGCGGGGGGAAGAATTCTTCCGCATTCCAGTCGCGGATCTCGCCGGCCACTCGCACTCCGAATGCGCTTACATCAAAGCTGCAGATTGGACCGATGCCGGTTTTTTCGGCCAGAATGCCATTCCAAAAGCTGTCCACCCCTTTACCGATGCAGGTGATCGGACCGAGGCCGGTGATGACGCAACGACGCTGCCCGTTTTTGTCTGAGAACATGTGATCAGCTCCGGGATTCCAAATGCGCTTTCATGCATCGAAGCGTGCGATTGGCGACATGGCCGATAAAAAAATCGCCGATGATCGGCTCCATCACTGGCGCCAGGGCACGGACACGAAAGTTCAGGTCGTGCGCGATTTCGACGAGAACGCCGGCGGGCGTCTCCTTGAAGGTCCAGACGACGAACATGCCCTTGGTGAAAGCCTTCAGGTGATGAAACCGCACCTCGATTTTTTCGCGGTCAATGATTTGTTCAGATGTCCAGGAAATTGGAATCCCAGAGCGAGTGGCGGCCATGATCACAACATTACGATCCGTTCCGCGCTCGAGATACTTAATATAACGATAATGTGGCAAAATCTTTGGCCAGTTTTCGAGGTTGGCGGCGGTCTCGAAAATTTCGGCTCGCGGCGCCTGCATGATAATTGAATTCGTTTGGTGCATCGCGGTTGCGCTGGTAGTTGTGTGAGACCATAAACTCGGCCGGACGACTGACAACATGGCAATGGAAATGCGAACAAAATGCGAGCGGTGTGAGGCCGAATTATCAATGAATGGCGAAGCTTACATTTGTTCGTACGAATGCACCTTTTGCGCACATTGTTCGCAAGAAATGAAGCACATTTGTCCGAACTGCCAGGGCGAACTGGTGCGTCGGCCTCGACGGAAGGTCGAGGAATAGTAGATCGACCGGCGTGAATCCGCAGGGCATCGGACCCTGCGGATCTGTGCATGGCTCTTCGCTGTGACTTATTTGCCCTTAATTCCCATTTTAGTCTTCGCGTCGAGCTGCATCTGCTTCCTGCGCCAGCCGGGTCATGTAGGAAAAGAAGGCAGGCGATTGGCCGATGAAAAGCCCCATATCCGTGAGGAACTTAAGCGCGCCCATGGCCACACCCTGGGTCTTAGTCGGTCGAATGATCGAACAGCGTGGAAGGCTTCGACTCAGGAACGGGCATGGTTCCGGCATGATCAGGTTATTCGTGAACAGCTCGTTGGCGACGTCCAAGTGGGGAAATGTCACTGAAACGCCTGTTACCGGGTCAACGGCAGTTAAGGGAGGCGCATTGCCCGCCTTGTCCTGCCAGGTTTGGAAATGCATCGTCTCAGTCGGTCCGATGCTTATCAGGATGCGCAACACTTCAACACTGCTTGCCCTTTGCGCCAGCGATGGATAGAGGCTGTTTCCACCTTGTTCAATCGTTGGAAAGTGAAAAGCCGCAGTGTTGGCTATCGCCTGAACGAAGTTATCATCTGTTAAATCACTATCGGTCCTGGGAATGGCTGTATGTTTTCCAGCGTGCAAGCTTGGAACTGCCTGCGGAAAGATGTGGTTTGGATCAAGATCCGGGTTATGCGCGCTGTCGCGATAGCGGGTCCACCAGCTGGTATCCAGCGTTAGCTGGGTCAGGTTGGTCAGCCGTTTTCCGATCTTGTTCGGGTTGACTCCCGTCGCGGTGCTGCCCATCAGGGTGCGAAACGGATTGAGATTTGCAGGAGCGGCTCCCTTGGACACCAAGTACGCATTTAGGAACTGGTGGTGTGTGATTTCATCATCTGTGTTGTCATGAATATATACGGCCATGTCCTCATCGAGGACGTTGAGGGCGGCAGTGTATTTGGCAATGCCACTCCCCCCTGGGACCTCGCTGTCTTGGATGCCGCCGAGTTCGTTGTACTGGATCCAAAAATCGGCCTCGAGTATCTCGAGCGCCGCCGGGAACCGGAGCAAAGCGGCATCACCTGCTCTGATCCCGTTCTCGTTTTCATTCTCATTCTCATCTTCGTCGCCGAACGCTTTTGAGGCTGCGGTGAACAGTGCAGCTCCGGGAGCAAGCGCAATAGCACCCACTCCCATGCGACAAAGAAATGTTCGCCGTGGAAGCGCGCGGCGCGCAGGTGAGAGATTGGCAACTTCAGGTGATGTTTGATCTTCAGCTTGATTCATAGGGAACTCCTTAATTGTTGTTATAGGTTGAATTGATTTCGAAGCGCGGATTAACGCACGTAGTGCGTCGATAGGTTGGCTTCATGCTCGTACAATCGCAGTAGCTGAAGCTAAACGCCGCTCACGAATAGTAACTCGGTTGTTACCTTGCCGAACTGATTAGCACAGTGGCGTTGTCGGTGTTTACCCTACAAGTTTTAAAACAACAGGCGATGTTAAACTTAGGAAGCTCCTCCTAAATTAGTGTGATGACTTTAGTAACTCGGCGATAGCTCGTTGATCGGCGCCGGTGAGATTGGCTCGGACTCGCATATGCTAAAGGATGGCATCCCACTGTGCGTTACTATACATGGTCGGTAGTTGAATATTGTGACCGTGCCTGAAGACTAGTGTCGGAAAAAAACCAATGCCGGGATATGGAACACGACTATCAGATCCCGAGGTCGGTCGCATCCTGTCCGTCACCCTTAGCCATGATCGCATTAGCTGGCGATCTTTCCGGCCGAATCCAGTTAGGAGAGGTAACGCCGTTGTTACTTTTCCTGAGCGCTCGCGAGTGGAATTGCTTCGCAAATAGCGTAGCCGACGTGGCGCACGGTGTGAATGAGCGGAGGCTCGCCAATTTTCTTGCGCAACCGTCCAATAAAAACTTCCACTAGTTTGGTATCGTATTCGTGCTCGTGTTCCCAAACGCGCTCGCATAATTCAGTGCGGGTAAAGATTCGGCCTGGCTCACGCATGAGCACCTTCAACAACATTAACTCACGCGTAGATAAATCGATTCGGTCCGAACCGCGAAACACTTCATGGTTGGCCAAATCGAAGGTGAGATCCCCGACTCTCAAACTGAGGGCCGGTTCTTCCGCGTAGCGGCGCCCTAGCGCGCGAACGCGGGCAACCAGCTCCTGCATGGCGAAAGGTTTCGGCAGGTAATCATCTGCGCCAAGCTGCAATCCGGTGACCCGATCCTTAACTTCGCCGCGGGCGGTAAGCACCAGGACCCGGCTGGCGACGCGTTGAGCACGCAGACGACGCAGCACTTCAAAGCCATCCATTCGCGGCAACCCGATATCGAGCACAATCAAATCGAACGAATTTTCCCCCGCTGCGTCCAGAGCTTCTTCGCCATTATGGATCACTACCGGATCATGGCCCGCTTCGGTCACCGCCGACGAAATCTGTCGCGCCAATCGAACGTCATCATCAACGACAAGAATGTGCATGAATTTAGCCGGCGTAGTTGTTACAGCCTACACCGAGTTGGACGAGGGGGTAACAGCCGAGTTTGAGTAAGACATTCTGCTAAAAAAACCATGCCGCAAAAGTAACGCAGTCGTTACTTTGGGGATGTTCAAAAGCGCACCGTCACTTGCGCGGCAAAAAGGTGGTTGCTGTCGCTTGGACCACTGGTCTGCTGTTGAAAACTGTATTGCAGCTTCAACTGGGTATGCGACGTAAAACGATAACCGGCCGCGACGTCGACCCGCCCGAGGTCCTGGCCCCAGCGCATCGTTGCTCCGCCGCCGACGTCGACCTTGCTGAAAAGCTGCTGGTTCCAGCGGAGCGCGCCGAAAAATTGGGGAGTGAATTTGTACTTCGCTTCTAAATAATACGCGAGCGTATCCGCGTTACCGACGCGCGGAACCTCGAAACGGGCTTCGTAAACTTCCGCCCATACTTGCAGATGATGCCAGGCGAAACTTGCGTCCTGCCCCAGAACCAATTCCCGGTAATCGCCGATACCACGGCCGGGCGGCAAGGTATATTGGGCTTCGCTCCGGAAGTAGGGACCATCGCTCACGGAAAAACCAAAATTCCACATTTGATTCGGCTGGAAGCCCACCCGCGCACTGAAAGTCGGATGCTCAAAACCAACTTCGGTCGCGTTCCACGATTCCGGACGCGAAGAGAGGGACGCGTTCTTTAGTTCGGCGGCATAATCGAACCGGCCCAGTCGACCAGACACAGAAACACCGGTGGCGTAACTGGGTCCCCAGATGACCGGATTGAATGAATACTTTTCGTTGCCATACATCGTGAAAACGAAATCATATGCGGAATAAGGTGCGGCCTTGTCACTAATGGCGGTGATATTTTCGTAAACCAAGGGCGCATCGACGAAAGGATTGTCCCACGACAAGTGGCGAGGGACCCAGTTGCCTACGACGGTGGCGAACTTTCCCAATTGCAAAGTGAACCGGCCATCCGCCCAAGGCGTGATGCGGAGGGCATATTCATCGAGCCGAACCTGGGCGCCCTGGTCGCTGGGATCGAACCCGCGATCCAGCCGCGCCTGCGTAAAGAAATAGATTTGTGATCCTATCTGGGCGTCCAGAAATAAGGTCAGACGGGGATTGAAAAGGTTGTCGCTGCTACTGTCGATTAAGCCCGGTGCCGGCTGCTCAAAATTGTAAAATTCGAGGTCGATGGTGCCGCTTAACCGCGCACGAAAATTGTCATGAAAAGCAGCAACCGTCAGTGCGGCATCAAGACGATCGAATAATTCGTCGATTTCGAAGGCCGGCGCGCCACTAGCGAGAAGACAAAAGCACAAGGCCGGCAACAGCTTCATAAGCTTTAGCTCGTTGTAATTGGGACCGCTTTCGCGCTGTGAAAACGCGCCTCAAACTCCGTCCAATCATTTTCCGATCGAACCAATGTCAAGTCGCCGCCATGTAGTCGGGCGAGCTCCCGCGCCAAATTCAAACCGAGTCCGTGGCCGGTCACGGTTGTGCCAGAATCATGATAGAACCGCTCGAAAATGTGTTGTTGCGCGGTCGGAGCGATAGCATGGCCGGTATTGCCGATTGTCAGGATCACCTCGCTATTCTGCTGTCGCGTCAGCACCCGGATGCGGCCGCCCGGGCGATTGTATTTGCGCGCGTTTTCCAAAAGATTTTGCACAATGAGGGAGGTATATCGTTTCTCCCCCTCTATGAATAGACTCTCCGGAAATTCCTTCTCGATCGCGACCTCGAACGCATCCGGCAGCGCGGCCAAATCCTCGAGCCACTCCTCGATCAGTCGAACCAGATTTACCGGTTGAGAATCGATTTTGAGGTGACCGGCATCCATCCGGGACAAAAGCAGCAAGTCATCGATCACACTGGTTAAGCGGCGTGTCTGATGCAACAGGCAAGAGAGTTCTTCGTAGACTTCCGGCCGAAAGTCCTCGCACGCCAACAATGATTCAATTCCATTGCGAAGAACCGTTACCGGGCTTTTTAGCTGGTGAGAAGCATCGGCCGAGTACCGCGCGGTTCTCTCTAACTCTTCGCTCGTGGATTCGAGGGCGGCTTCCGCGCGCTGGCGTTGCGCGCGGTTTTCTTCCGAATCGATCGCAAGTTGCTCGACCGGCTGAGCGAGTCGCACGGCAACGAAACGACTGGCCACGAATCCGCCCAGCAGAAGTAACGCACCCGCGCCCCCAATTTGCCAGCTCAGCCGACGCTGTCGGGCAATCGACTCGGTGAGTGGATAAATGCAAACCTGGTAGGCAGGCGCAAAAAGTGAATTGGCGTTGAGCCGTTCATAGAACAAAAGCTGAGTGTCGCCGTTCACCGTGACGTTGAAACTCCCTTTGGTGCGATCACCACCGGCAATAGCCTGTGTGACTTCGTCGCCGAGAGTCTTTCGCGCAGACGCCGGGTGTAGCGCCAGGTGCAGCGCGCCGTCAATCCAGATTCCGCTTCTCATACCCGCGCGCGCGTGAACCCCGGTAAGCTCGAAGGGCCTGAATCCAACCACTAATGCCGCAATAATCTCGTTAGTTTCACTGGAAAAAATCGGGACGAATATTACTTCGTCCACGGCAGGTTGCACAGCAGTTCCCTTTTCCGCCAGATAAGCCGTCTGCTGTGTATCGGGTAACTTTTTTATGGCCAATCGCTCTTCGTCGCCAGGCGCAAGCTCCCCAACTTCTGTCGGATTCGGCGGCGGGAGGACCGTACCATTGACGTTTAGAAACCGATAAAATCTCGCGTGGAGCGAGCCGGCCTCTTGTTCGGCCGGTTGCTGTTCAGTTTGCATCAGGTCATGCAATTCGTCTTTCGCGCTCGGATAAAGCAAATCGAGAGCGTTATCTTCTAATGCGGCGTGAATACGTGGCTTTGCCGCGAGCCCGCGGCAACGTTCCTGCAGGGCCGCATTACGTAATTGCTGAACTCGATGCAACCATGAGAGCTCGGCTTCAAAACTTTGTTTCAGATCGCGCTGCGCCGTTGCGGCGACATTTCGATGCGCGAAATAAAGTCCGATAATCGTTAGGGCCGAAACCACCAGCATCATCGCCGCGAGTAACTTCGTGCGAAAACTTATAGCCGTGCCACTCCCGGGTCCGGATGACACTGTCATGGAAAATCGACGTGCACCGTCGCCCCGTCTTTCAAATCAACTGGTTGCTCCCGCGTCGTCTTGCTGTCGACCCACGCCTTGAGCAGATAGTGACCGGAAGGAAGCCCGCTCAATCGAAACCGCCCGTCCGGATCCGTGGTCACAAAATATGGCGTATCCAAAACGAGAATGAGACCGCGCATATGCTCGTGAATGTCGCAGCGCAAGGTCACCAACCCCGGCGTGTCAAAAACCTTCGACGGGATCGGCCGCTCATCCGGCCGATAGCGCCCCAAATCGAACCGTTTCGCCGGTGAATACGAAAAGACGCTATGATAGGTGTCGTCGAAGTTCGGGAATTCTATTTTTGTTCCGACGCGCACCGGCAGGAGCGCGGGAATAAAAGCCAGATCTTTTTGCCCGATCTGTTTAGTTATCGAAGAATTCGGTCTTGGAAACGAGCCCTCCAGATATACAACTGCGAGGGGCGGTTCGGTTTTCAGAACGTTCCCAGTGGTGACAATCTCATAGCGTTTTGCCATGACCGGTGCAGCACGCGCTTCCGGCAATTGAACTCGTCCTTCGACGATTGCATCTGCCAGGCTCGAAAGGGGAAAGCTGGCGAGAATAGCGTTCAACAAAATGAGGCCGCGCGAGCCCATTGCCCGCTAATTTAGCAGCGGGTTCGCCAGACGGGAAGTCAGCTGGAGCGCAGGCTTCCGATCAATCGAATCCCCCTGCGTTACCTTAAACTTTGCGCAACGGAATCCCTCGAGTTCCTCGGGATGAAGAATGACGGAGGCCATAAGTCAGGAAACATTCGTCGCCGACGACTCTCATTTCCTGCAACGAACAACGAACGCTGCGGGGAAGAAAATCCATACCGGTGCCGATGAGGGTTGGGGCGTTTTTCCCGCCAAAAAGAAACGGCGCGATTGTCAGATTCAGCTGATCAACAAGTCCCTGCTCTAGTAATGAGCGAAACAACGCCGGGCCGCCTTCACAGGCGACATGTTTCACCTTAAAATCGTAGCGCAGCTCCTGCAGCATCCAGCGTAGATCAACGCGCCGCGCCTGGCTTAGATAAAGGGTCGCTTTCTGGCGCAGTTGCTGCCGCGTACGACGAGGCATGCGCGTCGTGGAAAAAATAATGATGGGCGCGAAATCAGTTTCGAAAATTTTCAGCCGGGGATTGATCCGGCCCTTATTGGAAACAATCACCCGAATTGGATACGGGGGCTGTCCGCGCGCGATTCGTTCCTGGCGTAAGTCCTCCCGTGGAATTCCCAATCGCACATTGTCGTTCTCAATTGTCCCGTGGCCGACAAGAACGGCATCGCCCAGCGCGCGTTGTCGAATGAGATGCGCTTTGTCTTCCCGGGAAGTGAAATCGACCGCGGAATAATTTTTTGTTGTGACTTTGCCATCGACCGTCATAGCGAAGGTGACGGCCACGAAAGGTCGGGACACTAAAGCCCTTGCCACATTCCTACTCCGCCTCGCTGATTTCATGCTCAAGCGTTGCCATTTCGGTTTGCATTTCACGCATGCGCACGTGGCGAGTTTCGCCGCTCGGCTTGTAAAAGAAGTAAACGATGCCCCCGGGCAAGCAGCAGAAGAATATAATCAGGAACCCCATCGTGCCGATGAGCTTGGAAACCGCGACGGAGGCATGACAAACGTCGTGCAGCATGACCTGCAAGATTTGTTCGCGCAGACCAAGACCGGCGAAGCTAATCGGCAGGGCCGTAATCGTGCGTTCGATCGGCAAAACGGCAAAGAAATCGAGCACTTTCACCCCTTCCGGAAACGCCGAAGGCACGTCAAAAGCGTAGGCTACGCAAAGGAACGTAGTGAAGGTGGCAAGGTGCGCTCCCAACGACGCGCCGAACGCAACGAAGGTGGCGATCCAATGCCGCGCATAAAGATGGTAAGCCGCGGAAACCTCAATCAATTTTTCGCGTCCGGGAAATTTGTGAGGCAACCAATGAAAGAGATTGAAGCCACTGATGATGAAACTGGTGAGGAGGGCAGCGATCGAGCTGCCCAGAAGAAACAGCAATATCCAAAGCAATCGTCGCGTCTCCGGGGTCTTTGACAAGATATCGAAGCGCAGACTGATCAGAGTTACCGTGATCGCTACCAGCGCCACTAGACCGATGAGACGGTCGAACACGACCGCGAGCAAGGCCCCTGCTTTTTTGTCCGGGGTTTCTTTGAGCAAAAGATAGCTCTTAATAATATCGCCGCCGGTTCCACCGGGCAGAAACTGATTGTAAAACATACCGATCAGAAACAACCCGGCGATTCGTGGGAAACTGAGGTGGATCTTTTGGACTCTGAGCAAAACTTGCCAGCGAAGAGCGGCAAAAACTTCGACCAGTAAATAGGAGAATATTCCGACGACGACCCAGCGATAATCGGCGGTGCGAAGCGCCTCCGCCATTTTGGCTCGCTGATTCGGGTCGTGAAAAACCCAGATCAACATGCCGACGGTGACGGCAATTTGGAGAACCGTGATCAGGATTTTTTTCATTCGCCGAAGCGTTCCTTCCAGATTGCACGCGACTGGGTGATTTCTTCCGACGATAAACGAGGGCTCAGCTCCCAGACGATCTGGCAATTTTCCGGTAACAGCCGGGTGAGCGGTTCCAGTTTCATGTCGCCGAGAAAAGGCGGCTGGTGGTCCTGTCCCGGCCAGTTCACGTCCTGCATGTGACAGCCAATCGTCCGCGGTCCGATCGTCCTAAGCCATTCGGCATGATCGAGAAATCCAAGATTTTCCTTAATTTGGATATGTCCCATGTCGTGCCAATAACCGACGTGCGGCGCGGCGATTTCATCGAGCAATTGCGGGATTTCGCGTTCCGACGGAATTTCTTCGTAGCCGCGACGCCCCTCGATGCCGAGACGAACATTTTTCTCCGACGCCTGTTCAACGATCGGCTTGAGGCATTCCTTCACCCGGGCGAGATGCGCCGGTGCCGCCTGCTCGCGCGTTCGCACGGCGTCGATTTTTTTTCGAACATATTTGCGCGAAAGCAACCCGCCATTCTGTGCCAGCGCAATTAATTCATCGGTGATCGGATTCATCGAGATCGAGCCGCAATGCAGCACGACAAACGGAGCGTTCAATCGCGCGGCAAAATCGAGAGTTTGCAGTGTCTGTTTCACGGCGCGATCGCGCTCGCTTTTTCGAGCAGTTGAAAATTCGTAGCAATCGGGTGACGCGCCCATGATTTCGACCGGCAATGGACAGAAATTATGCAGGCTGCTGATTCGTACTTCGCCGGCATCAAACATTTTTTGAATTCCAGGCATGAGCGAAATGCGAATGCCGTGTCCTAACTCGATCAGATCGAAACCAAGCGCCTGAATCTCGCGCAACATTTCCTCGCCCGAAGTGTGTCGTCCGGAATTCCAGCAGGTGGAGAACGCGATCATCGGCCCAGGCGACTGATCAGGCGACTGGTGCCATTTCGGATTCCGAGACGGGCTCGGCCGGGTGGTCGCAAACATGCCGACCCGCCATGCTTAAGACGTAGACCGCCGCAATTCCATAAATCACCGACGCCACGGCGAGAGCTGTGCGCATGCCGATCAAATCCGAAACGCCTGGAACGACCAGTCCGCCAATTGGCATTAAGCCGAAAAAGCTCATACCGAAAACAGCGGAGACACGGCCGCGCAATGGCGGCGGTGCATGTTCCTGCACGATGGTATTGGCCAAGCCGAAATTCATCGAAAGGGCGATCGCGACGAGACCCATTGCCAATGCGGTGAAAAGAAAACTATGCGCCCGCGCCATGCAAAAAACGCCAGCGGCAATGGCGACGACATTGAAGGTCATGAATTTCAATCGGCGTTCGCGTTCGACCGTAAGCAAACCGACAGCACCAAAAAATGCTCCGGTTCCGCTTACTGCCATCAACCAGCCGAGTTCGCGCGGTCCCAGGTGGAGAATGTTGCGCACGTAGAGTGGTAGCATTGCGGGCGAAATGGCGGGAAAAATGAAAATGGTGTTGAGAGCAATGAGCATGATCATCGAGATGATAATGCGATTGGATCGGACGTAACGAATACCTTCGCCAAAACCGGTTTGCCGCTGCGCTTCTTCCTCAGCTGTGCCGATGGGGCGTTTCGGAAGCGAAACCAACGCGATGATGAGCGCAACAAACGAGATGGCGTTGGCGAAAAAGGCTGATGCTGCTCCCCACAAACCGACCAAAATGCCGGCGACCGAGGGTCCAATTAGTCGTGATCCGTGAAAAACGGAACGATCCAGTGCGACGGCAGACGCGATTTCCTCGCGCTTCACCAATTCCGGAACGAGCGCCGAGATCGCAGGCATTTCAAAACCAATCGTGATTCCGAGCAAACTCCCAAAGAGTATCATGTGCCACATGTGGACTTGATGGGTTTGGACGAGCCATCCCAGGGCGACGCGCAAACGCGATTTGCGCAACTTGAGTCGCGATCAGAATCTTGCGCTTGTCCGAACGATCCGCGGCTGATCCGCCGGTCGGAGTAAAAACAATTGTTGCTATACCTGTGGCAAAGGTCGCCAGCCCGATCATGAACGCGCTGTCGGTCAACGTGCTCATGACATAGCCCTGTGCCATCCACTGCATCCAGGTGCCGCTGTCGGAAATGAGCGAGCCAATGATGTAACGGCGAAACGGCCCGGCACGCAAAAGCGCGAGCATTTGCCGTCGAGATCCGGGTACGTCAGTACTCATGGGCAAAGACAGATACGTGCGGCGCGACGCAGTAGCAATCGCGTCAATGCCGGCGCGGCTTTTACGGATGCGGCCGGAGATGATTGGCCCAGAACAACAAGCCTACCAGTACCCCCAGGGACGCGATGATAATTGCCAGAGCTTTTTGCGTGTCTTTTGTCATGTGAAACGAGGGCCCACTTTGAAGGAGAAACCGGAATTCGTCCACGCCTTTTCGCATCTTTCCAAAGCAAGGGACCTTGAGGTCTCCTGATTAATTCGTGTACATTATCGACTGGAATCGTGCGTTGCCACAGCGCCTCAAGGAACGGCTGTTTCTAACTGCCGACATACACAAGAAGCGATTTCCGAAATGATTGAAGGACGGCGACACTGGGCTTTAGAGACAGCCATTCCTTGGAAAAAGCCAGGGAGGGAAAATCGTTTGCCTTGCTGACGAAGATTGAAATTTTCGCCTGACCGTTTTTGAAAACGTGTCTCCTCGATTATCGTTAGCCATGCGCATCGACCGATTCACCCAAAAGATGCAGGAGGCGCTACAAAGCGCGCAGGATATTGCCTCGCGCACGCAAAGCCCGGAATTAGGCAACGAGCATTTTCTGCTCGCACTGCTTGATCAGGGCGAAGGCGTGACCCGGCCGTTACTGGAGAAAATTGGAGTGTCACCCGATGCGTTGCGGTCGCGACTCGAAACCGATTTAGCCCGCAGGCCAAAAGTTAGTGGGGCGGTTTCTGATTTGCGCATTTCAAATGACCTGCGCCGCACGCTTGATTCCGCCGAGAGTGAGATGTCGAAGTTGAAAGACGAATACGTCAGCGCTGAGCATTATCTGCTCGCTCTCGCTGGCGAAAACAATTCGGCGGCAAAAGCGGTGAAGGATCTGGGTGGGACCCGCGACAAAATCATGCAGGGGTTGCAGCAGGTGCGCGGTTCGCAACGCGTCACCGATCAAAATCCGGAGGGAAAATATCAGACGTTGGAAAAATATGGACGCGACCTCACGCAACTGGCACGACGCGGGAAAATCGATCCGGTCATCGGGCGCGACAATGAAATTCGCCGCGTCATGCAGGTGCTTTTGCGCCGGACCAAAAACAATCCGGTGTTAATCGGCGAGCCCGGCGTTGGCAAAACCGCGATCGTCGAGGGATTGGCACGTCGGATCGTCTCCGGCGATGTCCCGGAGTCCCTGAAAAACAAACGCATCATTGCGATGGACATCGGCGCGATGGTGGCAGGCGCGAAGTTTCGCGGCGAATTCGAGGATCGCCTGAAAGCGTTTCTGAAAGAGGTGACCGATTCGCAGGGCGAAATCATCCTCTTCATCGATGAGCTGCACACCATCGTCGGTGCGGGGGCGGCAGAAGGATCGGTCGATGCCTCCAACATGCTCAAGCCGATGCTGGCACGCGGAGAGTTGCGCACCGTCGGCGCAACCACGCTGGATGAGTATCGCAAGTACATCGAGAAAGACGCTGCGCTCGAACGCCGTTTCCAGCCGGTGATGGTGAATGAGCCGAGCGTGGAAGATACCATCGCCATCCTGCGCGGATTGAAAGAACGCTACGAAGTGCATCACGGCGTGCGTATCACCGATGCCGCACTGGTTGCCGCTGCGGTCTTGTCGCATCGCTACATCAGCGACCGGTTTTTACCGGACAAAGCGGTCGATCTGGTGGACGAAGCGGCTTCGCGCCTGAAGATCGAGCTCGATTCCATGCCGACGGAAATCGACGTGATCGAACGCGAGATCATGCAGCACGAGATGGAGCGGCAGGCGCTGAAAAAGGAAAAAGATGCGGCCAGCAAAGAGCGGCTCAAGAAACTTGAAAAAGAACTGGCTGAGTTGAAGGAAAAATCGAGTGCGCTCAAAGCGGAATGGCAAAAGGAAAAAGCGCAAATTAACGAGCAGGCGAAGCTGAAAGAAGAGCTTGATCAGTTGCGGACGGAACTGGAGCGCGCGCAGCGGCGCGGCGAACTCGCGAAAGCCAGCGAGATTCAGTACGGAAGAATTCCAGAACTGGAAAAGAAGCTCGCGGAAGTAACCGCACAAAGCGCCAAAAGCGGTCCCAGAAGAAGACTTCTCCGCGAAGAAGTAACCGAAGAAGATATCGCGCAGGTTGTTTCAAGCTGGACGGGCATTCCAGTGTCCCGTTTGCAGGAAGGTGAACGCGCGAAGTTGGTGCGACTCGAAGAGCATTTGCATCAGCGCGTGGTCGATCAGGAGGCAGCGATCAAAGCAGTAGCGAACGCCGTCCGACGTGCCCGCGCTGGTCTGCAAGACCCGAATCGCCCACTCGGCTCATTTATTTTTCTCGGGCCGACCGGCGTCGGTAAGACTGAACTCTCGCGCGCGCTCGCGGAATTTTTGTTCGATAACGAGAACGCGATGGTCCGGATCGACATGAGCGAATACATGGAAAAACACACCGTGGCGCGATTGATCGGCGCGCCGCCAGGTTACGTCGGCTACGAAGAAGGCGGACAACTTTCGGAGGCAGTCCGGCGCAAGCCGTATTCAGTCGTGTTATTCGACGAAATCGAAAAAGCGCACCCGGACGTGTTTAACGTTTTGCTGCAAGTGCTCGACGATGGACGCATCACGGACGGGCAGGGGAGAACGGTCGATTTCAAGAACACTGTCATCATCATGACTTCGAACATTGGCTCCCAGTACATCACCGAAGAAGAATCGAGCGAAAATCGCAGACGGCTGGTGATGGACGCGTTGCGCGCGCATTTTCGTCCGGAGTTTTTGAATCGAGTCGATGAGATCATCATCTTCGAGCGACTGAGCGAAGAGGATTTGAAGAAAATTGTCGAGATTCAGCTGGCCCGGTTAACGAAACGTTTGGCGCAGCAGAACATTAGATTGGATTTGACCGACTCGGCCAAGACACTGATTGCGCGCGAAGGTTATGATCCGGTTTATGGTGCCCGTCCGCTGAAACGTGCGATCCAGCGCGGTCTGCTTGACCCATTGAGCATGAACATTCTCGAAGGCAAAGTCAGGGAAGGACAGAGAATCGTGGCTGACGCGAAAAACGGCACAATCGAATTCAGCGTCCGATAGTTCAAGGAACGGCTGTCTCCAGGCTACCGACCATCGAACGGCGGCTGGAAGCCGCCCTTGCTAATTGCAGGTGACTTTTCAAGAACTCTGGACTGTCGCTCGGTTACGGGATTCGCAGTCAGAGACAGCCGTTCCTCGATCAGATTGAACGAAATCGCTTCCTCTGTTATCTCATGGACATGATCAAAACGACTTTAGCGGTATTGGCAGCGGGACTATTGGCGACAGGCACGTCCTTTGCCGGCGGGAAAGGGTGTTGCAGCAAGGATATGCAAGCCTCGAACAGCGAGGCGAGTTGCATGAACCTGGCGAGTCTGAATCTGACGACCGACCAGAATGCGAAACTGACGGCATGGCAAAAGGAGTGCATGAAGGACGGGTGCACCAAGGAAGGTCGGGCCGCGTTCATGAAAAAGGCCAAGGCCATCCTTTCTGCAGATCAATACGCGCAGCTGAAATCTGAGTGCGACAGAACGATGACGAAAAAGAGCTGATTCTTTTTCATGCAGGATCGGGCATTAAGGCCCCTTCCACATTGGATTTGAGAACGCGCCGGTTAATCACTGGCGCGTTCTTGTTTCGGTCGGCAGTTAGAAACAGCCGCTCCTTGGTTTCTCAGCCCGCGCATACGGTGTGGAGGGGCAGGCTTCTTCCTGTTCCTCCGAACGCGCTTATTTCTCCGCGCGATTACAAGATCTTTTGCAGCAGTTCCGCTAGGCGCCAGCCGGCTTTGTGCAATTCGTCGCCGACTACTTGCGTTGACCAGTCGAGGTAACCGGTCCCGATCTCGTGAGCTTCGCCTTTGGCGAAGACACGACCGTCTTTTTCTTCACGATGGACGTGCTGGAATTGGACGCGGGTGTGAGCCTCGCGCGCAATTGGCAAAATCTCGTTAGCCCATTGTTCGGCCCAGGTTTTTGGATCGCCGGACGTGCGCCAGTTCTTTGGCTCATTCGCAACGAACCCAGCGATCAATTTCTCTTTTGCCGGCCCGTAAACACTTTCACGCTGCTCCTTCGGAACTTCGTCCGGCGTTCCGATCGTTAAGTTGCGGACTGTGTCCAGATCCCAATAGGCGTGGAACGAATGATAGTAATGTCGCGCACGTTCCGCGGTGGGGTTGTGGACCAAACTTAAGGCGTTCCCGCCCTCATCGCCCAAACCGGTCGCGCCGCGATCGGGATCAACCACTTTGCCTTCTTCGTTAAAATACTCCGCACCGACGTGGAGCGGTTGATGAATATCACCGACGCAATGCACTAACAGAATGAGCGCGATCGTTTTCGTGATCTTGCGCGGGTTATCCTCGGGAATTTCACCGCGCAAAACTCCGATGCAGTAAGGGATGGTGTGCACCACATCCCAGTTGCCGCGCCCGTACTTGCCGTCGCCGTATTTCTCGGCGTTTAGCACCGGCACATCGGTGTAATGCATCCAGTGATGCGACGGCGTGGTATCGCTGGCATCCGGGCTGGGCGGATTCGCATTCCAAAAATCGTGGAGCTGTTGTTCGATCTTTGGATGATCGCGAAAATGAATTCCACGGGCATCATCTGGACCGCGCTTGTCCCAACTTTTGATGTCATCCGCAATCAGCGAAGCGCGCTCCAGCGAAATGCCATCGAGAAGCGTTTTAATCTTTTCCGCCGTTGGCGTGCCAGCGAGTTTGCGATCAGCAATGGCGCCGACGATTTCGTGACCGAGCGGACCGTAGGCATGGGCGCGAAAAGCAACGGCGAGGACCCCGATAAAAACAAACGTTCGCAGGGACATTTGCCGCACAGACTAGACAGGATTGACAGGATTAACAGGATTGGATTCAGAAGCAGTTTCTCTGTAATCCTGATAATTTAAAACCTGTCTTTCTTCTAGTTAGCGCAGAGCAGTCACATCGACCTCAAACGCGTATTCCATCCAAGTGCCACGCGGTCGCGCACGCTGGCGTCCGACCGCGCCGCGTGGTTCGTCCTCACCCCAGTACAAATCGATTTGCAGCGGATGGACGCCAGGGCCGGTATCACAAACGAGCCATTCGTCACTCCCTGTTTCGTCGTTGACGGTTTGGGACTTGATCCGAAGCCGCGTGTGCTGATGCAAAAACTTGTTGCGTGACGAAATCGCACAGGAATGACGCGGGATCAGCACTTCGCCACGACGTCCGACGGGTGCATCAGCAAATGCGTATCGGCTGTCGCCCGTCCACCGAATGTAGTTTTGGCCATCAATCGGTTCATTAATCCGGCCGAAGCCTTCTTTCTTTACCGCCAACAGAAAATCGCGCGGGTATTTGCGGCCGTGTAATCCCGCGGCAGTAATGGGTGTGGCATCAAACCCGCGCTCGGTCGTGAAGCCCGATTCCTTGGGGGTGTAGTAAATCGTACAGAAAAAAATGCGCGAGTGCATGGTACCCTCTGCCGTTTGTTCTGGATGAAACTGCCGTCTACGCGCGCGTAGTTCGATGATCTTCTGATCGCGGAAAGCGCGCAGCTCCTCATCCGTCATTTTGTCCATCGCCATCTCGGGATTTTCGGCAATGGCAAAGGGCGCCGCGCCGGCGCTTAAGGTCCCAATCAAGAAGAGCCGCGACCACCGACCACGGCTACAATGTGCGCGCTTACTTCGAATCGGACTAAGATTCGTGAATATGTCGAGCAGACCAATGCACGATTCCGTCATTCCGGAAAAAACTCGGAGACCGGTCCTCCGAGCAGGACTTCGATCGGCAGGCGCTTGTATTCGTATTCGTAGGGTGGCGACTTCCACTGAAAATGATTCGCGTAGATCCGGCGAATACAGCGTATGACTTCGACCCCCGTCTCGAATGGACGAAAAGCGTCGCGGTCGGTCACGTGCAATTGTGCACCACCGCAGAGTTGGCCGGAAAATTTGTGGAACGTCGGTTGGAAAAATATCTCACGAAAATGTGTGCCCTCGAGTTTGCAGCCATTTAATTCGCGACAGAGTTTTTCCGGGTCAATCCATGGCGCACCGAAAATTTCGAACGGCCGAGTCGTGCCGCGCCCCTCGGAAATGTTTGTGCCCTCGAGCAGGCACATTCCGGGATAAACCGTAGCGGTAATGAGTGTCGGCATATTGGGCGAAGGCATTACCCAGGGCAGACCAGTTTGATCGAACCACATCGCGCGCTCCCAATTTTTCATCGGCAGAACGGTCAGCGCGCATTTGGAAAAAAATTCGTCGCGAAACTGCATCGCAAGTTCACCGATGGTTTTGCCGTGACGGACCGGAATTGGATGCATTCCGACAAATGAGCGGTAATCCGGGTTCAGTTTTGGGCCTTCGACTGTCACGCCATTAATCGGGTTTGGCCGATCGAAAACGACAACGCGAATGTTCTCGCGCTCGCAGGCGCGCATTGCCAGATACATCGTCCAAACAAAAGTGTAGTAACGTGCGCCCACATCCTGCAGGTCGACCAGCAACAGATCGAGATCATGCAACATCTCGCGTGTCGGTTCGCGGTGTTCGCCGTACAAGCTGTAAACCGGGATGCCGAGTCGCGGATGTTCATAACTCCGCCATTCAATCATGTTGTCCTGGGTTTCGCCGCGATAGCCGTGCTGCGGACCAAACAAGGCACGCAAGTGAAATAGCCTCCCGTTTTCCCGCTCGAAAATTCGCGCGGAATGCTCGAGCTTGGAATTAACAGAGGCGGGATGGAGCAGGGCGCCGGCGCGGACGCCGCGAAATTCATCCGGCCAGAGTTCGAGAAGCTGATCGACAGGAAGAAGCACCGCCATTTTCTTTCCTGTAGCCGCGGTCGTCGGCCGCGGCAACGACCGGGCGATTGGGGTCAATCGCCCCTACCTGGCCGATCGATCATCGCTCTCGCAGTTTGTAGCGCTGGTCCGAGACCCAGCTGTCGCGATCGCCGATCGCTAATGCAACGCCGACAATTCAGCCGCTGCCCCGTTTCGTTGGAACCGAACCTGAGTCAGCAGTCTCGCCAACAGAACGACCAGCGCCAATCCTGTGCATATTTTGGCGAATAACTCGCCATGTTGCGCGTAAAACGTTAGCGATGGTTCGGTGGCAATGTTGATTTCACCGATGAGAGTTCCTTCTTCGAAGATGCTGCCTTGATCATCGCGCAAGACCTGGGTGACGCGACCAAATTCATTAACGAAACAGGTGACGCCCGTGTTGGCGGCGCGCACCATGGGTCGACGATTCTCTACGCATCGGAAAATAGCGTTCGCCAAATGCTGACGCGAACCGGCGGAGCGCAGAAACCAGCCGTCGTTGGTGACGTTAGCGAAAAAATCTGCTCCTCGCAGAACGAATTGCCGTGTCAGCTCACCGATGGTGTCTTCGAAACAAATTAGCGGCGCGACTTTGGCGTGGTGGTTGGAAAGTTGAAAGACGGTGAATTCTTTGCCGGCGTCGAAATCCTCCGGCACCTGGTCGCCGACAATTGCGGCAAAGAGCGGGAAGGAATGGCGGAACGGGACATATTCGCCGAACGGCACTAGGTGGACCTTACGATAAAGCTGGGGATCGCCTTCCGGCCGAAACAAAAGAGCGGCATTGTAAACCTGATGTGGTTCTTCGTCGATTGCACCAAGGAGCAAGTCTACTTTGTTCGAGCTGGCGATCTGGCTGACGAAATCGAATGTTTCCTGGTCCTCAAGGACGGGTTCGGGCATGGCGCTCTCCGGCCAAACCATGAGATCGATGCCCGATGCCGACGTGAGCGCTATTTTGCTCAGCCGAGAAAACTTATCGAAGATTGTTTGCTTATAACGGACATCGAATTTTTCCGCGCGCGGCACGCTAGCCTGGACCAAAGCGACGTGCAACGGCCACGACGGCGCCCGCGTTTGCACGGCCGTCAGACCCCAGGTGAATACCGCCACCAGTCCAACGAGAGTCAGCGTTAAGTCAAAGTGCGGTCGCATCGCGCGAGTGCGCGTTTCTTCCCAAATCCGCCTCGCAGTGGCAGTCAGAATGACGTTGCAAAATGCCACGAGGAACGTGACGCCGGCGACTCCGGTAAATTCCGCGATCTGAATTAGTGGCCACGTCCCGTGTAAGGCGGTGCCAAGTCCGTTCCACCCGAAGCCGGTGATTACCCAGCCGCGCATCCATTCCAATGCGACCCACGCGGCCCCGAGCGACAAAGCGAGAAAAAGATTGTGACCCGAGCTAAGCCACGGCGAGCCGGCCGGTGCTGTTTCGGGCCTGGCCCGAGCGAGCATTTCGCTCCACTTATCGCGCGCGACGATTTTGCGAGCCCGCGGCCGCATCAGTCCGCAAAACCAGCCCCAGGCTGCGAAATAAAGGGCGAGATAAAATTGCAGGATGAACCAGCCAAGTGCGGACACGGTCGTGAGCCAAAAAAAGCAGCTCCAGAAAAATGCCAGTCCAGCAACATAGCCGAGGAGGAAATCACGCAGCCACCGGCGCTTGATATTCTCACCGGACAATAAAATCGTGGCGCACAAAGGCACAAGGGCGATCCAGATGAGCCACGTTTGATCGAATGGCGGCAAAGCTGCCGCGCCCAGTAAACCACTAATGATCGCGCTGAGCCACGGCCAGAGCCGCAGCAATCGCTTGCTCACTTCAACCGCGGCGCCGTCGCCGCTGTTTTTGCGCCTGGCGTCGTCGGATCGGATCGAGCGCATCTTTCAGATCATGCACGTAAGATGGATTCACGCGAAATGAAGCGCGTTCTACATCCTCCAGCGTCCGAATACTTACCTTGGTGGAAAGGAGGTAGCCCATCGCCAGCATGCCCGCGAGCGTGTCGATAAACTCACCGGCCTCGACTTCTTCCATCTTATCGAGCAGAAATTTTCCTCCCAGGGCCGTGCCAGTGAGACCGATCGCTTTCAGGATCGTTATCTCACCGCCGCTTAACTGAATTTCGTATCCCACGTCGCAATTCTTGCCGCGAATTGTGCGGTGTCGAGTGAGTTATTTCGCAAGGCGCTGATTCGCGTCTTTTTGCAGCCAATTCCAAAGCGCCTCCAGCCGGGCGCCGATTTCGTCTTTCGCGTGTGCCAATTCCTCGCGCGATAATTTTCTATTCTTCGGCAATCGTGCCCCAAAAAGGTAATACTTGATTTTGGGTTCCGTCCCCGAGCCCCGAACCGCAATCCGAGTTTTGTCCGCCATCTCGAAAATCAACATCTTCTCTTTCGGAATCTCGTCGCCCTCGACGTCGCGAATCGTCTCTTTTTCGAAATTGCGGATGCGCGTGACGGGGCTGTCCAGCACCTGGCGCGGAGGACTTTCATCGTAGGAAATGAGCAGTCGGCGAATCTTCTCCGCCCCATCCGCGCCTTCGAAATAGATCGAGTAATTCTTTTCCTCAAAGTAACCGAACTCGCGGAAAATTTCGTCGAGCAATTCGTCCAAAGTCATTCCCTTCGATTTGGCGTAAGCGGCGACTTCGCAAAACATGATCACGGCAGCGTTCCCATCCTTGTCGTGCACGAAATCGGCGCCGCTGTACCCGTAGCTTTCTTCGCTGCCGAAAATGTAGAACGACGATTTCTGCAAGCGCAGCCTGCGCGTTTCTTCCTCCGACAGCTCCCGGTAATTCGGTGTGGCCGTTTCTTCCTCGTACTTATTCAGTTTCGCGCCGTTATATTTGAAACCGGTGAGGGTATCGACGCAGCGCAATCCGAATTTCTCCGCGATCACTTTCTGCAGGTCGCTCGTGACGAAAGTCTTGATGATGACGCCGCGATGTGCGTTCTCCTTGTTCAAAATTCCACGATCGAAAAACGTTTTCGCACGGTACCACGCCAGCACCGAACCAATTTGATTTCCGCTCAGTAATTTCATTTCGGCCGACGCTGTCCGCACCGCCACTCCGAGGCGATCGCAATCCGGGTCGGTCGCGGCGACGAGCTCGGCTTTTTCCTTTTGCGCGAGGGCGATACCTGATTTCAACGCCTCCGCATTTTCCGGATTTGGCGATTTCACCGTTGGAAAGCGGCCATCCATTTGGTCCTGCTCCGGAACGATGGAAAAGTTCACGCCGAGCTTTTGCAACATCGGCGTAACGATGAGACTGCCAGTTCCATGAATCGGAGTGTAAACAATCTTCAAATCGCGAGCTTTGGCGATTACTTCGCGATCCAGGATCAGGGTTTCGAGTCGTTCCATGTAAGCGCGATCGACTTCCTCACCGACCGTGATGACTTGGCCGCGCTCGTCCATTCCGGATTTTTCGGATGAACCGGAAATCATCGCTTCGCTGTTCACTTCGGCGATGATCCCACTGGCATGCGGTTCGACTACCTGCGCGCCATCGCTGAAGTAAACCTTGTAACCGTTGTCGTGCGGCGGGTTGTGGCTGGCGGTGATGACAACGCCGGCGTCGGCCTTCAAATAGCGGACAGCAAAGGAAAGCTCCGGAGTCGAGCGCGGGCCATCAAAGACAACGGCGTCACATCCGTGAGTCGCGGCGGTTTCTGCTGCAAGCCGGGCAAATTCCTTCGAGAAATGCCGAGTATCATGTGCGATGACAATTTTCGACCGGCCAGTGACGGCCTTTTTGCTACGCCATTTCTGGACGTAGCTAACCAATCCGCGGGTGGCGCGCGCGACATTGAAATAGTTCATCGCGTTGGTGCCAACACACGGAAATTCAGGGCGACCGAGTGCGTTTGGCGCCCCACGCTCTGCTTTGGTCACAACCTTTCCGATGGTGCGTCCACGTAAGCCTCCTGTTCCAAACGCGAGTGTCTTGTAGAAGCGATCGTTCAGTTCCTCCCACTCGTTTGCGTCGATCAGTTCACCAAGAACGCGGCCGGCGAATTCACTCTCAGCACCAGTTAAAGTCTTGCGGATGTTTTCAGCAGCATCGGCGCGCAATTTTCCATCGGTGAGCGCACGATTAATTTGTTCGGCCAGAGTGGACATTGTGTTCGCTATCATTTCGATGCGAAATGGCTTTGCAAGCGTGCGTTCCAGGACCTTGGTTGTCCGCTTGCTATAGGCAACGTAGTGCGCGCTCTCGCCAGTGCACAATTGCTTCGAAATCAGCTGATGCAACGGCCGCTACAGCATCGAGCCCAAGAAAAAGCAGGATCGAAAGGATGACGAGGAGTGATTTCATAAATGCATCTTGCACTTTTTTGATCCACGCAATTAGGCGGGGGAATCCGAAAATGAAAAGTCCTTTTTCGTGTAACAGACGAACACCCTTCCGGGCGTTCATCATAACCGATCGAGAAGAAATTCGATTGCTTGCGTGAAAGTTCCGCGCTTAGTCGTGCTTCGCCCGCGATGAACATTCACGAGTATCAGGCCAAGGAATTACTGGAGAAATTCGGAGTGGCGACAACGCGTGGCAAGGTCGCCTCCTCGCCGGACCAAGCAGAACAGATCGCACGCGAACTCGCACCGGCCGAAGTCGTGGTGAAAGCACAGATTCACGCCGGCGGGCGAGGGAAGGGGACCTTCGCGAACGGATTCAAAGGCGGGGTGCACGTTTGCAAGACGCCGGAGGAAGCCCGCGAAATAGCGAGCAAGATGCTCGGACAAACGCTGGTCACTCACCAGACCGGACCGGCTGGTCGCGTTGTCAATAAGGTACTGGTGACGGAGGCGGCGCAGATCCAGCGCGAGATTTATTTTGCAATTCTCCGCGACCGCCCGACAGCGGCGCCATTGATTGTGGCGAGCACGGAAGGCGGTGTTGAAATCGAACGGGTGGCCGCCAAATCACCGGAGAAAATTATTCGCCAATCGATCGACCCATTGGCAGGCTTGCAACCGTTTCAAATGCGCAAGGTGGCGAAGGAACTGGAGTTTGAATCGTCACAACTGAAAGCGGCATCGAAATTATTCGACGGCTTATACAACGCCTTCATTGGCCTCGATTGCTCGATGGTAGAAGTTAATCCGCTGGTCGTTACTCCAAAGGGAGAGGTGCTGGCGCTCGATGCGAAATTTAACTTCGATGACAACGCCCTTTATCGGCATCCGGAGATCGCAGCCATGCGTGATATCGCCGAGGAAGATCCGCGCGAAGTCGAAGCCTCTAAGCACGGTCTCAATTACATCGGTTTAGATGGAAATATCGGCTGTCTCGTTAACGGCGCAGGCTTGGCCATGGCGACAATGGACATCATCAAGTTTTACGGCGGTAGTCCCGCCAATTTTCTCGACGTCGGTGGCGGTGCCACGGAAGAGCAGGTGACGGAAGCTTTCAAGATTTTGATCGCAGATAAAAAGGTGCGGGCGATTCTGGTCAATATTTTTGGCGGAATCATGCAGTGCGACGTGATCGCACAGGGAATTATTAACGCGGCGAAAAGTGTGCATCTTTCAGTCCCGTTGGTGGTGCGACTGGAAGGAACCAACGTCGAGAAAGGGAAAAAACTGCTCCAAAAAAGCAGCGTGGCGCTGATTACCGCAGATGATCTGGCTGATGCAGCGGAGAAAGTTGTGAGGCAGCAGCAAGAACTCGATCATGACGATGAAATTAACGGACTCGCTTTCGTCGGCACGCCGGTCACGGACATGAAACGGGCACGTGCATTTTATGAAGGCGTGCTCGGGCTGAAAGTTTCGGAAGAAATGATGGGCGGAAAGTGGGTGGAGTATTCGCTTGGCAATAACACGCTCGCCATTGCCAATGTCGGGCCGGAATGGCTGCCTTCTGACCAGGGAACCGGCGCCGCGCTGGAAGTGGAGAACTTTGACGACGCGATAAAATGTTTGAAAGATCGGAAAGTGCCGTTTTCGACCGAGCCTTTTGAGAGTCCGTGCTGCCGTATGGCGATCATCAAGGACCCAGACGGAAACCACATTGTCATTCACCAGTTGAAACCAGAAAACGAAAAACAGCCCTGTCTATGATTAAAGAAATAGCCTTCATTGCCATTGCCGTTTCCGATGCAGAACGCGCGCGCAAATTTTACCAGGAAACTCTCGAGCTGAAGCCCACATCCACTCAGATGGGCGGAGCATGGGTCGAATATGACATTGGTCCGACTACGATCGGCGTCGGTTGTCACCCTGCCTGGCAGCCGTCACGCGATGGTACAACTGTCGCGTTCGAGGTGGACGATATCGACGCCACGATTGAGAAATTAAAATCGCGCGGCGTGACCTTCGACCTTCCGAAAACCGAGACACCGGTTTGCTGGATGGCACAGTTCCGCGACCCCGACGGCAACAAACTCGTCGTGCACAAGAGGAAGCAACAATGAATCTGGAAACCAGGAAACCAGGAATTCATCTGAATATTTTCATGGGTTCCTGAATATGTCTGTCCTGGTCGATAAGAACACTCGCCTCGTGGTGCAGGGAATCACCGGCACCGCCGGTGCCTTTCACACGCGCCAATGCATGGAGTACGGAACTAATGTCGTCGCCGGCGTGACGCCGGGAAAAGGCGGTCAAAAGTTCGACAACAAAGTTCCTGTGTTCGACACCGTCGCGGAAGCGCGACGCGAAACCGGATGCAATGTCTCAATGATCTTTGTGCCGCCCGCGGGCGCGGCTGATGCCATTCTCGAAGCGGCTGACGCCGGCGTCGAGCTGGTTGTGTGCATCACGGAGGGCATTCCAGTGATGGACATGATGCGAGTGAAAGCGCAGATGGCCGGAAAGGAATCGCGCCTGATTGGTCCAAATTGTCCGGGGATCATCACTCCCGGAGCGGCCAAGATCGGCATCATGCCTGGTTACATTCATAAACCTGGAAATGTCGGCGTCATTTCCCGCTCGGGAACGTTAACCTACGAGGCAGTCTGGCAGCTAACGAGTCGTGGACACGGGCAATCGACCTGCATCGGGATTGGCGGCGATCCCATCAACGGCATGTCACATCTCGATGCCGTCAGGATTTTTAATGATGATCCCGGGACCGAAGCGATGATTCTGATTGGCGAAATCGGCGGCTCGGCCGAGGAAGAAGCGGCTGCGTGGATCAGCGATAATTGCCGGAAGCCGGTCGCAGCTTTCATTGCTGGCATCACTGCGCCACCCGGCAGACGGATGGGACATGCTGGCGCCATTGTCTCCGGTGGCAAGGGCACAGCTGCCGGAAAAATCGAAGCGCTCAAGGCCGCCGGCATTGCCGTAGCCGAAACACCAGCAACAATGGCGGATACGCTCATTGCGCGAATGAAGCGCTGAGCTACGTTCGCTGAAATGTCCGAATTGCACAAAACAGGACCTGCCCCGCAGCCAAAGGCGGCGAATGTTGCCCGTGGCTTGGAGGGTATTATTGCCAATACGACGCGATTAAGCGACGTCATCGGCGATAAGGGTCAGCTCGTTTATTCCGGTTACGATATCGACGATCTCGCTGGCAAAGTCAGTTACAAGGAGGTCGTCTACCTTTTATGGAAAGGGAAGTTGCCTAACCGCCGCGAACTCGATGAATTCACGCATGCGCTGCGGGCCGAGCGGCAGTTGCCGGACCCGGTTATCGAGTTCATAAAGTCAGCCCCAAAAGATGCCGACCCCATGGACGTGATGCGCACGGCCATCTCGATGCTGGGACTTTATGATCCGGATATCCACAAAGAAGCGACGCGGGAAATAAACGAGCGACGCGCCCGAAGTATCACCGCCAAAATTGGGGTGATCGCCGCCTATTTTCATCGCGCCCGGCAGGGAAAATCTTTGCCACCAGTGCGCGACGACCTGACTGAGGCGGAGCATTTCCTCTATTTAATATGTGGCGAACCGCAGCCCCAGGAAGCGAGCGACGCACTGGATGTCGCTTTTGTCCTACACGCGGATCACGGGATGAACGCATCGACGTTTAGCGCCCGGGTAACAATTTCGACGCTGAGCGACTTTTATTCCGCCATCACGTCCGCGATCGGAACTCTGAAAGGACCGTTACATGGCGGCGCGAACGAGGGCGTCATCCACATGCTGCAAGAGATTGGTGACGAGAAAAACGTGGACGCCTACATCGAAAAGCAGCTGGCGCAGAAAAAGAAGATCATGGGCATTGGCCATCGCGTTTACAAGACGTTGGACCCGCGGGCGCCACACTTGCGGGCGATGGCGAGAAAGCTCGGCGAAAAAATCGGCGAACCGAAATGGATCCGGATGTCGGAACGGATCGCACAGTTGATGAAAGAGAAGAAGAATCTGAATGCTAACGTCGATTTCTATTCCGCGACGGTCTATTACTCGCTGGGTATTCCGACCGATCTTTTCACACCGATCTTTGCCATTGCCCGGTGCTCCGGCTGGTGCGCGCAGGTGCTGGAACAACTGGAAGACAATCGCCTCTACCGCCCGCTCAGCCAGTACGTGGGCGAACCGGCTGGCAAAAAGGTTGTCCCGATCGACGAGCGCGAATAGACAAGAAGCGGCGCATTCGTAGTCGCCGACTTTGGCAAGTCGGCGGTTGGAGATTGCCGTTTAACTAAGGACGCAAATCGGAAGATAGGCATCCTTGCCTGTCTCGGACGGCGGGCATCTTGCCCGCCGCGCAGCAAACCGCGACAAGCTGGAACTTGTCGGCCGAGGTCCGATCCCGGCTGGCGAATGGCTGGAAGCCTCTCTTCCAATTCGCGCGACTGCATCGCTCCTGATCATCGCGACTGACCTATTGCACGTGCTTCGCCGCACGGCAGCTGTGCCGCCTTCCAGTCCATCGCCATGCGAATGCGCGAACGGCCGCTGGGGTGATCGAAAAAGATGAATTCCTCCAACGGACTCGGCTCCATCTTGCGATATTTCCCCAGCTTCAATGCAACCGTGGCGGCGGCGTCCGGCTCGCGCGCTGCATTAATGGCAAATGCATCCGCTTCCCGCTCAATGTTGCGACCTATCGTATTCGAGATCGGCGTCAGCACGAATCCGTAGGTCGCAAAGATCAACATCAACAGCGGGAATCCCGCCGGATCAGCGATTCCGCTTACGCCCCACGCCGGCCCGCGTTTTCCAATCACCCGATTGAATATTATCGCGGCTAAACTAAAGCCGATGAAAATGAAGATGCCCAGAAACGCTGTGCCCTTGGCGCCGTGATTCAAAACATAATGACCCATCTCGTGCGCCATCACTTCGCGAATCTCAGGCAGCGTGCATTGATTCAACAGATTGTCGTTGAGAGCGATTCGGGTCGTGCCAGCCAGCCCTGAAACGTTTGCGCTCACTCGCTTGGTTTGTCGCGACTGATCAACGACAAAAACTTGCGTGACTGGAATCTGGTTCGCGCGCGCCAGCGCCAGGATAGGATCACGAATCTTTGGATCGGTCAGCGGCGTGTACTTATTAAAGATCGGTTCGATCAGAACCGGCGCGGCCAGGTTTCCAATCGTGACCAGGATGATTCCAAATACCGTTCCCCAGATCCACCAGGTGCGTTCTGTCGCCTGGAAAATGCGGTAGAGAATCGCGAGAGAGATAGCCAGAACGACGACACCAATCTCGAGAGCGTGGAGCGATTCGCTAAACCATGCCCAAAAGGTTTGATTGGACATTCCATACTGATGCTCGCGCACGAAACTTTCGTAGAAATTCAGCGGAAAATTCAATATCGCAGTAATAAGGGCAAACCCAATTGCGTAAATGCCAGCCTGAATTGGCCTAAATCTCGTTAGGGTGGCGGCCAGATCCCGAATTCGGGCGGAAAGCCTGGTGCTCAGGAGGAACAAGGCAATCGCAGCAGTAAGCAGAAAATTCCAAAGTATCAGCCAATAGCCGCCTTCGAAATATGCATCTGAGCGCGCTTTTTCATCCGGCGGGATGGTGTCAAGCCAGGCACGCGTCGCTGCCGCCGGATCGGTGATGCCCGTGGGAATCGCCACCGGCCCGGGTGAAGGGCTTGGAGTTTCCTGCGCGGTTAGGCTGTTTGAGGAACAAGCGAGCGCAACTATGAAAATGGTGAGGCGAACGATCATTTTAAGAGTCTGGCGCGATTAGCTTGGACTGGAAAGTCTGTAGAACTCTCGCAAGAGCACAACTTTTTCATCGACGATTCCCGTCATTTACCTTTTTCTTGAGTTGTGAAGGTGACCCTCCTCCTGATTTGCTTTTTTGCCGTCAGTGTTCTCGCGCAAAATGTCGATCCCGCTCTTTGCGGACCGTATCCGAAAAACTACAAGGAAATTGTCTGGAACTGGCTCCAAGGAATGCTGCTCGATGCCGACAGCGCGAAAATTGAATGGCAAGGCGATCCGAAGCCAGCCGATCTGGGTAAAAATGGCGAGCACATTTACGGGTGGCTGGTGGAGTTTCGAGTGAACTCGCGTAATCGCTTTGGCCAGTACACCGGTAAACAATCCCATGGCGCGTTGATCCGCGATGATCAGGTGATTAAGGGAACCGGTTTCGGTTACGGGAACTGATTTGGCAATAACGGGCAAGATGCTCATTTGTGCCAGGGAGGACGGCCGTGCTAAAGGAAAGAAAGCTTGGCAAGGAACAGAAGGCCGTCTCATAATGCTTTTTCACATTGACCGTGGCGCTCTGTCGCCATCATTTGCAGTCGGGACGCCCCGACAGAGCGGGGCGACTACAACCGCCGAATCTAAACAATGACCAAATACTCGTTAGCAACAAAACGCTCTGACGACATGCCGAATCGCCCACGCCAGGCATCCGAGGCCGGGCAAACGCTGGTTTTTATTATTATCGTTATCGCCGTCATTGGGGCCGGGCTGCTTTTTCTCAACAGCATGCGGAAGGATGCGAAAGTCGAAGGCGAACGTTTCGCTCATGAACTAATCGAAAAGTGCGCTTTCCAGCACGACGTAAAATGGCTCCACAGCAAGGTCGCCTCGGATCGCCGAGTGGCCGTACCGCCGGCGATGGATGACCAATTCATCTATTACCTGAACAAACTCGGTGTCCCCGATCGCAACTATAAGCTGGACGGTCAGTTGGAGTTTGACGGTTACTTCGTTTCGCCGCACGGCAGTTACAAAACCATCCTCACGTATCCCACCCAGCACGCTACCGTGAGCTTCACCATTGCGCGCCCGAGCGGTATCTGGTTGATCACCGATTTTGGCGTCACCTACGAGCGCCCGCCCGAATAGGCCGCACGGCTTACGTCAGCAACTTTTCCAATTGATCAACACATAGCTGCGACCATGTCTCCAGCGTAGCTCGACGCTTCAGTAATTCTTCGCGAGCGAGAAATTCCAGATTCGTAATCATTGCCTCGCGTTTCTCGACTTTTGGTTCATCGAGTTTGAAAACATGCACCACTCCGAGATGAACACGGCCGACTTCGGTGGTATCATCGTTCAACAGCGCGACAATGCGATCGTCGAAGGTGGTTTCGATTCGAATCTCTTCGTTCACTTCGCGTTGAACGCCAGCCCGATAAGCTTCCTCGTCCCAGGCAAACAACGATTCGTCGGTGTCGTTCATGTGTCCGCCGATTCCGATTGACCCCTTTGCGACCAATCGTTGCTCGCCCGCCTTTTTTCCGCGCACGTAATACAGCACACGATCGCGGTGGGCGACGATGACATAGGGAATAATTTGTTTGTGGGTGGGATCGTTCTCAGCAGCGGCACGCGGCAAAAAGAAATTGTTCCCACGAGACAGAAGCGCGCCGAGATAACGCTGTGGATCGAAGATCAATCCCTGAAACGCGCCCAGCTCATCAAACAGGCTGCGTTTGACTACCAGAATGTTTTCACTCGGCATGGGTTGATCATCAAATCGCGTCATTCCGAGCGAAGTCGAGGAATCCCGTGATGTGACCTTTAAGGATTCGCAACGGGATGTCTCGGCTGTCGCTCGACATGACTTAAAATGAAAACGTAAACCCAATCTGTGGCCCAAAAAGATTCAGGCTGGGGTTCGGATCAGTCTGGCCGGCGTTGGAAAAATGTTGGTAGAGCACTCCGAGCTGGCCGCTAAAACGGTCACTGAACTGATACGACAAGCCGGCGGCACTTAGAACATTGAAAGTGAAATCCTGTCCCTGGCCGCCGAATCGCGCGGGCTGACTGTCGATCAGACCCAGTCCGAGTCCGCCGGAAAAATAGGGAACGATTCGACTGCCCGGCCGGACAAAGTTGTAACGTAATCCCAGGTTCATTCCGAAGTAATGGTTCTCGATCCCGCGAATGATCGGCTCGGCCAGGAAACTCAGGTAAACCTGATTGTAACCTCGAAAAAATCCCCTGCGATCGAGATAATCGCCCCAGCGAACGCGCGCGGTTAGAAAATTCGCGCTGATCCGGTAATCGGCAGGCGGATTAATAGCCCCAAACAGATATGCAGTCTCGAGCGCGAAATCGAATCGAGGCGGTTCTTCCGAAACAGTGGAACTTACGCCGCGATCGTTTCCAGCGAACGCGGGCGGCGCCATCGCCATGGCCCAAGCGATTATCATCCCCACCTGCCATCTCATGAGCCGATCACGATAAAAAGAACGACATTGTTTGCAATCGCTGCCCTGTAGCCGCGGTCGTTGGCCGCGGCATTTTAGCCGATTGCCACTCTGTTTGCGGTTCTGGTTCCACTCGTCTTCGGGAACGCTGCTTCGAATGCAGTCGAAATAGCCACCCCAGCATCTTGTTAGCTTGGTAAAAGACTCGCGGTATGCCATGTCCGGTAAGATCGCTCGTGAAGAGACCAAGTTTGAAGAGTGAAGGCGCGGCCACGCCGGAGTTTGAGAACGAGAGAATCGGCGGGTTGTAGAGGCGCTTGTGCCAAGCGCCTATTTTTGCGGATCCGGCGCTTGGCACAAGCGCCGCTACAACTGGCCGGATCACCGATCCCGGCTACAACATCCAATCGGACAAGTCCCGCGGCAGTGGACTTGACCAGTCGCGCTGTTCGTCAATACACAATCGCGAAGCGTGTAAGGCATGTCGCTCCAGCAACAACTTGCCCGCTAATTCATCCGTCCAGCCGGTTTCGATAAACCGAAGATACAAATTTTCATCCGGCCCGTAGATTTTGTCGCCAACTATCGGATGGCCGAGCGACGCGAGATGCACGCGAATTTGGTGTGTCCGCCCGGTTGACGGGTGCGCCTTCACCAACGAAAACGATTCGCCGTTTGTCGTGTGTTTACGAAACCGCCTCATGACCTCAAATTCAGTCACGGCTTCCGCACCGCGCGGGTGGATCGTTTGCTTCAAATAAATTTTTGACTGTTCGACCTTGCCCTGCCGGACAATCGGCGCGTCGACCGTTTTGCTTTCCCAACCGGGCCAGCCCCAGACAATGGCGTGGTATTCCTTGGTTACCCGACGCGCGTGCATGCAAAGCCCGAACTCACGCGCCGCTGCCGTCGTCTTTGCAACCAAGACAACGCCGCTGGTCTCCCGATCGAGCCGATTCACAATGGATATCTGTCCACCGGCGGCGATCTCAAAGGCGAGCAAGTGGCGTAATTCTGCCCAAAGCGTCGCGGTGCCATCCGGCTTGGAGGGGTGCACGAGCAAGAGCGGCGGCTTATCGACCACGATGTACTCGTCCGTCTCGTCGATTATTTTGAAATCGCGTCGCTCGCATGGGTGCGTTCCGGTTAAGGCGACTGCGCTCATCGTCCGTCGAAACAGTAGCACAGGCGTCGCCTGTGGGGCCAACGGGCACCCTGCCCGTCGATCTCAGCACCACGTCGACAAGCTGGGTATGTGTTTAGCGCTGCCTGACCCTCTCATTAACCCCCTGCTTTAGCTGGGTGTTAATGCTGCCTGAGGAGCCCAAACCGCTAAAGCGGTTGTGGTAGCAGACATCGGCCACGCACCTCGCTGAAGCGAGGTGTTAATGAAACGGTATATAGCACGGCAACGCTAAACAGATATCAAGCTGGAAGCTTGCCGGCCGAGGTCCGAGCCGGACTGGCAAATGGCTGGGAGCCTAACCTCCACCGCCGCCACGCTCGCATTTCGCGCCTTGACCTGCTTGGCGAACGCGGGTTACCTAGCGGCTCAATCATCCCGCAGACCGTGGAACTTAAAGATATCAAAGCCATCATCGATTTGATGCGGAAAAACGATCTTTCCGTGTTCGAAATGGAGAAGGACGGGTTCCGCTTGAAATTGCAAAAGGGGATTAGCGAGCAACCCATTTCGATGATCCCGGCGGCAAGCGCGCCTGTAGTGCAAAACGGACCGACAAATCCCGCCGCATCACCGCCGACTGCCGCCGCACCGCCGCCACAGACATCGCATTTGCGCGATATCGTTTCGCCGATGGTGGGGACATTTTATCGGGCGGCTTCGCCAGACACGCCGCCGTTTGTCGAGGTCGGCAAGGAAGTCATCGAGGAAACGGTCGTCTGTATTATCGAAGCGATGAAAGTGATGAATGAAATCAAGGCCGAGACCAGTGGGGTGATCGCGGAGATCGTGGCGGAGAACGGCAAACCGGTGCAATTTGGCCAGGTATTGTATCGCGTGCGATGAAGCGCATTTGTAGGGCGGGCGCTTCGCCTGCCCAATGGCGGCTTGGCTATCAAAGCCGGCAAGCAGAGCGCTTGCCCTACAACCATGTTTGAGAAAGTTTTAATCGCGAATCGTGGCGAAATCGCCTTGCGCGTCATTCGCGCTTGTCGGGAACTCGGCATCCGCACTCTCGCGATCTACTCGGAGGCTGATGTGGATTCACTCCACGTGCAACTGGCAGACGAAGCAATTTGTATTGGCGCGCCGCCGAGCTCGGAAAGTTACTTGAAAATCGATCGCATCATGAGCGCAGCGGAAGTGGGTGATGTCGATGCGATCCACCCCGGTTATGGATTCCTGGCGGAGAACGCGCACTTCGCCGAGGTGTGCGAAAGCTGCAACATTAACTTTATCGGACCGCCAGCCAGCGTCATGCGCAAGATGGGCGACAAGAATTTGGCGCGTCAATATGCGCGCAAAGCCGGCGTGCCGATTACCCCGGGAAGCGACGGCATCGTTCCTGACGAAAACGACGCGCTCAGGGTAGCGAAAAAAATTGGCTACCCGGTGATGATCAAGGCGGTGGCAGGAGGCGGTGGACGCGGTATGCGGGTGGCCCACAATGACGCCTCATTTGTACCGGCGTTCCACGCGGCGCGGATGGAAGCAGAGAATGCTTTTGGCAACCCCGATGTTTATATCGAAAAACTCATCGTCAATCCGCACCACATCGAATTTCAAATTGTGGCGGACAAGCATGGTCACATCGTGCATTTAGGTGAACGCGATTGCTCCATCCAGCGGCGCAATCAAAAAGTGATTGAGGAATGTCCATCGCCCTTAATGACCGATGGCCTGCGCAAGAAAATGGGACACGCCTGTGTGAAACTTGCACACGCCGTCGGTTATCAAAATGCCGGGACGATGGAATTCCTGGTCGATAACTCCGGCCATTTCTATTTCATGGAAATGAACACCCGCATCCAGGTCGAGCATACCATTACGGAGGAGGTGTACGGTTGCGACCTGGTGAAGGAACAGATTCGCATCGCCGCCGGCGAACGTCTGTCCAAGCATGTTGCGCACGCTTCGCCGCGACTGCACGCCATCCAATGCCGGATCAACGCCGAAGACCCGGCCAGGAATTTCCAGCCATCGGCCGGAAAGATTGCGTTTTATTATGCGCCGGGTGGCCGCGGGATCCGCGTCGATTCTCATGTTTATACCGGATACGTCGTTCCGCCCTACTACGACTCGTTAATCGCAAAGCTGATTGCGGTCGGGGCATCACGGGGATCCGCGATCGATCGAATGCGGCGCGCCTTGGACGAATACTACATCACGGGTATCAAGACCACCGTCGGATTTCACGGCGCCATTATGCGGAGCATGGAATTTCGCCAGGGGAAATACGACACCGGATTCGTCGAGCGGTTAATGTCATCGGACAAATTCGAATTGATCGCAACGCCCGGCCGCCTGCACGATTAAGGTGCGCTCGCCAGCGGACGCCCTTCTTTATGGCATCATCGATCTCGGCTACGTCAGTCCTGAAAATGCGCCGAGCATTCTAGAGAAATTGATCGCAGGTGGAATCGACATGGTGCAATTGCGCGGCAAAAACTACACCATTGATGAATTGAGCTCACTCGCGGAAAAACTTTTGCAATTAACCACGCCCGCAGAAATTCCGCTCATCGCCAATGACCACGCTCAGATCGCGCAGCGCGTGGATGTGCAGGGTGTCCACGTGGGTCAGGACGACGAATCAATTGAAGCCGTTCGCGCGCAGGTGGAGCGGCCCATTATTATCGGCAAATCCACCCACAGCGTGGAACAGGCCACGGCTGCTCAGCGCGAAGGCGCAGACTACATTGGCTTGGGTCCAATTTTTCCCACGCCGACGAAACCTGATTATCCGCCCATCGGGCTCTCGCAAATCCACGAAGCTCGCAAACGCGTTTCCATTCCCGTTTTTTGCATTGGCGGAATTAAATTGGAAAATCTCGGGCAAGTACTCGCCGCTGGTGCGAAGCGTCTCGTCATTGTCTCCGGCTTGTTGCAAGCGAGCGACATTGTTGGTTACACTCGTGCCTGTAAAAAATTAGTCACCGATCTCCGGCCTGCGATTTCTGGCCTCTGACTTTATGTCTCTGCTCGTAGTCGGTTCCATTGCGCTCGATACCGTCAAGACTCCGGTCGAGGAACATGCCGACCTACTGGGTGGTTCGGCATCGTATGCCGCTCTTGGGGCGAGCTTCTTTACCCCGGTGAATCTGGTCGGCGTAGTGGGTGATGATTTTCCCGAGAGCGAATTCGAGTTTTGGAAGGCGCATCAGATCGACGCTACGGGCGTTCAACGAGCGAATGGGAAAACCTTTCGCTGGTCGGGCGAATACGCCTGGGACCTGAACACGCGCGAGACGCGCTCCGTCGCGCTTAATGTTTTTGAGTCATTTTCCCCCGAACTCCCCCCAAATTTTCGCGCTACACCCTTCGTCCTGTTGGCAAACATCGCGCCCCAATTGCAGTCCCACGTCCTCGATCAAATGGAGCGGCCTCGTTTCATCGTCGCCGACACGATGGATCTTTGGATCGAAACCACGCGCACCGATCTCGATGCCTTGTTGCCGCGAGTCGACCTGTTGATTTTGAACGACAGCGAAGCGCGCGAGATGACGAAGGAAACCAGCCTGATTCGCGCGGGTCGAAAAATTCGCGATTACGGACCGCGTTATGTCGCAATCAAAAAAGGGGAACACGGGGCCTTGCTCTTCGGTGAAGATGAATTTTTCAGCGCCGGCGCCTATCCGTTGGAGGACATTCACGATCCGACCGGGGCAGGGGATACGTTTGCGGGCGGCCTCGCCGGTTATCTCGCGGCGCATGCCAAACAAAACGTTACTTTTGAGCTGCTGCGTAAAGCGATGATCTATGGCAGTGTTATGGCGAGTTTTTGCGTGGAAGCCTTCAGCCTCGAACGGCTGCGCAAATTGACTCAGGATGAAATTGCCGACCGTTATCAAATGTTCAAAATGATGAGTCAGTTCGAGGTGCTGGCATAATTGGTGGTTATTTGATGAGCTGGATAATCCGCGGGCTGTTGCTGGTAATTTGCGGAGTCCCTTTGCTCATGATCGCGGCGGAGAGCGATTCGCCTGTTGGAAACTGGAAAACCTTCGATGACAAAACCGGCCGAGCGAAATCGATTGTGCAAATCACAGAAGAAAATGGCGCGCTGACCGGCAAAGTGCTGGAGGTGCTTGAATCGCCCGCCGGTCCGCATCCCCTTTGCCGACCATGCGAGGGCGAACGCAAGGATCAACCCATCGAAGGGATGAAGATTTTGTGGGGCGCGAGATGGAATGGTGCCTCGTGGGAAGACGGAGAAATCCTCGATCCAGAGAATGGTAAGATCTATCACCTAATTCTTACGCTTCTCACTAGCGGCCAGAAACTGGAGGTGCGTGGTTACATTGGTATACCTGCGATCGGCCGCAGGCAGATCTGGCAACGGCAGGAAGAGCGATCATCGAATCAATGAAACATTCGTTGGTTCGCCCTCTTCTCATCACCGCATTCCTTTTCGCGGCGAGCATCACAAATTCGTTTGCCCATTCGCCTTGGATCACATTGCAAGGCGGTCATTACCTGACCAAACGACCGAACGATGGCGACAGTTTCCACGTCAGTGTCGAAGGACACGAATACATCTTCCGGCTTTATTTTGTCGATGCCCCCGAAATCAGCGCGGAGTTTCGCGACCGTGTGGAAGAGCAGGCGAAATATTTCGGCGTTACCGTCGACGAGGTGTTGGAAGTCGGCGACTTGGCCAAACAATTTACGCGCGAGAAGCTGACGGAGCCATTTCTAGTCAGGACGTGTTGGGAAGACGCCGGGGGGCGCAGCCGAATGCAACGCTTCTATGCCTTTGTCCAAACGCGAACGGGCGATCTGGGCGAGCAGCTGGTTGAGAATGGTCTGGCTCGGAGTCATCCAGCCACGGCCAAGCCGGAGGGCTTAACGTCGGCCGCGGCTGAATGGCAAAAACTCATGAGCTCTGGAACAAAAGGCGAAGCGCGAAAAGGTTGGCGGCTGGGGAGCTAACGAGAATCGGATGGCGATTCGCGCGCAACAGCCGGAAAGCGAGAAAGGAATCGACCCTTTCGACAAATTTTTCCATCCCGCTGGTGAGGCGCCGCTACCAGTCGCAGCAGCAACACCCGGCGACCTCCGCGCCGGTCGCGCCATTGCCTTCTGAGGAAACCACTCCCACGGTGGCTGCATTACTCCCTCAAACTAAGCTCGACGTAAACGCAGCGTCACTAGCGGAACTTCAAAACATTCCGGGAATCGGCCCCGTTGTCGCACAGCGCATTATCGAGGCACGTCCCTTCAAGAGCGCCGATGACCTCCGGCGTGTAAAAGGAATTGGCGCTGGAAAACTCTACGAAAAAATCCGACCGTTCTTTAACTAAAATTCATAGGAATCCGCGATGGGTCATTTCTCACCTCGTCACTGTTCTAGCCCAGTTCCGCAGCGTGTCTACGGATACCGCAGGATACACAGATATCTCGCCTCACACTCCTTCCTTGCTCGATACTCTCTGCTAAGTTCGCCGCTCCGCATACTGCGGTAGATCGTCCGTAATCGTGTCCCACGGCGCGCGGCATTCGACAAAGGTGTGAAATTGCGGCCGGATCCCGGGATCATCGTCAAACGCCCCCATACGGATTGAAACTTGATCGCCATCGGGCCATTCCCCGCCGAACAAACTCGAGCCGCAGTTGCTGCAAAACGCTTTTACTGCGCCTTCCCCTTTGCCATAGACCTTGATCAATTCTTCGCCTTGTATGAGATGAAACTGTCCTCGCCATACCCGCGCCTGTGTGCACACGGATGTGCCGGAATGTTTACGGCAGCGATCACAGTGACAATGATTCGCCTGAATAAAAGGAGGTTCGACCTCAAACTTGACTCCGCCGCACAGGCAACTGCCACGAACCCTCTCGCTCATGGCGAATGATAGCACGTGGACGAGACGATCGAGAAATGACGAAATGATGGATCCGCTGATTACCGATTGCTGATCTGTGATCTCTCACCTCTCACCAATCACTTCTCACTTTCTTCGAGCCACTTGCTCCTCGCTCCTGCCTGTACGCTTCTCGTACACGGCCTGCGTCTTGATCTGTTTGTAGCCCATCGCGGGATAGAATAAGTGTGCCTCAGCCCGCTTGGTATTGCTGCGCACTGATACGACTTCAGCGCCGATCTTCTTTGCCCAGAGTTCCACTTCCCCAATTAACATCCGCGCGATTCCCTTCCGCCGCGCAATTGATGACACCACTAGCCCGAGAATTTCCACTCGAAACCCCACCTCGATGATACAGACGCGATGGGCTTGGATAAATCCGACAGGCTTGTCACTCGCGTCGGCCGCGACGAGCAGCAGATCCGTTTCCCGGATCGGGCGAATTCGCCTGCGTATTGCTCCAATCTCGTTAGGATAACCCAGCTCCGTCGCAAGTTCCGCAACTACTTCGGCATCTGCTTCAACCATCGGTCGGATTCTGCTTTCACGAGTCCTGTTTGTTTGAGTTCTCACCATTCGCTCGTCAACCGGTTGCTATGCCGGACGTTACCTTTCCGAGAAATCGAGCGAGAAACGCTTACGCGTGCGGTTCCTTTCGCGCCAATTGCCGCTTACGAAACGCAAACTCTGTCTTAAGACCCATCACCGTCTGCAGTGCAGCATCCAGTTTTTCCATTGTGACCGGCTTGACCAAATGCTGGGAAAAACCGGCTTCAAGGCTTCGGGCCGCATCTGCCTCCGTCCCGAATCCGCTCATCGCGATTCCGACAAGCACGCCTCTCGATTTTGCCATCAGTTCCATGCCACTTCCATCGGGCAAGCCGACGTCGCTGATGAGTACGTCAAATCCGTCAGCTTCCACTTTCTCGAGCGCTGACTTCATATCGTGTGCAACGGTTACCCTGTGCCCGCGGGCTGCCAGTAGCTTTCCCATGACGGTGCAAGTGTCGACGTGATCGTCGACTAACAAAATCCGCAGCGCCTTTGGGGGCTGCCCTTCGACCGGCAGAGATATCGCTCTATCGTGAGCTACCAGCGCAGAAGTTTTGATTGTCAGCTTAAATGTCGCTCCTCGATTCAATCCCTCGCTCGTGGCAGTCAATGTTGCGGCATGGGCTTCGGCCAGCGATTTGGAAATAGCCAGGCCAAGTCCGAGCCCGCCAAAACGCCGCTTCAAGGAACGCTCCCCCTGTTCAAAGGGGTTGAAAATTCTTTCCATCGCTTCAGGCTCGATCCCGATACCCTGATCTTGCACAATTATCGTTAGCTCTCCGGGCGATTCGTTCACGGTCGAAATCATAACCACACCTTCGTCGCGGCTAAACTTGATTGCGTTTTGGACCAGGTTCCAAACAATCTGCTGAAACCTCGTTTCATCGGCTACGACGAAACGATCGCCGGCCGTGAGATCCAACTGCATTCGAATCTTCTTCCCCGCCCATTCACTTCGGCATGTCTCCACCACGTTACGGATCTGCGCATGAGCGTTCACACTCGTCAGGTTTAATGTCAGTTTCCCTTTGCTGATCCGCGTCACGTCCAGCAAATCGTCGATCAGATGTTGCTCAACCCCAATGTTACGCCGGATCATTTCCAATGCCGGCGCGATCTCGGGCCTCTTTGGCCACTCGTTCTGCAAATTCTCCACCGCCAGTAAAACCGGTGAGAGCGGAGTTCGCAATTCATGTGAAAGCATGGCCAGAAAATTATCCTTCGTGCGGTTAGCCGCTTCGACTAACGCCTTTTGCGCTTCCAGCGCCGCCTCGATCCGACGCCGTTCAGCCATGGCTGCAGCCAGCGCCATTGCTGTTAGGGTCAAGATTGCTGTTGAACTCTGCAAGATCAGCAGCGACTGATTCTCTGTTTCCATCACAAACGGACCGAAGTTCCGCAGCGTTCCCCAGATGGCGATCGCCGAGAGAACAAATATGCCGGTAGCGGTTTCGCGCTGCGACATGCGGAATGCCATCCAGATCAGGATCGGCCCGTAAACAAATGCGACTGGATAATTCTTGGCGCTGATCGGCAGCCAACCGCCGAAAATCGCTTCGCCGAGCGCCAGCAACAGAAGCAGAATAAGGGCTATCTCCAGATCTTTCTTTCCGTTCCACCGCCATCGTGGTTTTACACCCCAAAGAATTATCATTGGCGCAAAAATCAGATCGCCGGTGGCATCTCCCAGCCACCAGGTGGTCCAAATCGGTCCATAATTGCTCCAATCCGCGTAACCAGCGAGCGCGAGACTGGTCAGGCCGATGCTCGGGCTCACCGCTGTGCTGGTGACGGCGGCAAAGGCAAACTTGAAAACGTCCTGGGCGCGATCAAAAACGCAGATGCCGTTTGCAAAACGATTCACCAGCCAAGCCCCGCAAACTGCTTCCAACGTATTCCCGACGCCGATTGCCAATGAGGTAGCGACGTTACCGGACGCCGTCAGGTTAACGAGGAACGCGCCCAGGAAAATGGCCGGCCACGTGCCGTAGCCGAATAGTAGCAGAGCCGCGAGAGCGATTCCTGCCGGCGGCCAAACCGGCGAAGCGCTGGCGTGAACAAAGGCAAGACGTAATCCCAACTTGCCCGCTAGAAAATATAGCACCGTCAGAGCGACGAGCGCGAGAATACGCGAGAAATGTCGTTGACCCATGAGCTGTGCTTGGCGGGGGCAATAATGGTTCCTCTCAGTCGCGCGGTCAACAAGCACGCTTCTAGGGAGAAAACTGCCTTTTCTAAGTGCCAATTAAACAAAATGGCAGTTCGATATCCAGTTCCCGCTATTTGATACTAGCACGCTGGAGCTCACCAAAGCTTTCGCATCCGCAGCAACGGCCTCAATCGCGCTTGCCGTTGTGAGCCTGTAAGCCACACTAGAAACTTGACTGGTTAACAAGCCGGCCGCGGTGGAGGAGCGAATTGAGTTAACGCCTGCGCGGTACGCACCGGACGGCGCAAGTAGCAGTCGCTCAGAAGGTGAACAGAAATAAAGACGATCGGTCGCTCAACGCGCATTCCAGATTCTGGATTCTGGATGCGCCGTTAGGAGTCAACCGAAGGGCGATAACGCGGCCGCCCTGGTCTAACGTGTAATTTGCGCGTCCGGATCGACGGCCTCAATCGCGCCAGCGGTGTCGGGCTGCCCGGTCTTGTTCAGGTCGCTACGGCTGTAAGTCCGGTGGGTCCGGTTAGCAGTGGTGGTGGTCTTTCATGCGTAGCGCAGCTTGACAACGTTATTGCTCCCCTCGCGCCTGCAGCAACTAACAGCAAAGCTTTCATGATCATTCTAGCGCCCATGTGGTGCCGAAGGCGAACCGAACCGAGCGAGATCAGGAGCTCATGTTGGGGCCCTCCAGTCCTTAGTCTCGTAGTCCAATCGTTCCGCGCCTCCGTGCGCGCTTACTTCACCTTCAACGTCATCTTCTTCGTCCGCTTTCCGTCATCCGTATTCGTCGAATAGATGGTATAATGCACACCACGTTTGAGCGTCACGTGCAGGACCTTGGTCTCGCCGGGACCCGGCGGAGCAACAAACTTGTGATCGATGTCTCCGCCTGTGACCTCGAAGTTCGTGGTAGTCTTTCCTTCATTCTTAACCACGAACGCAGTCTTCCCAGGTTCGAGATCGCTCGACATATTGACCTCGCCATCGTTTACGGTCACATCCACTCGCCGAGCATCGGGATCGGGAGTGAGCGCGTCCTCTATCTTGTTGGCCGCCTTCTTCACGCCATGCGCGACGGTGTGAGCGGCCTCCTTGGTTTTCTCCGCCGTCGTCTTGGCAACGTTCTCCGCCGTCTCGAGAGGTTGCCCCGCGGCGCCGGAAACCAGACCAGCAACTATCATCATGACAAAAAACGTCTTCATAGTACTTAAAGTATCGATCCGGAGCGGCACTGCGGCTGCCTTTTGGGCCAGAGAAGTTTTGAGCTAAGCCTTGTGAAGCAAGACGTTTGGCGCAGTTCTTTCTGATCTCCTCTGTTTTCTGCCGCCTTCACAGGGGAAGAAAATCGTTGCGAGTGTGACAGCGGTCGCTAGGGCTAATCGTGGAGCCGCTTGTTACAACGTATCTCGAAATGCGGTCTGGCGATGGCGCGCCCAATAAACAGAACTGCGATCAGAAGTTCCGGGTGCGAGAATTTAAGGAACCAAATTGGATTTTTAATCGGGATATGTACATCGCGGTGGGGGAGACGTGGAAGTGGATCGACAAGCGGCCCTGGACCGACGAACAGTGGAACGAATACGCGAGCGATCCAAACTTGCGAACTTTTGCGGCGTACTATGACCACGCGCTCGCTGGCTATTACGAACTGCGAAGGAGCGACGCGTCTTCAACACTATCGCAGCGTGACGAGCATGAAGGCGAAGTCGAGATCGCGTACTTCGGGTTGTTGCCGGATTTTATTGGCCGTGGTCTGGGCGGCGCATTGTTAACGAGCGCAATCGAAAACGCGTGGGCCTGGGCGCCGACGCCGTCGCGGGTTTGGGTGCATACCTGCAATCGAGATCACCCGAATGCGCTGAACAATTATCAGGCGAGGGGATTTAAGATCTATAAGATCGAAGAAGGGGAACCCGCGGATCACTGACCGCAAAGCCGGGCTATGATCCTGTTGCCCGTTGTCCGTTGTATTTCGGTTCTTTTACCTGTTTGCGGACGGCAGCGAAAATTTCTCCAATCGCGGTGAGACTAAAATGATTGGCGATGAACGTCGGGATGAGGCCGCCCAGGTCGCTGTAGACCGAATAAGTCGCGCGGGTTCGGTCGGGCGTGATTGGCTCGAGCAACCAGGATCCCTGGCACTGCTCGACTCGGATAACTCCCGGCTTCTTCGCCGGCGTCGATTCGCTGGCGGATTCCCAGCGGTTGGAATAGACGAGTCCGGCGGGGGTTGATTGGGAAGTTATGTAAGTGCGCACAATGAGATCCCGATCGCGGCAAATCTTGGGCGAAATTCGCTGGTAGCTAAGAAGCGAATTGTTCTCGCGCTTTAGGCATCTGCATTCTGCCACGTAGGGCATGAAATTCGGATAAGCGTCAACATCCTCGATGACCTCAGCGATAGCTCGGGTCGGCGCGGCGATTTCACCTATCGCTTTGAATTCCTTCAGACCAGAGCCGGGATGGGGCCTGGTGTAGATCGTCACACCGTTGCGCCCGGTCGCTAACTTCCAGTCATCCCTGGTCTCGCTGGATTTCGCGAGCTCGGGTATGAGGCAAACGAGTGAGAGAAGACAGAAGACTGCAAAGCGCATGAGTCGCCAGTTAATCAGTTATCGGTTGACAAAGAATACAAGGGCTCAGAGGGGTGTGCTCGTGCTGGATCGCGCACAACTTCAAGCTCGGGCAGAAGCTATATTGTATAGGGCGAAAGTGTATAGAAATTGATCAGTTGCGAACAGGGCTCGCAGTTAGCTGGTTTATCGGGTGTCGGAAGTCGGCGATTGGCAAAGCTAACTTAGGCGCCTGCGGCGGCGTTTCCGTCTGTGGTTGAAACTGGCGTTGCCTCTTCAACGATCGCGACTGGAACGGCCCTGGCCCCGGCCCGTTTCGCCGCCCAGCGTTCATGCATCAGGGCGGACAATTTCGCGCGCGCTTCGGGCGAAAGCTTACGCTTCTGTTTCGCAGAAGACACCGGCGTCGTGGCGGGCTTGGTTTTCCCTCGGATCCCGGCCTTGTTGGGTCGTGGCATAGTTTCAGAAGCGGCTGCCCGTTTCACTTTGCGGATCAACTTCGAAAGTCGTCTGGCGTCTTTCTGCATACTGGCTTCGAGCTTTTCCAGCTTTCTGCCTAAACTTTTCAGCGTTATCATTGAATTCCTCCTTTTAATTCGATGCGCGGCTGAAAACCGCGGTCGGAATGGTAAGACTAGCAGGAAAGGAAAGATCGCGTAACGCTTTTTTCGGGACGGCAAGCAAGGCGGCGTAGCTAAAAGCGCTCAACCGTCTAAAGCGTTAATTCAGCAATCAGAATTCTATTTCGTCTTCGAGACCCGTGATGATATCGCGGAGTTCCTCGAAGTCGAACGGTTTGCCAACGATCTCGTCGACTGCCAGTTCCTCGTATGTCCCGATGTTTTCGGGCGAGAGATGGGCCGAAAGGATAACGATTCTTCCGTGATAGTTGCGTTCTCGAAGTTTCCGTACCAGGTCCAGCCCGCCGGAGCGCGGCATCCGGTGATCGCTGATTACGACGTCGAATTCCTCCTTTGCGACCTTGGCGAGCGCGTCATGGCCATCTTTGGCTACAACGATTTTTCGATGTGGCGCCTCCAGTGCGTAGGCGATGGACTCGCCAATGGCTGGTTCGTCGTCAACTGCGAGAATATGGAGTTTCTTCTTCATGCGCGAACTTGCGCATTTACGCGAGCAGGTTTTTGGCCTAACGCCGACGGTTTTAGTGAGTTTTAGGTCCTACGCATTAAAAAATTTAAGCGTTCGGGTATCCCCTCCGTCGCGTGAGGTTGCTCCGAAAGCTTTGCAGGGGCCGCGTGGTAGGGACGAATGTCCCGAACTAAAAAGCGGCTCCAACTTGTTGCACAAGGGTGAAGGACTTGAGCCCAATGATAGACTTAGTCGCGCATATGAGCGAGAGGATTAGGACGCGGGAGTTTTCCATCGATGATTATGAGGCAGCGGTTGAATTGTGGAAACGGACGGAAGGGATCGAAATTGCGGAGGGAGATGACAAGGAAAGCGTTGTCCAATTTCTGAAACGAAATCCAGGCCTGAGTCGCACCGCGATTGATGGATCAACAGTCGTCGGTGTTTCGCTTTGCGGGCATGATGGTCGGCGCGGGCATATTTATCACCTGGCGGTTGATCCGAAGTATCAGGGACTCGGCCTGGGAAAACGTCTGGTGGAGGAATGTTTCGCCCGGTTGCGCCAGATGGGAATTCAGCGGGCGATCATTTTGGTGGCGAACGATAATTCGCGCGGACGCGATTTTTGGCTCCGCAGCGGTTGGGAAGAACTGCCGGGCGCAATGGCGATGGGCAAAGACGTGCCGGCCGGAGAGCCAAGTCAAAGGCCAGAAGTCTGAAGTTAGACCTGGCAGAATGATGCGTTTTTCGGCCATCGCGGCATTGCGCGGCTCACGGCCGATCGGCTTTCGATTTACGATTTAAGGAGGCTAGAAGTACGAAGTGAGGAAGAAGTCCAGCTTTATCCCCGCGGATTTGTTATACGAGGCGATCGTCGATTCGTCCGACGACGCCATCGTGAGCAAGAACCTGCAAAGCATTGTTATAAGCTGGAACAAAGGGGCGGAACGAATCTTCGGTTATACGGCCGAAGAAATGATCGGCCAGTCGATCAGCAAGCTGTTTCCGCCAGACCGGTTGGATGAAGAAGCACGCATCGTGGCTCGCCTGCAGCAAGGCGGCCGAGTGGATCATTTCGAAACAAAGCGGCGACGTAAGGATGGGGAGTTGATCGATGTTTCGCTCACGATCTCGCCCATCAGGAACGCCGAAGGAGTCATCGTGGGTGCGTCGAAGATTGCACGCGATATTACAGAGCAAAAGAGGGCACAACACAGACTGGCCGAAGCGAATGAAGAACTCCAGCGTGCCAATCAAATCAAAGCGGAATTTCTGACGACACTTTCACACGAGCTGCGGACACCGCTGAATGCTATTCTGGGTTGGGTCCAGATCTTGAAGGACGAACCGAAGGCGCAAGATGTAGCGCAGGCCGTCCCGATTATCGAGCGCAATGTCCGCGTCCAGTCCCAGTTGATCGAAGATCTGCTCGACATTAGCCGAATTGAGGCCGGCAAGATCAAGTTAGATATTCAGCAAATCGATCTTGCCGCTCTGGTTGCCGCCGGGATCGAGAGCGTTCGGCCCGGGGCTGAGGCCAAGCAAATTCGCCTGACTTCTGCTTTTTCGAATGTGTTCGGCACCGTGATCGGTGACAAAGATCGTCTCCAGCAGATCTTCTGGAATCTGCTGACTAACGCGATCAAGTTTACGCGGCGGCAAGGCCGCATCCATACCGTGATCAAGCGCGTCGATTCTCACGTGGAAATCTCGGTGAGCGACACCGGCCAGGGAATTGCTCCGGAATTTCTCCCGCATGTTTTTGATCGTTTCCGCCAGGCGGACGCTACTACGACGCGGCGTCATGGCGGCCTTGGTCTGGGTTTGTCGATCGTGAAGTATCTGACTGAACTTCACGGCGGGAACGTGCGAGTGATGAGTGAGGGCGTGGGCCGCGGCGCGACATTCAGCGTTTGCCTGCCATTGCAGTCGCTACACGAAGAGGCGGAGGACACGGCCGAGGCGCGTCGTAATGCAGAAATCGATCGCGCGTCGATGAAATCCGAGTTGACTGGAATCAAGGTCCTGGTGGTCGATGACGAGGAGGATTCAGTCACGATTGTCCGGCGAATCCTCGAGCGGCGAGGCGCGCTGGTTCGGAGCGCCAACTCGATGAATGAAGCGCTCGCAGAATTTGCAACATTTTCTCCGAACGTCATCCTGAGCGATATCGGCATGCCGGGAAATGATGGCTACGAACTCATCAGCCGATTGCGGGCGATGCCGGGTGGACGGGCCGTGCCGGCGGTGGCGTTGACAGCGTTGGCGCGCGGTGAAGATCGGACGCGCGCGTTGCATGCCGGTTTTCAAATGCATGTGACGAAGCCGGTCGATTTCAATGAGTTGGTGGCGGTGGTGCAGAATCTCGCGTCGCTGCGGAGCGAAGACAGGTGACTGGTTGAAAATTCCGCAGCCTCGCGATGGCAAATGTTGCAGTTCAGGCTGATGAATTTGCGGAGATGAACGATTGGAAATTAGGCGACTTGCGCGGCAAAGCGTCGCTACACGGCATCACCGGGCGATAGGAAAAACCAACGATTAATAAAGGACAAGTAACCGCGCCGCGATATAGTCGGCTTTCGCCACTAATGAATAAACTCGCAGAGAGCGATTCTGAATGTGGGACATCTGCCGTAAGGAACGTGTTTCCGCTGCGTCTTGCCAGGCGCATGGCGCGACTCGGCACGGAGACGGCATTTGAGGTCTTGGTGAAGGCGCGGGCGTTGGAGGCGAAGGGACGCGATATTGTTCATCTGGAAATCGGCGAACCGGATTTCGATACGCCCGGCAACATCATTGATGCGGCGATCGACGCTTTGCATCAAGGGTTCACGCACTATGGGCCATCCGCGGGATCCCCGGAGCTGCGCGAGACAATTGCCGAGTACGTCAGTGAAACGCGACGCGTAAACGTTACCCCCGACGAAGTGGTCGTGGTTCCCGGCGGTAAACCGATCATTTTTTTCTCAATCCTCGCGCTGGCGGAAGATGGGGATGAGGTTATCTACCCGAATCCCGGGTTTCCGATTTACGAATCGATGATCAACTATGTCGGAGCCAAAGCGGTGCCGATCCGGTTGCGCGAGGAGTTGGATTTCCGGCTCGATGTCGACGAGCTCTCGGGGCTGATCAACGACCGCACGAAACTGATCATTTTGAACTCGCCGCAAAATCCAACCGGCGGCGTTTTGAAGGAAGAGGATATCGAGGCGATCGCAGACGCGATTGGCGATCGCGACATCATGGTGTTAACGGATGAGATCTACAGCCGTCTCATCTTCGAAGGTGAGCATCATTCAATCATGTCGATCGAGGGAATGAAGGAGCGTTGTATATTGCTAGACGGATTTTCCAAGACGTACGCGATGACTGGTTGGCGGATGGGTTACGGAGTGATGCGCACCGACCTGGCGACGCATGTCGCTCGCCTGATGACGAACTCCAGTTCTTGTACTGCCAGCTTTACACAGATCGCCGGCATTGAGGCGTTGCGCGGGCCGCAAGACTCGGTGGAGAGGATGTGCGCCGAGTTCAAGAAACGGCGTGATGTAATGGTCGCCGGCCTTAATAATATAAGAGGCTTTTCCTGCCGCTTACCCAAGGGCGCGTTCTACGTTTTCCCCAACATCAAGGCGACCGGTTGGCCATCGAAGAAACTAGCCGATGCGTTGCTCGACGATGCCGGCGTAGCCGCCTTGTCGGGGACCGCATTCGGCGATTTCGGTGAAGGCTATTTGCGCTTCAGCGTGGCCAACTCGATAGAGAACATCGAGAAAGCACTCGATCGCGTCGGCGCCTGGGTGCAGAAAAATCTCTGAACAAAGTCGAAAGTAAAAGGTAGAAGTAGTAGGCAGGAACGCCGGTGGCGCTTCGCATAACCCGCTGACATGAACCTACAAGTAATTGTTGCACTCGCCCAAATCGTCAGCGCTTTGGCAGTGCTATTGACGCTGGTAGTGCTGATCATAAGCATCCGGCAGAACACCCGATCCCAGAAAGCTTTGGTCGTAGATTCGCTCGCGGCAGCAATTACTTCAATCAATGTTCCGGCAATGGAGTCTCCCGTTCTTGGCTCTGCGCTGTCTAAAGCGACTGCGGATTGGAGTTCAGCCAGTCGCGAGGAACGAATCATCGCGCACTTTTTTCTCTTCTCCTTCTTCAAGTTATTGGAGAATGCCTGGTACCAGCAGAAAACAGGCGTCCTTGATCAGGCACAGTGGGTTGGATGGGAGAAATTGCTTCGAAAATACTATCATAGCACTGGCGTGCGTGGTGTATGGTGGCCAGCTCGTCAACACGGATATTCGCCAGAGTTTCAAAAATTCCTTTCGGGAACAAAGCCGCCGGACGAACTCGGCAGCCTAAACGAATTGTTCGATCACGTTCCAGATGACACCTAACGACAACAAACGCTTTCGCGTTTTTGCCACCTCGCGCATCGGTGATCCGGCCGAGAACCGTTTGCGCGAGCGTGGTTACGAGCTCGAGGTTTTTCAAGGACCTGAGGCGCCCCCGAAAAAATTGATCATCGAGAAAGTGAAGAGCGGGATTGACGGCTTGATTACCACGTTGCGCGATCCGATTGATGCGGAGGTTTTCGAAGCAGGGAACGGAACTCTTAAAGTCGTGGCCCAAATTGCGGTCGGATTCGACAACATCAATCGCATTGACGCGAATCGTTACAAAATCCCATTCACTAACACGGCAGATGTGTTGACTGAAGCGACGGCAGAGTTTGCTTTTTTCATGATGGGAATGCTGGCGCGCAAGATGTGGCAGAGCGAACGATTGGTGCGCGAGCAAAAATGGCCGTCGTGGCATCCGTTCCTGCCGTTTCTTGGCGATGAAGTAACGGGCAAGACTATCGCGATTATCGGCACCGGAAGGATTGGGCTGGCGATGATCAAGAAATGTTCGGGGTTCGACATGAACATTCTGTGTTATGACCCTGCGTATCATAACGACGCTTACATCGCTTCGATTCAGGCGCTGATGGATCTGCGGCACACGCGCGGTATTCAGAAAGAGAAGACGTATATTAAGTACGTCGAGTTCGAGGAGGCACTGCGGGGCGCTGATTACGTGAGCATCCACGTGCCGTTATTGCGCGAGGGTGAGACGGACAAACCGACGTATCACCTCATGAATGAGAGAACGCTGAAGCTGATGAAACCGACGGCGTATTTGATAAACAGTTCCCGTGGGCCAGTGGTGGACGAGAAAGCGTTGGCGAAAGCGTTGAAAGACAAGGTCATCGCCGGAGTGGCACTTGACGTTTTCGAAAAAGAACCGTTGCCGGCGGATTCGCCGCTGCTGGATCCGGAAATTGCTGATCGGACACGAATATTTCATCACTTCGCCAGCGGCGCGCGGATTACACGGCTCTCAGTCGATCCCGATAAAGGCATGGCTGGACGCACGGTGCAGGGATTAATCGACGTCCTGGAAGGAAACTACGGTGGCGACCCGAGCAAGATGCCGTATGTGGTGAATAAGGAAGCCTTTGTACCGGCGGCGGCGTAATTCGTTAAACTGTTAAATTGTCGGCGGCACCAGGTGGCGGTTTTACCCGGGAAGACCCGAGTTTCAAATTTGCGATTTGCTTTTCCGCCCTTTTTCGTCCCCTTGACAGTTTAGGAAAGAGTGCATTAATCTCCTAATTATCTTAGGAGACAAGAAATGAGCAATCAGGCCGAACTCCTTCCGGGCACGCTCGATCTTCTCATTCTCAAGGCCGTCTCGCTCGGTCCCCTTCATGGATACGGGATTCTGTTGCGGATCGGACAAATTTCCGGGCGCGCCTTGCTCATCGAACAGGGAGCGCTTTATCCAGCATTGTTCCGCCTGGTCCGCCAGGGTCTTTTGAAGGCGAGTTGGGGCAAATCGAACAACAATCGGCGCGCCAAGTTTTATGAACTCACCGCCAAGGGACGCAAGCGTCTGCGAGAGGAAACTGACGGCTGGAACCGCCTGGTCGCGGCCATTGCCTCCGCCCTCGCGGCGCAACCGAAAGTCGACTGAACAATGAGTGACGAGCCGTGTAGATTTCGCTTGAGCGGTGCGATGGTGTTCGCAGCTGTTGCCTTTCTCGCGACCAACTCGCCGGCGACTGTCACGCAGCTCAAAGCCGGGCGGCTACTCGATCCGCGCACAGGCAACGTCCTTTCCCCCGCAGCGGTCTTCATCGAGGACAACAAGATCAAGGAAGTTGGTTCGCCGTCGCAATTGCAAGCGCACGCTGCAGCCGGCGCAAAAATCATCGATCTCGGCAATGCGACTTTGCTGCCGGGCTTGATCGATAGCCACACGCATCTCTTTCTCGACATCATTGTGCCGCCGGAACTGGAACAGCAGCGCCATTTTAACGGACTGTTCGCTCCGGGAATGTTGCTCGCCATCATCGAGTCACCAAGCAAACGCGTGCTGATGGGCGCGCAATTCGCGCGCGAAGATCTGGAGAGCGGTATCACAACTGTTCGCAATCTCGGTCACTCTGGCATTGATGGTGATACCGAACTGCGCGACGCGATCAATGCCGGCCGCGTCGTTGGCCCAAGGATTCTGGCTTCAGGACGCAAGCTGATCACGCGAGGTTCATACGTCCAAAATCTGAATCCCGCTCTTGCGGATGCGATCCTGCAACAGGAATTCTTGCTGATCGATGGGGCAGACCAGGCGCGGCAGGCGGTGCGGCGGAACGCGTTCCAAAACGTCGATGTGATCAAGGTCACGGCGGATGAGAATCTCACCGTTGCCGAACTTGCAGCAGTCATTGAGGAAGCGCACCGCGAACACCTCAAAGTTGCCGTCCACGCCCCAGACAAGGTCAGCATCCAAACGGCCATCGATGCGCAGGCAGATTCCATCGAGCATGGCAATGAAGCGACCGACGCACAACTGAAACAGATGCGCGACAAAGGGATCTTCCTCGATCTGACGCCGACGTTCAACGACGGCTTCTACTTAAAAATTACCGAACCAAGCATTGTCATCTCGCCCGCCTCTCGCGCTGACGCTGTCAGTCGCAATGCAAGCCGTAAAGAACACTACGATCAATTGGTCCAGCGAGTGCTGAAGTCGGGCGTCAAGTTTGCCGCTGGCTCGGATATGTGTTGGTTTTATCCGGGAAAGTCGCGCGGGCAAGCGAGCGCTGAGACCCTCGTCAAGTTGCGCGATGCGGGAATGCGGCCTCTCGATGTGATTCGCTCGATCACCACGAATGCGGCAGAGATGTTGGGCTGGCAAGACCGCATCGGCTCGATCGAGCCAGGAAAGTTTGCTGATCTGGTTGGCGTCGCCGGAGATCCCGTCGCCGACATTAGCGAACTCGAGCGCGTCCAATTCGTGATGAAGGAGGGAAAGGTGATCTGGAAAAAATTCACATGACGATCGCGTATTTTCGGTCTCTTGCTGCGAGGTTCTTTCATCGGTCCCGGAGGAAAAAGAACTGGAGGAAGAACTTCAGTCGCATATTCAACTTCACGTCGAGAAACTCGAGCGCGCTGGATTGACGCGCCCTGAAGCGGAACGGCGTGCGCGAATCGAATTCGGCAGCACGGAACGTTTCAAAGAAGAGTGCCGCGAAATGATTGCGGGCAATTGGATCGACAATCTGCTTCGGGATCTGCGCTTCAGTTTGCGCAGCTTGCGAAAATCTCCCGGCTTTTTCGCCGTGGCCGTGATCACGCTCGCGATGGGAATTGGCGCAACCGTCGCGGCGTTCTCGGTGGTGAATGCGGTTTTGCTCCGGCCATTCGCCTTTAAGGATCCGCAAAGACTTCTCTGGATTTATTCGCAGCGACCGGATAACGCGCGCACAAATTTTTCCTTGCCCGAATATTGCGATTACCGAGACCAGACCACTTCATTTGATGCGCTCGCCGGTGTCGCCAGTTTCAATCCGAGTTTCGCCGACTCCGGTCCGCCCGAGCGCGTACCAGGGTGTGCGAATGTCGGCTAATGCATTTTCGACTTTGGGCGTGCGGCCGCTGCTCGGACGCACGTTGGTCGCGGAAGACGATCGAAACGGTGCGCAGGGCGTAGTGCTGATCAGTTACGGTTTATGGTCGCGCCATTACGCCAGAAATCCGGATGTGATCGGGCGTGCCGTGAATATAAATGGAGAGGTCCGCGAAATTGTTGGCGTTTTACCGGCGAGCTTTGCCCTGCCGAATCTCGATTCCGAGATCGTTGTCCCGTTGCAACCGGAGTCCGATCCGCGGCGGAACGCGCGTAATTCCGTCAATTTTTTGCGAATGGTTGGCCGGCTAAAGCCAAGCGTAACCGCGCAACAAGCGCACGCCGAGCTCGATTCGATCCGGCAAAATCTGCATCGGCAATTTCCCGACACTGACGCGGGCAAGATCGGAATCACCATCGTTCCACTCACGCAAGAAATTGTCACGAATGTCAAAGCGTTGCTGCTTATGATTTTTTGTGCGGCGGGGGCAGTTCTGCTCGTCGGCTGCATTAATTTGGCCGGCATTTCACTCTCCCGCGCGGGCGCGCGACAACGCGAGCTGGCGGTGCGAACAGCGCTTGGCGCAACGCGGGCGCAGCTCAAGCGTCTTCTGCTCACGGAAACTTTCATTCTCGCGACAATCGGTGGAACTCTCGGTTTATTGTTTGAGTTCTGGGGACAGAGTGCACTACTCCGTCTCGTGCCAACGGATCTGCCGCGGATCGAAACCTTTTCGATCGATTGGACAGTGTTCGCCTTCGTCGGCTTGCTGATCTTGGTGGCGACATTTCTGTGCGGCCTCGCTCCGATCTGGTTGTTGTCTCGATCGGATTTGCGCGACGCGTTGATGTCGAGCGGTCGTGGCTCTGCCGGCGGGGGGTTGCAGTCTCGTCTGCGAGCCTGGCTGGTTTCAGGCCAGATTGCGCTCGCGCTGGTGTTGCTGGCAAACGCCGGATTACTCTTTCGCAGCTTCGTGCGTTTGAGCAGCGAAAAGCCCGGCTTTGATACTGCCGACGTTCGGGCCATGCGATTTTCGTTGCCGCAGATTGGTTACGGCGACCGCACTGCCATCGTTCAATTTTATGACAAACTGCAGTCACGCGCTGCCACAATTCCGGCGATAAAGAGCAGCGCGCTCATTTCGATTCTTCCGCTCGCTCCGAAGAGCATTTCGTTCATTCACTTCACTCGGCCGGACCAGCCGCCGGCGCAGCCGGAAGACACGCCATCGACCAATTATCGGGTGATTACTCCCGATTATTTCCAAACCATGGGAATTCCGCTGCTGGAAGGGCGATTCTTTACCGACGCCGATGACGGCGAGCGCGCGCTGGTGGCAATTATCAGCGCGGTCTTGGCGAAAAATCATTTTCCAGACGGTTCGCCGATTGGTCGCCAAGTGCTAATCGATGATACCGATGGCGCGCCGCGGCCAGTCCAAATCGTTGGAGTTGTCGGGTCAGTGAAACAGTCCAATCTCGAAACGCCGGCCCGACCGGACATTTATTTGCCACTCCGACAAATACCGAAGGAGGGAGTGCCGTTATTGCGCAACAGCACCTACTGGGTGGTCAAAACATTGCCTGGCACCTCCGGCATCGAACCGATGTTAAACGATGCAATTCGGAATGTTGACGGCAATGTCGCAATTGGCGCGATCAGGCCAATGACGGCAGTTCTGTCGGCGGCACTGGCGGCCCGCCGATTCAGTTTGCTTCTGATCGGGTCGTTCGCCAGCGCTGCGCTTTTTCTCGCCGCTGCGGGTTTGTATGCCGTGATTTCGTACGGGATCCAGCAGCGAACTCGCGAGATCGGGGTGCGTCTCGCTTTGGGCGCGAAGCGCACAAGTATTTTCGGAATGCTTATCAAACAGGGCATGTTGATGCTCGTGGCCGGATTAGCGGCGGGTTTTCTCGTCGCGTTGTTGCTGGCGAATCTTGTCGCAAGCCAGATGTATGGCGTCAGCCCGCACGATCCATTTAGCTTTGCCTTGGTCAGTTTGTTACTGCTGATCATTTCGCTGTTCGCTTGTGGAATTGCCGCGCGACGCGCGATCGCGATCGATCCAGTCGTGGCCCTTCGCTACGAATAAAATGAGCCTCTTCGCGTATTTTCGTTCCTTGTCCGCGAGATTTTTTCGACGAGAAGAGATCGAGCAGGATCTCACGGACGAGCTTCAATCGCACATCGAGCTTCATGCTGATCATCTTGAACGCTCCGGCTTGAGCCGCGTTGAAGCGGAACGTCGCGCGCGGATCGAGTTCGGCGGTCAGGAGCGATTTAGGGAGGAATGTCGCGAAGCGATCGCCGGAAATTTCATCGACAACCTAATACAGGATGTGCGGTTCAGCCTGAGAATGTTGCGCAAATCTCCCGGATTTACTGCCATCGCCATATTGACCATGGCGCTGGGCATTGGAGCGACAAGCGCCATCTTCAGCGTGGTCGACGCAACACTGTTGCAGCCGCTTCCGTATTCGCACCCCGATCAGCTGATCTCGATTCAGGCCGACCTACCGGGAATTAGCGCCCATGATGTTGGAATGTCGCAGCCGGAATGGCACGATCTTCAGCAGTCCGGAATTTTCGAGTCTGTCTCGCCGACGTGGTTCGATGAGAACAATCTGACCGGTTCTTCGCAACCAACGCGTGTTCGTTTGCTAATCGCAGCGCCGAATTACTTTGCGTTGCTCGGGACGCAACCTCAGCTGGGGCGGACATTCGACCCGCTCTACAATTCGCCGGGATTTATACCCGAAGTCGTCATCAGCGATGCACTGTGGAAGCGCAACTTTGGCGGCGATCCAAATATTTTAAACAAGACGATTCGGATGGATACCGATCAATACCAAATCGTCGGGGTTATGCCGGCCGGCTTCGATTCGCCCGGCCGAACTGCTGAAGAAAGGAATATTGAGATTTGGGCGGCGACGAGTTTTTACGGTCCGCCCTTGCCGGAGCAGCCGGCTCGCAATCGCCGAAACCTTCCTACCGCAATCGGGCGACTTAAACCTGGATTAACGATCGCGACAGCACAAAGTCGGCTTGATGCACTGGTTGCTTCGGTACAGAAACGGTCTCCCGGCGACTATCCAAATGGATGGGAAGTGCGACTCCGCCCGTTGAAAGACGTCGTAATCGGAGATGTCCGTCAACCGTTGCTTCTCTTGCTTGGCGCGGTCGCAGTCGTTCTCCTCATCGGCTGCGTCAACGTAGCCAATCTGTTGCTCGCTCGCGCCAGTGCCAGAACGCACGAAATGGCAATCCGACGTGCACTCGGAGCCGATCGAAGCCGGCTGATGCGGCAGCTGCTCACCGAAAGTTTGATCCTGTCGTTGCTTGGCGGAGCTGCCGGACTTGCAATTATTTTCGCGGCCAAAGAATCGTTGTTGCGGTTAATACCGGCAACTTTGCCCCGACTGAATGATATCTCGATTAGCTGGAGTGTGTTGATGTTCGCCTTACTGGCGGGGATTTCCTCCGGCGTGATCTTCGGACTGGCGCCGGCGCTACACGCGAGCCGATTGGACTTGATTCAGGCGCTGAATCAAGAGGGGCGAGGATCAACCGATTCCGGCGAGCGGGCCAGGACTCGTCGCGTGCTCATTATTGCCGAGTTCGCGCTGTCGTTGGTCTTAATGATGGTCGCAGGACTTCTTCTCCACAGTTTTTGGGACCTGCTTAACGTGCGCTTGGGTTTTAATCCTCAAAGTGTAATGAGTGTCCGGACCAGACTTCCCTATCCGAATGACACCAGCGCGGACAAATACGCGACCCCAGCACAGGAAGCGCCGTTTATACGTAAGCTGATTCGGCAGTGTAAATCGCTTCCCGGAGTTGAAGAAGCAGCTGTCGGCGATCCCGCGGCGATTCCGTTAGACCAAACTCAACGTGAGCTGAATGCGCTCGAGGGCAAATTGTTCCTCACTTTTGAAGGACAAAGCGAGAAGTCCGATGCAGCGTCGCTGGTTGAGCGATCGCGCGTGACGCCGGAATATTTTCAACTGATTGGAATTCCGCTGCTACGTGGCCGGTTGTTCAACGAATTCGATAGCGACACTGCTCCGCAGGTTGCAGTGGTGAATGAAGCATTTGCGCGCAGCTACTGGCCTAACGAGAACGCGATTGGCAAACGCTTTAAATCGACAAGGCCTGGCTCGCCGTGGATTACAGTGGTGGGCGTGATCGCGAATGCGAGAACACAATCGCTCGCCGAAACAGATATGCCGCAGCTGTACCTCGACGTCTACCAGGCTCCGGCGAAACATTTGGCAATTTTCTTGCGCGGGCATCTGAACACGGCCGCGATCCCGGAAGCGGTACGCAAAGAAGTGCAGTCGGTTGATCCGACGATTCCCGTGTTCGGCGCACAAACGCTCATTCAAACGCTTTCGGAGTCACTGTCGCAACGGCGGTTCTCGATGGAAATGATCGCGTGCTTTGCGGCAACGGCATTGCTTCTGGCAGCGCTCGGAATTTACGGCGTGATTTCCTACATGGTCACCGAGCGCACACACGAGATTGGCATCCGACTTGCCCTGGGTGCGCAACGCCAGAATATTTTGGCTATCGTGCTTGGGCAAGGACTGCGCCTCGTGCTTACAGGCGCGGCCGCTGGCTTAATTGGCGCAATCATCATCGGGCAGTTAATGGCGAGTCTGCTTTACGGCGTGCGACCGACCGATCCGATGACCTTCGCCGTTGTCGTCTTACTTCTGATCGGCGTCGCCGCGCTAGCGTGTTACCTTCCTGCACGCCGCGCGATGAACGTTGATCCGATGGTCGCGCTGCGTTACGAGTAAGCCGCAAAGACGAAGAAGCGTGATTCGCTGAAGCGTTACAGGTTTAAAGCGATCTTGGCTGCTCTCGCACTCTGCCCATTTGCCCATTGCCAATCACAGCGAAGCCATGTCGATGACGAAGCGATATTTCACATCACTTTTGAGCATGCGCTCGTAGGCTTCGTTGATCTTGTCGATCGAAATAAGTTCGATGTCGCAAGTGATTCCGCGATCGGCGCAGAAGTCGAGCATTTCTTGCGTCTCTGCGATTCCGCCAATCAAGGAACCCGCCAATTGACGGCGTCGCGAAACCAGATGGAACAGGTTCACTGGAATCCCCTGCGGTGGAATTCCCACGACGACGAGCGCGCCGTCACGCTTAAGCAAAGCAAGATAAGCGTTGAGATCGTGCGGCGCCGAGACGGTGTCGATGATGAAATCGAAGCGTTTCTGCTGTTTCTCCATCGCGTCTTCATCCTTTGAAATGACGACCTCGCTCGCACCCAGTCGTTTTGCGTCGTCGGACTTACCCGGCGAAGTGGTGAAGAGCGTGACCTCAGCTCCGAAAGCGCTGGCAAATTTGAGCGCCATGTGTCCAAGGCCGCCGAGTCCAACTACTCCGACTTTTTGACCTTTGCCCACTTTCCATTTGCGCAGCGGCGAATAGGTCGTTATCCCGGCACACAAAAGTGGAGCAGCCGCCGCAGGATCTAGTTTATCCGAAACCCGGAGCACGAAGTCCTGATCAACGACAATGCTCTTAGAGTATCCGCCATAGGTCATGTTACCTGTATGCGGATCTTTACTGTTGTAAGTGAGGATCAACTTTTCGCAGAACTGCTCGAGATCAGCTCGGCAATTTTCGCAAACGCGATCGGAATCGACCATGCATCCGACCGCAGCCAAATCCCCCTCTTTGAATTTCTTTACCTTGCGGCCGACTTTTGTAACGCGTCCGACGATCTCATGACCGGGCACACAAGGGTAGGTAGTTCCATTCCATTCATTGCGAGCGATGTGCAAATCGGAATGACATACACCGCAAAATTGAATGTCGATTTGCACGTCGTTCGGCAGCGGATCGCGGCGCTCGAACGAAAATGGTTTCAGCTGTTCAGTCGCCGAATGAGTAGCGTAACCTTTGGTGGGGTACATAATCGGGCCGATTAATTTTTACACGTCAGTGCCCAAGGACCAGACGTCAAATACGTAGTAGTTAGACACGATACATGTTCAACTGAGTACAGGCACTCTAGTTGGTCTGCAGATTACACGACAAATCAACGAGCAAGCTGAAGCCCGCGTCGAACTCCAATGACAAAATTTCGTCGCTCGAACCGGCAGAAAACAATGTTTTTGGGCTCTGGCTGCGTCTGGCGAACGACACGCCTCGCCGAACCGCGGCAAATTGCGGCGGACTGGCCGTCGCGTTTTTCAGACGCCGGGCTGTGAGGCGGCAGGCACAGTCGTCGAAATGTGCGCTATGGTCGATGGCATCATGGTGGCCTGACGACCGAACTGCGCGACTGCGAATGTGGTACTGGCGATAAGGATCGTGTAGACCAAAATTTCAAATCGGCTCCGCTGTTTTTCCTCTGAGCGCATGATAAGCGCGTAAGTGGATTCGAAAGTCTCCGGGCTATTGCTAATTGTTTTCATATGGTTGTCTGTGAGATGCAGTGACCCCGACGTTTGGATTCAAGATTTTTGAACCAACGCTGCGGCGCTGATCTCACCAAGTAGACGCCACCGATGAGCCAGTTTGTCTGTGCTGCAGAATCGTTCAGTGCGGGCTTTGAATATGAAACGTTCTGGGTCGCCCTCGAGACCTAATCTAACATCCGACCTTTGTTCTCGGAATGAGCGGCGCCTTCGATCGCGTTTAATTGAATTCGGCAGTTTGGAAACTCCGATAAATTGCGAGCAGGCAGCCGCTCCTTGTTGTTACAGCGGCGTTTTGACGCCGCAGGCGCGAATTGCGCACCAACCGATCCATGCCTCAAAGGCGCAGAACAATCCGATCAGAATAAAGATCGTTGCGAGCAACCCTGTTTGCGGAATGAGACAACCACCGGCGAGGAGGAACACGACCGCAGTCCCGCCACGGGCAGCGCGGCCTTTGCTGTCGATGTTCTGCTTCATCCTGGGATGATACGGGTTTCAATTCCAACACAAACTAGATTGATTGCGCGGTAATTGCCAGCGCATGCCTCGTCGCCGGAAATTTTGAACGACAAACGGAATTGGCCAGTCTAGTTTGCTTTATGACTAAACTCATTGCGTTGGTAGCAGCAGGAATGTTTGCAGCAGGCACGATGTTCGCCGGTTCACACGGCGATTGCACCGACCAAGCCGCAAACAAAGGGAAGATGGCGTGCGAGGTTTCATTGGCCAGTCTCAATCTCACGCCTGAGCAGAAGACGAAAATGGATGCAGCCATGACTGAGCATATGAAGGCCGGTTGCAACGAGGCGAGCGAAGCGAAGTACACGGAAGAGGCGAAGTCGATCCTGACCAAGGAGCAGTTCACGAAGTTCAAGGCCGAGTGTAAGGGGCATGCGGAAGGCAAAACGGAGGCGTAAGCCGTAGAGCCGTTAATTGTTAAAGCGTTAAACCGTTAAATCGGAAGAACGCATTCAATGTAACGCGCCGAGAGCGATCTCGGCGCGATTTGCGTACGCAAGGGGAAAATTCGGAGGCTAGGGGGTCTGTCTGAGATTAGAGCGTATCCGTGTCGGTCGCCGTGTTGTTCCCTGTGTTTGGATCGGGCACACCATTTGGCGATGTCACGGTGGCGGTATCAACAACCGAACCTGTCGCTGATGCGCTGACCGTGCCTGTAGCTTTATAGGTGATTTTGCTACCCGCGGGCATATTAACAGTATCATCGATACTGCCGCTGCCACTCGGCGAGAAGCCGGTCGCCCCACCGCTTTGTGTCGCGGTGAATGTTACGTTGGCCAAAGTTTGGGGAAATGTATCCTGGACGACAGCACCTGCCACATTGCTCGGGCCAAGATTGCTGGCGACGATTGTGTAGGTGTTCTTCGTTCCAGCAACCGCAGTCGTCTTGCCATCGGTAATTGTGATCTTCAGATCAGCTTTAAAAGTTATCGCGTCTGAATCGGTGGCGCTGTTGTTTGCGGTGTTCGGATCACTGATTCCGGCGGGCAACGTTACCGTTGCAGTATTCGTAAGCGTACCTGTAGCATTCAGGCTGACCTTTCCTTTTGCCTTGTAGGTAATCTTGCTACCGGCCGGCATGTTAACCGTGTCGTTGATATTGCCGATGCCGGTCGCGGTAAAGCCAGTCGCTCCGCCGGTTTGAGTCGCCGTAAAGGTCACGCCGGTGAAGCTGCTGGGGAACACATCTCTGGCAGTTGCGCCTGTTACATCCAGCGGACCGCTATTAGTCACAACGATTGTGTAAATATCCTGAGACCCTGCCGGGATTGAGGTCTTGCCGTCCGTCACGGTTATCTTCATGTCAGTTGCTGTTACAACCCTCGTGCTTTCCGTGGAGCTATTATCAGCCGGGTTTGTATCCGGTTCGTTGGCAATCACGCTCGCCGCATTAGATATTGTCCCCGCCGCTTGCGGTTGAATGATGAGCGTGATCGTCGCTGAAGATCCGGAAGCCAGACTCGGAATCCGGCAGGTAATGGTATCCGCAGAGCGGGTACACTTGCCTGTACTCGAATTCACCGAGATGAACGATACGCTCGCTGGCATCGTATCGGTGAGGACGATTCCGGTTGCGAGCGACGAGCCGTTGTTCCGGAGAGTCGTTGTGTAGGTGAGATGGCCGCCTACCGGACAAGGGTCCGGTGAATCATTTTGTGCCAACGAAAGATCGATCGGCGTTGGTGCGCCGGATTTGATCGGATAAATAGCGCCGCCGACATAATCGCCCACCCACAGTTTACCGCTTTCGTCCTGGCAGAAGCTAATGATCGAAAGGGTAGTATTATACAAGACAGAGCTTTGCCAGATGCCATTTACTTGTCGGAGTCCGCGGATTTGCCCACTGCACCAATCCCCAAAGAAATAAATTCCCTGCAACGCCGGATAGCGAGTGCCACGATAAACGACGCCGCCCGAAATTGAACAGCCCTGAGTGTGATCGGTACTCAGTCACGGGCAACGTCAGACCGGTCGTATCACACGTTGTCGAGCCGAAACAGATGCTGCCTTCCATGATATTCCAGCCGTAGTTAACGCCCCCGGAGCTACCAGCCGGCTCGAAATCGACTTCTTCGCGCGAAGCCTGTCCAACGTCAGCGATGTAATAATCTCCCGTTACCGGATCGAATGCGGAGCGCCAGGGGTTGCGAACGCCGATATCCCAAATCTCCGGCCGAGCATTCGCAGTTCCGATAAATGGGTTCGTAGGTGGAATCGTATAGGTCGCGGGGCTACCGGTTTCGACATCGATTCTCAGGAACTTACCGCGCAAGACACTTAAGTCCTGACCAAGGTTATCGGGCGATGATCCTGAGCCGGTTCCAATGCCAAAATAAAGATAGCCGTCGAACGGCCCAAAGCTCAGCTCGCCTCCATAGTGGTCTGGAAACGGTCCATCGCTCAGAACGATTTGTTCGCTATTCGCGTCCGCGACATCAGGATTGGAACTAACATGGTAACGAGAAATGACCAAATAACCGTCAGACGTCGTATAGTTGACGTAGAAATGCTGGCTAGTAGCAAAGCCGTGCGGAAAGCGACGCTTAATAAGCCTCTGGTTCCGCTCGTACTTCCGACCCGGGTCGTAATGTCGAGAAACGGTGTTGTTTGTAGGGTCCCGTTTTTTACGATTCGAATACGACCTGCTTGTTCGACTACAAACAATCTACCGCTACCATCTCCCGCTGACGCAATATCTGTCGGGTGCGTAAAACCAGCGATTGGTTTGGAAAACGAAATTCCCGGCCAGCTCTGCGCCAACGCTGAGCGCTCCAGCCAGAAGGTTCGCAACAAGCAAGCCGGAGTAGAAAATCTTCGTGCAACTTAACGAAGAGTTGATTTTCATTTGTCAAAATCGTCCATCGTTGAGCAAGCTCGTGTACGATGATGAGCGAGAGCGCGTAGGAAGTCGATCATTTTACGCTTCTGCGCCCAAGCCGCATCGCGGCGCGTGGTGATGCAATTCTTATTTCCAGAAAAGGCTAATGAGATGCTGCTCTTCGATTGTCCACGCTTCGCGAAGCGGCTGCCGGAGAAGACCGGGCGCGATACCGACCGCAACGCGTATCGCGTAGAACTTGTGGGAAACCGCCTTGAGTGGGTGACTCGCGAAGGTAACAATCAAGTCCGCTTCGACTCCGAGCCCGAGACCAGTCTCTGGAAGCGCATCCAGGTCACCGTCCTGAGCTGGCTGCCGATCGAGGGCTTGCTCTGAGCCCGCCAAGACCGTCACACTCGATCGCATGCGCCAGATTCTCGCCGCCATTTTCACCTTGTTGCTCACCGCTGCACTCGCGGTGGCGCTTGATCCGCAAACGAAGGCGGAAATCGATGAGTTGATCAATTACGTCCAGATGTCCGGCGTTCGCTTCATTCGAAATGGCTCGGAGTATTCCGGGGCCGAAGGCGCGCAGCATCTGCGCGATAAACTCGCCAAGGCCGGTGACCACGTGAAGACCACCGATGACTTCATCACCGGTATTGCCAGCAAGAGTTATCTATCCGGCAAACCCTATCTGGTGAAATTCCCGGATGGCCACACTCAGCCTACCGGCGAATGGTTGCGGGCACACCTCGCCGAAACGCGGAAGAAAAAACCGTAAACGGCGATGCATTCTGCCCGGCATCGAAGGGACTCAGTGAAGAGGAGAGGGGAGGAGTTAGAAGAATTGAATCCTGAACCCGTTAAAGCTTAAACTAAGAGGATTAAGGACGCAGAAGCGTGAGATGCAGAAGTTCCGCAGGCGCGCGTACCCGCAGGGGGAACCAATTGCCTACGCCATTTGAAACGATCAGCTTGCTCGCTCCTTTGCGATACAGGCCGGACCAATAGCGAAACAGCGCCGGCCCGAACCCACATTGCTCGTTTAACATAAGCTGCCCGCCGTGAGTATGGCCGGAGAGGGTAAGGGGAACTGATGCTGCTGCCGCAGCATCGAAGGCGTGCGGATGATGCGCCAGAAGGATCGGGAAACTTTCCGGCTGACGCTGGTTAAGGAGCTCGCGCACGGCCGCTGCAATAGCCACGTCCCTGTTCTCTCGCGCTCGCGTCCAACTAAGTCCAAGTAGTTGCAGTGGCGCGCCGCGGATAGTGATCACGATTGATTCGTCCAGAAGAAATGGAATGCCTGAGTCTTTCACCCGGCGTTCGAACTCGAGGCCGTTCTCGATCAAGTCGTGATTACCCTCGATCAGGTAAACACCGTGCCGGGCCTGCATCGATCTAACGAGGTCGAGCCCATGGTCAAGATCCATGAGAGCGTCGTTGATCAAGTCGCCGGTAAGGAGAGCGAGATCGGCACGTAACTCGTTAACGACGCGGACGACCTCGCGCAAAACGCGGCCGGAAGTGAACCGGCCGACATGCATATCGCTGATTTGGGTGATGGTCAGCCCGTGAAGATCGCTCGGCAAACCAGCGATCGGCAGAACGAAGCGGCGAACGCGAAATTGATCGAGCTGTCGCATCGCAACGGTGGCCAGACTAAGATTGAAGAGCGGCGGCGCCGCGGCGAGAGCGACTCCCAGAAATTGCCGCCGGCTCAATGCTCCGCGCGCATCCGCTGGAGTCAGATTGAAATTGCGCAGGCGTCGTGCGCTTCGAATAAGAGCCACCATTGCGAGAATCGGGAGAAGCGCCACAGTCAGCAACAACAGAACTGGCAGAAGGATCATGTGCCAGATGAATACGGTTGCCATCGCGAACTTTGAAAACAGGGCCATCGATTCTGCGTGCGCAAAGCGCTGGGTCAGCAGCCAGATTAGTCCCGCTAATTGGGCCAGAGCGAAAATGGCAACCGTGATGCGAGCAAAAGTCGGTTTAGCGATTCGCGCCGAGGCCGCCCACCATAGGATGTCGAGGGCGAACATGGTGCCGATCAAGGCGAGGACGAACCGCATGCTTAAAGATAGAACTAAAGAGCCAAAAAGCTCGGAGCGGGGAGCAAGGACGGAAGAATGGTGGCCCCGAGCGAATCATTATCATCTCAGAAAGGCGAAGCTCATGAGCATCAGTGCGTCCGAGCGCGAGCCTCATTTGCTTCGACCATCTCTGGTATCAGCCGCTTGATCCCGTCCTGCAGACCTTCTAACTCGCGTTCTGCGTCACTGATTGGAGTTGCGGCGTTGCCGATTTGCTCCCGTTAGAAGACAACTGAAACTCTTTCCAGAACAGGGTTCTTCCGTCAGAATTAATTACACTGACCGGTGCGATGAGGGTAATTTGGTTCAACTCACTCATGAAAGGGGGGTTATGCCCAACATTTGTTAGTTATATTCTAGTCGCTATATATTCAGGAAAGTAGGCGTCGGTCTATCTTACAAAATTGTGCACCGATGAGAGTTGCCATCGCGATTCTACAAAAAAAGTTACTAGAGGTTAACCGGCTTGGATCGTGCGGCGTAGCTCGGCAGTTTAGAATCTCCAGAATAAGCTGCCAAGCCGCTGGCAAGCTTTAAGCTACGCTCTTGCTCCCGTTAGAAGACAACTGAAACTCTGTTCGCAAAACCGCACACGAATCCAGCGCTAACCCTATGAAAATCTCACGAATTGTTCTCGCCGTCTTATTCGCATTGGCTGCAAGTGCCAACACGCTTCGCGCTGTGCCCCGTTCCAACATTTAGCTTTCATGAGGACGGCCAAGGCAAGCTCCAGCTTCCTCCTCTCTTTGGCGGCGGCGTCATTCCCCTCACTGGCGTGCTCATGTCCGATCCCGGACCCGGCGGGCTGACGAGTGCTCTGGCTTTTACGGCGCACCCTCAGCTGAACCCCTTTCCGTTGGGCGATGTGGTGCTGATGGACGCGAATGGCCACGTTTCCGACATCCTGCGGTTCGATCCGGAAACAAACCCTGGACCAGGATCGCCTCAGCTAATCTTCTTCTATTCGAACGATCACCGGGGTCTGCTGGCTGATACAGGCCTTCCCTCACTGATGTATGAGCAACACGGTCATTATTCAGGAGAACCCGTCCGGTCCAACCATCTATACCCCAACTGGCAGGCCAGCCAGGCTTTTCTTCCGATTCGCCTCTGGGAGATAGCTTCCGCATATTTTCGACACCGGACACAGGCTCAACACTCTTGATGCTAGGGGCTGCGGTTGCCGCCCTCCTGATTCTTCGAGGCAAGCTATTGACGGTCTAAGGCTGGGTGAAAGTACCCGCCCGCTCGACCTCTTCAGTGATGCCGCGCGGGGCGAAATTTGTCGTGCCTCTTTGAGCATGGTCGAGGCAATTGCCAGGCTTTGTCATCCGGGCGGCATCGAGATCGGATTCGATGCAGGACCAGAAGCCTCAGCCGAAGCTCGCCCCGTCCACGCACTATAAGGTGGGTTGATTTGCTTCAGCTATCAGTCGCTCGATTGCCCGCACCCAATCCTTCAGTTCGCGGTCCGTGTCGCTCATTAAGGCAGAGGTGTTATTTGATAGCGGAGGTTCGATGCTAAGATCCGCATCGTCTTTAGCTTCCGCGATTGTCGCAAGTCCAACTTTGGCCGCTTCGAGTGCCTGAACCAGCCGCGTTTTTACGATACCAGTCAACCGTTGCCGCTGAAAGGCAGGCTCTGTCGGCGCTTCGTTCCACAGCTTCAATGCTTGCTCCGACTCGCCGATCTGTACGTAGTAAGCCGCAAGAGCATCGACCATTGAAGCTCTGGTGAAATCATCGTCGGCTGTCGCAAGAAGGCCGGAACAATATCGCGCCACCTTCTTTGCCTCATCCAAACGTCCAAGTTCAAGGCACACCTGCATCATTGTCCAGGCATCGAAGAATTTCGTCGGGCGGCGGGGAAAGAATTCAAACGCCCTCGCAGCCTCGCCGACGCTGAAGTAATAGTTCAGCATCGCCGAATGAACTTGGTCGTCCGTTGGTTCGCTGAGTTGCCCGTACGCGTGTTCAACAACCCTCTTGAATGATTGAGGATGTTCACTCTGCAGGAGCGCAAAGACACAAATGTAAAACTCTTCCCCCGAAATCTGTCTTTTCCCTAGTGTGCCCCGGATTAGATCGAGCGCTTCTTCCTGCATCCCAAGCTCCATGTAACCATCGATTTCGCTCAAGTGTTCCTGATTGCAAAAATGGATTCTGTTCTTCATGACCAAAGATTACGCCAGTGGGTCAGACAAACGCTGTCCGATACCCAAACAATTTCGTGAAATTTCTCAGTTTTTCGCTGGGTCGGATAGCCGATGTCCGATCGGTCGTGTTAGACTTCCGGAAACATGAAAAAAGAAACTGGCACGATCATCTCTGCGCCCTCACACCCGGCTTGAGCCTGACTGTCGCCGCGCTATCGTCGGCTGGATGCATCGTGACCATCAGCGTTGGTATTCACACCGTCTCAATCGCGACATGGGCGTCGCCGTTTACGGCAATTACGGAGCGCCCATTCTCGCCTTCCCCACCAGCATGGGCGACGAATGGGAGCAGGAAGGTCAGGGCATGATTCGCACTCTCAGCCCGTACCTCGACCAGGGGCGAATCCGCATTTTCTGCATCAACGGCGTGCAGAGCGATTCGTTCGCAAACAAAGGAGCGCACCCCTTCCATCGCAGTTGGATGCAGGCGCAATATGACGCTTATATAGCGAACGAAGTTTTCCCGTTCATCGACTCACAGTGCCAGACGCCGGGCATCGGGATTGCCACGCTGGGCGCATCGCTCGGTGCCTATCACGCGGCCAACACCCTCTTCAAACATCCCGACCATGTGAAGCGCTGCTACGCGCTATCAGGCATCTACGACATGCGCGACTCGATGGACGGCATGTATGACGACAACTTCTACTTCAATAACCCGGTGGACTATATGGCCAACCAGAGTGACCCGTGGTTTCTCCACCAGTACGCCAGCTGCGACATCCGGCTCGTGACCGGCTGTGGTCCGTGGGAGAACAGCGGCCCGACCTACCGAATGTCCGAGATCCTCAGTAATCGCGGCATTGCTCATCATCTGGACGACTGGGGCCCGGAGGGCGGGCACGAATGGCCCTACTGGCATCACCAGATGTGGGAATACGTCGGCGCGCACTACTAAAGAACTGTTCGCCTCGCTCGGATCGCTCACCATGGCAAAGAAAGTCACCGGCGGCTGCGCCTGCGGATCCATCCGCTACCAGCTCCTCGACAAGCCAATGTTCGTCCACTGCTGTCATTGCGACGACTGCCAGCGGCTGACGGGCAGCGCGTTCGTACTCAACGCAATCATCGAAACTCGGGCGATCAAGCTGCTCCGCGGCAAGCCGGTAGCCGTGCCGGTGCCGCGCGAGAACGGTCCGCACGACATCTACCGCTGCCCCAAGTGTCAGACCGCGCTCTGGAGCGACTATGGGCGCAAGCCCAATGTCCGGTTCGTGCGCGTCGGAACGCTCGACAAGCCCGGCGCCCTGAAGCCGGACGTGCACATCTACACCCGGTGGAAAGCGAAGTGGCTCAAGCTGCCGAAGCGAACGCCGTCGTTCCGGGATTACTACAACACCAGCAAGCTCTGGCCCAAGACCAGCCTCAAACGCCTCAACGCTGCCGTCTCACAAATTGCACGTTGAAGCTCGACGAGTCGGACTTGGAACCGAATTCCCGGAAGAGCAACTCGAAAGGATTGCGAAGCCTGCGGCCGTGAGGATGTTTGCAATACGGGGCGACCCCTTGCCGCCCGAGAACCATGCGCAGCACGACCCGAGTCGAGGTGCCGTAAAATGGCGCCTGACCGTAGTTGCGCACGGCAGGTAGAACCACACGATCTCGTGTGCTATGACGTCTTGTGGGACTATCGGACTTTGGTCTTATTGTGTCGCACCGCCGTAATGCGATAGCAACGTCAGGTGAATTATTTGATTCAAATACCGGACGAATTGGATCATCTAGTTCGCCAAATGTGCGATTCCCGCGAAAAGCGGCAAAGCAAGGCGGTTTCTCCGGAGGAGTTTCTGTCCGCGTTCCTAGAAGAAAAACTCAACGAATTGTTTGCGCGTCGGGAACGCCCTAAAACCGGAAAAAACAAGAAGGTTGCTGGTGCGGTACGGTCCGCCAAAGAACGCGCCAAAACGTGGAGGGAAGCTGCGGACGCTACTCATACCGCTCTCGAAGCATTGCGTAAGCTGGTTGCAGAAGCTACAATGGAGCCAAAGTCGGATCCGGAGGGGAAATCGCGTAAATAGTTTAAACTTCCATGCAGAGGCGGCGCACTGTGAAGTCAAATGAATCTCGGAGACGAACCAAGCGTCCGATAAACCCACGCCCGCGGCGGTTTCCAATTACTGCGGATGATGTGATCCAAAGCGTCTTTTTCCGAAAAGCCGTATCCGAGGCTGCGGAGTACGCAAAAAAGCCAGAACGTCTTAAGCAGCTATTTGAGGAGGCCAGCCGCAAAGCCAAGGAAGTTCCAAGGGGAGCCTTCTTCGAAAGGTGGGCTTACGTAATGGCAATGATTCGTTTAATTCGTGCGTACTATCGGGGTGAATATCGAGATATATCTCGGCAGCATTTCGTAATCGTAGTAGCGGCAGTACTATACTTCTTAACGCCGGCAGATGTTATTTCCGACTGGATTCCAATAACGGGCTTCGTTGATGATGCGCTTGTAGTAAGCGTGGCATTGGGCGTAGTTCGGGACGACCTGGACGCATTTATGGGGTGGGAAACATCACAGCCTTGATTCTGCGGCCGGCTAGGGTCTAGGAGTTGTGATTTTGAATGTTTGGGCTGGGTCTCAGCTTGAGGGGCGGACGATTTAGATTGCTGACGCGAATCGCGACGAAAAGCGCTTCATTGTGCGCGAGCCTACCCTGAAATCGGGGTAGGGTTAGCACGAGGCGCCGACCTTACACTGCAAGCGCAACATACACCGATGGCAGCTGGACGGCGCTCTGACAAAATCAAAACGCCACGTTAATGGTGAGCGTGACCCGTTGTGGCGTGATCACACTACCGGACGAACTGCCGACCAACGTCCCAGCCGTCGTGCCGAAAGGGCTCTGCGTATTAGCCAAACAATTTCGTGAAATTTTCGCGATTTTTCGCTACCTCGGACAGCCGATGTCCGACCGGTCGTGTTAGACTTCCGGAAACATGAGAAAAGAGACTGGCACGATCATCTATTCGCCTAGCGATCTGATTCGCTATCTGGCGTCGCCATTTGCCTCGTGGCTGGATCGGTACGAACTGGAAAATCGTGGTGCGATTAAACCGGACGAGCAAACGGAAGAGGAAAAACTCCTTTCGCGCACAGGTGACGAACACGAGCAATCGGTTCTGAAAAGGTATAAAGCGGCGGGCACTGGCCTAATCGAAATCCCTAAAGACCAGAACAAATTCGACGCTGCACACGCTGCGACGCTGGAGGCAATCAACAAGAAGGCGCCGATCATTTATCAGGCGGCGTTGCGCGACGGCGACTTTGCCGGCTATGCCGATTTCCTGAAGCTCGACGCGTCGGGTAAATATCAGGCCTGGGACACAAAACTGGCGCTCTCGCCGAAACCTTATTACCCGATTCAGCTCTGCTGCTATTCAGAGATGCTAGCGGCCGCGACGGGGCAGGGGATGCCGGACCGGATTGGTGTGATTCTCGGCGATGGGACCGAAATCGAGTTTCGTGTCGAAGATTTCATTCATTATTACCGCCACATCAAAGAGAGCTTTCTTGCGATGCAGGCAGCGTTCAGCGGCAAAATGGATGATTGCCCGGAGCCGCTTCCGCGTGCCGATCATGGTCGATGGACCTCGTATGCGGAGAAATTCTTTCTCGATAAAGATCACCTCGTTCAGGTCGCGAACATCACCGTCGGCCAGATTAAAAAGCTGAAAACCGCCGGCATCGTCACGATGACAACGCTTGCCGCAGCCTCAGGTAAATCAGTTCATAAGCTCGACGCTGGCACTTTGGAGAAACTGGTGTCGCAGGCGGGACTTCAATGCCAGACGCGCGATGATCGGAAATCGAATCCTGATGCAAAGCCGCGCTACAAGATTCTGCCGCACCAAGGGCCCAATGGTGAGCCGGTGGGTTTGACTACGCTTCCACCAGCCGATTCAGCCGACGTGTTCTTCGACATGGAAGGATATCCGTTAATCCCCGGTGGATTGGAATACTTGTTTGGCACCTGGGCCCGTAACGAAACGATCGGGCAATTGGAATTCCGTGATTGGTGGGCTCACGATCGGGTTGAAGAAAAGATCGCGCTTGAGGGATTCATCGACTGGGTTTACGCGCGCTGGAAGAAAAATCCAGCGATGCACATCTATCATTACGCCGCCTACGAAGTGAGCGCTGTTAGGCGCCTGAGCACGCGCCACGACACACGCCAGGACGAAGTCGATGATCTGCTCCGTAACAATGTATTCATCGATCTGTATCAAATCGTCCGCCATGCCGTGCGGATTGGCGAAGACAGCTACTCCATCAAAAGCATCGAGGCGCTTTACCGACCGAAACGTAGGACGGACGTCACGACCGCTTCGGGATCGATCGTTCAATACGCGAACTGGATGGCGACCAAACAGCCGCGCGATTGGCAAAGCAGCAGCATTTTGAAAGGCATTCGTGATTACAACGAGGACGACTGTAAATCTAATGCCGAACTTTGTGAGTGGTTAAGGAACCTGGCGAAAGAGCAGGGGATCTCTTACGTCGATCGTCATTCCGCAGACGCACCGGCGCCGCCGAAACCGGCCGACCCTGAGATCGCTAAGCGACAGGAGCTCTCGGCCAAACTTCGCGCAAACGGTGATCCAATCTCAGTCGTGCTCGCCGACCTGGTCGATTTCCATCGGCGCGAGCTGAAACCGATGTGGTGGAAAATGTTTGATCGCGCCGACGCGAGTGCTGAAGAACTTCGTGACGATTCTGGTTGTATCGAGGGGTTGAAAGCGGTCGGAGATTGCGTAGCCGAAAAGAAGTCATTCCTCCAGAAATACACCTTCGATCCATCGCAGGAATGCAAGTTAGGCACCGATGACAGGATAATGTTCACTCATAATCTGGACGCAAGCTTCGCGATCGCTTCGATCGACCTGGATGCCGGCGAGGTGTCGCTGAAAATTGGCAAGAAAGGTTTGGAGGATAAATGTCAGGGAAAATTTCCCAGTAATGGTTCGATTTTGAAGAACGAATATGTGAACCCTGGCGAGATTCCGGATGCGCTCTTCGACATAGCTTCGCAGCAGCTGACTAACGATCTTCACCCGCCGGTTAAATCCTTGCTGGAACGATTGACTCCGGCGAATCCGCTGCAAGTAGATGGTGAATCAACCGTCGATGCGGCGCTTCGAATCATCGGATTAATGAATGGCGGCTGCCTCGTCATTCAGGGCCCGCCGGGCACAGGGAAGACATACACCGCTTCCTGTATGATCGACACCTTGTTGGCTGCCGGTAAAAAGGTCGGCGTCACCTCGAACAGCCACAAAGCTGTGGTCAATCTGCTCAAGGCGTGCGGCGACGCAGCTCGGCAAAACGGTCGCAAGCTGGCTGGTTTGAAGGTTGGCGATGAGCCCGACAAGGATCTTCATTCAGCCAATCCAGATTTGCGTTACGTGAAAGATACCGGCGCAGCACACCCAGAATATTCCGGCGGAATCATTGCCGGGACGGCATGGCTGTTCAGCCGACCTGAGTGGAAAAACCAGCTTGATTTCCTGTTCATCGACGAAGCAGGCCAGGTTTCTCTCGCTAACGCGGTGGCGACAGCGCGGTCAGCGAGGAATCTTGTGCTCTTGGGCGACCAGATGCAGTTGGAGCAACCGGTCCAAGGCGCGCATCCCGGTGACGCCGGACTGTCAGCGCTTCACTATGCGTTAAAAGACACTGAGAAGAGCAAAGAAGACATGCCAGTCTTCCATTCGGTGGTGCCGCCTGATCGCGGGTTGTTCCTTGGCGAATCCTGGCGGATGCACCCAAACGTGTGCCGGTTCATCTCCGAGAGCATTTACGAGGGCCGGCTCGGCTCGATTCCGGAATGCGCCAATCAGAAGATCGACGTTCCGGCAAATGGAAGCGCCTATGTCAAAATCGAATCAGGCATTGTGTTCAGCGGAGTCGAGCACGATGGCGATGTCCAGCGGAGCGACGAAGAGGTCGAACGGGTAAAAGCTATATATAATGAGCTATTTAATCGGCCTTTTACTGACAAAAACGGTAAAATAAAGCCGCTCGAACTGAGCGATTTCCTGTTCATCGCACCCTATAACGCCCAAGTCCGGGCGCTAAGAGCAGCCCTGCCGAAGGGCGCCCGAGTCGGCAGCGTCGACAAATTCCAAGGCCAAGAAGCAGCCGTTTGCATCCTGTCGCTCTGCTCCAGCTACGGCGAATACGGCTCACGCGGCCTGAAATTCATCCTCGACCGCTCCCGCATCAACGTCGCGATCTCCCGCGCCAAATGCCTGGCCGTCGTCGTCGGCGACCCACGCATCGCGAACTCCGCCGCAGGCTCAATCGACGAAATGATGCTGCTAAATCTGTTTTGTAAAATACTGGTTTAGATATCCTTCAAGTTGTCGCACCTGCGCTGAATGTCTTATTTAATCGTGTCGAAGCGGGACCCTCGCATGTACGCGTCTTTCGTTAAGCCCTGTGCAAGATCAAAGCGTTCTGTTTGATGTGCCGCGTCTAGATCCATTTCATAAAACCGCCGACGCCCACTTCGATCGTTCAAAGGGTCTTTCAGGATAGCCAAGCTATACTCTCCGTTGCCTCGGTCGTAGACTCGATAAAGATAATACTTGCTTCCAAATCGTCGGGCGGCGCTCAGTTCGTTATCACGCAAGTCAATTTTGGCTCCCATATCGCGCCGTCCTTTTACCTCAATGAATCGGCTGACCATGGAGGCGTGTTTTGCAGCGAGAAACGCAGCTCGCTTTTCTGCTGAGTCGAAACTGAGGATATCAACTCCTGGCGAGCTCCATCCAGTGACGCCTGCGACATGTCAAGGATAACGGGGCGGGTCACTATGCATCTCGAACTCCATCACTTTTTCTTCACAGAAGTCTCCGCTCACTCGTTCGCGTGGAGTAATGCGAGGTCCTGAGGGAGGGCGACGCGAAATTCGTAGAGTGACAGTTCTCGACGATCGCCGCGGCGAATGTGGCTCCGATCTGATAGCGAGCGCACCTTCGGGTTGCGCAGGTGGTGTTTCCTCAGGCGTCGGCGGCACGCCGTTTGGCCACTCCGCGACCGGTGGTTTTACAGCGCCAGGTGGTGAAGGGGGGCGCTCGTCAGCCGGGAGATTTATGATTTCGTCCTTGGACAGTTCTCTCTGATGCCATTGCTCCAGTTCTTCCCAGCCGGTACGGTTTCGTGGCCAACCAATCTTCTCAACAAGGCGAGCTGGTCGCGACGAGGACACTGCGCAAGTTGCGCAATTTCGGTGCCGCGTTCCGGGCCGAAAACGTCGGCGAAAATCTCCCCGACGCTACTTGCGAAAAGGGCAGACTCCAGAGGGTCAGGATCGGCTGGATCCGCGAGTAAATATGCAGTCCGACTCTGTTCATCAAACATCCAGCTCCAAGCTTTCAAATCCAGAGGCAGGATTTGTCCTCGAAACTCCACCACCGTCAATCGTTGAGCAAAGATTGATCGTGAGTTCTTTTGAATACGGCCTGTTCACGGTAGCGCTGGGTCTGCGTGCGTCTCAGATATCCGATAAGAGGTTTTAGTTTTGCAATCTTCTCGGACGCTTCTGTGGCATCAGCGTGGGGCATCGTCGAGCGGATTCGCCGCACGATTTGTTCCCGTCCGATGGTTTTGACCCCAAACAATTTGTGCACGCGTTGAGCTCGAGCATTCTTCGGCAGCTCGGCAATCTTTAACCGGTGTCGCAGGCCTTGCGGCAGGTCATCCGTATTTAAATGCCACGCACTGCTTATATCGGTTGTACTGTAAATTCTTCTTCTGACGTGTTAAATTTGACCCTTCTGGAAGAATCGATCACGCGCCGGACAGTCCAAGGTTTCGACATCAGCGAAATGCCTCGAGAACGGCTTGATAAAGAGCCTTAGCCAAATTCCCTTGGGGATTATGCTGCGGTAAACTCGAAGCAAGAGTTCATACAGTTCCTCAGGGCGGACCTGCGAGAAACCCGGCAGGACCCCGGCATTATCGAAAGCGGACGTTCGGTATGTTCGCGTTGAACACCATATTTCCGCATGTGCTCAGCGCTTAACCATGCTGGAATCGGCAACAATTCGGTGATTGCTTGGACAGGCTCGGCTAGACAATTGCGGGGCGCTGCCACATGGCCATCCCATGTCGGGAGCCAAGCTGTCGATTGTATTTTCCAACTTACGTAGCTAGGGATTCCGCCATCATAGTGTCTAACGTTCCGGTCTCCAGATCGTTTGCAGGCTAGCCTACCATGCGCCCGCAAATTGGTTTTCCATTGCTGAGCCCGTGAATCGGTTGCCAGCCAAGCGAGGATAGCAGCAGGCGGCGCACGCTTGAGAATTGCAGCCAGGTTGTCGATCGACAGCGACCTCCGAGCAGTAGCTTGAGAACTGCGGGTCCGTGAAATGATAATCTTCTATCTGGAGAGGGTAGGCTAGGTTCCAGCGCGCATGCTTGTTGAACTCATCCTTACATCGCTGACTGGGATTCGCACCTCGGCTGGAAAATTTGCAACGCCTAACCACAGGAAAAAGTCTGCGAGACTAGAGTCATTATCTTTCAATCCCTTAGCACCTGGAGAGGCGAGCAGTCTCGTCGGTGAGAAGCTATATAAATCTTCGAGGATTTGTCCCCGCCGCGCCGTAAGCGCCGGAAAGATAAACCTTCGGAGCGTCATCGAAGGTTCCGGCGATTGTTGCAACCTTAACGCGCGTTCCACTGGGAACTGTGGTCGCAGTTCGCGGGCTCCCGTCGCCGAAAACAGTGAATAGAGCGCGCGTATTAACTCTCCCCGAATTTCCCTGTTCCACGTCGGCAGATGTCCCTATTCGCCTCCGTGCCTGGCCGATCAGATCCTCGATGAGGCTCGTTATGGAATACGCTACAACACCGAGTGGCGAGAGTTGCGACAGAAACCGATCTTGCCTGCCAGGTTCCAGCCGGTCCCACAATGCGACACGTAATTCTTCATTAATAAACCGAGTTTCAAACCAGGCGGGCAGTTCTGAGATGCCGTGAGATGCTGCACCTAAGAAAACTTTTCTACCCTGCAGGAATTAGTTGTCCTTTGCTATCGAGGAGAAGCCCTGGGTGCTTCGCGCTCAGGGATATTCTTTGTTTTACGAACCCAACAATGTAATCCGCACGCTGCGCATCGGTTTCAAAGTCGACTGCTACCTCTGCCAAATCGCTGCTGGTCAACTCTTCTACGTCCAACCATCGCAGCACCTGCAAGAGTCCATCATCATTGATACGAGCCACTTTGGAAAAATTCTTTCTTGGGAGCCATGATGTGTCTGTGAAATTTGTTCGTTTTGCCGCGCGTGGCTTTACAATACCGGCTCCAATTGTTGGAATGATGTTGCGCTCCTTGGTAGCTGCGCAAAGCAATTCCCTAAAACTTAAACTTTTCGAGGGGGTCATACCAACTATTACTAGCAAGCAGCTTTAAACCGCTTTGATCATTGTTCGCGGTAGCCACCTTCTCTGCGACACTAGCCAAAAGGGTAGCTAACTCCGACAAAATGAAACAATTCGCAGATGTAACTTGGGGATGCTGTCGATTCGCCTGTAAGTCGAGTGTGGCATGCGCGACCACCGGGTAAGGGAATGAGGTCTCCGTTGGAAAATAGGAATAGAGGACGCGGTCAATAAGTTCATGATTTTTGGGAACCGCAACGATCACTTCATAGTCCAAGCCCAGGGGTCGATCTGGAGGAAGCAAGTCAGCCGGTACGAGGCGGACTTTCGAAACACCCTCCATTCGCGTACTCGTGGGGCCCGACGTGCACCACGGAAACGTCGCCCTCGGACAGTTCGTGACGCCAATTTATCGACGGTTGGCCAGTTCGGATAATTTCGAGCCGGTCAATATTGCGAGCGAAAAGCAGCACTTCAGGGCGTAATTGTGCCAACTGCTCAACTGCTTGAGAAAATCCCCGGTTACTGTCGTCAAATGGCATCGCAATAACGGTCGTAAACGCGCGCCGTCGCAGCGCTAACGCGCGCTCGTGAAGCGCGCCCGAATCGGTTTGGCGTTCCGGATTGGTGGAGCTTGAACCGAAATCGGGAAACGCTAGGAGCGGAACAATCAAAGAACCGGCCGTGGATTGCTCTTCAGCAATGAGTCGGCGCAGCGCCGTGCTGCTCGCCTCGAGTTGGTGCTGCCGTTTCTCCGCGGCGGCAGCACTAAATCGAAGGGCTAAGGAATCGCTAATGATCGTAGGTGTCTTAGACCAATTTAGAACCGCACGAAATCCAAGGCCCTTGCTACCAATCGTCTGTCTCTTTCGACCGCGCTTTGGGCTAATATTAGCCAGCCTTAGAGAAGCTACTCCGTCTCTAGTAAAGGGCGCGCCCTCGTTGGCTACAATTAATCCGTCAGCCAATAGTTCGATGCGAACACGGCCGCGCATATCCGCTTCGGCTGCTGCATCATTTGCGTTTTGGAGAAGTTCGAGAATCTCCCGCCCCGCGTAATCGCCCACGACCTGTCGCTCCTGGTTGCTGTCGGAGACAAGCCGTTCCGGGTAATCTATGTATAACTTTAAGGAGCGCTCCTCCTCCGTTTGGAGCCACGACGCCCATTCTTGAGACGTTGTCGGCTGGCTGGTCACTTTGCTTAGGACTTCATTCATTCTCAATAACCGTTAATAGTCTGGCTTCCATGGTGGCGAGGTTTTTTCTACGGCACCGGATTCCCGGAGTTCATCGAGCCTCTTTGGCATTTGTGCCGGAGTTCCACACTAAAATTCGATTCGCTTTAATAGTAACGTGCCGTCCCTTCACCGAAGCGGGTCAGCAATCGCCGGGAACCTTGTAGCTTAGCAAGTTGATTTGGTCGCTCGGAAAATCGGCCTCGGCGCACACTTGATGCGCGCGCAGTTCGTCACGATCAATTGCGCGTCGTCGAGCAGCGGTAGCTCGTCGTGGATGGGGTGCGGGCGAGAGTCAGAGCGGGAAGTTAATCTTTTCTGAATAGCCAGAATCCCCACCGCTTCTCGCTGGAACGCTCGGCAAATTTCGTCGCCCCTTTCACCGTTTGGAATTGCTTGAAGCCGCGCCGCACGTTCTTGGCCCAAATGCCGCTTCCTCGGAGATGCGGGATCAAATGGCTGTTCATGACTCCGCGAAAGGATTTCTTATGCCTAAACTCGTCGAGATACACGACAGGCTTCTTGCTGCCGATGGATTGGTTCTCTCTTGCCACGACAAAGCAAATGTTGCAGAGACTGCTTGGACCGACGATCCGTTAAAGCGGTTTCGCTTGAGCAAGTCTTTGGGGAAAATGTGATGCTTGTCCGTCCGATTGGCACGGGTTGAGTGTGCCACTGGAATCCTGTCACCATTTTCAAGATCTACATTCCGAATATCGGTCCCGCTCGAGCCGACGCGATTATTAATCATCGCCCATATAGTTCGGTAGATGATTTGTCTACTAAACATGCCCTCGGGGCCACGCTCACAAACAGGATCCGGGAGTTCGTGAAAGTCGATGGCGACACCGAGAAAATCACTGAGAAACCGACGCTGAACGGCGACACATCTCACTAAATCCTCCAAGCGCGAACGGAGCCGGGGTCGGTCCTCACTTTTTGCACTTTTCTCTCAGAGCTTTGGCACCACAGCCGGATAGACAGCGGTCAGAGGCATTCCAGTCTTGCCCAATTTGCTGAAATCGCGTCTGATTTGAAACGGTAGCCTTATGCAGGAAATACGTGGAGAGGCGAAGACGATTCGACAATTGCTAAGCGGTACTGGGTACGCTGTCGATTACTATCAGCGCGAGTACAAGTGGCAGCCGAAGCAGTACGCGAGCTCGTTCAAGATCTTACCGGATAATTCCTCGATGATTTCGAGCCGACCGATGAGCGCCAAGATGTGAGCACCTACGGTCACTACTTCCTTGGATCAATTATCATTAGTGCGACGGGAAGGCCAGAACTTCATTATTGATGGCCAGCAGCGACTAACGACGATGTCGCTTCTCCTAATCTTCCTGCACAATCTGCAACGCGGGCGAGAAGACGCCGTAAAACTGAACGAGCTGATCTTCTCCGAAAAGTATTCGAAAAAGTCCTTTAATCTTGACGTGCCGGATCGCACGGCCTGCATGGAGGCTCTTTTCAATCAGCAGTCCTTCGATGAGAGCGACCAGCCGGAATCGATCCGGAATATTTTGGCTCGTTACCGGACAATCGAAGAACATTTTCCGGCGAACCTCACAACAGATGCTCTGCCCTTTTTTGTGGACTGGCTGATCGAAAACGTCCACCTCGTCGAAATCACCGCTCATTCGGACGACGACGCCTACACGATCTTTGAGACGATGAACGATCGTGGTCTATCTCTTACGGCCACCGACATGTTGAAAGGCTATCTCCTTGCAAACATCAGCAATCCTGAAATGCGAATGCGCGCTGCCGCGATTTGGAAGGAGCGTATTAGCTTACTCGTTCATCACGACAAAGATGAAGACGCAGACGCTATCAAAGCTGTGGCTGCGTAGCCAACACGCGGCGAGCATTCGTGAACGGAAAAAGAATGCATTGCCTCTGGACTTCGACCGTATCGGCACAGAATTTCATAGGTGGGTTCGGGATAATACGAAAGCGCTGGGGCTAGAACGAAGCTCAGATTTTGCGCGTTTCATCGAACGTGATTTAGCTTTCTATACTGGGCAATACCTTCGCCTACGTCAGGCTTCGCATGAACTAACTCCCGGTTTGGAGACGGTTTTCTATTTAGCGGGACATGAATTTACACTCCAGTACCCGGTAATATTAGCCGCGCTGCAACCTGAAGACGGCCCGGAAGTGACTGATCAGAAAATCCGAATCGTCGCAACGTACCTCGACATTCTAGTAACCCGCCGCATTTGGAACTTCCGCCTCATTGCCTATTCAACGATGCAATACGCAATGTTCGTCGTGATGCGAGACATCCGACGTAAGGATCCGTCTCAACTCGTGGACTTTCTTTACGATCGGCTCCAAGCCGAAAAGGAAAGCTTTCAAACCAATGATCGCTTTCATCTGACAAAAATGAATCGCAATGTCATGATGGAGGTGCTCGGGCGCATAACAGACTACATAGAACGCGAATCCGGTTATCCGTCGCGTTTTGTCGAATATGTCGGTGGCACTGGCAAAAAGCGCTTCGAGGTAGAACACGTTTGGGCGGCGAAACCTGAACGATTCGCGGATGAGTTTCCGCACGAAGCCGACTTTTACGAATATCGCAATCGTATTGGAGGGCTGTTGCTATTGCCCAAAAGCTTCAATGCAAGCTACGGCGCTCTGCCATATGAGGAGAAGCTGGAGCATTACAACAGTCAAAACCTTCTCGCGCGAACACTTCACCCACAATGCTACGAACGCAATCCGGGCTTCCTTGCGTTTGTCGAGCAAAGCGGGCTTGGTTTCGTCCGCACCAACACTTTCGGCGCGCTGATCTTGATGAGCGGCAAATTCTTTACGCCCAAGTCGCCGAACGAATTTGGAATCCAGAGCAGCTGAAAAGCCTTGGTGCTTAAATCGGGGAGCAAAGGGGGTCGGTCCTCACTTTTTACACAAGCGCACGAGCGATGCTCGCGAGTTCTCGGTTAAAAGAATTCGAGAGCGGGTGACCGTTCCTACCCGCCTTCAGTTGTGTGCGGCGATGTACGGCGCGGCAGGCAACTGCTATTTGATCTTCGCCAGAATGCCTTCCATCTCTTCTTTGCGGAAGGCGCGCATGGTCTGGGTCTTGACGTTTCCCAATGAGCTAACTTTGCAGGCGAAAGCGGTCATGGTCTCGTCATCGGGCGCTTCGAACAGCGCCACTACGTCGTACGCGCCCATCGTCCACAATTCCTCAATGATCTTCATGCCCATTTTTTCGGCCTCGGCCATCGTTGCCTCGCCGCGTTTGACGGTGTCCTTGACGTTGCGGATGCCTTGATCGGTAAACTGAATAAGACTGACATACGTGGCCATAGTGCTTGCTCCTTTCGTGATGTTTTCCTGAAAGATTATTGCAGGTTTGCGTCTGCGCAAAAATAAGATGGTAGATTGGAGTCGCGTCGAAACTCAGAACTCCGAAAGTCGTTTCTCGCCGCTGGCCACTCGCCGCGGCGAGTAAACTCTGAGCAAGCTTTGCAGGCTGATTTGGCCGCAGCCAGCGACAACGGCCACAGCATTCGGTCGCCGCGGCGAACGCCACTACAACCGCCGCTCGCTTCGCGCCTTAGCCGAAGACGGATTCCAGCGGCACGCCAGGATCGAGGTTTTTTGTAGCCAGCCACTCGCGATTAAAAAGCGTCGACTGGTACTTGTGCCCGGAGTCGCAGAGAAGCGTGACGAGTGTCTGGCCTCGGCCATGCTCCTTCGCGAAACGGACAGCACCGGCGACGTTGATCCCGCTGGAAAGTCCGAGGAACAGACCTTCTTCGCGCAGAAGCTGGTAGACGATCGTTAACGCAGTTTGGTCATCGATGCGGTAAGCTTCATCAACCGTGATGCCTTCAATGTTTTTCGTCACACGTCCCTGCCCGATACCTTCTGCAATCGAGTCTCCGTCGTTGGTATCAGTGTTGCCATTGGTGAACCAGGACCACATAGCAGCGCCATAGGGATCAGCGCACACCGCGGCAACATTGGGATTTTGTTCCTTCAGGTAAAGTGAAGCGCCCGCCAGTGTGCCGCCGGTGCCGACTGAGGCAACAAAGGCGCTTACCTGGCCGCTGGTTTGCTTCCAGATTTCCGGGCCAGTGCTGCGGTAGTGGGCTTCACGATTAGCCGTGTTGTCGAACTGGTTCGCCCAAAACCAGCCACGCTCCTCAGCAAGCCGTCGCGCGATGTGATTGTAATTCTCCGGATCCCTGTAAGGCTTCTCAGGCACGGCGATGACCTCCGCGCCGAGCGTGCGGAGCAGACTCAATTTTTCGGGCGACTGAGTTTTGGGAATGACGATGACTATCTGGTAACCTCTGGCGTGACCAATCACAGCAAGACCGATCCCCGTGTTACCGGCGGTGCCCTCGACAATCGTTGCGCCTGGCTTGAGCAAACCTTGTTGCTCGGCATCGGTGATGATCCCGTAGGCCGCACGATCCTTTACTGAGCCGCCTGGATTCATGAATTCTGCTTTTCCGAGAATCTCGCAGCCTGTCAGTTCGGATAGACGACGCAATCGAATCAACGGTGTGTTGCCGACGTATCCATCAACGCCTTGGTAGCGTGCAATGCTCATGATACCTCGATAACATTTACCAAATTCTTATGCGAACGCCCGTCCGGAAATGGGAAAATCGGGTATGCGACTAGACGTTCAACGTTCAAATCTTGACGAGAAGTCAGCCACTGTAGAAAGAAAAGGCGGCGGGTCCTCACTTTTTGCACTTTTTGACTGAGCCGCCAATCTTCCCGCTCCCGACATCATCGCGCAGGCGATCGTCGAAGATCTCCAAGCCGCTCTCGCCCAATTCGCCGAGATTGCTTTGGATTTGAAGCGCGAGGATCAGTCAGGGCGTTACCAATAATCCTCTGCCCGCCCGCTGAGCGCCTTTCTCAAAGTTTTTCGCTTCGTCGCCTTAGCGCACCATGATTCAAGTCGTGGCACCACTTCCGACTCGCACGACTTCCATGCCGACCAGGCAGACGTCGTCGTCGAATTCGTGACTGACTGAAAAATCGCGAATCGACCCAATCAGTTCATCGAAGAGAAGCGACGGCGACATCTTCAATCGGTTGCGGATTGCGTTCGGCAGGCGCTCCTGGCCATACGGCTCATGGCGCGGCCCATCGATTTCGTAGAGTCCGTCGGTGAAGAGCACCACAAAATCGCCCGCCGCCATCGCGCGTTGCGTGGATGTGTAGCTCGCCTTTTCCGTCAGTCCAAGCGCTGGGCCGTGCGCCCCGGGCAAAGGCGCGACCGATTTGTCGGCCGGACAGGCAATGAGCGGCGTCGGATGGCCGGCACTGGCGTAGCGCATCTCGCCCGCGGCTGTATCCATCACTATATAGAACGCGGTCGCGAAAATCGGGCCGTCCGCTTTGCGCACCGCCGCGTGCAATCCGTGATTTAGCTCACCCAAAAACTGCGCGGGATCGGTCGCGAATCGTCTTAGCTCCGCGACCAGGCCGTGCAATGTTGCCGAGACGAGCGCGGCGGAAACGCCGTGCCCCATCACGTCGCAGATCAGCACTCCGGCCTGCGTCTCCGATAATTCGAACACCTCGAACAAATCGCCGCTCAGGTTGGTCGCAGGCTGAAATCGACAGGTAAAACGGAGCGATTCCGCGTTGGCAGAACTGTTGCTCGGGAAATTCACGCGCGCCGCCGGTAGATAAGCTTCCTGGATGCTGCGGCCCAGCTTCAGCTCCGCCTCGATCGCTTGATTTTTTTCCTCCAATTCGGCCGCGTAGAGCCGCAACCTGGCCCGCAGCGTATTCCGCTCAACGGCATACCGAATTGCACGCGAGAGAACGCGACCATTGATCTCGGTTTTGACCAGATAATCCTGCGCGCCGCGCTGGAGCGCTTCGATCGCGAGATGCTCGTCGTCCGCACCGGTGAGCACGACTACGGGTAAGAGCGGCGCACAGGCCCGGACGGCAGCGAGGGTCTCCAGTCCCTTGGAATCGGGCAATAACAGGTCCAGCAGGACAACATCGACATCGTTTCCCGCCAGCGAAGAAATTCCCTCCCCGAGTTTGCCGGCGGATTCGATCTCGAACTCGACCTCCAACTGGCCGAGAAGATGACCAACGATCATGGCGAATTCGGCGTTGTCTTCGATCATCAGCACCCGGGTCGTCGTCGGATTGTGGGATGCTTGCCGCAGTTCCTCAGGCACGGCGTATTGTTTGTTTTCCACTTTGGAAATAATGGTGCGATCGGAGCGGTTAATGGCCATAGGAGAATGCGGTTTTTCCCGAGGCAATTCCGCCCCGGCAAGCGTGCAAGGCTTTCCCCAATTTGCAGCACTACTTAAGCCACGGGGAAGCAGAAGGGGTCGCGTCTTAAAATATTTAACAGGAAGATGGGAGATGGGAGCTGGAAGATAAGAGAGAAATTAGGAGAAACGCTGAAGACGGAAGCCGCCTCGCTCAGTTCGCCGAAATCAGTGCTGATTTAAAGAGGTAGAAGAAAGCTCGCGGCGGCGCAGGGCTCAGGGGAATACAATAGGGGTCAGTCAACAAATCTTGACAGACCTAAGATCGGCGGTTGTTGTGCAGCCAAAAGTCAGGGCACACTGTGACGGCTTCGCTTTAGACTCTTACTTCACCGCTGCCGATAGTAATCGACAATTCGGCGGAACACTTGTCTTGGAATTCGAACCAGCGGAACATTGAGATATGAAGGCACGACTGGTGAAATTTGGTGAGATCGAGGTTGAGGGAAAGCGCTACACGCATGATGTGGTGATCGAAGGCGGGAAAGTGCGGAAACGGAAGAAAGGACCTTCCAAGCAATTTCGTGAAAAGTTTGGCCACACGCCGCTTTCGGCCGAGGAAGAAATTCCCTGGCGAGGTAAGCGGCTCATTGTGGGAACCGGCGCTCAGGGCGCGCTTCCGGTAATGGACGAAGTCCTAGCGGAGGCGAAACGGCGCGGTGTCGAGCTCATTGCGGCGCCCACAGCGGAAGTCTGTCAGTTGTTGGAGGAAGTGAAGAAGGGCCAGGCGTACGCCATCCTGCATTGCACGTGCTGACCGAGGAACGTACGCGGATTCAGTGCCCGCGAATGATGCGATGAATTCGAAATCGCGAATGCCTCGTCCGTAGTTCTAATAGGGGTAGTGCAATAGGGGTCAGTCAACAATTCCTGACAGAACTACGATCGGTGGCTGCAATGGCCGCGATGGCACGAGCAGAACTTTCTTCCTCTGCACCTAAAGTTGTTACCGCCTTCGCACAACTACGGCGCGGCAGGCAACTGCTATTTGATCTTCGCCAGAATGCCTTCCATCTCTTCTTTGCGGAAGGCGCGCATGGTCTGGGTCTTGACGTTTCCCAATGAGCTAACTTTGCAGGCGAAAGCGGTCATGGTCTCGTCATCGGGCGCTTCGAACAGCGCCACTACGTCGTACGCGCCCATCGTCCACAATTCCTCAATGATCTTCATGCCCATTTTTTCGGCCTCGGCCATCGTTGCCTCGCCGCGTTTGACGGTGTCCTTGACGTTGCGGATGCCTTGATCGGTAAACTGAATAAGACTGACATACGTGGCCATAGTGCTTGCTCCTTTCGTGATGTTTTCCTGAAAGATTATTGCAGGTTTGCGTCTGCGCAAAAATAAGATGGTAGATTGGAGTCGCGTCTGGCTCTACAGGTTAAAACGACAAAGCGGTCGCATGAGCACCAAGAAAGGCGTGATCGGTATTCTCACCGGCGGCGGGGATGTGCCGGGGCTCAACCCCGCGATCCGCGCGGTCACCATTCGCGCCCTGCGCGAAGGCTATCAGGTCGTTGGTATCCGCCATGGCTGGCTGGGCGCGATCAGCATCCTGCGTGATGAACACGCCGACAACAGCGAGCACTTTCAAATCCTGACGGAAGAGGTCGTCAATCGTGCAGCACGGACCGGCGGGACGTTTCTGCATACCTCGCGGACGAACCCCTCAGCAGTGAAAAAAGAAGAGGTACCTGAAGCGCTGCGCGCAACGTTCAGTCAAGACAAGAACGATCTCACTTCTGAAGTCATCAAGAACCTGGATTGGCTCGGCATTGACTATCTGATTCCGATCGGCGGCGACGACACACTTTCTTTTGCGACCCGTTTGTCCAAGGAAGGCGTGAAGATCGTGGCGATACCCAAGACGATGGACAATGACGTGCCGGGCACTGATTATTGCATCGGCTTTAGCACGTGCGTCAGCCGGACGATTGAATTGTCGAATCGTCTCCGCACCTCGGCCGGATCTCACGAGCGATTTCTCGTTATGGAAGTGTTCGGACGCTACGCGGGGTTCACTGCGATGTTGCCAACCATGGCGGGCGCGGCGAATCGGTGCGTTATCCCGGAATACAAATTCGACATGGAGCATCTGACGGAGTTGTTGTGCTATGACCGCGCGCATCATCCGAGCAAATATTCAGTCGTTATCGTTTCAGAAGGGGCAATGTTCGAAGGCGGTGAGATGGTGTTCTCCGACAGGACGACCGACTCGTTCGGTCATCTGAAACTCGGCGGAATCGGCGACCTGGTCTCGGCCGAACTCAAGGACCGTTCCGCCAAATACAACAAGGGCAAGCCGATCCAGACCATCAACCAGCGTCTCGGCTACATGGTGCGCGGCGGCGATCCCGACGCGATTGATTCGATCGTGCCCATGGCCTACGGCAATCTTGCTCTCGATCTCATCCTGCACGGCAGCCACGGCCGCCTCGTTGTTTTGAAGAATGGGCGCTATGACAACATGCCGGTTGAAGTGGTGACCAGCAGCAAGAAAACGGTCAACGTCGAGAGGTACTATAACAAGAAGCGCCTGCGTCCACTCTACACCGATTTCGAAATGCAGCCGCTATTCATCATGGCGAGTGATTAGAAAAGGCAGCGCCGGAGAAAGCAGACGGGGTCGCGTCTTAAATTTTTCACATTTGCCCAACCTAAAGAGCTACGGGACAAGAAGGGACCCGGCGACTTCGGATCGCCCTCGCGCCGTGTGTGGAGGTATCTCAGAAAGCGTGGCTAGTCACCCCAACAGGGCGGCGCGTATCCACCCGAGCAGCAGGAAAGCGATTGCAAATCCGCCGCCTACCAACCAGCGAAGGTCGGGGACGACCGTGCCTCTCGAAACCGGCACCAAGTCAAGCTCCACGGCCATGAACTTGTAAGGTGCGAGGGGCGCATAGCTGGGGTGGGAAATCAATTTCAAGAACGTGCGCCGGCTGGGATAGCGCACGACAGTCATATTGCCCCAGGTCCTCTCCGGCTGAATGTTGATCAGGTTTCTGGCTTGGGGAGCTCCGATGAACGTTGGATAAGACGCGTGACTCAACCACAGCCATATGAGGCTCTTTTCATAGTGTGTGTTGGCCTGTTCGGGCGTTCCCTTGAACTCCGGCGCGCCGGGAAACGGCTGCACCCGGGGGAAGAAATGGATGAGGTTGAACATGTAGACCGGCTTGCCATCGTCCGCGTCGGCCCATGGGCGGAGACGGGCAGTGAACGCCTGAACGCCTTTCTCAGGCAGCGGTAGCTTTTCGATGATCGCTAGGTATTGATCGATCTCCGCTTGAGTGAGCTTGCCCGCTCCTTGAGAATGCCAGGCCCAAAAGGCCACGTACAAGATCACGAACACGGCGGCAAGAATGAGCTCAAACCACATTTTCGTTTCCTTGTTGAATTTGTGCCGCTCTGCCGAAGCCAATCATGCTGTAAAACCAGTGACTCATCAAACTGAAACGCTTAGCGCCTGTTTGCTGCACCGCATGCCAAACATTTAACTTTTGCTTCGCGAAGAACTGAAACCTGAAGAGAAGTTACGAAAATTGCGGCAGCTGGGGCAGGGAAGGGCCATACAGCGCCTGCAATTCTCCGGTGAATTTCGCTGTGCTCGAAACAATCGTTTCGATTTGCTTCTCGCGTTTGGCCCAGGTCCGGTTCATCGCCGCTTTTTCCCGCGCCAGGTCCGCCTGCATCTGCTGAAATTGCTCGGCGATTGTAGCCATCCGTTCGTGGAACTGCGGACTCGTGAAATACTGAAAGATTCTCGATTTTTGGTCGTCCTGGCCGCCTAGCGCAAGCCGGGTTTGCGCAAGCAGCGCCATGTTTACTCGCAGAGTTTCTGCCAGGCAGGCTGCTAGCGGAAAAGTCGTGATTAAAACTCCTCTGACGCCGCCCATATGCTGAACGTGCTCAGGCAGTGCGTCTGTCACAATGACCGCCACATCAGCTTTGGCGGCTTGTTTGTCTTCAATCAGTTTATCGATCCATTTGTCGCTCCAATTCCGGACTCGCTTGGATTCCCACAGGATCGTCCCGCAAAGCTGGCCAGAATCGCTTATTACTTTTTGCAGGACATCCGCGCCGCGAGCGCCACTTTTCACCGATTCGATCTGATCCCGCGGAAATCGTTCGCGCAAGCGCTTTCTCAAGCTCGATCTCCTGGACGTCGCCTTGCAGCTTCTGCGAACCCTGTTCGGATTTCCGTTTCAAATCCTCGATCTGGCGGCGCATATCCTCGAGCTGCTTGTTCTTGTCCGCATCTTTCAGTCGATGCTCCTCGATTACCTGGTCTTGCGCAGCTTTGCGGATCTTGTCGCGCTCGTCAGATAATTTGCGCTGCGCTTCGAGCTCCGCTTTTTCCGCTTGCTCTTGAAGCTCTGCTTTCGTGCGCAGCAGAGCGCGCTCATTCTCTCGCGCCTCTTTCAGCTCCTTTGCTTGGGCTTCAAGTTTCATCTGAAGTTCGGCCGAATTGCGCTCAGCTCTCTCGGCTGCCTCTTTGGCGAGTTGTTGACGCAGATCGGCTTCTTTTCTTTCGAATTCTTCGCTCAGTTGCTTTCGCATTTGCAGTTCGATCTCGCGGTTGAGCGCCTGGTCCAGCGCGAACTTATACGAACATTTGGGACATGTGATTTCTTGATTCATAGCAAAGAAGCCCTCATCTCGAAGCTAGGATTTAGGGGATTCAGGTTCTCGACTCTTGCGGTCCTCTTCAGACACGATCTCGGTTAGGGGGGCCGCTGCATCGAGCTTTTCGGAGACTGAAGCGATGTCCATGCTGGAGCGACGCAACGCGCTCATCTTGCGGGAGAAAGCTGCGTGGCTTGCTTTTGAGCCGGCAGTGTCAGCAACGTAGCTGGCCGCGTTGTTTGCGGCGATACTGAGGTTAGCCGCGGTGGCGATGGCGTCCTGGTTGGCGCCCAGAAAGAGAAAAATCCACTTGTACGTGTCGGTCTGGTGTTTGATCTTCCCGGCAATCTCTTTCCAATTAAACCGCTGCGACGCGTTCTCCAGGCCGTCGGTCAGAATGGCAACAATGACCTGCCCGGGTCGGTCTTTCTCGGCCAGTGCAGCGAGGCGGAGACCGAGATCGTCAATGGTCTGGCCAATAGCGTCGAGGAGCGCGGTGCATCCCTGCGGCTGGTAAGTATCGTCGGTGAGCGGCACAATTTCCTGCACCGGAATTGAGCTGACCGGCACGAGGTATTCGTCGTCGAACAGAACAAGGGTGAGTTTGGCGAGTCCTTCGGTCTTTTGCTGATCGCCAAGAACCGGTTGAATCCGGCTATGGCGGCCTGCTGGCAGCTGTTCATGGAGCCGGAGCGATCGAGGATAAAAGCGATCTCGGTGTAATAAGCATTTGGTTTCATGGCAACACCCTACAACAATGGGTGGGACATCGGCTGTCA
>CAWAHI010000004.1:0-74588 GCA_963781735.1 uncultured Verrucomicrobiae bacterium | reverse complement strand
TTGCGCATCTCTACTAAAGACCGGGTCTGCTTGGACGCAGTCTTGTAAACATCGCAAATTTCGGACGAGTTCGTCCGCGGGTCGCAAGGGCAGTGAATAAATGATCCAATTCTGTTCCCTCTCGGCGCGCACCATGCCTCTCGTGCGTAGATAAGCCAGGTGCTTTGAGATTTTCACCTGGGGTTCGCCGAGGATGTCTTGAAAGTGACACACGCAAAGCGGGGATTTGGACAGCAGGTGCAAAATACGCAAACGAGTGCGATCGCAGAAACAGTGGTAAATGCTAATCAAGTCCATGCTGACATAGGAATATACTCAAAGCGGAATATTACAAGAGCAAATTCGTCGGCTAATGAGTTTATGTAATAGCAAAACCGCAGAGTCTATATAGGACCGGTGCGGCCGACCGGCCGGCTTTTTCCAATTCGGTGTTGGCAGAATGGGCCAACTGCTGACATCTGATTCGGCGGGTCCGCTTTCACTAGCGTTTCCTCCTTCGCTAAAACTACGGCGCGACAAGACGGCGCGAGAATGGAGGCCGAAGGAGATTAAGAGGGAGCGGAAGCGGAAGATTTTCCGGAGCCTACGGGGCTCGAACCCAGTTTAGCGACTTCGTAAAGTTGCGCGATTTCCGTTCAAATCTGCAGGAATCAGCGCGTTAACCGCATTCACTCAAAATCGACGGATTGCAGAATGGCGCAGAATTACGCACTTTTCGTGTCCGAATTTGTCCGAATTGCCCTCGCATGAGTGCGATAGGCGAGACGAAAGATAAAGCGAGCTAGTCAGTCACCTGAAGTTTGCGTCGCAAGGCGTTGACACCAATTAGAGCGAACCCAAGGAGAAGAATCGTTGACCCGCCATCGGGGACAGCCCTCGGTTCGCTATAAAGAAAGTCGTCCATCGTGACAACATCTCGCAAATCGCCGTTTTGATCGGTTACCCCGGAGCCGACCGGAAAGTTCCCTGAGGTGATGCGAACATGGGCAATAACGGAATCGACGAACGAAATTCCGAGAAAAGAAAATGTTTCCGATCCTGGGGTTGCAGGGACGAAGAACGTCCCGAGTGAATTTGAATGGGTGTCGAACAATTCAATCGAAGTTGTGTTCGCCAAATCGACGTCGCTAAAGATCGCACCGAAACCATTGGTTGTGGCTGGCATGGTTGTTCCAGGCACAAAGAAGTCAACGTCCACGACGTTGCTACCCAGCGAAGTGAAAAGGCGCTGCGGGCTGAATGGCTCGAATGTTTGGGAATACGTTGGATCAATATTATCGAACTGGATAGGTGCTATCCCGGCGTTTGCGCTTACTTGAAAGCCTGTGCCCGGCGTCGAAAAAACGGCCCCACGCGGTGAGTTCACGTTAAAGAAATCGGCAGGCATATTATTCGGCGCTGAAAAAGCGTCGGGTATCCGTCCCAGTTAATTTCCCGGCGCAGGCCGCCGAACGAACCGTTTGCGCCCTGCCACGTCTCCGCCGCCTAGATCAAGGCGAAAAGCGTCACGCGCCGCAGTAATACTCGCTGCGTCTGCGCCGGTGGCCTCAATTACTAGTGCACGTGCCGTCGTTACGGCGGCGATCAAAAGCAGCAGAGGAACGATGATCAAGAGACGTTTCGTTTTCATATTTAGTTGACCCCAAGTAGTTGCTGAGCGCACGGAATAGCAGTCATAGGATTTTACCTGACAGTTAGCGTCCCACTAACCCTACGCCATTGACCGACGGCAGCCTAAACCGTACCGATGGAAAAAATCAGCGTGGCTCTTCTTGCGTAATACTCAAAACGACAAAGAACTACAAATATCATTTTTTAGTCGTTATAAATTGCTTTACCGCGATCTTTGTAAGACATTCCGACGCATTATTGCCCCGTGCCTATAATTCTCAGAAGACACAACGCTATTTGCCTCAGATCGCATTACTTACCTTAGCGTGGGAGTGATGTAGTCTGCTCCGACAAACCGCATTCCGGAAATTGCCCGATGTTGGAGGAAGGCGCGACTCCAAAACTGACGCTCCGTGGGAATAGGTAAACCGCGATCACACTTTCAATCAATCCGTCGTTGTTTAGAACGCGAATCTCACCAAGGCAGAATCTCGATGATCGTTTGAGGCTGTTGCACACGGATTAGCAAATTCTGGCATCATGCTGCCAGTGAAATACTGGGAGATCATCCTGTCGCGTAGAGGGGAACGGAAATAGCGGTAAGGTAGGGTAAGCGCGGAGCAAGAAAATGTGTGGTCTGCTGGGATTCGCGCAGAATTATGCAGTTCCCGTGTCCGAGTTTGTCCGAAAAGCCCTCGCGCGGGCGCGATAGTTGTGACAGAGAGAGTTGCCTTATTGCCAAAAAAAACCGGGCAGGTTTTACCCTGCCCGGCGGTTTGACCTTTAAAAAGTCAGCGGCCTCGTCGAGGGGCCGTTAAGACTAGCTTCTTATGTAGCGCCGCGCCATACCAAGCGCACCGAGTGCCGCCCCGAGCAACATCACGGTCGTTCCGCCATCGGGGACTTGACTACCACCTGGACCAGCTGCGAAACCGGTGTTCCCTGTTCCATCTTGAATCTGGATGTGAGCCGCTATTAACCAGTTGTTCGCGTTAAAGGCCAGGACGTTCGCAGCACTAAGCCACGTACCGCTGGTGTTAGTCAGAACAAAACTTATAATACTCGCTCCATTGCTGGAGTTCTGCATACTAACTTTTTGATTGAAGCTTCCAAATCCGTCTTCGTTCCCGGCTCCACCGTCAGAGACGGGGTCGCCGTTCGACGTAAAATTTCCAATTGTCCACGCATTGGCGTTGACATTCACACCAACCGACCCTCCGTCCACAAATAGATACCCTGAGGCGGCTGTGAATGTGATAGTGGTCGTCGTGGAACTCGTTAGATCGACATGTGCCGTGCCAAAAGGCCCGGTGCCGAGGTACCAGGACTATTCGAAGTGACCAGGGTATAGTCGATTGTGTCTGCTTTAGCGTGCTGGAGGCCAAGACAAGCCACAGCGATTAAGATTGGTGCGATGTATTTTAGTTTTTGCATATGAATTGCTTTTGGTTGATGAGTAACGTGGTGAAGCAAGCTTCTGGCCAAGTGTTAAATTTCCCTCTGATCGCACTTGAGATTTCACTTCTAACTATCTAATCATAAGCTACTTGCTTATATAAAAATAATTGTTCCCTCCGTAGCCGCTGCACTCGCGAATATGCAAGAAACGTAAAGTTGGCCGACGTGCGACCGCACGTGTGATGAGATCTGAGTACTGTAAAGTGCAATAACACACTCAAAAGAGAGGCTTTACAGCTTCAATATAAACGGTGAAGTCCGTCTGTTCAGAAATCCTGGGGGGATTACTCCCGGGGAGAGCGGGATTCGCCTAATCTACGCTCGGCTTTTCGTTTGCTACGCTTTCTCTTCATTTATTCGTAAATCGATTTTGCCTGAGACGGTGTAGAACATGAAATACTGGGAAATTGTCGCTGACAAGCTCAGTGCTGTCGGTTGGCCGTGGGGCTTATCGATTAGCTCCTGAAGCTGGCGCTCAAGGTTCGCCCGCGATTGGTGCTTGCGGTTCTGGTGGCAGTTTGTTGCGGCGTTTTGCAGACGTAGACCAGCTTAGGCTCAGTGAACGACGCCGTCTGCGCCGTTGGATGGCGGGCGAGACACTATTACTTTGACGTCTTTCTTTTCCTCATCGCGGTCACTGCCACGCCAAAGGCAACGAGAATCAGTAAGACGTAGAGAATTGCCGGCTGCTTCTGGACTTGCTTGGATGGTTGCGGTCTTGGACGGCTCGCAAATTCAATCGGCATCTTTACCTGCAGCACGCTGCCAGGCTTGAAGCGCCATTTTGAATATGCCTCCAGAGCAGCGCCGTCGAGTAGTTTGCTCCCGGTACTTTGAAGCATTCGCGTTCCGGTAACCATGCCTGTCTTTGGGTCGATTGTGACAAGGACAACTCCTTTGCCGGTGAGGCCTTGTTTCGCCCATTCGGGTCGGTAAACGGGCTGAGGCGAATAGACGGCTTGGGGCAAGGAAACACTTTGCACGGGAGTGGCGGGCTGCGCGTTCACCGAAGAAAGAGAGACAACTGAAATGATGGGAAAACGAATCAGCCAGCGCATCATAAGCCTAGTGAGAGACAATACTAAATCCCCCTCTTCGATCCTACCATCACATTCCAATCGGAAAATCAGCGCCGCGACAGCATCAGCAGATTAGTTCACCCCGTAGACCGAAACAGCAGTGGACGGATTCAGCAAGAGAACGAGAGAATTTCAACGAAGCCCTTTTTGCTTTGGTATCTTTCTCCCGGCGACAAGATCGAGAATTGCGCGGCGCAATTTCTCGCGGTCTGCTGGATTGTCCGCGTCGAGCTCTCAGCAAAGCCGGTTGGAGTTGGGGCTGTATCTCAGCCGTCGATGCTCGCGAGCGATGCTGAGAAATACAACTCAGACGCTGGAGCGTAGGTACGACTAACGTCCTATAGGCTGCAAGGGGGTAGGGCATTACCCTGCATCTTAAATCCAAACGGATTCGAATCAGGCGGAGGACATTCCCCCCGCTGGGGTTCTTCGTCTCATCCGGACCCGCAATCCCAAAATCTACGCAGCGGGGAAAGAGGAAAAGAAAGGAAAACCATGAATAAGAAAACCATCCTCGGAACATTCACGCCCGTCTTGGGGTTAATAGCGTTGCTCAACTGCACATTCCTGGCCTCTTCGGCAACCGCCGAGAGCGGGGGGCGACTGGTAGGCGTGTTCGACACCCACCTCACGCTGACGAATTGTCACGGCGTCGTCATCAGAACTCTGGAGGCCCTCCAGATGTTTAATCAAGGCGGCACACTGGCCAGCACTGACAATCAGCCGCCCAGTTCGCGCGGTGCGGGCTTTGGAACGTGGGAAAACATGGGAGGGAGAAGTTACTCGGCGCCCTTTCAGTTTTTCTCGTTCAACCCCGACGGCACCTTTGCCGGAACCGTCAGGATCGCCCGAAATATCCTGCTCGCCGCGGATGCGAATAGCTATACCTCCACCGTCAGCGTCGAGATCCTGGACCCGAATGGCAACGTGATTGCCACGCTCTGCGGCACCGAAAGCGCAACGCGGCTGTTCGATTGATCAAGGCATGGCATCGCGAGGCTCGGTGGACCTTTTCCGCCGAGTTCCGTGAGGGCGGAATAATCTCCCCGGCTCCAATCATCCAGCAGCTGAGTGACCGGTTCTGCTCAGGCAGGAAAATAGCTACGAAATAGCTACAAAGGCCGCGCACGGGATTGGGGTAAAATAGCTTCAAAGACGTTCCACTCCGCATCCAGCACGCGTATCTGTGTGGGCGCATAGCCAGCACGCTGACGTGCGTAGCTGAGCGCATCTTCACGGGCACCCGGGCCGCAGTAAACGGGTGACACGCCGTCAGCCTCGTAAACCTCCCAGCCGCCCTGCTTTTGCCAGCGCGGATTACGCGACGGGCGCACCTGAATTGTTTGCATTGTTGTTATGAATAGCGCGGTCTGGCATCATGCCGCCAATGAAATACTGGGAGATCGTGGCTGACAAGCTCAGTGCTGCTGGCTGGTCGTGGGGCTACTGCAGCGCAGTCACGCGTGATGGTTGGCGCTGGTTTGTCGAAGCCCATAGCGGAGATGGTCGGCGTTATATTGTCCAATCTGACGAATTGCTGACCGCGTTTTTAGAACTGGAATCAAACATCGGAGAGTTTTCAGCATCGAAAACACCCAAAATGATCTTCAAACACTACCGCGAGTTGGTTCGACCGCGAAAGGGTGAGCGTTATTGGCAGCTTCAACCGGCGCGCACGCAAAAGATCGTGCCACTTGTGGCGCGATGAAAATTGTCTGTTTCGTCCGCATTGCAGGCGCAGCCTTAGTCGCCCTAGTCGTTTGTGCTTGCGAAACTTTGCCAGAGGGCCCTTTCCCTCGCGCCACTGAGGTGGGTTGGTGGAACGATGAAGGCGCTTCCGGCCCCGCCAGAATCATTGTTCATGTCGGCGAACAGAAAGCGTACTTTTACAAGGGTAAACGTTTGGTTGGCGAATCGACCGTCTCGACCGGCAAGCCCGGGTTTTCTACGCCCCCCGGAAGCTATTCTGTTCTGTCAAAAAGCCCAGACCACGTCTCAACGATATTCGGCGATTACGTGGATGATTATGGGAATGTGGTGAGATCAAATATCGACGCTCGAAAGGATCGGCGTCCGCGAGGCAGCCATTTCGATGGCGCCCAAATGCCGTACGCCATGTTCTTCAGAGGCGGCTACGCAATGCATCAGGGATATGTACCACCCTTTGCCGCTTCCCACGGTTGCATTCGCTTGCCGGAGGGAATGGCGAGAACATTTTACGAGAATGCCCCCGTTGGGACACCAGTGAAAGTAACCGAGTAGCTCAAACATCGGAGAGTTTTCAGCCTATGAACTGCATAAACGGAGCCTACGGGGCTCGAACCCGCAACCTCTGCCGTGACAGGGCAGCGCTCTAACCAATTGAGCTAAGGCTCCTGGAAAAGCGCAAGAGCTTAGGTTCGAAGCGCGGTTGCTTCAACCCGGATTTGGATTTGGCACCACCGAGGACACGGAGCAGGCCGCCGCCACCGAAATTCAGAAACCGCGGATTACGCTGATAACGCGGATGATCCGATTACGAACAGAAGGAAACAGAGAAAACGAAGACCGGAAAGGAACTTTGTTCTCTGCGTTATCTTTTGTTCAGAGTCTGCCCGGAGGCAAAATCTAAACTGTCGGTCCTTGTTTGATCTCTGTGGCTCGCGGTTTAAAAAAGCTCACCCCTTTTTCCAGCCGTTGCCATTGCCGCGCGCCATCGCGTACTCCGGCGTGAGCTCGGTTTCCTCCGGTTCCTCCTCCACTTCGGCCAGACCTTTCTCGTGATGCTCCTTGGCAATGAGCATGTAGAGCGACGGAACGATGAACAGAGTAAAAATCGTTCCGATCGTCATGCCGCCAACCAGGACAAGACCGATGGAATTTCGCGCAGCCGCGCCCGCGCCAGTGACAAGAGTCAATGGAAAATGACCCGCCACAGTGGCGACGCTCGTCATCATGATTGGGCGCAATCGGATCCGTGCTGCTTCCGCTACTGCTTCCAGTTTTTTCAACCCCTGGCGTTGGCGTTCGTTCGCGAATTGCACGATCAGGATTCCATTTTTTGAAACAAGGCCGACGAGCGTTACGAGACCAACCTGCGAATAGATGTTGAACGACGTAGTCCAACTGTCGGTGAAGAACTTGCCAAATGGCATCTTCAAGAACATGAAGATCGCGGCGCCGAAAAGCGCGAGCGGGACTGAGCCGAGAAGAATGATGAATGGATCGCGGAAACTATTGAACTGCGCCGCCAGGACGAGGAAAATCAAAACGATGGCGAGGCCAAACACCATGCCGAATTTGCTACCTTCAATTCTCAATTGACGCGATCCGCCGGTGTAATCGATGACGTAACCAGCGGGCAGAACTTTGTGCGCTTCGTCCTCAAGGAACTTTAACGTGGCATCCACCGAACCGGTCGGGACGCCACTGATGGTCACGGCATTAAGTTGTTGCATCCGGTTCAGCGAACGCGCGACCGTTTTGTGCTCGATCGTTGCAACGGTGCTGAGCGGCACCAGCTGATCGTTCGGACCGGTCACGTAAATGTTTTGCAGCTGTTCCGGATTCAGCCGGTCCACCCGTTTGAGTTGCGGGATCACCTTGTAACTCAGGCCGTCCATGTTGAACCGATTCACAAAATTACCGCCGATGCTGGCCGAAAGATCCGCCCCGACCTGCTGCATATCGAGGCCCATGGTGGAAACCTTGTCATGATCGAAAACGATCTGCGCCTGTGGCTGATCGATCTTGGTATCGATGTCGCCAAATTGGAACACGTGTGCCTGCATCGCTTTGAGGAAGATTCCCCTGGCCAGCTCGAGAATGCGTTCCTGGCTGGCAGTGGAGGCGATTACGAAACTGACCGGAAAATTATCACTGCCCGGGAGCGCTTCGGGCATGATCGGGAACATTTGGATTCCGGGAATGGCCCCAAGTTTCTGCTGGACTACTGGCAAATATGCTTTCGTTGGCGTCTTGCGTGTGCCCCACGGTTTTAAAACCATTCCGCCGAAACCATTGTCTGGAAAAGTGATTTGAAACGTGAAACGGGTATCGGGGATATCCTGAAAAACTTTTCCGGCGGCATCGGCATAACGAATGGTATCGTCAATGGTTGCGTTGGCCGGCGCGGTGATGATGCCGAAAATGACTCCCTGATCTTCTTTCGGCGCCAGTTCTTTGGTCGCTACTTTTGGAATCGCCGCGAACATGAAGAGTGCTATAAGGGAGACTCCGCCCCAGACTACATAAACGGCCGGGCGCGCATTCAATGTCCGATCCAGGTGACTTCCGTACCAATCGCGAAAGCGATCAAACGTTCGGTTCACAAAGCCGCTGAACCCGTGGTCACCGTGCTCAGGGCGGAGCAAATGTGCCGACATCATCGGCGACAGCACCAATGCGACGACCCCAGAAATGAAAACTGCGCCGGCAAGGGTTAGAGCGAATTCGCGAAAGAGCGCGCCGGTCAATCCACCTTGCAGCGCGATCGGAGTGTATACCGCTGCCAACGTGATCGTCATGGCAATGATGGGCGCGATTAGTTCGCGCGCGCCCACCAATGCGGCATTCATGCGCGACAAACCCTCGCGCATGTGACGTTCAACATTTTCGACGACAACGATGGCATCGTCGACGACCAACCCGACCGAGAGCACAATCGCCAGCAGGGTGAGGAGATTGAGGGAGAACCCGAAGAGCTGCATCAAAAACAATGCGCCAATGAGAGAAATTGGAATCGCGACAATCGGGACAAGAACAGATCGGAACGACCCGAGGAAGAGGAAGATCACGACCATCACGATGAGCAGAGTGTCGATCAACGTTTTTACGACTTCGTGAATGGCATCATTGATGTAGGCGGTGGCGTCGTAGGCCATCTCCGCCGTCATGCCACTCGGGAGTTCTTTCTTGATTGCTTCCAACTCGACCCGCACTCGCTTGATGACATCGACCGAGTTTGCATTGGGCAGGACCCAGATGCCCATGAAGACCGCTTTTTGGCCGGAAAAGCGCACTTCGGCGTTGTAATCTTCTGCACCGAGAACGACATCGGCGATGTCACCCAGTCGGATGAGCGTCCCTTTGTCCTGGCGCACGACGAGTTGCTTGAACTGATCAGCAGTATGCAAATCCGTGTTCGCGGTCAGGTTCACCTGCAGGAGCGAACCCTTGGTATTGCCGACAGCGGCAAGGAAATTGTTTCGAGATAGCGCATCCCGGACATCACTTGGGCTGATATTTAGCGCCGCCATGCGCTCGGGCTTCATCCAGATGCGCATGGCAAATGTTCTTCCGCCGAGAATATCCGCTTTTTGCACACCGCCGACCGAGGTCAGCCTCGGCTGAACCAAACGCACAAGGTAATCCGTAACCTCGTTGGGCTGAAGAATGTTGGATGTGAAGCTCAGATAAGCGGAGGCAAACTGCGAATCAGCGGCCTGGATCGCAATTACCGGAATCTCCGCTTCCGGCGGCAGGTCGCGCCGGATGGCATCGACCCTCGAGCTAATGTCGGACAGAGCCTTGTGAGCATCGTAATTCAGTTTCAAGCGGACCGTGATAGTCGAAACGCCCTGCTGACTTTGCGATTGCATGTAGTCGATTCCATCGGCCGCGGCGATGGCGCGCTCCAGCGGTGTGGTGATGAATCCCCGCACCAGTTCGGCATCCGCTCCCACGTAAACGGTCGTCACCGTGATCGAGGCGATATCACTGCGAGGATATTGGCGAACAGTAATCGTCTTCATCGCCTGCAAGCCGGCGATGAGAATGACGAAGCTCACTACCATCGCCAGCACCGGCCGCTTGATGAATAGATCAGTGAAAGATTTCATCTTAAATGTCCGTCATTCTGAGCGGAGCGAACCGCCTTTAAGGGACCGCTGCAGGATCCCTCGACTTTCGCTTGGTATGACGATGCTGCAATTGCGCCCCTGCGAGTTCATCACGAATCCACCGGCGTCGGATTAACCTGCGGTTTGGGTGCGAGATCGTTGTTAATCACTACCGGCATGCCATTACGTAATTTAAAAACGCCGGTGCTCACGACCAGTTCATTTGGTTTTAACCCGTCGGTGATTGCCACCAGATCGCCCCGCGCTTCGCCCACCCGCACAAATTGTTGCCGAATCGCTTCCGTTTCCTTCCCGGTTTTTTCGTCCTTCTTCTTCTCGATTACAAAAACGGAGTTGCCAAACGGCGCGTATGAAATGGCCGAACCCGGAACGACCAGGGTCTTGTGTTTTTCCGGAAGCTCCACTTCTACTTTCCCGAACATCCCCGGCCGCAGGACGTGATCAGGGTTCTGCACCGTCGCTTGCACCGTTATGTTCCGTGTCACCGCGTCAACCATTGAGTTAATCGCGGTAAGTTTGCCTTTGAATTCTTGGCCAGGCATCGCGTCGGTGTGCAGGCGGACTTCCAATCCATTGGAAAGTTTCGAAAGCTCCTGCTGCGGCAGCGCAAAATCGACATAGAGCGAATCGAGTCCAGTCAACGGAACGACCTGCTGACCGGCGTTGATATTTTGTCCCACGTTCACCTGCCGAATACCAAGCTGCCCATCAAAAGGCGCATGCACTTCTTTCTTCGTAATCATCGAGCTCATCTGGTCGACGACAGCTTTCAACCTGTTGAATTTCGATTCAGTTGCATCCTGCTCCGCCTTGGAAATGACATGGCGTGCGGCGAGATCGCGACTGCGCTGTAGATCTGCGCGCGCTAATTCCAAGTCCGCTTCCGCCGTGTGCAACTGCGCCTCTTCGGCTGAACAATCGAGTCTTATTAAGATATCGCCCTTTTTCGCTTCGCCGCCGTTTTGAAACCTGATTTCGCTAACCGTTCCGCCAAGCTCAGTCGAGACCACCGCGCCCTGGACCGCGGATATTGATCCAACGGACGAAAGGACGGGCGGCCAATCTTCTTCCTTCACCGGCGCACTCGTTACCGTTGTCGGCGGCATCGTCATCGGCGAAGAGGCCATTTTGCGAAACTGAAAAGCTTTCACGTCCGCCAGCGTGAAGAACAAGGCGAGGATTGCAAAAACTGCTCCCGCAGTTGGAGCTTTCAGTTTAAAGAGCACAATCGCGGCAATCGCGAACAACAACACGAGAATCGTAATAATCAAAACTGCGATCGTCATACCCCAGCCAGCTCCATGGTGTTAGTGAAAAGCAGGCGCCACAAACGTCGCGTCACTTCCAACTGCGCGGTGCGTCGTTCCGCTTCGGTCATCTCCTGCGGTTGCAAAACATCTCGCATCAACATTCCGCGAGCGACTGCAAATATTAATTCCGACAGTTCATTGGGCGCGAGGCCGCCGGCCGCATTTTTTTTGCCTTCCGGCGATCGCGCGATTAAATCGGTCACGCCGTCCATCGAGGTTTGCAAAACGTCGCGCACCAAATCGGCCACTTGCGGATTGCGAGAGGCTTCGGCGTAAAGATCGACCACGAAAGCCGACACCACGTTCGGCGAATTTTCGCAGCAATGAGCGGTGAACAAAATTTCGAGCGATTCTAGTAAGGTAGGCGCTTGCCGCGCGCGCTCCAGGACGTCCTGGATTTCGCTTTTGTGCCGGTCGGCCATGGCGGAAATGACTGCCTCTTTATTGGCGAAATAGCGATAAATCAGGCCGACACTGATGCCCGCCTCTGCGCTGATATCGTGCATACTAGTCTGGTGAAAGCCGCGTTGAGCGAAGCAAACCAGGGCTGCATCGAGGATTTGGGTCCGGCGATCGAGGGCAGGTTCGAGCTGGGGGGATGACATAGGAGGGCGGTAAGATGAATGAACGTTCATTCAATGTCAAGGCCTCGTGTTTTCCCCTTACTATATAGGGGAATATAGGATGCCGGCGCCCCCGACTCTCCGGGGGAGCGCGGGCTGCTAGCCCGCAGTTCGCGGCAGCCTGCCGCGAACTCGCGTTGCCAGCACCTCAAGTTGCGAAATATGCATTCGGCAAGCTGCCGAATGCTACAGGCTGGCCAGCCTGTGCTCCCCGGAAACCGCACTGAGCGTTGGACGTTGAACGTTGGGCGTTGGACGTTTGCTTCGTGAAGGCGCAGCAACCCATTCGATTAATTGATCAAACAAAGCTCCTCCGGGACTTCCCGCCTTCCAAGCGTTACCTCATCGGCGTCTCCGGGGGCCGTGACTCGATCGCGCTCCTGAATCTCTTAGTCGAGTTCGGTTATAAAAAACTCGTTCTCTGCCATCTCAATCATCAATTACGCGGCGCGGCGTCACGATCCGATGCCCGGTTTGTCGAGAAGGTTGCACGAGACCTTGGACTCGATTGCGAGATTGGATCGACTGACGTCGGCGTTCTGGCGAAACGATCGAAGTTGTCAATTGAAACGGCGGCGCGTTTCGCCCGCTTGGCTTTTTTCGTCGAGGTCGCGCGGCGACGCCGTTGCCCCAGAATCTTTCTCGCCCATCACGCCGATGATCTGGTCGAAACCGCATTGCTGAATCTTTTTCGCGGGGCCGGTCCTGCCGGCATAGCGGCGATGCGCAGAATTTCAGTTCATTATATCGGCAAAACCCAGCTAACGGTTCTTAGGCCACTGCTTGGAGTCTGGCGAAACGGGATTGACGCATACGTCCGCGAATACGGGCTGGAATTTCGTGAGGACGCGACCAATCGCATCCTCTCGTGCCTCGCGAAACAGGGTCCGTCATCGCATCCTGCCGGATATCGAAAAACAATTTGGCCGTGACGTACGCAGGACAATCTGGCGCGCAGCTCAGATCTGGAGCGAAGAAGAAGCCCTGTTGGATTCCCTCGTTTCAACGGAACTAATTTCGGCCACTCATCTTTCGGTGCCGGCGCTTCGGAAAATGCCGGTCGCGTTGCAACGCCGATCGATTCTACGCTGGCTTCGCGCCCGAAAAGTTCCCGACGTCAGTTTCGATGTTGTGGAAAACATCCGTGCTCTCGTCGAGCCAGGCGCAAAGATCGCAAAAGTAAATCTTCCGCGCGATCGGCACATGCGGCGGCGGGCTGGGAAGATTTTCATCGAAGGTCCGTCATCCCGAGCGCAGTCGAGAGATCCCGCCATGAAGCCTTTAAGGTAACGCCACGGGATCCCTCGACTTTCGCTCGGGATGACGAGCCGGTCGAAGGGCGGAGTAATGGGTAGCGGAGTACGCAAACCGATGCATTACTCCATTACTCCAATGTCTTCGGAAGTTCGTGTTCGCTTTGCGCCATCGCCAACCGGTTATTTACACATTGGCGGGGCGCGGACCGCGCTCTTTAACTGGCTTTTCGCGCAACATCACGGCGGCACATTTGTTTTGCGCGTGGAAGATACCGATCGCGCCCGCAACACCGAAGAAGCCACGGCGGCCATTTATGAAGGATTACGATGGCTCGGATTAAATTGGGATGAAGGGCCGCACATCGGCGGAAATTTCGGGCCTTATTTTCAAAGTCAGCGCAACGAAATTTACGAGCGTTACCTGAAGAAACTGCAGGATGCCGGTCACATCTTCGACGACCAGGGCGCGCTGCGGTTTCGTTCCCCCCGGGAGCACGTCGTGGTCGACGATCTCGTTTGCGGCAAAATCGATTTCGATCTTTCGAACGAGGAAATCCACCCTGATATGACCATCCGCCGTCCGGATGGTTCGTGGATTTTTCATTTCGTCAACGTGATTGACGACATGGAGATGAAAATTTCTCACGTAATTCGAGGGGAAGATCATCTTTCGAACACGGCGAAACACATTGAGCTTTTTCGTGCCCTTGGTGTTGCGCCGCCTCGTTATGCGCATATCCCACTAATTCTGAACCGGGATGGCTCCAAGATGAGCAAACGAGATCAGGGTGCGAGCTTAGACTATTATATTAAGAAGGGGTTTTTGCCGGAAGCGGTCCGCAATTATCTCTGCCTGCTCGGCTGGTCGCCGAAAGACAATCGGGAGAAAATTCCGATCGACGAGATCGTTAAGATTTTCGACCTCAACAAGGTTGTGCGCAGTCACGCAACGTTTGATCCGGACAAACTGCACTGGCTCAACGGCGAATATGCGCGCGAATTGCCCGACGATAGGTTCCACCAGTTGGCCAGGAGTGCTTTGCAGACTAGTGGACTAAAGTTGGAGAATTTTTCGGAAGATTACATCCGGGCGGCGCTCGATACCTGCAAGGGGAAGGTCAATACCTTTGATGAACTAGCCACTTACTGCGGGTTCTATTTCGACGATAATTTCAAATACAACCCGGAAGGCGCAGCGAAGCATTTTACGCCGGAGACCAAACCGCGGTTGTTGGCGGTTCGCGAAGCATTCTCCACGTTGGATAAGTTCGATGCTGCGGAACTTGAAACAACGTTAAAAGGAACCGCAGCCAAACTCGGCGTCAAACCGGCGGCGCTGATTCACCCAGCGCGTCTCGCTGTTACCGGCAGCAACGCCGGGCCAAGCCTCTATCATTTGCTCGAAGTTTTGGGGAAAGAAAAGGTCCTGGCGCGAATCGATCGCGCGCTTGCGATTGGAGGTTAGGCATCCTGCCTGATTCGGCCGGTAGGCTTCCAGCCTGCCGAGCTACTTGACGCGAAGCAAGAGGCTTCGCGGCCGAGGTCCGAGCCGGACTGGCAAATGGCTAGAAGCTAACTTCCGTTGCAGTTAGGGGCGCGACGGCGCGCGTCCCTCCAATTTCGCCCAGGTATCCTTTAGCGTTACTGTCCGATTCCACACTTGTTTGCTCGCGGTTGAATCAGGATCGAGCGCGAAGTAACCAAGCCGCTCGAATTGATATCGCTTCTGCGGGGTCGCATCAGAGAGCGCGGGTTCGCATTTGGCGGTAACTACTTCGAGTGAATGCGGATTGATGGACGATTTGAAATCACCGGCCGCGTCTGGCTCGGCCTCGCTAAAGAGCCGGTCATAAAGTCGAACTTCGGCGTCGCGGGCGTGCGCGGCGCTGACCCAGTGGATCGTCCCTTTCACTTTACGATTCGAGGTCGCGCCACCAGACTTACTCTCCAGATCGACGGTGCAGCGTAGCTCAGTCACTTTACCTGAACCATCCTTTATCACTTCATCGCACTTGATGATGTAAGCGTACTTCAGCCGCACTTCGCCGCCGGGCTTTAACCGAAAATATTTCGGTGGCGGCGTTTCCATGAAATCAGCCGCGTCGATGAAGAGTTCGCGCCCGAACGGCACCTTCCGTCTCCCAGCGCTCTCATCTTCAGGATTATTTACCGCCTCCAACTCTTCCACTTTTCCTTCTGGATAATTTGTTAGCACCACCTTGATCGGGTGCAGCACAACGAGCCTGCGCTCAGCGGTGCGATTGAACTCCTCGCGAATGGTATGATCGAGGACGGCCATGTCGGTCATGCTTGGGTACTTGGTGATGCCGATGTTGTAGGCGAACGCCCGCAACACGCTCGCCGTTACTCCGCGGCGGCGAAGCCCAGAAATCGTTAGCATGCGCGGGTCATCCCAGCCGTTAACCAACTTCTCGTTAACGAGCTGGATCAGTTTTCTTTTGCTCATCACGGTGTAAGTGAGATTCAACCGCGCGAATTCGTACTGATGCGGAACAGGGGGCGACAACTCCAATGCCTGCAAGATCCAGTCATAGAGCGGCCGGTGGACCTCGAATTCGAGAGTGCAGACGGAATGGGTGATACCTTCGATGTAATCGCTCAGGGTGTGAGCCCAGTCGTACATTGGGTAAATGCACCATTTGTCGCCGGTATGATGGTGCGAAGCGTGGCGGATGCGGTAGAGCACGGGATCGCGGAGCCAGACATTGGGCGCGTTGACATCGATCTTTGCCCGCAATGTCCGCGTGCCGTCCGGAAATTCGCCGGCTTTCATTCGTTCAAACAGGTCGCGATTTTCCGCAATGGGGCGATTGCGAAATCGGCTTTCTTTTCCGAGACGACGAAACTCGTCGGTCTCTTCCGCCGTCATGTCATCGACATAAGCTTTGCCTTTGTCGATCAATTGGAGCGCGAATTGGTAAAGCCGGTCGAAGTAATCCGAAGTGTAAAGCGGCGCGCCGCCAAGATTTTTATCGGCCCAATCATCGATGAGCCAGTGCACATCCGCCATGATGGAATCGACATACTCGGTTTCTTCCTTGGTCGGATTGGTGTCGTCCATCCGAATGTTGCAGACGCCGTTGAACTCGTGCGCGATCCCGAAGTTCAGGCAGATCGACTTGGCATGACCGATGTGAAGATAACCGTTCGGCTCCGGTGGAAAGCGGGTGAGAATCTTGGTGTGCTTTCCGGTCCGCAAATCATCCGCCACAACATCGCGGATAAAATCGGATGGAATGGTGACATCGGCGGTCTTATTCATTCAATCGCTGCGAAGCTACCGGCGAACGCATGACTCGACAACCTTCGCTGGCAGGGTCGGGGTAGCGCACGCGTCGCGCGTGTTATGCCCATCCGGCTCGGACTTTCGGCGTCGCGCCGAAACAATCTTTTCTAATTACGCGAATTGCAGGGCGGTTGAACGTGCAGCGAAAGTCCGCGATTGCGTGACGCAATCGCCAACGCGCGCGACGCGCGCGCTACCCAGCACTCTGTAGTCGAATTTCTTGAAAGGAGCGCACCTTTAAGCTTGCGCAACGGGATTCCTCGGCTTCGCTCGGAATGACGGTGAAAGAAATCTACACGCTGGCCGATCTCAAGAATTGGAAAAAAAAGTCACCAATCCGCCTCGGCGTGCTGGGTGATCCGGTGGCGCATTCGTTGTCGCCACAAATGCAAAACGCAGCGCTGGAAGCAGGCAAGATCGACATGCAATACGGGCGCTTTCAAATTTCGACGGATGAGCTGGGCGAAGCGGTAAAACTGATTCGTGCGCTCGATTTCGTTGGCGCGAATCTCACCGCGCCGCACAAAATCGCGGCGTGCGCGTTCATGCACGAGCTCGATGACAACGCGAGGCTGGTTGGCGCGGTCAATACCATCAAACTTGAGAATGCAAAACTGCGCGGCTACAACACCGACGGAAAAGGATTCGCGCGGGCGATTCGCCAGGAGTTCGCGGTCGATCTTCGCGATTTGCGGATCATGATTTTGGGAACGGGTGGCGCAGGCCGCGCCATCGCGATGCAATGTGCGAAGGAAAATTGCGAGCGTCTCGTTATCGCCAATCGCACCTTCGAGAAAGCGAACCAGCTCGCTGAGGAACTACGCGAGTTTTTCGCCGGGCCGCGAGTCCTGGGACCGGTGGCGCGCTTGCAGGTGGTCCCGTGGGAAGAGTCGGCCATCCGGTTCCAAATTGCCCATCTGGATCTCATTGTGAATGCCACGCCGCTTGGGCTCAACCGCAGCGATCCGTCGCCGATTCCGGCGCGATTGCTAGCGCCACATCTGATGGTTTACGACACGGTTTATGGTCAGGGCCGCACCTCCTTTGTCTCGGCTGCGATCGAGGCCGGCGCCCGTGCGGTCAACGGATTATCGATGCTGTTGCATCAGGGCGCACTCGCGTTTGAAATCTGGTTTGGACGCGAAGCCCCGATCGAGGTGATGCGCGCGGTGTTGTAAAGCGACTTTGTCATCCCGAGCGCAGTCGAGGGATCCCGCCGTGAAAGCTTAAAGGTAACGCCACGGGATCCCTCGACTGCGCTCGGGATGACGTGGTTGGGTTAACGATTCTCTTTCGCCATTTCCTGGCCGCGTTCAGTTGCTGCTTTGATCGCATCAGCAATCGCATCGGCGATGCCGCGTTCGTCCATCACACGCAACCCGGCGGCGGTTGTCCCGCCGGGCGTTACCACCATCTTAATTAGATCGGCCGGCGATTTTTCGCTTGTGATCATCAGGTCGGAGGCACCCAGTGCAGTTTGAGCGGCGAGTCGCAGCGCTGACTCTTTGCCCAATCCCATTTTCTCGCCCCCGCGCGCGAGGGCTTCGATCATAGCATAAACAAATGCCGGGCCGCTCCCGGCCAACGCCGTCACGGCGTCCATTTGATCGTCATCCACCTGCACCGCGAATCCGATTGCGCTGAACATCGCCCGAATTTTTTCCCGATCCTGATCCGTCGCGCGTGATCCAGCGGCAAACGCACTCGCGGCGCGTCCGATTGCGCTCGGCGTATTCGTGAGCACACGCATGATTCGCGCCGGTGTCACTGCTTCCATTTGCGCGATGCGAATCCCGGCCGCGAATGAAACCACCAATTTGTTGGTGAGCGCGCCACCGAGCTCGCGCAAAACTGGCAATACCATTTGGGGTTTCACCCCCAAGAAAACAATTTCCGCCTTCTCCGCGACCTCTGTGTTCGCGGTAGTGAATGAAATCCCCAGCTCGTTCTGTAATTGCGTACGCGTTTCGGTATTCGGCTCACTCGCGACGATCGTAGCCGACCCGCAAAATTTTTTCAGAAGCAATCCCCGAATAACCGATCCGACGAGCTTACCCGCCCCGATGAAGCCGAACGCATACGGTTTCATAATTTGTCATCCTGAACGAAGAAAAGGATCGCACACAAGCCGTTTGATACCTTTTTCTGGTTTCGCATTGGAGGGGCGAGCTCTGCGACTCCTCGAATTGTATGGCGCCTGGGTCAGCCCCGAAAGCATTCGGCGTTCACCGAAACCCCATGCGATTTCCAACGCTGTTTGAGTGCGCGGGAATTTGCCCGATATTAATTAGTGGTAACCGCGGGTATTAATTACGGCATTGATCTAGCGGCGGACATCGCGGAACTGAAACGCGAACGCAACGCCGTCATCCTCGCGCACAATTATCAGGTGCGGGAAATTCAGGAGGTAGCCGACTTCGTCGGTGATTCCCTCGGGCTGAGTTATCAGGCGGCGAAAACCGATGCGGAAGTCATTCTTTTCTGTGGCGTGCATTTCATGGCCGAGACCGCGAAAATTATCAATCCGACCAAGCGCGTCGTTCTGCCCGATCTCGACGCGGGTTGTTCGCTTTCGGAATCCTGTCCGCCCCCGGCCCTGGCCGCGTTTTTGAAAAAGAATGCCGACAAAAATTATTACGTGATTGCTTACATCAATTGCAGCGCAGGGGTGAAAGCGCTCAGCGATGTCATCTGCACTAGCGGGAACGCGGAGAAAATCGTCAGGGCTGCCCCGGCCGATCGCGACATTTTGTTCGTGCCCGATCAGAATCTGGGCGCCTGGGTGATGGAGAGAACTGGACGCAAAATGGACCTATGGCAGGGCACTTGTTATGTCCACGTCGAGTTTACCGCGCGCAGCATTCGCAAGATTCGTGAACAACATCCCGGCGCGCCGCTGGTCGCTCATCCGGAATGCACGGCGGCGGTGCGAATGTTGGCCGACGAAGTTTGCTCGACCGAGAAAATGGTAACGTATTGCAAGGAATCGCCGGCAAAAGACATCATCATTGTCACCGAAGCCGGCATGCTCCACCGCCTGCGCCGCGAAATCCCGGGCAAAAATTTTATTCCCGGACCGACCGAACATTGCGCCTGCGCCGAATGCCGGTTCATGAAAATGAATACGTTGGAAAAAGCATTCAACGCCCTGCGCGATCTGACGCCGGAAATCACTTTGCCCGAGCCGTTGCGCGAGCGCGCGGAATTACCGATCCGGCGAATGCTCGAGCTGAGCAGATAGCGGGATACGCTGCACAGCCAACGAGAATTTCGTTGGCTCCGTGGAGCGTCGCCCCACCAATGTCGCGGAGCGAGCGCAAGAATGGTAAGGCGAGACTCGGTCACGCCAGCGACTAGGTGCGGCTTCGAGAGTATCCTGGCGAAGCGTTTGAAGGACCGGCCGCACCTTTGGCCATAAAAAAAGAGTCCGCCTTCGCGTTACGTCTCAAGCACGCTTCGCGAAAGGCGGATACTCCCTGCACTAGCCAATCTTAGTCTTCGTCGAGGATGACTCGGTCGACCATCATGTCGTCGCCCGTGCCCACATAGTGGACATGAACGGGAACACCGACTCTGACCTTGGTTCTGACCGTATCTTCATCAATCGTTTTACCGCTCTTGGTTACATAGGTAACGGTCTTGCCGAAGCGATAACGCCGCGGGCCACTGGTTTCTTTCAACACAATGGCGCTGCCGGGTGTAAACTCGGTGATTGTTCCGCCGCCTTCCGTCGTCGTGGTCGTTGTCGTCGTCTCCGAGACCTGCGCCCACGCAAACGGAGCAGCCGCAGCCACCGCAATGCTTAGTAGTAGTTTCTTCATCTTTTGGCTTTCCTTTCGATTTTCTGACCACATGCGCCTTGCCCGCAAGAACGGGAAGGCCCTGGTGTCATAGAGATATCGCGACGCTCTGAATCGACGGCTGTGTATGATCGAAAACGAAAGATTTTATTCCGCTGAATAAAATCCGGTCTCTCCCGTCAACCTCGACTTTCCGTTTTCCATCGTGGCATGCTCGCGGCATATTCCCGGGAGATGGAACCAACCGTGCGCGACGGGGCCGAAGAGTTGCTTCAAACCTACACGGAAGACGGCGGGATTAATTATCTGGCCGCTGCCGCCTTGCTCCCGTCGCGTTCGGCCATCGACGCGGCCTGCGCCGAGTTGATGAGTCTGATGTTTCCCGGTTTTCGCGGAGAACCGTTGTTCGACTCCAGCGATCTGCCGGAAGTAACACGAAGCCGCCTGCGCAGCTTGCACTCGCGACTGAAGCCGGAGTTTTGCAAGAGCCTTGGCAAATATCCGCCGGATACGGCCGTGGAAAAGCGGGCTGAGGAATTGCTTGCGGGATTCTTTTCGCAATTACCGGCCGTGCGCAAGATGCTTTGGACCGATATTGATGCGGCTTACGAGGGTGATCCAGCCGCCACCAGCTACGAGGAAATCATCCTCGCGTATCCCGCGCTGGAGGCGATCGCCATTCAGCGCATGGCGCACGAACTTTATTTGCGCAATCTGCCGCTCATCCCGCGTATCATGACGGAGTGGGCCCACAGCCGCACCGGTATCGATATTCATCCCGGAGCGAAAATCGGTTCGCACTTTTTTATCGATCACGGCACCGGCGTCGTCATTGGTGAGACCTGTGAAATCGGAACGCGGGTGAAGTTGTACCACGGCGTCACCTTGGGGGCGCGCAGCTTTCAAAAAGACGAAGGCGGCAAAATCAAAAAGGGCGGCAAACGACATCCGACGGTCGAAGACGATGTGACGATTTACCCGAATTCGACCGTGCTCGGCGGCGAAACCGTGATTGGTGCGCGCAGCACGATCGGCGGCAATGTTTTTTTGGTACAAAGCGTGCCGGCGGATTCGCTCGTCTCCTACGAGGAGACACAATTGCACATTGTGCAAAAGCGTCCGCGCCTGCGCGGGCGGAGAAACGGTAGTTTCGGCGGATGATTTATCTCGATTACAACGCGACGACGCCGTTATGCGAACCGGCGCGAAGGGCCATATTGCCGTTTCTTGAGGAAAAGTTCGGTAATCCGTCGAGCATTCACGCCGCCGGACGGGAAGCGCGCGCGGCGATCGATGATGCGCGCGACCGGCTGGCGAATTTGCTCGGCGCGAAACCACACGAGTTGATTTTTACGAGTGGCGGAACGGAAGCGAACAATCTTGCAATTCTGGGCCTCGCCCGCAGTCGCGCGGCGCGGGGCAAACATTTAATCAGCGCGAAAACCGAACACCACGCGGTTCTGAATGCGGTTGAGCATCTGGAGAAGTTTGAAGGTTTCGAGGTCACGTGGCTCAACGTCTCAGAAAACGGCCTCATCGATCTGAATCAATTGGCCGATTCGATCCGAGATGACACTGTGCTCGTCTCTATCATGCACGCGAACAACGAAACGGGTGTGATTCAACCGCTGCGCGAGATCTCGGAAATCTGTCGGGAACACGGCGTTCTCTTGCACAGCGACATGGTGCAATCGTTCGGAAAGATTTCTGGCGAAGCGGTTTCCTTCGTTGATGCCGCCAGTTTTGCGGCTCACAAATTTTACGGCCCCAAGGGTGCCGGACTGTTGTTTTTGCGGAGCGGAATTCCGATTGAACCAATTCAGTTCGGCGGCGCTCATGAAAATCAGCGGCGACCTGGGACAGAAAATGTCGCGATGATTGCCGGCATGGCTGCAGCAGCGGAGTTTGTGCAACGCGATCGCGAATTCGAACAGGCGCGCCAAAGGAAATTGCGCGACCAACTTTGGCAGGAAATTTCCGGGCAGACCGAGTCAGTGGTGTTAAATGGCGATGCCAACTGCCGATTGGCAAACACATTGAATGTCAGTCTTCCGGAGCTCGATTCAGAAACCATGCTGATGGCACTCGACCTTGAAGGCGTTTGCGCATCCAGCGGCTCGGCCTGCATGGTCGGCAGCGTACTCGCGTCGCACGTTTTGCTGGCCATGGGTCTGCCGCTGGCGCTCGCCAAATCGGCCATCAGGCTTTCGCTGGGCAAACACACGACCGCGGAAGAAATTTCCACAACGGCCGGGATTGTTTCTGAAATTGTGCAGAGAACGAATGCGAAACGCAGCGAGAGAAAAGTCGCCGTTTAGACAGCTCGAGTTCTGTTTCGAGACGCCCGTCGTTTTCCCGTTGCCGTCGGCGGCCGCCCTACATGTGCGCGCCGTCTCGCTTTTGCTCGGCCTCGGGGCCGAAAATCTGGCGGCACGTTTACGAGTGGACTGGAACGATCGTATGCGCACCACTGTCGGTCGTGCGGATTTCCAGCGCTCTCTCATTTTACTTAACCCTGCGTTGCAAAAATTTGGCGCCGCCGAAATCGATCGGACCTTGCGCCACGAGCTTGCGCATTTGCTAGCACATTCTCGCTCTCGGCGACGGATTCTCCCGCACGGACGGGAATGGCGCAGAGCCTGTTGCGACCTTGGAATTCCAGGCGAGCGCGCCGGTCATACTTTGCCGTTGATCGGGCGTGCTCTGCGTCGTCGATTCGTTTACCGGTGCGCGCACTGTCAGAGCCACTTTCCGCGGGTGCACCGGCTTCGCCGCGCCACGGCCTGCCTGGACTGTTGCCGAAAGTTTGCGCGAGGTAATTACGATGAACGTTTCCGGCTCCGGCTTGTCAAAGGCTCCTCCTGAGCTAATTTCCCGCGTTTTTTAGAAAAATCCTCCCCAGTGAAAATCAGCCATCTGTTTTTGGCAGCATAACTGCCGCTCTCACCTCAGCTTCGTTCGGCTACGTGCGCGAATTCGACAACGGTATTCCGCTTGCCTGGGTGAAGGACCGCACGGTGGTCATGCAACTCTCGCTCGGTCCCGGAACCCGCATCCTGCGGGACGGCTTTACCTCGTTTAACGATTCAGCCATTGACGCCCTTCAAACCTGGAACCCGTACCTCGCTCATCTTCAGTTCTCCTGGATAAAAAACTCTCCCGTGACGCCCGCCCAGGGTGACGATGAAATGTCGGTCATGTTCGATAACAAAGTTTTCGGTGATAATTTCGGCACCGGAGTTCTGGCAGTAACATTGCTCGGTTACCGGAACGGGAACTTCGAAGAAACCGATACCGTCTTCAATAGTGCGATTTCCTGGGATTCGTATCGCGGAAACCTCACACCTCCGGTTTATGATTTTCACCGCGTTGCGATCCACGAATTTGGTCACACTCTTGGGCTCGATCACCCCGATCAGGCGAAGCCGAAACAATTTGTCGTTGCTATTATGAATTCACCGGTGAGTAATTTCGATACGCTGGCGCAGGATGATATTAACGGAGTCACTTCAATTTATGGCACAGGTCCGGCGTATCAATCAATTCCGGATGGGCCGGTGCTGATGGATCTCTCGACTCGCGGCACTACCTCTACCGGAAACAATGTTCTGATTGGCGGTTTTATCATCCAAGGCTCTCAGCCGGCGCAGGTAGTCGTCCGTTGCCTGGCCGGTTCGCTGGCAAGCTTTGGTGTCTCGAACGCGTTATTTGATTCGGTGATCGAACTCCACGATGCGAACAACACTCTCATCGCTTCTAACGACGACTGGTTTACTAGCAATGACGCGCAAACGATTTGCAGTTACCGTCGGGACCCGCCTAATAGCATCGAGTCGGCTCTTCTGGTCACTCTCAACCCCGGCAGCTACACCGCAATTGTGAAATCATATTCCGACGCACAACAACCAGCCACCAGCGGAGTCGCGCTCTTTGAAGTTTACGATCTGCGCACTTCGAGTAGCCGGCTGGGCAATGTTTCGACGCGGGGACAGGTCGGTACGGGTGACAACATCCTCATTGGTGGCATCATTGTCGGCGGGAACACGTCGAAGCCGGTGGTGATTCGCGCGCTTGGCCCGACTCTGACTCAATTCGGCGTCCCTGGTGTCCTGCAAAATCCCTATCTCGAATTACGCGATGGCAACGGTAATCTGGTCGAAGCGAACAACGATTGGCAGCAAAGCCCGGAAGCCGCCACTATCATCGCCGACGGCAAGGCTCCGTCTAACGTTAAGGAATCAGCCATGGCCCGCGACGCTTAGTCCTGGCAATTATACCGCGCTGGTCAGCGGAGTAGGGGGGACGACTGGGACAGCACTCATTGAGGTATACGACGAAAGCCCATCGCCCTAGTTCTCGTTAGCATCGGTGCCAGTCGGAACATAGACTTCCAGTCTGTGTGCCAGCGCAGTTGAACTGCGCTGTGTCATTCAGCGGACAACATGTCCACTGGGCGCACAGGCAACATGCCTATGTTCCATCAGACGCGCCGTCGGCGGTTTGTCCGCGCAACTTGGCCTGGATAAAAATGTCCAGGTCGCCGTCCATCACCGCCTGCACATTGCTCGTTTCTGCGCCAGTCCGATGATCTTTGACCATCTGGTAGGGTTGAAAGACATAAGAGCGAATCTGGTTCCCCCAGGCCACATCGCCCTTTTCTCCATAGCGGCGGTCCATCTCCGCCCGCTTCTTGTCCTGCTCCAGTTCGTAAAGTTTCGCTTTCAGCATTTTCATTGCGAGTTCCCGATTGCGCAGCTGGCTTCGCTCCGCCTGGCACGCTACCACGATGCCCGTTGGCTTGTGCACAATCCGAACCGCCGTTTCCACCTTGTTCACATTCTGGCCGCCTTTGCCGCCGCTTCGATAAGTGCCGACCTCAAGATCGGCCGGATTGATTTCAATCGGCGCAGTTTCCGCGATCTCAGGAACGACGTCGACACTTGCAAATGAGGTGTGTCGCCGTTTGTTGGCATCGAAAGGCGAGATTCGAACGAGTCGATGGACTCCGCGCTCGGTATTCAAGTAGCCAAAGGCGTATTCGCCCGTGACCAGCAAGGTCGCCGATTTAATTCCCACTTCTTCGCCCGTTTGAATATCAACCATTTGCGATTTGAAACCGTGACGTTCGATCCAGCGCTGGTACATTCGCAACAACATATCGGCCCAATCACACGATTCGGTCCCACCGGCGCCCGAGTGAATGGTAAGAAAGGCATTGGCGAGATCGTTTTCGCCGGAAAGAAATTGGCGCAACTCGAAGTCGGCTAATTTCTGAGCGAGTCGTTCATGCTCCTGCGCTACTTCGTGTTCCGCTTCGGCGCGAGCGTGAGTATTGTTCTCCTCCTCGGCCAGTTGTCGCAGAGCATCGAAGTCTGCAATCTCGCGTTCAAGTTCGCGAACCGGGTTGATGAGCGACTTCAAGCGCGACACTTCCTCGACATCGGCCTGGGCGCGTTCGCGGTTGCTCCAGAAATCGGGCGCGGCCATTCGCCCTTCGAGAGCGCTTAATTGTTGCTGCAGCTTGTCGACCTCAAAGAAACCTCCGCAGTGCGCCCGCGCGTTTCCTTAAGTCTTCCCCATCAACAATCGCAATCTCGTTAGCCATGGCGGAAAGATACTCGAAGGTTTGACTCGACGCAAAGCGTTGTAGCGGTGCTTGTAGGATAACGTGGCGCCACGTCCGCAGGTTGTAGCGGCGCTCGCCGCGGCGAGCGCCGAAGCGAAAAACAGGCGCTTGGCACAACCGCCTCCACAATAGCTATGGCCGCGGCGGAGCTTTCGAATTTTTCGCCGGCTCGAGCCTAAAGATGGTTTCTCCTTCCTTCATCAGATCAAGTCGATCGCGCGCGATCGTTTCCAGATAAGTTGGATCGGTTTTGAGCCAGTTGATCTCACGCGTCGCTCGCGCCAGCAGAAGCTTTTGCTCATCCGTCTGCGCCTGAAGGCCATCGATCTCGGCCAGCGCTGCCTGCTTCTGTTTGTAAAGCGGAACGAACAAACTGACTATCACCAGCCAGAGCGCGAGGAATAACAGGACAAAGAGTATCCGGTTTAATCGCTGCCAGATCGTGGCCTCGCGACGCGCACGATAATCAGCATAGCCGGGCTGATCCACTAGCGCATCTTACCGCCGTATATGGCGTTGTCACCAAGTTCCTCTGCGATCCGCAGCAATTGATTGTACTTCGCGATCCGGTCAGTCCGCGACAACGATCCTGTCTTGATTTGTCCGGCGTTGGTCGCGACGGCAATATCGGCGATGGTGGTGTCCTCGGTCTCTCCGGAACGATGGGAAATGACCGCCGTATAATTGTTGTCGTGCGCCAGCTTGATCGCATCGAGTGTTTCCGTCAGCGTCCCGATCTGATTAACCTTGATTAGGATCGAATTGGCAACGTGCTCGTCGATTCCCTTGCGCAAAAAATCAACGTTCGTGACAAAGAGATCGTCGCCTACCAGCTGGATTTTATCGCCCAGGCTCTCTGTTAACTTCTTCCAGCCGGCCCAATCGTTCTCCGCGCAACCGTCCTCGATCGAGATGATCGGAAATTTTCCGCACAGTTGCGCGTAGAATTCGACCAGTTCTTCCGCCGTTCGTTTCGACCCGTCGGATTTTTTGAAAATGTAGAGATTTTGCGCGCGGTCGTAGAATTCCGATGAGGCGGCATCAAGCGCGATAAAAATTTGTTCGCCTAACTTGTAGCCGGCGCGCTCTACCGCCATCGCAATCGATTCCAGCGCGTCCTCGGCCGAGGAAAGGGCGGGCGCAAATCCGCCTTCGTCTCCGACCGCAGTAGAAAGGCCGCGCTCGTGCAGCACTTTCTTCAACTCGTGAAACACCTCGGCGCCGTAACGCAACGCTTCGGGAAAATTAGGAGCGCCCTTCGGCATAATCATAAACTCCTGAAAATCGATCGGCGCATCGGAATGCGCGCCGCCGTTCAGAATATTCATCATCGGCACCGGCAAAACGCGCGCGCCAGGTCCGCCCAGATAACGAAACAACGGAAGATTGGCCGCGGCGGCCGCGGCATGCGCTGTCGCCAGTGAAACGCCAAGCAGAGCGTTGGCACCGAGATTTTTCTTGTTCGGCGAACCGTCAAGTTCGATCAGCTTCGCATCAATCTTGTCCTGCGCCCGCGCGTCGAATCCTCGCAGGGCGTCCGCGATTTTCCCGTTCACGTTTGCAACCGCCTTGAGAACGCCCTTGCCGCCATAGCGTTTCTTATCGCCATCGCGCAATTCCCAGGCTTCGTGTTCGCCCGTGCTCGCCCCGCTCGGGACAATGGCCCGACCGAGCGCACCGCCTTCCAGGTGCACGTCAACTTCAACCGTAGGATTGCCGCGTGAGTCTAGAACTTCGCGTCCGATAATTTCGGCAATCCTGGTTTGCATTTCGCGCGGGTATGATGCGCGATGTGCAGGCCCTGTCCACCAGATGTTGCGAAAGCGTTTCGGACAAAGTTTGGGCGCCGACGAAGAAGCGCCCTCCAACTAGTTCGAATCCATACTCGGAGAGACACGCTTCGTCGTGTCCCAACCTTCAGGCGCCGCGCCGTCCGGTCGAGCAAGGGACCAGCCTACGCTAAGCTACGGCTCAGCAGGCTGCTCGCTCCCTCGGAAAAACATTCGCGCTGGTAAACTCGATCCAGATTAGTACGGTATGAACCTGATGTTGGTCCGCGGACGAACGGCCCTGTTATTGTTGCCGATTGCGGCTGGCGCATTGATTGGTGCCGAGCCCGCCAAGCTCGCGCCCGATCAGATGGCAAAAGCCGCGCGCACCGACGCCATCACCATTCCGACACCCGGCGAACTTTTTGCTGCTTTGCAAAAACCAGGAAAGCCGAATTGGACCGGCGCCTATCGCGCTCCGATCCCCACCACCTACAAAAATCGTGCGCAGCTTGCGCTCAACCTTGGCGGATTAATTGCGGATGGTTTTATCGCGGTCGAGGCGCAGGACAGCCAACAGGTAAAAAATATTGGCTCGGATGTGATCAAGCTAGCCAAGGCGCTCGGCGTTAGCCAGAACATTCTCGGTCGAAGCAACAGTATCAATGATTTTGCGGAAACGAACCAGTGGGATTCGCTTCAGGAAGAACTCGAGGCGACGCAAAACGAAGTGAAGAACTCGATGCAGTCGCACAGCGACCAGGATTTGGTGATTCTGGTCAGCATCGGCGGCTGGATTCGCGGGACGCAAGTGGTGAGCGGCTCGGTTGCGGCCAATTACGATGAACGCAGCGCGAAACTACTGCGGCAACCCGCATTGGTAAGCTTTATTCACTCCAAGCTGAATGATGTTTCGCCAGAGTTGCGCAATGATCCTTTAGTCAAAAATGTGAATGAACAGCTTACGAACCTGGAAAAACTGGTGACGTTTCCGACTGGCAAATCTCCCAGCCCTGACGACGTCCGCAAAGTGAACAGCGTGGTCACCGATTTAATTCAGCAAATTCAACACAAGACCGACACAAAATGAGACGCGGCCTCTTTTTCATTATGTTGTTGGTTATTGCCGGCGCACGGGTTTCTCTCGCCGATACGGATGCGGAAGTGAATGCTCGGAAGAATGCGCTGGACGTGGCAGGCGCATTTACTAACGACGGCTTCAAACTTCGCGATGGGCACTGGTGTGGCATGTTAAAGCCGCAGGATCACGCGTTGATCGCGGTCAATTTATACGCCGGCAATCAGTATTGGTTTGCTGTCGGCGCCACCGATCCGGCCAGGAAAATCGCGGTCAACGTTTATGATGAAAACGGTAGACGACTGACAACTGACCATTACGACGGCGGCGACCGGGCCGCGGCAGGATTTTCGCCGACCGACAGCGGTCAATATTTCGTTTCGGTCGATCTGGTGGAGGGCGGATCGAGCAGCTTTTGCCTTATCTATTCTTATAAATAGGCTGGGGCGAGGAATAGGATTAGCTTTTGGAAGTCCCTCGCCATGAAGCTATCGAGCTGTCTTTCGGGTAGTCTGCTTGTCCTGCTCGCCTTGTGCGGGACGAGCTGTTCGACTCCGGAATCGGCAGCCCCAGCCGCCGCGTCCAATAGCGGGCAATACTATGTCGTTAGCGCTAGGGAAGCGAAGTTTTTTCGCTACGGACCACAGCAAGCTAGTGGCCCGGACGAGAAACTCGCGCAGGGCACATTGGTGACGCTCATCCGTCCGACGTTTGGATACCGCAAGGTTCAGCTTTCGAATGGACTGCAGGGTTATGTCGCCAGTCAGGACATTCACGCGGCGCCGCCGGAGGTGGTTCAGGCGGCGACCAATCCGAATCCGACTGTAAGTGGAACAAGTGAACCGAACCGCAATCGGAGATCTCGTGACAACATGGTCGACCCGCGTTTCCTGCCTCCGCCGCCAGCGTTGCCCGAAGACCAGCCCGAGCCAACACCGATCCCGGGGTCGGAACAGCCCCCCACGCCATAATTGGACAAGAGCGGGCTGCTGCGGATTAAGTAGGCGGCAAATTGTTATGAAAGCCGTTGAGGTTTTTTACGAGGGTAGGGTGCAGGGAGTCGGGTTTCGTTACTCCGTGAGACAAATCGCGAAGGGATTCAACGTCACCGGATGGGTGCGCAATCTGGCTGATGGCCGGGTCGAATTGCAGGCGAGCGGTGAATCGGAGGAGGTGGATGCGTTTTTGGAAGGCATTCGCCAAAGCGAACTCGCCTCTTTGATTCGAAAGGAATCGGCGAACCCATTGACAACTCCACCCGATACTCACGGCTTCGAAATCCGGATATGACCGAGCCAGCCATTCGCGTTAGCGACGTAAGCAAGATATTTCCCACGCCATTTCGTCGGCGACGGGTTATCGCATTGCAGCATCTGAATCTCGAAATTGCTCCCGGCGAAATTTACGGCCTGCTTGGGCCAAACGGTTCTGGCAAGAGCACGACCTTAAAAATTATTCTTGGACTAATTCAGCCGACGCGCGGCAGTGTTCGCGTCTTTGGTCGCGATAATTCGACCGTGGCGGTGCGTCGCGATATCGGGTTCCTGCCGGAGAACGCTTATTTCCACAAATTTCTCACCGGCACCGAGACTCTGCGATTTCACGCCCGGCTAAGCGGATTGGGATGGCGTGAAAGTAAATCGCGCATTGCCGAGCTGTTGGAGACGGTTGGACTGACGCGGGCGGCTGACGCGCGCCTCAGCACCTATTCAAAGGGAATGTTGCAGCGAATCGGATTGGCCCAGGCGGTGATCCACCGACCGAAAATTCTCGTGTTGGACGAACCAACCGCCGCGGTCGATCCAGCCGGGTCGCGCGATATTCAAAATCTGATTGCTTCCTTAAAAAAAACCGGCACCACTATTCTTCTTTCCTCACATCTGCTCACCCAGGTCCAGGAAGTTTGCGATCGCGTCGGCATTTTGCATCGCGGCAAATTGATCCGCGAAGGCCGGCTGGACGATTTGCTCGCGATTGAAAATCAAACCGAGTTCATCGTCGAAAACGCGACGCCTGAATTTCTCGATCAACTCGAGCGGCAGATTGCCTCGGTCAATGGCCGCGTGGTGCTGCGACGCAAACCGCAGACTTCGCTCGAGCAATTGTTCCTCAAGGTGACCGAAATCCGCGACGAATGAGCGCTTCTTTTGACCGCATTGGTGCCATCGCCCGCACCACTTTCATCGAGCTGGCGAGGCTGCGCGTTTTTTATGTGCTGGTTCTTTTCGCTCTCGTCCTCATCATTAGCTCTTCCTTCATTGCGCGCATTTCCTTTCAACAGGAATTGCAAGTGACACGAGACATCGCCCTCGGAGCGATCAATTTCTTTCTCAGCATGCTGGCGATCGTCGCGACCGCGCAGTTGTTGCCGCGCGATCTCGAAGACCGCGTGATCTATAGCGTGCTGGCCAAACCGGTTCGACGGTTCGAATACATGATGGGAAAATTTTTTGGCGTGCTCGGATTACTAACGATCTCTCTCATCGCCATGAGTGTTCTGTGCCTGGCTGTGATTCATCTGCGGGAAGGATCGGCTGTGCGGGAAACAATGCAGCAGATGACGCAATCGCCTCCGGAAGAACTGGAGCGCGCTCTAACCGAGCTGCACCAAGCCGGTGTCAATCAGGACCTGGTTTTCGCGTTGCTCCTAACCCTGACCAAGGCTGCCGTCCTGGCGTCGGCGACGCTCTGTATTTCCAGTTTTGCCACTTCAAACATCTTTACCATCAGTGCCATGGCCATGTTTTATCTGGTCGGTCACCTCGAAGCCGTCGCGCGCGATTACTGGCTGCATCAACACTCTGCCGGCTGGTTGATCCGCGCTTTTCTCGCACTCGTAATCATCTTTTTTCCGGATCTGCAAGCCTTCAACCTTAGCGATCAGATCATCGCCGGAGCTTCGCTTTCCAGTTTGGCGTTGACAAAACTGCTTGGACTCGGCGCTGTTTACATTGTCGGATACCTCGTGATCGGAATTGCGATCTTTGCGCAACGCGAACTATGAAACTCCTGCTCGCGCTCATTGTCATTCTAGCCGGGTTCGTCCCGGCAAAATTGAAAATGGAATCGGCCTGCCAGCAAAACGCCCCCGCTACTCTCTCGCTTGATCTGCGCGAAAAAATCGGTCAATCTGCGTTCGTTGCCGTACTCGGCGGGTTTCGTTCCGTCATTGCCGATGTGCTTTTCATCGATGCCTATTCAGCCTGGGAACGGACCGATTGGACACAACTTCTCTTGCGCTTGCGGCAGGCAACCGAACTGCAGCCACGCTCCATTCTTTTTTGGGAAATGGCGGGATGGCACATGGCTTGGAACGCCGGAACGGCGGCGCTGGAAGACGAATCCAGATCTCCGGCTACGCGTCGGCGGTTGCAGTCCGAGTATCTCAAGCTGGGCGAGGATTTTCTGGTCCGCGGCGTCGCCCACAATCCGGAGAAGCCCCAACTTTACGAAGCGCTGGCACGATTGTATCGCGACAAGTTTCACGATCATGGGCGCGCCGCCGAAAACTTTGAGAAAGCTTCGCGTCTTCCCGGACATGCCTCCTACGACGAACGCTTTTCCGCTTACGAGCTTTCCTATTGCCAAGGCCGCGAACGTGAGGCTTACGATCGATTACGCGCTCTTTATCAACGGGGCGAGAAGGAACGCCTCCCGCATCTGATTAACCAACTCCGGGCCATGGAAGAGCGTCTCAACCTTCCCGCCAACGAAAGAATTCCATAAATGCGGTTTGCCATTTTCAGCGATGTGCACGGTAACCTGGAGGCGCTCGAGGCAGTGATCGCGAACGCCCGAGAACATCACTGTACTCATTTTATTTGCCTGGGTGACATCGTTGGCTACAACGCCAATCCGCGCGAGTGCCTCGAGATTGTGCGCGATTTGGATTGCCCAACCGTAAAAGGAAATCACGACGAGGAGGCTTCCCAGCCCGCGGCCTCCGGCGATTTCAATGAAATGGCAGAACGGGCCATGACCTGGACGCGCGCGCAATTGAGTGATGAGGACCGTGAATGGCTCCGCGACTTACGTCTCCAGCGTCAGGTGCGCGATTTCACCATTGTGCACGCCACTCTCGATACTCCCTCGCAATGGGGTTACGTCTTTCGCGACCTCGATGCTGCCGCCAGTTTCACTTACCAACACACCACCGTCTGTTTTTTCGGCCATACTCACATCCAATGTGCCTTCATCCGCGACGAACGCGCTCGTCGCACCCAGCAGGAACAAATTCATGTCGAGCTTGGGAAAAAGTATTTCGTCAATGCCGGCAGCGTCGGGCAACCGCGCGACGGTGACTGGCGCGCTGCCTATTGCATTTACCACGCTGACGAAAATTTGATCGAGCAGCGCCGGGTCCGTTACGATGTCGAACGCACCCGCAAGAAGATCATTGCCGCCGGTCTCCCGCGCCTGCTCGCTGACCGTCTCGCGCTCGGTCGTTGAAGACTATTGAAAAAACTGCCCTCACTTCAATCGTCTCCCGATTGTTCGTTTAACCTTGGCGTCGTTGTAGAGGCGCTCGCCGCGGCGAGCGCCTCTACAACGGGCGAGACGCTCGGTTGCGACCCTAGCTGGGCGGGAAAACGGTTCCTTCTCCCGTGGGGAGAAGACTAGGATGAGGGTATTCCAGTCGTGCCGTTGAAGATCCTGATCATCAAACCGAGCTCGCTCGGCGATATCGTTCACACTCTGCCAGCGGTTGCCGCGATTCGCGATGCTCATGCCGACGCCGAAATTACCTGGGTCATCAACCCGGAATGGGCGCCGCTCTTGCGCGGAAATCGCGACATCGATCATGTCCACATTTTTCCGCGCGGCGAATTTAGCGGGTTCGGCGCGCCAGGGCGTTTGCTGCCTTGGATGCGGGAGACCCGCCGGTTGCAACCGGATGTCGCGCTGGATTTTCAAGGGCTGTTCCGCAGCGCGTTGATCGCCAGAATCAGTGGCGCGAAGAAAATTATCGGGAGCAGCGACGCGCGCGAGGGCTCGCGCTTTTTTTATACCGAAATCGCGCGCGTGGATCGGCACGAACACGCCGTAGATCGTTACCTCAAATTAGCGGAGGCATTTGGCGCGTCTTCAGATTTGCGTTTTCCCATCCCTACCGGGGATCAATTGCCGCGATTCGATCCCTTTCCCGGATTCGTGGTCCTGCATCCCTTCGCTCGCGGCCGCAACAAATCGATCGGGGCAAATGTGATTTTGGAGTTTTGCCGAGCGCTCGCGCCTGCCCGTGTGGTGGTGGTCGGCAAATCCAGGCGCCGATTTGCCACGCCGGAGAATTGCGTGGATTTGACCAATCAAACCACGCTCCTGCAATTGATCTGGCTATTACGCGCGGCTGCCTTTGTCATCAGTGTCGACAGCGGCCCAATGCATGTGGCCGCTGCCGTAACCACGAATCTGGTTTCGATCCATACCTGGACCGACCCACGCCGCGTCGGTCCATACAACGGGGCCGCGACCATTTGGAAAAACGGAAAGCTCATTCGCGTCGCCGACCTCAAATCCAGCAGTGATTTGCGCAAAAAAGGCCGAAAATTTCTGCGTGAAGACGTCGGGCCAGTCGCGGACCTCGCCATGCGCGCTCTGGCAAAACAGCCGCTGATTTGAGGTTGTTCGCGCAAATTGCGTCATCCTAAGCTCCATGTCTCGTCATCCCGAGCGTAAGCCGAGGGATCCCGTTGAAGTTACCTTAAAGGTTCGCCTCGGGATCCCTCCCGCCTGCGATCCGCATTCGCGGGACTACGGCGCGGCAGGCGACTACCGCTCGGGATGACGAGTTTTGATGGCTTCCTTCAATAGAACGAAACGTCGCGACTGCACAGCGGAGTATGAAACGTAAGCTCCCCGCCTTGAACTTCGATGCTGTAGAGTCCGCTGTCCTCAGCGGATTTCGAACTAGTTGTGCGCTGACGACAGCGCACGCTACAGCGCTTGGGCGCAATAGAACATGCCGCGCTTGCGGCGCCAGTGCTCTGAGTCCAAAGCGCGCGTTCTTCAAAAAGCCGCTAGGATTTCGCCGCCGCAGCGCGCTGTTTCAAAATCGCTTCCGCCAGCAGTAGATCGCTCGCGTAGGTGATTTTGAAATTATGATCCTCCGCTGGCACTATCACGATCCTCCCGCCAGCGTGTTCAATCGCGGAGACTTCATCGGTGATGGTCAGGGAATCCCTCGTCACTTGCTCGTAAGCCTGGCGCAGCAATTCGCGCCGAAAAATCTGCGGCGTTTGCATTGCGAAAATATTTTGCCGATCGATCGCACCGCACACCACGTGATTGGCGTCGGCAAGTTTCAGAGTGTCTGTGATGGGTGTGGCCAATGCCGCCGCGCCGTCTTTCCGTGCCGCTTCAAAAACGCGTTCGATCTCGCGAGAGGTGATCAATGGGCGCGCCGCATCGTGCACAGCGACGAACTCGACCTCGTTGTCCAGTGCATTTAGCCCGGCCTGGACCGAATCCTGTCTTCGAACCCCGCCGCGAACTACCCTGCGGATCTTTCGCAAGTTCGTTTTCACGATGAAATGCCGCATCGCTACGGTTTCACGGGATACAACAAGAACGTCGCTTACACAGCTCGCCTTTTCGAATGCGGCCAGGGTGTGGTGAATGACCGGACGGCCGGCGATTTTCGCCAGCAACTTGTCAAAACCAGCCCGCTTACTACTGCCGGCGGCGACGATGATGGCGGTTAACATGCTTGAAGCGTTGAACCGTTGAAGGGTTGAAGCGGCGGAGAGGAGCGTGACGATCGGCTACGCTTCATCGCTTCAACGCATCACGATAATTGCCGTACTACCTCTGCGCTCAGCGTTTTTCCGTCTGTCCGCCCGGCGATCTTCGGCTGCAACGCTTTCATCACCGCTCCCATTTGCGCGCGCGATGTCGCTCCGACTTCAGCGATAGTCTCAGCGACCATCTTTTGTAATTCCTCATCGCTCATCGCCTGCGGAAGATAGTCGCTCAGCACTGCAATCTCGGCTTTTTCCTTCTCCGCCAAGTCAGCGCGCCCGCCTTTCTCAAAACTTTCGATTGAATCCTGCCGCTGTTTCACCTGCTTGCGAATCACCGCAACCGCATCGGGATCATTAAGCTCACCGTCGGCGCCCACCTTTTCGATAGCGGCATTCTTAAGTGCGGCTTTGAGCAACCGCAAAACGCTCAACCGGGCGGCGTTCTTGGCCCGCATCGCATCCTTCAAATCCTCGTCGATTCGTTTCTGCAACGACATAGCGCGAGGCTAGCGCTGCTGCGCGTGCGCGCAACTGCCCTTCTCTGAATCTGCCGCGCGGAACGTCAAATTCATGTTGCCGGTGTGTGCGTGGCTGCACATCGACCCCGGGTAGCGCACGCGTCTCGCGTGAAACGCCAGTCCGGCTCGGACTTTCGGCGTCACGCCGAAACGAACTTTCCTCACAGCGAGGATCGCACGGTTAGTTCAACGGACCAGAAAAGTCCGCGCTGGCAGGCGCCATCGCCAACACGCGAGACGCGTGCGCTACCCGGATGTTTCGTTGTGCCACACGAACATTAGACTCGCAAGCGTTCGGCGCATCTTTGCGCCGACTCGACATCGCTCACCGCCAGAGCTTCAGCATCCTTGTTCGTGCGCTTCAACAATCCTGCCAACACGCCTCCCGGTCCCAGTTCGATGAAAAAATCGCAACCGCGTTTGAGCATACCTTCCATGCAATCGACCCAGCGCACCGTCCCGGTAACCTGATCCTGCAGCGTTCGGCGGATATCCGGCAAAGTGCACACCGCTTCACCCGTCACGTTGCTGAAAACGGCAAACGACGGCGCTTGCATCGGAACTTCGAGTAGGGCCTCGCTCAGTTTTTGATAAGCGCTCTCCATCAAACGGGAATGATACGCACCGGCGACGTTCAACATCGTCGCGCGCCGGATGCCGTGTTCCTTCGCCAACGCGACGGCGACCTCGACCTTCGCCCGTTCGCCTGAGAGCACGATTTGCCCCGGCGAATTAATGTTCGCGACATCGACATCAGCGTCTGCGGCCAGCGCGCGGGCGGAATTTTCATCGGCACCGATCATCGCTGCCATCGCGCCATCGGTTGCGGCACAGGCTTCGTCCATCAATTGGCCGCGCCGCTGCACGAGTTTCAACCCGTTCTCGAAGTCAAATGTCCCAGCGGCGGCGTGCGCGGTCAGTTCTCCCAGCGACAAACCCGCGGCGGCGTCGACCGGAAAATTTCCGGCCAATTCGCGCAAAACCGCGAGGCAGGCGAGCCCGTGAACAAAGAGTGCCGGCTGACAATTCGATGTCTTCGTCAGTTCCTCGAGCGGTCCGTTCCAGGTGACGTCCGTCAATGTACGGCCAAGAATCGAATTGGCCGAAGTAAAGAGTTCAGCCGCTGCTGGAAAGGCGTCGGCGAGATCTTTTCCCATCCCGACCGCCTGCGCGCCTTGCCCGGAAAAAAGAAGTCCGATCTTGTGAGCCATTCGCTTTTTTAGTTAGCGCGCCTCGCTACCAGTTGCGAGCAGATTTGCGCCGCTGCCGGGTAGCGCACGCGTCTCGCGTGTTGGCGATCGCGTCCTCGCGATCGCGGACTTCTCCTGTGCGCTCATATCGCTCGAAGCGAATGAACCTCCCAGAAAGCCTGTTTTGGCGAGACGCCAAAACCAGACACGCGAGACGCGTGCGCCCCCCAATCCGATGCGGCCACACCGCGAGAGGATTCCTCCGTTTTGGCTTGCGCCGGCCATTCCAGTCGCGAGCATAAACTCAATCCCACGCCATGGCTTTTACCACGCGCGAAATTGAAAATCCTGATCCGGTGACGCGCGTCGTCGCGGCCGATGCGGAACTGCGCGACCAAAGGGCTGAGCACCCGGGCGACGACATCGGGGAAAAGATGGTCATCAACATGGGGCCGTCCCATCCCGCCACCCACGGAGTCCTGCGACTCGTCCTCGAACTCGACGGCGAGATCATCACCAAAGCCATTCCCGATGTTGGTTTTCTGCATCGCGGCGACGAAAAAATCGCCGAGAACATGCAATACAACCAGTTCGTCCCCTACACCGATCGTCTCGATTACCTTGCGCCGCTGGCGAACAACGTCGCCTACGCCTTGGCAGTAGAAAAGTTGATGGGCTGGGAACTTCCACCGCGCGGGAAAGCGATTCGCGTCATTTGCTGCGAGCTCGCCCGCATTTCCGCGCACCTCATGGGCCTGGGAGCGATGGCGCTCGATCTCGGCGCCATGACCGTGTTTCTTTACACCTTTCAAGAGCGCGAAAAAATTTACGATTTATGTGAGCTGCTCACCGGCGCGCGTTTCACCACCAGTTATACACGCGTGGGCGGACAAATCCGCGATCTGCCCACGAATTTTATCCCGCAACTGGAAAAGTTTCTCGAGACCTTCGGCCCCAAGCTCGATGAATGCGATAACCTCCTCACACGCAATCGCATTTTTGTCGATCGCACCCGCGACATTGGCGTAATCCCACCCGATCGCGCCATGGCCTATGCCCTCTCCGGCCCGAACCTGCGCGGCAGCGGAATCGAACATGATTTGCGACGGAAACATCCTTATCTCGATTACGACCAATACGACTTTGAAGTGGTCATCGGAACGGCCGGCGATTGTTACGACCGCTATCTCGTTCGTATCGAGGAGATGCGGCAGAGCGCGAAAATATTGTTGCAGGTGATCGACAAACTGCCGAGCGGCCCGATCAATGTCGCCGATTGGAAGAATATGCTACCACCGAAATCGCGCGTGATGACAAAGATGGAAGAGTTGATCCATCATTTCATGGTCGTGACCGAAGGATTGAAAGCGCCACCTGGCGAAATTTATTTTGCGGCGGAGAATCCGAAGGGCGAGCTCGGTTTTTATATCAACAGCCGCGGCGGCGGAGTTCCGCACCGGCTGAAAATTCGCGCGCCTTCGTTCGTCAATCTCAGCATTCTACCGGAATTGCTGCCGGGTTGTATGATGAGCGACGTGGTGGCGATTTTGGGCAGTTTGGATTTCGTTATGGGAGAATGCGATCGATGAAAATGATCTCAGTAGCTTTTGCGGCAATCCTGGTCCTGGCGGCGTGCAATCGCAATATTTTGACCGGATCGAAACTGACCCTCGATAATTACAACCAGATCACGACTGGCATGAGCAAAGAGCAGGTCGAGAAAATCCTCGGTCCCGCAACATCGATGGAAACCAAGGATATGATCATTTTTAAGAAGACGACCTGGCGTTATGAAGACGGGAACAAGTTTGCCGTAGTTACGTTCAAGAACGACGAAGTCGACAGCAAAGATACCAATCTTGGCAGATGATGAAGGCTGGTCGTCTTCAATGCGTCTGGCTTGCTCTTGGTGCGCTGTTTTTCTCTTGTACGGGCGAGCGTCTTACCCCGGCCAATGTCGATCAGGTGACCGAAGGAATGAGCAAAAAACAGGTGGAATCGATCCTGGGGCCGCCGACGAGTGTCGAAACCAAGGATTTCATGCTGCTCAAGCGCACCACCTATGTCTATCGGCAATCCAACGGCACGGTAACGGTGTTGTTTAAGGACGACAAGGTGGCGGCAAAATCGAGCACCCTGCCTGCCAAATAAGCGACCGAAAATGACGGCGGCGAAAATCCCGGCTGAATTGAAGCGGCAGGTAAACGCCGCCATCGCACAATATCCGGAGGAGCATAAACGCAGCGCTGCCTTGCCCCTGCTGCATCTCTGGCAGGAACACTTTGGCTTTATTACCGATGAGGGCATCAAATGGATTGCAGAGAAACTGGAGCTGCAACCGATCAATATTCTCGAGCTGGTGACGTTTTATCCGATGTTGCGGCAAAAGGGCACGGGTAAAACGCATATTCGCGTCTGCCGAACACTGAGCTGCGCCATGGCGGGGAGTTACCGCCTGATGGAAAACCTTTGCGCGACTGCGGGCATTGTCCGGGGACATAACGGAATTCACGATCCGGTTCTCGTTAGCCCGGATGCAAACATCAGCGTTGAGTTTGTGGAATGCCTGGCCAGCTGCGGCACCGCTCCTGTCTGCATGGTGAACGATGATTTGCACGAAAACGTCGATCCAAATTCCGTGGCCGATCTTCTTCACTCTCAACTCTCAACTCTCAACCCTCAACCCTCTGCCCATCCCCTCGAGCGCAGGCTTGTCTTCAAAAACATTGGCCGCAAAGATTGGACTACCGACATCGATTGTTACCTCCGCGACGGTGGTTACAAGCAGTTAAAAAAAGCCGTGACCATGTCGCGCGTTGATATTCTTAACGAGGTTAAGACTTCGGCCTTGCGCGGACGGGGCGGCGCCGGGTTTCCCACCGGGGTGAAATGGAGCTTTATCAAGCCGGACGAAAAGAAGCCCGTGTATCTAATTTGTAATGCCGACGAATCGGAGCCAGGGACCTTCAAGGACCGCTACATTATTCATCAGGATCCGCACCAGTTACTCGAAGGAGTCCTGATCTCCTGTTATGCCCTCAACGCCCATACTGCCTATATATATATAAGGGGCGAGTTTCCGGAAGGAGCGAAAATCCTCGAGCGCGCCATTGAAGAAGCACGGGAGAACAACTTCCTCGGCAAAAATATTCTCGGCTCGAAATTTGACGTCGAAGTCTACATTCATCGCGGCGCCGGAGCCTATATTTGTGGTGAGGAAACCGGGCTGATCGAATCGCTCGAGGGCAAACGCGCCTATCCCCGGATCAAACCACCGTACTTCCCAGCGGTGCTCGGTCTTTACATGTGCCCGACCATCGTCAACAACGTCGAGACGCTCTGCCACGTAAAGCACATCATCGCCATGGGGGGAGCGGAATATTCCAAGCTCGGTCGTCCCGGCAATACCGGGACCCGGATTGTTTGTGTCAGCGGCGACGTGGTGCGGCCTGGTTATTTCGAGATCGAAGTGGGCAACGTAACCATGGGCCAACTAATCCACGAAATGGCGGGTGGAATGAAGTTCGGCCGACAACTTCGGGCCGTTATTCCCGGCGGAAGCTCGGCCAAGGTCTTGCGCGCGGATGAGCAATTCAAAATAAAGGAAAAGCAACCAGATGGGTCGACGATCGAGCGCGAAATTTCCATCGATGAAATTCCGATGGATTTCGATTCCCTCGCCGCCTGTGGATCAATGGCCGGCTCCGGCGGTGTCATCGTTTTGGACGATTCGCGCGATATGGTCTGGGCACTCAATAACATTAACGAGTTTTATGCCCATGAGTCGTGTGGACAATGCACCCCCTGTCGTGAAGGCGCGCTTTGGATGAAAAAAATCACCGAACGAATGTTGCTAGGCGGCGGGGTCATGCAGGACCCGGCGACGTTAAAAACGGTCGCGGATAACATTGCCGGTCGCACCATCTGCGCATTCGGAGAAGCCTGTGCCTGGCCGACGCAAAGTTTCGTCGAGAAGTTTGCGGAGGATTTTGCCGCCCGCGCAACGAAATCGGCGCCACCGCCGCTGCCGCCGGAATACACGCCTGAGGAACTGATCACCGAGGAAAAAATTCCGACTGTCCCGCTGGCGCATAATCCGGGTTGGGAAAAAGCCGGTGCCTCGGGAACAATTTAAAGGAATCTGGAAACCAGGAAGCCAGGAATGGAAATACAGAATAAACCACTGACAGATCGAATAATCGCCGCGGCAATTCGCGTTCATAAGGAACTGGGACCTGGTTTTCTTGAGCTGATGTACGAAGAAGCCTTGGCGATTGAGTTGAACGCATCAGGGATTTCCTTCGAGCGACAAAAATTGTTGCCTATATTCTATCGCGAATTTCTCATTGGCGAGCACCGGCTTGATTTGCTGGTGGAGAAGACTGTTGTTGTCGAGCTCAAGGCGATCAGCGCGCTTGAGGACATTCATTTCGCGATTGTTCGGTCGTATTTGAAAGCTGCGAACTTGAGTGACGCGCTACTCTTAAACTTTGCCGCTCCGCGCCTGACGGTGAAGCGCGTCGGACGTGAATACCATCCAAACATGAACTTCGACGATGTTGTGCTGTAACCCTCCTGGCTTCCTGGTTTCCAGATTTAAATATGCCTGAGCCGACGTCACTCGTGAATGTCCAGATCGATGGGGTCTGGCATCAATTTCCCAAGGGCACTCGGGTGATTGAAGCGTGTGCGCAGGTCGGAGCCTACGTTCCGCGTTACTGTTATCACCCGAAACTTAGCTCACCCGGGAATTGCCGGATGTGTCTGATCGAAATGGGCCTGCCGCGCATGGGCCCGGACCGGAAGTTCGAGTTGGGTGCAGATGGCAAACCGGTGATCAACTGGATGCCACGCCCCCAGATTTGTTGTGCGCAGGATGTCGCCGAAGGAATGGGCGTTCGCACCAGTTCGCCGCTGGTCGAGGAATGCCGCCGCGGTGTCATGGAATTCCTCCTGATCAATCATCCGCTCGATTGTCCGATCTGCGATCAGGCCGGCGAATGTCGCCTTCAGGAATTCAGTGTCGAATACGGGCGGGCCGATTCGCGTTTTCTCGAGAACAAGGTCAAAAAACCAAAACGGGTGAGGCTTGGGTCGCGTGTTACTCTAGACGACGAGCGCTGCATCTTATGCTCGCGTTGTATTCGATTTTGTCAGGAAATCGCGAAAGATGATGTCCTTGGCTTTACCGAACGAGGCGGGCATACCATCCTGACGGCACACCCGGACCGGCCGCTCGAAAATAATTATTCGCTCAATACCGTCGATATCTGCCCGGTTGGCGCGCTCACTTCTTCACATTTTCGGTTCGAGATGCGGGTCTGGTTCTTGAAAGAAACCAAAAGCATCTGCACCAGTTGCGCGACCGGCTGCAACACCATCATTGGGTCCCGCGAAGATGTCATTTATCGACAAACCCCGCGCGAGAACGTTGCGGTTAATTCCGTCTGGATGTGCGATTACGGTCGGCTCAACTTCGAATACCTAACGAGTCCTGAACGATTGCTTGAGCCTGAAGTCTTCGGCGGCAAGAAACTGCAAGCCGGCGATTGGAAGACGGTGATTTCCCACACCGCTCAGCAGTTGCGGCATTTCACCGGCTGGGACATTGCCATCGTCGCCTCGGGCCGAATGACGAACGAGGAGCTTTGGTTGACCGCGCGTTTGGCGCAACATTTGAAGGTCTCGCTCATCGATATCGTTCCGAGGAAAGGCGAGGGGGATGATATTTTGCTGAGCCAGGATCGAAATCCCAACACCAATGGCGCAAAACTGATTCTGGGCTTGCAGAATAAACCCGGAGCGAACCTTGAAGCTATTGCCTCCGGTGTGGCGGAAGGTCGCATTAAAGCGCTCGTCGTGCTCGGCGAAGACCCAATCAAATTCGGAATGCCGATCGAGCAGCTAAAGAAACTGCCTTCTTTCATTGTGATCAACATCTTGCGCAATTCGTCCACCGCCCATGCTACCGCCGTCTTGCCGTCAGCCGCTTATGCAGAAAAACGCGGCTCCATGATCAATGGTCGCGGCCGCTTGCAGCGATTGAATTACGCCGTCCGCCCGCCCGGTCAGGCCCGGCAGGATTGGGAAATCTTGCGTGATCTTCTGCAGGAATTAAGCGGCAGTGACGGCCTTGGTTCAGTCGAGGACGTTTTTCGGCAAATGGCGGAATCCATTCCGCAATTCGCCGGCCTGAGTTTGAGCAAAATTGGCGACCTCGGCGTGAAAATAATTGCGACACCCGAGGACTCCACTACTCCGGTCCCTCCGGGTGAACCGGTCGATGAGGAGATTTTTGAGCGTCCACCGGTGCACGCCTCCAAATGAAAACTGCATGAATCCGGCAACATTCTTCATTTTCACGACCCTGTTGAAAATCGTCGGCATCGTTTTTGTCGTGATTCTGCCAATGGTTTCCTACGCGGTTTATGCCGAGCGAAAGGTCAGCGCCCTGATTCAGGACCGCTTGGGGCCGAATCGGGTCGGCCCGGCTGGTTTATTTCAACCGATTGCCGACGCTATGAAATTCCTCCTCAAGGAAGATTTCACCCCGGCGCACGTGAACAAATTCTATTACTGGCTTGCGCCCTGTCTGGCGATGGTACCGGCCATCACCACCATCGCGGTGGTGCCCTTTGGCAGCACTTTGTTCGGAGTGCCGATGGTGATCGCCGACATCAACGTCGGCGTGCTCTTCGTTTTTGCGATCGGTTCGCTCGGCGTTTACGGGATCGTTATCGGCGGCTGGGCCTCAAACTCGAAATATCCCTTCCTCGGCGGGGTGCGTTCAACTTCCCAGATGATCTCGTACGAACTCTCGTTAGGTCTCGCCGTCGTCCCGATCTTCCTGCTCATCGGTAACCTGCGCCTAACGGAAGTTGTGCGATACCAGATCGATCATGGATGGCTGATTGTTCCATTTGCCGGCGACTGGCGAAATCCGCTTGGTTGGCTGCTGGCTATCCCGATGTGGATTTCGTTTGCCGTCTTTGCCATCGCGGTTTTTGCCGAAACAAACCGCCTGCCCTTCGATCTACCCGAAGCGGAAACGGAATTGGTCGGCGGTTATCACACCGAATACGGCTCGATGAAGTTCGCTCTCTTTTTCCTCGGCGAATACGCCGCCATGATCACCGGGTCGGCCATTATCGTCACCCTTTTTCTCGGCGGCTGGCATTTTCCAGGTATCCCGGACGGTTCTCACGGCTGGATTTTCGGCCTCATTAACATTTTTGTTTTCTTCGCCAAAATCGCGGCCCTCCTTTTCGTTTTCATCTGGGTCCGCTTCACTCTCCCGCGTTTCCGCTATGATCAACTGATGCGACTGGGTTGGGTCTTCTTCTTTGAAATCGCCCTCGTAAATATCTTCTGCGCCGCCGCCATCCTGGCATATTTGCCAGACAAATGACGAAATCCGAATGACGATGCCCGAAACAAGCCCAAATGACGAAGCTCGAAGGGCAGAGCTTCGGAATGACGCGATTGATCCAGCTTTTTTCGTCATTAGTTCGTCATTCGTCATTCGTCATTTGTCATTCCTATAATGTCCATCAACGTTCCACGCCCGAACCTAACCTGGTCCGAACGGTTGTATTTACCTGCGATCGCGGCCGGGATGGCGATCACCCTTCGCCATTTCAAAAACATGCTCTTCAGGCGGACGAAGGTGACGATGGAATACCCGGAGGAAAAATGGGACTCGCAGTTGCCTGAACATTATCGCGGCGCCCCCGCCTTGGTGAAGGATGAATCAGGCCGCGTCCGTTGCGTGGCTTGTCAACTATGCGAATTCATTTGTCCGCCGCGCGCAATCAAGATCGAACCCGGCGAAATTCCGGCGAAAGACCGGTTCAGCAAAGTCGAAAAGTATCCGCGCGAATTCGATATCGACATGATTCGCTGCATTTTTTGCGGAATGTGCGAGGAGGTCTGCCCGGAACAAGCGATTTTCCTGCGCAAAGATTACGCGATTACCGGGCTAACGCGCGCCGAGATGGTGCACGACAAGGAGAAGTTGCTTGAGATCGGCGGCGTCATGCACGGTGTCGTCCTGAAATGGAACGAGAAGAAATGAAGACAGGTTTCAGAGTTCAGTAAAAAACGAAGTGAACTTCGCTGCCATCTGAAACCTGAACACTGAATCCTCGAACCTTATTATGCCTGCTTTTCTTTTCTGGTTGTTCGCTGGCGTAATGCTCATCTTCGGCGCCCTCGTCGTCATCAACCGCAATCCCATTGCCAGCGCGCTGAGTCTTGTCGTTTGCTTCCTTGGCCTGGCCGCTTTGTTCATGTCGCTGGACGCCTTTTTCATCGGGATCATTCAGGTCCTGGTCTACGCCGGTGCGGTGATGGTATTATTTCTTTTCATCATCATGCTGCTCGATTTACGCGCCGAAGAACGGCGCACGATGAATTGGGTTGCTTTCACCGGTGGTTTTGTCGTCGCTTTCTCGCTTCTCGTGCAGATTCTTGCGGTCATCAGCAGGACTCAGATGGCGAAACAAACCTTTCCGCCGCTTGCTTCTCGACAAGTGGACGACGTTCGCAACGTCGGATTGCTTTTGTTCGGCCACTACAACCTGCCCTTTCAAGTAATTGCCGTCTTGATTCTCGTCGCAACAGTCGGCGTTATCGTTTTGAGCAAACGCCAACTCCGATGACTACCCTGGGTGACTATCTCACCGTTAGCGGAATTTTGTTTGCCATCGGCTTCAGCGGTGTGCTGCTCCGGCGCAACGTCATCATCATTTTCATGGCCCTGGAGCTGATGCTCAATGCGGCCAATCTTTCGCTCGTAGCGTTTTCCCGTTTTCGCCTCGGCGACGATGGTCTCCCCAATTACAATGCGCAGGTCCTGGTCTTCTTCGTCATCACTGTCGCTGCCGCCGAAGTCGCAGTCGGCCTCGCCATCATCGTCGCCCTCTATCGCGCCCGCCGTACCACTCATGTCGAAGACATCAATTCGTTAAAATTTTAGCCCACGAAACACGCGAAATGACACGAATAGCAGAGAAAACTCCGTTGATTTGGAAAGAAGAAAGCTATGCCATTATCGGTGCCTGTTTTGCTGTCTATAGAGAGAAAGGCTGTGGCTTTCTAGAACCGGTTTATCACGAGTGCCTGGAGATTGAATTCAATCTGCAAGGAATTCCTTTTCTCTCCAAACCGCCGCAGACCTTGCAGTATCGCGGTCGAACCCTCGTTCAAACCTTCACACCTGATTTCATATGTTACGATAAAATTATTTTAGAGATTAAAGCTGTCTCTACGCTGGTCGATGAACACCGAGCACAACTCCTGAATTATCTAAGTGCCACCGGCAGTGAGCTCGGTCTTCTGGCAAACTTCGGCCACTACCCACGGCTGGAACACGAGCGTCTCGTCAATAGAAAGCAAGAACCCGAAGATGTTTATCTCTGAAAGATTCGTGTCTTTTCGTGTGTTTAGTGGGCCAAAATTCTTATGATCCCCTGGCTTGTTCTGCTTGCTCCGCTGGTCAGTGCTGCGCTCATCGCGCTGATTACCGGCCGCGCCCGTCGTCTGAGCGCAGGTATCTCAGTGGTTGCAGTTCTGGTCAGTTTCATTTGTAGCTGTATCGTCTTTGCCAGGGCGGAAACAGGCGCAGCGGAAATCCCGTGGATCGAATTTCCCGGGATACTCCGGGTGCCGATCGGTTTTGTCCTCGATTCCCTGAGCAAGACCATGCTCGTTCTCGTTAGCGGGGTGGGTGCACTCATTCATATCTACTCGCTCGGTTACATGCGCGATGATGTCGGCAAATCGCGCTACTTCGCGTCGCTCTCGCTCTTCATGTTTTCCATGCTCGGCATTGTCCTCGCCAACAATTTCGTGATGATGTTCATCTTTTGGGAACTGGTCGGCCTTTGTTCCTACTTGCTCATCGGTCATTGGTTCGAACGCGATAGCGCAGCCGATGCCGCCAAGAAGGCGTTCATCACCAATCGAATCGGCGATTTCGGCTTTATGCTCGGAATCTTAATGGTCTGGGGCGCGACCGGATCTGTCGTGTTCGACGACATCATTCCACAACTCTGGCGTGTCACCGGCAACCCCACCTTCCTAACGATTTGTGTGCTGCTGATTTTCTGCGGAACGGTTGGCAAATCTGCTCAGTTCCCGCTTCATGTCTGGCTACCCGACGCGATGGAAGGTCCGACCCCAATTTCCGCCCTCATCCACGCCGCCACCATGGTCGCGGCCGGCGTTTACATGCTGGTGCGAGTCGGCTTTCTCGTTCAAGCCTCGCCCGTTGCCCTTGCCGTCATCGCCTGGATCGGCACCATCACCGCCGTGATGGCCGCGTTGATCGCGACCCAACAAGACGACATCAAACGCATTCTGGCTTACTCCACTCTTTCCCAGCTCGGCTACATGGTCATGGCGGTTGGGCTCGCTTCCGGTGAAGCCGCCATGTTCCATTTGTTTACCCATGCCTTCTTCAAAGCCTTGCTCTTCCTTGGTGCCGGTTCCGTCCTGGTTGCGCTTCATCATGAACAAAATATTTGGAAAATGGGCGGACAAGGTCGCAACCTCTTCCTCACTTTTGTTACTTTCGGCATCGGGATGCTCGCCCTGATCGGCTGTCCCCCGTTCGCCGGATTTTTTAGCAAGGACGCTATTCTCTCTCTCGCCTACAATCGAAACCCCGCAATTTTCGGCCTCGCGCTGTTTACCGCATTCCTTACCGCGTTCTACATGGTGCGGTTGTTCGTTGTCGTCTTCTTCGGTAAGCCTCGCTCCCCCGCCGCGAAAACTAGCCGGGAATCGCCGACCAGCATGCTCGTCCCGCTCGCGGTTCTGGCATTGCTCTCCCTCTTTGGTGGATTCAACTTTTTTGCCAGCCATTTTCTTGCTCTCCCTCATGAACGCGACGCCGCGTTCATTTCCGGGATCGCCCTCGTCGCCATGCTCCTTGGAGCGGCCGGCGCGATTATTCTCTATCGCCGTCGCTTCGAAGACCCACTCTCCATCAATCTGCTTCGCCACAAATTCTATTTCGATGAACTTTATCGCGCTCTGATTAACGCCACCCAGGGATTTCTCGCCCGCGTCTCCGGGTTCATCGATCGCTGGATTATTGATGCCACCGTCGTGCGCGGAAGCAGCGGCGCGACCTGGGGCTTTGGTGCCCTGCTTCGTCTCATGCAGGTCGGGAACTTGCAGGCCTACGCGTTCATCTTCGGTCTCGGAATTATCTGGATCATCTATTTCGTACTTTTCCGCTAATGCTTCTTCTTCTCGTCACATTCGCGCCGATCGTCGCCGCCATCGTAATTATGATCGGTTTCCCGGCCCGTCTCACCGCATTGGCGGCATCCCTCCTGACCTTACTGATCAGCGCGATCATCTTTCTGCGGTTCAATGCCCTGGGCGGGTTTCAATTCGTCGTCACATTTCCAATTTCTTCCGATCTGCGGTTGAATTTCACGCTTGGCGTCGATGGGCTCAGTCTTCTCATGATCTTGCTCGGCGCGATTGTCCTGGTCGCCGCGGTCTGGTTTACCGGCGAAATTGAGCATCATGAGAACGCATTTTACGCCTGCCTCCTTCTCATCGCCGGTGGCGCCATCGGCGCCTTCGCTTCGCTTAATTTATTTTTCTTCTACGCTTTCCACGAACTCGCGTTGATCCCGACCTTCCTCCTCATCGGAATCTGGGGAACTGGGAATCGCCGCGCTGCCGCCTGGAAAGTGACAATCTATCTCGCGCTCGGCAGTATCATTCTGCTCGTCGGCCTGATCATGTTGTATCGCGCCGTGCCGGCAACCGCGCGCAGTCTGGATTTGCGAATACTGCAAGCAGAACAGATTCCGGCTTCGCTGCAGTCGAGTATTTACCTCGTCTTACTCATTGGCTTTGGAATATTAATCTCGTTAGTGCCGTTCCACACCTGGGCGCCAGAAGCATATGCCTCTGCTCCCGCGCCGGCCGCGATGTTGCACGCCGGAGTTTTGAAAAAATTTGGACTTTACGGCCTGCTTCGCCTGGCCCTGCCGTTACTCCCCGAGGGCGCGCGGCAATGGTCCGGAATACTGCTGGTGCTTCTCCTTGCCAACATTATCTACATCGGCCTGGTCACGATCGCGCAACGCCGCCTCGATTGGATGCTCGGTTACTCCAGCGTCATGCACATGGGCTATATTTTTCTCGGCATCGCCAGCGCCAACATCCTCGGCGCCACCGGCGCCGCCATTTTGATGTTTGCCCACGGGCTTTCCATCGCTCTTCTTTTCGGCATCACCGGCGAAATCCGCAAACGCGTTCCCTCACTCGACTTCGACGCGATGGGCGGACTGGCCAAAGCGATGCCGTTGGCCGCGTTTGCCTTCGGGCTCGGAGTATTCGCGGCCATCGGGCTGCCCGGTTTCGCCAATTTCGCCGCCGAAATCATGGTTGTGTTCGGTGCTTTCCGAAACGGATTCGATTATCAGCATTTTCATATTTTCCAATGGGCCACGCTTCTCGCGCTTTGGGGTGTCGTAATCTCGGCCGTCTACATGCTGCGCGCCTATCGCCGCACCTTTTTTGGCAACTCAGCGAAGTCTGAGCTTGTCATCACCGACATCCGCTCCAGCTTTCGCGTTCCCATCGCGCTGCTGGTAGCGGTCTCACTTCTTCTGGGATTTTTCCCGCAGATTGCTGTCAATCTGCTGGTGCCCGCCTTTCGCAACTACTTCAGCGCGACCCAATGATCTCAGCGCCTTACCTCGAAGTTGCTGTCCTGGTCCTCGGCACCGTCATCCTGCTGATTGAATCGTTCTCTTCCAAACTTGATCGTCGTTACCTCGGTTACGCCGCTTTGGTTGGACTAACGCTGATCTTCCTCGCCACGTTCCGTGTCGCGCCTCAAACCGCGACGTCGTCCGCGCCCTTCTGGGATTTTTATTCCGCAGACACGACCTCACTCTTTTTCAAGCGAATCGCCCTTGCCACCACCGCGGGCGTGATCGTAATGATTCTCGATTTCGCGCCGCTCGTGGCGACTGGGATTCAAGGTGCCACACCGCAATCAGGCCTCGGCGAATTTTTTGCGCTCCCACTTTTCACCTGCGCGGGATTGATGTGGATGTCTTCTGCGATCGATTTCGTTTTGATCTTTGTTTCGCTTGAACTGGTGACGATCTCTTTCTATGTACTCGTCGGTTTTACCCGGCGCAATCCGGCCTCGCTGGAGGCGGCAGTCAAGTATCTGGTCCTCAGCGCGGTTGCGACCGGATTCCTGGTCTACGGAATTACGTGGATTTTTGGAGCTACGGGCGAAACGAACCTGCAAAAGATCACGACAGTATTGTCACGGCCCGGTCTTGAGCAAAATGCCGCGCTGTTCGGCGCGGTCCTGGTCATCATTGCTCTCGGGTTCAAAATCGCCGCTGTCCCATTTCATATTTGGGTGGCCGATGTTTACCAGGGTGCACCGACGCCGGTCACGGCCTATCTTTCAGTCGGTTCGAAGGCGGCCGGATTCGTCGTTCTCCTGCGGGTGCTCGACCCATTTCTGCTCCTGCCGCAAATGCAGACTTTGCTGGTGGCCATCGCTGTCCTTACTCTTATCTATGGTAACCTGGCGGCGCTGCCGCAGACGAACGTCAAACGGCTGCTTGCCTATTCCAGTATTGCTCACGCCGGTTATCTATTGGTGGCGGTAGTCTCATTTTCCGGACGCGCTGTTGCATTCTATCTCGTCGCTTACCTGTTGATGACTCTGTTGAGCTTTGCTGTCCTGATTCTCGTTAGTCAGCCCGGAGGAGATCAGCTGGAAAGTTTCGCGGGCCTGTCTCAACGTTCGCCTTTTCTGGCCTTCGCTATGCTGGTCGCGATGGCGTCGCTGGCCGGCGTTCCTTTCACCGCTGGCTTTCTCGGCAAGTTTCTGGTCTTCGACGCCGCCATCGCCACGCATCATTTTGGTCTGGTCGTTGTCGCCATCGTCACCGTCGGCGCCGGCTTCTACTATTACTTTAAAGTAGTGCGCGCTATTTATTGGGACGCACCCTCGTCGTCCACGGATAAGATTATCGTTAGCCCGCTGACTCGCGCCGCCCTAATCGCCCTCATTGCCGGCACATTCGTCTTAGGGGTCTATCCCCAGCCAATCTTCGACGCGTTGGCTCGTTGAGCGACGTTAAATTGTTAAAAGGCTTAAACCGTTAAAACGAGAAGCCCTATTTAACGATGTAACCCTTTTAACGTCGTAACGTGAGCGATTGATCGGGAGATCAATCGCTCAACTCGACATTCCAATACGCCAGGTCCACGAAATGGCGCCAGCTTTCGTGCTGTTGCGTCGTGAATGTGACCTGCACGAATGGGCGCCACTTTGGCCGCTTCGGTTTGCGAATCAGCGTCATGTGGGCTTCATGCGGAAGCCGGTTGCCCTTGCGCGTGTTACAGGGGACGCAGGAACAGACAACATTCTCCCATGTCGTTAGCCCGCCGCGATCGCGTGGCAGGACGTGATCGAGATTCAAATCGCTGCGTTCGAAAACATTGCCGCAATACTGGCAGGTGTTCTTGTCGCGCTCGAAAACGTTGTGCCGGGTAAACTTCACCTCTTTCTTTGGCAGCCGATCGAACAATAACAGCACGATCACGCGCGGGACGCGGATCTTGAACGAAATGGTAGTCACCATCTCGGGCTCGGGCGATTGCGCAGAAAAATCGCACCAACTATTGAAATCGTGGGTCAGGAAATTGTTTTGCCCGTCGGTGGCAACGACCTGGGCGTGTCCGGCATATACCAGCGCAAAAGCGCGTCGGGCCGAACAGATGTTAACCGCCTGCCAAAGACGGTTTAGCACCAGAACCTGACTGTTCAGTACCATAAACGGACTACTAAACTTTACTCTATTTTTTCGTCAAGGGACGGCGGAAAAGTTGCGCGACCGATAGCATTCACCCTGCATGTTGTCAACGCATCGTCACGAAGGTGAGACAAGTCGTTAGCTTGCCGATTCAGTTTAAATTTTTCGCTTCGCTGGATATTCGCCCTTGTCTTTAATCTCGATTCTTTGGTCATTGTTTGATACGTGAAAATGCGATCCTCCAAGGCCCGTTCGACTTCGCCTGGCTCGCTAAATTGCGCCGTCGATTGAGTTTCGGTCTGTCACAGGACGGCGTTTGAATTGCACGGCGACAGTGCGAGCAACAACAACGCCGCGGAAAAGGAGCCAGCAATCCGAAAGGAGCGTCACACGAAGCATGTTACCGCATGCCTGCGTCAGCGAGTTACGAATCCTGAATTGCCCGAAGTAGTGTAAACGGCTGGGGCCTGTGTCTCTTCGTCCGAGCCGCACCCAGCAATTACACGAATATTCGAAACATTGTGCATTCGTGGGCCGTTTAATGCTCTAAAAGGAGGGCGCAGAGATTGTCGAACAATTCCGCGCCTCGTATAGTCTAATCGGGTGAAAAAAAATGAGCGACGAACGGCACGAAAGTGAACGGGCATTCGATTTGCTCGATCGCATCGATCTTTTGATCGCCACACTCCCGCCCGGCGACGCCATGAGGCGCGAGCTGCTCGATTTGCGCATGGAAATTTCACGGCACGAAGAGATTTTCGTCGAAGCCCGGCAGACGATCGAGAAACTCGAGGAAGTCATCAAAAAAGTGACGTCGCCAGCTAATCGTATCGGGACCTTTCTCGGCAGCGTCGGCAAAGATACCGCGCACATTGTCGTCGGCGGATCGGATTATTACTGCAACGTCGATCCGCGGATTCCGATGGCGAAGTTGAAAAAGGGAACCCGTGTCCTGGTGAACGAAGCGTTTGTTATCGTCGGCGACCTCGGTTTCGAGCCAGCCGGTCCGGTGACAAAGGTGACCGAAGTCATCGGGACCGATCGGTTGCGCGTCGGCAACGAGCACGGGACGCAATCGGTGGTCTTGCAGCGGTCCGCACAGCTGGCCAAAACGGCCGTGAAGCAGGGCGACGAAGTCCGGGTCGATTCCAATTATCGCATGGCGCTGGAGATGATGTCGGCGCCCGGTTCGCACGAACATTATCTCGATAACGTGCCGGAATTGCCGTGGTCGAAAGTCGGGGGACAGGAATCCGCCATCGAAGCGATTAAGGATGCGATCGAGCTGCCGTTGTTGCATCCGCATTTGTTTGCGAAATTTCAACACGGGACTCCGAAAGGATTTCTCCTTTATGGACCGCCGGGCTGCGGCAAGACGCTGATTGGCAAAGCGACAGCATACAATCTGACGCGGCAGTTGCGCGTTAAAGCAACCGATGCTGATAGAGACGTGCGCGAATATTTCATGCATGTAAAAGGCCCGGAGATTTTGAACATGTGGGTGGGGGAATCGGAACGGATGGTGCGGGAAATTTTCGCGACTGCGCGCGAGAAGCGCCGGGAAGGGTTCATGCCGTTCCTGTTTATCGACGAGGCGGAGAGCATTTTGGGGACACGCCGTGCTTCGCGTTACTCCAACATTCTTTCAACCCTGGTGCCGATGTTCTGCTCGGAGATGGACGGGATCGATTCGCTCAATGATGTGGTGATCATTCTGGCTTCGAACCGCGCCGACTTGATCGATCCCGCTATTCTGCGGCCCGGACGCATTGATCGGAAAATCAAAGTGGATCGCCCGGACAAAGCAGGAGCTCGGGAAATTTATCGGATCTATTTAACTAACGAGTTACCGTACGATGGCGCGCTCGCCAAGGAAGCCAACCATATTGGAGATGCGATTGACAAGCTGATCGAGCGATTTGTTGACTGGCAATTTGCCCAACGCGACGAAAACAAGGTTCTTGAGGTCACACTGCGAAGCGGGCGCAAGGAAGTATTGTATCGGAGCGATCTGATTAGCGGAGCGATCATCGCATCGGTGGTGGAGCGGGCCAAGGGATTGGCTATCAAGAGGGCTATCGCAAGCCAAAAAGCCAGTCATCCCGAGCGAAGCGAAAGCGGAGCCGAGGGATCCCGCCATGAAACCTTGAAGGCAACGCAACAGGATATTCCGGCGCCGGCTGGTGAGGGCATCACCGAACAGGATTTGCAGATGTCATTTCACGCTGAGTACGCGGAGAACGATATTTTCCCGCCGACCGATATCACGGAAGATTGGCTGAAGCTGATCGATTACGATCCGGAGTACGTGGTGAAAATCGCGCCGTTTCACCCGAATTCACCACGACCTTCGAATTTGGGCGGCGTGATCTGATCTTTCTGGGTAGCGCACGCGTCTGCGTGTTGGCGATTGCGTCTCGCAATCGCGGACTTTTCGCTGGGGTTGCACAGGTCTGCAATTCCCGTTGCCCCGAAAGAGCGTTTCGGCGAGACGCCAAAACCAACACGCGAGACGCGTGCGCCCGGAGCCTGCGCTCCAAACATTTTCGCTTTCGCGATGCCAAGCCAGGGTTCAGCATTCCCCCGTGAAGACAAATTCGATCGTTGCCGCTCTCTTTCTTCCCGTGGTAATGGCCCTCGCCGCTCCTACGCCACCAGAGCGACGGCCTAATGTTTCAAACAAAGCGCTGATTACAAGAACCGCGTCACCAATCGGTACCGGCAAAGCATCAGCCGCAGATTCGGCGGCGCTGCACAAACTTGCCGCCGACTATTACAACTGGCGCAACGAGAATTACCCGGTCAACAGTAGCGGGCTTGGCCTGCATACCTGGGACAATCGGCTGACCGATTACTCAGCCGCAAAGATCACGGAGCGTGCGCAACATGTGCGCAAGCTACTCGATCAAGTCCGTGCCATGAAAACGGAGAAATGGGCCAAAGATGATAGGATTGATTGGCTCCTCTTTCGATCTGAGCTCGAAGATGCGGACTTCGCCGAACGCGTCTTGAAGTTCGAGCAGACGAACCCGGACACCTACGTTAGCGAATGCAGTAACGCGATCTTTTCGTTGCTAAAAAAGGAATACGACAGCCCGCGAAATCGGGCGCTGTCCGCGACGGCGCGATTCAAAGCCATGCCGGCTTTGTTCGCAGAAGCGGAGAAGAATTTGCAAAGGCCGGTAAAGCTTTATGCGCAACTGGGGATTCAATCAGCGCGCAACATCGACCCGCTTTTTAAGGAGAGCACGGCACCGTTGGCTAAGGATTTATCCGAAACTGAGCGCGCGGATTTCGAGAAGGCGCGGGACGCGGCCCTTAATGCCATTCACACCTTCGCCGATCGGCTGGAGAAGAAGTTACCCCAGATGGTCGACTTCGCGCCGATGGGCGAAGCTAATTACAATTACTATCTGAAGCATGTCCTGTTATTGCCGCTAAATGCCGTACAGGTGGAGATGCTTGGCCGGGCGGAGTTGGCCCGTTACCGCGCCCTCGAAGCATTGCTGCCTGATCCGTCCATGGCGGATCCGAACCCTGCGCGTGCTAAAAATATACCGCCCGATCAGGAATCGTTCTTGAAAGCGTATGAGAGCCGCGAGCAAGAGATGATCGATTTTTTGAAATCGCATCAGCTCGTCACCATCCCGGATTATCTGGGCAAGTTTGAGATTCGGCAGTTGCCGGAGGCATTCAAGCCGACCAGCCCCGGCGGTTTTATGAATCCGCCCGGTGTTTATGATAAAGATCCGACCGGTTTCTTTTTCATTCCGACCTATAATCCAGAGTCGAAAAACTTTTATCTGCGCGCGGCGATCGAGGATCCGCGCCCGATACTTGGGCATGAGGGAATCCCCGGCCACTTTATGCAGCTATCGATCGCGAATCATGTGACTGACGAGATTCGACGGCAGCATCAAAACGGTGTTTTTGTGGAAGGCTGGGCGCTCTATGGCGAAGAAATGTTGATGCGGACGGGCTTCTATCCGGAAGGGTCGGCGGCCCAGGGGCAAATCTTACGTTTGTCGCGATATCGGGCCGCGCGCGTCGGCGTGGATGTCAATTTGCACACAGGCAAATGGACTTTTGAGCAAGCGGTAAAGTATTTCATGGACGGGGGCGGACTTGATCGGGAGGCAGCGGAAGGGGAAGCCGCCGGCGCGGCTACTCAACCGACGCAGAAGATCTGGTATATCACCGGCAAATGGCAGATCATGAATCTGCTTGGGAAGTATCACGACAAAATGGGCGCGAACTTCCGCCTTGGCCAATTCCACGACGATTTAATCAAGAACGGGAGCCTCCCGATTTCGATTATCGAGTGGATCTTGCTTGATGACTCCACCACGCTCGATCAGGTCCTGAAAGACTGACGCTGAGCGTTCTGTAGCCCTCGTCGGCCGTGGTTTCCAAGGCTTTTACCGAATGCCGAACGGCAAAGATCGAGGGAAGGTTTTTACGCGTTCATCCGCTGGGATGAAAATCGTGACCACCCGCGCGCCGTAGTCCGGTATCTGCCGGACGAAAGCGGCTGATTGAACCGATGGTTTCGGTAGGCGGCCGGTCCGAGCCGGACTGGCGTTAGAGACAGCCATTCCTTGGAGCTGCCCGTCTCACCCGCCTTCGTCACCGGTCGCTGGACTACTTCTTCGCGTTACGCGGATCGTCCGCTGGATTGACGTATTTGATCTCGAATGGCCCTTTGCCGTGGATTTGCAGGACTGTTTCCGTCGTCGACCAGGCGTAATGCTTCATCCCTGCGGGCAGGACAACAAAGCCACCCGTCTCCAACGCCTTCCCGGCTGCTTCATCGAACTTATCTCCCGTGCCGATGTTAAACGTCCCGGAAATCACGGTCAGATTTTCCGCTGTCGGATGAGTGTGTGGCGGGATTTTGTAACCGGCAGGTGCCTGCATCCGCACGGTAAACGGTCCCTTTTTTGTTGGATCGCCGGCCAACACCGCCATCTTCGCTCCAGGCGGTAATCCGGGAGGCACGTCCCCCCATTTTAGATCAGCCGGATTAAGAACGACGTGTTGCTCAGTCGTTGCCGATTCGGTCGAGCCCTCCTTTTTCTGCGCCGCAACTGTGACGAGGGAAAGGACCAGCGGCAAAATAAGTAATAGCGCAAATTTTTTCATGGTTGGTTCGGTTTGGTTTTACAACAGATATCAATCTTGGTGCAACGCAATCTGTTTGGACAATTCCAGTTGTGAGGTAAGCAAAGCCATTTCAGGTAGGGGCGATTGACCTCAATCGCCCGAGCTTCGTGCGAAGCGATGAGATAGAAAGCGATTGAATTGGCGGGCGGTTCAGTGAACCGCCCCTACCTCGCGGATTTCCCTAACAATAAGCGGCGATCTTTGACCGCCATTTACTTCGGTCGGCAGGTCTGAGCCAGACTGGCGTAGAAACAGCCGTTCCCTGGCTTCTAGGTTGCCAGCGCATCGATGCGCTTCCAGTCCTCAGCCGTCAACTTGAGCTTGCCCGCCGCCATGTTCTCCTCGAGGTGCGCAAGGGAAGACGTGCCGGGAATTGGCAACATCACGCGCGAGCGATGCAGGAGCCAGGCCAGCGCTAATTGCACCATGCTGGCGTGATAATCCTTTGCCGCCGCTTCCAAAGCATTGTCATGCAAGCCCCTGTTCCCGCCAATGGGTGACCATGGCATAAACCCAATTCCTTCCTTCTCGCAATACGTCAGAGCGTTCTCCCACTTCCGATTGTCAATATTGTACTGGTTTTGCACCGTGGCGATTGGCAAAACTTTCCGTGCCCGCTCAATTTCTTCCGGGGAAACTTCCGATAACCCGACATGCCGGATCTTACCGGCGTCCTGCGCTTTTTTAAGCGCTCCGAGCGAATCTTCCATCGGCACTTTCGGATCGATCCGGTGCAGCTGATACAAATCGATCCGTTCCAGTCGGAGTCGCTTTAAACTTTTATCGACGCATTGCGACAGATACTCGGGGCGGCCGTCCGGCACCCACTGGCCTGGTCCAGGTCTCGTATTTCCGCCTTTGGTGGCGATCACCAAATCTTTTGGATACGGATAAAGGGCTTCTGCGATCAGCAGCTCGCTTGTCTCGGGGCCGTAAGCGTCGGCAGTATCGATGAGATTGGCGCCGAGCTCGACGGCACGTTTCAGAACCTTGAGGGCATTGTCGCGGTCGGGCGGCCAACCCCAAATGCCTGCTCCGGTGATACGCATCGCGCCAAAGCCAAGCCGATTGACCGGCAGATCTCCGCCGACACGGAAAACCGTCTCCTTCTCCGCCGCCGCCGGAGGATTCGCTGCAAAGACCAACTTCGACCCTCCGGCGAATAGCGCAGCTCCGCCAATAAAAGTCGTGCCTAGAAATTTCCGGCGGGTAACACCATCTGCCGTTACCTCTCGGTTCGCTTTCGAAATTTTATCTTCCATGCAGCGAATCGTACGTTCGCGCAAAACGCTGTCAACGCACTGACCGGACGGAAATTTATCCGCCGAACACCCGCCTTCGCCTGCTACGGCGCGGCCGGCCATCACTCCATACGCTTCGGCGTTGAGCGTTGAGCGTGGGCGTTGGGCGTTGAATTTTCGCCATTTCGCAAGTCGAAACGGGCGGATAGAACGCGGCGTTGCCGAACTTCAGACGACTACTTCTTGCGCGTGTAATTGATTTCCAGCGTCTTCGTCTCCTGGCCTCCACGGTTCTCGTACCACTCGAAAGTATGATGGTTCTTGTCCGTGACCTTAATGACTTCGCGCACCGGCATCTTCATTCCCGGAACCGGTTCCACTTCGCCGCTATAGGTGAAGGTCTTGGTTGCAGGATCGTAGCTGCCTTCGGAATTCATGATTCCAGTGCCCATGTTATCAACCCAGGAAGAAACGAATTTCTGTTTCACGTTGTCATAGCCCTCGAGCGACATGCCCTTAAATGTGAAATCCTTCATCTTGCCGTCGGCGCCCGGCATTTTCATGGTTCCGGTATACTCGCCCACGAAGAAACGACCATTCATCACCGGTTTGCGTGTAAGGCTGCCGGCGGACGTAGACGGGGGCTCGCCCGGAGCCATCATTTTTACGGTATAACTCCAGGAACCGGCGAGGTCGGCGAGGACCTTGTGATTTTCGTTGAGCTTTGCCATCTCCATCATTTGCTTCATCATCTCCGCCGGGTCCGGCGAGGCCGCGGTTGTCGCGGGCGCCGAGACAGCCGGCGTGGTGACTGTGGTGGAAGGGGCGCCTGGCTGTGGCGCCGGCGATTGTGCGAAGGTGATTGAAACAACGGAGGTTATCGCCACGAGAGCGATTAGTGCGGAAAAAATGCGGGTATTCATGGCGGTGATTTTTCCCGGCAGGTGCGCCGGCGTCAAATGAAAACGAGGAGGGCAGCGGATAGGCGCTGCGCTTCGGTCGCATTGCGCGCATGCGAGATCTGAAATTTGATTTTCAAATCTGAATTTGAAGGGGCGCCGCGCTGTCGTCGCCCTGACTCCAACGCGCAGATCGCTCTACACTCCAAAATTTGTCGTGTCGCTTGATCCCACGCTATGTTTCGAGCGGATGGAACGCGTCTTTGGGTTAGAGACGGAATACGGGATCACCGTGGAGGGCGCGGAATCGGTGGATGTCGTCGCGGAATCGATCGCGCTGGTGCGTAGTTACACCGAGCATGGCGCGTTGATGAAATGGGATTACGCCCATGAAGACCCGCATCGCGACGCACGCGGTTTTCGCGCGAGAGAATTGCGTCAGGATGTGGACGAATCGGCCTATTACGAGATTGATAAGAACCGGCCTCTGACCTTTCAAGAAATCAAAAGCGACCTCGTGCTATCGAACGGTGCGCGTTTTTACAACGATCATGCCCATCCGGAATATTCCACCCCCGAATGCACAACCCTGCGTGAGATCGTCGCCCAGGAAAAGGCGGGCGAGCGGATTCTGGCCGAGTGCGCGCGACGCCGGAATGCGCATCTACTGGAAAATGAACGTGTCTGCCTTTACAAGAACAACACCGATTTCCTCGGTCACAGCTACGGTTGCCACGATAATTACCTGATGCGCCGCGATGTCCCATGGGACCGTATCGTCGCTGGTGCGCTGCCGTTTCTCGTTACACGGCAAATTTTCGCCGGTGCCGGCAAGATGGGAATCGAAGCGGAAAGCGCGCCGGGTCAGCCCGGTGCATTTCAGATTTCACAACGAGCGGATTTCTTCAGCGTTTTAGTCAGCATCGACACCATGAATCGCCGACCGCTGGTGAACACGCGCGATGAACCGCACGCCGATGCCAGCAAATACCGCCGGTTTCATGTGATTATTGGCGACTCGAACATGAGCGAATGGGCGACGGCCATGAAACTCGGGACGACGGCATTGGTCTTGGAGTTGATCGAGAACGGGAAAGCGCCCCAACTGGAGATCGCGCAACCGATCGACGCTGCCAAATCGATCAGTCGAGACCAGAACTACGATTGGATTATTGAGTTGCGCGATGGGCGCAAAATTTCTGCGATCGAAGTGCAGCGACTCTACCTGGGTGCGGCCCAGAAGCTAAATCGCAACGAGGAGAAGGACTGGATTTTGCGCGAGTGGGAGAGCGTCCTGAATGATTTGCAGCGCGACGTCATGATCTGTCGCGATCGCGTCGATTGGGCAGCGAAGAAATTTCTCCTGAACCAGCTGCAAGAAGAAGAAAAACTGGCGTGGAGCGATCCGTGGCTGCAATCGATTGATCTGGAGTATCACAACATCGATTTGGACCGCGGCTTATACTATGAACTGTTGCGTCACAATTCGATGCGGCGCGTGGTCAGTGAAGATGAGATTCGGCATGCAATTTTTTCTCCGCCGGAAACGACGCGTGCGTTTTTCCGTGGGCGCGCGGTCGCGCGTTTTACCGAACAGATCGAATCGATTCAATGGAACGAGATTGTGCTGGGGGCCGACGGGCGATCCCAAAGAATTGCATTGCCGGAGCCAGCCGACCCAAGTCTTGAGCGATTGAATGCGGCCATACGGAAGAGCGCGGACTTCGCCGGTTTTCTGCGCGCGATCTCGTAGCACCGGCTACCAATGCCAGTCCGGCTTGGACCCTGTGGGGCCAACGGGCACCTTGCCCGTTGCCTGGAGATAAGTGATTGCGCGCTTTCAAATCGGATCGATCACTAGTTGCCCGTCCGGCTCGCACTTGCCCAAATATTTGAGGACACGACAGCGCGCGCGTGCTCCAATTGCTGCCGCACGAGGAGCTGCAAACCTGCACGCCTATGTTCCTGATGATTTGGGAGATGCAAAGATTGCATCCGAAAGGCACGTGAATTCCGTTTTTTAACAAAAGGGAAATCATGGGAATAACAAAATTTTGAGCGTCGCTATTTTTCTGGCGACTACCATTTCTCGTTAACGCGCAAGCGCTGGCCTTTACCCAGATTATCGTCTTCGGTGACAGTCTTTCCGACGATGGAAACATCGCGCATCGCGCGCGCGACCTGGTTGGATTCAGTTATCCGAGCAGTAACTTCAACTACAGCGATTATCGGTTTACTGATGATACTAACACGTCGCCGGCGGCAAATTTGTATGTCGGTACCTGGCATGAGCAACTGGAAAAGACGTTTTTGGGATTAGCGGTCGCGAAGAACAGTCTCGATGGAGGAACCGATTACGCATTTGGTGGCGCTACCACCAAAGACGGGACGCAGGATCGCACGATCATCAATAACCCGACGCCCTTTGGCGGCGGTGATTTCGCCATCACCATCGACAACATGGGCAAGCAAATTGCCGATTACCTGGCCAGTCACACCCCGGATGCTAATGCGTTGTACATTCTTTGGGGCGGTGGTAACGATCTTTTCGATGACCACAGCGCACAAAGCGTGATTGATACTGCCAACCGCGTCGGCGTCTTGATTCAACGTCTGGCCAATGCCGGCGCGCGAAATTTCCTCGTCCCCAATGTTCCGCCGCTCGGCGCGGTCCCGAATTCTTTCGGCGATCCGACGCGGGTGGCAGAACTTGACCTCGCCTCCGCTAACTATCGCAATCAGTTAAATTCCGTGGTTGCGTCTACCATTAGCGGACTGGCCGCAACCGGCATTACCATTCGTGTTTACACCTTTGATGTCTGGCTCGGTGTGATCCGCGTTTTGGGCCAGCCCAGGCGCTACGGCTTCGTCGACACTATTGATTCGGCGCAGGACCGATCGGGGGTCAATCCAGACCAATATCTGTTCTGGGATGATCTTCACCCTACCACGGGTGGCCACCACGATCTGGCCAACGAAGCGAATCGACTGCTGAGTGGCCAGATCGGGCCGCTCGCCAAAGCGACCAACATCTCAACGCGAGGAATGGTTGGCACCGGCGAAGATGTGCTGATCGCCGGTTTCGTTATTAGCGGGAGCCAGCCAAAAAAGGTCATTGTCCGCGCGCTCGGGCCAACCTTAAGCACGCTTGGAGTGAGCGGTGCGCTGGCGGATCCAACCATTGCCATTGTCAACAGCAGCAATGTTGTGGTCGCGTCTAACGACAATTGGAGAAACACGCAAGAGGCTCAAATCGCGGCCAGCGGTTTTGCGCCGCCCAACGATTTGGAGTCGGCCATTATTGCCACGCTCCCTCCCGGTTCCTACAGCGCGGTGGTGAGCGGCAAAAATGGCGGGATCGGCATCGGATTGGTGGATGTGTATGAGCTAGACGCGGCGACTTCGATTTTTCAAAATCTGAGTACGCGTGGGTTTGTTGGCACTGGTGACAATGTCCTGATCGGTGGATTGATCGTCGGCAGCGGCGAACAGCCGGTGATTGTGGTGCGTGCGATCGGACCCACGCTAGGCAGTTTCGGAATCACGCAACCATTACAAGATCCGACACTTGAAGTACGCGATGGTAATGGCGGTTTGATTGCGTTCGAGAACGATTGGCAGGACAACACGCCGACAGCAGTGAAAGCGGCCTTGCTTCAGCCGCAGGATAGCCGCGAATCGGCCGTCGTTCTCTCGCTGCCGGCGGGCAAATACACCGCAATCGTGCGCGGAAAGAATGGGACGACCGGTGTCGCGTTAGTAGAAGCCTACCGGCTGCAGTAAGTTGAGAGTTGATCCGCCTTCGTATGACTACAGCGCGACAGGTACTTGAGAGTTAATGGGCCCGCTCGCGAAAGCTTTCGGAGTTGGACAGTTCGGCGTTCCATCTTGGTGTTCGATATTCGGCGTTTCCCTTTTCTCCCTCCGCTACTTTGTGCTCTTGCCGACCTCTCACCAATCACTTCTCACCGTCGTCCGTAGTCCTGTGGTCAGAAAGTCATCCCTTCGGCTCCCATAGTTCGATCGGTCTTGAGGTCAGGGACTTCCTCAAACAGGCAGTCTTCGCCGAATTTATTGTCCAACGCTAATTTTGTCCTACGTTGTGCGGCAAATGATTACACGACGACGGGCTGTTAAATTGATCGGTGCCACCACTGCGAGCGTGTGCCTGCCGATCGGGTCATCGCGCATCTTTGCGGCGGAGGGATCTCCCTTGAGGCGCGCCATTCCATCAACCGGCGAGAAACTTCCGGTAATTGGGCTTGGGAGCGCGGTAACATTCGACGTTCCTTCCAGCTCGCCAAAAGTCGCTGATATCACCGAAGTCATCACCCGTTTTGTCAAACGCGGCGGAAAGGTAATCGATACTTCTCCCTCGTATGGGAATGCGGAAAGCTTGATTGGCCAAATCGCGGGGAAATCGGGCCTGACCGATTCGCTTTTCATCGCCACCAAGGTGAGGGCCAGGGGTAGGGAAGCAGGCATCGCCCAGATCGAGCAGTCGCTCGGACGGTTCCACAGGGGAAAGATCGATCTCATCCAGGTGCACAATCTGGTTGATGTCGACGCCCAGATGAGTGCACTGCGGGAATCGAAAAGCAAAGGAAAGATCCGGTATACCGGAATTACTTACTCAGAGCCGCAGGGCTTTGCCGAAATCGAGAGAAACATGAAATCGCAGCACCCTGATTTCGTGCAGATCAATTACTCGATCGTTGATCGTGGTGCAGCTCAGCGCATCCTGCCGCTCGCGCAGGAACTTCGCATGGGCGTGATCATTAATCGTCCATTCGGCAGCGGCGGAGTGATTAGAGCAGTTTTGGGGAAACCGTTGCCGCCCTGGGCAGCCGAGTTCGATTGTCATTCTTGGGCGCAATTTTTATTGAAATGGGTCGTGTCCCATCCGGCTGTCACCTGCGTGATCCCTGCGACCAACAATCCGCAGCATCTGGAAGACAACATGGGGGCTGGTTTTGGCCGGCTGCCGGATGAGAAAACCAGGCAGCGGATGGCCGCGCTCTTTACCTAGAATAGCAACGAGACCGCTGCTCGCGCGCGAGCTTGGTGACATGTTGGATGCGATCTTACGACTGCCGAGTTCTCAGCCATCCGCCCGAGGTTTTTGCACCTGATAACGAAGCGCGACCATGCCGCTCTTGTAGGCTTTGACCTCCGTCAGATGGAGGGGAACATCTCTGTCGAGCTTCTCGAAGAAAGTCATCCCATCGCCAATCAAGATCGGCAGGATTGAATAACGCACCTCGTCAGCTAGCCAGAGACGAAGGCATTCGCCGGAAACTACACCGCCTCCAACAAACCAGATGCTACGGAACAACGGTCGCAGCCGCCCATTCACGAACTGAGCTAGATCGCCTGAGTAGAACTCGACGGTATCCCGGGTTCGCGGCAGATCGCGACTCGTGAGGACGAAGGTAGGCTTGTCGCCGTACGCCCAACCGAACCCTTTGGCCTCAAAATTCAACGCGGTCTCATAGGTTCGCGATCCCATGACATAGCAGTCGATCGTCTTGAGGAAGGACTCGACAAATTCTGGATCGAGAGTATCGCCGCCTGCGAATTCATCTGAGGTCTCGAGCCAGTCGACGCGCCCGTCCTTTCGAGCGACGAACCCGTCGAGGCTTGCCACCATGTGGATCGTTACGCGAGAATCAGTGTTTGCCATCATGTCGTCCTACCGCCGAGTACCATGGCTAGCAGAACTTCTCGCTGCCGCTTTCTCCGGCCACCGAAAGAGACCAAGCTCAGCCACGGCTCGAACTATGTATTTCTTGCTATCAACTATGATCCAAAGACCCTCAACTGTGTCTCGTACATTGCCGGCGCCTTTAAGTAGGAAAAAGAAACACATTCCTTAACCGGGCTCCTTACGCCTGTTGCGCGACACGACATACGGCATCAACGTCCCGTTTCCGGCCTCCTGCACTGCCGTTAACGTGTACGAATTCGGTGTAATGTCGCTCCAGATATCCTGCATCTTCGTCCGCTTACCATTGATGACTTCTTCGTAGTCGTTGATTAGCCGGTCGCCCTCCCAATGCGCCGTTCCCCGAAGCTCGCAACCAGCGCTCGTCTTCGTTCTGAAACAGGTCAGCAATCGATAACACGTTGCTTCTTTATCCCACCAGATCGTAATGAACCAGCGCAAATCGCCGCCGATCGTGCCGACAGAGTGACCTTCCGACGCAAGCACCGTTCCACCGCCGGTTAAGCGTACGTGCACGTCGCCCTTGCGACCCGCGCCCTCTGGAACCGGCTTGCCCTGTTGCAAGATCTCCACCGTGTTCCAATCTCCGGCCAGCGCTTGAGCAAGCCGGGCCATTTCCGGACTCGCCGCCGACTCAGTTGACTGAGCATGGGCGGACAAACCAACAAGAGCCACTAGGGCGACTACTAAATGAAATGTCAGAACTTTGTATTCGATTCTTCTCATCGACCTAACGAGAACAAGATGAGCTGCGGCTACCGCGAGTGCGCGTCAATCGAAGCGAAAGCGATTAATCATGCAGAACGTGAACGCAAAGCGGGTAGCCGTTAGCTCCATCGCCTGGTTAGATATGGGCTCGCCATCCGTGGATCAGTCCACCAATAACAAGGCCGCCGATCCCGCCGAGGACAAGAATCGGAACATACTTGTGTGTGATGATGGCATCGGGAAGGCTGATGAGCAGACCAAACAAAAGGCCAACCAGCCATCCTGGCCAGCCCGGTAACTGGACACAACCAATGACGAATCCAATGGCAAAGCGACTGGCGAATGCGCCGAGCAACGCTGTCGTTTTGTCCGGAAAAGACATCGGCAGCATAAGGCCGACATCCAGCGCTCCGAATACTGTACCGGCGATCAAACCAAGAAAAATTTTCGACATATGCTCGGCGGTTTTAGCGAAAAGGCCACGCGTTCACAATATCTAACATGCCGAAACAATCTGCTGGAGCGTCGCCTCACTCTCGCCGTGCGTAGCTAAAGATCGCGGTAATCCATGATCCTATTTTATTGCGGTATATAGAAACCGAAGCAGACGTTTCTCCGCGGTCAGGGTATAGACGCACGCCAGAAACCGCTGTACTCCGGCGAAATTTGCCTCGCCTTCACTCGCGACCAGTGCAGCCTTTCTCTTTTCGCGCGCATCATGCCAACGTTTCGACAGTAGCGCGGCGCAGTCGGTAGTGTCGCGCGCCTCAATCTGTTTAAGCCCGGATTGTTTCATTAATCGTTCATTTTCGCCTGGTGGGCTGAAGAAATACATTCCAATAGAGCTTCGGGTCGCAATTTCTTCGTGCGAAAGCAGTCCTCCAATAATCAAGGCGTCGCTGAATAAAAGTCGCCCACCAGGCTTAAGCACGCGCCGCAAATCACTAAGTACCTGGCTGCGCCGCGGAACATGGCACAGTACATCATTAGAATAAATGGCATCGAACGCATTATCTTCGACGGGGAGACGCTGCGACACATCGCATTGCTCAAACTTCACGCGGGCGCCGAGCTTGTCTTTTTCAGCCAGTACCTTTGCGTTGCGCACGCCCTCGGCATTTATATCGAGTCCCACTACCTGGCAGCCGATACGCTTCGCGAGGTGTACGGCGTAGCCACCCGCCCCGCATCCGATTTCCAGCACCGAGGAGCTAGATGATAGTTGGAGTAGCTTCGGTATCTCATGAGACTCGGCCGTCGTAACCCAGCTCGTCTGGCCATAGTCCTCGCCATAGGTTTCGACCCGGATCTCACTGTACGCATCGAGCGCGTAGTTTCCGTACGAGCTATTATAAAGATCAACCTTCGCTGCCATTAGTTCCTCCTATTTTTGCGCTCCAACACACTGTTCTAACGAGACACAAGATCGGCGACCACGCGAGTTAAAAATGGCTTTGGCATACTCTCAAAACTAGGCATAAGGGCGGCGTCGCGGTTCGCTGCATTCCCTGGTTAGATGCCGACGTTCCATAAGTCATCAGTAGAGTATCGAAGGAAGAAAAGCTCCGGCGGGTTCGTTGTAGAGACCAATGCTCATGAGCGTCATTGGCTGCACCACTCGCAGGCCACGCTCCAGACACCAGAGAAAGAGCTCCGCATTGCGCGTCGGCACGAGGAAGCCCGGTCCCCCGAAAGCAGGCGCGGCGGCGATGAGAGCCTTCAGCCCTTCGTTTGTTTCCGCCACAGCGTGGCCGAAGAATGCGATCGAGCTCGAATATCCGACGATACGTCCCGCGTGTTCGACAACGGTTGCGGTTGTCTCTTTGATCGCATCGCATAATTCGCCCGCGCGATCATGGCCGTGCACTTTCGCACAGATCTCGTTACACGTGCCCAGATCAAGCTCAGTGGCGGGCCGCGTGCTGTAACCTGGAATGTGCATGCCAAGTGCAGGCCCTTGCATGGTAGAGAGTGGCTCTCGGACCATGAATCCCAATCTTGCGTAGAGCGAGAGCGAGCGGTTGTGATACGCGGCTTGAAGCAACCGTACTCCCGGGAAGGCCTGCTGCCTTACTCGGTCGAGCGCATTTTGCATAAGCTGACGCCCGACCGCCCGATTCTGCACCGCGGGGTCAACCGTGATTGGGCCGAGGCCAGCTATGGTCGAACGCTCGTCGACGAAGTTACTGCCGACGATCGTGCCGTCGAATTCGGCGACCACCGAATAGAAGCCAGGGTTAGCAAGCAACCGAGCCAGCAGCCCACGCGCGACTTCCTGCGACGGAAAATCTGGCGGGAAATTGTGCTGCTCGGCGACTGCCTTAAAGGCGTTGTAACAGATCTCACCACAGCGCTCGGCATCTGCAGCGGTACCAGGTCGCAGCGTGACATTCATCTAATGAGACATAAGATCAGCGACGGCTACCGAAACCGAGGTTGAACTGAAGCAACAGTAATTTAGTCATCACGAAAGGTAAATCGTACCCGGGTAGCCGTTCGCTGCATCGCCTGTTAGACGCGTTTGGCGGTCATTTTTCTGAGACCGCCGAGGGTGCTTTCTTTTCGACCAGCGGATCTGCGTGACGATGCAAAAGCTTCCATTCTCCTTTCTCCTTTCTGAAAATCTGCGTGACTCGTAAGGCCCGTGGAGCCGGCTTGTCCTGATCGCCAACCCGCACCTCATCGCGCTCAATAGCCACACTAAATGCGAATTCGCCGCCGCTAGCAGTATTCAGGTATTCGATTTGTTTCTTCGCCCCGCTTTCTCTGAACTGAGACGCAGCCCAGTCATATCGCGGCCCTACTTCGTTCCACCCCTTTTCATACCCGCCGAAGGCGCCGAAAATCGTGGCGTCCTCGCTTTGCGAGGAATTCTGCTTCCACAAAGTTGGATCGCCGTTCGAGAAATGAGATTGCGCGTCTTCCCACCGGGCTAAAAACGTTCGGAAATCGGGTTCAATATTCCCGGCTGAGCGAAGCTGCGTCTGCGCCCAAAAACTCGTCGCACAAACAGCGACCATCAAGAAAAGTAATTTTTTCATATCATCCTTGGATTGCTTAACGTCTAACGAGACACAAGATCAGCGACCGCGAGCCCGTTCAAATGTGACTCGCAGCCAACGGGTGTGTGGCAAACGCTGGTAATGTGGAACCCGGCGCGGCTCGCGGTTCGCTGCATCGCCTGGCTAGGCCTTCGGGCGCTCATCGCTCGTTTGGTCTCGACGTGCATACCAATCCAGCACCCGCAGCGCGCGCAACGTGATCCAACGATTCGGCGCGCCGACCGGGCCGGCCAATTCCTCGTGGACGGTATTCTCGTGTCGCACGTCGAGCAGCCAGCGCCCGTCGTCTTGGCGGCGCTCGCGCACGATCGCGACGGCCTCCTCTACTCGCGCATCGGGCGGCACGCGGGCGGCGCGCAGGTAATCGAGCGCGCGGAGCACGTCGTAGTGCCAGAGCGGAGGAAACGCGAACTGCGTCCAGGGTTGATCCGTCTTGCGGTCTTTGATCACCTCGCCGGTCGACAACCGTCGGAGTAGACGACGATCGAGGAGATACTCCTGCGCATGCTTCCGCGCGTCGGTTACCGACGGCGTGGCTCCGAACGCCTGCTCGAACGCGAGCAGTCCTTCAAGCACGCAGATCGTCGTGTGGAAGGACGAGCGGACCGAGCCGCGCCCCGCCTCGCAATTCCAGCCGCCGTCCCCGAGCTGTTCGCTCAGCAACCGATCGACGAGTCGATCCCTGCGCTCACCGAAATAGGCGCCCAGCGCGACGACACGGCCGTTGATGCACGGCTCGACCTCACCCTCGAAAAAGGGCGAGTCTCCGAATCCAGGTCCCCAGGTGATGTTGTCGCGAACGCGATCGATCGCGGACCGCACGCGCGGACTTGTGCGGTCGAGCCCGAGGTCGCGCAAAAAGACCAGTGTGTACAGGTTCGACCACCAGAACGGCGTAGCGACGCCGTCGCCCCATTGGCCGTCCGGGCGCTGTTGATCAAGCAATAGCGCACCCCAGCCCTCCGCCGCGACCCGCGCCCGCTCGGCCGCCACTATTGCCGTGCGCGCGTCGGTCAAATCGCGCATGACCTGCCAGCGGATCGACGGGTCGGAGTCGAGGAGCCATTCGACGACCGGATCGTTTAAGGATCGAAGGTGCGCGCCTTTGTGTGTGAGTAACATGCGGCCTAACGAGAATAAGATCAGCGACGGTTACCCCGCCGCGGCGGGTAAACTGTAGCGAGGTGAATGGCAATCGTCATAAAATGTGAACGCGGTACGGGAAGGCGTTAGCTGGATCGCCTGGTTAGGCCCTCTTTAAAAGCTCATCAAGGCGTAGCCGGTGTTTTGATAATGCATCAGCACTAGCAGTGCGTCGGCCGCGAGCGTGACCTCAGATAATAATGTCTTGGGATCGATCTTCTCTCCCGCCAGATATTGGCCACAGACAAAAAACTCTACACCTGCCTTCTTCATCTCCCGTATCGCCGCGAGGTTTGGATTTTCCGTGCCGAACTTGGCCTTGTACTGTTCGTTCCGGAGGATGCCATCGACCGCGCTGCCGTGGAATACGACCACAAATTTGGCGTTCGCGAGTGGCGCGCCGACGGTGGCGAGCGCATTCAGCTCGGACGCGGCCATGTTAAGTGCAGGCAGCAGCTCTGTCGGCTTCGCTGCCGCGCGAGTTGCATCAAAGACTGCTCGAAACCTCGTCTCTTTGTTTGGCGAAAGTGCGGCATTAGGAATGATGACGTAGCCATCCGCATCTGCTACGGCTGGGGACTTCGCCGGCGGCCAGTCTGCCGCACAAAGGAGGATTGCTGCTGCGATACCAAGAACGATTTTCATAGGCCTAACGAGAACAAGATGAGCCACGGCCGCCGGGGAGCGGCCGGCTGCAAATGGAAGGTGGAACTACGAACGAAGTCATAAGTAAGTCGGGGGCGTTGGCTCCATCCATTGGTTAGGCCGTTCTTGCATAACTTTTCTGGTATGCGGCCCACTGCTTGGTAATGCGACGGAACGACTTGAGCCTCGCCTGAAAATCAGCATCACTCTTAAACGATAGAAGCGCCCTGTCCTTCGATGGCCAGGTCAACAAGCGCTCGGGATCATCGATCAGCTCTTTGACGGTGCTGTCGGCGCGTACCTTTGCACCACAGTAAAACACAACATCTATTTGCGTCGGCTTGCGGCTGTTGATTGTGGCAAACCAGCCGTGGCAATAAAAGCTGGGCGAGTTCCACTTTACGCCCTCGGTAATCGCGGGGTCGGCGGTCAAAATCGCCCGGCGCGCCGCCTCAAGCGTCCGCTTCAGTGGATGCGCTAAAGCGGCAACAAGCACGGTGACACCGGAGCTGTCATCGTGCTCGCCACGGGACGATTCAGGAGCCGTACTTCGCTTCATGTGGGTTCACTTTGCGTGGGTTTGGTTTGTCTTATTGGGCATTCGTAGGTCGTGGCACGATTTAAGGCCTAGCGAGAACAAGATGAAGCGACAGCCACCGAGACCGTGCGCGACTTGGACAAAAAAAGTTCTAGCTACGACAAATGTGAACACGCGCCGGGTGGCCGTTCGCTCCATCGCATGGTTAGGCGTTGCGGTCATTTGAGCTACTGCGTTTCGCATCAGTCGCAAGTCAATGCGGCAATCTTGTCGTCCTTGAGTGTAAAGTGGTAGCGGAGTTCAGCCGGACTTCCCGGAAAGGTGCCGCTGACTTGTGCGGTGACGACAGTCTTGTCGCCCGAATGAGCGAGGTCGGTTGGGTCGGCATGTGGTTTGTAGGAGGCATTGGCTTTCTCAATCCATCCTTTGATTGCGTCGGTGCCGTGATATTCGCGTCCTTCATCAGCTACAAGCGCATCTCCGGCGAAAAGAGCGCTAACGGCGTCCGTATCGTGTGCGTTGAATGCTTGAAAAAACGCCGCAATGGTTGGCGGCAGTTCTATATTCATGGGTTCGTCGGATTGCTTTGGTTCGTTAGACTGTCGGAATGGTTCCCCCGTCGATGACAATTTCAGTGCCGTTGATGTAGGGAGCGCGGTCGGATATCAAGAAAGCAACAAGCTCGGCGACTTCTTCGGGTCGACCGGTGCGACCAATAGGGATGCCTCCGAGCGAATCCATCAGACCTTGCCGGGCAGTATCAAAGTCTGTTCCTGCATTGGCGGCTAATCTCTCGATGAGTCCCGTAGCGGCTGTGGTCTCGATAAAACCGGGAGCCACCGCAATGACTCGCACTCCTTTAGGTGCGACCTCGTTCGAGAGTCCTTTGCTATAGTTGGTCAGAGCCGCTTTTGCGGCGGCATAGGCTAGGGTCGCATCATAAAGCGGGAGGGCGGACTGGATAGACGAAATATGGATGATAACACCCGACCTTTGCTCCAGCATCTTGGGCAGCAATGCTCGATCCAAACGGACGGCTGCAAACAGATTCGTGTTGAATGTCTGCTGCCAATCCTCGTCGCTGAGGGCAAGCATGCCGCCACTCGGCGCAGAAGAACCGCCCACGTTGTTGATAAGGATGTCCACGCCATCGAAACGAGTGAGCACCTCCTTCACCACTTTGTCCACGCCGTCAGGCGTGCTGATGTCGGATTGAATGAATAGCTCCGGCGACTGAAGCTCGTCGGGCTTTGAGCGGGCAGTGATAATGACCGTTGCGCCTGCAAGCCGCAGGCGCCTGACGATGGCTTCGCCCATCCCCTTTGTGCCGCCTGTAACCAGCGCCCGCTTGCCAGAAAACTCTTTCGAGTCAGTTTGGGTGGTTGTCATAAATTTCGATTTACATAGTTTGATGCGCGAGCATCGCCTAACGAGACTCAAGATCAGCTACGGCTGGCGAGAGCGCGCCCGACTTCAAGTAAGAGGTTGTAGCTATCATTAACTAGGCATCGGAACGGCCAGCCGTTCGCTGCATCGCGTGGTTAGCGGGTAGTTTTGCTGCAAGTACGTCAACTTTCTGAATCGACGGCGGCTCGGAGAACAACTCAGCGGCCTTGGCCATCAGTGCCGCTGCCACCTTGCCGGAGAGATGCGCTTGCCGACCCGCTTCATCCGGGAAGGCATCAAAGATTCCGAAGGTGCTTGGCCCAAGGCGAATTCCAAACCAAGCAGTGGTGGCGGGCTCCTCCATAACAAGAGGAAGACCGCCCATCAGGAAGCTCTCAACCTCTTTCTCTTTTCCTGGTTTCGCTTCCAAGCGAACGAATAATGCAACTTTGACCATAACATGTCCTTTCTTAACTGTGTTTTTGTTGACCGCGAAAGTTCAAGTCGCCTAACGAGAATAAGCTGAGCTACCGCCACCGAGAGCGAGTGTGCCTTCGACTGAAATTGTTTTAATCATCTGAAAACGTAAACACGCGCCGGGTGGCGGTTAGCTCCAGCGCTTGGTTAGGCGAATGGGCTCCATCAAACATAACTTCTGCTCCACTGGCGGGATGGGCAGCGCTTCGACGGATAGCTACCTTCTCGGCTCATACCGCATCGCCACCGCCCCCGAGCCGAACTCCAGCCGGCTCACGAGCTTCAAGTCGACACGTTTCGACAGCCCCGCGAACAACGTCGGCCCGTGGCCCGCTAGCCTGGGATGCACGACGAACTCGTACTCATCGATCAATCCCAGCTCCGCCAACGCCAGCGGGAGCTTCACGCCTCCCACGAACAGTCCCTTGCCCGACTCCCGCTTGAGCTGCTGAACGGCCTTCCCCAGATCCCCGCGCACGAGCTCCGCGTTCCAATCGACCCGGTCCAGGGTGCTCGACACGACGTACTTCTTTGCCGCGTCGATCGTCCGGGCGAAGGGTTCCATCCAATCAGGCCTCGCTCCCGCCCGCGCCGGCCGCCGCCACGCTGCCTCCATCATTTCGTAGGTCACCCGGCCAAAGAGGAGGGCATCGGCCTGGGCGAGGTTCTCGACCGCGTGACGATGCAAGTCTTCGTCCGCGATCATTACACGATGATCGCAGCACCCGTCCAACGTGACGTTGATGGAATACCGAAGGGGTCGCATTATGTAAGAGTGCCGATCGCCATAGGGCGGCCTAACGACCCAAACTGAGCGACTGGCGAGGCGGAAAGTAAAGTCCCAAAACGAATGTTGCGTCAATCCGCCGAGACGGTTCGCTCCAGTGCATGGTTAGGCTACCGATTTGTGGTGCACTGGAGATGCCAAGAGGAGCCACGCTGCAAGTGTGGCGACTTTCTCCTCGGCGCGCCAGCGTTCGGCGGCAGCGGGGCGGAGCCGTGCGACGACCTTTTTTAGCTGGGCAGGCGATTGGCGAAGCACTCGCGCAGCGTGAGCGAGTAACATGCGTTCAACGAATGTCGAGCTAGGGATACCGCTGTGCGTAAGCGCTTGCTCAATCACTGTTCGGAATAGCCGCCCCTCCGCGGCATGCACGCGAATGTGAGGATTCAAGATCACCGCTGGATCGCAGTCGCTCCCGACGACGAGACCGGCTTCGGACAAGCGGTAGCCTGCAGCGACATAATTGCTAAGAAGTGCGGCGAGAGATCGGTGCGAGTAAGCGGCGACGCTCGCGAGAAGGCGCTCAAGTTGTGGCCCCTCTTTGCGAGCAACATATATCCCGTCATGATAAGGTTGTCTCGAGTTAGGGACTTTCGGATCGCTGAGATCAACAATACCCGCATCGAGCACTACCGGGGCGTCTATCGGTCCGGTCAACAACACTGCAGTCGCCCAACCGGACTTAACGCGGAAGGCTATTACTGCGGATTGCCAAGAATCCGTTCGTGACATCGTGCAATGGAGCCTAACGAGAACAAGATCAGCGAAGGCTACCGGAAGCGAGCGCCAACCG
>CAWAHI010000003.1:0-58005 GCA_963781735.1 uncultured Verrucomicrobiae bacterium | reverse complement strand
AGCTCAAGTAGTCGAGCTCAAATTTTTTGGCGGGCTCAACTACGACGAGATCGCGGAAGTGCTCAAGATTTCACGTTAACCGTCAGACGTGACTGGGAATTTGCCAGACTGTGGCTCTACAAGGAATTGCGCAGCCTCGAGAGATCCGTTAGACTGCGGACACCCTCGGGTAGGGAGGCATAATGACGCCGGCGCAGTTACAAACGATTGAGGAAATCTTTTACGCCGCGCTGGGTCAAGAGCCGGACCAGGTCGCTCGATTTCTGGATTCGGCCTGCGAAGGTGATGAGCTTTTGCGCCGCAAGTTGAAGCGCTCCTGGCTTCGCGCCAACGAGTAGGCAGCTTCATCGAAAGCTCAGCTGCCGGGCTTGCGACGAGGATTATTGAAAATGAGCAAGCTGACTTGCTCGTGGGTCAGACGTTCGGTCACTACAAAATTTCCAAACGGATCGGCAGCGGCGGGATGGGCGAAGTCTATCTGGCCACCGACATGATCGCGGGCCGTAAGGCCGCGCTCAAACTCCTCCCCATGCGCTTTACCGGGCATGCGGAGCGGCTCAAGCGGTTCCAACAGGAAGCCCATGCCGTAGTTGCCCTCGATCATCCAAATATCCTGACCGTTTACGAGATCGGCGAGGATCACTCAACCCACTACATCGCCAGCGAACTGATCGAAGGCGAGACGCTGAGTCAACGCCTGACGCGCGGCGAATGGAGTTGAGTGAAGCGGTTGATGTCGCGATCCAAGTGGCGAGTGCGCTCGCCGCCGCTCACCAAGCGGGAATCGTCCATCGCGACGTCAAACCGGAGAACATCATGCTCCGGCCGGACGGCTACGTGAAAGTACTCGACTTTGGGATCGCAAAGCTCGCCGAGCAGGAGCTGCCAACTTCGATGCCGAAAGACGAAGCGTTGTTCCTGGTCGAGACCAACCTAGGCTCGGTGTTGGAACAGTTCGTTACATGTCGCCCGAGCAAGCGCGCGGCGGGCACATTAATAAAAGCACCGATATCTGGAGTCTCGGCGTGGTGCTTTACGAAATGGTGACCGGGCATGCGCCATTCAGCGGTGACACACCAAAAGAGGTGATGTCATCGATTCTTGAGAAAGAGCCGCCGCCGCTCACGCGTTACATCGCGCACGCGCCCGCCGAGCTTCAGCAGATCATCAGCAAAGCATTACGCAAAGATCCCGCGCAACGATATCGCAGCGCGCACGAGTTGCTGGAGGCGCTCAAAGGGCTGCGACGGAAACTGGAATTCAAATTGCAACGCGCCGCTGCTCCTTTATGGCTGCGGCTGGCGCGATCGCCGTCGCTTTGGTGCTCATGGTGTTAGCAGCTTCTAGCATTGACGTTTCCATTCTTTCGCCATCGCAACCTGACAACGAGCTTAGCCGCCCGAGAAGAGCATCGCCGTGTTACCGCTGCGAAAATCTGAGCGACGACAAAGAAAACGCGTTTTTCGCCGACGGTGTGCAAGACGAGTTGCTCTCGAACCTTTCCAAGATCAAGGACCTGAAAGTGATCAGCCGCACATCGGTGATGCAGTATAAGAGCGGCACGAGGCGCAACCTCAAAGAAATCGCGCAGCAACTCGGTGTGAGCAACGTGGTCGAAGGCAGCGTCCGTCGATCGGGAGACCATGTACGCGTGTCGGTGCAGCTAATCGACGCGCGTACCGATCGTCATCTTTGGGGCGAGAATTATGATCGCACTCTGGCGGACTCGCTTTCTTTGCAGGGCGAATTGGCCACAGAGATCGCCGCGCCGTGGGCGCCACGCTGAGTCCGCAAGAGAAAGCGCGAGTAGAGGCCAAGCCGACGAATAATCCTGCAGCTTACGATGCGTATCTCCGTGCGCGGGCAATTCCCGTTGACTGGGGCTTTGCCTTAGAAGGTGATATCGAGAGTGCAATTCACTTGTACGAGCAGGCAGTTAAGTTGGATCCGAATTTTACGTTGGCCTGGGCATATCTCTCGATTGCGCAGATCCAAAGTGTCTGGAAGGGAATCGATTCCGGACCGGCGCAGATGGCGCGGGCTAAGGATTCCCTCAATCACGCGCTCGCGCTCGATCCGAACCTTCCAGAAGTTCACCTTGCTCGCGGATACAACGAGCAGGACGACACGCGTGCTCTCGCAGAATTCCGGCAGGCCGAACAGGGTCTTCCGAATAGTGTTGATGTTATAGAAGCGATCGCCAGGATGGAACGAGCCCTCGGGCATTGGGACGAGGCTGTTGCGGATCTACGACGCGCGATCGAGCTCGATCCTCGCAACATCAGAGCCTCTAACAATCTGGCGCTTACCTACTGTGCCATGCGCCGTTTTCCCGAAGCTGTGGCCACACTTGACCGCGTACTTGCGTGGGACCCGACGAATGCTCGTGCTCTTCTTACCAAAGCGGATGCGCTGATGGCGATTGGCGATCTTCAGGCGGCGGAACCGCTGCTTGCAAATCCTGAGCTCCCAGCGAACCGGCGCGCTACGTATGCGTTGTTCCAGCGCAATTATGCTGCGGCGATCGAGATACTCTCAAAAGATTTAGCCGTCGACCGCCAGCAACGCGATCCAGAGGACATTCTTTCGCTCGCTTTCAGTCAGCAGCTCGCCGGCGACTTAGCCGCAGCACGCGCGACTTACCAAAAGAGCGTAGAAGATTTTCGCCGCGAGCTCGAGAAGGTCGAGCCGGGTTCTTATGTTGAGGCGGACACTGCGATCGTTTGGGAACGGCCTACGCTGGTTTGGGCGAAGCGGATTCCGCTATCGCCGAAGGCCAAAAGGCCATGGCCCTGGTACCAGTTCCAAACACCCGGAATTTGGACCCACTGGAGGATGAAATGGCACGCATTTACGCACAGCTCGGTGATGCCGATCACGCGATTCCTATGCTCACGCGGCTGCTGCGGACACAGTATCCCGGTGCGACGTTTCTTACTCCGGCGACACTGCGACTCGATCCGATCTGGGATCGAATCCGCAACGATCCGCGTTTTCAAGAATTGGCGGCAGAAAAGACGCCGTGAGTTCGGATAGAGGGGGCCGGCTTTTAGGCCCCGCGACAAGATCGTTGCCGCAGCCAAAGCTGCCAGCAGATAGTTCGTCGCCCAGAAAAGAGAGAACGTTCTACCTTAGCGGCGGTCTGTGATCGCTCAAGGCGTGATCGAAAATGCGATGCCGCCTTTGGCTCCGCTAGGCAGGCGTCAAGCGATCCTAGGAAGAAAACGATTTCTCTTAGAGAGTGACAGTCACCTGCCCAACCATGCCCCGACAAGGTCAGGGCAAACCCGGCCGCCTTTACAGCTAATCCGTTTCATCCGCGCAATCCGCGGTTGACTTGCCAGTGCGCTCTCTTTGGGAAGCGGATTTCAAACAAAAAGCCGCCATGCGGTGAAGCGTGACGGCTGATTGCCAAATATGGCTGCCTGTTCGGCTCGGCAGGTTACTTGAGCAAGCCCTCGCTATTGTCTGGTCATGGTGCCGCTGTTGCTTGCTATCACGTGGGTACCGGGTGGGTCTGTAATGATCCACTTGAGCTCAGCGCCTCCGTTCACGATGTAAAAATCGCGGTGCTTGGGGCCGTTCATACCCGTCCACGTCATCGTCCCGTGGCCGTTCGCATCCACGGTATAGGTGCCATTAAGATGGAGGTGAGATTTGTTCCAGCACTTCTTATGATCAAATCCTCGTGAAAGGTGCCGGTCGCGGGCGTGAACGTGACGAGACCGACCTGGCTGACCGGGTTGAAGTTAACGACGCCATTGCCGAAGGTCCAGCCGTCGGCGAGCTCAACGTAGTTTCCCGACACGTCGTTGATGCTAAATGAACCAGCCCGTGCACTAGCCGAAAAGGCTGGCGCAAGGCTGATGATGGAAGCCGCTAACACGAGTAGCAGAGCGACTCGGATGCGGGTTTTGGTGATGTTTGAATTTCTCATAAACTAATTTCCTTTTTGTTTTGGCCTTGTTTGACTTCTCGTTTTGGGAAGTCCTTCTAGCCGTTCACTCATGTAAACAAGAACGGGCGATCAAAGTGATCATCTGAATTGAGATTTTTTCGGAGAAGCTTCCGCGTGCAGGAAACTTCTGAGGGTGATAGGATACCAAGAGGAGCTTATGGATACGCCTTCGGTCTCTCCGCAAAGAGTGACCCAGCTCCTGGCGCATTGGAGTCACGGGGACGATGCCGCCCTCGCAGAGTTAACCCCGCTGGTCTATGAAGAACTCCGACGCCTCGCTCATCATCATATGGGGGGACAACGTCCCGACCACACACTGCAAACGACGGCGCTGGTCAACGAGGCTTATCTGCGCCTGGCCGACCAGACCAATCCACGCTGGCAGGACCGCGCCCACTTCTTCGCCGTCGCCGCGCGGGCGATGCGGCAAATCCTGGTCAATTACGCCAAGAGTTCTCGAGCCCAAAAGCGCGGTGGCGGCGCGCTCAAGGTTGAATTGGACGAAGCGGCGATTGTCTCACCGGAGCAATCAAAGGAAATTGTTGATCTGCATGAGGCACTGGAGAGACTTGGCACGCTCGACTCAAGAAAAGCCAAGTGGTGGAGCTCAAATACTTTGGTGGGCTCAATCATGACGAAATCGCCGAGGTCATGAAGATCTCAACCGTGACGGTTCGCCGTGATTGGGTCTTTGCCAAGGCATGGTTGCACAATGAATTGCACAACGCGGCCTAAATGAATAGACTCCTGACTCCTCGGACAGTGGGTCGAACATGACGCCAGCGCGGTTACAAACGATTGAGGAAATCTTTCATGCAGCGCTGGATCAAGAGCCGGACCAGATTAGCGCATTCCTAGACGCGGCCTGCGAAGGTGATGACGTTTTGCGACGTAAAGTGGAAGCGCTCCTCGCTTCACATCAACGAGCAGGCGGCTTCATTGAAACCCCAGTTGCAGGCATTGCGACGAGGATTATTGAAAATGGGCAAGCTGATTTGCTCGTCGGTCAGACGATCGGCCACTACAAAATTTCTAAACGGATCGGCACCGGCGGGATGGGCGAAGTCTATCTGGCCACCGACATGACAGCGGGCCGCAAAGCCGCGCTCAAACTCCTGCCCGTGCGCTTTACCGGCGACGCCGAGCGCCTGAAGCGCTTTCAACAGGAAGCGCACGCCGTAGTTGGGCTCAATCATCCAAATATCCTGACGATTTACGAGATCGGCGAGGATCACTCGACTCATTACATTGCCAGTGAACTGATCGAAGGCGAGACACTGCGTCAACGTCTGGTGCGCGGGCGAATGGAGGTAGATGAAGCTATCGATGTCGCGATCCAAGTGGCGAGTGCGCTCGCCGCCGCCCACGAAGCCGGCGTTGTCCATCGCGACATCAAGCCGGAGAACATCATGCTCCGGCCGGACGGATACGTGAAAGTGCTCGACTTCGGGATTGCAAAGCTTGCCGAACAGGAAGTGCCGGTAACAGTGCCGACAGACGAAGCGCTGTCGCTGGTTGAGACCAATCTGGGGTCGATACTGGGAACCGTTCGTTACATGTCGCCGGAACAGGCGTACGGCGCGCCGGTTGATAAAGGCACCGATATCTGGAGTCTCGGCGTAGTCCTTTACGAAATGGTTACGGGGCATGCGCCGTTCACCGGCGAAACACCAGGAGAAGTGATGTCTTCGATTCTTGAGATGGAACCGCTGCCGCTCACGAGTTACGTCGCGCACACCCCAGCCGAGCTTCAGCAGATTATCAGCAAAACGCTGCGCAAAGAGCGCGAGGAACGGTATCAGAGCGCACACGAACTGCTTGAGGCGCTCCAAAGTCTCCGTCGCAAATTGGAATTCAAGGCTGAGTGGAAACGCTCCACTGCGGCTCCTTCATGGCTGCGCTGGACACGATCGCCCATCGCTCTGGTGCTCGTATTGTTAGTAGCTGCGTTGGCGCTGGCGCTTCCATTCTACTGGCATCGGAACCCAACGACGAGCTCAATTCCAGAGAAGAGCATTGCGGTGTTGCCCTTTGAGAATTTCAGTGACAACAAAGAAAACTCCTACTTCGCCGCCGGGATTCAAGACGACGTGCTGACGAGCCTCGCGCAGATTCACGAATTGAAAGTAATCAGCCGCACGAGCGTGATGGCTTATCAAAAACCCGGCGGGCGCAATATGCGTGAGATCAGCCAGGCGCTGGGCGTGGCGAATGTTCTCGAAGGGAGCGTCCGCCGCACGGGCAACCGCGTGCTCGTCAACGTCCAGCTGATCGACGCACGCAACGACCGCCACATCTGGGCGGAGCGTTACGACCGCGCCGTCGCCGATTCGATCGGCCTTCAGGGCGAACTGGCCACACAGATCGCGGCCGCTCTGAAAGCGAAACTCGCACCAGAAGAAATGGCCCGCTTTGTTGCCAAACCCACCGCTAACTCGGAGGCCTACGTGCTTTACCTGACCGCGCTTGGGACGGAGAATGATATCGAGGCGGAGCAGCTCTACGTGCAAGCCACCACGCTTGATCCAGGGTTCGCCCTGGCTTACGCGCGAGCTTCCATTCTCAATAGCGACGCTTTCTTCGGCGATGACCCGCGATAACCGGGCGCGTAAAGCGAAAGCGCGCGCCCAGGCGGAGGAAGCTCTGCGCTTATCGCCAACCTTGGGCGAAGCGCATATGGCTTTAGGTCTTTGCCTCTATTGGGGGGAGAACAATTACGACGCAGCCCTTAAGGAGTTCGAGGTCGCCGCGGCGACTTCTCCCAATAATGCCGAGATCTACAATTATGTTGGTGGCATCTATCGCCGGCAGGGACGCTGGCGCGACTCGGTTGCCAGCTTCGAACGCGCCCTGTCGCTCGATCCTCGCAACTGCAACATCGCTTTTTTCGCCGGCAACAATCACCTTTTTTTGCGTGACTGGCCTGCCGCTACTGCCTGTTACAATCGCGCGCTGGAGATCGCGCCGGATTACGCGTTGCCAAGATCGGCCTTGCTTACCTCGAAGTGTTTCGGAACGGCAATCCCGCGGCGGGCAGAAAAATTTTGCAAAACATTCCGGCCGGCTGTGATCCCGATGGAGCCGTGGCTTTGGCGCGCTGGGACCTGGCCATGCTGGAGCGCGATTATGCCACCGCGGAAAAGATTGTGACCGATTCTCCGTTGGAAGATTCTCCTTGGGCCAGAGACGCCCCGAAAACATTTTACCAGGGCCGCATCGCCCTCGCTCGCGGCGACATCGAATCGGCCCAGCGCTATTTTGCCGCGGCGAGGCCGGATATCGAAAAGCGAGTGCGCGACGATCCCGACGTTGCAGAGCGTCATGCCCGACTCGGATTACTCTACGCCTACATGCAGAGGAAGGAGGATGCCATTCGAGAAGGTCGCCGAGCCGTCGAACTCGAGCCAGAAAGCCAGGACGCATTTCATGGCGCCAACGACGCGGCCAATCTGGCGCTGGTTTATGCACTCGTTGGCGAGCCGGACCAGGCGATCACGCTGATCGAGCGTCTCCTTTCCACTCCCGGCGCGGTCACGGGACCGGATGTTTCGAATAGCATCACGCTCGCTGATCTTCGTCTGCGGCGGGAATGGGATTCGCTGAGAAGCGATCCGCGTTTCCAGAAAATTCTCGCCGGACCGGAGCCTAAGACGGTTTACTAGAGGATCTGTGAAGCGCACGCGAGGCGCGTGCGCTCCCCGGGGAAATTGCTCGAAAGAAGACTTGTTGGGCATTGGGTATTTCGCTAAACCACGGAGAATTGGCGAGAGGACCTTCTAACAAGACCGACGGGGCGTGTAAACGCGGCTACAACGAATCGGCCTTCGTGAATTTTGCAGCTAGGGACGGTCGCCGCTACTGCTGCCTTTAATTCCGTGTTGGACGTTCGGCGTTCGGCGTTCGACGTTTTCTGATGTCAATGTTTCCGAAGTCCGATACTGCGCTGCTCATTGTCGGACACGGCTCGACGGTGAACCCGGATTCGAGCGCGCCGACGCTGGACACACGCGGCGGAAATTCGGCGCCGAAAAATTTTTGGGGATGTCAGCTGCGCGTTTTGGAAAGAGGAACCGAGTTTGCGCGACGCGGATTTTTTGTTCGATCCTGAAGCGATTCATGACGTTTTCGTGGTGCCGAATTTTATCAGCGAAGGCTATTTCACCCAGACGGTGATCCCGCGAGAGCTGGAATTGAAGGGGCCGGTTACGACCCGCGCAAATGGCCAGACTTGGATCTATTGCGAACCGGTCGGCAACAATCCGATCGTGACCGAATTGCTGCTGGCGCGCGCCCACGAAATTGCACCCGATGTAGAGCCAACGGAGACCGCGCTTCTCATCGTCGCGCATGGAACGGAGTTGAACGACAACAGCGCAATCGCGGCCAAACGCGAAGCCGAACGAATCCGCGCCCGGGGCGAATTCGCCAGTGTCGGCAACGCCTACATGGAAGAACCACCATTGATCGCGGATTGGGACCGGCTCACCACTGCGCCAAATGTGATCGTCGTCCCGTTTTTTATCGCGGACGGTTTGCACAGCTATGAAGACATCCCGAAATTGCTCGGCATCGAGTGCACTGGCATGGACGTCTTTGGCAAAAATCCACATCGAATTCGGGGGCGATCATTGTACTACGCCAGGGCAATCGGGACCGATCCGCGATTTGCAGATATCATCATTGAGCAGACTCTAAATGCGCGTAACGTGACCCATGCCGGCTAAGAGAACGAAGTCGCAACGAAGCCGGGAGAAGCCGTTCCGACGCGATCGCAAAGGCCGGGCGCTTCAGGAAATTGGCGCGACCATCGTCGCTGGCGGGAAGGGGCACGATGTGGTGGAAGAGATCGCAGAGTTGGTGCAACGCACCTGCAAATATCGCTGGGTCGGCGTTTACAAAATCAAGCGTCACGAGTTCGTGATCGAAGCCGCCACCAACAAAATGAAACCGGCCTGCCCGCGGTTTCCGGTAACCCAAGGGCTAAGCGCGCGGGCGACGGAAGAGCGCAAAACCGTCATGGTTCCCGATGTCCGCAATGAGCCGTGCTTCCTTCCCAATTTCTGGTCCACAAAATCGGAGATCGTCGTCCCGATCATCGATGACGAACACGATCGGGTTCTGGGCGTGATCAACGTGGAAAGCGCGAAGGCCAACGCCTTCGGCAAATCGGATCGCGATTTTCTCGAAGGGGTGGCGCGGATTATCTGGCGCGCTCTTCGGTGAAGGAATTCGGGCGACTGCTCGAGCGAAAAAATCTCCCGGATTGGGCAGTTGGAAATCTCGGCGTCTGCTGGAGGCTTTTTCGTATGTCATCGCGATGACGTTGGGCGAGACGATGTGGCATCCCGCGAAATCAAGAACGCCTTCGAGATCGCGAAATTTGACGATGCCGGAAATTACCGGGCGTTAAAGACGGCGCCAAATCTGCGGCATGACTGGAAGATTTTCGTCAACAATGCGGCGGAGCTTGAGCAGGCGATCGACGCGATTTATCCCGGCCGACTTGCCGTTCTACGCGCGCTCGAATCGGGCGAACTCGTCACCACTTCGTTACGCGAAACATTAAGTCGTCAAAGCGGCATGTATCGTGTCGCCGCCAAAATTTCGGACCAACAAATCGACGACCTCGTTGGCAACTTTTGCCGTTCTGATGGCGGATGTTTGCGCACGATCCTGTGGAAACGGGATGACAAGGGGACAGTTCCGTCGACCAAATTACCACCAGAAAAATTTGATCCTGCCCACGATCAAATGGGAAAAGGTGAAAAATGCATTCCGCTTCTGTGCCAGGAAGCATGCAATCTTTTGGTGGCCGCATGCCGCGAGAAGGTGAAGGGGGAGGGCGTCGCACCGCCGGTGCGCTAACAAAGGAGCCGCAGTTAAAAACAGCCGCTCCTCGAGATACCGCAAACGCGTTCGCCTTCATTTGCGACGATCATAGACCGCCACTACAGCAAAAGATGATCGTTCGCGCGCGGGTTGTGGTCACGATGGACGGCCCGCCGATCGAAAACGGCGCGGTACGAGTGCGCGGGGAACGAATCATTGAAGTCGGGAAATTTTCGGACCTCGCCGACACTGACGAGATCGTCGACCTGGGCGACCACATTCTCTTGCCGGGATTAATCAACGCTCATTGCCATCTCGATTACACCTGCTTGCGCGGCAAAATTGCGCCGCCGCAATCGTTCGCCGATTGGATCCGCGCTATCAATGGGGAAAAGGCCAAGCTTTCGGCCGAAGACTACGTTGCTTCGATCAACCAAGGTTTTGCAAAAGCGAAACAATTTGGAACAACCACCATCGCGAATCTGACCGCGTTCCCGGAATTGATCGCGCAGGTCCAAGAACCGATTCGGACCTGGTGGTTTGCAGAACTGATTGACGTCCGACAGCGATTGCAAAACTCGACTGCCTTAAGCAGTCACGTTTCCAGGAGAAACGAAATTGTTGATCGCGCGCTTGAAAGTTTGAAGACCACAGATCGCATCGGGCTTGCGCCGCACGCACCGTTCACAGCCTCGGCCAATCTATACCGATGCTGCGCGGACATTGCGGAAGGCGACAACTTCCTGCTAACGACGCACCTCGCGGAATCACGCGAGGAAATGCAAATGTTCCGCGATGCCAACGGGCCGCTTTATGAATTTCTGAAAGAGATCGGCCGAGACATGAGCGACTGCGGCAGGACGACGCCACTACAAGCCTTTGTTCGTACTCTTCAGCCTTCGCGACGGGATCCTTCGGTCCGAGCCGGACCGGCGGAATCGCTTGGGATGCGCGCCATGGATCATCGCGCACTTGAACGAGCTAACCGAAAGCGATTTTGATTTACTCGCGAAAATTCCGCAAAAGTTCTCAATCGTGCATTGCCCGCGCAGCCACGCCTATTTCGGGCATAGCGATTTCCAATTCGAAAGGTTGAGCGAGCTCGGTTTCAACATTTGTCTCGGGACGGACAGCCTCGCGAGCAATGACGACCTCAGCCTATTCGCAGAAATGCGAATGTTTCATAACCGATTTCGTGTTCAGCCGCAAAAAGTCTTGGAAATGGTGACGATAAACCCCGCCTGCGCCTTAGAACGACGCGACGAGCTCGGAAAAATCCGCGCTAATTTTTTGGCAGATATAATTGCTCTACCATTTATAAAGTCGGCCAGCGTTTTTGAGACAATTCTCAATTTTGTCGGCAAAGTTCCATGGATCATGCTCCATGGTGAAATTACCTGACGCCTTAACTTTTTCCGCATTTCCTCTTTCTTTTTCTCAAAACTGAAATATTCTCCGCGCTGCGAATGGCTAAAATCGTAATCATCGATGACGAGCCCGCGATGGTCGAAGTCATCGTCACTCTGTGTCGGGAAAAAGGTCACCAGGTTTTCCCGTTCAACGCCGCACCGAAAGCCGTCGAGCAGATGGATTCCATTCAACCTCATGTCGTCATCGCCGACATACGAATGGAAACAATGACGGGATTCGATGTCCTCCGGCACGTGCGCGAACATCTCCGGCAAACCACCGTCATTTTAATCACCGCCTACGCTTCGGTCGAGACCGCGGTCGAAGCGATGAAGATGGGCGCCTACGATTATGTGACCAAACCCTTCAAGATCGACGAGCTGCAAATGACGGTACAGCGTGCGCTCGATTATCAGGCGGCTCTGCGCGAGAACGTCTATCTCCGGAAGGAACTCAAGAACAAATACAAATTTGAAAACATCATCGGTACCAGCCGCAAAATGCAGCTGGTTTACAGCCTTATTAATAAGGTCGCTGACACCGACAGCACCGTTTTAATCCAGGGTGAAAGCGGGACCGGCAAGGAATTGGTCGCGCGCGGCCTGCATTTCAACAGCAATCGACAGCATCACCCATTTGTCGCGATCAATTGCAGTGCGCTTCCGGAAAATTTGCTGGAGTCGGAATTGTTCGGTCACAAAAAAGGCGCGTTTACCGGAGCAGTCGCTGACAAACGTGGATTGTTCGAAGAAGCAAATCTCGGCACGATCTTTCTCGATGAAGTCAACTCGATGGCACCACAGTTGCAGACAAAGTTGTTGCGCGTCCTGCAGGAGCGCGAAGTGCGGCGTGTCGGCGATAACAAGAGTTCGCCGGTGAATGTGCGCGTCGTTGGCGCGACCAATGAGCCGCTGCTGCCAAAATTGAAAGACGGCACCTTTCGCGAGGATTTGTACTACCGGCTCGCGGTCATTCCCATTGAGATTCCACCGTTGCGCGAGCGGTTGGAAGACGTGCCGCTATTGGTGAACCATTTTTTGCAAAAGCAGGCTGGAGCTGCCGGCGGTGAAACCAAGAAAATTGATCCGAAAGCGGTAGACATCCTTTGCCATTACGATTACCCCGGAAATGTCCGCGAATTGGAAAATGCGATCGAGCGTGCCTGCGCCTTGTGCGAGAACGATATGATTCTGCCGGCGGATTTGCCGCCGAACATTGTGTCGACGGCGCTCGGCGAAAAGGCGGAACAGGCGCGTGCCTCCATGCCAGTCGGCGAACCATTGGAGGATTTTATTCAGCAACAAGAGCGCGGTTACATCGAAGCAACGCTGGCACATTGCGGCGGCTCGCGCGAGAAGGCTGCGACCATGCTAGGGATCAGCATGGCGACCCTTTACCGCAAGGTCGAGCCCAAGAAAAAGTAAACCCGTCGGGCGCGAGCGTCCTTGAGGACTCGCTTCTGTACGTTTCGCCAGCTCCTAGCCGCGTTTGCTGTAAATGCGGAGCTGATCCGCGTCCTTCTCCAATTGCTCGAGCACGTCCAGCGCGGCCTGTTGGTCTTTCAGAATCTCGTTATTTTGCGCCTTTAGTTCCTGAAGCTCCTTGATGTCCGCGGCCAGTTCTGCCTGCTCCGCCTGCTCCGCCTGCTCTTTTGCTGCATCTGCCGGAGCAGGAGTAGGCTGTGTCGGGATAATAAGCGGCGCTTGGCTCGGAAGTTTGCGCAATGCCGATAACCGTGCAGGCGAGCATCGCCGCGCCGATTATGAAGACTCGCATTGTTCGCATCTTATCGGCCTCCCCGGCTTGAATAGATTCGCGCTACCCGAATAATCTCGGTGAGGGTGGCAAGTTTCTCGTCAATCTTAGCCTGATTGGCCGCCATCGCGGCTTGTTGCGCCCGAACTTCCTTGATAAGGGCAGCCAGTTCCGCCTGGACGGGACTCAGCTGCGGAGCCTGCGCCGGCGCGGAAGAAGCGAGTATGATGATTGCGCAAAACGCAGACCAGAGCGTTGGTTTCATAGACACAGTATTTTTCTTCAAGAGCAATTCGCGTTCCGCCATCTGAATTTGCACGGTTTCCGCTCGATCGGCGGCGTGGAAACTGCTTGCGAGTGCCTCACAAGAACAATACCGTTGTCACGATGGCCGCGCCTGGGATGCATCAATCGCAGAATCTTTCTCTGCAACAGGTTCTCGCGCCGCAGCTTCAGCAAAGTCTCCTCATTCTTCAGGCGCCATTGCTCGAACTACGCAACCTGGTGCAGCAGGAAATGGAAACCAACCCGGTGTTGGAAGAGCTCTCGACCGATCCCGATAATCCTTCCACGACCGAATCCGCGGCGAACGATCAAGAGTTCAAGGAGGAATTCGATAAGCTGGCTAAACTCGACGAAGAATGGCGCGATTACATGGCGCAATCCGGCAGCTACAGCGCCCGGGCCCATGAAGACGAAGAAAAACGCCAGTTCTTTTTCGATTCCATCGCCACCACCGAGACCCTGCAACAGCACCTGATGTCGCAACTTAATCAGCAGGTGCTGAATGCGAACGACCGCAAAACCGCTGAGCTCATCGTCGGCAATATCGACGACAATGGGTTTCTTCAGACCACTCCGGAAGAAATGGCGCTCAATACTGGCATCGCCAGCGACGATTTCGAACACATGCTCACGCTCATCCAGAGTTTCTATCCACCGGGCGTGGGCGCGCGCGATTTGCGCGAATGCCTCCTCATTCAATTAAAACGCGACGGCAAAGGCAACAGCTTGGAATACAAAATCATTTCCGAACATATGCAGGATTTGGGCAAGCGCCGGTTCCCCGAAATCGCGCGACGCATGGGCATCAGCGTTGAGCAGGTGCAGAAATGCTCCAACAACATCGCGCAATTGGAACCCCGACCAGGCGCGATCTTTGCCGAAGCCCCAAAAAATTACGTTGTGCCAGATGTGACTGTCGAAAAAGTAAACGGGGAATACCAGATCATCCTCAACGGCGACCAGATTCCGCATCTTCGTATCAGCAACACTTACAAGGACATCATGGCGCAGGACGGCAATGGAAATGAAGTGAAGGATTACATCCGCGATAAAATCCGAAGCGGAAAATTCCTGATCAAATCGATCCACCAGCGTCAGCAGACAATTTCCAACATTGCGCATCAGATTGTTTCGCGGCAGCGCGATTTCTTCGACAAAGGCTCATCGCAGTTGAAACCGATGACGATGGTGCAAATCGCAGACGCGGTCGGAGTGCACGAGACCACCGTCAGCCGCGCCATCAGCGGCAAATACATGGCCACGCCGCAGGGGGTTTACGAGATGAAATACTTTTTCACGCCCGGCTACCAGACCGCGACTGGCGAATCGATGAGCAACACCAGCGTGAAAGAAGCCATCCTGGATCTGGTGAAAAATGAAGACGGCAACGCCCCGCTCAGTGACAAGGAGATCGTCGAGATTCTGAGCAACCGCGGCATTCCGATCGCCCGCCGCACGGTCGCGAAATATCGGACTGAGCTCAATATTTTGCCGAGCAACATGCGGCGGAAGTACTGAGGCTTCGCCTCGCGTTAAAGCGATAAAGCGTTTAAGCGTTAAAGCGTTGACGGCGCTCGATTTTTTCTGACGCTTCAACACTTCAACCCTTTAACTATTCAACGTCCGATGACCCCCTCTCTCCGCGCCGCCGTCATTCAGGAATGGCGCGGCTTGCCTGAGAAAAGAGTGCGACCGGATCAGTGGGAAACGCCGAGCGTCTTGCTGCCGGCGCTGATGCAAAAGCTCGGACTGAAAGAACGATTGCGCGAAAGCGAAGTGATCAACGCCTGGTCATCGATCGTGGGTGAATTCATCGCCGCCCACTCCACGCCGGTTGCGTTACGCGACGGCGTCCTCTACGTCCGCGTCCTCCAGCCATCACTTCATTACGAACTCGAACGCGTCGCGAAGACGCAAGTTTTGCGCAAGCTTAAGCTACGTTTCGGCGGCAAAACCATTCGCGACATTCGTTTTCGACTTGGATGAGTTCAGGCGAAATCATCGCTGTTAGGTCTTTCCCTACAAGATGCATTTTAACCTTGTATTATGGCTGTCAAAGTTTCAAAAGGGCCATCTATGAAAATATGCCCTATCCAGAATCTCTGTTTAATAGCGTCTTTGCTGACGGCATGCGGACTCGTTAGCGCGTCAGCCGAAGATCAATCGCCAACACCCTCCGTCAGCCCGTCAGCAACAGCGTCAGCGTCCCCGCCGAGAGGAGGTGACGCGTGTAACCGCGCCAGCTGGAACCCGGAAGTTTACAGCTTCTATGGCGCGAAAGAGAATGTCGCCGAAAAGGTTTCACGTCTGCCACTAAAGCTTTCCGAGCACCGAGTGTTCGTGCAAATCACTCAAGGAGAGGCCTGGGCGCAGGTTAAGATGTTCGAACTCCAAAAAGATGGCACTTTCACGGTAACAGAGTGGGAAGGGAAAGACACTTCTCGCCTCGCTTGTGACATCGACAAGGCAATTATGGCGAACAAAGGCGTTAACTGTGTGGGTGAACAGATGAAGGCCGCTATCGTCAAAGCGCTCAACAAGGGGAAAGTTTCCCACTCGGTTGCCGCGCCTGAAACACCTGCAGCAGCGTTCGGTCACTCCATCAAAGCGGCCAAAGGCGATTTCATTAAAAGCGAGGTAATAGTAGCCTGCTAGCCTCGAAGCGCTTGTCGCTAATTGCGCCCAATTCAATCAGACTGCTGTTATTGACGGGTTAGGGATTTGCCTAATCGGCCCGGCCAAAAGTTCACTTCGGCGCGGGCGAAGCGAGGAGCTTTTGAAACCGCGGATCATTTCGGAGCGGGTCGAACATTGGATCGAGCCGGAGCAGCGCAGGAGTGAGCGGCAGGTCTTGAGTAGCAAGCGGACCCGCGTACGGGATCGAAAGTAGTTTCTCCAAAGCGGCCAAGGCCCGTTCAGGCTCCCCGGTTCGGGCCGCCACCCGGGCGAGAATTTCAATCGGAGCCGGACCAGTGATCGCGTCTTTCTCGATCGGATTCGCGGCCATCGCGCGTTCTGCCATGGTTAATGCGGCGGTTTTGTCACCGAGACCCATGTTGGTCAGCGCGAGATCTCCTATCAGCACATAATTGTCGGGTTGTTCCTTGAGGAAAGGCTCTAGCTCGGTGCGGGCTTGCCGCCAGGTTTCTTCTGCTGCCGCGTGATGACCGGCCATCTCCTGGGCCCAGCCTAACCAGAAACGTAACTCGCCATTATAATAACCCAGCGTAGGATCAGGCTTGGACAGCACATCGTTCAATCTCGGAATAATCTTCTTTCGCGTTCCGTTCCAGAATGGCCTGGTAGATCTGTGTTTCAAGCGCGCCGGGGTTTGCCGCAGCAGGATGGAGTGGAGCAAGCAGGGCCGCCGCTCGCGGCAGATCTCCTTCGGCTTGGGCAACGGCTGCCTTGAGCGCGAGCGTATCAACGTCATTTGGCGTGATCTCAAGAACCTGATCAAACTTTCGCAGCGCATCGGGAAACCGGCGCACCGCAATGTACAAAAGTCCATGCTGGGTCAGGAGGGAAACGTTCCGCGGATCGAGTCGCGCGGCCTCGTTGAAATAAGCGTCGGCGCGATCCCACTGGCCTTTCCGGCGCGCTACGTAGGCAAGCGATTCAGGAACCTGGCTGCTATTTGGCAGAAGCTGACGCGCCTCCTCGAAGTAACGGACGGCCGTATCGTAATCTTTCTCGCAGGCATAGTGATATTGGCCTTTTGCCAAAACAGCCTCGCCAAGATTCGGCTGAAGCGTCAGAGCGGTCTCGGCTGCCTGCCGTGCCTCTTCCCTGAGGGAAATTGTTGGCTGCAGGTAGAGGGAGATATATCCCCGGGCATCTACGTATGACAACAGCGCCCAACTAGCGGCGAACTTTGGGTCCAACTGCACTGCCTCTCGGAAATATTTTTGCGCGTTAAGGGCGTTCTCGGGCGTGTTCACCGCTTTCAACATGGAACTAAGACCGCGGAGATAAGCGTCATAAGCCGCCGGGTTGTCGGTTGGCCTGGCGGCGATGATCTGCTCTTCCCGACCGGTTAGGCGGACCCGGAGTTGATCTGCGATTGCCTTGGATATTTCGCTCTCGACCAGAAAAATGTCAGTCAATTTGCGATCAAACGTGTCAGCCCAAATGTGGGCGTCCGTCGCGGCTTTGATCAACTGCACGTTGACTCGGACCGAGTCACCGCTTTTTTGGACGGCACCTTCGAGAATGTGGGCGACGCCGAGCTGACGTGCGATCTCAGGAAGATTCTCCGGCGCGCTTTTGTAATGCTGCGTCGATGTCCTGGAAATGACTTTGAGATCGGAAATCTTAGACAGGCGCGTCAGGATCTCGTCCTGGATGCCATCGGCGAGATAAGCATTGGCTTTTTCTTCGCTGCGATTTTCAAATGGCAGCACCGCGATGCTTTTCTCTGGAATAATTGCCGCATTGGAAGTCCGGCTCAGTGCTCCGCGGCGGAAAAGGATAAAGAAACTGGTGGCAAGGGCGAGCGCTGATAGCACTAATACAATGAGTAGTAATGTTTTGGGCCAGGCCGGCGCCCTGACTGGCTTAACCGTTGCCGTGCCGCGTTGTTTCCATCTCGCGCGACGCTTTAATTTCTCGGGTAATGCCGGATTGCCCAGGCCATCTTTGTAGAGGTTAACAATGTGAACCCTGAGTCCATGTTTGACTTCGTATTCGCCGAGATCGTGCAGATAAGGCTGCCAGTGACGATATTGCGCCAAATCGTCGGCCACATGTTTCGTTAGCAGAATGTGCCCGGCGTCGGCACAATCCATGACTCGTTGGGCAACATTGATCCCGGTGCCGGCGACGTTAACCCGATCATTAACGTCGGTCACCTGATTGATCGGACCGCTATGCACGCCCATTCTTAGCTGAATATCCGGATGTGTTTTTAGCGCCTCACTGATCTCGATCGCACATCGCGCCGGTTCTTCCGGGCTGCGAAAGAAAATCAATGCCATGCCGTCCCCGGTCGGTACGCGAATCAGCTTGTTATTGCTTTCCGCGGCTTGAAAACTTGCCGTCGAGCGGACGAGTCGGTTCAGTTCGTGCAGCAGCTCGATTTGCTCGTTCACCAGCAGCTTGGAATAACCGACAACGTCGATTAGCAGCAGATACGCGATCTCGAGCTGGAGATCCGGCTTTAGCTCAGCGGACATGTTGCCTACGCAAACATCTTCTTTGCAGCCTCCGAACATCGCAATTTTACTGTTGTTGGTCGAGAGAAAATTAGCTATGCAAGCGAAAGCGCTAAGGACACTTTCTTCATTGTCGAGTGCGTTATTCCGAGAACCCGGACGTCGTTTTCATTTTCGCGTTGCTTTTAAGACAATAATCTCGAATTGGCCCCAATGCACTAAATTGCTGCTTTGCGAATTTCATCTCAACGGACGGCAGCACGTCGAAGAAGAACAGTCGCGTTCTTCACGCCAAGGTAATTTCTGCAAAGTTAATGGAAGAATGCCTCGTCCTCAGCGATACGTGTTCATCAAGAATATGAGCAACCGCGGCATTCCGATCGCGCGCCGCACCGTCGCGAAATATCGGACTGAGCTCAATATTTTGCCGAGCAACATGCGGCGGAAGTACATTCAAGAATGGCGCGGCTTGTTGAGCAATGTCCCGAATATTTTTGCGACATCCCCGAATTAAATGCTTGGATGGCGTCCACGAAAATGCTAAAAGACCGCACGTGCAATGTTAGCTAACTGGAAAGGAACATACTTATGGCCGAATCAGAAGAAGACCACCGACAAAAATATTAGTTCGCGCAGCGAACGGCGACTTGTGGCTCATTCGTAAAGGCGAGATCCTGAGAAAGAGCATTCATACGATCCGAACGCTGCAGCCCCAAAGGACCCAGTCTTGGTGCACATCCTCATGAACACGAACGACCCAACCTAGCAAATCATTTCCCGCTTCGGCGAACCCCGGCGTGAAGGTCCAAATCACCGTAGTGGATTTCGACGCACCTGCCTTGAAGAATGTTGCGACCGGCCCAAGCCTGTTCGGAAGCGGATTTTGATGGGCGTGACACTGAAGGTCTTGCGTCGAGGCACGCACCGATCGGCCAGCCTTGACGACACACTGAAGCGCGCGCTGCGTCTGGCCCCGGTAATGGGGATCACGCGCGTCGCTAACGTCACCGGGTTGGACTCGGTCGGCATCCCGGTGGTGATGGTATGCCGGCCCAACTCACGGTCTGTGGCCGTGTCGCAAGGAAAAGGAATTGATCTCGCAAGCGCGCGTGCGTCGGGATTGATGGAGGCAGTTGAGCTATACCACGCCGAAACCATCACTTTGCCGCTGCGCTTAGCCACGTACGAGGAACTTCGCTATCAGCACAACGTAGTCGAAGTTGACGATCTTCCACGCGGCTTCGAATCCCGTTTTCATCCATTTTTGCGCCTGCTCTGGTGCGAAGGACGCGATCTCCTGGATGGAAGAAACGTGTTTGTGCCTTACGAACTGGTTCACACGAATTACGCGGTGCCGTTGCCGGATGGCCATGGTTGTTTCGCAGCTAGCTCAAATGGGTTAGCTTCCGGAAACACTCTGATCGAAGCTATCAGCCAGGGAATCTGCGAAGTCATCGAACGGCACGCTACGAGCCTGTGGGAGTGTTGGCAGGGATTCGACGAGGACCGCCTTGACTTAACGAGCATAGACGACCCGATTTCGCAGGAGATTATTGGGAAATTTGAGTCGGCTGGACTGCTCGTAGCTATCTGGGACATTACAACCGACATCAAAATTGCTGCTTTTAATTGCTTAATAATGCCACGGAATGAGGGCATGTGGCATTGTGCGGCAGCTGCGGGTTACGGATGCCATCCGGCTCGTCAGATCGCATTGCTGAGAGCTTTGACCGAGGCTGCGCAAACTCGGCTAACTGTGATATCCGGATTGCGCGATGATTTCCGCGGCGATACGTATGAACAATTGCAGGACCTGGAAGTGGTGGGGGCAATTCGGGATCACATCACCGCTTCGAGAGCGACACGCCGCTTTTCTGATGTCCCCAATTGGGACGCAGACACGTTTGAAGATGATGTGGAATGGGAACTGAAGTGTCTCAGGCAGGCTGGCGTTCGGCGAGTCGTCGCGGTCGATCTCACGAAGCCGGAATTTGATTTGCCCGTCGTTCGCATCATCATACCCGGGCTCGAGGCGATGCTTGAATCGGGCTGTGTTCCAAGCGCGGCAGCGCGATCGGCAATGGCGGGCAGGCCGTGAACGTATTCATCTTCACGGGACCTACGATTTCCCCCGCAGAAGCGAGTGCGGAACTAAAGGCAGTATATCTACCGCCTGCCGCTGAAGGCGACGTATATCGCGTGGCGCTGCATCGCCCGCAGGCGATCGGAATTATTGATGGCTATTTCCAGTCGGTGCCCACTGTGCGCCATAAGGAGATCCTGTGGGCAATGAGTCACGGAATCCATGTATTCGGTAGCGCCAGTATGGGAGCGCTTCGCGCAGCCGAATTACTTCCCTTTGGAATGGAAGGTGTAGGCGCTGTGTTTGAACTCTACCGCGATGGAATTTTCGAAGACGATGACGAGGTTGCTGTGGCTCATGGGCCTGCCGAAACGGGATTTGTCTCTGCATCCGAAGCCATGGTTAACATTCGGCAAACTCTGCGAAAAGCGGAGCGACTCGGTATTATTTCAACAGAGTTGCGCGTGAGCCTGGAAAAGATCGGAAAAGAACTGTTTTATCCCGACCGCAACTATTCAATGGTGCTCCGGCACGCGTTGGAGAACGGATCATCGCAAGCTGAATTAACGAGGTTGCAACAATGGTTGCCAAACAATCGCGTAAATCAAAAACGCGATGATGCTCTTCTTATGCTCCGGGTTATCCGCCGCCGACTCGAACAGGGGCTGCGCCGAAAAACCGTTTCATACTCTTTTGAGCAGACTGTCATGTGGCAATCTGCCCAGCGTCAAGCCGGCGAACTTCGGTTCGATTCAAATGGACACGGCGACTCAGTAACACTGGAGTCGCTGCTAGATGAGCTCAGACTCGAAGGACCAAAATACAAAGAGCACCGCAACGAGGCGCTCCGACGGTTTTTCGCCCTGCGAGAGGCGGAGCGCCTCCGATTGAATGTGAACGCCCAGCGTAAAAGGACGACCGAGGCGGAATTTCGTCAGGAGCGCGATTTGGTGGACACTGCCGCGTTGAAACATTGGATGACTAACAATGATTTAAGCTGCCATCAGTTCGACACATTGATGATCGACGAGGCGCGCGTGAAATGGGTTCAGAAGCGCGCTGAAGTTGCAGCGCGCAACTGCCTGCCTGAACAACTCCGGCTTTCCGGCGACTATCCGCGGTTAGTCGCTCGCGCTGCCCACAAAAACGGCCTGCTGCACTCCATGCGGATGCGAAATCCGCGTCTTGAAAGTGTCGGCCTGACTTACGGAGAACTATTACAGTGGTATTTCGAGAAAGTTTTGGGTCACACAGTGCCTGCCGATATCGACAAGTACGCACGAGATCTGGGATTTGCCAGCCCGGATGCTTTCCGCCGCGCCTTGCTGAAGGAATATCTTTACCAGCGATATGAGCGCCGCAATGAGACTTCGTCCGAACGATTTGGATGAGCAAAGCGTCTTCACGTTCTCCCAGGTAATCCTCGGTTCGCTGTCCGGCGTCGCTGGCTCACTCGTGCGGGTACGCGCCCACGAGTTTTTGGAACCGCGGATCATTTCGAAGCCCATCGAACATTGGATCGAGCCGAAGAAGCGCGGGCGTGAGCGGCATGCCTGAAGCGAGCGCCCCAGTATGCGGTATCGACAAGAGTTTCTGCAACAGCGCCGATCGCGCGATCGTGGTCTCCCCTTAGCGCGGCCAGCCACCCGAGCAAGAATCTCGATCGCGAGTGCGACCATTGATTGCGTCCTTCTCGATGGGATTAGCGGCCATGCCGCCCGCTCCGCAAGAGCCAATGCAGCGGCTTTGTCGCCGAGGCCCAGGTTGGTCAACGCGAGATCTGCAATAATGCTAATGTTGTCCGGCTGTTCTATTAAGAAAAGATTCGAGTTCGCTGCGTGCCTGGCGCCAACTTTGTTGTGCAGCGGCTTTGTCCCCTGCAACTTCTTGCGCCCAACCCAACCAAAAGCGGAGTTCGCCGTTGATGTAGCCGAAGGATGGGTCAGGGCTGGCTAAAATTTCCGTTAGTCGCCGGATCATCGGCGCGGGCTGCCGTTTCAAAATCGCTTGGTAAACCTGCGTTTCCAACGCCTCGGACTGGTCGGCAGTTGGACGCAGCCCGTCCAGCATGGCGGAGGCCCGTGGGAGATCGCCCTCGGCTTGTGCCACAGCCGCCTTATAGCGCGAGCGTGTCCACGTCGCCGGGGGTGATGTCGAGAATGTAGTCAAGCTTTCGCAGCGCCAGCGAAAAATTGCGGCGCTCGATATCTAAAAGGGCGTGCTGGGTAAGAAGATTTACGTTTCGTGGATCCAGCCGCTCGGCTTCGTTGAAATAGGCGTCGCTTCGATCCCACTGGCCCCGTCTGCGAGCGACATAGGCTAGCGCTTCAGGAATCTTGCTACTATTGGGCAGGAGAGGACGTGCTTGTTCAAAATAGCTCACGGCCGTGTCGTAATCCTTCAAGAATGCGTAGTAATAGTATCCTTCGGCTAGCATGGCCTCGCCCAGGTCCGGCTGAAGAGTCAGGGCCGTTTCAGCTGCCTGTCGCGCCTCCTCGCGGAGAGCAGTTGTTGGCTCGACAGGGAACGAAAGATAGCTGAAAGAATCAACGTAAGAGAGCAACGCCCAACAAAGAGCGAACTTTGAATCTAACGCCACCGCTTCCCTAAGATGCTTCTGCGCGCCCAGGGTATTGGCGACCGTCGTTCCAGGTTTTAATGTATAAGCTAAGCCGCGCAGATAGGCGTCATACGCCTCAGGGTTGTTCGTCGGCTTGGCCTCGAGGACCTGCTTTTCTTGCCCGGTCAGATGTACCCGCAATTGATCGGCGATGGCTTTTGCGACCTCGCTTTCGACGGAAAAAATATCGGTTAGTCTGCGGTCAAAAGTGTCGGCCCAGAGATGCGAATCCGTGGCAGCCTTGACCAGCTGCACGTTCACGCGAACCGAGTCGCCGCTTTTCTGCACGCTGCCCTCCAAAATGTTCGCGACACCGAGCTCCCGCGCGATGGCCGCCAGATTTTCCGGCGTGCTCTTGTAATGCTGCGTAGATGTGCGCGAGATCACTTTCAGATCAGCGATCTTGGATAAGCGCGTCAGGATCTCGTCCTGGATTCCGTCGGCAAAATAGGCATTGGCCTTTTCCTCGCTCCGATTTTCGAATGGTAACACCGCGATGCTCTTTTCGGGCACCAAAGTCGCCGGCTTAGAGAGGAGTGTTATCGATCCACGTCGGAAGAAGAGAAAAAAACTCATGGCCAAGGCAAGGGCAGACAGGAGTAAAGTGAGGAATACTAATGATTTTGGCCAACGCGGAGCGCTGATTGGTCGAACCGAGCCGTCGGTGCTTTGCTTCCACCTTCTTCCGCGTCTCAGCTTTTCGGGGAGAGCCGAATTGCCGAGGCCATCCTTGTAGAGATTGACTATATGAAGCCGTAATCCGTGTTTAACTTCACATTCACCGAGATCGTGTAAGTAAGGCTGCCATTGTCGATATTGCGCCAAATCTTCCGCCAAATGCTTTGATAAGAGAATATGTCCGGCATCACCGCAATCCAGGACGCGCTGTGCCACATTGAATCCGGTTCCAGCGACGTTCACTCTATCGTTAACGTCACGCACCTGATTAATCGGGCCGCTATGAACTCCCATTCGTACTTGAATGCGTGGCGAATCCTTTAATGCTTTGCTGATTTCGAGCGCACATCGTACCGGCTCTTCCAGGCTGCGAAAAAAAACCAGCGCCATCCCGTCTCCAGTTGGGACCCGAATTAGTTTATCGCTCTTTTCCGCCGCCTGAAAACATTCCGTGTTTCGCACGATTTGAGTCAGATCGTGCATTAATTCGATCTGTTCGTTAACTATGAGCTTGGAATAACCGACGACGTCGATTAACAGCAAATGTGCTATCTCGAGCGGGAGATCCGGCTTTAGCTCAGCCGACATGTTGCGTACGCAAATATCCTCCTTTGCGAGCCCGAATATCGCAATGCGACCGCTGTTGGTCGAGAGAAATTTGCATAGGCAAGACGAATCGCGGAACCCTAATATGTTAGTTATCGAGTGGTCTGCTCTTACAACCGAACAGCCTTTTCAATGTCCGGTTAGTCACAGGACAATGATCTCGAAGTCGCTCATCAAATCTCTCCCGCCATGATCGACCGCATTCATATTGAACAGCTCGAAATTCATGCGCGCGTCGGTGTGCCCGATTCGGAACGCGCGCAGCCGCAGCGGTTGACCTTGAATGTGACTTTCTGGCCAAACAGAGCGGGGCCACGCGATAATATCGCTGATACGGTTAATTATTCCGAAGTCGCGGCGTCGCTGAAACAATTCGTCGTTCAACGGGATTATCGATTGATCGAAACACTCGCCGAAGAAACGGCTGGGCATTTGCTCACGCGTTTTCCCCTGCGCAAGGTCGCCGTCGAAGTGCGTAAATTTGTTTTGCCTGACGCGGATCATGTTTCCGTGACAGCGATTCGCGAGCAATGATCCGATCTACACGATCATGAGAACCGAACGATTTTCGTCCCCTGCGGCCGAGATTGCTCAACGTTATAGCGAATCGGTTTCGTTCGATCGACGGCTTTATCGCCACGATATTGCCGGGTCCATCGCCCACGCTTCGGCTCTGGCTGCCGCCGGAATTTTGTCAGCTAACGAGTTCGAGATGATCGCGCGCGGCTTGCGCGAGATCGAAACCGAAATCAGCGACGGCAAATTCGTCTGGGACCAGTCGCTCGAAGATGTCCACATGAACATCGAGGCGACGCTGACGAAACGGATCGGGCCGGCCGGGGCAAAATTGCACACCGCCCGCAGCCGCAACGATCAGATCGCACTCGACCTTCGCCTCTACGTGCGCGAGGAAATTGACCAAATCGTCATCCGCCTGCGTGCTCTGCAAAATGCGCTTCTTCTCCTGGCCCAGAAACACTCCGACGTTGTCATGCCCGGCTACACCCATATGCAGCGAGCGCAACCAATTTATCTGGCGCATTACCTTCTGGCGCAGCTCGAAGCGCTCGAGCGTGACCATGAGCGATTGCGGGACGCACGACGCCGCGCTGATGTCATGCCACTTGGTTCCGGCGCGCTCGCCGGATCAAGCATCGCACTCGATCGCGAAGCCATCGCAAAAACTCTTGGATTTGAACGCGTCTCGCAAAACAGCATCGACGCGGTTGGTGACCGCGATTTTGTCGCCGATGTCCTTTACAGCCTCGCCATGCTCGGAATTCATCTTTCCCGTTTCAGCGAAGACCTGATCATCTTGAGCACGACCGAATTTGGGTTCATCGAGTTCAGCGATGCCTTTGCCACCGGCTCCAGCCTGATGCCGCAGAAAAAAAATCCGGACATGGCCGAGTTGACCCGCGGCAAATCAGGCCGGCTCATCGGAAATTTGATGAGTTTGCTGGTCACGCTGAAAGGCTTGCCGACCGCCTACAATCGCGATCTTCAGGAGGACAAAGAAGCGCTCTTCGACTCCATCGACACCGCGCGCGCCGCACTCGAAGTTTTCACCGCGATGCTGCCGGAGTTGAAGGTCAATCGAGAACGAATGGAATCGGCAGCGGCCGATCCGCAGCTATTGGCAACCGATCTGGCTGAGTATCTCGTCGGGAAAGGCATGCCGTTCCGCGAAGCCCACGCCATTGTCGGCAGGCTCGGTGCCAGTGGTAAGGCCCTCACCGCTCTTTCGGATGAAGAGTTTCGCGCCGCTTCAAATGTATTTGGTGAAGATGTGCGAGAAATCTTTGATGTGCGCAAAGCACTCGGGCGCCGCACCACCACTGGTTCGCCTTCACTGGAGAACATCGAGCGCCAGATCGCCCGCTGGCGCGAACTGCTTCTGTAGCGACGGTTCTAAAACCCCCGAGCACCGGCGAATAAATCGACGGTCACATACCACCGCTACAGTAAATATAAGAACGATTCGCTTTTGCGCGGCGACGTTATTTATTTCCCGCATGGAGGAGGGCGAAAATTGGATAACCATCTCCAGCGATGCGCATTTCGTCGACGACCATTTGTCCGTCGTGACCGAGCACGTGCGCACGCCGCACCGGACCGATGCGCATGCCTGGACAATTGTGCGACGTAAATCAGCGGTCGTGGTCGCGGCGATGACAGCGGAAGGAAATTTTGTGCTCATCCAGCAGGAGCGTATCCCGATTCGCAAAGCGATTTGGGAAATGCCTGCCGGGCAGGTCGATCAACTATGCGGTTTCGGCTCATTTCGCGATGTGGCGCTGCGTGAGTTGCGCGAGGAAACCGGCTACGAGCTCGCGCCGGATGGCGAAACTATTTTTCTCGGCGACTTCTTTTCCTCGCCAGGATTTACCGACGAACGAGAGTTCTTATTTCTTGCCCGGCCCGTGCAGCGCGCCGTTCAAGCTCACACCTATGTCGATGCCGAAATGATTTTGGATTGCCGCGAATTTTCGCCAGCGCAAATCACCGCCATGATTGCGGACGACACCATTCGCGACGCCAATACGCTGAGCATGTGGGCGCGTCTGATCGCGAAAGGAATCATCCAGTTGCCGGCCCGGTAACATGGCGCTGCGCGACATCTTCAAATTTCGCGAGCTGCCGGAGAGTGAAACCTCCAAGCCGTTTCTCGAACATCTCGAGGACCTGCGCTGGACGATCGTGAAAATGGCGATCACGCTGATCGCAACCATGCTCTTATGTTTCGCCTTTCGCGGAACGCTGGTGCGCGTCATGCAGGCCCCGCTGCACGAGGTAGATCCGAATGTCGGCGTGCTGCGCGCCCTCGGCATTACCGACTCGATTGTGATTTCGTTTCACCTCGCCTTTTATGCCGGGATCGTCGTTTCCTTTCCCCTGCTTCTTTTTTTTGCAGCCGAATTCGTCCTCCCGGCGTTGACCGTGCTGGAGAAAAAAATCCTGTTCCCAGCCATTGCCGTTAGCTTCGCTCTGTTTCTTACCGGCGTTCTGACCTGCTATTTCTGGCTCTTGCCGAAAACGATCCTGTTCTTTTTTCGCGACACCCAGTCGCTTGGCTGGGCTCCGACCTGGACGGTGCAGCAATATTATTCTTTCGTAACCCGTTTCACGATTGGGTTTGGTCTGGCCTTTGAGTTACCAGTGGTGGTGCTCGTGCTCGTGCGCTTTGGATTGCTCACCTACGAATTCATGGCGCGAACCCGGCCTTACGCCATCGTGCTTATCCTCATTCTCGCCACCATCATCACCCCGACGCCAGATGTGCTTACCCTCGTCGCGATGAGTCTGCCGATGGTCTTTCTTTACGAAAGCTGTATCTGGATCGCGTGGTTCATGAAGCGCAGGGCAGCGAGAACGGCATGAGAGATTATCTCAAGCAAGCGCATCATCCAACAAAGCATGGGCGACTTCGAAATCGCCCCTCCCAGTTAACTGATAACTGATAACTGGGTAATGATCTACGAACGCCTCTTCAGCGCGATTGCGTTTGTGCTCGGCGCTTGTGTGGGCTCATTTCTGAACGTTTGCATCTATCGGCTGCCGTTGAATCTCTCCGTCAACCAGCCGCGGCGTTCGTTTTGTCCATCGTGTAAAACTCAAATTCCATGGCACCAAAATCTGCCTCTCGTTAGCTGGCTACTGTTGCGCGGACGCTGCGCCAAGTGCGGCGCGCGCATCGCCTTCCGCTATTTTGCGGTCGAACTGCTCACCGCTCTTTTCTTCCTCATCATTTGGAAATCTTTCCCGTGGCAGATCGCGATCGCTTACTGGGTTTTCATCGCGCTCGTTATCGCGGCCACCTTCATCGATTTCGAGCATTTCATCATCCCGGACGAAATCACCATCGGCGGAACAGTTGCGGGGCTGATCGGCTCGATTGCAGTGCCGCAATTGATGAATACCGATCGCCGCCTGATGGCGCTCCTGATCTCCGTGGGTTCAGCTGCACTGGGTTACGCACTGCTCTGGCTTGTCCTCGAAGGCGGGAAAATTATTTTCGGCAAAAAGCGAATCCGGCTCGAAAAACCAACCGCGTTCACTTGGACACGTCACGGTGACGACGCCGATTTTGTCGTCGGTGATGAGAAAAGTTTGTGGAGCGATTTCTTCGCCCGCGAGAAGGACCAACTCTTATTGCATTGTTCGAGCGCCAAAATCGCCGATCACGAATATACCAACATGATTTTGCGGTTTCACTACAACCGCGTCCAGATCGGTTCGGACAATTTTGAGCTCGATCATCTCGATGAAATCAGCGGAACAGCTAACGAGATCGAGATTCCGCGCGAAGCCATGGGCCGAGGCGATCTGAAATTTCTCGCCTGCATCGGCGCTTTTCTCGGCTGGCGTGCCGTTCTCTTCGCCATCTTCGCCGGCTCGCTTTACGGTTCCGTCATCGGCCTCGTCACCCTAATCCTCGGCAAACGCGTCTGGTCGCTCAAACTCCCCTTCGGTCCCTACCTCGCCCTCGGCGCTATCACCTGGATGTTTTGCGGCGACTCAATCGTCCGCTGGTACCAAACATTGCTGCGACCGTAGCATCCGAAAACCGAAATTGCGTGGGAAGCGCAGGGGTTTCCTTCTAACCTGACGCCTGGCAACCGATAGTCTAGGATTCCGGCCACGCCTGCGATCCGACATTGCTTACCAGAAAAACTCGATCCCACCGTAGTAATTCCGCCGATAAGCGGGGACAATCCCTTCGTCCCGAACTTCTGCCCAGTAATCTTCGTCAAACAATTTTTGATGCCTGCGAAGACTCCGACGCGATCCGTTCCAGAATTTCACTTCCGCGGTCAGATCCCAAACGTTGTAAGCCGGAATGAAATGCTGGAAGCCGTTGTCCGCATTGGAAAAGTGATCGCCCACCATCGTGCCGAGCATGCTTACCTTGACGGTCTCTTTCCAATTGTAGATGGCGCCGGTCTTGAATTGATAATCTGGCGCATAGGCCGGAATGTTGCCTTCGACAAACGCGTCCGGCGACCCTTTCGTAAACTCCGCGTCAAGCACGGTCACATTCCCGTAAAGATTCAGCTGGCCCCAGGGACTCGGCGTGCCGCCGTTGATCGCGCCGAGAATGTCAAACTCGACTGCGGCTTCAAACCCGAGGTAACGCGCATCACCCGCATTCAAGAAAGTGTTGCCGACCTCGGCGATCTGGTCCTCGAAATTGAACCAGAAGCCGCTCAAGTCGAAATCCAGGTAAGGCAAAGGTTTCCCGCGCAGACCCAGCTCTCCCTGGAGCGAGTGCCCTTCCTCCAGGTTTGGATTAGCGAAGCCGGTTGCGCTCGTGGCCACTAGTTCTCCATACGTTCGCGGGCGATATGCCTGTGAGAAGTTGCTGTATATTTCCAGACGAGGCGGTGCTTTTCCTATAACGGTCGGGAGCACTTCTTTTTCGTATTTATCTTCCGCTCCTTTGCCGCCAGCGATTGGGCCGGCGGCCAAAATGTCTTCGCCTTCGACCAATACGTAAGAGGCGCCGATACCGAACAACGGCACAAACGAAAAATCATCGCGATGCCCAAGCGGCACGTCTGTCTTGGTGATGTTTACGTCTTCGTCGAGGCTTTGCCCGAAAAACTCCAAACGCATTCCCGGCGTGATTGACAGACGACCAAAATGGAAGCGGTTCTCGGCAAAAATCGAGCCATTGTAGGTTTCGCCGAAGTTGGATCGGCGCAGCAACCCATCTTCCGCATTGGGTGTAGAACCACGGCGGTCGTCCCGGTGCTGAAGCGCATGATAAAAATAGAGGCCACCGGCAAAGGTGGAAACATCATTCAACAGATTGTAGTCGTGCCGCAGCCGCGCCTCCGCCCCTTCGGTCCAATCGAAGCGCGCTTGAATGTCGTTCGTCCCAGCAGCCCCCGTGGCTAACGGGTCCGGCTGAAATCCCTCACCACCGCCGCGCTGGCGCTTGCTCCAGCGTTCGAGATATCCCCCAAAAGCCTTGAGATCCAACTCCGTGCGCTCCGAAAACACCTTTTGGTAATCGAGCACACCGTAATATCGCGACAGACGAAACCGATCGAAGAGACGCGAAGTCGCGTTGCGATCGTCATCGTAAAAACGCGGTATTGAACCCTCGGGGCCAACATCGCCGTCCGGATCACCGCTCCGTCGTAAACCGCCCGGTTCACCATGTTCCTCTTCATAGGCATCAAAGGTCAGGATAAAACGGCTGTCGCTGGTTATGTCCCATACCGCCCGAGCGCTGCCGGCATCGACTTCGTAATCGCTGTTCGATTCGCGAAAACCTTCGCGCTCGCGATGATCGTAATATCCGTAATAACCGAACGGGCCGATCGTCCCATCCAACGCAGTGTAGTTACTGTAGAACTGGTCACTGCCGAACGCATTCTTTTCGACAAAGTGAAATGGCGCATCACGTCGCGGCATTTTCATGACGAAATTGAGCGCGCCGCCTGGTTGTGGTCCGTACTGCAATGACGCGCCGCCCCGAATGAATTCGATCCGCTCCACCGCATCAAGAATTGGCGTGTAATGTGTTTCCGGAAAACCGAATTGCTCGTTCTTGATCGACACGCCGTCCTTGAGGATTTGCATGAACTCGCTCCGTTGCGAATCTAATCCGCGATAGCCGAAGTTGATGATGGGCGACGAAGGTTCCTCGCTGACCAGAATACCCGGGATCGTGGCGGTGGCTTCGCGATAATCGTTGTTCGTAATCGTCGGAAATTCGTCCGGCTTTACAAAAGACGTCTTTTTGCCGGAATTTATTTTCGTTCCTTCCACTTCCGGCAAAGCGGGATAATCGGGCGGTTTGACATCGAAAGCCCCGGTGACGATCACTCCTTCCGCCTCAGCGGTGGTTGTTTGCGCGACGAGAGCGACATTTTGGAAGTTATTGGAGGCTGGCAAAGCCATTCCATCGGGGGTGACGGTTTGCCCGAGCACTGTTAGCTGGCCAAGGCGACAAAGTAGGAGAATACCTGGTAATAGTGTAGGCCAATATCTGACAGTCATCGGCGGATTCAAAAGGACTCGACACCGTCAGCGCAAGCTTTTTCTTACAAATTTGTAATCTGTCGAGACCGCCTAAAGTCTACCCGTTCGCAAGAAGTCCGTTTCGGCGAGCCGCCGAAACCAGCACGCGAGGCGCGTGCGCTCCCCAGAAGCAGAGCGAACCTCTCTCCGTTATTTCGTCTTTCCCGGACCCCACAGGGCGCGGCCGGGTTTGGCGCCGGTGTGTTCGCCGTCCTTCAGGACCTGCACGCCGTTGACGAAAACGTGTTTCATTCCGACGGCGTACTGATGGGGTTTGTCGAAAGTTGCGCGGTCCGCGATTGTCGCAGGATCGAAGACGACCACGTCAGCGAACATTCCTTCCTGAATGAAACCGCGGTGATCAAGACCGAGATTCGTCGCTGGCAACGCGCTCAAGCGTCGCACTGCTTCGGGCAGGGTGAGCACTTTTTCGTCGCGCGCATATTTTCCGAGCACGCGCGCGAAATTCCCGTAAGCGCGTGGATGGGGATTTGATTTCAAAAACACGCCTTCCGGCGCCTGAGAGGCTTCGTCGGAGCCGAAGGAAATCCATGGTTTGGCCAGTTCCTTGCGAACATTTTCTTCCGACATCAGGAAATACATCGCGTCGATGCGCGATTCGTCTTCGCTGAGTAAATCCATGATCGTTTCGATCGGATCTTTGCCGCGCATCTTAGCCACTTCGGCGAGTGATTTGCCGGTCAGCGGCTTGAGTTTTTCGGATTTGAATCCGGCCAGCAGAATTTTGTCCGGCGACCCGGCCGCTAGATATAAATTCTCCCAGGCATCGGAATCGATCCGCACTTCAGCCGCAATCTTCTCGCGGGTGGCCGGATCCCGCAGACGTTTGAACAACGCAGGGTAACCCCCGTCTTCCGTCCACGGCGGTAGACAGGCATCGAGTCCGGTGCCGGCGGCTGTGTAGGTGTACATGTCAGCCGTGATTTTGAGTCCTTCCTTCTGCGCGGCTTCGATTCGCGCCAGCAGTTGATCTTCTTTCGGCCAGTTTTTCTCGCCAGCCGCTTTTATGTGATAAATCTCGGCCGGAATCCCGGCTTCGCGGCTGATTCGGATCAATTCATCGAGCGATTCGAGCAATTGATTTCCCTCGCTCCGCATGTGCGAAATGTATTTGCCCTGATATTTGGCGGCGACCTTGCACAACTCGATTAGCTCGTCGGTTTTCGCATAAAAGGCCGGAGGATAAATCAGCGATGTGCCAATGCCGAGCGCGCCCGCTTCCATTTCTTTGCGCACCAGTTCGCGCATCTGCTCGAGCTGCTCCGGGGTCGGTTGTTTGTCTTCCAACCCGATGACGTACTCACGCACCGTGGTGGCGCCGAGGAAAGAGGCGACGTTGCAGGAGACACCACGCTTTTCCAGATAGCGCAGGTATTCCGCCAGCGTGTTCCATTTAATATCGTACTTGATGTCTTTTTGCTCGCGCACATACCGCGCTTTCATCCGGTCGTTCAGCGGCCCCATCGAATTACCTTCGCCCATGATTTCGGTGGTCACCCCCTGGCGAATCTCGCTCTGCGATCTTCCATCCTGAATGAGCGATTCCGTCGACCACGAAAGCATGTTGATAAAGCCGGGCGCGACGGCGAGACCCCGCGCATCGATCGTGGTTTTGGCGGTGGCATTCGCCAAATCACCTATGCCGGCGATGCGATCGCCGCGGATGGCGATATCTGTTACTCGACCTTCGGCACCCGTGCCGTCGTAAACCGTCCCGCCCTTAATAATAACGTCGAATGGCGGACCGGCTGAGGCGATTTGCGCGAAACTGACGATCAGGGTGAAGATTAAATAACGGAGCCAGTTTCGCATTCGATGCATTCAGGTAGGTATCAACGTCTTGCCGAAAAGTCGATGGAACAAAGCCAGTGTAAACACTGGCTAAAGGGTTGGCGCCAAATCGGAGGGAAGGCTTTCAGTCCGGCCAAAAGACAACAGGCAACTTGCCCCGTTGGCCCCACGGGTCCGAGCCGGACTGGCGTTCGATGACCGTGTTACTGCGGCCCTCTCATCTCGGATGCCGGGATCGAGGGCTGGTAGTCTGTATCATACACACCCTTTTTCGTTTTTGCGTTCGTGTCGATCATTACCTCCGAGTTTCGACTGGAAAGGCAGCCGGAAAACGCAAACGCGCAAAGAATGGCAATTCGAAAAACTTGATTCATTCTCAAGCATTCAACCTATTTGCAAATCAACCGATTTTCCAGTTCGTGATCTGATATTCCTGTCGACGGACAACGAGGGTCCCGCTCCAGTCAGCGCGCATGAGAATCGACGGGGGCCACGAAGAGCCTGCCGACAAAGTAATTACTTTCCTGATTCCGTAAGCAAACGAACAAGGTCGTCCTTCCACAACGCCGCGATGGTATGGCTGCCGTGACCGCGGGTTTTCTCGCTTAACGGAATTAGCAATGCGCGGCCGTGAGGAACCCGCTTGATTTCGCGCTCGAGAATTCCGAGTTCGGGCGGGTTGATGTGATCATCAGCGGAATTGATTGCGAGGAGTGGCGCGCGAATTTTCTCCAACCCCGGGCCAGGATCGTAATCACGCGAGGCTTCGAGCGCGTAAAGCACGTCATTGGCGTCATCAGTTCTCACAATATCGACGACAAATTTGTCGAGAACTTCGTCCGTTTTTGCGAGGTTGGGCGCTTCCTTTTGTCGCACCAACGGATTGCTGCTCATCAACCAAAGCATCTCAGCCGCAGTCCGCAGACTCGGTGGTTGGGTTTTGTACTCGCCACCGTTCCATGCTGGGTCGCCGCGGATCGCATCGATGATAATGCGCCGCCACGTGCGGTTACGCCCGGAAATTTGCGTCGGAAGACTCGCCAGCGGCAAGAGCGCGTCCATGAACTCCGGATGCGTTTCACCCCAGAGCCACGTATGCATTCCGCCCATCGACGTCCCCATCACCAGGCGCGCGTGATTCACACCGAGGCCGTCTGTGAGTAACCGGTATTGCGCTTCGACCATGTCGCGGTAGCCGTAGCGCGGAAATTTTGCGTGCAGGCCATCGCTCGGCTTACTCGATTTCCCGTGACCGATTCCATCGGGCAAAACGATGAAAAATTTCGTCGCGTCGAGTGGCTGGCCCGGACCGAACAGCTCGCCGGCGAATTCCGGGCGAAAGAACTGCCCGCCGCTGCCGGTTGTTCCATGCATGATCAAAACCGCGTTGGTGGTTTTTCCCTGCGCATCCTTCTCCGGCTTTCCCAGGGTGCGATAATGAATACGCAACTCCGGTAGCGTTTCGCCGCTGCTGAACTTGAAATCGCGGATCGAGTAGTCGCCTTCGGCTGGCAGGGGATAATCGGCCGCGCGGACAATTGTTACGGCGAGGAGAAGAAATGCTGAAACCGAGCGGATCATTGCGTTGCTTAACATCAGCTTTGTCATCTTTCCAGCCCGCTTGGTCCGAGCCGGATTGGCGTTAGATGGCTGTGCTACAAAATCGTGCTATACCGGTGACGTGGGCGATCCCGTCGGGAAGATCGATAAGCCGGAGCCGCGTTGGCAAGCGTTGCTGGCGCTGCTTGCCGTTGGTGGAATTTATGTCGCGCTGCCAAGAGCCTTCGTCGCCGGACCGAAGTGGGTCCTGCCTGTTTTCATTGCGGTGCTGACCGCGCCCACGGTCGTGGCGCATCGCATGGGCAAGCATTCCTGGAATCGTGTTCTGGGTATCATCATCAGCAGCGTCATTACCCTGGCGCTGATCGCGTCAGTCGCCTTGCTCGTCGCAGCCGTGCCTGGCCACAAGGAAGAACCGATCGCGCTCTTGGCCTCAGGTGGTGAACTTTGGTTTACCAACGTGCTTGTCTTCGCTCTTTGGTACTGGCGGTTGGATGGCGGCGGACCGACCGCTCGTCGTCAACGGCACGAGTTCGGCAGCCGTAGCTTTGTCTTTCCGCAAATGCAGATCGAAAAAATTGAGCGCGGCCGCTTTGAGTGCCAGGGATGGCATCCTCATTTCGTCGATTATCTTTTTATCGCCTGGACGACCAGTTCGACGTTCGGTCCAACCGACGCGCCTTTGCTCGCCCGGTGGGCAAAGATTCTCACCATGGTCCAAATCGGAATCTCATTAACGATTGTGATTGTTTTGATTTCGCGCGCGGTTGGAGTGCTCTAGGCATTTAATTTAAACTCTGGCCGGCCCTCACCTCAATCCTCTCCCAGCGGGAGAGGAAGAAATGGGCAGCCGCCCTGAGTGAGGCGAGCTCGCGGCTACGAATTTTTTAAACTCTCTAAGGCCGCTTTAGCGGTGTGCCGTTCGGCTTGGATTTGCTTGAGCAGATCGGTGTGAGTTCGTTCCAGATCGCGAGCGAATTTCACCGTTGCTTGCAAGGCTTCGGGATATATTTCAAAACGTTTCCGCAATTTTTTCGTCGCGGGATCGTAAAAAAAAGAAATGTCCTGGTCCAGATTCGGCACGATCAGTTCGTCGCTCAATTTTTGATAGCGCTGCAGGCGGCTTAGTCCCCAGCGAATGACCGATTCGTCATTGCGCAACGCAGTCAGCGTTTCCAGGTCGAGCAACTCGGTCCCGCCGGATTGAAGCAGGGTCGCGAAATCGCCTGGACTGTAATCGGTTATGAAAACGAATGGATGCAAAGGCGGCATTTCGCCGGCATCGAGCGCGCGCTGAAATTTCGCCGCTTCTTCTTCCTCTTTCACGCGATTTATTTTTCCGCTCTCGATTCCTTCGCGCAGCGTTCGCTCGATTGAAGCCAGGATCCGGTCGCGCCGTTCTGCATCGTGCTGATGTTGCTGGAAGTTGTTCAACCAGAATGCGGCATAAACACCGATGAAAACCAGGACCAACTCCGCCGCCCAACGGCCCAGTCGCGGCCAGAATGTAATGCGACTAGCTGTTTCGCCCATAAAGGCAATGACCTATGGGCAAGGCAATTCAGCAAACGCAAAGAGGTTCACACGAGGCCGAGGAAAAACCGGGGTCCCAGGACGTGCGCCGAGCGAAAAGAAGATCTACCCACCGCACTTCGAAATAGGGATTTTTCCTATCAGCTTTTCGGGACGCCGCCCGATTGTATTGCCGCGCCTGTTCCGACAAAGTTCGCTGGTGAAAATGACGTCGCCGGTTCGATTGGATCCTGCCGACCGCCTTATTCTTTTGCGCCGACTGGTTTGCAATGGCTCGTGACAATCTGTGAGATAGGAGGTGCTCCGTCACCACAGGTACCTATATAGGTACCTATATAAGAAGGGTGGCGCGGGCAGGGTACCAAGCGAGGAAGCGCGCAAGCTCATCTGCCAGCGATCTATTTTATCGGTTTGAGCAGTTCGCTAATTAGATACAGCGCGCAAAGGCTGCGCGTTCTGATCGAGGGCGTGCGCGAGCACCTCTTCTACGGTTTCAACCGGGACGAAGCGGAGCTTTTGTCTGGCTTCTTCGGGGACATCGACGAGATCCTTTTCATTCAACTTCGGAATGATCACCGTAGAAATATCGGCCCGCATCGCGGCAAGACTCTTTTCTTTCAATCCGCCGATTGGCAAAACCATTCCGCGCAAGGTGATCTCACCTGTCATAGCGACATCGGAGCGTACCGGCTTGTTGCTGAACAGGGACGCCAGCGCGGTAAACATCGCCACCCCGGCCGAGGGCCCATCCTTCGGCACGGCGCCGGCGGGGACGTGCACATGAATGTCGTATTCGCGAAACTCCTCCGGCTTGACGCCGATCGCCATCCCGCGGCTTCTAACGAGACTGAGGGCAGCTTGCGCTGACTCTTTCATCACCGCGCCGATCTGCCCGGTCAGGGTAATGTTGCCCTTCCCAAGATAGCGCGTTGCTTCGACATGCAGAATTTCGCCGCCCGTAGGCGTGTAAGCGAGACCAGTGACGACACCCGGCGCGTTGGTCGTGAGCCGTTGTTCGTGCACGTAGCGTTGCGGTCCCAGCGTCTCTCGGATGAAATCGGTGGTGATCGTCATCTTATCAGTTACGCCGCGCGCAACCCGCGCCGCCACCGCACGACAGACAGCGCCGATCTGCCGCTCCAGCTCGCGCACTCCCGCCTCGTGCGTGTAATCGTTAATGAACAATCGCAACGCTTCTTCTGGCCATTCGATTTGGTCGGGTTTAAGTCCGTTTTCGGTGAGCTGACGCGGAACGAGATAACGTTTTCCGATCTCCAGTTTCTCGCGTTCGGTATATCCGGGTAGATCGATCAGCTCCATCCGATCCAAGAGCGGTCCGGGGATTCCACCAATGTAATTGGCCGTCGCGATGAAGATGACCTGCGAAAGGTCGAACGGGACATCGAGATAGCGATCGACGAAGGCCTTGTTTTGCCGTGGATCTAGCACTTCGAGCAAAGCGCTGGCGGGATCGCCGCGAAAATCGGCGCCAATCTTATCAATTTCATCGAGCATCATGACCGGATTGCGCGTGCTGGCCCGTCGCAATTCCTGAATAATGCGACCCGGCATCGAACCGATGTAAGTGCGGCGGTGCCCGCGAATCTCCGCTTCGTCACGAATCCCGCCCAGACTCATCCGCACAAACTTTCGCCCGAGCGCGTCGGCCACGGATTGACCCAGGCTCGTTTTCCCGACGCCCGGCGGACCCAGCAAACAGAGAATTGGTCCCTGACCAAGTGGGTTGAGTTTGCGGACCGCGAGATATTCAATCAGCCGGCGTTTCACTTTGGTCAGGTCATAATGATCGCGATCGAGAATCTGCTGGGCTTTGTCGAGGTCGAGATTGTCCTCGCTCAATTTCGACCAGGGCAACTCTGCGATCGTCTCGACATAACCGACAATCACCGAATACTCGGGGCTGGCTGGCGGGATAATATCGAGCCGCTTCAACTCGCGCTCGGCTTGCGCGAGCACTTCGGCAGGTGGTTTGGCTGCTTCGAGTTTTGTTCGAAGAACCGCGATGTGTTCGTCGGCGCCCGTGTCGCCTTCGCCCAGTTCGCGCTGGATGGCCTTGAGCTGTCCGCGCAGATAAGCCTTGCGTTGCGCGTCGCTAAACTGCGATTGCACATCTTTCTGCAGCTTTTGTTGAATCTGGGCCACTTCCAGTTGCGCCGAGATGTGCTTTTGCACGGCGCGCACACGCTTGCGTAGATCGAGTTCCTCCAGGATCGATTGTCTTTCGGCAACTGAAGTATCGAGATTCGGCGCGAGAAAATCGGCCAGCTGCTCCGGATCCTCGATGTTGCGAATAATCGCGGCTGTTTCTTCAGGAATATCCGGTCGCAACTGCGACAGACGCATGGCGCTATCCCGCAAATTCTGAAACTCAGCCTGCCACTCGGCATTTTGCTCCGGCACGATGGTGTTGAGCAGATCGATTTCCGCGCGCAGATAGGGCTGCGTCGCGACAATTTTGCGCATGGCAAATCGCCGCAGCCCCTGCACTACGATGACAATATTGTTTTCCGCCTGGCGCAGGAGCTTTAGAACGATGGCGGCTGTTCCGACATGATAGAGGTCCTGGGGACCAGGCTCTTCCTTTTCTTCCTCCCGTTGAGTCAGGAACCCCACGATCTTGGTCAGCGGCAAGGTTTCATCTACCAGCTTGATCGATGCTGGTCGGCTAATCGTCAGTGGCAGCACGCTGCCAGGAAACATCACGAATCCGCGGAGCGGCAGAATTGACAGCTCCTCCGGAATGCGCGGCATGGCGTGACCGTCGGCATCACTCGTCGTCGCCATGTCCGCGCGCTTGGCTGGCGCGCTCGAAGACTGTTGCAAGGTTGAGATTGCGCCGTCGCTCATTTTTTCAGCGGCAGATAGATCCAGAGAAGTCCGTTCTCCTGCTCGGCGCGCGCACGTTTCACATCCACGTCAGCGGGCAACCGCACCTCGCGTTCAAAAGGTCCATAATCGATCTCCAGCGCCAGAATTTGCGTAGTTTGATCGCTCGGTTCCGGCGTTTCACGCGAGCCCCGGATGACAACCCGGCGCGGCTCGACCGTGAGATCAATCAAAGATTTGTCCACACCTGCGAGGTCAACACAGATGCGTACCGCTGCGGCGCAGCGATAGGCGTTGATTGGAGGTTGCCAAAGGTGCGGCGCGCCATGCCAGAGCTGAATGCTGCTCATGCTCAAATCCGCGTAGGTGTGACGTAACCAGCGCACTTTCATTGTTCGAACTGTTCCCTCCTCTTTCATTAACACAATCTATACTGGGAACAGACGCGCGTCGCCTACTCAACGCACAAGCTACAGCAAGACTGTTGTAAGACACGTAGCGCGCTCGATGAGTGCCGAACCTTGCGGTGGTCGAGGCGGGCGACGGTAATAGACCGCCACTACAGGAAAAATTGACACGGGGCTTTCAACAGTCTGCAAGGCGTTACTTACGCATTTTTAAGAAAACCAGCCGCGTCCCGACGACGAACCATACTAAGAACACCAACTCCAGAGAAACACCGCAGCCTGGCGTTGCCCCAGACTGAAATTGACACGCGCCTGCGGCGCTGAGGGCCTGTTTTCATTGGCGGCCAAAGACATCGCGCAATTCACCCTTGGCTCGTTCCAGTATTCGCTTCCGCGTTTTGCGGAAGATTTTTACCGGCGCGGTTGATGTAAAAATTCAACATCGACATGGCGGATTGATACGGCGTCCCCTTGCGCCGTTTGCTGCGTTCAGCGGAGCGTTTCAGGGAACAAGCGATTTTGCGCGGGTCACGTGATCGAAAAACCCTTGGCTCCAAATCAAGCGCGTTGCTGTGCTTCGTGACGCGTGTCGACCAGCGCTTGCTTTTGCTGCGGCCGCGCTTGTTCGAAGATCGCCCTGTTCTGTTTGCCATATTTCCAATTCGCCTTCTCGCACAACACTCTTCGCACCGTCGGTGCCCACTAATTCTTCGCGCGCGCCCGCGGCTGCGGGCTTGGATTTTGAAAAGGTGGACATAAGACCAGATCGCAGGGCGATTTGGATGTGCAGGCAAATTCGCGCGATTCGTCGTTCTCCGGTTATTGCGCTCGCCTTACTCTTCGCGTTCCATTTGCGGCAAGGAGGAAAGCGGAGTTAATCGTTGCCACCCGTGCTAAATGCAGATTTCCAAAACCAACGTCAGCCGTTTCAGTGATTTTATCTGCCCGGCGATATTACTCCTGATCGCAATCGCCATCGCTTATCCCCGGTGGCGCGCAGGTATCGATTGGCGGGATGAAGGTCTTCTCGCTTACGGTGCCGAGCGAGTGGTGCATGGTGAAATTCCTCATCGCGATTTCGTAAGCCTGCAGCCACCGCTTTCTTTTTACACCGCGGCCGTGGCTTTTAAACTCGGCGGCACCTCGCTGGCGACGCTTCGCGGTTTTGGTTTAACGATTTTTCTTCTTCTGCCGGTCCTCATCTATGCGCTGGGGCGGAATTTCCTCGGCCCGATTCTTTCGTTCGCCGCCGCTGCGCCCGCCTGCATCCTCGGCCTTCCGTATGTTTACTTTGTTCCGCTGGCGGCATGGCAGGGAATTACAATCTCCTTCGCCGCCGTCCTTCTCTTTATCGTTGCGATGCGATCACAGCGACCATGGCTCGCCATGCCTGCCGGGGCACTTACCAGCCTAGCGCTCCTCCTCCGCCACGATCAGGCGGTTTACACCATGGCGGCGCTTCTCGTCCTGCTCGTCACGCTGCACTTTGCGCCGGATGCATCCTTCTCGAAAACAAATCTCAGACGCTTCTTCTATTTCTGGTTAGGTGGCATCGCGATGATTTTGACCCCGGCAATACTCCTCTGGTGGAAAATCGGCGCGCTGCCTGAGATGTTCCAGCAGTTAGTCGTATTTCCGTTCGCCACTTATCGCAAGACCAGCGCGTTGCCGTTTCCGAGAATCACCGCAGGCAATACGATTTCGGAAAGAGCCATCGTGCTTTTGTATTATCTGCCGCCGTTTATGCAGGCGATTGCTGCGCTTTACCTCGGGCAATCGATTTTTCGCCGCCGATTTCGTGAGCGCGAGGCCATGCTCAGCTTCCTTCTCGTCTGGTCGGCGCTGTTTTATCTGCAAGTCATGGTGCGATCTGACCAGACTCATCTCCTGATGACGCTGCCACCGTTTTTCCTTCTCTCTGCTTTCTGCTGGTCAATCCTGCAGCGGGCCATCAACAAATATCGCGGGCTGGGCACGCTGTTTCCCGTTCTGCTGAGCATCGGCGTGGTGTCATTTCTATGGATTCTGCGGTCCATGGCACTGCCTGACGTCACACATGGCACGGACAGGCTGTCGTTGTCGCGCGGGGGGATCTTCATCGCGCAGCCGAACGTGGTTACACAGTTCGTCCGACGGATCCAGGAACTTGTTCCCGCTTCGAAGTCGATCCTCGCGCTTCCTTACCAGCCGATGTTTTATTTTTTGTGCGACCGTCACAATCCAACGCGTTGGAATTATCTCTGGCCAGGGGATCAAACCGCAAACGATCATGAGCGGTTTATCGAAGAGGCGGAGCGTGACCCGCCCGCCATCGTCTTGCTTTCCGATCAGGGCCAGCTCGCCGAGTCCGCGCCGATGATCATGGAATACGTGCGTATGCATTATCTTCTTACCGATCAGCTTGGTGACATTGCCATCTACGAGCGACTTGAAACGCATTAACAGACTGTGGAAAAACTCTCATCCTAACCTTCTCCCACTGGGAGAAGGAATAACTTTGCCCGAGCTACAACCGGAAGCAGAGTGCAAGCTTCCTCTCCCTTTGGGAGAGGACTGAGGTGAGGGCAATTTTTCCACAGTCTGTTAGGCAAATCGGCGCGATTCATCGTTCCACGATCATCGCGCTCGCCTTACTGTTCGCGCTCGCCCTCGCCATTTTCGCCGATCTCTTGTTCGGCGGCGGCCCGCGCGTCCTTGGACATTCGGCCAGCGACCTGTTTCTGCAGTACTACGCCTGGCGCGATTTTGGCTTTCGCGAGCTAGCGAAAGGAAATCTCGCTCTCTGGAATCCGCACATCTTCAGCGGTGCCCCTTACCTTGGCGGAATGCAGGGTGCGCAGCTTTATCCGCCGAATTGGATTTTTCTCATCCTGCCGCTGCCCGTGGCGATCAACTGGTCGATCGCGCTTCATGTCTTCGCCATTGGCGCGTTCATGTTCCTTTGGATGAAGCAACGCGGTCTTACCGCCTCCGCCAGCTTTCTGGCCGGAATCCTGGTTATGTTTTCCGGCGCATTCTTCACCCATATTTTTGCCGGGCACCTGCCGCAATTGTGCGCCATGAGCTGGGCGCCGCTCATTTTCTGTTCGATCGATGCCCTGCTGCGGACGCGACAGGTGACATGGTTGTTAGTCGGAGTGTTCGGTGTCGCGATGCAGATACTTGCGGGATTCCCGCAGTATCTGTTTTACACCGCAATCGTCGCAGCTCTATACATAACCCTGCGATTACTCAGTGATTGGAATTGGCGGGTCGCCCTCGCATTCGTTGGAATCTATCTCGGGGGCGCTCTTCTCGCCTCAGTCCAATTATTGCCGGCGATCCAAACGACACACGAAACCACGCGCGGCCTGCGGCTGCCTTTCAACTTTGCATCAATGGTGGCATTCCCACCGGAAAATTTCGTTACTCTGCTGGCGCCGAACGTTTTTGGAGAGATGGCGAAATACTGGGGCCGCTGGTATCTGTGGGAGACGTCTTTGTTTATCGGCGTTTCCGGACTGGCTCTCGCCGTCTATGCTGCGATCAGGTGCGATCTCCGAATCAAATTACCGGCGCTGGTTATTATTCTCGTTAGTCTTCTCTTAGCGCTCGGCGTTTACACACCGTTGTTTCGCTTTCTCTATGTCTGGGTGCCGGGGTTCGACCGTTTCCGCAGCGTCTCCAAATTTATCTTTCCGGCGTCGCTGTTTATTATTCTTCTCGCCGCCACCGGATTTGATCAACTGTTGCGAGGCAAAACAGCTGGGAAGGCATTTGTGGCGGCGGTTTTCGCTGGCGCAGTGGCTCTGGGCTTGGTGGCGTGGTGGGTCGGAAACACCACGTCCTGGCCCGCGCTGATGAACACGGCTCGCGTCACCGGCGAATCCTATCTGTTTCCGCAACTCTACTCGGACTCGGAATTTATCACTCGATCGCAACAGTGCGCCGCAACATCGTTAGGGATTGCGGCGGCGGCTTGCGCGCTTCTCGGGGGCATCCTCCTGGTCGCTCGTTATAACGCGCGTGCGCTTTTCGGTGTCATCCCGCTGGCAGTTGCAGAAATGCTGGTCTTTGCCAGCAATTCCCGCCCGACCTCGGACAGCTCAGCGATTGTAAATGCGGAAGAGAAAAACTTCCTCGCTGAACATCCCGGCGATTACCGCATTATGAATGTCAATAATCCGAACACTGCCATGATCATCGGCGCGCAAGACTTGTGGGGTTACGACGCGACAGTGATGCGGCGCTACGCCGAGTTCATGACATGGACACAGGGTGGCGATCCGAATAATGCCATGTCGTATGTGAAGCTTGTTCAGTTCGATCCACTTTTCGCGATGTTGCGTGAGCGGTACATCTTCGCGCAGCAAGGCGGCAAGTTTGAAATGGAGGAAGCGCCGGTGGTGATGCCCCATTTGCAACTGATTTCGAATTATCGCGTCCTGCAAAATCGAGACGCGATTTTCGAGGCGATGCGCTCTGAGACGTTCGATCCAACACGCGAGGTAATCCTGGAATCGGAGCCGGAGCCGAAACCGGTGCAGAGTAGCAACAATGGCACCGCCCGAATCACCGCGACCACAACCGACTCGCTCACGATAGAGGCCGATGTCGAACAGCCCTCGATCCTGTTAATCACCGACGCATATGCCGCATCGTGGCGGACCGTCTCTTTGCCTGGCAGCACACAAGCGCATTACGACTTACTGCCGGCAAATTACGTTCTACGCGCTGTTCCGCTGGCGGCGGGTCATCACCTTTTGCGGGTCGAGTATCGACCGGTCGCGTTCGCCATTGGAAAATGGATCTCGCTTATTTGCGTGGTCGCTTTTCTCCTGGCCCTGGTCCGCTGCAGACGAGCCAACACCTCATTCTGATCATTGACGCTGTTGCGCTTCAATAGCCTCCAGTGTTTCGCGAGCGAACGGTTCGTTAGGCACCAGTTGTAGCACTTTTCGCAAATGCACGATCGCTTCCTCGTTCCTTCCCAGTCGCGACAGGAGAATCCCCAGGTTCCGGTGGATTGCCGGATGTTCTGGCTCGATGGCGAGCGCCTTTTCGTATTGCTCGATCGCTTCGGTGAAACGAGCATTCGCCTCTTTCGTGTCCGCTTCTGCAGCGGCGGTGTCGCCCTGGTCTGAAGCTGCTCGCGCTAAATCGCTGAAGGTATTTCCAGTCAGAGCTCAACGCATTGGCAAGATTGACTCGCATCGTAGCGGTGCTGACGGTTTGTGCCGTCGCAGGCTTTTCCTCCTTTAGCTGCAAGCCTTTGCGATACTGAGCGATTCCCTCCTCGAATCGCTCAAGCCGGCAATAGACCAGGCCAAGTAAGTTATAATTATCGGCCAGCTCAGGCTTCAATTGCACGGCCCGTTCGAAATGAGGCGCTGCTTCCGCGAATTTCTCCTGGCTGAAAAGGAATTGTCCGACCCGGTTGTGACCTTGCCAGGTATTTGGATTCTTCGAGAAATTGTCCTGCCAAAGCGTTTGCTCGTCGCGATAAACTCCCGCGCGCGCCCACGTATAACTACCCATCAAACCGAGCAGAAGGAGAATAATGGTTGCCGTGGCAATTCGGATTTCACGTCGGCCGGTCGACCAGAGGCGCGCCACTCCGGCGCTAAACAGCGCGATCAAGGAAATGTCGGCGAAGTACTGCAGATGATCCGCCACCAGCGCCCCGCTGCGTGCGTATAACATGCGCACAAATCCGATCACCGGCAGCAGCGCGATGATGAAGTAGGCGAAGGCAAAGAGAAGGCCGCCAAAGCGTCGCCGCCAGAGCAGCAGCAGCACGGCGGTGAGTGCAATCAAAGGCAACCAATCCGCGAGCGCCGGCGGATCGAATCGCCATTGCGGGTAAACCACCATCAACCGAATCGGCGCGAAGACTTGTTTGGCATACCACCAGATTGCCATTCCGGCATTGGTTAAACGCCTTGTGAACGGGCCAAGAATAATTTCTTCTTCGCCAATGCCGCGATTTTGAAACCAGATCGTGATTAAGCCCAAGACGATGGCTATCAAAAAGAATGGCACGGTCCGGACTATCTCGCGTTGAAACCGCAACGGATTGCCTTTGCCCTGGCGCTTCGAATCGACTGGTGAATTTCGCCACCACGCGCAAAGCAACAGCGCCACTGGCAGAAATACGACCTGGGTTTTGGAAAGCAGAGCCAGCAAAAAGGCGACGAGGGACGCGCTGTAGGCAACGGTGCGATTCAAAACTCGTTGGTCTTCGATTTCAAAGAAAAGCAGAGCCGATATTAGAAAAAAGAACATGGAGAGCACGTTTTTTAGCTCCGAAATCCAAGCCACCGATTCGGCATTGATCGGGTGGATGGCGAAGATGAGCCCCGCCAAGAACGCGCCGGGGATTTGCAGCCGCCGCAAAACTCGCCAGAGAAGAAGCGCGTTCGCCGCTTGCAGTAAAATATTGAGCGCGTGATAACCGGTCGCGTTGTCGCCAAACAAATGATGTTCGATCCAGAAAACGGTGTTGGTGACGGGGAAATAATCTGCTGTTCGTGAGCCCGACCAAATCTCCGCCAGACCAGACGGAGTTCGCATCAGCGGGTTGGCCGTGATCAGCGGCTCATCATCCCAAACAAAACCGCCACGCAAGGCGGGTAAATAGGCCAGCACGCCGGCAAGAATGATTGCCGCCACTTTGGCGATTTCCCACCGTTTGGACGGTTGAATCGTACGCGGTTGCCCGCGCTTAGCCTTAGCCCGCGCCTTCATGCGCGGTAAGACAGCCACGATTCGGCTGGCTCTTCAACACCCGATGACCCTTAAGGTGCTGAACACGCCGGTGCACGAGAGCGCCAGCGATGCGAGATGTCGACCCCGTCTCGACCCGCTATCCTGTTCCCTGACGCGGGCGTGCGATTTCAGACTCGCGTACGGCGGAACGCGAAACTGGTTTCCGGGTTCACAGCTTTGCCGTCTATCTCCAGCAGCGGATACGCAAGAAAGTTAATCGGACCACTGGCTGGTGCCGGATCGACAATCAGATCGCGTCCTTTGGTCAGCTCGAAGCGATTCGCCGGATTGTGACCGAAATAATAATTGGCCAGTTCTGGATTCTTCCATGCTTCGCTGATATCGACCGGGATCCAGCGCCCGTCGGCGAAGAATTCCGCCCAACAATGGTAGCCTTCGATTGTGCCTTCGCTTTTGTCCGCGGGGATTGTTGCGCCGATTGCGAAACGCGCCGGAATCCCGACCGTGCGCGCCAAGGCAATGAAGTAAGCATGGAAATCGGTGCAATTACCGGTCCGCGCGTCGCAGGCAAACATCGCGTCACCGCGTCCCCAGCCGGTGCCGGATTTGTCGTAGCGCATCCGACCGAGCACGTGATCGTAAAGCGCTTTGGCGCGCTCGATGTCATCGGCTTTTCCGGTGATAGCTTGCTCCGCAATTGTTTTGAAAGTCTGGTTGAACGGCACCAACTTTTCCGGGCGGAGATAGCGCGCCACGTTCGCTTCACTCGCAGGGTAAGCGCTCTTCTCTTTTCGCAGTACGCGGTAGCGCAACTCGATGATTTTGCCGCTGTCCTCCGCGCGCGGATTAAGCACACAAATATCGTTACCGTAATCGCGGTCATGCACTTTCTCCCATTTGATCGGGATGCTGATTTCATCGACACGCACGGTTTGAAAAGCGTCCGTCCTTGCGAGCGGCATCCAAAGGCGCGCCTTGCCATCGATCGACGGCAGCTTCACCCGATAGACAAATTCAAACTCGTCGGAGCCGGTAATGATAGTAGGCTGATCACCGCCAAAGACTGGCAGCACTCCAACAAGAGCGAATGCCAACGCCAGCGAAGAGCGAATCATGTAAGTTCTCCGCCGTTACGATCTTGAGACTCTTTTCCAAACGCCGCCTTCTTCTTTCCAATTGTAAAGCGGCTTGCCATTCACCTTGTGCACGAACGTTTCCGTGACCTTCATGGCGCCGGGCTTTCCCGCCACTAAAAAATCGATGTCATAAGCGGTGCCGTCGGCAGCTTTCATGTCGACACAGGCGAAATATCTGCCTTTTCCGAGACTGGAGAGTTGATCGTCATGCACTTTAATCAAATCGAGTGCAAGATCCTTACCCTTATATTCAGTGTGAAACTTTTTGTCCCTCGATTTCTTGCTTGTTCGCACGATGTCCTTTTTGATTCCAGTGGAGATATCAGCCTGGCTTACTTCCTTCCCGGCTGCTTGCGTCTGATTTTGCGGAAGTTGTGAAAATTGCGTGGTTTGCGGGAGGCTCTTCGGATGTTCTACCGCAATGAGGGGTGATAGTGCCGGCGTGAGCAAGAACGCAACAGATAGCGCGATGATGATTCGTGTATTCATACAATAGAGGTTTTGAGTTGTTAGCTTCAATTGAAGGTGAATTTTGGCGCTTGGTGCATGGATCACCACTGAGAACGGTTCCTGAAACTCCAACCCCGTTGGCGCATAAATGCAATCAGCCTTTACGCCGAGACCTTTCTCCAGACGCCGCCTTCTTCCTTCCAATTGTAAAGGGGCTTGCCATTAACTTTATGAACGGACGTTTCTGTGACCTTCATGTCACCCGGTTCTCCAGACATGAAGAAGTCAATATCGTAGATTGTACCGTCGGTCGCCTTCATGTCCACGCAGGCAAAATATTTGCCTTCGCCGAGGCTGGAGAGCCGGTCGTCATGTACTTTGACTAAATCGAGCGCGAGATCTTTGCCCTCATAATTGGTGTGGAACTTCTGGTCGCTGGATTTTTTGCTTTCGGCGCGAATGTGATTCTTGATTCCAGTAGAAATCTCCGCCTTGGTAACTTCCTTTTCCTCTCCAGCCTTTTGGGGATGCTCCGGATGTTCTTGGGCGAAGATCGACATCGTCGGCGTGAAGAACAATGCCACTGCTGCTGCGATGATGATTCGTGTGATCATAGGATTAGATTGAATGTTTGGAGTTTATTTGAACGTTCGATGCTTGAACCACTGTTTTTATTCGGGCCGGACAACTTTGCAATCCGGTAGCCGGCCGACGCGCAGTCGCGATAGACAGCTCTGCATGACGCATGCGAACGCCTTCACGCTCGTTTCGCGATCGAACATTCAACCATTCAGGTTGAGAAGAACGCCGAAGCCTGCGCGTTAGGTCCGGATCATGACAATTAACATCAGTGGGCATGCGCTCGATTCCCGTTGAGCCGCGATCATCGGCTTGGGCAATCCAGCGAGATAACGCCTCAACGCCGCGAAGCCCGCGACGATGTCTCGTGCGCGCCCGATTGCATTGTTCGCCACTCCTGAATTAGGTCGCGACCGACGCGGTTGTGCCAACGCTGCCGCAACGTGCTCTTGGACTAAAGTCTTAGAGGCGAGCGGACTGATTTTTCAGATCGTGAGCGAAGCGATTCGAACCAATCGCACGATCACCGCTTATGAAGAAGAAGTCCCGATCCGAGCTATGGCCCTCAGCACACAGGCAGCCGTGGCAGTTTGAGAGAATGAATAACGCTCTACGCTCGATCCTTCTCCTTAATTTTATCCATCACATTATATGAGGCGCCCGGATCCAGCTGGAACACTGGACGCGCTGAGCCGCACTTTCCTCGACTCGGCGCTTGATTGCATCATCACCATGGATGCGAGTGGGCGGGTGCAGGAATTTAACCCGGCGTCGGAGCGGGTATTCGGCTTTACCCGTAGTGAGGCAGTTGGCAAAGAGCTGGCTGAACTGATTATCCCGCCAAGACTTCGGGAGAGACACCGACAAGGGCTGGCTCGTTATCTAAAAACTGGCGAAGGCCCGTTGATTGGAAAGCTAATCGAAATTGAAGCGCTGCGTCGGGATGGTGGCGAGATTATGGTGGCGCTTGCGATCAACGCAACCCAGGTCAATGGGTCGCCGATTTTCACGGCGTACTTGCGCGACATCACCGAGCGAAAACGCGCTGAAGAAACTAATCGTCGGCTGGCTGCGATCATTGAGTCTTCGGGTGATGCGATTATAAGCAAAGATCTCGATGAAATACTCACGAGTTGGAACAAGGAAGCGGAACGGCTTTTTGGCTACAGCGCTGATGAAATTATCGGCAAACCGATCACGGTTCTGGTTCCGCCCGATCGCCACAATGAAGAGTTGGGAATTATCGAACGGCTTCGCCAAGGAGAGCGTGTCCTTCGTTACGAGACGGTTTACCTCCGCAAGGACGGCACCGCGCTAAACGTTTCGCTGGTAGTCTGGCCAATCAAAGATGAGACCGGGAACATTCTCGGCGCGTCAAAAATTGCGCGTGACATAACCGAACGCATTCGGACCGAACGCAGACGCACCACCCAGTACGCGGTTACAAATCTGCTCGCTGCCTCATGGACGTTGGCTGAAGTGGCGACCGAACTTTTGGAAGCAATGGCCGCGAGTGGAGATTGGGCATTCGCTGCAATCTGGACTTACGACGAGGCAGCCGGCGGGCTGCGCTGCCGGAACGTCTGGCATGAGGCGTCGGAGCAAGTGAAGAAGTTCTCGGATTTATCGCTCGTAGTTACTCTTCCTGAAGGTCAGGGCCTGCCCGGACGTGTTTGGAATTCAAAGAAACCAACGTGGGTCTACGACGTTACCCGCGATTCAAATTTTCCCCGAGCTCCCTATGCGGCAGCGGCGGATTTGCACGGTGGATTTGCTTTCCCCCTTTTCTTTCAAGGCGAGATCGATGGCATAATGGAGTTGTTTAGCCATAACGTTGTTGAACCTGATGAAGATTTGCTTCAGATGGTTGAGGCGCTCGGCAGCCAGATCGGCCTCTTCATCGCGCGAGGCAGAATCGTCCAGGAGTTGCAACGTGAAAAGGAAAACGCAGGGGCGGCAAGTACGACAAGAGATCGATTCCTCGGACTGTTAAGTGACAAGTTGCGCGCGCCCCTTACGCCGGTCCTCACCTGGGCCGGCAGAATTGCGGAACAGTTCGACCTGGGTCCAGACGTCCAGCAAGCATTAAAAATGGTGCGCGGTAATCTCGAACTTGAAATGCGCTTGATCGAAGACGTACTCGATCTTAGCCGGATCGCGCGCGGAAAACTGACATTGCAATTGCGCAAGGCCGACGCGCACGAGTTGCTGCAGTCTGCACTGGAGATCGTGCGCAGCGACATTGAACAACGACATCTTACGCCTTTCGTTGCCCTGGAGGCTTCGCGGCACGAGTTGGTCGCCGATGCGCCCCGCTTGCAGCAAGTTTTCTGGAGCGTGTTGCACAACGCGTGCAAATTCACTCCCGAAAATGGCACGATTTCTGTGCGATCGTACAATCCTAGCCCAAGAAGGATCACCATCGAGATCAGCGACAACGGCATCGGCATCGAGCCACAACTTGTTGAAAAAGTCTTTTACGCCTTCGAACAAGCCGATTCGCAAAGCGAAGGACTGGGGCTCGGTCTCGCGATCAGTAAAGCCATCGTCGAAATGCATGCCGGCACTATCCGTGCCCACAGCGACGGCCTAGGGGAAGGCACAACTTTTGTGATCGAGTTGCCTATTCGCGAGTCAGCCCGATGACCTACAGCAGTTTTGTCGCATTGTTTACGGATCGCGACGCCGCGGCCAAGTGGCTTGGCGTTCCGTTCGAGGCGTTGTCCGCGTAAGCAATGGCTTTCTAACGAGAAAACAGTTCATGAAGATTGCCTAACGAGAAAAAGAAAACGAAAGGAGATCAAACATGAAAGTGAAGCATGAAATGGAGTTGCATGATCCGGGGCATGGACGAGGTGAAGAGAACGAAAGGAAAGAAGACGCAATGAAGCTTCCTCCTGACGTCGAATTTCACGAAGACATTCGTCTGCTCGTCTACAGACCGCGTGGCTTAGTGAACGAGGCAGCGATTAACAAAGTCTTAACCGCTTTGGAAGATCTCGAAGCCAACTTGCAGGAGCCTTTCAACCGATTCACCGACACGTTGGCAGCTGACGAAATTGAACTCAATTTCGAATATGTCATCAAGTTCTCTCTGCATCGGCGCCTTTCTTATGCGGGTCATCCGCCGGTGAAGTCAGCGATTCTAGCTACCGATTCGACGATGATTCATTACGGCAAGCTGCACGCGCTCTTGACCCAGGGCTCACCGATCAAAGTCCGCATTTTTCAAGAACTCGACGCTGCCGCGGCCTGGCTGGGAGTCCCAATCGATTTGCTGCAGGCTCAAGGCGCTTCAAAAAAGACCGAAACGTAGGTACTAAGTCCTATTTTCCAGTCCCCGCAGGAAAGTCACGCTCAACACAAAACCGGTACCAGCTGAACCGAATTGTAATCGTCCCAAGGACCTGATTTAAAAAAGAACCAAACCTTACCTATAATCACGATGAAGATTCGCTCCATCTGGGCATTATTTCTTTTCGGCATAGCAGCGAAGCTTGCGGTAGCGCAAACTCCGCCGCCTACGCTCGAGCCAGCCAGTGCCTACGAGGAGCTGCCGGAGCTTAAAGCGAGCGAGATTTTGCGCGACGACATCCTCACCGGTCCGTATCACCACGTGCGCGAAGAGGTGCCTACCTATTCGGGTGCAAATCGTTTCACGATCGACTCGCAGTTTGGCGTTTTCGAGGCGGATGGAAATGAAATGCTCCTCCGGCGAATCAATGAGATTAACGGTATCGCCAAACTAAAAGAGGTGTCGCGGACCGACGAATTCAAAGCCGCACTCGCAAAATCGGCCCAAGCTCCGGTGAACGCGGCGAAACGCATCGCCGCCGATCCCGTCGGCACGATTGAAAGCGCACCGAAGGGACTCATGAAATTCATGAGCCGCGCCGGCGAATCCCTCAAAGGGATCGGAAAAAAGGAGGAGTCGAATGCGTATGAAGGAAGCCAGATCGAGCAGTTGAGCGGATTTTCCGATACGAAACGCAAAGTTGCGATCGAGCTGGGCGTCGATCCCTACAGCAGCAACCCCGTGCTCCAGCATGAATTAAATGGAGTCGCCAAAGCTGCCTTTGCCGGTGGCGCAACCTTTTCTCTTGCCACGCTGCCGGTCGGCGGTGCGGCAGGGATTGGTCTCGCTACCACCGAAGTCTCGAATTCATTGAACGATGCCTTGCGCGAGAAATCGCCGACCGATCTCAAGATTTTAAACCGCAAGTATCTCTTGGCCATGGGCGTGAGCGAAAAGGAAGCGGAACGCTTCTTCGCCAATGGCGCTTTTTCGCCGACCGCCCAAACGGCCTTTGTTTTGAACCTGAAGTCCCTCGATGGCGTGGCGAATCGAGCTGCTTTTGTTAAACTGGCCGCGGACAAAAGCTCGACTGAATCGGACGCCATTTTTTGTGTTCAGACGGCGGCTTTGATGAGCAAAATTCACAAAAGCGAGAAGCCGCTGGCGCGAATTATCACGGTTGGGGATTTTCCGGTCTGCATCGCCAAAGACGGCGCTGTGATCGTTGCGCTGCAGTGGGATTATGGCGCATGGACACCTACGGCGGAGCGGTTTGCAGGTGTTATCCAAGCACAAGGCAAGCCGGGTTCAGCACACATCGTCGCAATCAGCGGCGTAGTCTCGCCGCGTTTGCGGCAGGAGCTTGAGACCCGCCATTTTACGGTCGAAGATCGCCTTTCGCCTGGGCCGCTGAAGTAGTTACGTGCCAACTTGCCCGTTCGAGACGTTCCCCCCTAAAGAACGGTGAGCGCAGTGCGCACAATAATCCGTTTACCAATAGCGATAATAGCCTGCACGCCCATTGACGCCGACGACCCAGTTCCGGTTCCGATAGTAGTGCCCGCGATAATGATATCGGTAATAATGCCCTCGGTCGTAGTATTGGTAGTAATGGCCTCGGTAGTAATATGGGTAATACCGTCCATGGTAATAATAAGCCGAAGCTGGCGCCGGAACAAAGCAGGCAACACCGAGCACCACAGCAAACACTAGCGGAAGAAGATTTTTCATAAGTCCCCCCAGAGCATTAAACGCGCTAACCGTTTTGTTGTCGCGAAATGTTTTTTGCGGCTTTGTTTAGATCGCAAGATAGCCGGCCTTCGACGAATCCGTCCTTCAGCAGCTTACCATGGCTCGCGGACCGACGCCCCATTGGTTGGACCAACTCTGGGCGAAGGGGTGTTTCATTTCCTCTTCCGCTGCCTGCGCGACGTGCTGCTGCATACAGAGCTGCTGATACCGTTGATGTTCCGGTTCTCCGCCGACATAGGCCACGCCGGCTTTCTCGTCTTTAAAGACGTAGAAGACTTTGCCCTTCACTGTGCCAGACTCGAGTTTGTTGCTTGGAAGCGCGGCGTAGAGCTCATGTTGCTTTGCGGTCTTTGGAGTGCGGACACGGAAACCGGCTGCGGAGAGTAACGATTTGGTCTTGTCTGTATTGGCCGTTTCCGTGGTGGCGCAGCCAGCAAAGAAAATGATGCCCAGGCGGCCGAGATGAGAATCAGGCTTGAGTTAGTTATTCTGGTTTTCATAGTTCGTTGCGTGTTGACTGGCTTGCGACTTGCAAGTAGAGAGCGCGTCGACCGCTGGCGTCAATAGTATCTCTCGTCTGTCACAGAAATGTAACAATCGCGCACAGATTGAACGGAGATGAAAAGCATCCCCAAGGTCTAACGAGATTGGTTGCCTCATCTGTTTCGGCCTTGCCTTCGCCGGTCGATAAAAGTTTTGCTGCCGCCAGGAAATGGCCTTGCGGCCGGAGCATCTCCCAGAGTTTCAACATTAGGAGCGGTCACCCGCTGTAATCGGGGCCCAATTGCCTGGACCAACTCCGGGTGAAGAAGTCATTCATCTGCTCTTCCGGTGCCTCCGCGACGTGCTGCTGCATACAGAGCTGATGATACCGTTGATGTTCCCGTTCTCCGCCCACATACTCCACGCCGGCTTTCTCGTCTTTATAGACGTAGAAGGCTTTGCCCTTCACTGTGCCCCGCTCGAGTTTGTTGCTCGGAAACGCGGCGTAGAGCTCCTTCTCCTTTGCGGTCTGTGGAGTGTGCATACGGAAGCCGGCTTGGGAGAGTAACGATGTGGTCTTATTTGTTTCCATGCTGGCGCAGCCGGTAAAGAAAATAACGCCCCAGGCGGCCAAGATGAGAATCAGGCTTGAGTTAATTATTCTGGTTTTCATGGTTCGTTGCGTGTTTACTAACCTCGACTTGCAAGTAGAGAGCACGTCGACCGCTGGAGTCAATAGTATCTTTCGTCTGTCACGAAACTGTAAAACTCTTGGATTCATATGACATACGGTGTGTTTGGTTGATTTGTATTCGCCGCACAGCAAGAGCTTTCTTCCACCGGCTTTAATTGGACGAAGGTCGCATATCCTAGACTGGAATCCTGAGTTGAACATTTGTTGCGGGCGCGCTGAAAAGAGTCCGGGTGAGTTACAGACCTGACTCCTTTACTCCTTCCCGACCTCTTTACTCGTTCCCCCTTCTTCATAAATAGCGGCGTGGCGCGAACTCAGGGCGCGAATTCAAGGAACAGATACACAAGAAACAGCACGAGATGCACTGCCCCTGGCATCACGTAAGTGCGACCGGTGCTGAGCGTGAACGCACTCACCAGAAACGTCACCGCAAGTAGGGCCATCTCCATGGGCGCCAGACCCAGGACCAGAGGCAATTTCAAAGTGATCGCCGCCACCACCACCACGGGGACCGTCAGACCAATGCACGCGAGCGCTGAGCCGATCGCGAGATTCATGCTCGTCTGAAGGCGGTTAGCCCGAGTCGCACGTACCGCAGCCCACGTTTCAGGCAGCAGCACTAACGCCGCAATAACTATCCCAACCACCGCCCGCGGTGCGTTGACCGCCGCGACCGCTCGCTCAATGGCGGGCGAAAGCATCTTGGCCAGACCTACGACGGTCACGAGCGAGAGCAACAGCAACCCAACGCTCGTCCAAGCTTGTCCTGTCGTTGGCGGGGCCACGTGCGTCTCAATGTCGGAAGCATTTGCGGTCGGAATGAAATAGTCGCGATGACGCACCGTCTGAACGAAGACAAAGATCACCCAAAGCGCCGCCGAGGCCACTGCCACGAATGCGAGTTGCGCCGTGTTGTAGGTGGCACTGGGCGCGCTGGTGGTAAACGCAGGCAAGACCAGCGTCAGCGCCGCCATGACGATCAATGCAGCGAACCCTGCTCCCGCCCCCTCCACACGAAACGTCTGCTCGCAGTGGGCAAGACCGCCGAGCAAAAGACACAAGCCAACGACACCGGTGCAGATTATCATTACCGCGGCGTAGATGGAATCGCGCGCGAGGACCGCCATATCTTGACCGCCTGCAACCATCATTGAGAGAATCAGGGCTGCCTCGATTGCAGTTACCGCCAGCGCGAGGATAAGCGTGCCAAAGGGTTCTCCCACGCGGTGTGCGACCACTTCGGCGTGATGAACCGCCACGAAAACCGCCCCGGCGAGCGCGACGCCACATAGCAGGGCCAGCCACGGCGCCACACCGACTAACAACGAGATGAGCAAGGCGCCGAGCGCCAGCACAGGCACGAGCCAGGTCCATAGAGGCATAATCGTTTTCACATCAGACAAGTTATGGAGAATCGCAGGTTCCATTTCATTGGAACACTCATTTCCGAACGATGCCTACGACCCAAGCTCAGCGACGCGACCCGCGCGACGCATGGATTGGAACCACAGCGCGATGGCCGGGTTCGCTGCACAGTTAGCGCTTAACCACGGATTTTCTTCGCGAGTTCAGCGACTCGTTTGCCCTGGACACGGCAGATGGCCAGGTCTTCCGCAGTGGGAGCAAGCTCACCCTTCGGTCCCGCGGTGGTCGTTGCGCCGTAAGGCGTGCCGCCGCGCCCTTCCGTGTGGAGCATCCCTTCGGTCGAATACGGCACGCCGACGATGAGCATCCCGAGATGGATCAGCGGAATCATCATCGTCACGCAGGTTGTTTCCTGACCGCCGTGCGTCGTGGCGGTGGAGGTGAAGACGCCGGCAGGTTTCCCTTCCATCGCGCCCGAAAGCCAGAGGCTCGCAGTCGAGTCGATTAGCGCCTTCATGGCCGCGGTCATGTTGCCGTAGCGCGTCGGCGAACCGAGCAACAGTCCATCGGCTTCGCGCAGGTCATCGAGGGTGCAGGGCTGGATGTCTTTTTGGTCCTTCCAGATTTTCGTGGCGTAGCCCTCGCCTGCTTCGAGTTCTTTCTCGACGTGGGGAAATTCCGGCGCGCGGCGGAAGACAGCTTCGACTCCAGCGACGGATTTGACGCCAGCCTCGACTGCTCGCGCGAGCTGCAAGGTGTGGCCGTAGGTGGTGTGGTAAACGACGAGGACTTTCATGGTTGGTTTCGATGTTTAGTGTTTCGGTTCTTCGCGTCGGCATCAGTGTCGATGCCAAAAACGTTCAAAGTCAAAGTGCGCATGATGCCGCCTAACGAGATATGGATGGAATTTCTCCGTAGTATTTCACGGAATTCCTTCTAATGCGCTGGCGTTCCTCGCGATCGCCCGACAAAAGTGGAATCATGGAAATTCGTTTTAGCGAAGAGCGTGACATGATGCGAGTAAAAAGCTCACCACTCTTTGAACCTGCCCGCGTGCTCGTGCGTTTCAATCACGTTACCCGCATCATCGTAAACGCGAATCACAGCATCGTGGGAGCGGCTGTAAAACTTCGCGTAGTTTGCATATTGATGTGGACCGAAGACAGTTTCTTGGGAGAGCTGTTAAAGCCACCCTCATGCAGGCCCAAGCTGAGACAGACTTTGTCGTCAAGCGAGCAATTACCGCATTCCGTAACTTTCCGTCCAACAAAATAAACTGAGAGAAAAATAACAATCAAGAAAACCAATGAAGACGATTAGCTACAAGCTCTTAATAGTGACCGCATTTATCCTGACCATTGCAACCGTGGCGAATGCACAGGTGACGAAGGAAGAACAAGCGGCGCTCACACCGGACAAGGTTCTCACCGATCTCATGGCGGGCAACGCCCGTTTCGCGGCGGGGAAGATCGGCGACCTGGAGATCAAGAAAAGGATAGCAAAGACGGCGGACGGCCAGTATCCGAAAGCCGTTGTGTTGTCGTGTCTTGATTCCAGGGTTCCAGTCGAACTGGTATTTGATCAACGAATTGGAGACATCTTTGTCGGTCGGGTGGCAGGGAATATAGAGGATGAGGATCAACTTGGTTCCATGGAGTTCGCGACTAAACTGTCTGGCGCCAAACTTGTCTTCGTATTGGGTCACAGCGCGTGCGGTGCGATAAAGGGTGCCTGTGACGATGCGAAGCTTGGAAACCTCACTGCTTTGCTCGCCAGGATCAGGCCGGCGGTGGATGCAGTGCAGGGGTTCCAACCTGAGGAACGCACCTCTGCAAACAAAGAGTTTGTGGAAAAAGTGATTGAAGAGAACGTGCGGCAGACAATCGCTGACATTCGCAAAGACAGTCCGGTCCTGGCCGAGCTGGAATCATCGGGCAAGATCAAGATCGTCGGAGGGATTTACGACCTGCACACG
>CAWAHI010000002.1:0-156938 GCA_963781735.1 uncultured Verrucomicrobiae bacterium | reverse complement strand
GTTTCGCCTCAACGTGAAGCGAAATGATTGATAGAAATGTTAGCGATAAAAAACTTGTGGTTTTTTTCATTGATCCAGGACTGCTGCGATTGACGACAGGCGTGCTTGGTAAATGGGCACACCTCCTGCGTGAGCGTCCTTAATCAGATGAGAAACGTGCACAGCTGCGCCGGCCGCGGCGCTGAATTGATGATGTAGGTCTCCGATAGCTGTCGCGGAACCTGGACTGATTGAATGAAAAAGATTGTGAGCGCTACCCCAGGAGTGGCAACGGCGATAAGTTCCTGATTCGCGCTGCTCTTAACTAACGGTTGAGACGGCAGACTATGATTCTCTTGCGACTCAGCGCAGCAACACTTGTTCGCACAGCAGCCCATTTTGCAGGCCTTGCCGATTGGCGCGCTGCGACTGGGCAAACTGACGCAGGCAATCGAATCGTGCTTGTAAAAAACGCGCTCAGTAAAACTGCTGCTAACGTCAACCGCGTCACAGCTGATCGATAGCACAGCTTGCCCGAATCCTCCAGCTGTCGTTCCAGCGCCCGTCTCGTTACGGCTTAACAGCTTCGATTGTTGCCGACACCAGATAATCCTCAATCCGTTTGCCGGGAAGCCATTCGCGAATAAAGGACTTCGACGAGTCTTTGGGGGCGATTTTAATGTCCTTAAATCCGGAATTCCGCAGCATCTGTTCAACATCGGCAATCTGCGACGCGCCGGCCATGCACCCTGTGTAGGCAGCCCAATCGGCTTTGATGTCGTCCGGAAGCGGGGCCGTCGCGACCATGTCAGCCACCGCAACGCGGCCACCTGATTTCAACACCCGGAAAGCCTCATCAAATACGCGCTGCTTCTCGGGCGAGAGGTTGATGACGCAGTTGGAGATGATGACGTCGACACTATTGTCCGCGACCGGCAGCGCTTCGATTTCGCCAAGTCGAAACTCGACGTTCGTAAATCCATTTTTCTGAGCGTTGCCGCGCGCTTTGCTGAGCATCTCGTGCGTCATGTCGACGCCGATGATTTTGCCCGTTTGTCCGACCGCTCGCGCTGCAAGGAAGCAGTCGAATCCCGCCCCTGATCCGAGGTCCAAAACAGTCTGACCTTCACGAAGCGATGCGATTGCTACTGGATTGCCGCAGCCTAGTCCGAGGTCCGCCGATTCTGGCGCGGCAGCTCTATCCGCCTCCGAATAGCCGAGGTTTGTGGCGGCGGTCGCGGTGCAGCAATCATCAGAGCAACAACTTGCCCCTGATGCAGTGGCGCCATAACGCCGGCGCACTTCTTCGCGGATGGTTTCAGATGAGGATTCAGACGCCTTGGTATTCATAACGTCGCTTCCGTTTTGCTTGAGATGACGTCTTGGTCGGAAAAACAACAGCCTTCTTCGCGTACGGCTCTACACCCAATTACGCCGACCAACGCGCCGACTATTGGCGCAATAATGTAGATCCACAGCGACGACGTATGCCCAGATACAACGGCTGGGGCCAAAGATCGCGCCGGATTCATTGACGCGCCACAGATTGGCCCTGCGAACATTGCCTCCAGGCCGATCACCGCTCCAACGACAATTCCCGCCGTTATCCCTTTCTCAGCTGCTCCTGTCGAAACGCCGAGAATCGTGAACATCAAAATAGCCGTGAGGATTAACTCGAGAACAAATGACTGTATTGCTGAACCAGCTGGCATTGTTGTGCCTAGCGTGACGTTCTGTGGAAAGAGAAGTCGCAATACGCCACTCGCGGAAAATGCGCCGACGCATTGACTGGCGATATAGCCCATAGCGCTCCCGAGAGGAAAACGACGGGCGGCGACAAACCCAAGAGTCACGGCCGGGTTTAGATGCGCGCCGGAAATATCGCCGACGGAGTAGATCATTGCCAAAACGACTAAGCCGAATGTCAACGCGACACCGACGTGCGTGACTGCTCCGCCGCTCGTCTCGTTGATCACGATCGCGCCGGTGCCGGCGAAGACCAGTGCAAATGTTCCGATCAATTCTGCCATGAGTTTTTTCATGTCTTTGTCTCGAAGCAGTGCTCGCAGCAGAACGAATCGATCTTGGCTTGAATCTGGTCGCGGACGCGACGCGTTTGCGCCAACCGTTCCTCGTGCGTGCCGGTGAATTTCGACGGATCGTCGAAGGGCCAATGCAATCGGGTAGTGACACTTGGAAAGATTGGACAGCTTTCTGCTTCCGCTTCGCTACAGACGGTGATCACAAACTGAAACATCTGACCTGATTTCCAAATATCGAAGACGCGTTGCGTTCCGTTCTTTGAAATATCAATCCCGATCTCCTGAAGCACGTCGATGACAAGCGGATTAATTGTGCCGGGTTCCAACCCGGCGCTTTGCGCCTCAAAAAATTCGCCGCACGTTTTGTTCAGCAGCGCGGCGCCCATTTGACTACGGGCACTATTATGGACGCAGATGAACAAGACTTTTTGCTTTGGCATTTGTTTTCCTTTCGATAGCGGCGCGCGCGAATAAGCGGCGAGGCTCACAACAGCTCTTTTGAAGTCTCGAAAGTTTTTGCGCATCTCTACTAAAGACCGGGTCTGCTTGGACGCAGTCCTGTAAACATCGCAAATTTCGGACGAGTTCGTCCGCGGGTCGCATGGGCAGTGAATAAATGATCCAATTCTGTTCCCTCTCGGCGCGCACCATGCCTCTCGTGCGTAGATAAGCCAGGTGCTTTGAGATTTTCACCTGGGGTTCGCCGAGGATGTCTTGAAAGTGGCACACGCAAAGCGGGGATTTGGACAGCAGGTGCAAAATACGCAAACGAGTGCGATCGCAGAAACAGTGGTAAATGCTAACCAGGTCCATGCGGACATAGGAATATACTCAAATCGGAATATTGCAAGAGCAAATTCGTCGGCTGGTGACTTTATGTAATAGCAAAACCGCGGAGTCTATATAGGACCTGTGCGACCGACCGACCGGCTTTTTCCAATTCGGTGTTGGCAGAATGGGCCAACTGCTGACATCTGATTCGGCGGGTCCGCTTTCACTAGCGTTTCCTCCTTCGCTAAAACTACGGCGCGACAAGACGGCGCGAGAATGAGGCCGAAGGAGATTAAGAGGGAGCGGAAGAGGAAGATTTTCCGGAGCCTACGGGGCTCGAACCCAGTTTAGCGACTTCGTAAAATTGCGCGATTTCCGTTCAAATCTGCAGGAATCAGCGCGTTAACCGCATTCGCTCAAAATCGACGGATTGCAGATCCGCGCAGAATTACGCAGTTCCTGTGTCCGAATTTGTCCGAAAACGTAGGGCTGCTCTTTAGCAGACCTTCCGTCGCAGGAAAGCCAAGCCCGTGAGCGAAAGCCCAAAAAGAGAAGCAGTCGTTCCTGTGTCGGGGGCTGCGGCTACGTCACCCTTGTCAAAAAAGGTCACGGCAAGAGGGTTCCCGTTGAGTGTGAAGGTCTCGATGTCCGTCGTGCCGTCCGCTAGTCCCGTGAATCCGGGGCCGACATCACTGCTGACATCTAGTGTGTTAGGCAAAACACGGTTACGGCTCACGATGTTAACAAAGCCCGCAGCGTCTGGCTCCGACCAGGGCTGGCCTGGGCCGAAGCCAGAAAGTCCAGTCGCGGCAATAGACCAACGATCAGGAGCAAAAACGTCACGGTCAGGGGGTTTCCATTCAAAATCGCAGTAAGCGACGTTGAGGAGTTCTCGGTAATGACGAGGGTGTCGATTGCGCCCGCACGCATTGGCTGGGTTACGAGTGCGGCGGCGATTGCTACCATTAGCGCGGGCAATATTTTTAGAGTGGAGTTGGACATAATTTTTACTTTCTGATTAGGGATGATGCGTCGGACAGCGCCTGACAGCAGGACCGTTTTCGGCGGACATGTCAATCCTAAAACTTCCAATTTTCGTGGAAAGTTTAACGACAAAGAGCGTGCTAATGCCTTGCGAAAGACAAGCAGGATTGCACCACGCGCAGAAAATTAGACCAGCGGTCGCGCCTCTTCGTTGCCGATCGTCTCGCCAACGTTCCAAGCATCATCGAGCACCTGAATTTCCGCGCATCCTAGTCAACACTTCACCCTCTCATTCATTATGGTTTTTATAGACAAAGCTGCCGCAGATGTGAGAACTTTGCGAATGACGTTCAGCCGCCGAGTGACGGTTGAAACGATAACTAAGTAAGGAGTTCCACCTGGGCCGCCCGCTGGTGCCTTTTCCAGCGGGCGGTTCTAGGCCCGATTCAGATTCGATTGACCGAACCCTAACCATCATCTCAGACAAAAAAACTTGGACGCTTTCAGTTCGAGCAACTGGTGGTGAGAGCGACAAAGGTGCTCGAAGTGGCGGGATTGCGCACAGCGAGATCGGCAGCGGGCTTGTTCGGATCGGGGTCGCCGAGGCTTGGGGTAAACGAGAAGGTGGATGTCTTCCGTCTCCTTCAGAGCACTTGTGCAAGGCTCACTATGTGTCGGAACTGCCGCCCCGAGCATGGGCAGACCGTTCACTTGTTTCTATAAAAAAGAGCAAATACAGGCAAATACCGACAATAATCAGAAAAACGGCATCGGGGGTGCTTGTTAAGGCGGCTATTCCGAGGCGGGTGCCTCGGAGCGCAATCAAACAAACAAACACTAAAGAATAGAAAGCAAGTTAGCAATGTTGAACAAACTTAATAAACGCCGCGGGGGCTTCACCCTCGTGGAAATCATGATCGTTGTTGCGATCATCGCGCTCTTGGCCGCGATCGCGGTTCCTGGTTCCTCCGCGCGCGTAAACGTTCTCAAGCTAGCCGAATCCTTAACGATCTGCGTATGATCGACGCCGCAGTTGACCAATACGCCATCGAAACTAACCGCAGCACCGGTAACACGGTCAATACCGCGGACTGGACGAGCTATCTGAAGAAGAATTCGGTGCTCTATAACACGGGCGCGAACCTCTTCGGCACCGCTTACGGTGTGCAGACGGTCGACACGATTCCTCAGGTGAAGTCGGCTGACTACGCCGTGTTGTCGGACGTCGCCAGCACGGGCTTCTGGTCGCCTTACGGCCCCTAACAGGCTATAGGGGTTCAAAAAACTTCGGGCGTCCTCCCGTGCAAATCGGGAGGGCGCTCGTTTGTTTAAAGACGCAGCTTCTCTCTCGCAACCCTGCTCATGGGTCAGACTCCGACTAAGGCGCCGCGTCGCGCTTCCAAAAACTCTGCGAAGACAAACCGAACACACCGGATAAACTTTGGGCCTGCTCTTTGTGGCCGTAATCGCGTTGTTTGGCTTAAATCGTCTCCGCCACGTTCGCTCGGGCCAGGCCAAGATCCCGCATGATGAGGAATTTGATGCCTATCTAATTCTTGTTAGATCTCTCCCTGGACGCCCTGAGTCGTCTGATTGGAAGCGAAGCCGGCGGTTTGTGAAGGCACCACAATGGGCTGCACCACGAACTGCCAGATCGAAAGGATCGCACTCAAAGTAAAGAGAGCGTAAATTACCGTTTCGAGCAGGGTTGGAATTTATTGTCTTCAGACTCAGACTCCACGATAAGATCGTAAGTTGTAGATTTATGCGTGTTCATCGGTTGCCTTGCCCGTATTGCACCCGCCGTGCCACGGATTTTTATCGTGCGGTAAACAGCTGAGGTCGTGACGATTAAAACGCAATGATTAAAGTTGTCGGGATCGGATTGTATTCCGCGCTTGGGAAATGGCCGTCCCGAAAATGGAACCGGAACAGGCGAAGGACCGCTTTTCTACCGCTGACACATTGTCAGCTGCTACAAATCGGCCAGAGCTTCGCTTGACGGACGCGACTGTTTCAAAATACGCTGCGACTCAGGCCAAACCATGAACAAGAAGATTCTTTCCGACCTGGGCGATTATCTGCTCGCGCACTGCGAATGTCGAAGCGATTTGAATTTGAAAGCGGCGATGGCCTTGCCATTGCCTGCGTAAAATGGGGCAATTCTCGCGATGTTCGCGGAGTCGTTCAGATCGCTCACGGACTTGGTGAGCACATCGGCCGGTATGCAGAACTAGCCCAGGTGTTAACGCAGGCGGAATTTGTCGTTTATGGAAACGATCACCGCGGTCATGGCCTGACCGCAAAGCCTTCCGGAAGTTTTGGTGAATTCGGGCCCGGCGGCTTTGACCAGCTCGTCGAAGACATGATTTCTCTAAGGGTCATCGCGAAGAACGAACATCCGGGCAAGCCATACATCCTTTTAGGGCACAGCATGGGTTCTTTCGCGGCCCAGCAATTTATTCTCGACCACAGTCATTCCATTGACGGCCTTGCGCTATCAGGATCTGGCACGCTCGATGGCCTGGCTCGCATTGCTCAGTCGATAGCGCCGGGGGAGGACCCTATGAAAATGATGAACGCGGCGTTTGAACCAGCGCGCACACCGTTTGATTGGCTTAGCCGTGACAACGCAGAAGTGGATGCTTTCATCAACGATCCGCTCTGTTTTCCGTCGCTTAAGCCTGATTCGATGCAGTCATTTTTGGGTGCATTCCCGCGACTGGCCGATCCGCGGGAAATCCGAGAGGTGCGCGACGATTTGCCGGTTTATATTTTCTCCGGCGGTGATGATCCCGTTGGCCAACGACTCGAAGGCGTCCGTGTGCTGATCGATCGCTATCGGAGCGCCGGGCTCAGGTCGATCGCTCACGATTTCTATCCAGGCGGCCGGCACGAAATGCTGCACGAAATAAATCGCCGCGACGTGATTACGAATCTGCTGGTTTGGATCTCCGGAATCGTAAAGGCAACGTCCCGCTAAGAGATCTAAAAATTTTCTGAAATGTCTGGTGTTGGAAGCTTGAGAAAGAAATGAGGACAAAGAACAACACCGAAAGTTATGCTGGCGCTTATCAATCCTGAAGCTCTTCCTGCCCTTCGAATCGCCGCGACCTTCTTCCTTCTCGTCTACTTGGCTGGAGGCGCCTACATCTTTCGCAATCGTCACCGATTCTTTGACCGAGATCCGAACGTCGACAACGACATCCCGGCCGCGCGCAAGGTCAGAATCGAGGTCGTAACGATTCCGTACCTCGTTGTGACCACGCTTATCCTGATTCTTCTTATCAGTTTCTGGCTCGCTTAGTGAACTCCCAAACGAGGCCCTGCGCTACAGGTCTGAAGGCAAAGTACAAAATCCTCCACACGCGATCTACCACCAGGCTGACAAACAATTTTAAAGTGCCGCTATGAACATGGAAGTGCAGCCGAACGTGGGTCGCATACCGGTCGTCCCGTCAAAGCCGCCGCAAATTCGGTCATACGCGGAGTTGCGAGTACAGCTCCACCGCGACCTACTGGCTCAGCATCCCGAGTGGATCGACTCAAACGGCAACAGTCCGATCGTGGACGGATATGATCAGCGACTGGCCAAGCTCATTTCTGATTTCGAATCTACGAATCAAAAACACACGTTCCGTCGAACGATATTTCCGATGGCGGACTCGTCATCACAAACGACTACCGAAAGGCCAGCAGGCAAAAAACCCAGGAGCATATTCTTTTGACCTTGGCCTTGCGATTCCAGGCATGAGCCGTTTTACTCGGCGCCACCTCGATCCGGGCAGCCGGTTAGGGGAAATTCTATTTGGCCTGATCATGGTATTAACCGTGACGCTCACTGCCGGGTTGACCGTGGCCGAAGGCAGAGCCGGTGTTCGTCACCTTCTGCTCGCTGCCATTGGCTCAAATGTCGCCTGGGGGATTATCGACGCCGTCATGTATATCATGAATTCCATGATCGTACGGAGAGGAAAGCTGCGACTGGTCGAAGCAGTCCAACACACGCCCGATCCAGGGACTGCTGTGCACCTGGTTCAGGACGCACTCGAGCCGGAATTCCAGGAACTGCTTCCCCCGGAGGAGGCACAAGCAATCGGCAAGTCCGTCGTCAAACACATCGCTGGGGCGCACATCACGAAAAAGATTCTAACGAAGGAAGATCTTTACGGCGCAATCGCTTGTTTTTGGCTGGTCTTTGTTTCGTGCCTTCCGGCGGCACTGCCATTTCTCATTTTTTCGCAGCCATCTCTCGCACTGCGTATCTCTAATTTCCTTTCGATTGCCGCGCTCTTTTATGTTGGACAGAAATGGGCTCAGATACGCCGGGCGTAACCGTCTAACAGTCGGATTGGCGATGGTGGCGGTTGGGTTAGCGCTCGTCGGCGTGGCCATTCTCCTTGGAGGATAGGATAATGCGATCGTGTGCAACCCTGGCCACGATTGCCGGTCTGGCCGTTTGCGAGTCGTTCGGCGGAACGGTCACCGACACTTCGCGGAAACCGGTACCCCGGCTAATCAGGCCAAGTGGGAGTTTTCACTGTCGAGCTACACTTACCTCAGTCTGCATTCGCGTGATTATGTAAACCCAAATTTCACCGCTGACCACGACTGGTTGCATCTGGAAACGCGGTATAACTACGAAGCGATCAAGACAGGTTCGGTCTGGCTTGGCTACAATTTCACCACCGGGAAGAAGCTGGAGCTTGCCCTTACCCCAATGTTTGGTGGTGTTTTTGGCGACATTACCGGAATCGCCCCCGGCTACTTCCTTTCGATCCGCTACAAATCAGTCGAGCTCTCCAGTCAGGGCGAATACTTCTTCGATTCGAAAACGTACTCGAATGATTTCTTCTACAGCTGGTCGGAACTAAGTTATGCTCCGGCCGAGTGGTTCAGAGTCGGGGCGGTTGTTGATCGGACCAATGGGCTGGGCAGTAACTCCGAGATTCGGCGTGGACCGTTCATCGGATTCAAATATCGAAACGTCGATCTTACGACCTATTGGCTAAGCCCCGGTTCGAGCGATGCGGCGTTCGTTTTCGCCGTTACTCTCAATTTTTGAACACCTCTACAAACTAACTTTGAGCGCAAAAATCCAAATGCGGTTCTTCTCTTTTCTCTGCGAATGAGCAGCGCTATTCGACAAAAAGGGACCTCATGGTGGAAAAGGACGTTTCCAGCCGTTGCATGGTTGGCCAGCTATGAACTGAGTTGGTTGCGCCTGGATATTGTCGCAGGCGTTACGCTTGCCGCATACCTGCTTCCCGCAGCGTTGGGCGACGCATCTCTAGCCAATTTGCCTCCGGAAGCCGGCCTTTACGCCTGCTTGTTCGGCGGATTGGTTTTCTGGATCTTTTGCGGTTCGCGCTATACCGCCGCTTCAGTGACTTCCGCCATTTCGCTTGTCATTGGCTCGTCGCTTGCCGGAATGACCGGAGGTAATACTACACGCTTTGGCGCGCTGGCGGCTGGCACGGCGTTGCTGGTCTCGCTCATCGCCTTCATTGCGTGGCTAGTGAAAGCTGGAGTCATGGTACATTTCATCTCAGAGAGTGTCATGACCGGCTTCAAATGCGGCGTGGCGCTTTTTCTTGCCAGCACACAATTGCCTAAGCTTTTCGGTTTTCATAGTGCTCATGGCAGTTTTTGGGGAAACGCGGGCTTCTTCTTGAAGCACTTGAGCGAAACAAACCCGATGTCACTTATCGTTGGAGGAATCGCGCTCGCGCTGCTCATTCTTGGGAAAGTCTTTCTCAAACATAAGCCGGTCGCGCTTTTCATCGTGATCGGAGGGATCGTCGCCGCATCGGCGTTTTCGCTCGAGACACGGGGCGTAAAGCTGATCGGCGCCGTGCCACAGGGAATTCCGCCTTTCAGGCTGCCTGCCGTCTACTGGCAATGATCTGAGCCAGCTGCTTCCGCTCGCCTTTGCTTGTTTTCTTCTCGGCGCCGTCGAAACAGCTGCGATTGGGCGAATGTTGGTCGCTAAGCACGGCGGAAGGTTCGATGCCAATCAGGAAAATCTGGCGCTCGCAGCGTCGAACCTCGCTGCCGGATTCGGTGGCGGTTTTCCGGTCAGCGGGGGTACGTCGCAGTCGCTTGTTAATGAAGAGGGCGGGGCGCAAACACCGCTCTCCACCGCTATGGCGGCAGTCTTCATTCTCATTGTTGTGCTCTTTTTCTCCAAACTCTTGAGCGCGTTGCCGCAACCGGTTCTCGCCGCTGTGGTGTTGGTGGCGGTGGCGGAGCTGCTCAAACTTTCAAGCTCTGAAGCAGCTCTGGCAGAGTGATCGTCCTGAGTTTGTCGTGGCGGTAACGGCTTTCATCGGCGTACTCGACGTTTGGTTTGCTCCTCGGCGTGATGATCGGGGCGGTGATCTCACTTGTGCAGCTGGTCCGTGCTTCCTCAAGGCCTCACGTTGCTCTGCTCGGACGAATTCCCGGCACCCGTCGCTTTTCGGACTGCGAACGACATCAGGACAATCAACTCATCCCCGGAGTAATGATTTTCCGGCCGGAATCGGCTCCTCGTCTATTTCAACGTGGACAATGTCTGCGACGCCATCCTGAGCCGTGTTCACGCCGCAGCCAACACCGCCGAAGCTCGTAGTGCTCGATCTCTCCGCCGCAGCCACTTGTTGACATGCAGAGTGCCTACATGCTTGCGGGTATGGCTGACGAACTCATCGCAGAGCATATCCGATTCCAAGCGGTTGAACCGCGTTCCTCAGTGCGCGATCGGCTCCGCCATGAAGGCGTCGACAGCAAATTGGGCGGCGTAAACCGCTTCACAACTGTCGCCGACGTGATCGACCACTTTCAGCGGGAGCGCAACGCCTCCCCTTTGCAGCCTAACGAACCACATCCAACCGACTAAATCCTATGCCATTCGATAAATTCGTAGATATCGACAAAATCGACGACGACCGCCGCACCAGCGTCATGAAGTCGATTCGAACAATCAACGTTGAAGAACTCAAGAAGCTCGCCGATGAGATTTTCCATTCTCCCGACGATCCCTGGCGACAAACTTTGCTTGCATTGATCGCAGAAAATCCGGGCGCGACGTTCTACCACGCGGACGCGGGTGAAGGCGTCATGTTTCTTTACTCCCGCGACATAGACAAAGGCCTGTGGTACCTCTCCGGGAGTGGGATGGGACCATTGTCGGCGCGAGCGCGGCAGATGATGAAAGAAGCAATCGAAGGCAAGCAGTGAATTTCGGACTACGGCTAGTCATCGACAGCGACGTAACCCGTTAGGCGGCGTCTGTTCGCCCCTGACCTGACTATCGCGGTCTGCAAGAAAAACAAAGATTCTCTGAAATTTCAGGCCTTAGAAGCTTGAGAAAAGGATGGATGAACGGCGCTAATCTCAATTCTATCAATGGTGCGGATGGGCAGACGTCGAAGACACCGCGGGTAGTGATCGTCGGCGGCGGTTTTGGTGGTCTGGCTGCGGCCAAAGCCCTTGGGAAAGCGCCGGTCGAAGTCATTCTCATTGATCGAACGAACCATCATGTTTTTCAGCCGCTTCTTTATCAGGTAGCGACCTCAGTCCTCGCACCGTCGCAAATGAGTTCGCCAATCCGCGAAGTATTGCGAAGACATAAAAATACAACGGTGATCATGGGCGAGGTTACCGGCGTGGATAAGGCGCAACGCTGCGTTTTTGTAAACGACGCAGATCGCGAGCATGTGCCGGTGCGTTACGACTACCTCATTCTCGCGACCGGTGCGCGACACAGTTATTTCGGACACAACGAATTTGAAAAGTTTGCTCCGGGATTGAAAAGCCTGGCCGATGCCGTCGGTATTCGAAACAAAATCCTCAGCGCCTTCGAGCAGGCTGAGGCCGAAGAAAATGTCGATCTTCACCGCGATTTGTTGACGTTCGTTTTGGTTGGCGCCGGACCAACCGGCGTCGAGATGGCGGCGGCGCTCGCTATTTTCATTCGGACGTCATTACGTTCCGAATTCCGCCGGATCGATCCGACTTCAGCACGAATTGTTTTGATCGATGCCGCTCGAAACGTTCTTGGCACTTTTGCCCCGAGTCTGTCTGAGGCAGCGGAGTTCCATCTGCAAAAGCTCGGAGTCGAAATCCACCTGGGCCACGCCGTCGAGAAGATCGACAGCGAAGGAGTCATTGTCGGAGGGGAGCGAATTGCGAGCAAGACAGTGATCTGGACGGCCGGTGTTACGCCTTCCCCCGCCGGAAAATGGTTAGGGGCGGAGACCGATCGCGCCGGTCGCGTTCGTATTCAACCCGATCTTCGAGTTCCAAATCATCCGGAAATTTTCGTGGTCGGCGATACGGCGTCGCTCGATCAGGACGGAAAACCGCTGGCGGGAGTCGCTCAGGTTGCGATGCAACAAGGACGCTACGCTGGGAAATTGATTCGGCGCCAGCTTGCCGGCAAGAAAGCTCCCAAACCGTTTCGCTATTTCGACAAAGGCACCATGGCTGTGGTCGGCAAGGGCTACGCAGTTCTGGAAAGCGGAAAAATTCGTCTGCATGGTCTCCTCGCGTGGCTGGCGTGGGCTTTCATTCACATCACGTTTCTGTCTCAGCTCAGTCTGAAAATCAGCGTGTTCTTGCAATGGGGCTGGCTGTTCCTGACCGGACAGCGCGGTTCGCGTTTGATCGTGAATTATCAGCAATCTGAACCGGCACAAACAGCGCCGCCCCCTGCAGCCATGCCAAATCAGGGAGCTCAGCCCGCGCGACTCGAAAGCACTTTGACTAAGTGACGTGAAACTTTTCGCCGCAGGAATAAGTCATAAGACCGCGCCGGTTGAACTCCGCGAGCAGCTTGCGGTGAAACAGTCCGCGATTGTCGATCTTGCGTTTGTCCTGAAGTGCTTCGGCCATCTCGACGAAATCGTTCTGCTTTCAACCTGCAATCGTGTTGAAATCTACGGAACAACCCGAAAGGCAACGGCGTCACATTAAATCACTTTTACAGTTGCTTTGCGCCGAGCCGCGCGACTTAGATCCGCACATTTATCTGTACGAGGGCGCCGCTGCTGTGCGCCACCTGCTCCGCGTTACCGCCGGTTTGGACTCGATGGCGCTCGGTGAAACTGAAATCACCGGTCAAATCAAAAATGCCTACGAGATCGCTCGCAGCGCCGGACTGACCGGCCGCGTTTTAAATCGGCTGTTTCAAAAAGCTCTCCAAGCGACAAAGGAAATTCGGACGCGCACCGCAATCGGTCGCGGCGCTGTCTCAATTAAGAGCGCAGCAGTGGAATTGATTGAAAAAATTCTCGGAGAAGATCTTGGTCGTCGATCAATCATGGTCATTGGCGCAGGCCAGATGGCGGAATGCTGTCTTCGGCTGTTGGTAAAGAAAGGCGCGCGCTGGATTCTGGTTGCGAATCGTTCTTCCGATCGGGCAATCGATCTGGCGATCCAATACGGGGCACAAGCCATCTGCCTTGGCGATTGTCTGTTCGAAATGCCCGATGTGGATGTCGTCATTGCGGCGACGAGCAGCGCGGAAACGTTGCTCTATCGCGATGACGTCGAGCGTCTAATGGAAGCACGGCGCCATCGACCGCTATTACTCATAGATCTCGCTGTGCCGCGCAACATCGATCCGGCCGTGCGCGGGCTCGCGCATGTCGCTCTATATAATATAGACGACTTGGAAGCGGTGGCTCGTCGCGGCGTTCAGGCTCGCGAGCGAGAGTTGGCGGCGTGTCATCGAATTATCGAGGCACACGTCGCGGCGCTGATCGAGAAACTTAATGCTGAAGACGAACGGCTTTCGGCCGAAGAACGAAACAACCGCTGGGTGCCGGACCCTTTCGCGACTCCCTCAAATCTTCTTCCAACAGCGGCCTACGGGACATCTGGCTATTATCAGCTTTGCGCAAAATTTTAATCGAATCATTAAGGGCTTCTGCGATTCGCTTTGTTGGGCTGTTTTCTCTTTACTGCCACGCGAGGGAAGGATAGCTACGGATACAGCAGCTAATAGGGATCTAAACAAATGAAGACGCCGTTGGCTTCGCACTGCTCACTTGCTGCTGGGTGTGGTAGGCCAGCGCTACGAGAGAGCCGAGAAGGGAAAGCAAAGATGTAAGGTCCCTACGATGCAGACGTCAAATGCTCTGGATCCGCAGTCGCCACAAGCGCGCGCGATTTACGATTTGGCGATCCCTTCGACGATCATCTTCGCCCTCATTTTCGTCATCGTAACCGGCGCGATCATCTACGCGATTCTTCGCTTTCGGGGGGGCGCGGGTGAGCCCGACCCGAAGCAAATCCCGGGTAACAGGAAGGTGGAGATCGCCTGGACGATTATTCCGTTCCTGATCGTCATTCTTCTTTTAGCCATGACAATTAGCGCGATGAATCGCGCTGATCCGCCACCGGCGCCTTCGCCTGATTTGGTAATAACCGGACATCAATTCTGGTGGCAGGTCGATTACCCCGGCTCAGGAGCTATCACGGCGAACGAAATCCACATTCCGACCGGCAAGCCTTTGTCGGTGCGGTTGGAGTCAAAGGATGTCTTGCACGAATTCTGGGTGCCGGAGTTGACTCGCAAGATGACCAATGTGCCAGGGCAACCTAACCACATTTGGTTACAAGCCGACAAACCCGGCACTTACATCGGCCAGTGCTCGGAATTTTGCGGAACGCAACATGCCTGGATGCGCATCCTGGTCGTGGCCGATGAACCTTCGAAGTTCGAAGAATGGCAACGTGCTCAACTACAACCAGGCCAGGCGGCGACAAGTGATGTTACCGCAAAAGGGCTGGCGCTGTTTCAAACATCAACCTGCATCAACTGTCATGCTATCCACGGAGTAGCTGGAGCGGATTTGCGGGTCGCGCCGGATCTCACGCACGTTGCCAGTCGCAAACAACTTGGCGCCGGTATTCTGGAGAATACGCCGGCGAACATGCGCCTTTGGCTGAAAAGCCCGCAGCACGTCAAGCCCGGTGCGCTCATGCCAGACTTTAACTTCACCGACGAGCAGCTCGATCAACTAGCGGCGTATCTCTCGACCCTACGATGAACGGCACGACTACCATTGCAGAATTCCGGGACGCAGTCCTAGACCCGGCCAAGCGCGCACACTACCGACTCGCGTGGCTTTCCACCGTTGATCACAAGCGCATCGCTGTTCTCTACATGCTGACCGCTTTGGTCTTTTTCGTGATCGGCGGCACCGAAGCGCTTTTCATGCGACTGCAGCTGGCAGTTCCTAACAACCATTTTCTCCAGCCCGACACCTTCAACCAATTATTCACCATGCACGGCACGACGATGATCTTTCTCGTCGTGATGCCGGTGTTATTTGGTTTGGTCAATTACGTGCTACCTCTGCAGATCGGCGCGCGCGACATGGCTTTCCCGCGTCTCAACGCCTTTGGTTTCTGGTGTGTGCCGTTAGGTGGAATTCTTTTGCACTTTAGCGTGCTCGCTGGCGGCGCTCCCAGCGGTCGGCTGGTTCTCCTACGCACCTTTGAGTGAGACGCCCTATTCCTCATCTCCCGGGGTTGATTATTGGGCAGTAGCTCTCTTCGTCCTGGGTATTGGCTCAATTAGTTTTGCCATCAACACCATCGCGACAGTTATTTCGCTGCGAGGTCCAGGAATGACGATGCGTCGCCTTCCGCTCTTTACCTGGATCAATTTCGTTAACGCGTTCATTATTATTTTCGCTCTTCCAGTCTTAAACGCCAATCTGGCGATGATCCTGATCGATCGTCAGCTACAGGGCCATTTCTTTCTGCCCATTGGCGGAGGTTCGCCCGTTCTATGGCAACACATCTTTTGGGCGTTCGGTCATCCGGAAGTTTACATCCTTGCCCTTCCTGCCTTCGCAATCGTCTCTGAAATCATTCCGGTTTTTTCGCGCAAACCAATCTTCGGTTACGAATTTGTCGCTGCCTCGAGTGTAGCCATCGCCGTGCTGAGCCTGGGCGTTTGGGGACACCACATGTTTACCGTGGGGATGGGCCGTCCACTTGATGTGTTTTTCGCCATTTCCTCGATGCTTATTGCCATTCCAACTGGCGTAAAAGTGCTCAACTGGACGGCAACGATGATCGGCGGCCGAATTCGTTTCGATGTGCCGATGTTATGCTGCATCGCGTTTCTCATTCAATTCCTTGTCGCGGGCCTCACCGGAATCAGTCATGCCAGCGTGGCACTCGATTGGCAGACTAAGAACAGCTATTTTCTCGTCGCGCATTTTCATTTCGTGGCCGTAGGAGCGATCGTCTTCGCAGTCTTGGGCGGCATCCAATATTGGTTTCCAAAGATGAGCGGTCGCATGCTCTCGGAGTCGTTAGGCAAATGGAGCTTTTGGCTCATGGTCATCGGTTTTAACATGACCTTCGTCATTCAGCATTTTCTCGGTCTGCTCGGTATGCCGCGGCGCGTCTATACCTATCCCGATCTTCCACACTGGGGTTGGATGAACATGCTCTCGACCGCCGGCGTTTTCTTCATGAGCGCAGCCGCGCTTATCCTGGTTTGGAACTTAGCGACTTCGTTTTTCCGCGGCAAAGTAGCGGGCGATAACCCCTGGGACGCATGGACCCTCGAATGGGCCACAACGTCGCCGCCGCCACATGAAAACTTCCACGCGCTGCCGCCGATCCGCAGTCGCCGCCCATTATGGGACCTGGCTAATCCCGACCGTCCCGACCCGATTGTAGGCGAGAATAGCGCTGCCATCATCCTCCCTGATCACAACAAAGTTGGCATTCTGAGCCTTCATTCTTTCCGAAGCAGGATTCTTCGCGACGCTTCTCCTTGCCTACTTGTATTTCTACGCTCGGCCACAAGCCGGTCCCGGACCGAAAGAGCTGGATGTTCCGCGGACGCTGGTTTTCAGCGTTTGTCTTTTCGCCAGCAGTTTCACTTTTTGGCGCTCCGAGATTGCCCTAACGAAACAGCGCCGCGGTTCCATGCTTGGCTGGCTCGCGCTGACGATCTTGCTCGGCGGTATCTTCCTGGTTGGCCAGGGAACGGAGTATTGGAAACTGTTTCAAACTGGAGTCGATCTCAGCACCAATCTTTTTTCGACCACCTTCTTCACTCTTACTGGCTTTCACGGTTTACACGTGCTCTTGGGTCTGATCGCGCTGCTGATTTTTCTCTGGCTGGCGTGGGAGGGTGATTTCGCTTCTGGCCGCGGCGAGTCGGCCTTTAAGTCAGTCGGCTACTACTGGCATTTTGTCGATGTCGTCTGGGTCTTTGTTCTATTCACTGTTTACATCCTTCCATTTGTTCGATGACTACCTACCAATTCTTCACTACCGCCTGGACGTGGAATTCTATTGTTCTCATTCTTAGCGCCATTGCGTCTGTCGGTTACTTTCTCGCCTTCGGGCAACGAGGCAGACCGCTGTATTTCGCCGCGGCGGTCGTGGTGTTTCTTTTAGCGTTGATCTCACCGTTCAGTGCGCTGGCTAACGGCTACCTCTTCAGCGCGCACATGCTTCAGCACATCTTGCTCGTGCTGGTCGTTCCCGCGCTTTTGTTGTTAGGTCTACCCCGGTCGTTCTCGCTTCGTCCTCCACTCACCTATCTTAGTTATCCACTGATCGGATGGGTTGCCGGAGTTGGTGCGATGTGGCTGTGGCATGCGCCGACACTTTGTAACGCGGCGGCCACGTCGAGGACTATCTCGGCGATTCAGACCACTTCGCTGCTGTTAATGGGAAGCGTGTTCTGGTGGCAGGTTCTCGCGCCGTGCGAAGAGCAACGTCTTTCACCGCCCGCCGGCATTGTTTACCTCTTTACCGCCTGCACCGCATGCAGTGTGCTCGGCATTATCCTGACCTTTGCCCCAGTTTCGATTTGTCCGGTTTACCAACACCCGGTCGATCGTTTGGGAATGCTCAGCACGATCCGCGGCGACTGGGGCCTAACAAGTGATCGTGATCAGCAGATCGGCGGACTGCTGATGTGGGTTCCCATGTGCGCGATTTATGTAGCTGCAATTCTCGCCCAGCTAGCTCGGTGGCATTCGTGCCCGGCGCCACAAACGGAGAAATCAAATGCCTGACGAACAATCAACCACGCAACATTCGGACGCGGTACCGCCCGGTTGGCAGGTGCTACCCGATACGCCACTGCCGCACCCGACCTACTTCCCGGCCGGACTAGCCATGGGAATCGCCTTTCTCTTCTGGGGGCTAATTACCACCTGGGTCGTTTGGCTCGTCGGTGTCGTCCTCTTCATCGCAGCGCTTGCCGGTTGGATCACGGAAATTCGCCATGAATACAAGTCCAAGTGACTCGTCGTCTGCGCCGCTGACTGAAACTCCGGAGGAGATCAGCCGTCGGCGATTTTTTGAAAAACTCTCCATCGCGCTTGTAGGTCTTTGCAGTGCGATTGTTGGAGTTCCGTTAGTCGGGTTCATCGTTGCGCCCTTCTTTCGGAAGGTGCCCAGGGAATGGGTCACGCTCGGCAAACCAGATGATTTTCAAATCGGTAAAACAGTAGCCGTGACTGTGACTGATCCTTCGTCGCTCCCATGGGCTGGTGTGACCGCGAAGAGCGCTGTCTGGTTACGTCGAGTCAGCCAGGATAGCTTCATTGCCTTCTCCGTTAATTGCACTCATCTCGGATGCCCGGTGCGCTGGCTCGAAGGCGCGGAATTGTTCATGTGCCCCTGTCATGGCGGCGTCTATTACGATGACGGCACCGTCGCTGCCGGTCCGCCGCCGCGGCCGCTTTTTCGTTACGATGTGCGGGTCGCAAATGGCGAAGTGCAAATGAAACAGGCGATCGTTCCGATTTCCACCACGCTGTGATCAAGCTATTCAAAACAGTGTGGAATTGGCTCGACGATCGGTTGGGCATCAGTGTCCTGCTCTCGCCGGCGAAGCATATCGCGCCGCAGGATGCGAAATGGTGGTACGTCTTCGGCAGCGCCACGTTGTGTGCGTTCATCGTACAGGTAGCAAGCGGCGTCGCCCTGGCGTTCTCATATATCCCGTCGTCGTCACAAGCTTACGAGACGCTGTTGTTCATTACTAACAACGCGCCATTCGGCCGCTTTCTGCGCGGACTTCATTACTATGGCGCGTCCGCGATGGTGTTGATGATCGGAGCGCATATGGCGCAGACGTTTTTGTTTGGCGCCTACAAATTTCCACGCGAGATGACGTGGACCACTGGAATCTGTCTGCTGGCCTTCACCCTAGGAATGGGATTTACCGGCCAGCTACTCCGGTGGGATTCAACCGCGGCGTGGTCGGTCGTGGTCGCGGCTGAGCAGGCGGGACGTATTCCGATTATCGGGGACTGGGTGGCTCGCTTCATCCTTGGCGGTAATACGATTGGCGGCGCGACGCTTAGTCGGTTCTTCGCTATCCATGTTTTCGTTCTGCCCGGAATTATGTTTGCCTTTATCGGGTTACATCTGTGGCTCGTCCTTCGCCACGGGATCTCGGAGCCGCCGGTTGCGGGCAAACCAGTCGATCCTGCGACCTACCGCGCCGAATACGAAGAGCTACTCAAGAAGAGTGGCAAGCCATTTTGGCCGGACCTGGCCTGGCGAGATGTGATTGTCGTCACGGTCCTGATCATCGCGATCGCTGCTCGCCGCATTCTTCGTCGGACCTCCGGCGCTGGATAAGCCGCCGGATCCGAGCATACTGGCAGCCGATCCACGACCGGATTGGTATCTTCTTTGGTACTTCGCGCTGCTCGCCCTCATCCCAGCCAGGATCGAAGGCTACGTCATGATCGGATTCCCAGTCCTGATCGGGCTACTCCTGCTGTTTGTTCCTATTTGGAATCACAAAGGCGAGCGCGCTGCCTCCCGACGCCCCTGGGCAATTGCGGTCGTGTGTCTCTCGGTGATCATGATTGGTGGGCTTTGGTGGGAAGGTCAGCAATCGCCCTGGTCGCCTAACTTCGATGCTCAGCCGCTCAGCGAGAAAGTAGTAGGAGCTACCAGCGGCCCGGTATTTAAAGGTGGTCAATTGTTTCACGAGAAAGGATGCCTGAACTGCCACCTCATTCAGGGTTTCGGGGGCCGGCGCGGACCCGACTTAACCTACATCGCGGACAAGCTAACGCGCGACAACCTGGTCATCCGCATCGTCAATGGCGGAACGAACATGCCGGCCTTTAGTAGCTCGCTCAAGCCGGGCGAGCTCGATGACTTGGTCGCCTTCCTGGAAACACGCAAACGTCCGCTGCGTCCGCAAGATCAAGCGAACAAGACTGCGTCGTCCGCGACGTCCGCAACTTCAGCAAAGGAGTAACTCATGCTAGCACAAATCAATCCAGCGGCTCTTCCCGCTCTGCGAATCGCAGCAACGTTCTTCCTAACCGTGAACATTGTCGCCTTCGTATATATCTTTCGCAATCGGCACCGGTTTTTCGACAAAGACCCGAACGTCTCCGGTGACATTCCGGCCGTGCGCAGACTCCGCGTCGAGGTAATCCTGATCCCGTGGTGTTTTTTAACCACAGGCCTCCTTATCCTGCTTATCGCGCTCTGGTGCGAGTAAGTCGTGAAAGAATTGCGATTTTCCTGGCCGAGCTGATCGACTACGCGGAGCGCAACAACTCCGAAACGTCGACATTCTTCTCGTCAAAATTGTGTGAAATTACGGCGCTCAAAAGCTTGAGAAACAAGTGGGAAAGCAAGAACGAACAATGACTGTCTGCGCTCGACACTGCAGTTCGCCATCAATCATAGTGTACGTTATGAAACGGTCCCGTGGACTTCGCGAGGTTCTCGTGAAGATCTCTTTCATTGGAGGCACGCAATTTCTCGCGATCATAGGGATTGCATTTGCGCGCGATGATCTGCCGCCATCACCCGTGAGGCCGTGGGCACCACCGACGCTCCCGAGATACGAAGAAGAACTTCGCCAATACGAGCCGACGCAGGCTGAACGCCGCTACTATCCGGCCATTGATCCGCGCAAGACTTACAATCTCGCCGAGCTGATTGATATCGCGCAGCGCAGCAACCCGGAAACGCGCGTGGCCTGGGAACGCGCCCGGATGGCAGCTGCTGCAGTCGGTCTCACAGAGAGCGCTTATTACCCGTACATCGTCGCGGCTGCGGCTGGAGGATACGACCGGGCCTTCGTGCCGTTTCCGCAGTTGCGAACCAACCTACAGAAGCCGCCAACCAACGGGAACCTGCCGAACGTGGAGATTGTCGGCGGAGGCACGTTAGTCACCGAGTCGTTGTTGGCGCGGGCCGAGCTGAACGCAAAATGGTTGCTGATCGACTTCGGTGAACGCAGCGCGATCAGGGCAGCAGCGCGGGAGAAATTGATGATGGCGAATGTCGGCTTCAATGGAACGCACCAAAAAATCGTCTTTGATGTGACCGACCGCTTTTACCAGCTCGGCACGGCGCGGCAAAAAGTGATGGTAACTCAGAGCGCGCTGGACGCGGCAAAAACGGTCGAGCAGGCGGCGCAGACGCGCTTTGATAACGGGCTTGCCACCAAACCCGAGTTGCTGCAGGCCCAGCAACAGAGTGCGCAATCTGCTTTTGACCTTGAGGCCAGCCTTGGGGCGGAGAGCGACGCCAGAGTCGCTCTGATCGAAAGCATCGGGCTTCTGCCGACGGTGCAACTCAAGGTTGCGGACTTGCCACGGCAAAGTGGTTTGGATGCTCAGAGTGAAGATTCTGTTGGTACATTGATCACGAAAGCTTTGGCGCAAAGGCCGGATCTCGTTGCAAAGCTAGCCGATGTGCGCGCCAAGGAATATGAGATTCGCAAGATCCGCGCCGAGTATTATCCAAAGGTGACGTTGGACGCGCACTTTAGCGAAACGGACCTGCAGGTGAGCGTCGCCAAATCCGACTACTTCGGGGGCACTCGGCCGACTTTTGGCGCGTTTCTCACAATGAACGTGCCGATCTTTGACGGGTTCGCGCGCCGGCACAAACTCGACATGGCAGAGGCCGATCTGCATCAAGCGGAGAACGAACTTGCCGGAGCGCGCGACTCGGCTGCGCGGGATGTGTGGAAGGCGTACACCGGGTATCGAACAGCGCTGAAAAAGCAGGACGCGGCCGAAAAGTTACTGACGGCGTCGAAGAGTGCATTCGACGCGGTGCTCGAATCGTACAAGCAAGGCCTGAGCACATACACAGAGGTCGTTAGTGCGGAACGTAATCTCACCGCTGGGCTTGCGACCAGTCACGACACTCAGGCGGCAATTTACACCACTCAAGCGGCGCTCGCGCTGAGTGTGGGTGATCTTGCCCGCCCGGTCCCGCCAGTAGTTAGGCAGCCACGAAGATGAAAACAGAATTTGCGCGAGTCGCTCCGAGCAGCAGCAAAAATCCTCCAACCGTTCGGCGGACTCGGTCTCGATCCGTTAGAATCATCGGGCTGCTCCTGTTAATCGGCGCATTGATCTTCGTGGTCCGACCGGTGAGTCACCGCTCACCTACGATTGATATTCTCGGTTCCTATTTTCCGGCTTGGATGATTTGCATTGTGAGCGGGCTGACTTTGACACTTGTTAGCCGATGGATTGTTCGGGCCAATCATCTCGAAGCGTACGCATCTCCGGCGCCGCTCATCTACACGTCCCTGACGATCATTTACACTTTTGTGACGTGGATCATTTTTTACCAGAACTAGGCGGATGAGCGAGCCAACTACCACATTGAATCAGGAGACTGCAAACCGAACCGCTGCCGGTCCCGCGACACAGGCTGCTGCTCCCGCAACACCGGCGGTGACTCCGACGGCAAAAGATAGCGCCGAGGGCCGGAAGCTCATTCGCAACCTAGTCGCGCTGCTCATTGTTTGCGGTGCAGTTTTTCTAACGCTTTATGTCTGGAGCGTGCTGGCGCGGCATCCACGAACCGACGATGCCGCTGCGCGCGCCAACGTCGTCGGAATCGTTCCGCGCGTCCGCGGCCCGATCGTTAAGCTCGCTGTTCAAGACAACCAGTTGGTGAAGGAAGGCGATCTTCTGTTCGAGATCGATCCTGCCGATTATGAGCAAGCGCTGGATCGAGCGAAATCGGCGCTTTCAGCTCTCGACGAGCAAATCGAAGTAGGGCGCGCGCAAGACGAACAGTTGAAATTCGGAGTCAAGGCCGCCGAGGCTGGCGTTCAAAGCGCGACTGCGCAACTCAAGCAATCGGAGGATACGTTGCACCGGCTCGAGCCGTTGCTGCCAAAGCATTTCGCAACGGCGGAACAAGTGGACGAGGCGCGAACGAAGGTTGCGGTAGCCGCACAGGAAGTGGCCGCAAACGAGCAAAAACTTAACACCGCGCGCGCGCAGCTAAGCCAATTGCAAACTTTACTCGCGCAGCGGCCCGGCGCGGTCGCAGCGGTTAAACAGGCTGAACTGGATCTCTCCTACTGCAAGGTGAGCGCACCTTTCGATGGCCGAGTAATAAATCTGAATATCTCTGCCGGCGCTTACGCCAGCGTCGGCGTCCCGGTGTTTTCAATTCTCGACACGACAAAATGGTACGTGGTGGCCAATTTTCGTGAGCGCGAGCTTCGCCACATGGCGCCGGGAAGTCCCGCAACGGTTTACCTGGTCTCCGCGCCTAACCAGCGGTTTCGCGGAAAAGTGCAGGGAATCGGATGGGCGGTTAAGCCAGAGGGCGAGATCGATCTACCACCTTCCGGTGTGCCTTATGTGAAACGCGAACTGAACTGGGTGCGGGTCGCGCAGCGTTTCCCCGTGCGGATCGAAGTGGAAAATCCCGATCCCAACTTGTTTCGCATGGGAGCGTCAGCTGTTGCGATTATCGACGGTCCACCTCGCTAGATGAACTCGCACATGCTTGCGGTGAGTAGCTGGCTTTCGCCCTAATCATATGAGCGTGATAAGCGCAACTGCGCCGGAACCAGCTTTTTTGCCGTTTGCTTCTCTCGCCTGGTTCAAGCGCGAGCTGGCACCGACGCGCGCGCGCGCTCGCCGAACAGCGATTATGGTCGGCGGCCGCAGTTTTGTGCGTGATCATTTCGATGACGCTGCAGGTGCCGGAGCTATCTGTCACCGCTTACATGCTTTTCTTCGTTTCCAAGGAGACCAAGCATCTCACGACACTTACCGGACTCCTCGGGCTTATCGGCGCGACCATCGGCATTGGCGGAACTCTCCTACTTTACAAGTTTACCTATGGTCATCCCGAACTGCGCATTCCCGGAATGGCAATCGCACTCTTTCTTGGAATGTATGTTGTCCCGCATTTTTGTGCTCGGGCCACTCGGATTCCTCATCGGCTTTGTTGTCGCTGTCTCGCAGTCGGTCGGAGAAGCCGTTCCCTCACCTGAACTCGTAGTTCGAGGACTCCTTTGGCTCTGGGTGGCCATTGTTTACGGAGCCGGACTCACCGTCGTGCTGAACCCTCTGTTTCTGCCGGACGCGGCGAGCCCGCCTGCACATCTGCCGAAACCGAAAAGGTCCGAGCCAGACGGGCATCGTTTATTTGTGCCGGACGCGTTCACCAATCCGGCACACGTGCACTTCGCGCTCAAAGTCACCTTCGCAGCGATGTTCTGTTACATCTTTTATACGGCGATTGACTGGTCCGGGATCCACACCGCATTCATCACCTGCACGTTCATTGCGCTGGAAAGCACCGGTGCGACCCTGCACAAGGGTGTGCTCAGGATCGGCGGCTGTGTGATCGGCGGAGCACTCGCGCTCTTCACCATCGTCTTTCTCATGCCGCACATGGAAACGATCGCGTCGCTGGTTGTGGTCGTGGCCTGTGCCTCTGCCATTGCCGGCTGGGTTGCCACCGGAACAGAGCTCATCTCCTACGGGGGTTTACAGATAGCGTTCGCTTTTTTCTACAGCGTCTTCCAGGGTTATGCGCCCGACACAGACCTCGATAACGTCCGCAATCGCGTCGTTGGAATTCTTTTCGGTCTCATCGTCACCGGACTCGTCTTCGCTATACATTTGGCCAGAGCGCACGATCGACCGATTGCGGGCCGCATTGCGAGCGGCGCTTCAACAACTGGCGCGGCTGGTCGAAATTCCTCGCCCCGAAAGTTCGATTGAAGCGGCAAAAGCGGACGCTCATCGCCTGATAGGAGAAACCGCGAAGAGTTTTGATCAGGCGCGCCGTTATGTTGAGCTAACTCAGTTCGAGTCCGAAGAGTCTTCGGCAACTGATCAGGTATCGACGAGTAAGTTGGAAAATATTCTGGCCCGCGCGGAGGAGATATTTGCTTCGGCGAAATCGCTTGTGCAGGGCGACGAAAGGCAAGATCAGACTCGCACTGCTCTGCTATCCGAAATTACAGCCGAAGTTCAAAGACTAAACTGAGTGCCTAACCACTGGGAAATGACATTACCGCTGGAATTGCTCACGCGGCGCGCTGCCTTACTACTCGTTGGTCTGCTGTTACTGTGCTTTGCGTTTGGCGCACAAGCGCAGAACGCATCCCCTTCACCAACGGCGTCTCCTTCTCCCACGCCGACACCGGCACCGACTGCTGTGCCCTTGCCTGACATCGTCTCGGCCTCCGATTCCGCTTCGGAGACACTCAATGAAATTCAATCGGAGCTTTCTTCGAACAAGATAGTCGACAACATCACGCGCGAACTTGCGGCCACGGCAAGGGAAATCGACACGCGTGAGCTTGAAACTCGGCGCATTCTCCGGCCAGGAGTGCCACTGGAAACGTTGGGCGATTTCGAGACACGCTGGCAAAAGCTAGCCGATCAACTCACCGCGTGGGGTCGGCAGCTAACCGATCGCGGGAACGTGCTCGACCGCGAGCTCACCCAAATGTCCGCGATGCGCATGACGTGGAAGGCGACGCTCGAACTTGCGCGCAAATCCAACGCGCCACCAGAAGTGCTGCAGCGCATCAATCAGGTGTTGCAGGGAATCGACGCGACCGAAGAGGTTCTACAGAACCGCCGCGCCGCCGTGCTCAGTTTGCAGACGCGCGTGGCCGAGCAAACGCAACGCGCTAATAGTGCGTTGCGTTCCATCAGATCGGCGCAAAGCGCAGCAGTTAACCGCCTCTGGTTGCAGGATAGCCCGCCGATCTGGAGTCCCGAGGTGCGCACGGCCGCGGCGCAATCACTCGGACGTGACAGCCAGGTTTCGTTCGGCGCGCAGGCCGCGCAAGTACGCAACTACCTGGAACGCGAGTGGACAAGGTTGATCTACGTCGCGCTGCTTTTTATCGCGTTTGCCTTCATCATGGTGCGAGTCAAACGCCAGGTCGCGCGCTGGACCGATAAAGATCGGGCACTCGACCACACTAATCGCGCCCTGCAATTGCCGTTCTCGACTGCATCTCTGCTCACCATAATTTCTGCGCGCCTGATCCTCCACGACGCGCCGCGCGCCGTCTGGCTCATTCTTGCGACGCTTGCCTTGATTCCCATCGTAGTGCTACTGCGGCATCTGATCGATCGGCACCTCTTCCCGATCGTTAACGCACTGGTCGTTTTCTATTTCGTCGCGCAACTGCGCTTGCTCGCGGCCTCCATCCCTGTGCTCTCGCGCATCATTCTTCTGCTCGAAATGGTGGGCGGTTTGATCTTTCTCGTCTGGTTCATCCGTGCGCGGCGCCGTTCCGGACCACGCACAACATCAAACAAAACGGCCCGCGTTGGGGCCTCCATCGCAGTCGCTGGCTTCGGCGTCATCATTGTCGCGGACTCGTTAGGCTACGTGGCCCTGGCAAATTATCTTAGCTTTGCCATCCTGGCTGCGGCTTACTTTGCGGTCGCGCTTTATGCGGCGGCCCGCATCCTCGAAGGGCTCGTTTCCTTTGGCTTGCAAACTCGGCCGCTCGCCTCGCTTTTCATCGTGCAACGGCAACAGCCATTGCTGCGCAGGCGCATCCTGCGCCTCATCCGGGTGGCCGCGATCGTCACCTGGGTTCTGCTAGCGCTGAGTGCGTTCTCGTTACGCGAAGCGGTCATCCATTGGACGATCGCCTTACTCAATATCGAGGTCGGTGCGGGGTCGGTCCATCTCTCGCTAGGCGCGGTCGTGGCCTTCATTCTCACCATCTGGATCACGCTGCGTCTCTCGCGTTTCCTGCGTTTTCTCCTCGAACAGGAAGTCTACGATCGCTTGCATCTCGCGCGCGGCTCGACCTACGCCGTCTCGACCCTCGTGCACTACATCGTGCTGCTGGTTGGATTCTACATCGCAATCGCCGCACTCGGCGCCGACATGACGAAGATCGCTATCCTGGCCGGTGCATTCGGTGTCGGCATCGGCTTCGGTCTGCAAAACGTCTTCAATAATTTCTTTTCCGGCCTGATTCTTCTTTTCGAGCGGCCGGTGCAGGTGGGCGATGTGATCGAAGTGGGTAATCTGACAGGAGTCGTTAGGCGCATCGGCATTCGTGCCAGCATCATAGCTCTCGACGACAAGTCCCAGCTCATCATCCCGAACGGCCAACTCATCTCCGAAAAGGTGACGAACCGCACCATCTCCAGCCGGCAAAAGCGAATGGAGCTGACCATTCGCATTTCTTATGGGAACGATCCGCCGCAGGTCATCGCGTTGCTGCTGAAAACTGCCGCGGCGCATCCAAAGGTGACGAAATATCCGCCGCCCGATGCCGTGCTGAAGCAATTCGGCGAAGACGCGCTCGTTTTCGTGCTCGGCTTTACCACCGAGGAGGTGGGGCAATCTCCATTTGTGCAAAGCGATGTCGCCGTAGCCGTGAACGCAGCGCTACGGGAGGCCGGGATCGAGATTGCCTTCCCCCAGCGCATCGTCCATCTCGAACAAAACGATAACGCCAGCAAGCACTCGTTAGGCCAGCATCGCGCAGACACTGGGGGTAATTTGCCTCCACGAAACAGCGAAAACCTTGCCGACACAGCAAACTCAAGCCCGAGTTCAGACCAACACTCACAAACCGACTCGTCGTGAACAATTGTATACAGCCTTCATCACCGAAGCCTCAAAGCTATACGCCGATCCTCTGGTCTTCATGCCCGATCTCGGCGCCGGCAATCTGGCAATTCACGTTTTCTGAAATGTCGGTCGACAGAAGCTTGAGAAATAAGTGATGCAGACTAAATCCAGAGCCAGATCAGGAGATCTCACTCGTTTCGATCGTATCGTGTTGCATCTCCGCTCCCTCTACCGCGATCACAAGTATCGCTGGCATTTGGCGGGGGTTTGGCGCGAACTGCATCAGTTCATTGACGCTCCAACACACAGCTTGGGTTCGATGAAATGTCGGCCGTAAGACGCTTTAAAAGAATGGGCATGAATCAACCGCCCGACGCACCGGAGGAAAGGCGCCGCATCTTAACGAGTTTTGGCCTCGCTCTGGTTCTGTTCGGCTGTTGCGGATGCGCTGCACAGCTGGCCACCGTTAAAACAAAGACGCCGCGTCTTTCCGCGACGGTGGCCAGCGAGGCGTCCCTGGGTTCGGCAACGAAATCTTTGGCAGCGGCCGAAAATGAGCAGCCTTTGTCCGCGTTAGGCCATGATCTTTTGGCCGCTAAACTCTCATTGAATGTCTTGGAACGGCGGCCGAACGATCTGCCCGCGCAAAGCATTTACAACTTTTCTGTGGCGCGAGCTGTGCAAAACATCGACCGCGCAAATCTTCAACCGTGGCGGCAACGAGTCCATGTCTTCACCGATAACGAGAAATACGTTCTGACATCTCCCAAGCCCGTCGATCCAGAGCATGATCCGAGTCGGTACGATTTGTTTCCAACCGACAGTTTGAAAATCAGCGGGCAATTTTTCAAAGCTCGTCCGTCCGTTACCGGAATCGGCGCGCCGCTAGTTGCTGTCGGGCGCACAGAAGACCCGCAGTTTCGTCAGCACTACCGACTGCGCCGAGTTTATGCGCCGGTCACCGCAGCGATCCAATTCTCAAATCAGACCGCACAACTCGAGTTCGTTGATCCATACCAGTCGGAGCGAATCGCATTGAGCAAGCGCGTTTTTCCGCTGGCTGTCGATCTTGACGCTCCGACCGCGATGTTGATCGCGCGGGAACGACCAGAGCGCCTCGGATTTGCCGGCGTGATGAATCCGCAGAAGTACGCGGACACCGCAAGATTGTGCCAGATGCAGCAATTCGATCAAAGGCGGACGCCGGTGATCTTCGTTCATGGATTGCAAGAAACGGCGGCGAGCTGGACGCCGATGATCAATTCTTTGCGCGATGATGCAAGGATCAGAGAACACTATCAGTTCTGGGTTTACAGTTACCCGAGCGGTTATCCTTACCCGTACTCAGCGGCGCTGCTACGGCGCGATCTCGATGGAATCAAGCGCGTTTTTCCCAATCACAAGCGAGTCGTTTTGATCGGTCACAGCATGGGCGGGATGATCTGTCGATTAATGGTAACAGACTCGGGCGACAAAATCTGGCGTGATTATTTTGGGACATCTCCGACCAAAACTCCAATGGCGGGCGAAACACGCGAACTTCTCGAAGAGGTGTTGGTCTTTAATCACCGGCCGGAAGTGGAGCGAGTGATATTCATTTCGACGCCGCATCGCGGCAGCAAACTTGCCGCTGGCTGGATTGGTCGCATCGGTGCCGCACTCGTCAAGACTCCGCGGCTGTTCACTTCGATCTACGCTTCAACCAAGCCGCTTCTCATCGCTGATCCCGCTGCCAGATCGCTAAACCGCATGCCGAACAGCGTGGATACACTCGAGCCTAACGATCGGTTCGTGGAAGCGGTAAACAGGCTGCCGATTACGCCAGGCATTCCTTATGACTCGATCATGGGAGATCGCGGCCGCGGTGATACGCCAAATAGTTCGGACGGCGTGGTTCCGTATTGGAGTTCTCACCTTAATGGCGCGCAGTCGGAACTAGTCGTCCCCTCGGATCATGGCGCGCAACATAATCCGCAAGCGATTGCGGAAGTTAGGAGAATTTTACGCGTGAATCTCGGTGAAAGGCGAGAATTTGGAACTTCCGCGAAACGCGCACCGCCCATCGCGGATAAAACGTGCAGCCAGTAGGCCCGCGACCATCACCGAAGGCCGGGATGGGCCGTGCGATCAAAGACCTAACTGTCACCGCATCGCCGCCCATGGATTCCGCAACAATCTAAGTTCTTGCTGCCCTTAGTGGGTTGGTGCCTGGGGCAGCGTTACCGCAAGCTCGCAGTCTTAGACCAGCCCCACGCGAACAGTGTCATCTCTAACTCTAGGAGCCACGCGCAGGAAACCTCAAATTTTCTGAAACGTCGCCCGCCGAAAGCGTGAGAAAGAAATGATGATTAGGCATCGATCTAACCTTCCAGGCCGACGGCGCCTCGCATCGCACGATGCGCGTCGGATGCAGTTGCCGGCGCTCTATCTTTCCCAAGAGCCGAATAGAAAAAAGGTCTTCGCGATGCTTTTATATCCCAGCACGGTCGATGACCGCGGGAAAGCGATTCGGCGCATCCTGATTTTCGATAATCATCCAGAGACACTTCGCTTGCTGCAAAATCTCGATCCTGAACGGGCGCGAATAAGCAAATTTGGCGTCGTTCTGGGCTGGGTCTTAATCATTGGTTTAGTGCTCGCGATATTTTGGCCGGTGTTGTAGGTGGGACGATGTGGTCCTGTGGCACAGCCGTACACTGACTGTCAGCGCTTCAGAACCGCAATCGGACCTGCGGCGAAATTGTCATGCCATCGGGGGTCCTTAGATGGCATTGCAACCTAGGAAAACCGAAGCGCATCTAGCGGTCGCTACGGTTCAGCGCTCCAGGCCGGAAACACAACCTTAAGATTTGCCCTTTTGGCTAAGGAAAAGCTGCAAATGGCAAATTGGTACCCTACCGTGGAGGCTTTAATATCATTGATTGGCGTTAAGCCAGAGGATCGCGGCCTCTCTTGCACAATCCCTTGCACAAAACTGATTCTTGCAAGAAATGAGATCACTTCGCTCGTTGATTCTGAGTGATATTGCCGATGTGGCGAAATGGCAGACGCAACGGACTTAAAATCCGTTGGGCTTTAAACGGCCCGTGCCGGTTCGAGTCCGGCCATCGGCAGCTATGATAGATTTTAGCAGCGAAACCCTGCTGCTTGTGAGATCGGTTTGGCGCGGCGAAGAGCTCGGGGACTCCAGAAGTAAAGGCAGGAGCGTTGCAGGAAGAAAAACCGAAGGATAAGTTTTCCTCTTAATCCGGTATGCTTCATGTTGCTTCTATCGTCTCTTTTATGCGAAGAAAGGCCGCTGCACCTACGAGCTACAAATACGTCATTCGGGGCGACGGGCAGATCAGAACCTGAGTCGACATGTCGAAACCGCTTTTTATTCCGGTAATTCTTGGGACTACGCGCAAAGGACGTCGCAGTGAAAACGCGGCCCGTTTTGTTTTTGAGGAAACAAAGAAACGCGCTGGGGTTGAAACAGAATTTATCGACATCTGCAAAATCCCGATGCGGCTGGATGACGCCGGCGAGCAGATGAAAGATCAGGCGTTTTCCGACTTGGTGAAGCGCGCCGACGGGTTAATCCTGGTGGTGCCGGAATACAATCACGGGTATCCGGGTTTGTTGAAGCATGCGCTCGACATGAATCTGGAGGAATACATTCACAAGGCGGTCGGGATTTGCGGAGTGTCGGCCGGTCCATTTGGTGGCACTCGCGTGATTGAAGCCTTGCTACCGGTGATGCGCGAGCTCGGTCTCGTTACCATCTTTAACGATGTGAATTTCGCAAATGCCGGAGAAATCTTTGGCGAAGATGGAAGGTTGCTCGATGAAGGTTTTGTCAGACGGACGGCAAAATTCCTCGATGAATTGATCTGGATGGCGCGGGTGTTGCGCCATGGGCGGGAGAATGTGCCGCCGGCGTAAGGACGCCCCAGATTAAATCAGCCCACGAAACACCCTAACCAAACGAAAATGAGAAAAGATTTACCCTGAAAGTCTTCTTGGGCAGGATTATTCGCGATTACGAAGAAGATCATACCTCGTCCAATCCGTGTGTTTTCTTATTTCGTGCCCTTTCGTGTGATTCGTGGGGGATAAATTGTAGCCGGGATTATCTTGCGCCCGACACGGGCGCCTCTACAGGCCGTTAAGGAGACGACGCTATTGGGACGTCGAGCACGCTAGCGTGTTGGCCGTCGTGCAGGATTCGGACATGCGCGGTGCGCGCGTCTTTGGCGGTCTCATTCGCGACCACTCCGCCGGAGTTGTAATTCTTCTCAAAGTAGATGGAGTTGGGCGCGCTGACCACCAGTCTTAAGCGGCTTCCTTTTGCCATTCTGCGAGCGATGAAAAGTCCGGGATTGAAGTCACAGCGCACGGTTTCGCCGAGTTTGACCAGGTTTTCCTGCCGGACCGACTCACGATAGCGCAATCGTCTCACATCGCTCCAAAGGGCGATGCTGGTTCCGTCGGCCAGAATTTCATCGAGCTCGGTCGCGATATCGGTATCGGGAACATCGGGAGAGACCCATAGCGTCAACTTTGGACAACCGATCAGCGCCATTTCCTGTGTAACCGGTTCGCTGTGATAAACGAGACCGTCTTTGCCAATACTTAGGGCACGCCGTTGATCGATCCCCGCGGTCTTTTCGTTGTCAACATTATCGACATCTTCGCCACGGTGAGTATCTAACGGGTCGTAGATGTATTCATCCGCTCCAGTGCTCGCCGGTTTTTCACTCAACACGCCAGAATGAAAGACGCCATTTCCTCCGCTACCGCTGGCATCGAGATAGAGTGGATGATGATTTGCCGCCAGCTTTTCGAAATCGTCGGCATATTTCCATTCGCCGTTTGCTCCACTATTACCCGGAGCTAACACGTAATAGGCAACACGCTTCTTCAAGAATTCGGGTTCCGGTCCGGATTTCATCGTCCAATCGTACCATTGGCGGTGGAGATCATTCAGATCGATTACGGCCGCGCTGCCAAACTTTATTCCGGCAGCTTCGTCGGTCGGTGTCCGAGTACCGGCGTGATCCCACGGACCGATAATCAGGAAATGCTTCGTTTTTGTTTCAGCGGACGCGGCGGCGAGATGGTCGCGATAGTAAGCCAGCGCACCAAGTTCGTCGCCATCATACTGGCCGGTGATGGTGAGAATCGGGAATGTGATTTTGGTAAATTGCTCGCGGGTTGGCACCATGGCGTCGTAATAGCCGTCGACCATCGGGTGCGCGACCACGCGCTGAAAATTCGCCGACGGATTACCGACGACGCGATCCAAGTTTTTGAACGGAATATATTGCTTGTAAGCTTCGAGAAATTTCGTGCGCCAGAACTTCGAGTCGGCGAATAAATTTTGTTGGCTGGCGCGACCGCTCGTAAGCGTGAACCATTGCATGTCGTAGGGAATACCGACGTTGTTGGTGAACGGAAAATCCAGTCCAGGATGCGCCGCCGCCGCCGGCACGATGGTGGCGAGGTGCGGCGGCAATTCCTTGGCCGTTGCCCATTGATCGAACCCGGCATAAGAACCGCCCCACATCGTAACTTTGCCGTCACAAAATGGCTGTTTTGCGAACCATTCCACGATGTCGTAGCCGTCTCGCGCTTCGTTCGCGAACGGCTCGAACTCGCCGCCTGAATTTCCGCGGCCACGGACATCTACCAGAGCAAAGGCATATCCGTGCGAAGCGAAATAAGCGCCGCGCGCGTGGTAGCTATCGGAGATGTAGGGTGTGAGAGTGAAAATGACCGGTGTGCGGCTAGCAGCGGCGCTACCCGATTTCGGAAGGTAGAGCGTGGCATTCAATTCCACTTTGTCGCGCATCGGAATTTTTACGCCCCATTGCAGGGTGTAATCGGCGGGAGGCGCGGAGGGGCTCGGTTTGGCGACTGGCGCGGGTGGGGGCGAAGTTTGCGCGCTACTGGGGCGCGCAGGAAGCGAAAGGCAAAATAGAACGACGATGAACACACGACATTTCATAAGCAATTGCCGTATCGAATCGAAATGACGAGCTGATGACAAGCCTGTGCTGGAGGGACGCGCTTTAATGCCAGTCCGGTTCGGACCGCGTGCAGGGCGGGGAGAAGTGAGATAGGATTTACAGGATTATTCAGGATTAAAAACCAGCATTTCGCTATTGCTGACACACGTTTCTCTTTCTTATTTCGTGTCATTTGTGTGGTTCGTGGGCACATAAGGGGAGAGAGGTCAGTCCGACCCAATGAAGAACAATTTTCACCTTAACGAAGCGGATTTGGAGGAGACGTTTGCGCGGTCATCCGGCCCGGGCGGTCAGAACGTGAACAAAGTGTCGACGGCGGTCACGCTCCGTCATCGGCCGACGGGAATTAGCGTGACGGTACAAGATTCGCGTTCGCAAGCGATGAACCGGCGAATCGCGCGGGAGCGCTTGGCTGAAGCAATCCGACAACAGCGCGCGAAGGAACGCGCCGAAAAGCGGGCCATTCGCGAAAAGGAAAGACGAAGAAAATCACCGCGGCCGGAAAAATTGAGGAAGCGGATTCTGGAGTCGAAGCGAAGACGTGCCGAGCTGAAGAAACAGCGGGGGAAGGTGCAGGTGTAGTGGTGTTTTCGAGGTGGATCGGCCGCTCCGCCGGACGATGGTAATAAGTGGCGCCAGGGGGCGGCTTACTTTAACATCGAGGTCCGAGCCGGACTGGCACGACTGCTCGATCCTCCTTATGAAGACGCTACGTTTCGGCATCATCGGCACGGGTTGGCCAGGCCAACAGCACGCGATCGCGCTTGCGGCAATTCCGAACGTGCAACTGCGCTCGTGCGCCGACACCAATTCGGAACGATTGCGGATCTTTGTCGAAGCTTACAAACCAGAAAATTCATTCGAAGATTATCAGGAGCTGTTGCGCGATCGAGATCTGGATGCGGCGATCATCTGTTTGCCAAACTTCCTGCATTTCCCGGCTTCGCTAGCGACGCTGGAAGCGAGCAAACATGTCTTTTGCGAAAAACCGCCGACGATGAACGCAGCCGAGATGAAGGTGTTGCGAGACGAAGCGGCCAAGCGTGGGCTGGTCTATTTTTTTGGACGCCAGTTTCGCTTCACTCCTGCGGTTCGCACTGCTCGCGACGTCGTCGCGGAAGGTCGTCTGGGCAGGATTTATCGCGCGCGAGCCACTTGGATCCGTTCTCGTGGAATTCCCGCTGGAATTGGTTTGTGGTTTACCGACAAAAAACGTTCCGGCGGCGGCGCATTGATCGACATTGGCGTGCATGCACTCGACACCGCCTGGTACTTGATGGGATCGCCGCGCCCGACGTCGATCAGCGCAAAAGTATTTCGAAATTTCGCGCATCTGGTGAACGTGCCGGTTTTCGACGTGGAAGATGAAACGCACGCGTTCATTCGTTTCGCGAACGACGCCATTGTGGAATTGGAGGCGTGTTGGGCGGCGAATCTCACCGACGACACGCCGCTCGGGCCGGAATGGGTCGGTCGCGAATCCAACAACTGCGTTCTTTTTGGAACCAGTGGGACGTTACGATTAAAGCCGCTGACGTTATTTGAAGATGATAACGGCAAGCTAGCGACCGTGCCGCTGGAACCGCGATACAGCGAAAACAGTTTCGAAATGCAACTGCGCAATTTTGCCGAGGCCATTCGCGGTGAGGCACCGCCGATCAACAACGCGGAACAGGCGCTCGAGCTGATGGAAATGATCGATGGAATTTACGCCTCGAGCGAGCTGGGACGGGAAGTTCCAGTAGCATAACGCGGAAAAAGTTCGCGAGAAATACATCTGTCTGCGGCACTTGCGCCGAATTCTCAACAAAAGGGAACTCAACTATGAAAACAATTATCCTTCTGCTTGGAGTGGCGGTGATGCTCGGTTTAGCTGCGTGTGCCGAGGAGCCGACAACAACGACCACAACGCACGAGACAACCACAGTGGCGCACCCGACAACGACACAACAGACCACAACCACCCGCTCCTCTGGTGGCTACTAATTCGTGGGAAATACATCTGTCTGCGGCATTTGCGCCGAATTCTCAACAAAAGGGAACTGAACTATGAAAACATTTATCCTTCTGCTTGGAGTGGCTGGGCTGCTCGGATTGGCTTCGTGCGCGTCGGAGCCGGCCACGACCACAACGACCACAACGCACGAGACAACCACGGTGGCGCAGCCGACAGCGACACAACAGACTACGACCACCTACAGGGGCAGCCATTAATCGCCAGCTTGTTGCTCGCAGCGCGCGCGGCATTTAGTCGCGCGCTCTTTGCTAGCGACAGTCGCTCCTTCTCGCTACCGTGAGAAGGTTGGGATGAGGGCTCCTCGACGGTCTGTTAAGTGGGCGTTGGAGCTTCGACTTCGGCTTCCGCCTCAGCCGCCTGGCTGACCACCGGGGCGATGGCCTGCAACTTTTCGCCTTCGCGCAAGGTAAGCAGTTTTACGCCCATGGCGTTGCGTCCAGTTTCGCGGATTTCCTTCACCGGCGTGCGCACCATCTGACCTTTGGTGGTGATCAACATCAGCTCGTCATTGTCTGTAACGGTCAGCGCCCCGACGACGTGACCGGTTTTATCTCCGGTTTTCATCGTGATGATGCCTTTACCGCCGCGGGACTGTTTGCGGTAATCATCGAACGGCGTCCGTTTACCGATCCCGTTCTCGCCCGCGACCAGCAACATCGCTGCCGGACTTACAATCGCGAGGGCAACGACGTGGTCGCCTTTCTCTGGACGAATTCCCCAGACGCCGACCGTGTTGCGTCCCTGGTCGCGCAGTTGTTCTTCGTGAAAACGCAAACTCATCCCGTCCCTGGTAATGAGAACGAGCTCGTTGTTGCCGGATGTAAGGTTGGCGTCGATCAGGCGATCGCCCGCTTCGATCTGAATGGCGATGATTCCCCCTTTCCGGACATTGGCATAATCCGAGAGATTCGATTTTTTGACGATACCGGAGCGAGTAGCGAAGACGATGTGCAGATTCTCGTCCCAGGTATTGTCGGCCGCGTTCGGGCCCGTGCCGGCACGTTTTGACTGGACCCGGATGGTAGCCGCGATCTTCTCGTCGGCTCGCAGTTCCAGAATGTTGGCAATCGACCGACCCTTGGCGGTGCGGCCCATCTCCGGGATTTCGTAGACTTTTTCAACGTAAGCGCGGCCGGACTCGGTGAAGAACATTAGAAAGTCGTGAGTTGTGGCGGTGAAAAGATGCTCGACGAAATCGCCTTCCTCCTCCTGGGTGGCGCCCTCGCGCGTTGACATTCCGATGACGCCTTTGCCGCCGCGGCGTTGCGCGCGAAAGGCACTTACAGCCGTGCGCTTGATAAAACCGCCGTGGGTGATGCTGATGATGCAGCCCTCATTGCGGATCAAATCCTCCATCGCGATTTCACCCTCGTCCGGCATCAGTTGCGTCAGCCGCGGGGTGGCATATTTATCGCGAATCTCGCGTAGTTCTTTTTTGATGATGGTGAAAACGCGCTGCTCTTTCGCGAGGATATCACGCAGATCCTTGATTGTATGGAGTAGCTCTTTGTATTCGGCAACGATCTTTTCGCGTTCAAGTCCCGTTAGTTGATACAAACGAAGATCGAGGATTTGATTGGCCTGATGTTCGCTGAAAGCGTAGCGCCCCTCGGTGAGCCGCGCTTCGCTGCGAATGAGAATGCCGATCTGTTCGAGCTGGCGTTTAGTAAAATCGAACGCCAGCAGTTTGATCCGCGCTTCGTCGCGATTGGCCGATCCGCGAATGATGCGGATGAATTCGTCGAGGTTTGCCAGAGCGATCAAATAGCCTTCGAGAGTTTCCGCGCGCTCTTCCGCCTTCCGCAGTTCAAAGCGGGTGCGTCGCAACACTACTTCGCGGCGATGTTCGATGTAGGCGGCGTTTGCTTCCTTGAGCGAAAGCAGTTTCGGCCGGCCGTGATCGATCGCCAGCATTATGACCGCGAAAGAAGATTCCATCGCGGTGTGTTTATAGAGGTTGTTAATTACGACTTTGGGATTTCCGTCGCGCTTTAATTCGATCACGACGCGGGTGTTTTCGTCCGATTCGTCGCGAATGGCGGTGATATCGGAAAGAACTTTGTCGTTCACCAACTGCGCGATGCGTTCGACCAGGGTCGCGCGGTTGACGTTGTACGGGATCTCCGTGATCACGATCTGCTCGCGATTGCCTTTGAGTTCTTCCACGCCGGCTTTGCCGCGCACTTTCATGCTGCCGCGGCCGGTCTCGAGATATTGGCGGACGCCAGCCGTGCCGATGATGGCGCAGCCGGTCGGGAAATCCGGACCTTTCACCAACTCCATCAGCCCATCGAGCGTGATGTCGGGATCGTCAATTTGCGCGCAGATCGAATCGATTACTTCGCCGAGGTTGTGCGGCGGAATGTTGGTTGCCATGCCGACTGCGATACCAGTCCCCCCGTTGACCAGAAGATTTGGGAATGCGCTCGGGAAAACTGTGGGCTCGGTTAACCGCTCATCGTAATTTGGGACAAAGTTCACCGTGTCTTTGTCCATGTCGGTCATAAGCGCGGCGCCGAGATGCGTCATGCGCGCTTCGGTGTAACGCATTGCTGCCGGCGGATCGCCTTCGGGAGAACCGAAATTCCCTTTGCCTTCGATCAAGGTTTCCCGCATGGCCCACGGTTGCGCCATGTGGACCAGAGTCGGATAAATCACCGCTTCGCCGTGGGGGTGATAATTGCCACTGGTGTCGCCGCAAATTTTTGCGCACTTGTAAGGTTTGCGGCCTGGAAACAGTGACAGTGCGTGCATCGCGTAAAGAATTCTGCGTTGCGATGGTTTCAGGCCGTCCCGTGCATCCGGTAACGCACGCGAAATAATCACCGACATCGAGTAATCGAGGAAGGATCTCGATACTTCCTCGGCGACGTTAATCGGCTCTACTTTTTCGTTGGCGTTATACACGTGGTCTAATGACGAAATCCGGATGACGAATGCCGAAGGAATGACGAAGCACGAATGTTCCCTTCGCCATTCTTACACATCGAGGTTCCGGACGTTCAGCGCGTTATCTTCAATATACTGCCGACGAGGCTCAACGGCGTCCCCCATCAATCTTGTGAACATTTGATCGGCTTCGACCGCATTATCGTCGTTCAAATCGACTTTCAAAAGTTTTCGCTTCTCCGGATTCATCGTGGTTTCGAACAATTCCTTGGCGTTCATTTCGCCGAGACCTTTGAAGCGAGTGATCTGGACGCCGCGCCGGCCAATTTCTAGGGTTTTTTGAAGGATTTCCTGGATGGAAAAGAGGGGATGTGTGCTCGCTCTTTCTCCTTCGCCTTCAATTAGTTCAAAGATCGGACGATCGCTGGCTGCGTAATGATCGACTTTCAGTCCTTTGCGCGCGAGCTCGGCGATCAGTTTTTGAATGGTTGTAGCTTCGTGCAACTCCACTTTGGTGGCGCGGCGGCGGCCGACCCCGTTCGTCTTTGTTCCGCTTTGCAACGGAAGCAGCTCCTGCTGGACATCGGCGTCGAACAAATTCAAATCCGGGTTCTCCTGGTGAAATTCGCGGAGGGCCTTTTCATCCGGGAAGTAATGCACCGTCTCTTCGTTTCCATCGCGGATCTTCACCAGATAGGCAGGGAGTTTACCGCTTCTGGCGTTGCGCTTGGCCAGGAAGCCCTCGAACTCGCCTCCATGTCTTCGGATCGATTCGCTCAGCTTCGCCAGTTTCTCGAGTGATTCGAGAATGTCTTTCAACTGCGCGGCGGTGATCTCCTTATCGTCCGCCAGGTTTTTCAGGCGCACGTCTTCCGCACCGAGCTTGATCAGAATCTTGTTCAGCTCGGCGTCGTCCTCGACGTATTCCTCGCGTTTCTTGCGCTTGATCTGGTAGAGCGGTGGCTGCGCGATGTAAATTTTTCCTGAGCGCACCAGCTCGGTCATTTGCCGATAGAAAAACGTCAATAACAGAGTGCGAATGTGCGAGCCGTCCACGTCGGCGTCGGTCATGATAATGATGCGGCCGTAGCGCAATTTCGAGATATCGAAGCTCGCTTCGTCTTTGGAACTCGCGCCACCGTCTTCTTTCGGCTTACCGATGCCGGTCCCGATGGCGGTGATCATCGACTGGATTTCGTTGTTCTTGAGAAATTGATCGATGCGCGCTTTCTCGACGTTGATCAGCTTGCCGCGGATCGGCAGGATGGCCTGGTAACGACGATCGCGGCCCTGCTTGGCTGAGCCACCAGCAGAATCACCCTCCACAATATATAGCTCGGTCAGCTCCGGATCGCGCTCGGAACAATCCGCCAGTTTGCCCGGCAGCCCGCCGCCGGTCAGCGCACCTTTGCGGATCGTTTCCCGAGCTTTTCGCGCCGCTTCTCGCGCACGCGCAGCCGTGAGCACCTTGTCGAAAATGCGCCGGGCAATCGGCGGGTTCTGATCGAAGTAGGTCATTAGCCCGTCGTAAACAGCCGAGTTCACCACGCCATCGATCTCGGTGTTGACCAATTTTACTTTGGTCTGCGATTCAAATCGCGGATTCGGCAACTTGATGCTCAAGACGCAAACCAATCCTTCGCGCACGTCATCGCCGGAAATCGACGGGTCTTTTTCCTTCGTCAGATTGTTCGAGCGCGCGTATTGGTTGATCGCCTTCGTCAGCGCGGTGCGAAAACCGGTCAGATGCGTGCCGCCGTCCGGATTCGGAATGGAGTTGGCGAAACAAAGAATCTGATCGTTGTAGCTGTCGTTATATTGCAGGACGCAATCGACAAAAGTTTCATCACGTTGCCGCGAAATATTGATCGGCTTGGGATGAATGACGTGCTTGTTCTCGCCCAACTGCCGGACGAATTCGTCAATGCCATGTTTGTAGAGGAACGTTTCTTTTTTTGGCGAATCGTCGCGCTCGTCGACGAGCGTAATTTCAAGGCCGGGATTCAGGAAAGCCAGCTCGCGTAAACGCGTGGCGAGGCGCTCGAATTTGAACTCGGTCGTAATGGTGAAAATCGTCGGGTCGGGGAGGAACGTCACCAGTGTGCCGGTGTTCTTCTTGTTTTTGATTTCGCCGATGACACTGAGCTTCTCGGTCGTTTTGCCGCGTTCGAACGCCATGTGGTAAACCTTGCCATCGCGCGTGACTTCGACCTTGAACCAATCAGAGAGCGCGTTGGTGCATTTCGCACCGACGCCATGCAAGCCGCCGGAATATTTATAGGCGCCCTGACCAAATTTTCCGCCGGCGTGCAAGTTTGTGAGGACCAGCTCCACCGCCGGCATTTTCCATTTCGGATGAATATCGACCGGAATGCCGCGGCCGTTGTCGCGTACGGAAACGGAACCATCGACGTGAATGCGTGACATCGATTTTGGTGCAACAGCCGGCGAGATGTTCATCAATCGAATTGTCGAGAACTTCGAAGACCATGTGGTGCAGCCCACGTTCATCGGGGTCGCCGATGTACATGCCGGGTCGCTTTCGGACCGCTTCAAGTCCTTCGAGTTTATCGATTTGAGCGGCGTCGTATTTTTGGGTCGCATTGATCCCGGTGGGGCGAGCCGACGAGACAGATTTCGCGGGGAAATCGTCGTCGGTCTTAGGCATAGAGGATGGTCGCGCGACCACGGATAATAGAGTAGCGAAAAATACGCCTGCGACAACAAATATCTGGTTAAAATTTCGGGTTGTCGAGCCCTAGGGCTTGAGCTTCCGGAGCCGAAAACGCCAGCAGGTTGTGGTCGGACGTTGCCTGTCGCCAGGCTGGTTTCGAATAGCTTGACCACCGGTTTTTCGGGTCGGAAAATGGCTGGAAAATCATGCGTTTTCAGACCCTTTTTGAAGGCCGGTGGATCTTCGCGATTCTGTTCACTCTGGCGGTGACATGCGCGTTTTTCTCGTTGTGGCTATCACTTGTTTTCGTCGCGTTAATTCTCTATTCCCTCGCTTTCTTTCGTGATCCAAACCGCTCCGATCCTTCCGATCAACGCGCGGTAGTTGCAGCGGCGGACGGGACCGTTGCTGATATTGGAGAAATCGATGAAAAAGAATTTCTGAAAGCGCGCACCAGGCGCGTCGGTATTTTTCTTTCCATCTTCGACGTGCACACCAATCGCGCGCCGGTTGCTGGCCGCATCGCCTTTCAACAATTTCGCAAAGGTTTGTTTTTTGACGCGCGCCGGCCGGAATGTTCGGAAAAGAACGAAGCCATGACCTGGGCGTTTCAGAATCCGCGAGCCACCATTGTGGTGCGACAATTAAGCGGTGCGATTGCGCGGCGCATTGTCGGCTGGGCCAAAGTGGGCGATGAACTGAAACGCGGCGAACGTTTCGGGATGATTCGATTTGGATCGCGGACTGAAGTATATTTGCCGCTCGACGCCGAGATTTTGGTCAAAGTAGGCGATCACGTAAAGGGTGGCGCGAGCGTGATTGCACGATTGCCGGAATGAACGAGCACCATCCAAAGATTTATCTGCTGCCCAACCTGATGACAGCGGGCAACTTGTTTTGCGGATTTACCGCCACTCTCAAGATCGTCCAGGGCGCACTGATTCAATGGTCCAGTCCCGACGAAGCGGCGACGCTTTTTCATGCGGCCGTCTGGTTCATTCTCGGCGCCTGCATTTTTGATATACTCGACGGCCGGCTCGCTCGCCTGGGGGGACAGGACAGCCCCTTCGGTCGCGAGTTCGATTCGCTCGCCGATATCGTTTCTTTTGGAGTGGCGCCCGCGCTGCTGGTTTATCGGATTGTCCTGATCAACTTTCCTCGTGTCGGCTGGATTGTTGCGTTCGTTTATCTCGTCTGCGGCGCGCTGCGCCTTGCCCGTTTTAATACCATGGCGGCTAATGGAGGGGAGAGAGACAAAACGGAATTCACGGGCTTTCCGATTCCGGCCGCTGCCGGGTTAATCGCTTCCATCACCTTTTTCATGCTCTGGTGGTTCGGCGAAAAGGAACACGACATCGGCCGTTGGAAATGGGTGCTTCCGCCGTTAATGCTTTTTCTTTCCGTCATGATGTTTACCCGCTTGAGGTATCCGAGTTTCAAGGCGATCACCTGGCGGACCACCCGATCACTTCCGCGATTCGCCGCCATCATTCTCATTCTGTTCTTCACCGCGTTGAACTACGAATGGATGCCGGCGATTCTGTTCCTCGCCTATTTACTTTATGGATTCCTGCGCCCGTGGGTTTCGAAGCGGTGGCGACGCGAGATCGAAGAGGAGATTGGCGAGGAAGGCGAGAACGGCGAAGCAATCGAATTGTAGGGTAAGCGCATCGCTTGCCTTTTGTAGCGGCGGTCTGTGACCGCCGAATCTGTAAGCATCGACGCTCGCAGAGTGCTGCTACAGTTGATTCAGCTGCGCCAGAATCTCCGGATCGCGCACGTCTGCCCATTCGCCGCTCAGCTCGAAGGCTTTCACCCTTTTTCCAGATTGGGCGAGGCCGCGAACGGCATCCGTCAGTTCGTATTCGCCGCGCGGTGATGGTTGTAGTTTTGCGGTCCACTCAAAAATGCTCGACCGGAATGCATAAATTCCGGCGTTATACCACGGACTGGTGGCTTCGCCCGGCTCCGGTTTTTCGCGGATATCAGTTACCTCCATTTGCTCGTTAACAAAGACAGCGCCACCTTTGCTCACGTCTTCGTTTTGTTTCACACTTACGATTGCCGCGACGTCGTCCGGCAGTTCCACCAGGGATTTGTAATTTGCCGGATCGATCAGAATGTCGCCGTAACTCAACACGAATGGCGATTGATCGACGAAGTCGCACGCGAGCTCGACGACGCGGCCGGTCCCATCCTGAACAACCTGAGTCGCGTATTTGATCTGCAAGCCGAAGCAGGTGCCGTCGCCAAAATAATCTCGGACTGCTTCGGCGTGATAACCGACAATGATCAGGAAGTTCTTAACTCCGGCAGCGTGTAATCCTTCAACGATGTGCAGGAGCACCGGTTTGCCCCGGACTTTGATCATCGGTTTCGGAAGATCCGCGGTTAGTTCTCGCATGCGTGTTCCGCGACCCGCTGCCAGGAGGACAGCTTTCCTTATTAGTGTCATTCTGAGCGAAGCGTAGCGGAGTCGAAGCTGCAACGCAGCCGACAAAGTCGGCGAGGCCAGGCTTTCCATCCCGTAAGAGTCACCTTAAAGATTGCGCACCGGGATCCCTCGACTTCGCTCGGGATGACCGTTTGATTGATTGCGAGTTGATTTAACCAAAGCCCTCGTGCAGCATCGCACCTTGTGTTAAAATTTCTCGGAAAGTATCGGGAAGCCGGGCTGTTGCTTTTGCGCGGGAGCGTCGGGCTGATTTTCATTCTAATTTGCGGGCCGGTTCTTCTCTCGGGCGAGCATCGCTGGGGGCAATTCGGCAGTGCCATGCGCGTTTTTAATTTTCATTCGCATCTGGATTGGTGGGGGTTTCTCGGCGCGCTCGCCGGATGTGTCGGCGGAATTTTCATGATACTCGGATTTGCCTTTCGCATCGGGCTTCTGCTGGCGTTTCTACCAGCTCTGGTACATGCCATCGCGGTTTTCCACCACGAAAACGGCCTTTATCCGGTCATCATTCCCATCGAAGCCGCCATCGTTCTCGTTTGTCTATCCTTTATTGGCCCCGGCAAATACAGCGTGGATAAGGGATAACGGGGACAGTGAGAAAGTGATTGGTGAAAGGTGAGAGGTAATGCGTCACCTGCCATCGAGGACTAATCAGCTTTCTTCTCCTTGATCATAATGGCGGGTAGATCGGCCTGTTTGATCAGCTCGCTCACTTTTGGCAGATCGTCTTGTTTGATCGCGTTCCATTTTTTCAGCTGCTCATCGAGGCGGCCGCTGAGCAAGGCGAATACATCCAGCTGCGGCTTGGTCGGTTCGCGATCGCCGGCGTCAACCAAACGACTGAAGGTGTCGAATGCTTCATTCAGCATGCTTGGAAACGCGAGGTTTCCTTCCGATCCCTTCATGTTCACCTGAATCAATTGTTGCTCGACGTCGGACATTTTGCGTTCCATCCCATCGGCCGCATCGAGCGCTGGTTTTACCTTGGGATCGTCGGCGAACTTCGTGTGCAATGCTTTAATTTGCGATTTCACATCACGGATTTCATTAACCGCCTGGTGCAACTCAGATATGCGCGCACTGACTTGCGTTGAAAGTTCAAACTGTTTGGGTAGTTCCGCTTCATGGTCTTTGGTCCGCGGGTCGATCACGAGATGGAGCGTTGCAGTTTGCGTCTTCCCGTTGGCCGTTAGCTTCACCTGATAATCGCCGGGCAAAGCCAGCGGTCCGCGCGGCCCATTAGTCGAATAGAATGCGCCCGGAATTTGAATTGGCTCGTTGTAACGCAGGTCCCAGGCGAAACGATTCATTCCTTCGTTTGCTGGGATCGTCTTGGGCGCTTCCACCCGATCGGGCCATTCCGGTGGCTGCTCGTTCTCTTTTTTCTCCTTGCTCGACAAATGACGCACCAGTTTCCCACGCGCATCAAGAATATCGATCGTTACTTCATCCTTCGGTGCGGTCTTGAAATAATAATCGATCATTGCACCCGTGGGTGGGTTGTCTCCGGCAGGCTGGCGTTTGTCTATCTCTTCGGGGTAATGCAATCGGACCGCGGTCTGCGGTTGATAAAGCAACATGTCTGTTGAGGGGCTCTGAGCGTTGAGCTGACGCAACGGCGTCAAATTATCGAGCACCCAGAAGGAGCGACCATGTGTGGCCGCGACCAGATCATCATCTTTCACGACCAGGTCGTGAATGGGTGATTGCGGCAAGTTCAATTGTAACGGCTGCCAGTGCGCGCCATCGTCTAACGAGAAATATACACCAAGCTCGGTGCCGGCATAAAGTAATCCTTTGCGCTTTGGATCCTCCCGCACACTGTGGACATAAGCGCCTTCTGGAATCCCGTTGACGATTGTGCTCCAGCTCTTTCCCAGATCGGTCGTTTTGAAAATGTAGGGCTTGAAATCATCCAGCCGGTGGCGGTCCACCGCGACGTAGGCCGTGGTGGCGTCGTGAGGCGAGGCATCGATGATTGATACCGTGCTCCACTCCGGCATCTTGGGCGTAACGTTCGCCCAGTTTTTGCCATCGTCAGTCGTGACGTGGACTAATCCGTCATCGGTTCCGGCCCAGATTGTCCCCTGTTTCTTCGGCGATTCGGCCAGTGCGAAAACCGTGTCGTAATATTCCACGCTGGTAATGTCGTTGGTGAGCGGACCGCCACTTGGCTGTTGCTTCGACTTGTCATTTTTCGTCAAATCGTTGCTGATCTGCGTCCAGTTCTTACCGTGATCGACCGATTTGAAAACGCATTCCCCCGCGGTGTAGATCACGTCGGGATTGTGCGGTGAAAGAAGGAGCGGCGTGACCCATTGGAACCGGTGCACCACATCAATTGCGCCGTGCCCGGACCTATCCATCGGCCACACGGTCACGTCCTGAGATTCCTTCCTGCTCTTGTCGTAACGGGTGATGTCGCCCTCGTTGTTGGAGTAAATAATATGCCAATCGCGCGGATCAGGGATGACGAATCCACATTCGCCGCCACCCGCGACGAACCAGTCTTGGGCCGTGATTACTCCTGACTCGCTCCGGCTCGCAATTCCTACATTGGAGTTATCCTGCTGCGCGCCATAAATGTGATAGGGATAGGCATTGTCGGTTGCGACGTGATAAAACTGTGCGGTTGGCTGGTTGTTTTGCGTCGTCCAGGTCTTCCCGCCATCCATCGAAATACTGGCGCCGCCGTCACTGGCGTTGCCGATCCGATTCGGATTTTCCGGATCGATCCAGAGCCCGTGGTGATCGCCGTGACGCGCCGGCAGGAGAGTGAAGGTCTTGGCACCATCCACGGACTTAAACGCGCCGGTGTTTAAGACGTAGACGGTGTCGGTTGATTTCGGGTCCGCGTAGATTTTGCTAAAGTACCAAGCCCGCTGACGAAACCGGCCGTCGTCATTGACCTTTGTCCATTTTTCGCCGCCATCATCGGAGCGGAAAATGCCTCCTTCTTTTGCTTCGATAATAGCATAGACGCGGTTCGAATCCGCCCCGGAAACGCTGATCCCGATTTTTCCAAGAATTCCATCTGGCAGTCCATTTCCTGTTAGTTGTTTCCAGGTAACGCCGTTGTCTTCCGATTTGTAGAGGCCGCTGCCCGGCCCGCCGCTGGAGAAGAACCAGGGTTGCCGCCTTGCCTGCCAAAGCGCGGCGAAGACTACATTGGGATTGTGCGGATCGAATACGACATCAATCCCACCGGTGTTCTCGTCTTTCGAGAGAACCTTTGTCCACGTTTTTCCACCGTCGCTGGTTCGAAAAATTCCGCGCTCTTGATTCGGGCCGAAAGCGTGGCCGAGCGCCGCGACCAGAACAATATCGGGGTTGGTTGGATGAACGATGAGCGCTCCGATCTGGCGGGTATCGCGCAGCCCGATATTTTTCCAGTTCTTTCCCGCGTCCACCGATTTGTAAACACCGGTGCCGTAAGTTGTATTTCCGCGAATCGCGGCCTCGCCGGTGCCGACGTAGACGGTGTTGTGATCCGAAGGCGCCACCGCAATTGCACCAATAGAGGAGATGTCCTGCTTATCGAAGAGCGGCGTCCAATTCGCTCCGCCGTCCACTGTTTTCCAAACCCCGCCCGCCACGGCGCCGAAGTACCAGACATTTGGTTCACCCAGCACCCCTTCGATCGCAAGTGCGCGTCCGCCACGGAATGGTCCGACCTGCCGCCACTGCATCCCGGAAAAAAGCTTTGGGTCAATCTGTGGTCCGGGAGTGGGCGAAGGCGCAGCGTAAACTGCCCCGGCTAACATTAGAAAAGCAAAGAAACAACGAGGACCAGGCGAATTCATGACGCGTAACGTCCAGACTTACGCGTCGGCTTCAACTGCAAAGGCGTTCGAAATCGGAGTTCGCGTTTTCTTTCGAGAGCGAGTTAAATGGCGTTACTCTCTCCTGGGTGCGGCCATTGTTACAGACGCTGCGCGCAAATAGGCTGTGATCGCGTCTCGTTCGGATGCGCTCAGATTCGCGCGACCGGACATCCTGGTAACGAGATGTGGCCATTGATCCGGCGAATGTTTCGTCACGGAGGGCAAGGTGTGACATTCAAGGCAACGTGAGACGAAGAGGCTGCGGCCGTGTGACAGTGTTTGTGAATCGGCGCGATCGCGCCGGGCGTTGGCGACTAGCGCTGGCGAAACGGGTGGCGGCGGCGCGAATTCATTGAGGGCGCAGCCGATTGGCAGCAACGCAAGCAGGGTTAGCGCAAACCACCCGTGGCGGTAATTCACAGAGAAAAACCGAAGATAAGGCGCACCTGATAATCGGGCTCGCCTTCGGTGCGAGTGGTTTGTGCCAGTGCAGTGACAGTGGCGAACCAGCGATCGCCGCGGTACGAAACATTTGGACCGAGGAAGAAATTGTTTTCTGCTTCCGAGCTTTTCCAATGCCGGTAAGAGAATCTCGTGGAGCATTTCGGCGCCGACTGAAACTCGTGGGCTAATTTCGTAGCTTGCACCCAGAACTTGCTGGATCTCCCCGTTACGTTCGCCGCAGCCCTTCGTCCTCCCATTCCGCTTCGAGAACCAGATTGTAGGCGAGAATGAGCGGACCGAAGTTCTTTTGTAGGATCAGCTTTGATTCGGATTCAAAGAGGCGCCGGCCCGCGCTGATCTCCTGATAAAGCGAAATGCCAATGGGATCCGCAGCTGGGTTGGTAAGATTGTAGATTAGTTCGAGTGAGGAACTTTGGTAGTGCGCGCCGCGATTATCAGAACTGCGCGTATAATCCCAGTTAGCAAGATAAACGCTGGCCTGGAAATGTTCGGTGATTCCAATCTCAATCTCATGACGAAATTGTGCGTCGGTGAACCCATCGTTAAATCGCGTGGTTGCCCAGTTTTCGATTTCAACTGAGCCGGGCGGGGAGGTTGGCGCTTCGTAAACAAAAGTGAAATGGCGCGCGCCAGCAAAGCAGATTGAGGGGAGCAAAGACGCGTATAAGACGCCGAGAGCCAGCTTCATTATGTGTGGCGCCCGGCAGCGACGACTGTAGTCGCCCCGGCCAGTCGGGGCGTCGCGAACCACGCACGGCGACCCGCCTTCGCCCGGCTTCGGCGCGGCGGGCAGAGCGCCGTGACTACAGCGCTAGCAGACGGGGAAATTGGGCCCACGAGATTAACGATTCGTTACGGTTTACCGCACAACCTCGAACGGTTTAACCATCGGCGCAGCGACGCTCACTCGTTTCGCTTCTTCAACCGAATCACTACCGGCAAGTGGGACAGCACCGAAACGTTTCGCGGCGAAATAGGAACCAATGACGAGAAGCGCGGCCAGAAATTGGGCCGCCATCGTTTCGTAAGTCGGGAAAATCGCGAACCATAAACTCATCCAAGGTGGAATGATTCCCTCCAGCCAGGGAATCGGCGTCGTTGAAATCCAGTTAGCGAGCTGCATTTCCTGAGCTTGTTCGCCTACCATCACCAAAAGAACTACGCCGAGCAGGATGCCCGTGGTGATCAACATTTTGCGGTAAGGCAATCTCTGTTGCAGAATAAACGTCAGCAACGCGACCATTCCGGTAAGCATAAGACCGAGCAGCGTTCCTTTGAGGACAACTTCGCCGCCGAGTCGCAGATGATAGCTCTGGAGAAAAAGAACCACTTCAAATCCTTCGCGATAGAGCGAAGTGAATCCGAGGAGGATTAAGCCCCAGCGCAGCCGCGAACTTGTGGTGGCAGGATCGAGCAACGATTTGCGTCGCCGATTGTGCGCGCGAATCCAGCCACCCCAGTAAATCTTGTGAAAGAACCAGTTCATAATCACAAGCAGGACGATGACGGCGAGTAATCCGGTGGCAGCTTGCAGATGAAGCGCTGGAACGTTCTCACTCAACTGCTTCATGATGCTGGCTGCGATGAACCAGGTTACGAGGGTGGCAAGAAATGCGATGGCCGCGCCCGACATTACCGGTCTGCGATATATTAATCGTGGGCCGGTCATGCTGGCAGTGACAGCAGCGAGGACAAGGATGCATTCCAGTCCCTCGCGAAAAACGAGGACACCGATATCGAGTGAAGCGACGGTGGCGGTAGTATTTGCCTGGAGTGGATCGGGTGCGCCTTGGGCAGCGATGCCCTGCCAGACGAAAATCGCGATAACAAACAATGCGCCGAACGCCAAGCCAACGCGAACTCCAATTCCACCAGTCCGTCGCTTTTCTTGCGTAGTGCGTGGGACGACTGTCGCGTCAGTCTGGTGGCAAACTTCGCGTGCAAGCGCGCTAGGCATGCAATAAACCTAACATATTGAGCTTCGGCGCGCTGTCGCTCCGTTGCCATTTTTTAGCGGCTCGTTGCCCGCGGCCTTTTGCCCACGAAGCACACGAAATACACGAAAAGGAAGGCCCGTTTGCGGCAAGCAAGGGACGGCCAAAACCACCCTCGCTGCCGCCGGCAATGGGAAGTTTTTTGGAGTGCGCCGAAAGAGTGAAGCGCGACGGCGCTTTTCTCGGCAAAAGTTCGGAAGTCATTCTGTCTTCGGAGACGCATCGCAGAGCTCCGCCCTCCATTGATTTCGTGTTTCGATGCGCACGTTTGGGCGTTTGGAGGGGCGAGCTCTGCGAGCCCGCTCCGAGCAAAGCGGTGTCGCGCTGCGACTGCCACCACAGTCCAAAAGGGACCGGCGTTTCTTGATAATTTTCATGTCATTCCGTGTGTTTCGTGGGCAGGAATTCCTGAGGTCTACCCATGTTCCAGTGCCAGATTGTGATTTGGCTGGCGCGTCGTAAAATTCCGGGATGCGGCATCAGCGCGGTTTCACACTGGTGGAGATTGTTATCGCTATCTTCATTTTGCTGCTCCTCGTCTTACTCGCAGTTCCGAGCTTGAATGGGGTGCTGGCGGACAAACGGCTGCATCGCTCGCTCGATCGATTCAACGACCTGGTGCGACAGGCGCATGAGCGCAGTCTGGCTGAACACCGCGCCTATTTAATTGTCTGGAATGATACCTATATCAGTTTGCAACCGGCAGCCTTTTTGAAAACCGAAGAGCATCAACCGATTGATACCATCCCGATCACGCGTCACGACCGATGGAGTCTCGAGTTGCCGGCCGCGCTGATGAAAAAGGTGCCAGCGGAATGGATTTTTTGGGAATCGGGGATATGCGAGCCAGCTCGCATCCGGTTTGCCAGCAATGACGGCAGCTGGACGACCGAATATTCCGCGTTGAGTGGGCTGGGGGAAATAATAACCTATGCAGCTCGTTAGAAACCGGCTTGCAGAGGATCAGGAAACATACGCTTCCAAGTCTGTGCGCCAAACAGGCTTTGAGCCTGTTTCACTTCAGCCCCGAAAGCGTTCGGGGCTGGGCACACAGGCAGGAATACCTAAGTTCTTCTTTGTGGCTCGAAGAACGAAAATCAAGCAAAGTGTGGCGTCGCCCTCAGAGGGTACATTTCAAGCGGTCGGCTTTCGCGCTGACCGAAGTGATGCTTGGAGTGCTCATTTTTTCAATCGGGATCATTGCACTGGGGCGGACGGTAAGTAATTGCGTAAACGCGAGTGCGCTTAGCGCGGATGATGCGCGGGTGCGGCAGATCCTGGCCAATCGGATGGTAGAAATCGAAACTACGCCGGGGCGGCCGGATCAATCGAAGGAATTCAAAATCGATACCGGATTTGGTATCGTAAGATTGGTGCAAAAGGCCGCTCCGCAGGAAATGAAAGAAGAGGATGGAACGGAGCTAACGGGAATTATTCGCGTGACCCTTACTGCGAACTGGACTCGGGGCGGAGCCGACCAGTCGAAACAAATTGCGTTTTATGTTTATCGGCTCTGAAGATGCGAAGCGTTCGTCGGTTTGTCTGGGGAGCAGAGGCTGCCAGCCTGTTATTTGCGGCAACTTGCCGCAAATCATGAATCTTTCGGTACGATCCCCATTCGCGCTGCGCGCGAAGATGCATTCGGCACAGCGGCCGAATGCTGCAGGCAAGCTGCCTGCGCTCCCCAGAGGTTTGCGCGGGCGCGCGTTTACCCTGCTCGAGATCATGCTGGCAGTGCTTATTCTCGGAATGATGGCGCTGGTGATTTATCGCTTCGTACAAGCAAATGTGACGGCAATGCGGGTGTCGTCGGAAATGGAAGCGGTGGCGGCGCGTTACGATGGATTGCGCGAGCTGCTGACCCAGCAATTGCAAAGCCTGCCGCCCGGGGCTGGAGCCCTCACCGGCGAACCGTTGAAGATTGAAGGACATGACCGCGATGAGCTGACCTGGTTTTGCTCGGCGGGGCCGGGGGTTTTGACTCGTTATGCGAGTGGCGATTATCGAGTTAACCTGCGGCTGCGACGGCACGATGCCAAGAGCCAGCAGCTCGATCTTGGTCTCCTGCGCACACCAAAAGATGACACCGCGGTTTCCAATGAACATGAAACGTGGGTGCGCTTGATCGATAACGTCGCCACTTTGCAAATTCGCTTTTTCGATTCACGTTTGAACACCTGGGTGCAACGCTGGACCGATACCGTGACGCTGCCGCGTTTGGTCAAGGTGGTAATCGGTCGGACAGACGCGAAAGTCCCGACGGAGATCATCGTGCCGCTGGCACGAATGCCGTTATGAGACTTTCGAAATTACGCGGTGCTGCGCTGTTGCTTGCATTGTGGGCGCTGTTTTTGCTGGCGGCATTGGTGATGTCGTGGGCTCTGAACATTGATTCGCGTTTAAAAATTTCCGGAAACGAAAATCGAATTTTGGAAGCGCAGGCGATGGCAGCATCGGGTGCGGAAGTCGCGATGGGTCCCACGATCAAACCGAATTCGCCGAACCTGCAGGGCCGCTTTGGGCCACGCCAGACCTACAGTGCACGCATTACGGGCGAGGGTGGTCGCCTGAATATTAACTGGTTAGTGGCCGGGGAAAACCCTGACCGGATTGAGATTCTGCGGCGGTATCTGGAAGTGAAAGGGATTGAATTGAACGAACGGAATCGAATGATCGATTGTCTCCTGGATTGGGTCGACCCGGATGATCTTGTTCGTTTGAATGGAGCAGAAGCGGAGGAAGGTTACCAACCGGCAAATGCGTTGTTGGTTCGCATTGACGAGCTGAAAAAGGTGAGAGGTTGGGACACCATTACTTCCACCCCGGGATGGGACGACGAATTTACCGTCAATAGCACCGGGCCGGTGGATCTGGCCTGGGCGCCGCGGGATGTCTTACGCGCACTGCCGGGCTTTACCGATCAAATGGTAGATCGTCTCCTCCAACTGCGCGCAGGACCTGATGGCCAGGATGGCACGGCTGATGATACCGTATTTAACAATATGGATGAGGTTCGTGTGGCGCTGGGACTTTCGCCGCAGCAATTTCAACAGCTTAGCCCTTTCATCTCGTTCAGGGATCCTGTCCTACGAGTCGTTAGCACGGGCCAATCAAGCGACACTACTCGGGTCATTCAACTCGTCTTCCGTCGTGCCGGCACCACTCCGCAGTTGATCACCTGGAAGGAATTTTAATGAGCGAGTTTTTTCTCGTTCCCGGCGCGGAAGGATGGAATCTGATCAGTAGGCCCGCCGAGAATGGCAACTGGCGGGTGCGGGCGTTTCCTACTTTGGACGAAGCAGCGCAAACCCTGAGTACGGATGACAGCGTCGTCCTGGCGCTGCCAGTATCGGCGGTGTTGGCGCAACGGATGCGCCTGCCGAGCGTCGAGGGATCGGAATTACGCGAGATGGTTCGCATCCAGCTGGAGAAGGCGCTCCCATTTTCCGCCGAGGAAGTGACCAGCGACTTCGAGGTCATCGAGCAAGCGAACGGCGAATGTGTCGTTTCGGCGATCGCGGTGCAGAACCAGCGGCTGCAAGAAATCGCAGCACCGCTGTTAAATCGCAAAGTCATTCCGCGCGCCGTCACGGTTTATGCAGCGCAACGCATCGCAACCCACGCCGAGAAAGGACGCGCATTGTTCATCTATCCGGAATCGGGTGCGCTGGTCTCGGCGATCTCGGAAAACGGGAAGCTTAGTTTCGCGCGTACGATCGACGGCGGTATAGCCGCGCCGCTCGAGCTGGAGCTGCCGCAGTTAACCATGACGGCGGAATTACAGGGTATTAACGCGTCGTTTGAAAACGTCCTGGTGGACGAAAAATGCTTTAATCTGCGGGACAGGGTCGAGAGCGCGGTGGCAGCGCCGGCGGAATTGATGTCGATCGAGACGCCGCCTGCTTCGACTGCGCTGAACCTTCTTCCTCAGGCGTGGCGCGAGGAGCGGGCGCGTCAAGTCCAGCGCGGACAATGGAAGAGGCGACTGGTGATTGCAGGTATGGTCTACGCCACAATTGTCGGCCTCGCTCTTATTCAACTCGCGTATCTGAAATTCCGAATCTGGCAACTGGACGCTCAGATTAAGCGGGATGATCCCCGGACAGTTTTCGTCCGCGCGGCGTCCAATAATTGGAAAGCGCTGGCGCCCGCCGTCGATCCACATTTTTATCCAATCGAAATCTTACAACACCTGTTCGATAGCCTGCCGTCGCAGGATGTGCGTATCACCGCTTACAACCAATCGGCTCGCCAGATTTCGATTGAGGGCGAGGCCAATAAAGCGGCGCTGGCGTATGAGTTCGCGGAGAAGGTCAAAAAGCACCCTGATTTGCAAAATTTCAACTTCGACATGCAGTCGCCGCGGATTTTGCCGAACGATCACGCGCAGTTTCGTCTGGAGGGAAGGCCACGATGATCGCCAAAATCCTGCAACGAATGAATCGCCGCGAGCGCATCCTGGCGGGGGCAGTTGCGCTGGTGGTGTTCTTCCTCGCGAATTTGTTTGTGTGGAGCTGGCTCTTCCGCGCGGCCGGAGATTCACGAGTTGAAGTGGTAACGCGGAAACAAAAGCATGCTGAACAAACGGTCTTGCTGCGTGAGACCGATCTTTGGACGAACCGTGACAAATGGTTGCGCGAACATCAGCCGGCGTTTCATGGGGCGAGCGACGCCTCGGCCTTGCTTGACCAGCTGAAGCAGGTCGCCAGCAAATACAGTGTGCTAATCGAAAACCCGGCCATCGGTCCCAGTGCAGGGACAGGCAATTACCAATCTGTTTCGGTATCCATCGAAACGAAAAGTCAATGGCCGCCGCTGGTTCATTTTCTTTACGATGTCCAGGCGCCTGATGGGTTCATGGTTTTTGAGAGCGCAAATATTGCGATTGATTCGAGTGACCCGACGCAGATGCGTGGTAAATTTAAGATCGCGCGCTGGTACGCGCCCGCGACCGCAGTAAAATGAAAGCGAGCTTATTAGTTGCAATCAGTATCGTGCCGGTGGTGGCGCTGGCGGATGATCCGTTGCCCAAGCGCCCGGACTTTAATCGTTACAAGGCGATGTTGGACCGTTCGCCGTTCGCCGTTGCCACGGTCGCGGTTCCGACGGCCACTCCCGATTTCGCAAAGGACCTTTTTGTGGCGAACGCGGCGCGTTCCGATGACGGGGGATTTGTCACGCTCGCGTCGGCCAGCGACAAGAATTTTAAGGAATATCTCACGACCAAGGGACCGAACGAACACGGGTGGGGCGTCAACGATATCCAATGGTCGGATCAAATCGGCCAAACTAAAGTCACCATCACGAAGGACGGCAAATACGCGACGCTAACGTTCAATCAGGCATTGCTTTCACAGGCGGCGCAGACTTCGAATCAACCGCAAATCAACGCAATGCAGCCACCGCTTTTCCCGCCTGGAATGGCGGTGCCGCCTCAACCCTACCAGAAGCCGGCGCCAATACCGTCGCTCCCGCCTTCCTATCAGCAACCGATGCGGCCTGCTCCTCCCCAGCCCGGCCAGATCCATCAGCGCGGGGTAATTCAGCGAAATCCAACCCCAATCCCAACCCCCGTTGTGCCGGTGCCCAGCGTGCCGCCACCGGACGATGAGGACGAATAAAGGCCGCTATTTTCCCCAGTCGTCGTCAGCGGTATCAGGGATCCGATCCGGCCCCGCGGAATACAAATCGTATCTGGTGGGATCTTTCTGACCTGGGCACTTGTAAACGTAGGGATTACCCCAAGGATCGGTTGGAACTTGTTCCATAAATTGCTGCCAGCGCGAAGGCCGTGGATCGGTCGATGGCGCCGTTACCAAAGCCTGCAGGCCTTGTTCGGTTGTCGGATAAAATCCGTTGATTCCCTGGTAGGCGAGTAGCGAAGTTTTGATTGCCTGAATATCGCCCGTCACCCGGACTCGTTTTGCGATATCCACGTTCGGTGCCATGAACTTTATCGCCGCGGCCAACAGCAAGGCGATGATTGTCACCACGAGCATTATCTCGAGGAGAGTGAAGGCTTGTTCTTCTTTACGCATCAGCTCTTAGACACCTCACTAGCGATCCGGTTTCAAAATATAGTCAGACTTCTCCCAAAGATACTTCAGTTGAACCTGGGTGGTACGAATCACGGCAGCTGAGGCATCTGGTCCGTTGACAATCGCGATGTTGTTCGTTCCGGAGTGTAGGGCGCTTGCCGGCACAATCTTCTGGGCTCGAAGCCAGCCCGTGTACTGGAATTGCATCTGGCTGACGATGCGATGCATTTCGCCGCGGTAACCGGGATCCGCCAGACCCGGCATGATTAGGGAAGCAGCCCCGACGTTTTGACCGTTCGCAATTACTTCCGGCGGTGAATCGATCCGCGGATTGGCGATTTCGAAAGTAACAAGCGCAAGCAGCGGTTGGGATTCGATGCCGAACTCGAAAACCGCGCCCTGCTCCGGCGCTGGACCAATGCGGATCAAATCGGCTGAAAGCGAGGCGGTGACGGTGCCAAATTCTTCCGAATCTTCTGTTGGCGCATGCAGCGGAAGTGTCGTGGCAAAGGGCTGGGGAACTGCATCCTGCGATCCGACGCTCGCAGTGTGGGCCAGTTCGCTGTTGATCATCCATTCCAAGTAGGCGCCACGGACGCTGTTGCCATCACCCGGTACCTCCACATCGACGGTAGTGACTCCGTGCATTGGGATCATGACCGATTCTGAGCTTTCAAAATCGATGCCGGCGCCGAGGGGCCCAGAGCGCAGGACTTGCGAACCGGACTCATCCCACGCCACGATTTCGGGCCGAGCTGCGGTTTGGTCGTTGAAGAAGAGGCGGAAAAAAAGAATGGCGGAATGATCGGACGGTCTCGCCAGGCGAATTCGGAAGACACTCAGTGCCGCCGGGTCAGTCTGCGTATCCGCGGGTGTGAACGTTACCGCTTCCACCCAATTGGGGACGCTTTGCACCGCGCCTGGTTTGACGCTTTGGCGGAGGTCGATCCACGCATTACCGCTTACGGGCGCAACGATAGGATCAGCGGGAGTTTGTCCGTTAACGGAAGTGCCGTTGACCGCTTCTTGCGCGAAAAGAGCTCGCGTTCCCAAGAGTAGCCCCAACGTCAAAATTTGCTGACGCATCAAATTGGCCGGAATGGTATCTCAGCGCGCACGAAACTGCAAACTCTGCGTCATGGAGAATACAGCGGAAAGGATGCTGTAAACGACGAAGCCAACGATCATTGCGATAATGACGATGATTACCGGCGCGATCAGGGATGAGGTTATAGTGACCGTGCGATCGAGTTCACGCTCGTAAACGTCGGCAATCGTCATCATGGTTTGGCCGAAGTGCCCCGTCTGCTCGCCCACCGCCATCATGTCGGTGAGCAAGTCCGGGAACAATTGTTGTCCCGCCAATGCGGCCGAAAGATGCGCACCGTCCACGACCGCGCGTCTGACTTCCATTAGCTTTTTTTCAATGTAACGATTGCCTGCGATTTCACCGACGAGATCAAGCGAACGCAAGAGGGGAATGCCGTTTTCAGTCAGGGTCCCAAGCGTTCGCGAAAACTGTGCGTAATAGCTGTGGCGGACGATGCGACCGTATCCGGGTATCCGCAGGCGAAAGCGGTCCCAAGCGGTTCGTCCTTCGTCGCTCCGGATAAAGGCTTTCCAGCCGGCGAACGCGCCCAGGACAAGAAGAATCCCCAGCCACCAGTAGGTCGTAATGATGTGGTGCACTTGCATCAGGATTCGCGTCGGCACGGGAAGAACTCCGCCATTTTGCGACATGAATTGTGTCAGTTGCGGGACCATGAAGGTGATGAAAACCGTGACGAGGGTCGCGCCTGCGAGGGTAAGGAATGCTGGATAAATCAGCGCCTGTTGCACTCGATCGCGCAAGCTTTTCTCCTGCATCAGGTGTTTCACCAGTCGAATCAGGATTTCCGGCAACGCGCCACTGGCCTCGCCCGCCGCCACCAGGTTCACATAAAGGGGCGGGAAAATTCGCGGGAATTCACGAAGGGCCTGCGAAAAGCTGCGGCCGTCGACCAGCGCCTGATGCAAGGTGCGAATCATCTGCTGCACGCGCGGATGCTTGAGACGTTTCCCCAAAACACCAAGGCCTTCATCCAGGGTCATTCCCGCCTGTTGCAAATGCGCCAGCTGTTCGGTAAAGACGAGCAACTGGCTGTGCGGGACCCTTAAGTTTTGCGCGGGAACGTCAGCGCGTTCGGACGGGCCGCGGTTAAAGATTTTCGGGACGAAGTTTCGCGGCGGCGTTGGCCCCGGCGCAATCGGTGCCGCTGTCATGACGGCATCGATGCGAATGGGAATGCAGTTCTGCTGTTCGATCTGGCGAATCGCGACACTGCGGTCGGGGCAGTTCAACACGCCCTCGACCAATCCGCCCTGCGCATTGCGCGCCTTGTAGGCAAACTCAGGCATTATTTGCCGGCTAGTTTATCGCGCCTCGGGCTTACAGTAAACCACCGACAATGGTCATCTCGGGCCAATCCGCCAGTCCGGCTCGGACCGAGGGATCCCTCGACGTTAACCTTAACATTTCGCAACGGGATCCCTCGACTTCTCCCGGGATTGACCGATGGCGGTAGGCGCAAAATCCTGTTCACAGGAGCGGGTTCTCGTTACGCTGCTGAATTTATGAACACCTTGCGTGCAGCCATTGTTCCCGGCTTGATCGCCGGCGTTGTCTCGCTTTTCACCAGTTGGTTCTGGATGGGATTGGTTTTCCATCGTTACCAGCGCGCTACTCCGGAAACGTGGGGACCGGAGGGACCGCGGAACTACGCGCTTTCCAGCCTCGTGCGCGTGTTCTCGGCCGTCGCCATCTCCTTTCTTTACGTGTTGGTCGCGCGGTTTCATGTCGACTTTTTCGCTGATGGAATGGCGGGAGCGCTGCGTTTTGCCGCCGTGATCTGGATCGCGCTCGCCGCGCCCGTAGCGATCGAGGCAGCGATCTATGTTCGTATGCACTCCATGGTGGTCGTCGGGCAGGTCCTCGATTGGCTAACTACGGCGGTGCTCGCTTGCGCGATCACTTTTGTCTGGATCTCCGCCTGAAATTTCCATAAATTCGTTCTCCGATTGGCACATTTGCTGCAATATCGATACATCGTGAAAGCGGTTTGTTTAAGTGTCCTGGTAGCGATGCTCGGTGTCGTCGGTAATGCCAACGCTGTTATTCGTTCGCCCTATCCGTCGCGGCCTTCACCGCCCTACCAAGGCCGTTATATTTTCCTCGGCCACGACTCATTGACGGTCGCGCCAAAGACGGTCAAGCCGCCCCCTTCGCGCTAATTGCAGCGCATAACTGACGGCAACTTAGAAGTCGCCGCTTCCAGTCAATAAACACCTCGGTCGGATTTATCCTTCCCCCGCCAGTTTCTTGAAACGCGGATCGTCGCGCAAAGTATCCCATTCCGGTTCCGCTCGCAGAGTTCCTGGCGTCGGCCCATTGGGAATTCCGACGACCGATTCGAGTTGTTGAATAGCGAAATCCTTTTCTCCAAGTTTCGCGCTTACCGCGGCCAATGTCGTCATGAGAATTGGACCGTCGAAGGAGTCTTTCGCAATGGGCAATAGTTCTCCGGCCCGGGCGGCGGCACGTTGCGCCTCACTTTTCTCGCCTAATTCAGCATAAATCAGGGCCAGCATCGCGATAATCTTGGCATCGTCAGGAAATTGGGCCCGATCATTCTCGACGATCTTTTTGGCCTGTTCGAAAGATTTGCGGGCGGAAGATTCGTCACCCCGCGCGCGCGCAATCAATCCGGCATACCAACGTTTGGGCACGGTGTAACCGTCGAGCGCTCCGGCCACGCCGCTCAAACCATTGTCATCAAGTTTCTCGAGCGCGCAGGCCGCAAGCACCCGATCCGCTTCTTCCAGATCACGTTCCATTAAACTCACGCGAAGTGCGATCGTGCTTGTCGATCCACCAGGATCAAAGTTGGGCGGGACTTGCCTCAGGGCGGCACGAAGAGGAGCCGTATCACCATTGCGAAACAACGCGACTGCGGCACGGGCCAGAATAAAGAAAGGCGCGGTCGATGAAATGGAAAGTGCGTCGCTCGCCGTTTTCTCTGCCTTCGCATAGTCATGAACTGCCAGACAAGTCGCAAAGAGGTCCCACAACACTGACAAACTTCTTGGGTCGCGATCGCGCGCTTGCTCGACGTTCTTCAGAGCTTCCGGCCATTTCCCCTCACGACGAGCAAGCGCTCCGGCGGTGATAAACACGTCGGCGTTATTGGGAATGGCTCGAACGGCAGCGGTGACATGTTTCTGTGCGATGTCGTAGCGCCGAAACCCATAGTAGTAGTAAAAAGCATTCGCGAGATGCGCTTCGCCCAGGTCCGGTTGAATCTTGAGCGCAGCTTCCGCCGCTGCCTTCGCTTTCTCCAAACGCGCGGCGCTCTTGTCATAGCCGAACCAAAACACTTCCGAGTGCAGACGCGACGCCAGCGCATAGGCGAGGGCAAACCGCGGGTCGCGCTTGATCGCCTCATCGATCAGGCGAAGCGCATCCGCTCCCTTGTCCTGCGAGTAACCAGTGCCGGCCCAATGAAACAATTCGCGGGCGCGCAGGAAGAGTTCATAAGCAAGGATGTCGTGTGTGGGATGCGTTTGTAGGTTTGTCCTTTCACGCGCCGAAAGATTTGCTTGCAATGCCTGGGTAATGCGTTCCGCCAATTCGCATTGCAGCGTAAACAGATCCGTGATCTCCCGATCGAATGTTTCTCCCCAAAGATGAGTGTCAGTCCGCGCGTCAATCAGCTGAGCATTGACGCGGACGCGATTGCCGGCTCGGCGCGCTGTCCCCTCCAGCACATGGGCGACGCCGAGTGCCCGCCCGATTTCCCGCAAATTGCGCGTTCCGCTTTTGAATTGCTGCACGGAGGTACGGCTAATCACTTTCAAGTCCGATACCTTGGCCAGGCTCGAGAGAATGTCGTCGTGCACTCCGGCCGCGAAATATTCGTTCTCTTTGTTGTCGCTCAGATTTTCGAATGGAAGAACGGCAATGCTTTTCTCCGGGATATTCCGCATCCCAGCGCTGGCGACGTCCGGCGGCGAAATCTGGTCGCTTTCGTCGGTGCGCCTGATTCCCTGTGGGGTAATGTCGAACATCCACGACAAGATCAGCGCGATTGGAAATCCCAGGACCAGCGCGATGACGACAAGGCGGACCGTCCAATTGGGAACTTCGAAGAACGGGAAAACTTGCGTCGCGATTTGAACTATCAGCCAGCCCGCGACGGCGTAGGCGACGGCGACGCGATAGACCTTGCGGCGTTTCAACTCGACGAAAAATGATTTCACGCGATCAGATGCAGTTTCCCCTCCTTACAAGCTATCCGGCAAGTGAACGGTTGCGAACTCAAGCGATCGATGAAATACGAGGCAGAATGCGCAGGTCTTCAAGCACCGATCCGCAGCACACCTCTGCCTTTATCGCCGGCGTCGCCGCCTTCGCGACCTGGGGATTGGTGCCCATTTATTGGAAACTGCTCAGCGAAATTCCGGCGCTGGAAATTCTGGCGCACCGCTTTGTCTGGACCATTGTCTTCCTCGGCGTGTTGCTCAGCTGGCAACGGCGCTGGCCGGAAGTGATCGCAAACCTTCGCTCGCGCCGCAGCGCTTTGTTTTGTTTCGGCAGCGGAGTGATGGTTAGCGTGAACTGGCTCATCTTCATTTGGGCAGTTAACATCGGTCGCGTCCTTGAAACTAGTCTGGGCTATTTTATGACGCCGCTGGTGAACGTGTTGCTCGGTGCCGTGATTTTGCGCGAGCGACTTACCGCCTGGCAAATCGCGTCCATTCTCATCGCCGCTATCGGCGTTTCTGTTCTCGCCCTCGGTTATGGCCATTTCCCGTCCATCGCCGTGGGGCTGTGTACCAGTTTTGGGTTATACGGATTGTTGCGAAAACAATCCGGCACGGCTGCCATTCCCGGACTCTTTCTGGAGACAATGTTTCTGCTGCCGTTGGCGATATTTTATCTTGCTCTTCTTGCCAGTCGCGCTGCCCTGACCTTTGGCCCTTCGCACCTCTCACTCTCCGCCATCCTTACGACGACTGGGATCGTCACCGCTGTTCCGCTGGTTTGGTTTGGCCATGCCGCGCGACATTTGCGCCTGGTCACGATCGGTTTTCTTCAATATCTCTCGCCCAGCATTAGCTTCGTCCTCGGGCTCTTTGTTTATCATGAGACATTCACCCGCCAGCATTTTGTCACTTTTCTGCTCATCTGGATCGCGCTCGTGCTTGTTTCCGCCGAAGCCGTCTTGCGCTGGCGCACAACCAAACGCGTCGCGGCCGACGCCGTAACCGAGACCCCGCTGATCGAGCCCGGGATCTGATTCGACAAAACCGGTGATGCCGGCATATCTAAAAAATAAAGTGACGACAACGCCTGGTTTCTGATTGAATTCGAACGTCATGAACGGTGATCGAATCACGAGTCGAATCACGAGTGAGGAAAGATCGACTCTCAGCTTCTACATTGGTCTCGGCATCTTTGTCGTGCTCGCGGCAGGGGCCATATACTTGTTTCTTCTCTCGCATGAAGAAAAGAAGGAAACCACAACTTTCGATCCGAACCGCCCCGTGCCGGACGACGTTACTTTGAAAAGGCGATTAAAGCCGGAGCAATATCATGTGGTTCGCGAAAACGGCACCGAGACCGCGTTCCAAAACGAGTTCTGGGAGAATGAACGCGCCGGAATTTACGTCGACATCATTACCGGTGAACCGCTCTTCAGCTCCGTTGACAAATTCGACGGCGGAACCGGCCGGCCGAGCTTCACCAAACCGATCTCAAATGATCTTTTGGTCGAGAAGGAGGACAATTCAAACGGTATGCAGCGCATCGATGTCCGCGCCAAGCGAAGTGATGCCCACCTTGGTCACCTTTTTCCGGATCCGACTTCGCCCACTGGGAAACGCTACGCCGTGGAGTCGGCCGCGTTGCGCTTCATTCTATCGGAGCAAATGAAAGATCAAGGCTACGAAAAATTCCTCTCCTTCGTGGAAAAGAAATAGCAGGGATTGATGTGGGCGGGGCGTTAGGGCATCGACCGCTTGATCCCAGCAACTGCTGGAAATCGAGGCTCGGCATTGTATTGTCAGCCGCTCATTTGAAACAAGACGACATCGAATACGCGATTGAGAATACGCAGGTTATTCTCGCGCCGGAGCGGCAGATCGCGAGCTTTGGCAACACCAGCTTTGAGTTTCATCTCATCTCCGAGCTGATGGACCGGGTCGATCAGGTCCGGATTCGCACCGGGCGGATCGAAGCGGAGCGCCCCAAGATTCTGAGCCCGGAATATTTTTGCCGAATGATGTTGGAAGGGTTCGGAGAAAGAGCGCAGGAATATGTCGACCGTTTGCGCGAACAGGCACGTCAGATCGCGGTCTTGCGCTACGGATTTCAGTTTCGCAAATCTGGCGTCACGGAGGAAACCGTGAACGCATCATTGCAATCGGTTATCGACCGGACGCGGCACGCGGTCGAGAATGCCGGTGACACCAACGGCGCGATTATTCAGGGAGTAGACGAAGCTTGGGAAGTTTGTTTGCTCAAGTTCACCATCGAAATGATCGAGCGCTCCGCCGGCGAGAATATCGGCGACTTCAAACGGCGCGGTTTGATTTAGGAAGATCTCGCACAACGGACACAAAGGTCACAACGGCCTCCAAATCTTTCTCGAGTTGACCTATGCGACTTAAGTGAAGTGATAACTGCAAGGAGGCTCTGGCGGTGCCGTCACAGAATTGGTCTAGCAGACTGTGGGAAAACCCTCATCCTACCCTTCTCCCCGACGGGAGAAGGAACGAGTTTGCGCCCCAAGCTAGAGCGAGATAAGCCGAGCGCCCGCCTCCTTCCGCTCTCTCCCGTTGGGAGAGACGCACGCGGAAGCGGCAGTGAGGGGACGGGAGAGGATCGAGGTGAGGGCGCCGCTACACCGAACTTAAAATCCCTTAGTGATTTTTGTGGACTTGGTGTGAGGATGTAGTCGTTATAATTTTCGGTATCGCCGCATCAACTTGAAGAAACGCAGCGTGTCACGCACCGGATTGATGCTGCTAACTTCATCGGAATAGATCGTGGTAATGGGAACGGACGCGATGCGATGCCCTTTCCGGCTCGCGATGATCAGCATTTCGGTTTCGTATTCAAACCGACTGGCACCGTTCAGAACGTCCGGGATGATGTCGCGATGTAGCATGCGAAACCCGCATTGCGTATCGGGAATTTGTTGGCCGCAAATGCGACTAATTTTGTTGCTCATATAACGGTTCACCATCCGTCGTAGCAACGGCATCGTTCTGGTGTCGTTCATTCGCGAGCCGATGAAGATTTTTGCGTCGGCCTCGGACGCGGTCGCGTCGACAAAACGCAAAATTTCTTCGGGCAAATGTTGACCATCGGCATCAAGAAGCACGACGTATTCGCTTCCGCGATCGAACCAGTAACGCAGCCCGGTCTTGATCGATTCACCTTTGCCCCGATTCTGTGGATGAACGACAACATCGACTCCAGCGGCTCTGGCGCGGTCCGCAGTTGCGTCAGTTGATCCATCATCGACGACCAGAACATGTTCTAGCTGCGTTCGTGCGCGCTGTGCGACTTCGCCGACATGCTTCTGCTCCTGATATGCCGGAATCACCGCTGCGATCGTCGAGTTGTTCATTGTCAAATCCATTTGTCCTGTCATGTCGAGCGAAGTCGAGACATCTCTTGACATTTTAGGTTAGAGATTCCCCGACTACGCTCAGAATGACAAGAAACAGCGCGTTGAGTGCCAAAGGCGCGGCACAACGAACAAAAGACTTGTCCAAACTGATGGAAAACCCGCGCTCAATGTCGCTGTAACGGCAAACGGCAGTGCGCCTCGCACCTATGACCGTCGCCGCGGCAACCAGCAGGTTCCGGCGCTACAGAGCGCCGCTACAGCACCGATCTGCTAACGTACGACAGGATGAAAGTCCGCTGCGTGATAGGAGCTGCGCACCAGCGGGCCGGAAGCGACATGTTCGAAGCCTTTCTTGCGCGCGATTTCACCCAGGAATTCGAATTGTTCCGGCGTGACGTATTCTACTACTGGCAGGTGCTGCGGACTGGGCCGGAGATATTGCCCCATCGTTAGAACCTGCACGCCAACATCGCGGAGATCGTCCATCGTCTGAAACAACTCCGGTTCCGTTTCACCAAGGCCAAGCATGACGCCGCTTTTCGTCACTACCTTTTCCGAAAGCTCTCTTGCCCTTTGCAGGACCCGCAAAGATGTCCGGTATTTCGCGCGTGAACGCACCATCGGCGTGAGGCGTTCGACCGTTTCCATGTTGTGATTGTAAATGTCGGGCTCAGCGTCGAGCACGCTCTGGATGCACCAATCCTGGGCGTGAAAATCGGGCACCAGCACTTCGATGATAATCTTCGGGTCCATTCCACGGATCGCATTGATGGTCCGCGCGAAGTGCTCAGCGCCGCCGTCCTTCAGGTCGTCGCGCGCGACGGCAGTAATGACAACATGTTTCAACTTCATCCGCCGCACTGCTTCGGCGACCCGCTGCGGCTCATCCTCTTCCAACGCGAACGGTTTCGCCGTGGTCACCGCGCAAAATCCGCAGGCCCGCGTGCAACGATCGCCCGCGATCATCATCGTCGCCGTGCCTTGGCTCCAGCATTCCCAGCGGTTCGGGCATTGTGCGCTCTCACACACTGTGTGCAGCCGCAAATCTGAAATCAGTGCCTTCGTCGAAAAAAAGACCGGATTCGACGGCAACCGGACCTTGATCCAGGGCGGCTTTTGCGCCTGATGCAACGCCGGATCGATTTTCGCGCAGGACATCAAGAAAGATTACAACGTCAAAAGGGTTAAAAAAGGGAAATTGCGGCCGACATGGCCGCCGCTTCAACGCTCACAGCTTCGTTCTCCCGGTCAGTGCCTGATAAAGCGTGAGCTCGTCAGCCGACTCGAGACCACCGCCGGCAGGCAACCCGTGCGCGATGCGAGTTAGCTTTATCGGTTTTCCTTTCAGTATTTCGACCAGGTAATTCGTTGTCGCCTCGCCTTCGACATCGGCCGCCAGCGCGAAAATGATCTCCGAAAAATTCTCGCGTTCAATCCGATCCAACAGCTCTTGGATTCGCAAATCTTCCGGTCCGACGTGATCGAGCGGCGCGATCCGGCCGCCGAGTGCATGATACCGACCGCGAAATGCACTCGTTTTCTCCAGCGGCAGAATGTCGGTCGGTTGCTCGACCACGCAGAGAAGATCGGATGGGCGCGAATCGTCGCGGCAAATTTCGCACAGCTCCTCCGTGGCGAAAAAGCCGCAAAGTTTGCAGGGACGAATCTGTCCCCGCGTTTTTGAAATCGCGGTCGCGATCTGTTCCGGCTGATCGTTGCGCGATTGAATCATCCACAGCGCGATGCGCTCGGCCGAACGCGGCCCGACTCCCGGCATCTGCCGCAATTGTGTGATCAAATCACGAATCGCCTCTGGATATTCCGTTCGTTTCAAAATTTAAAATCGTCAATCTGGTCGAAGGTTCGCCCGTGGCGCGGTCGGACGTTAGCAGACGGTTGAAACACTATAACTGATATATGCGCACCAGTGCGGAACATAGGGCAGTGCCCTGTGTGCCCAGCGGACATGTTGTCCGCTGTTCGGGTCTCAGCGGGTTGCAAACCCGCTGGGCACACAGACTGCAAGTCTATGTTCCGAGACGCGCCGTATTTCAAAAGTGTTTTACGATGCCGGCGATTCCATCAGATGCAGCGCATGCGGCTCGAGACGGCGCAGGTAAAGATTGAGCGGCGCATCCTCTTCGTTGTTCGGTCCACGCGCTTTTTGGAACTCGTGGTATGCCTCGGCCCAGCGTTGCTCCCGAAACAACACGATGCCATTCCAGAACGAGTCGCGTCGCGCCACCAATTCGCTCGGAGCATCAGCGGCGAAGGCCAGCGGCTCATAAATTTCATGGCGCTCCTGCGCGTTCACGCCGGTGAGAAAATCGATCGGACGTGCAACGATGGCGTTATTCGCAAGCTCAAATGTGCGCGGACCGATCAAGATTTTCGAACCATAAAAGCGATTTGCCACGCAAAAACGCCGCGCTAATTCGATCGGCTCGCCCAACACGAAAATGTCCTGCTTCTCCTCCGTTGGCGCTGTGATCATCGAGCCCGAGCTCACCCCAACATGCGCTCCGGCAGGGACATTTTGGCCATTGCCGCCGCTCGAATTTTCCGCAAAAGCGCGCGCGAGATCGAACGCGGCGCGGACTGCCTTTTCGGCGTGATTCTCCAGCGCGCCGGGAAATCCAAAAACAGCAACGACTCCTTCGCCGTCGGCCGCGTGCAAATATGCGCCGGCATCGCGCAACAGGTCGGCCGCGCGCGCGGTGAATTTTTCGCTCGCCTTCGTCACCACACTGGGGTCGTCGCTATCCGCCAGGTCGTATTTGTTGGCCAAATCGCAAACCACCACACTGGTTTCGAAGGCGCGCGCAGAGCCATCGAATTCAATTTCGCCTGAACGCAGCCGCGTAATTTCGTCGTGGGAGAGTTTGCCGTTGAACAGGCTCAACGGGATGCCGGCGCGTTTCCGTCCTGCAAATGCCAAATAGCCCAGCGCGGCGCCGAAATTGAGAACGACTGCAAGGATCGAGGGAAGTGGCGCAAAGAAAATGTGAAAAAGCGACAACACCCAGGTCAGGGCTAGCAGTTCCACAACTATCGCGAGGACGAGTATGGCGATACCGTGCCTTCGTGCGTTGGTAATCGTGATCCACGCGGTTGCGAGCCCGAGCACGACGATCAGGTTGTGTTGCCAGATCTTACTCAGATCGTGGCTTGGACCGTTCAACTTCTGCAGCCAGTTTTTCAACGGCATGTCGATTGCCGCAAACCAGCCGGTCGCGTGCGAAATAATCGCGACCGCACCTACCACGACCGCGATGATAACTGCGGTAATGAGCGAGCGTTTCATCGAGCTTCGTTCGATTGCCGTGCCGGATAGTAGGATTGCACCACCAGTTCGCTGAGAAATTTGTCCGGAGCGTCCACCGCTGACACCGGCAGGATGAATTTATTCTGCCCGGAATTTTTGCGCACCAGGTTCAATCCGAAATGAAAATCGCGAAAGAGGTGCGCCGTCAAATCCGTCATCGACATTTTTTCCGTCTGCGCTCGTTCAACCAAACGCTGTCGCGCGGCATCTTCAAACGCGATCTCGAGATCATGCTGTCGGTGGAACGATTCAATAAAAACATCGATTTGCCGATCGAGCGCGACGACCTCGTGCTTGTGACCTTCTGCCAAAATACGATCGAGAACACGCTTTGGTTCGCGCACCAGCTCGGCTGTGACTCGCAGCTGGCTGATTCCTGAACCAGCGAGATAAAATTTGAAATCGCGAAACAGTTTTTCCCAAACAGTGAGCAAACCACGCGCGCCGGTCTTCTCCAATGCCGCCGATTTTGCCATCAAGCGCAATGCTTCATCTTCGAAGCTGATGGCAATGCCGTATGCACGAAAGGCCCGTTCATATTGCCGGAGCAAACTGCCCTCCGAATACTTCATGATACTGAAAAGATCGTCTGCGCTCAATTCCTCGCAGACCACGCGCACCGGCAGGCGCCCAATGAATTCCGGCTCGAAGCCAAACTCGATGAAGTCCTGGGTGGCAACGAATTGGAAGAGTTCGTTATCCATCACCCGAATCGGCTCGGCGCTGAATCCAATCTGGCCTTTGACCCGGCGTGAGACCTGTTCTTTCAAACGCTCGAACGCACCGCTAACGACAAATAGGATATGCCGGGTGTTGATGGTTTGCCGGCTCGCTTTCCCGCGCCTTTGGAATTCCAGCGCCGCCTGGATTTGTCCCTGCAAATCCATCGCGCTGCGCAACGGCACCTCGGTTTCTTCCATTAACTTGAGCAACGTCGTTTGCACTCCCCGACCGCTGACATCGCGCCCGATCATGTTGCCGGCCGAGGCGATCTTGTCGATCTCGTCGATGTAAATGATGCCGAACTGCGCCCGATTCACATCACCATCTGCTTTGTGCACCAGTTCGCGCACCAGATCTTCCACATCACCGCCGACGTAACCGGTCTCGCTGAACTTGGTCGCATCCGCCTTGACGAACGGAACCCTGATCAAGTCGGCAATGTGTTTGATCAGGTATGTCTTCCCGACACCAGTCGGGCCGACAAGAATAACGTTTTGCTTGGCGTATTCAGTTTCATTTGTGCCGGCATTTTCCTTCTCCAGCCGCCGTACATAATTGACGTGGTTGTAATGATCGCAGACCGCGATCGATAGCACCTTCTTCGCTTCGTCCTGTTTGATCACGAAACGATCCAGATGTGCCTTGATGTCACGTGGCAAAAAGTTGAACTCGAACTCTTCGGCCTCTTCCGGCGGTGCTTTTTCCCCGGTCTCAGCCATGTCCGGCTGCGCGACGCTAGTGAACGCGATGCGATCGCCAAAGTTCGATTTCATGAACTCGGTGAGCTTCGATTTCAGTTCTTCCGGTGAAGGAAAAGGCGGAGTTTGTTCCTGTTCCATTTAAATTGTGTAGCTGCAGAAAAGCGGGCTCCGAAATCTAACATCGGAACCATTCGTGTAAATCTGACTCTCGAACCGCCGATTTGTTCACGCTTTGGGTTCAGGCTCTGACAAGAAGGACAGGATTGTGCAGGGTTTCGAAGAGGCGATGATTTGTTGAATTTAATCCTGTTAATCCTGTAAATCCTGCCTAGTTCCTTCAGACGATGGCGAAGTTATCTCGATCCTGGTGGCGCGGATTATTTGTCATTGGCGCGATTGCAGGCGCAACTGTTCTAAGCGTGATTTCGCTGCGTGACTTTCGAGCCGCGGCGCTGCCGCCTGAGAATCGACCAATTCAATCCCAGATTTCCGGCTACGTGTCGTCGAATGCGTGCCGAGCTTGTCATGTCGAGAACTACGAAAGCTGGCATGGATCGTTTCATCGCACCATGACCCAGGTGGCGACGCCCGCTTCTCTCCTCGATGACGTGAGCAAGCTCGATCTCACCTTCAACGGTCGCGAGTACAAGGGAGAACGTCGCGGCGATAAGTTTTTCGTTCGCGTTCGACCTGAAAACGGCGACTACGGCGAGCCACAGCAAGTCGTCCTCCTGACCGGCTCTCACAACTTGCAAATTCTATGGTTGGAATCGGGCCAGGGCCGCACCTTGCAGCAGCTTCCTCTCGCTTACATTGTCGCAGAAAAAATGTGGGCGCCGGTGGCGGAGACATTCCTGATCCCACCGCAGCTGAAGGAATACTATTCGCTCGGAGCATGGAATGGCGCGTGCATGGATTGCCATGTCACCCAGGGACAATCGCGTTTTGTCGAAGGTAACCGCTGGGATTCGCAGGTCGCTGAGTTCGGAATTGCCTGCGAAGCTTGTCACAGCGAAGGACGCCAGCATATCGAAGCCAATCGCAACCCCATCCGGCGTTTCAAACTTCATCTCACCACCAAGACCGACCCGACAATTACCAATCCGTCGCGTTTGAAAGGAGCCGATTCGGCCCTCGATTGCGGGCAATGCCACAGCGTGTGGGCATTCAACAACATGTCGGACAAGATTGATTTCAATCGCCATGGCAGCGACTTTCGCCCGGGCGCTCACGATCTCGCCCAGCGTTTCGTCATTCAGCCAAACTCACCCGAGCACAGCGAACAAAAGGATTTCATTCGCCAGTCTGAGCCGGACTTTTTCAGTAATCGATTCTGGGGCGACGGCATGATTCGCGTGACGGGAAGAGAATTCAATGGCGTGCAGGCGTCGCCCTGTTTCCGAGGCGGAGAATTCTCCTGCCTCTCCTGTCACGAAATGCACCTCGATTCGCCCGGTCAAACCAGCATCCAAAAATGGGCGCGCACCGCCCAGCTAAAACCGAAGATGGATTCCGACGCGGCGTGTTTACAATGTCACCAAACGATGGCGACGAACATTACTGCGCACACCCATCATTCTGCGGATTCATCCGGGAGCCGATGTTACAACTGCCACATGCCGCGGACGACTTTTGGTTTGCTGCACGCCATCCGCAGCCATCAGGTTTCCTCACCGACGGTGAAGGAAAGTGTCGACTACGGGCGGCCAAATGCCTGCAATCTTTGTCACCTCGATCAGACGCTCGCGTGGACGGCGGAGAAACTGGGTGCGTGGTACCACCAGCCGGTGCCTCAACTTGCGCCGGACGATCAAAATATTGCCGCGTCCGTGCAGTGGATTTTGAAAGGCGACGCCGGCCAGCGGGCGCTGATCGCCTGGGGAATGGGTTGGGAGAGTGCGCAGCAAACCGCTGGGCGCGACTGGTTGTATCCCTATCTCATTTATAGCCTGAACGATCCTTATGCCGCGGTGCGATTTGACGCCTGGAAATCGCTTCAGACGTTGCCCGGTTTTTCTGATTTTTCCTTTAACTACAGTGCAGCGGACGATTACCTCCGCGAGATGAGCGCGGGCGCTTATGAAAAATGGTTGCGCGACGTGCGCGAGCGCAATGTAACCTACCGGCCGGAGACTGCGTTGGATGCCGACGGTCGTTTCAGGCAGGATACTTTCCAGCGGCTACGGAGCGAACGCGACAATAAACCAATTATTCTTGCAGAATGATGTCGGCTTCCGATCGAAATCTGCGGTTTGGCTGGTGGTCGCTGCTTGTCTTCTTATCGTTAGGTGGCGTGCTCGAAACTCTGCACGGTTTCAAAGTTGGTTGGTACGTCGATGTCGGCAACGAAATGCGCCGGCTCATGTTTACTTTGGCGCACGCCCACGGGACCGCACTGGCGCTGGTCAATATTGTCGCCGCCTTGACCGCGCGAAACGTCGAAAACTTTGAGCTTCGAGCTTCGGTGTCGACCTGTCTGATCTGGTCTGGTATCCTTTTTCCGTTAGGTTTTTTTCTCGGAGGAATCGTTACTTACGGCGGCGATCCAGGCCTCGGTGTCTGGCTGGTTCCTGTTGCCGCACTATTGCTATTCTACAGCGTCCTTCGAATCGCCTTAGACTTATCGAAGCAGAAAAATGGCCCACGAAAGACGCGAAATGACACAAAAAAGAAAAGATGAATGGTAAGGCATGGGAGAGATCGCTCTCCTTTTCGGCTAATTCGTGTGTTTCGTAGGGCCCTGATTGTTTGTTCTGTCAGAATCTGCGGAATCTGCGCCGAAAACCTTTGGTTGCAGCGAAGCCGTCTTACGAAGTCGGCGGTCTAGAAAGCGTTGGTGATTGCGGCTAGGGCCGAAGTATCTAGCGATTGGCGGCGACTTGAGTCGAAGCAGTCTGCGCAAAGATGTTGTTTAGATCGTCAAGGACCCGCTCGGGACCGACATACTTGCCACGGACGTAACTATCGGCCAGCACCTTGCCGGTCGCATCGACGACGACGAGGTCGGGAATGCCATCGCCGGCGTATTTTTTCAGACTTGGAACATTGGCCAGCTTGCCAAATTCAATAGCTGGCCAGAGCATACCCGCTTCACCCATGTAGGTGGCCATGGCGTCGGCTGATTTATCGGAGCTGACGAAAATGACTTCAAACTCCGGATGGTCCTTCACTACCTGATTATAGTAATCGACCAGTTTAGGAGTAAATTTCCGGCATGGCCCGCACCAATGCGCCGAAAAATAAAGGCCGTAGATTTTTTTCTCCGCTAGGTCGTCGTCGCTCACGGAGACGAGATTGCCATTCTGGAAACGAACAAGATTGCCTTTGGCTACATCAGCGATGGCGTCCGGGCCGTGCTTAAAGATTCGCGTGCGCTGTCTCAGCAATTGTTTCTCGTAAATGGCGTCGTTCTTCTTCGCCTGTTCGGCCGCGAGCGTTCGCTCACGATCGTTCTCTTCCATTTTATGACGCGTTTTCTCGAGGTCCTCTTTCGGGACGGCAAATTTTCCACTCTCGATTTCTTCGAGCAGCTCAGAAGTGGCACCAGCTTTGACCAGCTGTTTACGCTTCGCCTCGTCGAGCTCATCGGCGAAATGACGGGTCGCAAGTTCTGCTTCGATCGTGGAGATGGTGTAGCCTGAGCGGAACATGAGACTGAGCTCGCTCGTCGTCAGCGGCAGCAATCCCGCTACTGCCAAGCCGACAGAGACAAAGAAACAAAAGGCAGCTGTGCGCACCCTGCCAATCTGAGCAGATGGCTTGCCAGTGGTTTAGCGTTTCGTCTGGTCGAAAAATTTGCGCGCTTCCCTGTAAGATGGCTTGGCTGAGGAAGCTGCATCTAGGAGCTTTTGCGCGGCCTCCGTCTGTCCGATGGCCCATGCAAACACGCCGCAACGCCATTGCCGGTCGGCGTCAGTGGCAAAGGAACTCGAGATCGTTAGCAGGATCGGTGCAGGTACTTTCAGCCAATTCATTTCGGCGACACCGTACGGAACTTTCATTCTCAGTTTGTCCGCGGTCGCGCCGGTGATTCCACTATATTGGGTATCATTCACAACCACAGCGCCGTTATAAGTGTGCGCGTTCAAGTCCTTAATCAGCGTTGCTTTCCATTCGGCCAGCCAAGCAGCCGCATTTTGATAGTTACTTTGCATCTGCCGTAGCGATGGTTCGGTCACGTTTACTTTTCTAATCACGACAGCTGCGCCGGCGAAGTCGTACTTCGCGATGAGCTGCCGATACGCTTCCATAGCGGCGATGAGATGCGGTGTCTCGCGCGCTATCAAATCCCGACGCTGTTTTCCCTGCGGCGATTTGTTCGCTGCCTCGGCATCGCGCAGACGTGCGGCCAAGGTCTTTTGCGACAGCAGTGCCTCAGCCGAAATGGCGGTATTTTTTTGTAATCTCCCGATCAGATCCTGCAAACTACTCAGCGCCCTGCTCATCTCGGTTATGGTTTTGGCGGACCCATACTGCTCTCTCCACTTCAGAATATCTTGCGAATCGGCCAGGTATCTTCGAGCGATCGGTTTGTATTCGCCGATCCACGATAAAGTTTGCGGGGGTTGGGAACCGACAAATGAGGTGAGCAGTGCTTCGGCGTCGTTAAAGCGCCCGAGTTGAACATCCGTTAATCCTAACAAGAATAAGGCGAATGGCTTCGCAGCGTGGTTGGGGACATCCGACAAGACGACCGTACTTCGCGCATTGGCGCGTTTGGCAATATCGAGAAGGAATGCACCAAGAGAGGGATCGGCGAAATTGTTGGTCCCCGCATTCTCTACTTCGTGCAAAGCCTGGTGCATGATCGAATCCTGCTGATCGAGCAAAGCGGCGACTGCCTGATTGAGTAATGCCCAGTCGTAGATCGGCTGCTTGTTTTTGGTTTCCGATGCCAGTCGGGCAAAAGTAGCGCGTGCCTTCGGATAATTCCCGTCGATGATTTGGCGGCGCCCGGCATCGAAGTCGCCATTGACGTCGAATGACAGAGTAGCGCTGGCCATCGCCGCAGGATTGGCCGGAGCGCGAGTGCGAACGAAGAAAATCCAACCAAATACTACGAGCATAAAAAGCGTTGCCGCGGCGATGGCGACCGCTGCTTTTGCCCGCCACGGTTCGCTTTCGCCCCGAAGAATGCGCTTCGATTTCTGGAGCGCTTGAATTACGGCATCGTGCGAATGGAAACGCAAGGGCGGGTCCGGTGCGATCATCTTGGCGATGGCAGCAGCGGTTGGCCGCGAAACATCCGGCGCCACATCTTTGAGCTTTAAAGGATTATTTTTCAGGGCGCGCAGATCGGCCGCCGACATGGTCTCGCCCTCGAAAGGCGGACGGCCGGCAATGGCGTGGAAAAGGGTGGCACCGAGACTGTAAATATCACTGCGAAAATCTTCCGGCTGATTGTTCAGTCGTTCCGGCGCGACATAGTACGGTGTGCCCCAGATTGCGTCGCTGGTTTGCGCTTGCGTCTCGACAATTCCGGCGAGTCCGAAATCGCTGATCTTGGCCATTCCATCATCGTTAAACAAAATATTGGCCGGTTTAACGTCGCGATGGATTAGACCCTTTTTGTAAGCGGCACGCAACCCACGCGTCACCTCGATTCCAGTGCGGAGCACTTCCTCTTCCGTAAGCTTTTTTCTTTCCGCAATCAGATCATCGAGCGTCCCGCGTTCGACCAATTCCATGACTAGATAGTACTGATCATGATCGCGTCCGAAGGAAAAGACCTGCACCACGTGCGGATGATTGACCGCGGCGGTAATCCGAGCCTCATGCTGCAACTGGTTCGCGTACTCCGGTCCGAGGTCTTTGCGCAGAAGCTTTAAGGCGACGTCACGATCGAGTTGCATATCGTGAGCCTTGTAAACGGTTCCCATTCCTCCGGTGCCGAGGGTTTCGCGCAGCTCGAAGTGGTTGTAGGAACGCGTCACCCGAATCCTCTCGCCACACTCGGGACAGGGCACGCGCGCAAGCGGTTCGGCATCGACGATGTCAACCGCTGCGCCGCACTGGGGGCACGAAACCGTGTCCGAATCGCTCATTTTTGCGATAGTAACATCGTCAATGACACAGCAAAACCGCCGCGAATTCAATGTCACGCCAGTGGATGCCCGCACGCGGCTGGATCGTTTTCTCGCTAAAACGGCGCCCGAATTTTCCCGGTCGCGAATTCAAGCGCTTATTCGCCAGGGTCACATAACAGTAAATGGAGCTGCTCCGCGTGCGCGCGACATGGTTCGAGCAGGCGACCGCATTGCCCTGGTCGAGCCGCCAATGGAAGCGATCGATCTCGCCCCGGAGAAGATCGCGCTCTCCGTCTTGTTCGAAGACGACGATCTGATCGTGATAAACAAACCTGCGGGGATTTCGGTTCACCCTGGTGCCGGCCGCAAAAGCGGCACGTTGGTTAACGCTTTGCTGTCGCATTGCAAAGATCTTTCGGGTATCGGCGGGAAGGAGCGACCGGGCATTGTTCATCGACTGGATAAAGAAACGAGCGGTTGTCTGGTGGTGGCGAAGAATGATTTTGCGCACACCCACCTTGCGCGGCAATTCGCGTCGCGCACGGTTGACAAGATCTACCTGGCGCTTGTTGCCGGGAAACTGCGGGGCGCTTCCGGAAGCATCGTCGCGCCGATTAGGCGTCATCGCGTTCATCGCAAGAAGATGGCGATTGCGCGCGAAGGCGGGCGCATGGCGCGAACCGATTTCAAAGTCGTGCGCACGGGACGAGAGGCAACCTTGCTTCAATGCCGGTTGCACAGTGGTCGAACTCATCAGATTCGCGTTCATCTCCAGCATCTTGGATATCCGATCCTCGGTGACGCGGTTTATGGCGGAAGACGTGCTGGACAGTTCTCGCGGCAAATGTTGCACGCGTGGAAACTTGGCTTCGACCATCCACGGGGGAAGGGGCGGATGGATTTTGAAGCACCGCTACCGGAAGATTTCGCGAAAACAATCAGGGAAGTGATTGGTTAGGTGGCGGCTGGACGCTGAAAGCGCTGGAGCGCCATTACCGTCATCGCGAAAAGGACCGGCAACACAATCATGCCTCGCAACCACGGTTCGGCGTGCCAAGGGAGAGCAAACAGGCGTTCATTATAAAAGAGGTAATACGCGAAAATCGTTACCGCCAGAAAATGCCAGGCAAAAGCGCGCCGCCAGGTCGCGATCGGTAAAATCCAGACCAAATACCATGCGTGTAACACCGGCGCGAGAATAAGAGCCGCGCCCAAGGACCAAAGCAGGCCGCGTCGCCAATTCCGAGCGAGAGCAAGCGCAACCGCCACCGAGACAATGAGGATGATCACATCGTAGCGATAATGTTGCTGGTGCCAGTTCGGTAAGATTGTGTCTTCGATCAGCCACCAAAATAAATCGTTGAGCCGGCTGATGTGACCGAAATCGCCAAAAAGATCCGGCCGAAATGAAAAGCGAAACGCGAAGGCGAATGCGACCGGCACAGCAATGGCGGCCGTTAACGCAATCGAGTAGCGGCGCAAGGCGAAGAAAGTTGAAACGAGCAAGACGCCGCAAACTGGCCGAAAGGCGATCGCGGCTCCAAGCGCAAGCGCGGAACCAAGGGCAAATTTCCAACGCGACGATGTCGCTGGCGCAAATCGCTCGAGACAAAAAATCAGCGCGATGATTGCCAGCAATACAATGCTGTCGAAATGTGCGGCCCCGAAAAAACTGTAGGCAATAAGCGGATTCCACGCCAACCACGCCACAGTTTGTTTGTCGAGTAGCCGCAGGAGCAGCGCGATCGCGAGGAGATCGGCGGCGCCGAAGATTAGTTTATAGGCGAGGGCATTGTCCGTGGCTGGGATGATGCGAAACAAGGCTTCGGCCCCGGGCGCAAATTCCGTCGGCGTGTCGTTCTGCGGAATGCGCGCCAGCTCCGGAATTTTTCCGGATAACTCTGAACTGTTGGGCGCAACCCGGTACGGATTCAGGCCCGCGCGCTGAATCACCCCGTCCGCCTGAAAACGCCACACTTCGTTAGCCGGCGTCAGTGGCAATGCCAGCAAACGCAGCGCGACGGTCGCGCCCCAAAAAATCCAACCTGCATTTTGCTTGATCGCCTCAAATTCCGTGCCCGCGATGAGATAAGCCAGCCCGCATAGAATTGCGCAGCCGACAAAGCGCACCGGCATCCATTCCAGCGTCCAGTCGTCGAAGAAATTAAGCGAACCGAAAAGCAGTAACTCCGCCCCGAGCGCAATCCAAAATCGCAATTTCACCTCGGTGCGGTTGGATTAGGGCGGAAACGCGAACGCAAAATGCGACTCATGTTTATGCGATAGGCTGCGAAATCGACCAGCTCGCGCACCCGGACCTTTAGCCGGCGCGCTTGGAGAAAAAGGGACAGCGCGAAAAGGATGTACGGAATGGCGAAGATCAACTGAACGTGTCCGCTTTTGAGGAAGTGATAGATGAGAAGGGTGAGAACAATCAGATTTACGATTACGGTGGTAGTGACGTAGCGATATCGAAGCTGAACACGGGTTAGGCATTTCCCGCCGCCGTGATATTCGGTAACCGTGCGCAAAATGATGCTCCACCAAAAGTTCCCGTAAATCTGGATGTCCCATTCCTGCCAGCCGGTATCGACGGAGTAGCGCCAGTTTTCATGATCAAGCAGCGCGAAAATTTCGTGTAAGAGATGGTGGCGATCTTTGCCTTCCTCATTCCAATAGGCCAGGCGGCCCCAGTGGCTCCGAAATTTTTTTCCAGCGGGAAACCTTTCGTGTTGCGCAATGACAAATCCGGGCGTGCGTTTGAAATGCAGCCACGTGAAATAACGCGACCAGCCGCGGACGAGTGGTTGCGCAAAAGCGAGAAACATCACCAGTAGCCGCGCGTGAATGGTATCGAAGCGCGGTTCGATCCGCGCGCGCACCATATAAGAAAGAGCGACGCAAAGTGTGCCGCCGAGCATCAAATACGGGACGATCCGCAGTGGGGGAAGGAACACGCCGACGCCAAAAAGAAAAATCGTGAGCGCGAACCATTCGATGCTGCTGAGATAGGCGGCGACCTCAGATTGCGGAGTGGGATAAATGGATTGGAAAAATCCGTCTGCGAAAATTCCATGATAAATTATCGGGCGATTGATGAACCAGCTGAAGCGCGGCGTGCCGTAAATTTGTCCTCGCCACTTCGCCGTTCCGGTTGGTCCGAAAAAAATGAGATGTTTGAAGCGCAAGAGTGATTCGGCTTCGCCGTAACCTTGCTGTTGTTTGCGGAACGCACGCAAAGTGAAACGGCGATGGTGCCAGACGATGGCCGTGGGACTAAACGCGATGACGCCGCCGCCTTGTTGGAGACGCCAGCAGAAATCAACGTCATCGCCAGCGGCGTGATATTCCGGATCGAAGCCGCCGACATTTTCAAAAGCCCAGCGCCAAAACGCCATGTTACAGCCCGGGATGTGTTCGGCGACCGTGTCGGTTAACAGAACGTGACTCGGTCCGCCGGGCGCGGCCGCGACACACGCCTGAACCCAGGTTTTTGCCGGAGGCGAAACATTCGGTCCCCCTACGCCTGCGAAGTCGCCACTGGTGAGAGTGCCGACCAAGTAATAAAGCCAGTCAACGTCGGCCATGCAGTCGGCGTCGGTGTAAGCCAGCACTTCGCCGCGTGCAGCAGCGGCCCCGGTATTGCGTGCTGCACTCAGCCCGCGGTTCGATTGATGAATGTAGCGAACGTTCGGAAATTCAGCCGCAATCTGCGCAGTGTTGTCGGTAGACCCATCATCGACCAGGATGATCTCAAACTTCGGATAATCGATCTTTCCGAGTGACTCGAGACACGCCCGCAACGTTGCTGCGCCATTGTAAGAGCAAACGATGATTGAAACAGATGGCGTTTGGTTGAGGTGACGGTGCGGCAGAACGGCATCGTTCTGTCCGAGTTTTTCGCGCAGTAGATGCAGCGCTCTCTTTGGCTGTCGATCGCGAGTGACCAGTCCGAATGCCCAATCCGTAATTTCCTGCTCGCCGGTGTACCATTCGTCGGTCCAGGAAAAGAAAATCGTGCCGGCGAGTCCGCATTTGATCACGCTGTCGACATGCCAGCTCAACATGTCCGCCTGCTCGTCCTGAGTGTGCCGGATCGTGTCCATCCCAAATTCGCCAAGGATAAGCGGACGCTCCTCGGTGAGATTTTGCAGTCGGAGGAGATAACGCTCGAAGTCGCGTTGCTTGTGCAGGTAAACATTGAAGCAGAAGAAATCGACGTTCTGCGGCAGTAAAAATTCGGTCGGAGGATAGGTCGCGTAGGAATACAGTGGCCGCGGATCCAGATTGCGACCGACGTTGACGAGATGCTCGACGAATTCGGTGACGCGCCGCACACCCAGCCAGCGGACCATTTGCGGCGCGATTTCGTTGCCGACGAGGTAAGCGAGGATCGCGGGATGCCCGGCGTGCATTTTGATGGCGTTTGAAACCGAGCGGATGATTTCATTTCGGGCCGAACGTTGGGACAGAAATTCGATGTGCTTGGCCCATGGCAAAGTGATGAGTGCACGCACTCCCGCTTCCGCGCAGGCATCGAGAAACCAGCGCGGCGGACAATGATAAACGCGAACAACGTTAAATCCGGACTCGCGAATCTGGGCCAGGTCGCGCGCGGCTTGTTCCCGCGTTCCAAGATAATCTCCTAACGCGTCAGGTTTGAACGGGCCGTAGGTGACGCCCTTGACGAAAAATTTTCGATCGCCTTCGAAGAAAAATTTTGCGACAGCGCGGATTGGCTCCGCCGTAGTGGCGCTCACAGCGGCAGTTTCCTAGACCATCCCCTTGGTTGACGCAAAGCTTTCCTGTGGCGGCAGCCGCCTGCTGGCGAAGGCTTTCGGAGTGTCGGCTGCTCGTGATGGATTGCAGGCGACACGCCTGCCTCTACAGGTTCGCTAATGTTTCACGTATTACTTTCGCTGTTTCCTCGATGTCGGCGGCCGAATGCGCGGTGGAAATAAAATTAGCCTCGAACTGTGACGGCGCGAAATAAATCCCGCGCTCCAGACATGCATGAAAGAATTTAGCGAAACGTTGCGTATCGCTGCGTCGCGCGGAATCGAGATCGACGACCGGACCATTGGTGAAGAACAGGCAAAACATCGAACCGATCCGATGAAATGTGAGCGCGGTTTTTGAGATGACGTCGCCGATTGCTCTCTCCAATTGTGCTCCGAGTTGCTCGAGTAATTTCCAGCCATCGATGCGTTCGAGCTCGCGCAGTTGAGCCAACCCCGCTGCCATTGCCAGCGGATTTCCGGACAGCGTTCCCGCCTGGTAAACTGGTCCATCGGGCGAGAGACAATCCATGATCTCCGCGCGGCCCCCAAAGGCGCCTACCGGCAGGCCGCCGCCGATAACTTTGCCGAGCGTAGTCAGATCCGGCCGGATTCCGTAGACGTGCTGCGCTCCGCCGCGCGCGACCCGAAAACCAGTCATGACTTCGTCAAAAATTAGGAGCGCGCCGTTTTTAGCGGATTCCACGCGAAGTTGATGAAGAAAATCTTCGCGCGGGAAAAATAATCCGGCATTCGCGGGAATCGGTTCGAGAATCACGCAAGCAATCTGATCTTTGTTTTCGCGAAACGTGGTGCGAACGGCGTCGATATCATTGAAAGGGAGCACGATGGTTTCATCGGCGATTGCTTTCGGAACACCCGCGCTATCCGGTTGACCATGAGTGAGCGCACCGCTCCCTGCTTTCACCAGCAACGAATCGGCGTGTCCATGATAACAACCGGCAAACTTGATGATTTTGTCTCGCTTGGTGAATCCCCGCGCCAGCCGCAAACACGACATCGTCGCCTCGGTGCCACTGTTGACCATCCGCACCTTCTCGATCGCCGGCATCCAGGTGCAGATCAGCTCCGCCATTTCCACTTCAAACGGATTCGGAATTCCAAAACTCACGTCCGCGCTGCGCGGCATCGCACACCGTGCTAACGATTTTTGGATGAGCGTGTCCGAGAATCGCCGGCCCCCAGCTGCCGACATAATCGATCAGCTCCCGACCATCGATCGTCCAGATGCGCGAGCCTTGGGCACGATCGACAAAAAACGGCTCGCCGCCCACGCCGCGGAACGCGCGCACCGGCGAGTTCACGCCACCGGGGACCCGCTTTTGCGCGCGAGCAAAAAGTTCTGCGGAGCTGCCGGTCATTTGTAAAGGCGCTTGCGCCAGCGCCTATCTACCGGCCATCAGCGCTTGATACAAGCGCCGCTACATTGATATTGTCCGCTCGCACGTTGGCGGGGTAGCCAAGTGGTAAGGTCGCGGTCTGCAAAACCGCTATTCGCGGGTTCGATTCCCGCCCCCGCCTCATATTCAACACCCGGGTTTGATGGACAATGTAGAGGTCCTTCGATAGCTCAGGTTCGATTGATTCGCTCGCCACCCGGCGAGCTCACCCTCACGGACTTCGTCTATGTCGCGGCTTCCCCAGCCACTCTATTCCCGCCCCCCGCCACAACTAATTCATAGTAAGTGATTTATGGCGAATCTGGCTGGACGCAACTGGCAATTCGCAACATCAACTTACTGGGCTCCGGGGTGGGTGTACTTCTCACACTATTGCTTATTCCGCCTCTCATTGCCCGCATTGATGCAGAGGAGAACTTGCTGCGTGCGCAGTTTGGCGATGAGTACAACGCCTACTGCTCCCATACATGGCGCCTGATTCCCGGGCTCTACTACCAGATCCGCACAGGCAAAGTCGCGCTTTTTGATGGTTCTTGGATCGCGCCAGCGGCGCGGAAAGTGGGCTCTGGGAAATACGCGAAGTGGCTCTTGTTTCATCTTCACCAGCTCCAGAAGTTTGCCCAGCAGAACATGCATTAACAAAAACACGCAACAATCAACTCAAAAAGGAATCATGAATATGAAGAAGGTAATCATCGGTATGGCCTGCTGCGCAGCGATTGCGCCGCTGGCTTTCGGACAAGGTCCGCAGATGGCAAGTTTAGGAGAACAGGGCGTGACGGTGACCGCACCGAACGCGGCCGTAAAGATTGAAGGAGGCGAGGCGGCTGGATATCAACCTCCCAAAACTCTCGTTGTTCACAGCGAGGGTCCGGGCCGTTACGTTCTCGACGGTCGCGGTCATGTGTTCAACAGCAAAGGGGAAGTGGTTCGGACGAAAATCACGCCCGGCACCCGCGTCCATGTCTATTTTGCCATGAACGGCGGTGTCCGGACAATTGATCGCGTTGTGGTGGATTGAGGCTTTTTAGGAATTAAGAAGTAAAAATTAAGATTTGGGGAGGACCGTTGCCGTTTCGAACGTCAACGCGGACGTGAGCGCGCACGTTCGCAAAAAACGTGGGAATGGCTTCAGTGGCTCGCCGAACAGCTTGATCGGCATAGCAAAGCCCGAACCGGTCTTGCTGTCGGTGCGCACGACCTTATCGGGACTGGCGGCCATAATTTACGGGATCCCGGAGTGCCGACGCAAGCTTAACCAGACTTTCCCGAATCTGTGTCGGTGTCCAAGCCGCGAATCCGAAAACGAACGCCGGCTTTAGCTTTGCTTGAATGCAAAAGAATGAGAGCGCCGAGGGCCTCACTCCGATATCAACTGTGATACGTCTGATCATCGGGAAGTCTTCTTCGCGCTTCAGCCAGGCAACGATGTTCAATCCGGCCTCCGGAACCTGCAAAGTGAAACGGTCGCCAAGCAGTTCATTGAATTGTTTGATAAAGAAATCACGCCGCTCGGCATAGATTTTTCGCACCCGCTTGATGTGGCTCAGGAAAAATCCCTCGGTGATAAAACGCGCCAGCGTCGCCTGGTCTATTGGAGAGGAGTGTTGATCCATCGCACTGCGGATTTTGACCAACGGATCAATTAACGGCTCTGGCGCAACGATGTAGCCTAGACGCAAAGAGGGACAAAGAATCTTGCTCACCGTCCCCGCGTAAATCACCCGGCTGGCGTTGTCGATCCCTTGCAACGAAGGGAGCGGTGGACCGGTAAAGCGGAACTCCGCGTCGTAGTCGTCCTCGAAAACAAATGCGTTGTGAGCACGCGCAAAATCGAGCAAGCCCGTCCTGCGTTTAAGACTCATGGTGACGCCGAGAGGAAATTGATGGGAGGGCGTTACGTAGATGATCCTCGGCAGTGGTTCTTTTGGCGCTCGCGCAATCACGATTCCTTGGTTGTCGAGCGGCTTGGAGACTATCTTAACGCCGGCCAAAGTAAGTACCCTTGTGATCTGCTGATAACAGGGGTCTTCGATCCAGGCGGCTTGACCCGGATTCAGCACAGCCATTGCGCTCATCAACATCGCTTGCTGCATGCCAGCCACGATTACGATCTGATCCGGATGACAGCGCGCCGCTCTGAAATCGCACAAGTACGCTGCAATTGCCTTGCGCAGGTCGGCGTCGCCGCGATTTGACGCATAGCGCAGCAGATTAACCCCCTTTTTCGCCAGAATCTGCGCTCTGAGGCGTTCCCAGATAGCGATCGGAAATTCGTCGACTGCCGGAATGCTGGGGACCAGTGAGACGCCTGCTCCTGCGCCCGTTGCCCCGAGGTCAAACTGATTTCCGACCCGCGTATCCGGAATTGCTCTCACGCGATCTGAGATGCGAAATGGGCGCTGGATTGATTGAAAGGTTTTCGGTTGGTCCGCGGTCAAGAAGGTTTCTGGAAGAAGATTCGCGACGAATGTTCCCGATCCGCGCTTTGAGAGGAGATAACCTTCGGCATGAAGTTTTGAAATCGCGAGTCTAACCGTGGATCTCGAGATACCCCGCTCATTAGCAAAAGCCCGCGACGAAGGAAGTCGAGATGAGGCGTCGCTGAACCTTCCCGATTTCAGCTCATCGCGAATCTGCCGGTAAAGCTGCTCGTGGAGCGGCTCCCCCGCCGTTCGATCAAGTCGAATCATCTCAAACGCTATGATCGAACGCCGGCGTCGCTTCTGCGGGCGCGATTTCCTTTTGGACATGGCACCTGAACTCGTCTCCTGCCGATTAGTTTTCCATTTGTCGCCCCGCGTCTAGACCTAGTGATAAGTGACCAGTGATAGGTGACAGGTGACGCGCCAAGATGGCTTTTTGCTTGCAGCCGGTTGAACCGTGTTAATGGCTCCGATCTAAGCGCCTTCGATACGCTACTTCTTCCCTTCGAACAATGGCAAAAATTGGCCGTAGCCTTCTTCCTTCAATTTTTCGACTGGGATGAAACGGAGAGCGGCGGAATTGATGCAATAACGCAATCCGCCCGGGCCGGGACCATCGTCGAAAACGTGGCCGAGATGGGAATCACTCTTCGCGCCGCGAACTTCGGTGCGTTCCATGCCCAATGTGCGATCTGATTTTTCCACGACATTTGCTTTCGCGATTGGTTTGGTGAAACTGGGCCAGCCGCTGCCGCTGTCGAACTTATCGAGCGAGGTAAAGAGTGCTTGTCCAGTAATGATATCAACGTAAATCCCCGGTTTGTGATTGTTCCAATACGCATTGTTGAACGGTGGCTCGGTCCCGCATTCTTGCGTGACGTGATATTGCTGCGCAGTCAGTTTCTTTTTTAGGTCTTCGGACGAAGGTTTTGTGGTCGCTTCGGGCGAACCGCTCACTGATGCATTTGTTGTCGTCGTTTCCATTTTTTTCTCCTCCTGTTTTTGTGCGCCGGCGCGGTTCAAAAACATCTGCGCGCCGACCAATCCCATCAGAACCATAACGCAAATCACGAGCAGAAATCGCGAGCGCGGCTCCGGGCGTTTGGGAAGGTTCAGCATAGACCAGCGAATGTTAGACAGCGCGATCAACTCGTCTGTTCACGTCCGGCTTCGGGCACGCGGATGTAAGAACGGAAAAGCAACAGCCCGATCGGGGCGACTGATGCCGCGCACGCAAAAATCAACCACATCAGATCGGACCGTCGCGGTCCTGTCGCCGGGCAAAACATTGCCAAGAGCCAGCCGCTTGTGCCGACAAGCACTTTGCCGATGAGAAATGGAATGTAAGCGAGTGCGCCATAGGAAGCTTCCTGTCCTTTCGGCGCAATGGCCGCTGCATATTCGTAAACGCGTGGGGAATAAAAGGCTTCGCCGACGGAGAACACGGTTAGATACAGTGCCGACATGACGTAATACGGATGGATGGCGCCGTGTAATCGGAGATAGCCGTGCCCTAGCCAATCCCCGAATGCGCCATTCGCCAGCGGCTCGAACCAATTCGTCGGCAAGGCCATGACAAAGACACCCGCCGCGCAAATGGCGCCGCCAAATACGACCATGCGATAAGCGGAAAATTTTTGCGTGAGTGCGCCAACAACGGGTGCAAGGAAAATGATAATGATGGAGTTGATGCCGGCGATTTTCCCAACCGGTGCGTTCAACCCGAGTTCGCGGTCGCCAAACTTTGGGAAGACGTAATCCATCTGCAAAAAGATCGCCTTGAGAAAGCCGATGAGCAGAAAAAACACGAGCAGCCGGAAGAACGCCGACTGACCAAGCAGGCGTTTGAACAGATCGATCGTTTCTGCCGCGCTTGCGCGCACCGTCGCCAGCATGGTGGGATGCGTGTTTCTTTGCCGTTCCTGGCGACTCCGCAGAAAATAAATTGTCGGAAAAAGCACGATTTCGAGGGCTAGACTGACCATGAACAATTGCTGATGCGGGGTTGGTGCAAAGCCGAAAAAGCTCGGATGAAAATCGCTTCTCCGAATAAAATCAAAAACTACACCCGCGACCAAATACCCAACATTCATGATCGCGTAAATGATTGAGAACGCGATCGAGCGTTGCTGTGTCGTAGAATACACTCGCGTCGCGGCAAGCAGTACTGGTGTTCCCAGCGCTTCGCCGATTGCGAGGGGCAAAACGCCGCAGAGAAGCGCAAGCCACGGTATGGTTGTCCCGATCATCACGCTGCGCGCAAACGTGCAGATGGTGACGCCAAGAAAAAAAGTGCGACGCAGTCCGATCGCGTCGGTGAGCGATCCCGCGAGCAACGTAAACACCGTCATCGCCGGCGCCCACACCCAGCCGACCAAGGCTCCCGCGGCCTGATCGCTGAAGCCGAGGTCCTTCGAAAGCCACAGAATCATCGTTTTGTTCGTGACCGAGTAGGCGGTGTAGATGAGGAACTTGATCAGGAACGTCAGCCACAACTCGCGTTGAGCGCCTTTGAGGACGGTGAACTTCGCGATGAATCCTCGCAGCCCGCCCTCCGCAGCGGGTGCAGCAATTTCTTCGGCGGCTGGGTTCTGTTCCGCGACTTTTGCCACAGGTTTGAGACTACTTAATACAGTTTCAACTCTCGATCTCGGTCATCCCGAGCGAAAATGCCAGTCCGGCTCCGACCTTCGACTCCGCTTCGCTCCGCTCAGGATGACAAGCTTAGGCTAGAGCATGTTTTGGACGAAATCGCGACCGTCGAATTCCTTGAAGTCTTCTAATTTTTCGCCGGTGCCGACGAAGCGCGTGGGAATTCCAAGTTCGTCCTGAATCGCGACGACCACACCGCCCTTGCCGCTGCCGTCAAGTTTGGTTGCGATTAATCCAGTTAACCCGATGGCTTCGTGGAATTGTTTGGCTTGGGCGAGGGCGTTGCTGCCTGTGGTCGCGTCGATCGCGAGCAGGATTTCGTGCGGCGCATTCGGATCGTGTTTTGCCAGACTGCGTTTCACCTTCGCCAGCTCGGCCATCAAATTCGATTTTGTGTGCAATCGGCCCGCAGTGTCGGCAATGAGAAACTCGATGTCGCGTTTGTCGGCGGCCTGATACGCCTCGTAGCAGAGCGCGGCCGGGTCGGCGTTGTATTGTCCGCGAATCATTTCAACGCCGATCCGTTCGGCCCAAATTCCCAGCTGCTCGATTGCCGCTGCGCGAAACGTATCGGCTGCGGCCAGTAAGACAGTGTGGCGTCTCGTTTTGAAAAAATGCGCCAGCTTCGCGGTTGATGTTGTTTTGCCGGTGCCGTTGACCCCGACAATCAAAATCACCTTTGGATGCGCGGGCAGGGGACGGATTGGTGGCGGATTGATCGGCAGAACGCGGCCAATTTGTTCGCGTGCTACTTCGCTGATGTCATTTGCGGTAATGCGCGAGTGGGCATCGCGTTCCTGCAGCCGCTGGATGATCCGCAACGTCATCGGCACGCCGATATCGGAGCGAATCAGCGATTCCTCGAGTTCGTCCCAGTCGACCGGTTTGCCGGCGAATCTGTCGATGATGTTCTTAAAAAATTTCATTGCGAACGTTCGTCATTCCGAGCGTAGTCGAGGAATCCCGTTGCGAAACCTTTAAGGTAACTTCCGCGGGATCCCTCGGCTGCGCTCGGGATGACGGGCGGCGTCCACGCCGCGCAAGCTTCAAGCTTTCGCCACGGGATCCTGCGCTTCGGCTTCGCTCCGCTCAGGTTGACCAGCGTCTGCCTTAGGTTTCACTGCTTCGCGCGCGGGGCGTGTCAGTTCTTTTCGAACCTGATCGAGAATGCCGTTAACAAAACGGCCGGATTCAGCGCCGCCGAATTTCTTTGCGAGCTCGATTGCTTCGTTAATTGAGACCACCGGCGGAATGTCGTCGCGGTACAACATTTCGTAGATGGCGAGGCGCAATACGTTGCGATCGACCGCCGCGATGCGGCGAAATTCGTAGTTCTCGGCGTAGCGTCGAATGCGTTGGTCGATTTCTTCGAGATGCGCGTTCATCCCGTCAATCAATGGTTCGGCAAACTCCCGGACCCGCGGTTTGGTTGGAAGAAATTCCCAGAAATCTTCCATTTTCTCCGGGCTGTCGCCGTGCTGCATGTCGCGCCAGAAATGATATTGCAGCGCCGCCTGGCGCGCTTCCCGCCGTCGTCCCATTGCTACTGTTGGGTGCGCAGGTCCGACATCACGTGCGCGATCTCGATCGCGGCGCGTGCCGCCTCGGTCCCACGATTGATTTTGTCTTCGAGACAACGTTCCTGCGCGTCGATTTCGTTCGAGAAAGTATGCACGCAATTAATCACGGGCACGCCGTAATCCAACGCGATGCGCTGGAGCGCGTCCGTGACGGACCGCGAAATGTTGTCCGCGTGATTGGTCTTCCCCTTCAGCACCACGCCAATGGCAAGGATCACGTCCGCCCTCTTTTGTTGCGCCAGTTCGCGCACGACAATGGGGATTTCAAATGCACCGGGCACCCGATAGAGCGAGACCTTCGCCACTGGCGTCTGTAGTTCTCTGGTTGCGCGGTCGACCAAGCCCTGCACATACTTTGGATTGAATTGACTGGCGACGATGGCGAACGTGCGTTTCGCCGCAACGACGCGTGGTTTTGGCAAAACAAAGTGCGACAAGCGAGGATTAGCTGACTCGATCATAGTAAGTGACCCATTTTTTGTTTCTTGGTCTCCAGATATTTTTCGTTGTGCGGATTCGGCCGGCTGCGAATCGGCACCTGCTCGATCATTTGAATCCCGTAACCTTCCAACCCGATTACCTTTTTCGGATTGTTGGTTAGAAAACGGAATTGTCGCACACCGAGATCGAACAAAATTTGCGCGCCCAATCCATAATCGCGCAAATCCATGGGGAAGCCAAGCCTGGCGTTGGCTTCGACGGTATCGAGGCCTTCCTCTTGTAGTTTGTAAGCGTGGATTTTTGCGGCCAAACCAATGCCCCGGCCCTCCTGGCGCATGTAAACGAGAACGCCATCGCCTTCTTCGGAAATTTGGCGAAGCGCGGCGTGCAACTGATTGCCGCAATCGCACCGGCGCGAACCGAAAACATCGCCGGTGAGACATTCACTGTGTACCCGCACTAGCGTCGGCTTATTCGGCGAAATCGTTCCTTTGACCAGGGCCAGGTGATGCGAGCCGTCGAGTTTCGAACGATACAGATGCAGATCGAAATCGCCGTAATCGGTTGGCATCTTTACGATCTGTTCGCGCTCGACCAGCTTTTCCCGCACCCGCCGATGCGCGATCAAACTTTGGATGGTGCAGATGCGCAGCCCATGTTTCTTGCGGAACCGCATCAATTCCGGCAGGCGTGCCATCGTCCCGTCATCGTGCAGGATTTCGCAGAGGACACCGGCGGGTTGGAGCCCGGCCATGGTCGCGAGATCGACCGCCGCTTCGGTGTGACCGGCGCGACGCAAAACGCCACCATCCTTCGCTCGCAAAGGAAAAACGTGTCCGGGCTGCACCAGGTCATTCGGTTCCGAGACCGGATTGGCGATGATCTCAATGGTTCTCGCCCGATCGTGTGCGCTGATCCCGGTGGTCACGCCATGCGCGGCATCGACGGAGACGGTGAAATCGGTCGAATACATCTCGCGATTTTCCGCCACCATGCGTTTCAGCCCGAGTTGTTCGGCGCGCGCGTTCGAGATCGGGACGCAAATCAAACCGCGGCCATGCGTAGCCATGAAATTGACCGAGGCCGCGGTGGCCTTTTCTGCTGCCATCACCAGGTCGCCCTCGTTCTCGCGATCGGCATCGTCCGTTACGATCACGATCCTGCCAGCCGCGATATCGGCGACGACGTCGTCAACCGCGTCGAATTGAAACGTTTCCGGTTCGGATTGGGTAATCATGGCAGATTAATAGGTTACCTTTGTCGTTAGAGATCGGCAAGGGGGAGGGAGATTGGAGTAACGGAGTGCTGGAGTAGTGGAATAATGTAAAAGACCAAGACCCCATTACCCCGGCAATCCATTAGTCCATTTTCTTCGCGCTCGTCGCCACGATCGCCTCCGGCCGATACATGTCGCGATTACTGCCCTGAAATTCGGCTTTCAGTTTGAGCTGGAAATGTGAGAGATCGACCAGGTCCCAGCGCGTAAATTTCCAATGTCGATCGGCGGCCAGTTTTTCGTGTTCAAAGCCAACGATGAAATGCACCGCGTCCTCTCGCACCTTATTAGTTGCGACCTTGGGCTCGAAATAAAAAGTGCGGAAAGAACTGTCGCGGCTTCCTACTGCATAGAGTTTGGGGTCGAGATAATAAACACGATGCGATTGTTGATCGATTAGCTCGAGGTCGGGGTAACCGGAACGTTGTGTTGCCCCACCGGCGGTTTTCGGAAAATCGCAACCAAACCCTGGCACTTTGTTCAAAAGCTCGCGCATCAGATCCTCAAAATGACTGCTCACCTCATTAATGCGCGGTATTCCCTGAATCGCGCTATCAGGCATATTCAATTGCGCCATTACTTCATCGAGCGCGCTGCTGATTTGTTTCAAGACTCGCCCGTCGGTTTCGTTCTTCGGGTTGAAGGCGAGCACCCGCTTTCCCGTGGCATCGAAGATTACTTCGCTAAATGGAATTCCACGCAGTTGGGCGTCTTCCTGCAGTAACCAAGGAATCAAGGCGTCAACCGCCGTCTTTTCAGTACTCGATGGAACTGTCGCCGTTTGGGCGTGAATGTCGGCTAGCGCGATTAAAATAGCTGCTATTCTAACGGCACTGGCGTGGCGTCTCATACGTAGCTTTGGAATGGAATAGTGGATTAATGGGTGTGAATGATCCTGCCGCGCCGCATCACTCCGGCATTCCTCCGTTTTACAGCCCAATCGGGTGCCAGGCCGTCTTCATTTCCACAGTATCGAGAATCCAATATGGATTTTCCGCATCGTGCGCGAAGTAGTTTGCAACGTCGCGTCGAATGTAACGCTTGACGTTGACGGCGCTGCCGGCCCGTAATTCCGCGCCGATTCTTCCATCACCACTGCCGTCAACGATTGCATTTACGTCCATGTGACTGGCGAAATGTGACGCGAGATCGGCGCGATCACCGGCGAGAAGATTGAAAACGCCGGCGGGAAGGTCACTCGTGGCGATGATTTCCGAAAAGGCGAGGGGAGCGAGTGCGTTTGCAGCCGAAGCAAGGGCGACGACGGAGTTACCGCTGGCAATGATGGGCGCAATGATCGACACCAATCCGAGCAAGGCCGGTTCGTCCGGTGTCAGCGCAACAACCACTCCAGTCGGCTCGGGAATGGTAAAATTGAAATGCGAGGTGGCCACAGGATTTACCGAGCCAAGAATCTGCGAAAACTTGTCGGTCCAACCCGCGTAATACACCAGGCGATCAATCGTAGCCGTGACTTCGCGGCGCGCCCGGGCCGCGGAGCTATCCACCCGCGAAAGCTCGCTCTCCAATTCCCGGTGCCGCGTTTCTAGCATTTCCGCCGCGCGATATAAAATCTGGCCGCGCAAATAAGCGCTGCATTTGGTCCAGCCTGCGACGGCGTTTCGTCCCGCTCGCACCGCATCACGAAAATCCTTTCGTGATGCGCGACAGTAATTCGCCAGCACCTTGCCCTCCCCGTCGCGCGCGGCGATGATCCGTCCGCTTTCACCGCGCGCGAATTTTCCGCCGATGAAAAGCTTGTAGGTTTTCTGTACTGGCAGCCGGGTCGTTTGTTTGGGCATAAACGTCAGGATTGCGCCGGCGCTGAAAAAAGAAAATGCTAAACAAAGGATGAAGCCAACCGATAAAATTTATGTTGCCGGCCATAGCGGTCTGGTCGGCAGCGCGGTTGTCCGCCTGCTGAAGACGCGCGGTTTTGGCAACCTGATTACGCGGTCGCGGTCGGAAGTTGATTTGCGCGACGAACGAGCAGTGCGGGATTTGTTTACGGACGAAAAACCGGAACTGGTGATTCTGGCAGCGGCGAGGGTCGGTGGAATCAAGGCCAATATTGACGCACCGGTCGAATTTCTGATCGAAAATCTCCGGATTCAAAACAACGTGATTCGGGCGGCGCACGAGGCGGGTGCGCGCAAACTTTTGTTTCTTGGAAGCTCATGCATTTATCCCAAATTCGCTCCCCAGCCGATTCCGGAGAGTGCGCTTCTTAGCGGACCGCTCGAACCGACTAACGAAGCCTATGCCATTGCGAAAATAGCGGGCATAAAGCTCTGCCAGGCTTTCGCGCACGAGTACGGCGCAAATTTCATCTCGGTAATGCCGACAAATCTTTACGGTCCGGGCGACGATTTTGATCTCGAGACTTCACACGTGTTGGCCGCCTTGTTGCGCAAAGCACACGAGGCGAAAATGAGCGGGGCAGGGGAGATAATAGTTTGGGGAACAGGAACGCCGCGCCGTGAATTTCTGCATGTGGATGATTTGGCGGCGGCAGTTCTGTTTCTGATTGAGCACTACGATTCTCCCGAAATCATCAATGTTGGCTGCGGCGAGGATATTTCCATTCGTGAACTGGCGGAGTTAATCTGCGATGTGGTGGGCTTTCGAGGCGAGTTGAAATGGGACCGTTCAAAACCAGACGGCACACCGCGCAAGTTGCTCGACATTTCCAGGATCAAGAACCTTGGTTGGGAGCCAACGATTGCGTTGCGGGATGGCATCGCGCGGTTCTACGAATGGTTTCTCGATAATTACGTGCCGCAAACGATGGCGAGTGTGCGATGAAAAAATTGCGCATTGGCGTCGTAGGCGTCGGTCACATTGGCAGCAATCACGCGCGCATCTATTCCGAACTGCCAAATGCGGAACTGGTCGCGATTCTCGATATTGATCCGGCGCGAGCAGACGAAATTGGTGGGAAATACAAAGCTAAAGCCGTGGCGTCGCTCAATGAATTCGCCGGCATGATTGACGCTGCCTCGGTCGCCACCCCGACGAGCGCGCATTTTTCGATCGCGCGCGATTTGCTGGCGCAGGGCAAGCATTTGCTCATCGAGAAACCGATCACCGAAAAGACCAGCGACGCGCGCGACCTGGCACAGGTGGCTGCGGAAAAGGGGCTCGTCTTGCAAGTCGGCCACGTGGAACGGTTCAATCCCGTTTTGAGCGCGCTGGAACAACGACTGACCCATCCGCGTTTTATCGAAGCGCATCGTCTTTCCCCATATCCGAATCGCAGCACGGAGATTGGCGTTGTGCTCGATCTCATGATTCACGATCTGGAAATCATTTTGCATTTGGTCGATTCGACCCTGGAAAATATCGATGCCGTGGGGGTGCCGGTGCTGAGCCGCGGCGAAGACATCGCCAACGCGCGGTTGCGTTTCGCCAGCGGATGCATTGCCAATGTCACTTCGAGCCGCATCAGTCCGGAAAGAATGCGCAAGATTCGCGTCTTCCAGGAAGATGCCTATCTTTCGTTAGATTATCAGGGCCAGAGTGGCGAAATTTATCGCCGGGTTGACGGGCAGATCACGCGGGAGCCTGTCGCGATTGAAAAGGAAGAGCCGCTGCGGCAACAGCTCGCTTCTTTCGTAGATTGTGCGCTCACCGGTGGTGAACCGAGAGTCTCCGGCTCGCACGCCGCCGCCGCGCTCGAGCTCGCCGTCGAAATAACCCGGCGAATCGCGGCGAGCTAAAAATGTCCGACGCAACCATCTATTTCGTCGCCGGAGAACGGAGCGGTGATAATCACGGCGCCGCCTTGCTGAAGGCTCTGCGGGCGCGTGCGCCGAAGATGCAATTTCTCGGGCGCGGCGGACCCAAAATGCGCACCATTGCCGGTGGTAAGTTTCTCGATTGGATCGATGACACCGCGGTGGTCGGATTGTGGGAAGTGATCCGGCGTTATCCGTTTTTCCGAAAACAATTTCAGGCCACGATTTCGGAGATCGACGCGGCGCAGCCAAGCGCGGTGGTGTTGATCGACTACCCCGGGTTCAATCTTCGGCTTGCTCGTGCCCTGCGGGCGAAGCTTTCCGAGCTTAAAATTATTTATTACATCAGCCCGCAAGTTTGGGCTTGGAATCGGAGGCGGGTTTCGCAAATGGCACGGTCGATTGATTTGATGTTGTGTATTTTTCCATTCGAACCCGATCTTTACGAAGAATCGGGCCTGCGCGCGATTTTTGTCGGCCACCCCATGACGTCGGTCATCCCGAGCGAAAACGCCACTCCAGCTCGGAGCGAGGAATCGAGCGATGAAACCTTGAAGCAAACGCCACGGGATCCCTCGACTCCACCTCGTTCCGCTCGGGATGACAATCTGATTGGTTTATTTCCCGGCAGTCGTGAGCGCGAAGTGAAAAAGATTTTCCCGGTCATGCGCGAGGTGGCCGTAGAATTGGGCCACGAAAATCCTGATCTCCGTTTTGCCGTCTCGGCCGCATCGGAGCCACTGGCGGAGTTGATTCGCGCCGACCTTTACGGCAAACACGCCACGGGAAAGTTTTTCATTGTTAAAGGTGAGGCTCGTTCTTTGATGGCGAAGGCGAATGTCGGAATGGTGGCGTCGGGAACAGCCACGCTCGAGGCCGTGTTGTCTCAATTGCCTTTTGTGCTGATTTATCGAGTAGCGTGGCTGACGTATTTGGCTGCGCGTCTGGTGGTGAGAATAAAATATTTGGGAATGCCGAACGTGCTGGCGGATCGCGAGATTGTTCCAGAGTTCATCCAGCACAAGGCACAACCACGGGCCATCGTCGCTGCGGTAACGCGCTTGTTGACCGATAAATCAGAACGGGCGCGCATGCTGGCCGATTTTGCCGGCGTGGCGCAGAAGCTCGGCCGCGGAGAAGCCGGGGAAAATGCCGCTGATGCGGTAATAACGGAGCTGCGCCGCGCTGGATGAGAACCATCTGGGATATTTCACGGCCGTTGACCAACGATCTCGCGCCATGGCCGGGCGACACACCGTTTCGATATGAGTTAAGGTGGTACCTAAGCGAAACGTGTTCCGTCAATGTGGGCGCGGTGATCATGAGTGTGCACAATGGAACGCACGCGGACGCGCCGTTTCATTTCACCCGAAAAGGGGACACCATTGATTGCGTTCCTCTGGAAAACTATATCGGACCGGCAGTCGTGATCGACTTCGCGGAAAAGTTTTCGCGCACTCAACCTTTCGTTGCTATTGCAGATTTGGAGCACGCGCGCTCGCAAATCGCAGAAACGCGCCGGGTCCTACTAAAAACGAATTGTTTCCCTGATTCGAGACGATTTCCAGATTGGATTCCGGTGCTCAAACCGGAGGCAATCGCATGGTTACGCGAACTTCGTGTTGTCTTGCTCGGGGTCGATCTTCCTTCCGTCGACCCGATTGAAGCGAAAGTTTTGGCGAATCATTATGCGCTTACCGCCGGAAATATTGCCATTGTTGAGTCGCTCGAGCTGAGCGAGATCGAAGCAGGAGTTTATCAATTTGCCGCGTTGCCGCTCAAGGTAGTGGGCGGGGATGCGGCACCGGTGCGCGCGTTGCTCTGGCGCGACTAGCCAATGAGCCGGGACCGGTTGTGCGAAGTCGAGTGTTCTGACGAGCGGCGATGCGCGTCCGGCCCGGACGTTTCAAGGCGCCGGCATTTGTGTGGTTGAAACCGGGAAAAACGTGCGACTACTGCTGATCGTTAGCTTCCTAACGGTTTCCCTGTTCGCCATCTCAAACCTGCCCTGGACACTCGACGACTACGATCAGGCAAAACAGGCGTTCGTTTCTTACCAAATGATCGGCCAACAGCGCTGGCTTTATCAGACAACACCGCACGAAGGCATGACCGGCAATCCAAAACGTCATTCCATTCATCATATCAATGGTAAACCACCGGCGGTCGCCTGGATTTCCGCGGGGCTTTATGAAATTGGCCGCTCATGGGATTTCGCGTGGCGTTTCCCTTCCTTCGCCGCCGCTGTCGCGCTCGCATTTTTGGTTTTTCGCAGCGCGCGAGCTTTTGGTGATTTGCCCGCGCTGATCGCGCTGGCGGCATTTGGTCTGAATCTCTTGAGCGTGCGATTGGCGACCCTGGTTCGAACCGATATGCCGCTGGCACTAGCCACCTTCGCGGCCGGGTTATTGATGTTCGAAAAAGTTCGCACCCGAACGGTCTGGACAATGCGCGATCGAATAGCGCTTTTCGCGGCGTTGACGGCAGCGATGTTTATTAAAGGGCCAGTCGTTTGGGCCTTTGTTCTACCGCCGCTGGTTCTGTATCAATTGCGCAGGAGATGGCGTCCCGATTTTCCGAATGCATGGAGCGGGTGGAGCCCGTGGATTGCTTCCTTCGCCTTGTTCTGTCTATGGGTTATCGCCGGAATCCGTTTCATTGACGGGTTTTATGAAGACGTTGTCTTAATCGAATTCGCCGGCCGTTTTCATGAGGGGATTCATCGGTCGCAACCGTTACTTTTCTATATTCCGCACCTGCTGCAAAAATTCGCGCCCTGGAGTTTGCTTATCATCGGATTACTCGTGGTGGCGTTGCGGAAGACGAAAGCGACGACCGGAAAATGGCTGGCCGGGCTTTCTCCGGAGATGTTCTTTCTGGTTGCCTGGGTCGTCGGCGGAATCGCAGTGATGTCGTTGATTCCATCGAAACGGGTGGATCGAATCTTTCCGGTCATTCCAGCGCTTTGTCTTCTCCTGGCTGCGCAACTGAATACGATCAATATTGTGCGTGTTCGCCGACTGGCGGCGTTCACCATCATTTTCGCTGCGATTTTTACCGGCGCCTATTCGGGCATGCGAATGATCGACGGTTATCGTAACAATCGCGATGCGCTGGTGAAGTTCGGCCGCGAAGTTCGACGGATCGCTGCCGCCGAGCATCTGCGCTACGAAATTCTTCCCGCGAGCGATGAGGGTTTACTTTTATATCTGCAACGGCCGCGGTTTTTCCGCGAGCCGCCCGTTGGGTGTAACGCTCTCGTCGTTCCGTTGGACGAGGAACCGTGGAGCTCGAGTCGTTTTTCTTACCGGGTCACAGTGGAAAAGAAGGGCGATGAGCCCTCCAGCTACGGATTTGTGGCGCCGCTGCCGCCTCACAGATAGACTCGACTTTCGCTGATAACGCCTTACTCTCGTTAGCTGGTGGAGTTTCCAAAAACCGAGCTCGAAACTTTGTGGGCGCCGTGGCGCTTTGAATACTTCGAGAAATCGAGTCCGGCCGATTTCCTGGCGGAGGCGGCGCGCGCCAGCGATGATGCTGCCCATCTTGTTCTGCTGCGCCGAAAGAATTCGTTCCTCATCATGAATCGATACCCCTACACCGTTGGACATTTGATGGCGGTGCCGTATCGAAAAGTGGGTGAGCTGCGCGATCTCGGCGAGAATGAAATTGCCGAACTTTTTTCGCTCGTGGTGCGCGGGCAGGAATTGTTGCGGCAGGTAGTGAAAGCTGAGGGATTCAACATCGGGATCAACGTCGGCGAATGCGCGGGCGCAGGCATACCTGATCATCTCCATATTCACATCGTCCCGCGTTGGAGTGGCGACACAAATTTTATGCCGATGCTTGCCGGGCCGCGCGTGCTCTCGCAGGGATTGCAGGACCTCTATCAGAAGTTGCGAGCCGCAGCGGAGACATCTCCGGCTGAAGCGAAATGAATACCTGGATCGAAGGCCCATCGCCACGCGAGAAGAGACCGATGGGATGCCTCGGCAAGGGTTGTTTGATTCTTACTTGCTTCATCATTTTCCTAATTATCGCCGGTGCCATCGGCTTGTATTTCGGATTCAAGACCCATTCCGCGGTGTTGCGCAGCGTTCTTTGGGCGAAGAAAACGCACGTGCTGTCGCAGGAAGCTTCGCCCGTGCCGCAGTTTGAAACCACCGAAGAAAGTGTCAGGACCGCAAAACAGAAATGGGAGGATTTTGAAAGCACTCGCGATCAGCCGGCACATATCGAATTAACAGCTGACGATCTAAACAATTTGATCGCGAACAATCGGCATGCTCATGGCAAGGTTTTCGTGGCGATAGACGGCAACCGTTTGCACATTCAAACGAGCGTGCCATTGGGCGAATACGTTGGGCGCGGTCGTTATTATTTGAATGGCGACATCGAGATCCAGAGCGACGGCCCGCAGACACTGGAAAACCCGCGGCTGAGCAGCATCACCATTAACAACGAGCCGATACCGCCGGACGTGCTTGACTGGAAATATCGTTCCCGGCCATTGCGGGAATACCTTGGCGAATACCGAACAACTTACGGTGAGGGCACGATCGAAATTCGCGACGGCAAGGTGATCATCGATAGGCGCTGACTCGGCAGGCAAGATGCCTGCCGGGCCGAGTCAGGCTAGAAGCCTAACCTCTGTTACGGCTGCATAATCTCGCGCGCGAAAACATTGACTTGACCATCTTCCTGTTTTCGCACTTCGGTAATTTCAAACGGACGAACTTCATCACGGCTCACGATTGAACCCGGTTTCGGCGGGACATAACCCGCGGGATATTCGACAATGATTCGGGTAGAATTCCCCCCGGCCAGAAGCATTACCGAATCCGGCATGCGCGAGCGCGGCCGTAAGACGGCTTTATTCGCATCGGCGAAATTGACCACGAATTGTCCTTTGAGGTAAGTGCGTTCTCCGGAAAGACCGCGGTCAGCCACCTGATTGAGGTCGGTTGCCGCAATGAGCCGGCCCAGCGGCATTTTCCCGGGTTGATAAGTTTTCCAATTTCCGCCTCCTGCGGTCGATGCCAGAGCGGTGCCATCGGCCGGCTCACTGGGAGTTGGGGTCGGACTCAACGTTTGCGACGACGGCGTCGATAATGTTGGGGCCGGAGTGTTAGCTTTGGCGACTTGCATCGCCGTGGCGCTCGGTGTTGCCGTTGGCTTTTGGTTCTTCGCGATTCTTCCGGCTTTCCCCGCGGGTGTCGGTTTCGTTGTCTTGGACGGCGGCGGTGGTGGCGTGACAGCCGGCGTTCCAACCGCCCGGGCCGGTTCGACGCGGACAAGTTGGTTTTCGCTCGGCGGCGGTGTCCCGCTGGGCGAGATTCCCGGGATCGCGATTGTGCCGGGCGCCGCGGGTTCATGTTGACGCAGCTGCGCGAATCGATCTTCGGCGGCGCGCAATTCTTCGCGTTTAAATAGCGGCCAACCGGCTGCGAGATTGAGATCGAGTGGTGGTTCCAGGCTAAACGTGCCGGTGCCGCGGGTAACAGTGTAAGTTGCGTAAAGCAACGGCATGGCCGTGATCAGGACGCGACCATCCGCCGTCCGATCCGCGTGAATTACCGCCGAAATATCGTGTGATCGTTCGAGCTTGACCTCGAGACCGGGAGCGAGTGTTTGGCGCATCAACGGAACGTCACGGCGATCGGCTGGATAAACGTGTTCGAGCAGAACTTCCCCGTTATCAATCGCAGCAGCGAGCGCGACCATTCCGGAAGTGAAAATATCTGCCGAGCCGAGCTGGTGGACCTCGATGATGCGAAAGCGCCCGACCACGTAGGGGACAAGGCCGTGGACCTGTTGAAAATTGCGAATGTAATTGCGCGCCAGCTCGCTATTCGTCTTGGATAACTCCGCTTCGCCGAGGGGAGCGTAGCGGTCATGCAGTTGTTTTGGGTTAAGAAACTCACCCGCCGGCGACGCCGTCAATTCGAACCGCCGCGGCGGATCAATGCGATGCAGTTTTCTTAGCAGCCGATAACTATCAGGCCGTTCCGGTTGCCAAAAAATGTAGAAGCTTCCCAGCCAGGCGACAAAGGCGAAGCCGGTGAGAAGAAGAACCACCACCGTCCACAGGAAATAGTTCACTCGCTGCCGGGGCCGGCCATAAGGGGTCTCGTAGCGGAAAAATTCCTGTGCCATCAGAGAACACCACTCACTTTAGAGCGGGCGCGTCGGTTCGAAGGAAGAACCGCAGCCGCAGGTTCGGGCCGCGTTTGGATTAACAATCTGAAAACCCGCCCCAGCCAGGGCGTCGTAATAATCCAGAGTTGAGCCGCGCAACAACCTGGCGCTGTCTTCGTCGACGAAAAACTTCACCCCGTCGCGTTCGATGACGGAATCGCCGGGGCGAGCTTCTCCCAGAGTCATCTCGTATTGCAGACCGGAGCAACCGCCCTTTGCAATCCCGATGCGTAACCCTTTTTTCGCGGCCGCGCCCACCAGGGCTCGTAATTGCCGCACCGCGCTGTCGGTAATCTCAATCATTCACTCAAGGAAACGTACGATCCACCCAGTTGAAGTCAATCAGCACGCGCCTTGCCTTGGAGCGAAGAAAACAAGGAGCGGCTGTTTTCAATGCCAGTCCGGGTCGGACCTGCCGACCGAAGGAAACGGCGGTCGCAGACCGCGTATCGTCAGAAAAAACATCCGACCTGATCTCTCGAGAGCCCGCTCGTCGGTTTGAGCGACTTCGCTAAAGACATTTGGCAGGCGGAGCGCCTGCCCTACAATCAGAAGTCCCGATGAGCCGGATCAAACTTCTTTCCGAAACTGTCGCCAGCCAGGTCGCGGCTGGCGAAGTTGTGGAGCGGCCCGCTTCGGTGGTGAAGGAATTGGTCGAGAACAGCATCGATGCCGGTGCCCGCTCGATTGAGGTCGGGATTCAGCGCGGGGGAATGTCGCGCATTCGCGTTGTCGATGATGGGTGCGGAATGGATCGCGACGACGCTTTGCTGTCGCTTGAGCGGCATGCCACCAGCAAGATTGCTTCTGCGGCCGATCTCGCTGCCATCAGCACACTCGGTTTTCGCGGAGAAGCGTTGCCGAGCATCGCGAGTGTTTCGCGTTTCCGATTGGCGACACGCGAGCCAGGCGCGGTTGCCGGCACGGAGATTCTGGTAAATGGCGGACGCATCGAAACGGTGCGCGACGGCGGCGAAGCGCCAGGAACGCAAGTCGAAGTGCGCTCGCTGTTTTACAATGTGCCCGCGCGGCGAAAATTTCTCCGTTCCGAAACGACGGAGACACGGAACATCGAGCACCAATTTTTTTTGCAGGCGCTGGCGCATCCCGCGATTGCCTTCAGCCTGGTGCGCGACGAGAAAATTGCACTGCAATTGCCGATAACTACGTCGTTGCGCGATCGCATTCGTGACATCTACGGTGCCGAATTTCTCAATGAGCTACTGGAGATTTCTGAGCGCGAACACCGTGGAGTCCGGGTTCGAGGCTGGATCGGGCGAGCTGGTGTCAGTCGGCAAACGCGCGCGCAACAATTCGTTTTTGTCAACGGGCGGACAATCGACAGCGGTATTCTCGCCACTGCGCTGCGCGAGGGTTATCACACTGCTCTCATGCGCGGACAATTTCCGGTCACGTTCCTGTTTATCGATCTCGATCCGCAGGATGTGGATGTGAATGTTCATCCGGCAAAACGCGAAGTGCGCTTTCGTGATCCGGCGAGGATTCGCGAAGCAATCGTCGAAGCGGTCCAGCGCACGCTTGAAAGTGGCCGCATTGATTGGCAGCGAAAATTCAGCGCGCCGATTCCAACAGCCGGAGCAATATCGGCGGCCACGACCGTTCCCATCGAAGGTGTATCGTCCCGGGGTTCGCCACCGATTGAACGACCCATTCCGAGCGCGCCTGAAATCAGTGCGAGGAGTTCACCGCGGCAATCCGATGTCGTTGAAGCCTCGACGTCAACCGCGCCTGAGCAACCGTCCCTGCCGCAGTCGGTGTCTGGCGGTAGAGCCGATTCCCCGATTCGCCCGCAGCCAATCGTCACGCCGCCTTACCTTGAGCCGGGACCTGCACCCAAAGACGATCTGCAATTTCAAATCATCGGTGTGCTCAACCGGCTTTACGTTTTGATGGAAAATTCCGAGGGACTCGTTCTCGTTGATCAGCATGCCGCGCATGAGCGCATTTTGTTCGAAGAATTGCGCCGGCGGATGGAGGAGCAGGGAGTTCCATCGCAGCGAATACTTCTGCCGCAGATTTTTTCCCTGCCACCGCGCGACGCCGAATGGGTCGAACGCAATGTCGCGACTCTGCAAAAAATGGGAATCGGAATCGAAAGCTTCGGCGCCAACAGTTTTCGGGTCGATACCTTGCCCGCTTTTCTTGAAGTCGCCGATGCCGCCGATTTCTTGCGTCGAGTGATTGACGAATTGAAAACGACCAGCCGCACCAGTTCGCCGTTGCGTCTGGGCGAAGATATGATCGCGAAAACGGTTTGCCGCCACGCCGTCAAGGCGAACGATCCGTTGCGTTACCCCGAAATTGAAAAGCTAATTCGCGATCTGCTGGCCTGCGACCTGCCCTACTGCTGCCCTCATGGTCGTCCGACCATGATTCAAATCTCGCACGCCGAACTGGAGAAGAAATTCGGACGCAAAGTCTAGTAGCTATCCGCCAAAAACGCGAAAAACGGCAAAGGGATCGAAAAGAGGCGACAGTAAGGTTAGTGTTGCAGCGGCGCTTGTAGCCAATCGGGTTCGTATTAGCGCGGACTTAGTGTTTCGCGAACGTCAGCGGCATGTTCGCGCGTGTCTTTCTGATAGTCGCCGCGGCTGAAGTATTTCTCGAGCCAGATATACAGGCAGATAAAAAGGTAGCGACTGCCCATTTCCTTGATTTTGAGCTTGGCTGTACCGGTGCGGCGATTGCGCCAAGTGATGGGAATTACTGTCCAGGTGTAACCTCGCACGATTGCTTTTAACGGGATTTCGACAGTCAAATTGAAGTGAGGCGAGAGGAATGGACGGCAGCCGGCAATGACTTCGCGGCGGTAAGCTTTAAAGGCATTCGTAATATCGTTAGGTTTGATGCGAAAAAGGAAGCGGATAAATAGATTGGCGCAGCGATTGATCCAAAGTTTTAGCCAGGGATAATCGACGACGCCGCCGCCTTTGACAAAACGACTGCCAAATACGCAATCGTAGCCAGAGTTAAGAACTTCCCAGTAACGCACGACATCGCGGCAATCATCGGATTCGTCTGCCATCATCACAACAATGGCGTCGCCGCTGGCATGATCGAAGCCGAAAACAACAGCACGACCGAATCCGTGCGCATCGGAATTTTGAATTGGTCGCAATGTTTCGACTCGCTTCCGAGTTTCAGTCAAAATATCCCAGGTATTATCGGTGCTGCCGTCGTCAACGACAATGATTTCATGGGGAACGTTGTGAAGACGGAGTTCGACGTGAAGATGCTCGACCGTCGCGGCGATGCATTCGGCTTCGTCGCGCGCGGGAATTACGACACTCAGAAGTTGAAGCGGTTGCTGTTGGACAGGAAGATTGGTCACGGTGGAGAGGAAAGATCCAGCCAGCGCGGGTTCCGTTCGGCGTGGTTGGCAATTTCATCGAGAACGGATGGAAGATCGCGCTTGGGTCGCCAATCAAAATCAGCGGTAGTTTGTGCGTTATCCATTACCAGCCATGGAACATCGAAAGCGCGTGGCGTCGGATCCGACTCGATCGAATGCTTTCCGAAACGCTCCGCGCACCAATCAGTGAGCTGGGCTAGTGACATCGCGTTGGCCGCTCCACCGCCGAGGTTGAAGATTCGCGGTTCACTTTCGGTCGAATGTTCAAATTGCAATGAGACAAGCTCGGCTAGGTCATCGGGATGAAGCGCGTCTCTAACCTGCCGGCCGGAGCCATCAAAGCCGATATAGGTTAGTGGACATTTTTGGGCGTAAGCGTGAATCCAATAAGAAAAGATGCCTTGCTCAGCAGTTCCAAACTGACCTGCACCGGCGATTACGCCACACCGATTAATCCACACCGGGAACGAAAAGCTGTGGTGATATTCCAAAGCCAGCGCTTCCGACGCCAGCTTCGTGCTGCCATAGAGTGAGATCGGAGGTAAAGTCGAGAATTCAGTCGTTAATCCATTGATCGAAGCTCCGACGGGCGGCTTGGCATTTTCATCCCATTCGAATGCCTCATTGCCTTTTGTCAACGGTAGTGCCGTAAGCGCTGGAATGGAATAGACCCGGCTGGTACTAAGTAAGATCAGCCCAGCTTCAATCCGCTTGCAGTACTCGAGCAGGTTTACCGTTCCATAGAGATTGTGTTCGATTACCTGGCGCGAACTGCTGCGATTATCGACTCCGGCCAGGACGCTGGGATTGGCGGCAGCATCAATCACCCAGTCGACGGCAGGAAGGCTTTCGAAATCGGAAGGATTTCGAACATCGCCATGCTGAACCCTGATTCCACGTGAGCGGAGGACGGCGCGATTGGTCTCGCTGCCCGGCCGGACGAAGTTCTCGATCCCGATTATTTCGCACGAAGGCTCTCGTTCGCGAAACCAGTTTGCCAGGGAACTACCGACAAAACCACAAATTCCTGTAATGAGGAGCCTCATCGCAGGGAATGACGATGCGCTCCGATTGCTGACGAGACAAAATTATTTTTGACCATGGAGGCGTTGAAGCTGACGATCCTGCGATTTTACCAAAAGGCTAACAAACGGTAGACAGGCACGGTGAACGATTTTCTGCTTTCCATTTTACTCGGCATCGTCGAAGGGCTAACGGAATTTTTGCCGGTTAGCTCAACCGCGCATCTGCGGATTGTCGAAGCATTGCTGCGTCTCGATCTGCACGACGCCTATTGGAAGATGTACACGATTGTAATTCAGCTGGGAGCGATTCTGGCGTTGCCGGTTTATTTCTGGAATCGAATCCTGAAATTTCTCTCCACCTTTCCAAGGGGAGAAAGCGGGACCCGCAACTTTTTCACTCATCCGCTCGGGCTCGTAATTATCGCGTTCGTTATCACGGCAGTGCCGTCGTTTCTTTTGAAAAAACAGATCGGACAAAACCTGGAGAATCTTTGGGTAATGGCGTGGGCATTGTTCATCGGTGGCGTTGTCATGTGGCTCGTAGATGCGTTTTGTCGCAATCCTCGCACTCTGCGAATGGAAGAAATGTCGTTGCCCCAGGCCGCCTGGATTGGTTTCGCGCAGATTGCATCGGCGGTCTTTCCGGGGACCTCGCGCTCAATGTCAACCATCGCTGCTGGTCAATTGGTCGGGTTGAGCCGGAGCGCAGCGCTCGAATTTTCGTTTTTTCTTTCCATGCCGACGATGGTGGTCGCGACCGGTTACGATTTGCTCAAGACGTTGCGGCATGGCAGCGATGAAACAGGACTCGCGCCGCTGGTCATGACCGGACACAATTGGGTCGTGCTCATAATTGGCGCAGTCGTTTCATTCGTCGTCGCGCTCGGTGTTGTCGCCTGGTTCATGAACTGGGTGCGGGCACGCGGGTTCATGCCCTTTGCACTTTATCGGATCGTTTTAGCGATGATATTATTTGCGCTGTTGATGCGCGGTTTGAGTTAACAAATGGGGACGACCGAAGTTATCCTGCCCGACTTGCAAAGCTGCGTCCTCTGCGAGGACGTGCGGCACGAGTTTAACGGAATGCAGACATTGGTTGGTGTGATCAATATCGTGCCGGCTCCGCAATTACCGATCACCTGTATGCGGCTGTGCATTTGGTCGCGCTGGTGCAGCGGTGCGGGAAAATTCAAGCAACGGTCGCGCATCATCGGCGTGGATGAGCAACAGGTCCTGGCGCAGGCCGAGGTGGAATTCGAGCTGAAAGAAATCGAAGGGCACGCCACGAACGTACATTACTTTGGCGGAGTTCAGTTCCAGCAATTTGGGTTGCACCACGTTGAGATTTATCTGCAGGACGAATTGCAATTGCGTTTTCCGTTGCCGGTAGTGCGAGTAGTGGCGAAGTAACAGGGCACAGAAACGCCGAACATCCAACGCCTAACGTCGAACCCGTGGGACGCCGCGAGCGCTACGCTCGCATCAAAACCAGCACCAAAATTATTAACAGGAGCAATCCGCCGCCGGGGTAATACCCCCAGCCCGAGCTATACGGCCAGGTCGGCAACGCGCCGATTAACAACAGGATCAAAACGATCAATAGAATGGTACGCATATTTTGTTGAGCTACTTCTGAATCGCGCCGCGCCGCGAGAATGGTCTTGCGCCGTTCGCCATCACTCTTATTCTTGGACGCAGTCCCGACTGCCTCGATGGAGCGCGTCGGGACAAAATTTTGCCCAAAACACTATGGCCAACACGATCTTGATCGGCGCGCAATGGGGTGACGAAGGGAAGGGGAAGATCATCGATGTGCTCACGACTGATGCCGACATCGTGGTGCGCAGCCAGGGCGGGAACAATGCCGGCCATACTGTTATTCATGGCGGGAAGAAATACATTTTGCACCTAATTCCGTCCGGAATTCTGCGCCGCAGCAAAGTGTGTGTGATTGGCAATGGTGTCGTCGTTGATCCCGTTGCGCTGGTAAAGGAGATCGATGGATTGCGAGATCTGGGAATTAAGATTGGCCGCAATCTGCTGGTGAGCGATGCTGCGCACCTGGTTCTGCCCTATCATCGAGCATTGGACGAGCAGCGCGAGCTGCGCAAAGGCGTAACCAAAATCGGCACCACGAAACGCGGGATTGGTCCGGCCTACGGTGACAAGGCAGCGCGAACGGGCCTGCGGGTTTCCGATCTGATGCAGCCAATTCTGTTCTCGAAGAAACTCGAGGCCAAGATGCGCGAGAACAATGCCATTTTACGTGCACTCGGCGCCGAACCGAATGATTTCCGCGAAGTAAACCAGCAATATTTGGCGGCGGGCGCAGCGCTGACGCCATTTGTTGCGAACACGGTAGTTTACCTCCATCGGGCGTTGCAGAGCGGCCGCGAAATTTTATTTGAAGGTGCGCAAGGAACTTTTCTCGATATCGACCACGGAACCTATCCATTCGTGACCTCATCGAATACGACGGCGGGCGGTGCCTGTACCGGTTCCGGTGTTCCGCCGCATCGGATGGACCGCGTCGTTGGCGTGATGAAAGCCTACACGACGCGGGTCGGCGAGGGACCGTTGCCAACGGAAGATGCGGGTTTTGCTAAACGACTGCACGAAATGGGGCGCGAATTTGGAGCGACGACGGGACGCGCCCGCCGCTGCGGTTGGTTCGACGCAGTGGCGACCCATTACGCCACCATGATCAACGGGATCGATGAACTCGCGATCACCAATCTCGATGGCCTCGATGAAGTGGATCCGATTTCGATTTGTGTCGGCTACCGCCTTAATGGAAAACGTCTCGATGTTCCACCCTGCGATTCCACGCAATGGATCAATTGCGAACCAATTTATGAAAGGATGCCAGGTTGGAATAAATCGACGCGATCCGCCCGAAAATGGTCCGACCTGCCGAAGCAGGCACGCGAGTACCTTAAACGAATTTCAGGATTAACCGGAGCGAAGTTAACAATTGTTAGTGTCGGGCCGACGCGGGCGGAAACAATTATGCTTTGAGAAATGACGAAAATCATTCCGCGACACATTGCCATCATCATGGATGGAAACGGTCGCTGGGCGAAGCAGCGTGGTTTGCCGCGAATTAAAGGGCACGAAAAAGGCGCAGACGCGGTGCGGGAGTGCGTGGAAGGGTGCGGTGAACTGAAGGTAGAATATCTCACGCTTTATGCTTTTTCTGCGGAAAACTGGCAACGGCCGAAGAGTGAAGTATTCGCCTTGATGCGGTTGCTCGAGAAATTCTTAAAAGATAAAACGCCAGAGCTGGTTGAAAAAAATGTGCGGCTGCAGGCAATCGGGCGGCTGACCGATTTGCCGGACAATTGTCAGAAACGATTGCACGAATCAATCAAACGCACGGCTGGGAATACCGGGCTCACGCTTATCCTTGCGCTCAGTTACGGCGGACGGGATGAGATCATCGACGGGATTAGGAGTCTGTTGCGTGAGGTCGAGGCGGGTCATATCGATCGGGCGATGATTAATCCGGAGATGTTCAGCAAACATCTGTATACGCGGTATTATCCGGACCCGGACTTGTTGATTCGCACTTCGGGCGAGATGCGCATTTCGAATTTTTTGCTTTGGCAGCTTTCTTATACCGAGATGTATGTGACCCCAAGGCTCTGGCCGGATTTCACACGAAAAGATTTATTTGCGGCGGTAGAAGATTTCGCAAGACGGCAAAGGCGCTACGGCGGGGTGTAAGGTTGTAGCCGCGGTCGTTGGCCGGGGCGTCTTCGTCTGCAGCGGCGGTCTAGTAGCGCCGCCACCATGACAAATTTCGGCGGTCATAGACCGCCGCTACAAACTGCTCGCGGCCAGCGACCGCGAGGCTACAGCAGCTCTTCGGCGACGGAGTCGGCCAGTAATTTTCCGGCGGGCGTTAGAACAATGCGATCGGTATCGTGCCGAAGCAATCCGGCACGGCTCAGCGCATGAGTGCGATTTATCGCGATTGTATCGGTGGTAATTCCCTCGCGTGTGCGCAAGCCCAATGCGATGCGCTCCATCCGTTTCATTTCCGGAGTCAATCTTTCTACGGACGCGACCGGCGATTGGTTGGCAAACAAGCGGCGCGCGTATTCGTGATGATCGGCGACGTTCTGCCAGCGCTCGAAACTCCGTGTGGAAAATGCGCTTGGGCCCAGCCCGAGATAATCTGCGCCGCGCCAGTACGCTTGATTATGCTGGGAACGAAATCCCGGACGCGCGTAGTTTGAGATTTCATAGTGTTCGTAGTCCGCCCGCTCCAGCATGGTCATCGCCACTTCGAGAAAACCGGCTTCCCTTTCTTCGTCCGCGGAAAATTCGCCCCGCTCGAATCGCGCGAGAAATTCCGTGTCCTCCTCATAGGTGAGGCAATAGGTAGAAATGTGCTCGGGCTTTAGCGTGATTGTCTTCTGCAATGAATCTCGCCATTGCCTTTCGGTTTGTCCTGGCAACGCAAACATCAGATCGATGCTGACATTGGAAAATCCGGCGTCGCGAAAAATGCAAAACGATTCTTCCGCCTGCACGGCGTTGTGCTCGCGACCCAGCAGGTTTAGCAAATCGTTGTCCCAACTCTGGACACCCAGACTGACGCGGTTGAGCCCAAATTTTTTCAGCAACGTAGCCTTACGCGCGGAAACGCTGCCGGGATTTGCCTCGATCGTCCACTCTTTTAATTCCGAGAGATCGAGTCGCTGATGAAATGCAGACAAGATAACTTCAAGTTGCGAAGTTTTTAGAGCTGTCGGTGTCCCGCCACCGAAATAAATGGTGGATGGAACCAAAGCCGCGGTTTCTTGCTGTTCCAGCTCGCGCACAAGCGCCTCGCAAAAGCGCCCGACCTCCGCGGCATTCCCGCGCGTTTTGTAGAAAGCGCAATACGGACAGACCCGCGCGCAGAATGGGAAATGAACGTAGAGATGACGGATCGGCTCTGAGTTCCTCGCTTCGGTTGGGTTCATGCGATCGCGATTCCCTGCGTTACGACTTTAAATGACGGATGGCGAAGGAATGACGAAATCCGAATGACAAATGATCGTCGCACAGGTGATTAGGACTTCGTCATTCGACATTAATTCGTCATTGGACATTCGTCATTCGTCATTTTGACAAGGTCGGGTAACCTTGGGCTGTGAACGAGCGGGAATTGCTGAAATCGGTTTCACGCTCGTTTTACATCTCGATCCGATTATTACCCAAGGCGTTACGCGAACCGGTGGCGCTGGGTTATCTGCTGGCGCGGACGAGCGATACGATTGCGGATGGCACTGCTGTTGATGTTGAAAAACGAATCGAGCTACTCGACCGGTTTGCCCGCGCGATTGCTGGAAAGGACCAGGCGATCGGGGACGATCTCACGCAGCTGTGTGGTTCGCCCGGCATGACCGATGGTGAGAACGCGCTACTCGGATCGGCCGACGAAATTTTGCAGTCACTGCAAAATCTTTCGCCCGAAGATCAACGTGATCTCCGTGAGTTGCTTGCAATCATCACACGTGGGCAACGGCAGGATTTGACGCGCTGGAAGGGGCAACTCAGCGCGTTGGCCAATGCGGAGGAGTTGCGCGAGTACACTTATTTGGTGGCCGGGTGTGTCGGCGAATTTTGGACGCGCGTTTGTTTTCGCAAAGTCCAGAGCTTCACCGCACGCGAGGAACCGGACATGCTCGAGTTGGGAGCAAATTATGGCCGCGGTTTGCAGCTCGTAAACATTTTGCGTGATGTCGGCAGCGATCTGCGCGCCGGCCGCTGTTATTTTCCAGAAGACGAACTACGCGATGCCGGTCTCGCCCCCGCTGACTTGTTGAATGCGCCGGCTGCGTTTCTGCCGATCTATCAGCGCTGGATCGTGGGAGCGCGCGCTGGTTTGGATGCGGGCCTGGAATATTCCATTGCCATTAATCCACCTCGTGTACGGGTGGCAACTGTGCTGCCGGCAATGATTGGCGTGCGTACCCTTGAACTGATCGAACAGAGCGGCCTGGAAGCTTTGCGCACGCGGGTGAAGGTTCCTCGCGGCGAAGTGCGCGGGATGATCGCCTCGACGACGATTACTCTTGCGAGTCAAAGTCGTCTGCGCGGGGTGCGGGCAAAACTGTAGCGACTGCGCGTTACTTATTCGTTTCTTGCGGCGCGAGTGAAGATACGATTTTTTCAAATCGCGGATCGCCGGCGCAGCGGGTCCCGCCGAGGCTCGAGTCGCAAAATCGCTGGGGTGAGGCACCACTGCGTGGGCTGTGAAATTGCGCGGGCGAGCATTGGCAGGGCTTTGTCGATGTCGCCGAGAATTGTATAAGCACGTGCGGCTGCCTCCTCCGGCCGAGGATAACCCTACCGATCCTTTTGCGTCTGGCCGAATAGGATTTGCAATTCACGCTCCGTCTCTTCACGACGACCAAGGTGCGCCTCGCTCTGTCGGGACTTACTGTGGCACGGACGGTAACTAGATCGGCGGTCACAGACCGCCGCTACAGCAGAGGCGCGATCACAGGAAATAATTTCGCTGACGCTCGCTGATCGGGCGGTCGAGTTTCTCCAGCACCGCCATCATGTCTTCCCAGACTCTGCGTTTCTCGCCGGGCGACTGGTTGCGCAGTAAATACGACGGGTGATAGGTGATCATGAGCGGCGTGTCGTGATACGAGTGCCATGTACCGCGCAGCTGGCGCATTGCGCCACGTGTTCCGAGCAAACCTTGCACGGCGGTAGCGCCCAGCGCGACCACCACGCGCGGTTGAATAATCTCGATTTGCTCAATGAGATAACCAATGCAGGTCGACATTTCTTCCGGAGTGGGCGGACGATTTCCCGGCGCGCCTTTGGGCACATCGGGCCGGCATTTTAAGATATTGGCGATGTAAACCTCGTCCCGGCTCAGGCCCATGGTCTCGATGATGCGCGTGAGCAATTGACCAGCCCGTCCCACGAACGGTTCGCCGCGCGCATCTTCATCGGCGCCGGGCGCTTCGCCCACGAACATTAACTCTGCATCGGGATTACCAACACCAAAGACCGTTTGTGTGCGGGTGCGCGCGAGGTGCGGACATTTCATGCACACGCAAACGCGCTCCCGCACTTGGGCGAGCGCGGCAGCCTTGGCTGCGACGTCGGTTTTTCTTGCGGGCGACACGCCCGCCTCTACAGCGCCGGGGGGTGGTGGTTGCTCGAATAGTCGATTTAACGTCGCACGAGAAACGCGGAGCGGTTTCTCCTGAGAATCGCGAATCTTCTCGAGCGCTTCCAGGACGACGGAGAGCGCGGGTTGAAGCACGGTTGATGATTGCAGTCATTCCGAGCAAAGTCGAGGAATCCCGATGCGAAATCTCAAAGGTGATTTCCGCGGGATCCCTCGACTTCGCTTCGCTCCGCTCGGGATGACGGACATATTCATGCAATAGTTTTCAATCTGGAAATGAGTACGCGCCTGAGCGACTACGATTACGAGTTGCCGCGTGAGTTAATCGCGCAACACCCGCTGCCGCGTCGGGAAGATTCCCGCATGATGGTATTGCATCGCGACGAGCAGAAAATCGAACACGCCCGGTTTGTTGACCTGAAAAAGTCTTTGCGCGACGCCGATCTGCTCGTTTTGAATGACTCGCGTGTTTTACCTGCGCGACACTTTTCCGATGACGGGAAACTGGAGTTTCTGTTCCTGAAAAAAATTGCAGCGCGTCGTTGGAAAGCGTTGGTAAAACCTGGGCGCAGATTTGGAAGAAACGACGTCGCTTCCATTCAGGGTGTGCAGGCGGAGCCGGGAGAAATTTTTGCTGACGGATCGCGTGAGGTCATTTTGGCGGAAGATGTCGATCTCCTGCATGGCGGCGCGATGCCTTTGCCGCCTTACATCAAGCGGTCGGCGGCCACAGACCGCCTCTCCAGTGAAGAAGATGAAGCGCGGTATCAGACCGTGTTCGCAAGGTGCGACGGCTCGTTGGCGGCTCCGACGGCCGGTCTGCATTTCACCCCAGAAATTCTGGGGACGCTTCCTCATGTCTTCATTACCCTCCATGTCGGCACAGCAACTTTTCGTCCGGTCAAAACAGAAGACGTAACGCAGCATCAAATGCATCCGGAGCGATTCTCGATTGCGCCGGAGGCAGCCACGGCTATCGCAAAGGCAGAGCGAATTGTTGCCGTCGGAACAACAACGGTGCGAGTCCTCGAATCGGTTCAACGCAAAATCGGAAATATTCAACCGATCGAAAGCGAGACTGATATTTTCATTTATCCACCGTTCCAGTTTCGCGTCGTCGATGTTTTGCTGACAAATTTTCATCTGCCGCGCTCGACTTTGCTCATGCTGGTGAGTGCCTTTGCCGGTCGCAAATTTATTTTGCGCGCTTACGAAGAAGCGGTGCGGGAACGATATCGATTTTTCAGCTACGGCGATTGCATGCTGATTCTGTAACACGGGATCAAAATGACGGATGACGAATGACGAAAAACAGGTCGCGACTCATCTCGATCATTCGACATTCCTTCGTCATTAGTCATTCAAGCTTCGTCAGTGAATCGTCACGGTGGGTCGAGCTTTGATAGAAGACTAGGGCTGGCTTTGGCCCGGAATTACCGATTATAAGAACAACATGTCGCCATCCGAAAAACCGAAAGGCGAATTGGTTATTCGCACCATCGCCATGCCCGCGGATACAAATCCCAATGGCGATGTTTTTGGCGGTTGGCTGATGTCGCAGATGGACCTCGGTAGCGGCATTCTCGCGTCGAAAACCGCAAAGGCCCGCGTCGTTACGGTGGCAATGGAGGGCTTATCATTTCTGCAACCCGTCGGAGTAGGGGACGCGGTGGCTTGTTATGCCTGGGTGGAAAAAATTGGACGCACCTCGATGACCATTCCGGTCGAGGTTTGGGTCGAACGCTTCCGCGAACGCGGCACTCAGGTACTAGTCACACGTGGCGTCTTTATTTACGTTGCCGTAGACGACGCCGGCCGGCCGATTCCAGTACAGCGCGATGGCGCTTAATTCTGCGGGGCCGCCGAGTCAGCGCTCGCGGTAACGGATTCTGGTCCGGTGCTGGCGGCAACGGTTGGCTCGCTTTCCATCTTCGGCGGCTGAATTTTCGGCGAAGAGGAGAGCTTTCGTTGCAATTTCATCCGGTTATAGCTGGAATGCCGAATATAGCGGGCGTAGGCGGCCTGCTGGCGTCCGCTCTTCGTCAGATATGAACAGCCGCCATCTGTCAATGCCAGCAGAGCAACGAGAAGCAGAGGCGCGATTTTTTTCACGAGGCCTTTGCCAGCTGCGGTTGCGGCTGTGGTTCTGGCTGTGGCTGCGAGATCGGATGAACCGTTGCGATTTGCCCGATCCGCAACATCTCCGAAACGACCTGGTAGATCTTTAATTCGCAAACCGCATTTTGCCGAAACAACTCGTTAATCGTGAAGCGACGGTCGTCGGTGTAATTCCAAATTTTTTCCGCCAACGGCTTCAACTCCGGCTCCGCATCGTGCGGCCATTCAAACGCCGGAGCCAGCCTCTGCAATAGTGCATTGGGGTCCGGCGCTGTTTTCCTCATGTTGTGAAACTCGTCGCGATAGCGCATTGCCGTGATGAGCATGTCGTTGGGAGATTGATTGATTTCGACCGACTGCAGGCACTCGGTAATCGGCTGGACCCCGGAAGCGAAGGAAAAACTTCCCGGAATATCGTCGCTGAGGAAGAGTTGCCAGAAGGCTTCCTCTCCGGTGAGTTGTTGGAATTGACCACTGCGAAGTGCGCCGCTTTGAAAGAAGAACGTGGCCATCCGCTCGTTGTGATCATTCAACACTTCGAGCTCGCCCGTTTGTCCGGAGCTGATGATGGTTTGATGGACGGTGATCAAATCGAAGTTCGCCAGGCTACCGCTCAACTTTTGCGGGCCCGCAGGAGATTTGCCCGCCCGCGTCTGGTTGAGCCGAAGCGCCATTTGCTCGCATAGAAAGAGAAGGAATGAGGGGACGCGCTGCGAGATGGCGACGAAATTTTCTCGATTGAAACATTGCAGACTACAAGTTTCCTGGGCTCGGGCGGAAGTTGAGCGCGGGGTTTTTCCGAGCGCGTCGGCGACGCCGAAAATATCGCCACGGGTGACGAAGCTGCGTTCATCCGATTCGCCGGGGATGAGCTGGATCACTTCAACGACGCCGCGATTGACACTATAGATCTCCTCGGCCAGGTCGCCGGTGGTGTAGATCAACTCGTTCTTACGCAAGTGGCGGACATGAGATAATTCGCCGAGCGCCTTCAGCTCAATCGGCCGAAGCGTCGTGCAAAAGGAGAAGAAATCGCGACGGGGCACGTCGCTGGTTGCAGCAGAAGTCGTGCAAAACGCGGTGTTAACTTTTTGAGTCAAGGATTTTTTATGCCCTCGCGGCGTTGGCAATGAGGCCGGCGCGCGTTAAATCGGTAGGTGCTTGCCTACCTGTTTGAGCGGTTCCCGAAATTCTCTCAAACCTTTTGCTATCGGGAGATTGCCGAACTTTTTCGACAGGGTGTTCGGCCGGCAATTTTTTCGCTACGGGCACCTGATCGTGGCCCAGAAATGAATTGGGATCCGGCAATCGTTTCAAGCGTGCATCAGTTACCCGAGGGCGACGCGTTTGCGCGATTGGCCGATGAAGCCTCGGCCAGCTTGCCGCAAACCGCCCGAAAAACTTTGCACGAATGGCGCGGGAAAGATGACTCACTTCGCCTGCATCAAGCAACTTACATCGGAGTACGGCTTCAGAAACTCGGCGTTCACCATCTTCACGTTCATTTCGCCGGCATGGCTGCGCGTACCGCCTTTTGGATCAGGCGATTCTTTGGAATCGAGTACAGCCTGACCGTTCACGCCAACGATATCTTTGTGCCGAACAAATTTGAGATCGGGCTTCCCCAAATTTTCTCAATGGCGAGTGCGATTGTCGTGGTGAGCGATTTCGCCGCGAATCAACTGCGTGACCGTTTTTCGGATACCGCTTCGCGTTTCCACCGGATCTATAATGGAATTGATTGTGACAGGTTCCGGCCGGCACAGCCGTCGCAGCCGCCCCTGATTCTCTCGATTGGACGGTTGATCAGTAAGAAAGGCTTCGATGTGCTAATCGACGCCTGCGCATCTTTGCAGAATGGTGGCCAGGAGTTTCGGTGCGAAATTATCGGGGAGGGGCCGCTCTCGGCGGAATTGCAGGCCCGAATCGACCGGCACGGTTTGGGCAAACAAGTTCTTCTTGTCGGGCCAAAATCTCAGGCCGAAATCGCCGCTCGCTTGAGCAGAGCCACCCTCCTCGTCTTGCCATGCCGTGTCGATGCCGATGGCGCGATGGACAACCTGCCTACCGTCGTTATGGAAGCGATGGCGTCCGCCCTGCCGGTCGTTTCAACCGACGTGGGCGGGGTCGCAGAAATGGTTCGCAATGGCGAAAGCGGATTGCTGGTGAGCCAAAATGATCCGCTTGCAACCGCTGAGGCAATTGCTCGGTTGATTGGCGATGTCGAACTTGCACGATCATTTGGTCGAGAGGGTCGCAAACGCGCGGAAGAATTGTTTTCAATCGAGAAAAATGTGCGCGTCTTGCGAGAGATTCTTCTGCGGCCGTGTCGGCCGCAAGAATGAGATCGAAGGAATTGCACGCGACACGCGTGCCACCACAGCGGGCATGCTGTTACAGCAACGCGCGCACTCTCTCGACGGCGCGAAGGTAAACGCGCCGTTTTCCCCCTCGCATCAACTCTTCACTCATCAATTTTACGGAATCGTTTTCCCCTGCCGGAAGGAGCTGGCGTGCCCGAGGCTGACCCGATTTAGCGCGGGAGACTTCGAGCAGATCGCCACAGTGTGCGAGTGCGATCTCAAATCTTATTTCGCTCGAATGCGCGACGAAAGAGCCAATGGGTGCATCGCCATTTTCCTGCAACTGGATCTGTACCGTTCTCCTCGTCGAATTTTCCAATTCGATACGATCTCTGCCCGTTCCATTCCGAATTTTCCAGCCCAGTTGCGCGGCGAGCCAACCGACAAAGAGAATCGCGGTTGAGCGAAAATTTTTCCCGAACACAATCGTGCCGCTCTCGATTTCCCGGAAATGATGATGCGAACTCGGATGATCGAAGAATTGAGCAAAGGCGACACGAAAATGAACGAGCCGGGTCCAGTTCAAATCACACAGGACGATGCGTTGTTTGGCTTCGCGTTGTGCCGTCTCGACCAGTCGCATTTGCGCGTTGAAGTCGCGCCAGGTTTGACTGTCGTAGATCAACCGATCGATCCATGACCAAAGCTGTGGATCCATCGGCTCGGCGAATTTGGATTGCCACCAGAGATAAAGTGGGAGATCGGAATCGAGCTGGGAAAAAACGATACTGGGCAGCAGCCTCACCTTTGCCCCTTCGAGCAAGAATGAAATCTGTTCCGAGCAGACTTGTTTCGTGCCGGCGCGACCGACATGACAATGCGCGCTAATCCACGCCTCGATGCGATCATTGTTCGAGTGCGGATCGGCACCGATCACGATACCTCGGCAGGCATGATTCTCGGCGATTCTCGCCAGCAACTGCGTGTTTCGTGTAAGCGAATCAGGTTCTTCGCTGTAAACCGCGAGATTCATCATTGAGGCGCGTGTCATCGCGCCTTCGCCTTCACTCCAAAGCTTCTTCAGCTCGCGATCGATTCGATCGATCGCGACCGGAAGACCTAACGAAATGCTTTCAGCGATGGCAGGCATTTAACCGCTCCTGTACCGTTTCATAGCCGTCTCCATGCGCGTCCATCGCGCGCGAGAAGTTCGTCTGCTTCCTCCGGTCCCCACGAACCGGCGGGATAAAACGTCAGTGGGGGTGCATCCTTCCCGCTCCATGTGTTTTCAATGGTGTCGATAAATGCCCAGGCCTCCTCGACTTCATCGCGGCGGGCGAAAAGGGTGGCGTCGCCGCTCATGGCATCGAGCAACAAACGTTCGTACGCTTCCGGGCTGGCCTTGCCGAAACTCGTTCCGTAGTGAAAATCCATTTTCACCGGCTCGATGCGCAAACTTGTTCCCGGAATTTTTGCCATCATCCGCAGCGAAATTCCTTCATCAGGCTGGATGCGGATGACGAGCACATTTTGATCGTGCTCAATGCTGTCGCGATTAAACAGGACCATGGGCGCTTTCTTAAAGTGCACGGAAATTTCGGTGGCGGATTTCGGGAGACGTTTCCCAACCCGCAAGTAGATCGGCACCTCCGACCAACGCCAGGTATCGAGAAGCAGGCGAAGCGCGACGTAAGTTTCGATTTCAGAATTCGGGTTCACTCTTGCTTCCTCCCGATACGCCGGAACGGGTTCGGCATTGATCGCGCCGGCGGTGTACTGGCTGCGCACAACCCATTGCGCGATTTCATCCGGGCGATAACGACGCAACGAGCGCACGACCTTTACTTTTTCGTCGCGAATGCTGTCGGCGCTAAGATCGGTGGGCGCTTCCATCGCCACCAGACAAAGCAATTGCAGCAAATGATTCTGCACCATGTCGCGCAAGGCGCCGGCGGTTTCGTAGTAACCGGCACGCCCTTCGACGCCGAGAGTTTCGGCCGCGGTGATCTGGATGTGATCGATATAACGCGCGTTCCAGATCGGTTCAAAAATCGCGTTCGCAAAACGGAGAACCAGAATGTTCTGTGCGGTTTCTTTCCCGAGAAAGTGATCGATTCGATAGGTCTGATCTTCGGAAAAGGAATTGGATACGACCCGATTTAGCTCCTGCGCAGAAGCGCGATCGCGTCCGAACGGCTTTTCAATGATGACGCGTGCCCAGCTGCCTTCTTTCGCTTTGTTCAATCCCGCAGCTTTAAGATTTTTCAGGATCGGCTCGAATTGTTCCGGCGCCGCCGCGAAATAAAACAAACGATTACCGCGCGTGCCGCGTTCTTCGTCGATTTGATCGAGCCGTTTGACCAATGATCGATAACCGCCTTCGTCCTCGAATTCGCTTTGGTGATAAAAGAGCGATTGCGAAAAGGTTTTCCAAATGTCATCGCGGACCCCCTGACGCGAAAATTGCTTTGTTGTTTCGCCGAGTTCGTTCCGGAATTCCTCGTCGGTTTTGGGGCGTCGGGCGAAACCAACGACGGCTACCGCTGGCGGGAGCTCACCATCAGCAGCAAGGTTGTATAAGGCCGGAATCAATTTCCGATGGGTCAAGTCTCCGGTCGCGCCGAAGATGACGATCGCGCATGGCTGCGGCACGGCCCGCGTGCTCAAACCTTCGCGCAATGGATTTGGCTGTTCAGCGCTTTTTGTCATGTCGAGCGGAGTCGAGATATCTCTAATTTTTTAGCGGAAGAGTAGTTACAGATTCCTCGACTTCGCTCGGAATGACAAGGGCTAGGAACATAGACTTTTAGTTTTAGTCTGTGCGTCCAGCGGACATTCTGTCCGTTGTTAATTTCCTTGAAGCAATGCCCTGCTGTTGTTTCAGCGGAGTCAAACTCCGCTGGGCGCACAGGCCGGGAGACCTATGTTCCTGTTCTAATTCGGAAGCGGAAATCTGCGCGTTAGGTCGCGCACTTTGCCGCGAACGCGTTCGAGCGCGGCATTATCATCGCGATTCTGCAACGCTTCTGCGACCAAGTCCGCAATCTCGAGCATTTCCTCTTCGCGCATGCCGCGTGTCGTCACCGCCGGGGTGCCGACACGGATCCCGCCGGGCTTGAAGATGGGATACGTGTCGAAAGGAATTGCATTCTTGTTCACGGTGATCCCGGCACGATCCAGAACCTCCTGGGCTTGCTTACCGTTAATTTCCTTCGGCCGCAGATCGACCAGCATCAAATGATTATCAGTGCCGCCGCTGACGATGCGATAGCCGTGTTTGCTTAAGCCAGCGGCCAGTGCTTTCGCATTTGTCACAACTTGCTTCTGATATTCCCGAAACTGCGGTTGCAGTGCCTCGTGGAAACAAACCGCCTTGGCGGCGATCACATGCATGAGGGGACCGCCTTGGACGCCGGGGAAAACCATGGCGTCGATCTGTTTCCCATATTTTTCCTGACACATGACGATTCCCCCACGTGGACCGCGCAGGCTTTTGTGTGTCGTGGTCGTCACAAAATGCGCGTGGGGAATCGGGCTAGGATGCTGGCCACCTGCAACCAGGCCGGCGATGTGCGCCATATCTATAAAGAGCAACGCTCCGCAGGCGTCGGCAATGTGCCGCAGACGAGGAAAATCGAATGTGCGCGGATAAGCTGAAGCGCCCGCCGTGATCATGGCGGGTCTGGTTTCATTGGCCAGTTTTTCGAGAGCGTCGTAATCAATCTGCTCGGTTTTTTCCGATACGCCGTAGTGAGTGACTTGATAAAATTTTCCGGAAAAATTCGCTGGATGGCCATGGGTGAGATGACCGCCATGGGCGAGATTCATGGTCAGAATCTTGTCGCCCACCTTTAGGATCGAGAAGTAAACGGCCATGTTTGCCTGCGCGCCGCTGTGTGGTTGTACGTTGACGTGTTCGGCGCCGAACAAGCGCTTGGCGCGTTCGATCGCGAGCGATTCTACGGTATCAACATTTTCGCATCCGCCGTACCAACGTTTTGCTGGATAACCTTCGGCGTACTTGTTAGTGAGGACACTGCCCTGCGCCTCCATCACGGCGCGACTGGTGAAATTTTCCGATGCGATCAGCTCGATGTTTTCCCGCTGCCGTTTTTCTTCGGCCGTAACCGCATCGAAGATCTCCGGATCGACTTTGCGCAGACCGCCGCTCGGCGCATTAAGGTTGGAGGGGGTGGAATGCAAAATGTCGCTCACGATATAGATGGAAGCACCGCCGCTACGCCCGCCGGGACGCACGGCTACTTCGCTCTCTTCTACAAAAGCGAGCACGCTCGGCAAGGCGTTTTTGATGGTCTCTGCGCAGGTATTATAGACATCGCGTCCCAGGCCAATGGGATCGGGCACGTCACGCCAGCAAGTCGCACCGGGCTCTTCAAATTCACGCAGCAAGAAAGTCTTGTCGGCTGCATTTGGAAAAAGCATCTGGATTGCTTCGACGTGTGCTCCCGTCATGGCGAAGATATGTGTCGCGCGTTCGACGAGCGCGCCGGTCAGTGGTTGGCTCCGGAGGTTGCCAATTTCGGCCCCTTCCTCCACGCAAACGTCAACCGCATGCGAGCTGGGCGGCTGTCCTCGCACGGCGTGCACTCCGGCTGAAGCCACTTCAATGTCCTTGCGATTTCCCAAGAGACGGCGAAAAAGACCTTCCGCAATGGGACTGCGACAAACATTACCGGTACAAACGAAGAGGACGCTTTTCACAAGATGCCGCCGCGCGACCCTGCCGGGGCGGTCAGGTACGTTCGCACAAAATTTCGCCAACGCGACTCGCCTCATCTGAATGGAATGAGAGCGGCATGGAAAAAATTGCGTTACCGGTTCGAGTACGTCGGTCTCCTGCTGGCGGCGAAGATCGTGCCGCTCTTTCCGCGGGCCACCATCGTCGGTGCTGGCAAAAATCTGTGGCGCCATCGCTTCCCGGATCGATACCCGCGGCCGGAGTATTGCCCTGGCCAATCTCGACTGCGCCTTCCCCGGGAAATATTCCATCTCAGAAAAGAGCCGCATCATTCGCGAATCCTATCAGCATTTTGCCCAAACCATGCTGGATCTGATGTGGAGCCCGCGGCTTACTCCGGAAAATTTCCTCCGTTACATCGAGTTTGAGGGGTTTCCCGAGGTCGATCCGAACAAGAGCGGGATTGTTGTTTGTTATCACTACAGCAATTTCGAATGGCTGAGCCTTGGAAGCGGGTTTCGCGGGCGTCCCAGCACCATTATCGCTCAGGAATTCAAGAACCCCCTGCTGGATCCAATTTTCCGACGGTGGCGGGAGCAGTCAGGGCATGTCTTTAGTGCGCGCACGGGCGGAGTTCTTCGACTTTTCAAAACTCTGCGCCGTGGTGGCAATATCGCGATGCTCGTCGATCTCACGGTTTTTCCGGGGCCCGCGGCGGTCGCGATTCGATGTTTTGGAATGCACACCAGTGTTACTTCCGCTCACGCCTGGCTCCAGCAACGCTCGGGAGCCGCTCTTATTCCCGCTCATTGCGAGCCGTTGCCGCGAGGACGGTATCGTATGGTTTTTCATCCGCCAATTGATCTTGGTCCCAACGCCAGCCCGCGCGAAGTTGCGCAGGCGTGCTGGGATTCCTTCGAGCCGATCGTGCGCGCGGAGCCCGGGCCGTGGATGTGGATGTACAAACACTGGCGTCATCGCCCGAAGAATCCTGATCGGCCCTACCCGTTCTATTCCTGGTACACCGGAAAGTTCGAAAGACTGATCGCGCAAAAATGATTTGTATACGAACAAGTGCCGGACCATGAGCCCTTCTTGCCGACGCTTGAAAGATCCCTGCATCCTAACCTCCTCCCAATGGGAGACTATATGTTTAGCGTCGCCAGACCCTCGTATTAACACCCTGCTTTAGTTGGGTGTTAATGCTGCCTGAGGAGCCCGAACCGCTTCAGCGGTTTTGTCAGTGGACAAGAAAACCCCGAAAGCTTTCCGGGTTGGGGTAGCAAGCATCGCCAGGTACCTCGCTGAAGGCGAGGTGTCAGTGAAATGGTATATAGTACCCCAACGCTGAACAGGTACATGGGAGAAGGAGGGACTGTGCTGCGAGATATGGAGAAGGGTGATTCCGCAAGTCCGGCTCGGACTTTCGTGCTGGCGCGCAAGCAAATTTTCAGGACGCTACCCTCGTGCCGGAATTGACCGCAAGCGAACAGGCCTGGCGCAGAGACATCGGAACCGTTTCTCTGCCTGAAGTCCATCGCAGTGTCCTCGTTCCAACGAACGCATCCTTCTTGCGGAAGTTGCTCTCTTTTGCCGGCCCCGGTTTTCTCGTCGCGGTCGGCTACATGGACCCGGGTAACTGGGCCACCGATCTGGCGGGCGGAGCTAAATTTGGCTACTCGTTGCTTGCCGTCGTCATGATCTCCAACTTCATGGCGATCCTGCTTCAGCATCTCTGCATAAAGCTCGGCGTCGTCACGGGCCGGGATTTGGCGCAAGCCTGTCGCGACCATTATCCCAAACCGATGGTGTGGTTTCTTTGGGTGCTTTGTGAGGTCGCGATCGCCGCATGCGATCTGGCCGAAGTGGTCGGCTCAGCGATTGCCCTCCAGCTTCTATTTGGGATTCCGCTGGTGTGGGGTTGCATCATCACCGCCATGGACGTGCTCATTGTGCTCTTCCTCCAAAACAAAGGCTTTCGCTACATCGAAGCGCTCGTCTTCACCTTGATTATTACGATCGGTGGATGTTTTGCAGCCGAGCTGATTTTCGTAAGACCAAACCTCACCGGTATTCTCTTCGGATTCGTTCCAGGTCCGCGAATCGTGACCAATCAAGGGATGCTTTACGTCAGCATCGGCATTCTCGGCGCCACGGTGATGCCGCATAATCTTTATCTCCATTCTTCGGTAGTGCAGACGCGGAAGTTTGAGCGGACGCCGGCAGGTAAACGAGAGGCGATCAAATTCGCAACCATCGATTCCACCGGCGCGCTCATGTTCGCCTTGTTTATCAATGCGGCCATCCTGATCCTGGCGGCGGCAGCGTTTCATTGGTCGGGCCACCAGGACGTGGCGGACATTCGCGATGCCTACAAACTGCTCAGCCCGCTGCTGGGCGTGAGCATCGCTAGCGGTCTATTCGCCGTCGCCCTTTTGGCGTCAGGCCAAAACTCCACTCTTACCGGAACTCTTGCCGGCCAGATTGTGATGGAAGGTTTCCTCAACATCCGGATCAAACCGTGGCTGCGGCGATTAATTACTCGCCTTATTGCGATTGTTCCCGCGGTACTGGTCATCGGTTTTGCTGGGGAGAGCAAGACGACCGAGTTGCTCGTTGCCAGTCAGGTGGTTCTGAGCATGCAACTTGGGTTCGCGGTCTGGCCGCTGATGCGTTTCACGAGCGAGAAAAAGAAGCTCGGTGAGTTTACCAATAAACTGTGGCTGAAAATTCTCGGTTGGACGACGGCACTCATTATTATCACGCTCAACGTGAAGTTGCTCTTCGATATTTTCATGCCCGAGGCCATGCTGAAAGCGGTTTATGGCACTCTTGGTCTGCCGATGCCGGAGTAAAATCGCGAAATCCGAATGACGAATGAATCAGAGAAACGTTAAAAGGGTTACAAGCGTTACAAAGTTAAAATAATGGAATGTCTCTCCTCCCTTTTAACTATGCCCGCATTCCTTCGACATTCGTCATCCATCACGAGTAATTGTTAACGTGTATCGGCACATTCTCATTCCACTTGAAAACAGCGGTGCCGACGAAACCATCCTCGGCCACATCAAACCGCTTGCGCGGATGACGGGAGCGAAACTTCTGTTGGTCCATGTTTCCGACGGCTGGGTGGCGCGAAATTTTGATCAGTTGAAACTGGCCGAAAGCGAAGAGATGAAACAGGACCGCGTGTACCTGGAAGAACGACAGCGCGAGTTGATCGATGATGGCTTCACCTGCGAAGCCGTCCTGGCCCTGGGCGAACCCTCAGACGAGATCATCAAAATGGCTCGTGAAAAGGAAGTTGACCTGATTGCCATGACCACCCACGGCCACCGTCTCATTAGTGACATTCTTTATGGCGCGACCGCGGACAAGGTGCGGCACGCCGTGGATGTGCCGGTGCTGCTCTTAAAAGTAAAAAATTAGCGAGCCGAATTGCCCCCGGCCATAAACGAAGGTTTCGCGGTTTTAATGCCCTAAAGGCGCAACCGGACTTGCCCTGTTTTGTCGGTACGACTACTACAGACGCGCGTGAAAGTGCTTTTGCTGACTAATGAATATCCGCCGCATACCTATGGGGGTGCCGGGGTCCACGTCGAGTATTTGTCGCGTGAGCTCGCCCGGTTAATGGATGTGGAAGTCCGCTGTTTTGGCGACCAGAAGGGCAAATCTGGTCGTCTAACGATTCGTGGGTTTCAAGTGGACGATTCCCGGTTTCATTGTCCCAAGCCATTGCGTTCCACCCTTGGCGCCGTCCAGCGCTGCACCGCCTTTAACACTGCCGGGGTCGATGCCCAGGTTGTGCATTGTCATACTTGGTACACCCACTGGGGTGGAATTCTGGCGCGAAAAAATTATGGAATTCCCCTGGTCATCACGGTGCATTCACTCGAGCCGCTGCGGCCATGGAAACGCGAACAGCTCGCAGGCGGTTACGACTTTTCACTGTGGGTCGAGAAGACCGCTCTGGAGATGGCAGACGCCGTCATCGCCGTTTCAAAGGAAACCAAGGCTGACATCGCACGGCTGTTCAACGTCAGAGACGAACGCTTGCATGTGATCTATAACGGCATCGATCTCGAGGAATATCGCCCGACCAAATCGAACGATGCCCTGCGCAAGTTCGGAGTGAACTCGGAAAAACCTTACCTCCTCTTCGTCGGGCGCATTACCCGTCAGAAGGGAATCATCCATCTTGTCCATGCCATTGAGTTCATGGATAAAAATTTCCAGGTTGTGCTTTGCGCCGGCGCGCCCGACACGCCGGAAATTGCCCGGGAAATGAAGAGCGCGGTGGAAAAGGCCCGGCGTGCCCGCGACGGCATCATCTGGATTGATAAAATGCTCGATAAACGGAGCGTGATTCAACTTTATTCACACGCAGGAGTTTTCTGTTGTCCATCGATCTACGAACCGTTTGGCATCATTAACCTGGAAGCGATGGCGTGCGAAACGGCCGTTGTTGCCAGCAAAGTCGGTGGGATTAAGGAAGTGGTGATAGACGGTGAAACCGGTTTTCTTGTGCCGATTGCGCAAATGAAGGAAAGCCCGTTCGAGCCGCTTCATCCGGAAAAATTCGCGCGTGACCTGGCAGTTAAAATCAACGAATTGATGCGAGACGAAAAGCTGCGGGCGCGGTTCGGCAAGGCTGGAAGGTTGAGAGCGGAAGAGAAATTCAGTTGGCGTGCGATCGCGAAGGAAACCAAAACGCTCTACCAGTCGCTCGTTCGTGATAGAATCGGGCAGGCGCAAACCACGTCTCCGATCGCCGCTGGCCCCTCGAAGGTGCGGTGAAGGCGATGCAAGTTACCGGCCTGGCAGCCGGGCGCGAATATCTGCGATTCTTTTTTGATCCGGTGGGAACTATTTGCCGGCTTTATCAGCGATATGGTCCGGTCACGGCGCTTGGAAGGGTAAAGTTCAAACAACCGCGCGATGTTTTGCTCTTTGCCATCGGCCCGGAATTCAACCTGCTGCTCTATTCCGTCAGCGAAGTACGCGGACAAATCCGGGAAATGGTTGATTTTCCCGCAAACGGAGCAGGTTAATTAACCGCGCCGCCGATGAAGAAGAATGTCCTTACCGGTGCGCGCGGGGCGCTCGAATACATTCACTTTTTCCGCGATCCGATCGGGTGCATGCGCGAGCTGCAGCAAAAGTACGGAAGCCTGGTCGCCGTCGGGCCGATTGCGTTTGGCGAACCGAAAAAGCTGCACGTCCTCGCCATTGGACCCGAATTTAATCGCCAGGTCCTGGGCGATCCTGCGAAATTTCGAACCACCGGTCAATTCATTCACGGCCCGAACAATTCTGCGCAGCGCCGGATACGTTTTGGCCTCACGCGGATGAATGGTCCGCAGCACAAGCAGCAACGCCAGCTCATCCTGCCACCGTTTCATAAGAAGGCGGTCGCCGGTTATCACGACCTTACGGTTGAGCTCGCGCAGGAAGTGATCGGGCAATGGAAACCAGGCCGACGCGATGTTTACGCCGATATGCGCGCCGTCACATTGCGAATCGGCAGTGCCGTGCTTTTCGGTCACGAAGCGACTGATGCCTATCGCATCGGCCATTTGCTGGAGATTTGGGAGCGTCGCAACTTTTCCGGACCGGTCTGGTTCTTTCCGGTCAACATTCCCGGGACGCCGTATTATCGGCTGCTGAAACATGCCGAGTTAGTCGAGCAGGAAATCCTTCGGTTGGTCGAAAAACGCCGGCGCGATCCGTCCGGTCGCACCGATGTGCTTTCAATCCTGATTCAAGCGCGCGATGATGAAAATCGTAGCATGACCGACATGGAGCTGGTGGGTCAGGCGATGATTCTCTTCGGCGCCAGTTTCGAAACTACCGCCAGCACGTTGACGTGGACCACGTTCCTTCTAGCGCAACATCCCGCCATCATGCGTGAACTAATGGACGAGCTTGACCGCGTGCTTGGAGGCAGGCCGCCCTCCCCCGAACAACTCCCGCAGCTTTCTTTTCTCGATCGTGTCATCAAGGAAAGCATGCGGATCTTGCCGCCAGTGCCCTTCACTATCCGCGCCGCTGACGAAGATCAGATTCCGATGGGTTCACTGACGCTCAACCATGGGGCGCGTGTAATTTGCAGCCATTTTCTCACCCACCATTTGGCGGACATTTACCCGGAACCGGAACTCTTTCGCCCCGATCGCTGGCGCGAGGTCGATCCGACACAATATGAATACATGCCGTTCAGTGCCGGGCCACGCGCGTGCGTCGGCGCAATGTTTGCCATTCAGGTTTTGAAGATTTCGCTCGCGATCATGCTCCAAAAATTTCGCTTCACCATCGTGCGGGGGGCGCAGATCGACCGCGTCGTGCGCATCACGATGAACCCGCGGCATGGCATGCCGATGGTACTACATGAAAACGATCGGCGGTATGAGAGCAGCGAAGTGCGCGGTCAAATTCACGAAATGGTAACCCTGCCAGGATAGAGGAGTGTCTGGCGACCGAATGCGGCTGTGATCTCCTCCTCTTCCGCTACCTCTTAATCTTCTTTCTAGAGAGAAGAGGAAGAAGCAAAGGAAGAGGAAGCGAGGCCATAACGGTGCGCCAGCCGCGGTGGCAACGCGAGTTCCGCTGGGATCATCGGCCAGATCCCGATGCCACAATCCAAATCAAATCACTCCCCCTCGAACCATTCCGCGAAAGTATCCCAGTTGAGCTGCTTTAAGAGTTTTCCTTTGTGCGGCCGCCAGCGCAACCCGCCCACGGTGACGGTAAGGGTGCCAAGCTTGCGCCGGTTCTTTTTCCACTTTTCCCATACTTCAAATTTTACTCCCGGCTTACCAACAGTCACGTGCTCCTTCATTGTTGCCGTAACCCATTTTGTGGGCCGGCCTTGCTGGCGGCCTTTCATAAGTGGTTTTCGACTAACGATAAACAGGATTTATGGAAGAACAGGAAGCAAATTCGGTGGAGCACTTTCCATTTGCTCACGGATTGCCCATGACAAGTTGCGTGAAGGGGGATGACAGAGGGCATGCTGGATGGCAATTTGCGCCGTGTTTGTCGATCGTATCAAAATCTTTGCCCAGGCAGGAAAGGGCGGGCGCGGATGTGTCAGCTTTCGACGTGAGAAATTTGTGCCCAAGGGCGGGCCCGACGGCGGCGACGGCGGGCGGGGTGGCGACGTTATCCTCACAGCCGATCAACATACCGACCATCTGGCTCACCTCTTCTACGAGCCTATTATTAAGGCGAAAAATGGCGGACACGGTCGCGGGAAAAAGATGCATGGCAAAAATGCGCCGAACAAGATCGTCAAGGTCCCGGTGGGAACGATCATTTACCAATTGCGGAATGCGGATCCTAGCCGGACTGGAGTTTACGGAGTCCGGATTGATGGCGACGCATCAGATTCGTCAATTAGCTTCCAAAATTCTATCGATGGCACAACCGAAGTGGTTCGATTGTCCGATGAGCGATCAATCTCAGACCAATCCGCACTTGATACGATCGCAGATCTCACGCGCGATGGGCAGGAGTTAGTGCTCTGCAAGGGCGGTGCTGGCGGGAAGGGAAACGTGCATTTCAAGAGCTCGCGCAATCGCGCGCCGCGGGAATACACCGACGGGGATGGAGGTGAAAGCGGTCATTTCCTTCTCGAGTTGCGCTCGATCGCCGACGCCGCGCTGGTTGGTTATCCCAATGCCGGGAAGTCGACGCTGATCCAACGAATTTCTGCTGCCCGTTCAAAGATCGCGCCCTATCCCTTTACCACGTTACACCCCGTAATCGGGGTAGTGGAGCTGGACAATTATCGTCGTGCGACCATTGCCGATATCCCCGGTTTAATTGAAGGAGCGCATCGCAACCTGGGACTCGGTCATGACTTTCTCCGCCACATCACGCGATGCCGCCTGTTACTTTTTGTCCTCGATATGGCTGGCAGCGAAGGCCGCAGTCCAATTGCCGATCTCGAATCGTTGCGTCGCGAGATCGATCTTTACGATCCACACTTGTCGCTGAGGCCATGGATTGTTGTAGCCAATAAAATGGATCTGCCGCAGGCGAAAAAAAACCTGCGCGATTTCGAAAAACGTTTTCCGCAGCGCATGATTATGCCGATCTCCGCAAAAGAAAGACGCGGAATCAACGAGCTGAAGCGATTATTAGGAGAATGGATCGACCAGGAGCAACAGGCGGTCGCCGGCCAAGCCGGAGTTGGAGCCGGATACGATTAACTATTAGACAAGAGGGGCGAGTTCGCACACACTCAGCCGTCTCCCATGGCTAAACGTATCGTTGCCAGTTATTGCACAACCTTTTTGAAGCCGGAGATGCTGCACATTTACCGGCAGGTGACATCCCTTCGACGCTCCCAGACCTTCGTCATGACAAAGAAGGTCGAGCACCCCAGACGCTTTCGCTTTGACGACATCGAACGAATTCCGCGGCCACACCGCAATTTACTGCGCCACGGGTGGATGAAGTTCGTCGAACGCCGCCCGCCGCTCATTTATCGCGGCGAATATCAGATGCTCGTTTCCATTCTCGGCCGGCGTGGCGCCGATATGATGCACATCTATTTTGGGCATACCGGTGTGCATCTGCTGCCATTCATCCGCGCATGGAACAAGCCTTGCCTGGTCTCTTTTCATGGCGCTGACGTCGCGACTAAGCAGAACGTGGAGAATTATCCCGGAAAACTGCGCGTTCTCTTCGATTCAGTCCCGGTCGTGCTGGCTCGTTCCCGGTCGCTCGCCGACAGGCTGACCGGATTCGGTTGTCCGCGGGAAAAGATTCGGATCAATCGTACCGGGATTCCGCTCCATGAATTCCCCTTCGTGCGGCGGGAATTTCCGGCTGACGGTCGCTGGCAAATTCTGCAGGCTTGCCGATTGATCGACAAAAAGGGCGTCGGATCGGCCATTCGTGCCTTCGCTGTTTTCGTTAAGGAATTTCCGAATTCTGAATTTATCATTGCCGGAAAGGGACCGTTGCAACCGGACTTGCAAGCCTTGGCGCGACAACTCGGCATTGCCGAGAAGGTGCATTTCTGCGGTTTTCTCAGCCAGCCGGATCTGCGTGAACTGTGCGCACGGAGCCACATTTTCATTCATCCAAGCGAAACCCAGCCAGATCAGGATCAAGAAGGCGTGCCGAATTCGGTTCTCGAAGCGATGGCAACGGGTCTGCCGGTGATCGCGACCCGGCATGGCGGGATCCCCGAAGCAGTGACGGAAAAGCTCAATGGTTTTCTCAGTGATGAGCGCGACACCGAAAGTCTTGGCCGCTCGATGGCAGCGCTGGCGAATTCACCCGAAATATATGCGCGTTTTAGTGCCGCCGCCCGCCAGGCGGTGACGGAAAATTTCGATCAGGAAATGACGATTCGCGAACTGGAACGGATTTACGAAGAAGTGTGTGACAGGGGTGTGGCGCGCGAACCGAGGCTGGGAGAGGTGGCATTGCCAGCGCCGCTGATCGAAAGTGTAGTCGGCGAAATAACTTGTCATCCGCGGAAAAGAGGCTTTGGTAAGCGCGGCAAGCGCCCAGGGTCGAGCGCGAGACTGTTACGGCTGGTCTCCCTCCAGGCAAATCGGGTTTTCGTTTGCTGCAAACACACTCAATGTTTTCGTATCGCCATTGGTTTCGAAGGACGCTAATCGCTCTTTGCGCGATGGCAGCTCTGGTCGCGCCGGTAGCGGCGCTGGCGGCCGAACCAGCCGAACACGAAACGCTCTCCCTCAAGGCCGCGCCCGTTTTTCAGATCGGAAAACTTTGGGTAACAAATTCGATGCTTGCCTCGTGGATTGTCGCGCTGGCGGTAATTGTCTTCGCGCAGATCGCGACCCGAAATATCAGAACCGTCCCCACCGGTGCGCAAAACTTTTGGGAGTGGCTGGTGGAAAGCCTTTACAATTTTCTTGAGTCAATCATCGGCAGCGAACTGGTGAAGAAAACGTTTTGGTTCTTCGCCACCATTTTTATTTTCATCCTCTTCACTAACTGGGCTGGACTGATTCCTGGCATCGGGACCGTGGGTTGGGGACATGTTGATCCGGCAACCGGCGCCTTTCACATTGATCGTCCCTTGTTTCGTGGCGCCAACGCCGATCTCAACATGACTTCGGCCATGGCTATTATTTTCTTTGTTCTCTGGCTTATCTGGGCACTTCAGGCGAATGGTATCGGAGGATTCCTGATGCACCTGTTCGGACCGAAAGGCGAGACTTCCGGCGTCCTTAAGATTTTGATGGCCGTCGTCTTCTTCCTGGTCGGTTGGCTGGAAATCATCTCGATTTTATTTCGGCCGGTTTCGCTCAGCTTCCGTCTGTTCGGGAATATTTTTGCCGGCGAAAGTATTCTCGACGCCATGTCGCACATGGTGCCAGCGCTGGCCTGGTTAATTCCAATTCCGTTCTACTTTTTGGAAATCCTGGTGGGATTCGTCCAGGCCCTGGTCTTTATGTTATTGACCGCTATTTTCACGCTCTTGATTGCGCAACACAGTCCCGGGGAGGAAGCGCATTGAAATTTCGGCGATCAGAAAGTAAATCGCCAAAACCTAATAAGAAAAAATATGATACTACCACTACTGGCAGAAATTAACGGAAGCATTCACGTCGGCCTCGCCGCCATGGGTGTTGGAATAGGCATTGGTCTCACCGGATTAGGAATGACCACTGCGGTTGGTCGCAACCCAGGAGCCTTTACGCCTGTCCTGGTGCACGCCATCCTGGCGATCGCCTTGACGGAAGCGATCGTCTTCTACGCCCTCTACCTCACCCCTAAATAAAAATGCAACCGACGGCGCTTAGCCGATCCGGTTGAAGATAAAGTTATGGCCTTACTATTCCTCGCGACCACCGGCAGCGCTATGGATACGGTGCGCGATACAGCCGAGACCTTTGGATGGGATCCGAGGTTGTTCTTTGCGCAGGTAATCAGCTTCATCATCGTCGCCTATCTGTTAAAGCGTTTTGCCTACAAACCAATTCTTGGTGTGCTCGAGCAACGGCGGCAGCAAATTGCGCAAGCTAATTTGAATGCAGAGAAGATAAAGCAACAGCTAGCCGAGGCCGAGCAGCGTCACGCCGAGATTTTAGCCAAGGCCAATGCCGAGGCGCAGAAGATGATCGAGGAAGCGCGCGCCAGCGCCACGCATCTGGCCGATCGCAAACAACAGGAAGCAATCGCGGCGGCAGAGCAGATCCTCGCTAAAGCGCGCGAAGCCAGTGCGATTGAACACGAGCGCACGATGACGCAATTGAAACGCGAACTGGGCAGGCTGGTGGTGGAGACAACGGCGAAAGTCACCGGCAAAGTTTTGACCTCGGATGATCAGCGACGTCTGCAAGATGAAGCGGCGCGCACACTTTCCGCCTAGATAAAAAAACAAATCACATGCAGGTCAAAAAGGAAGTCAGACAAATCGGACGCGAGATGCTGCGCGCGAGTTTCACCGATGGGCAGCTCGATCGCGGGCGGATCGCATCGGTGGTCGATTCCATTTTGGCGAAAAGGCCGCGAAACTATCTCAAGATCCTTGAATATTATAAGCGGTTGCTTCGCCTCGAGGCAGAGAAGCGTCATGCCCGAATCGAGACCGCGACGACGCTCGAACCGCAGATCGCCTCGCAAGTTGCCCTTAATCTGGCGAGGCGTTACGGCACCGATTTAACTACGGACTTTGCAACTAATCCGACATTGCTTGGCGGGATGCGAATTCGCGTCGGAAGCGACGTCTGGGACGGCAGTGTCCGTAATCGGCTGGAAAAACTTCAGCAACAACTTTGAAAATACCTAACGAGATATGAGCAGCATCCTTGAAGAAATCGAAACCAAAATCGCGGGACTAAAAACCTCGACCACCAAGAGCAACGTCGGCGTTGTGCGTGAAACCGGCGATGGCGTCGCGCGCATCGAAGGTCTGAGTGACGTCATGCTCAACGAGATGATCGAATTTCCAAACGGAGTATTCGGTCTTGCGTTGAACCTCGAAGAAACTGAAGTCGGCGCAATTCTGATGGGCGACAACACGTTGGTTGAAGAAGGCGGCGAAGCCAAAACGACCGGCCGACTTCTTTCTGTTCCCGTGGGCAAGGCGCTGTTGGGCCGCGTGGTGAACACGCTCGGGCAGCCTCTCGACGACAAAGGCCCGATCAAAACCGAGACGTTTTATCCCCTTGAAAAAATTGCACCGGGCGTGATCAAACGGCGCAGCGTGAATCAGCCGGTGCAAACCGGTATCATGGCGATCGACGCCATGATACCAATCGGTCGCGGCCAGCGCGAACTGATTATCGGCGATCGCGCAACTGGTAAAACCACCATTGCAATCGACACCATCATCAGCCAGGCCCAATTGAACAAAGCTGCCGAAGACGCGAAGGACAGCAATTATCGGCCGCTCTACTGCATTTACGTCGCAGTTGGCCAGAAAAATTCCAACGTGGCGCGAGTGCTCAATACTCTCGAGAGAGAAGGCGCCATGCCTTACACGACAATCATCTCTGCGCCTGCATCCGACACGGCGACTAATCAGTATCTGGCGCCGTTCGCTGGCGCCGCGATGGGCGAATGGTTCATGGACAATGGAATGGATGCGCTGATCATTTTCGACGATCTGTCGAAGCACGCAGTGGCTTATCGGCAGGTTTCGCTGGTGCTCAAGCGTCCGTCTGGTCGTGAGGCTTATCCGGGCGATGTATTTTACTTGCACTCGCGTTTACTCGAACGAGCCGCGCGTATGAGCGACGAATTCGGTGGCGGATCCTTAACCGCGTTGCCGATTATCGAGACCCAGGCTGGCGACGTCTCCGCCTACATTCCAACAAATGTGATCTCGATTACGGATGGGCAAATCTATCTCGAGACTGATTTGTTCTATCAAGGTGTGCGACCAGCGATTTCGGTCGGCTTGTCGGTCAGCCGGGTCGGTTCGGCCGCGCAGATCAAAGCGATCAAGCAGGTCGCCGGCAAGATGAAACTCGATCTGGCGCAATACCGCGAGTTGGCTGCATTCGCGCAGTTCGGCTCCGATTTGGATGCGGCAACCAAGGCGCGCCTCGATCGCGGCCAGCGCATTGTCGAGCTGTTCAAGCAAAAGCAATACAATCCATTACCGGTGGAACTGCAGGTCGCGGTGATGTGGGCGATGCAGAACGGATTCATCGACCCAGTGCCGGTAGATCGTGTGAAAGAATTCCAAAACAAACTTCAGGATTTTCTGGAAACGCGTAAGCAATCGCTCCTGGCCTCTATCCGCCAGAAAAAGCAGCTCGATCCTGAGCTCGAAGCCAATCTTAAAGCAACACTGGAAGAGTTCGCTGCGACCAAACCAGTCGGTTAACAATCCGCAGTCCCGAGATGGCCAACACCCAGGATATCCGGCGCCGAATCAAATCGATTCGCAATACCGCCCAGATCACCAAGGCGATGCAAATGGTGGCGGCGTCAAAGATGCGCAAAGCCCAGCAGCATGCCCTGGCAGGCCGGCCGTATGCGGCGTTGATGAACAAGGTGCTGGTTTCGTTGCAAAAACGGACAGACCCGAGATTTCATCCACTTCTCGCTGTCCGCCCGCTCGAAAAAGAATTGGTCTTAATTATCAGCACAGACAAGGGACTCTGCGGAGCGCTGAACACGAACCTGTTTCGCGAGGCCACTAACTTCGATTCGGCTAAGACAGCATTCGTGGTGACAGGAAAAAAGGCACGACAATTCATCGCGCGAACAAAGCGCGAATTATTGGCTGATTTTGAGTTGAAAGACTCACCGAGCTTCGTTGAAGCGAAGCCGGTCTCGAGGTTTTGCATGGAAAAATTTCTGAGGCGCGAGGTGGACAAAGTCTCGGTGCTCTACACGCATTTTATCAACACAATCAGCCAACGCACGGTCGTACAGACGCTGCTGCCGATAAGCAGTTTTGATTTGCCGAAGAAGCACGAGGAATCAGCCGAGGGCGCTGAGGAAGGCGTCGATCCAATGCTCGGTTATATTTTTGAACCGAATGCAGCGGGAGTTCTCGACGTGATGCTTCCGTATTATGTCTCCTACCAGGTTTTTCAGATGATTCTCGACGCGCGCGCGTCCGAGCACAGCGCGCGAATGGTGGCGATGAAGAACGCCACCGATAACGCGAATCAATTTATCAAGGACCTTACGTTGGAATACAACAAGATGCGTCAGGCCAGTATCACAACCGAGCTGCTCGAGATTGCCACGGCGCAAATGGCACTCGGTGGCTAGTAAAGCTTTATGAATAAAGGAAACATAGTTCAAGTAATCGGTCCCGTAGTGGACGTGGAATTTCCGGACGAAAAAGCGCTGCCGAAAATCTACAACGCTCTCGAACTTGAGTACGAAGTGAATGGCAACCCAACAAAGTTGACGCTCGAAGTGCAGCAGCACCTGGGCGAAAATTGGGTGCGCTCGGTTGCGATGTCTTCGACAGAAGGACTTAAGCGCGGCATGAGCGTGACTGACACTGGCGGTCCAATCACCGTGCCAGTAGGCGAGGGCGTGCTTGGCCGGCTTTTTAACGTCACTGGCGATCCGGTTGATAATCGCGGCACCGTGAACTACACCAAACGTTATCCGATCCATCGGCCGGCGCCGTCGCTCATGGAGCAAGACACAACGGCAAAGATCCTGGAAACTGGGATCAAGGTCATCGATCTTGTTTGCCCATTTACAAAAGGCGGCAAAGTCGGCGCATTTGGCGGCGCGGGTGTTGGCAAGACTGTTGTCATCCAGGAGTTGATCAACAACATCGCCATGAAACATGGCGGCGTTTCCATCTTTGCCGGAGTAGGGGAACGAAGCCGGGAAGGCAATGATCTTTACAAGGAAATGAGCGAGGCGGGCGTGATCGATCAAAAGGACCTGTCGAAGTCGAAAGTAGGGATGGTTTTCGGTCAGATGAACGAACCGCCGGGCGCGCGTTTACGCGTTGCGCTTTCTGCGCTTGCCATGACCGAATATTTTCGCGACGAGCGCAACCAGGACGTGCTGCTTTTTATCGACAACATCTTTCGATTCTCGCAAGCGGGCTCGGAAGTATCGGCGTTGCTGGGCCGAACGCCCAGCGCGGTTGGTTATCAGCCGACGCTTGCTGCTGAGATGGGTGATTTACAGGAGCGAATTACATCGACAAAGAAAGGATCGATCACTTCGTTCCAGGCAGTCTATGTTCCAGCAGACGATCTCACTGATCCCGCGCCGGCAAACACTTTCGCGCACTTGGATTCGACCATCGTGCTTGAGCGTGCCATTGCCGAACTCGGAATTTATCCAGCGGTCGACCCACTGGCATCAACATCGAAAGCGCTGGCGCCGGAGATCGTCGGCGAGGAGCATTATAACGTTGCGCGAGGTGTGCAGCGTGTTTTGCAGCGCTATAAGGATTTGCAGGACATCATTGCGATTCTCGGGATGGATGAACTAAGCCCGGAGGACAAGGTCACTGTTCAGCGCGCACGCAAGATTCAGCGGTTCCTTAGCCAGCCTTTTCACGTGGCAGAAGTTTTCACCGGCTTTAAGGGCCAATATGTTCCGGTTGCGGAAACGGTCCGCGGTTTCAAAGAAATTCTGGATGGCAAACATGACGATGTGCCCGAGCAAAATTTCTACATGAAGGGCGGAATTGATCAGATCAAAGAAGGTTGAAAAGTAAAAAAGTGAAGTCGTTAAAACGTTTCCCAATTCCTGTTTTTTAACTTTGTAACTTCGAATCATGGCCACGCTGAAGCTCGAGATTGTAACGCCCGAGGAAAAAATTTACTCCGAAGACGTGGAGATGGTCACGTTGCCGGGTTCGGAAGGCGAGCTGGGAGTCTACCCTAAACACGTCCCGCTGCTAACGACCTTGGTACCGGGCGAGCTGCGTGTCCTAAAGGGCGGGCGCGAAAGGGCGATGGCGATAGGCGAAGGTTTTGTGGAAATTAGAGGCGACGCGGTCTCAGTTTTAACTGACATGGCGCTGGAATCTGAGAAGATCGACATTGCTGCGGCAGAGGCAGCAGTCGAGCGCGCCAAGGCCGCGATGAAGGAAGATCAGACCCCCGAACAGGTAGCAGCCATTCAGGCCTCGCTGCAGAAGGCGCTTGCTCAGTTGCACGTCAAACGCCGCCGTCACGGGTAACGTCTGTAGAGGCGCTTGTGTCGAGCGCCTGTTTATTTCAAATTCGGTGCTTGGCACAAGCACCGCTACACATCTTGGGAATCATCGCCGGAAACGGCGTATATCCCAGATTGCTTGCTGATGCGGCGCGAAAAGCCGGCGTAAAAAAAATAATTGCGGCCGCATTCACTGACGAGACCGATCCGGTCCTCGTGCAACATGTCGATCTAATCGAATGGATGCGCGTCGGACAACTGAATCGGCTGTTGAAATTTTTTAACGAACACAAAGTTCATCACGCGATCATGGCCGGTCAGATCGCACCGAAAAACCTGTTTGATCTCCGGCCCGATTGGAAAGCGTTGCTATTACTGGGAAAACTGAAAGAGCGCAACGCGGAGTCCATCTTTGCGGCGATTGCAAATGAACTGACCAGAATCGATGTCGAGCTTTTGCCGGCCACAACATTTCTGGAGGATTGTCTCGTGCCTGCGGGGTTGATTGCGGGAGCAAAGCTTAGTCGACGCGAGGAAGAGGATGTCGATTTGGGTTGGAAGATCGCCAAAGAAATCGCGCGGCTCGACATTGGGCAGACTGTCATCGTGAAAAATGGAACTGTCGTTGTTGTGGAAGCGTTTGAAGGAACGAACGAAGCAATCAGGCGTGGCGGGGTGCTCGCGCGCGAAGGTGCCGTTATTGTCAAAGTCGCAAAACCAAATCAGGACATGCGTTTCGACGTTCCTGTAATTGGTCAAGAAACAATCTCGGTCGCGGCGGAGGCAAAGATTCGAGTGATTGCGTTGGAAGCAGGTCGCACTTTGTTACTGGAAAAAGACGAAGTGATTCTTGCGGCCCAGCGCGCGAAAATTACGGTGCTCGGCCGCTAGCTACAAATCTTGCCAACTGCACTGGCTGAGAAGGCATGGCGGTTCCATGCCGTGGAAGTCTTTCTCGATGGGATTTCGGAGGGCCGGCTTGCAGCATTCGATGTACCCAAAAACCCGTCCAATTTTGTCGTGCGACCGGCTCTGCCGACTCTTCTCCCTGTTCACCGCATAGTAAGGAGCAAGTTGACAGGGAGTTAAGTTCTTCTCGGCTCGTTGGAGCTTGGCCAAGTGCATCAGGCAAATTCATGCCACTTTTCCCCGCCTCCAAAGTACTACGAAAGGGCACACAGGATGCTGCAATTTTTTGAAAATGATCGTCGCGCGCCCCACGCGTCACCAGGATGGTGTCACGCTCATCGAAACCCTTGTTGCCGTCACCCTTGTTGGCGCATTTTTTGCCGCCATTTTCGAGATTAACGCAGTTTGTCTGCGTTATATCGACGCCAGCAAAGAAGCTGTCGCGGCAGTGCAGGGTGTCCAGGACCGCATCGAAGGCCTGCGCAATTTGGCTTTTACCGACCTGACGTCGCCCGCCTACATGATGAACGCGCAAGCGACACCAGCACCCTCCGGGCCGCGACCTGTCTCATTGGTTTATCCTTCTAACTCGTCCGACCTCGCGTCCGACGCCACGGAAGAAGTGACAGTAAGTGCCTATCCCAGTGGGAGTCCGAGTATTACCTACACTAGACCGCCAGGGGCCGCGGTTTATCCGAGCGCTTCTCCGAATACCGCGGGGGACTTCAGCAGCACGACTTTAGTGAAGGTAAAGGTAAAATATACTTGGAACGCGACCTTTGCCCAACGTCAGCAGAGCGAAGAGGCCGAGACGTTGATTGCAGCAGGAACTAAAAAATGAAACCAGGTCATATCGGACGGCAGGGCTTCACCCTCATGGAAATGCTCCTCGCCCTGTCCGTTGGTTCGCTCATGCTGGCCGCAATCGTGGCTGCTTCGGTCTGCCTGCAAAAAAGTTTCGTTGCGGTCGACGACTTCTTTACCTCACATTTGCAGCAGGTCCGGATCATTGACTACCTGAGTAGAGACGTAAAACGCGCCTACATTGTTATTTCGAGCACAAATCCTCAGACAGTCACTTGCATTCTCCCAAACTACTTGATTGATAATGGCAGTAACCAACCGACGCGGGCCAAACCTACGCTTTCTCTAGTTGGGAACAAAATTGTCGCTAATTATCAGGCTACGACTGTTAATAACGTTACGTTGACCCAAAATTCAGCAAACGTTACCTGCCCTGGATTGTCACTAATCTCTAGTCATTTTTCTTCCACTAATGTCGGCCAATCCATAATCGGGACCGGTATTCCTGCCGGTACCACCATCCAAAGTGTTTCTGGTTGCGTCCTGGGTAATTGTAGCCAGGCTACCATGTCGAACGCGGCCTCTGTCAGCACCACCAGCGCTACTGTCACCATAGGCTCGCTCACTAATGTGGTTTACTCGGTCGTCAACCAAACGATTCGACGAAGAGAAAATGGCGCTATTACTAACATTGCGGCGACCGCCGATAATTTGATTCCAACTGCTAGCAACATCGAGCTTCTCAACACTGAATTTAACCAATCGACTGTCACCTTTTTGCCCATGTTCGCCAAAGGGAATCCTGGTTTTTACAATGATGAGCGCGCCGGTACCATGGTCTTTTCTCTCTCCTATCTTCGCAACAGACGGAGAGGGGATGGCTGACCAGTCGTAAATGACTAACGAAATGAGGGCGCTAACTCAGAATGGGAATGACGGAAACGTTCTCCTTTGTGCGCTCTGCACGATTGTCATTGTCTCGTTCATTGGGGCCAGCGTTTTGATCAATTGCACCAGGCATTACAACATCACCGCCAAGCAGCTCAAAGGATGGAAAGAGGCTCTCTACGCGGCGGAAGCAGGTGGCGACGCCGGATTCGATGAAGTCCGAAAAGCCCTCGATCCAATTAATCTGCCCTTTATTGCAGACGGTTGGACCACGGCCCCTTCTCCAGCCCCGACTCCCGGACCTGCTTGGACCAAAACCATCAGCGGCTTCGGACAGGGAGCGAACCTGTCTACCACGGTAACCATCGACAAACTCACTGATAATACGGGAACCATTCCGAGCACTACCCCTTATTATCGAATTCGGTCAGTCGGAACTGCGAGGCTCTACGGCTTGCCGCGAATTGGCTTGTCCGACAAGTTTTTTGCCAGTGGTCCCAATTTCGTGGCGAACTCCGCGAGTCGCGGTGTGGGTGACACGCTTCTGCGGAAGATCGATTTCAAATACGACCACTTTAAAGCCACTTACGGCGACGGTGATGGGAACAACCTTGGTTCGTCGCCGGTTACATATCCTCAAATTATACGGCGCATCGAACTGGTTGCCGTTCCGAAGTATTATGTGTTTGGCGGTGCGCTGAGGGTCGTAAATGCGTTCAACGGCCCGGGCACTGCCGGGTTCGTCGACAGTTACAATTCCAAAAACCCAACTAATCCGAATCCCAGTAGTCCCAAAGTAATAAACAACGACATTCCGGGACCAAATACCACCTCCTACTACGGATCTAATCCATCAAATCGACCTATCTGGCAGACGCGCATGACGGCGATGTATCTGTTGGAGCAAAGAACTTTACCGAAGGCGGGCCGATCTGGGGCGACGTGACAACAAACGGCGGCAACGTCACGCATTCCGGTTATCAGATTAGCGGAACCATCGACAACAATGTGCCCTTCACGATTCCGCCGCTGCCGGCGCCTGACACAACCGGATTCGCCGCTACCAACTCCGGCACCGAGACCGTCACCGCGTACGGCACGAGCGATAAGTAGCTCCAACCGGGTTCGTCTATTCAGGAATTAGCGGCGGCAATAACGATAAAGAATGGTAACGCCAGCGATCCCACCTTTCCGTACGCTTATGCGAAGATCGTTGTCAACGGCGACATTACCGGGAAGATCACCGTCGAGAAGGGCGTAACCGCGGAGATCTGGTTCACCGGGAGCATGCGCGTCAAAGGAGACGACCTCGATAATCAGAATGTTGACCGGGGCACTCAAACCGCCAATCCTGGCAGCGTCGGTATTCCACCGTCGATCCCGCCAACGCTCGCTGATGATCCGAACCCGAGTCGGGTGGGTCACATGAAGTTTTTTGGGATCAGCCCCACCGTCTCTGGTACGACGCAAACCATTGAAATCGATTCGCCCGGGAACATTTTCGCAACCTTTTACGCGCCCAGCGCCGACATTTCGCTAACAGGTAACGTCGATGTCTTCAGCGCGATCGTGGGTCGTAGCTTCTCCGGTAACGGGAATGCCGGATTTCATTACGACAAGGCCCTGAATCAGGTCCAAATAGGTGTGGTGACGGATTACCAAATCGCCAGTTACGTCGAAGACGTTCGTTGACGAATTCGTTTTGGGGCGATCCGCAAATCCTCGCTTTTCCCTCATACATCGTCATCCTGAGCGAAAGTCGAGGGATCCCGTCGCGCAACCGAAAGTGCAGGCCCTCAGTAGCGCACCCGTGCCTTCTAATCGCGATATTGATCGCTGAACCCTGTTGCAAATCCGCAATCAGCGATCCAAGATCAACAATTCTTTTACGGGGTCTTAGCTCAGTTGGTAGAGCGCCTCAATGGCATTGATACCAGGGTAAGTTATCTCGAATTATCCCAAGGCGTCCTGAAGGTTCTCAGCTTCCGTAAACGGATTCAGAAACGCTGAATTGCGGCTCCTAAATTGCCCCAAACGCTCGCAAAAAACTTGGCGGGTGGATAAAATGCTGGATAAAGGACTCTCGTGGCGAAAACGATTTTCATTCTCGGGGCCGGCGCTTCAAGGGAAGGCGGTGCCCCAGTCATGCGCGATTTTCTCGATCGAGCGAGTGATATTTGGGCCCTGGCCGACCTCGATTTGGCATGTCCCAAAGTGGGCGCAGACAAATTGAAGGAACTCGCGACGGCGAAAAACAAACTATTGAAGAAGTAGCCTGGCCGGGATCAAGCGATGCACACAATTACCAATGACTACAAGGACGCGCAGATTTTGAATCTTGGATCCGAGGGTGAACGCGGACCGTATCTGGTAACTCAAACCGGCGTCGCGCCGAGCGATGCGTTGCTAAAGAAACGCATGTTTGTGCTCCGCCCGGATGGATATTGGGTGGACTTCAATGTCTACGCCTCTCAGGGGAAGCCGGAAGCGATCGACGAGATCGTTTTTCCCAGCATGACGAAAATCATGGAAACGGTCGGCAAGCTATTTGGCCGGCCTCGGGTTCTCGAGCTTCCAATCGATGAGGCGGGATTAAACGCTTGGATAGAACGCCATAGCAGCGATCCATTACAAGCAGTTCGCGGGTGGGTCGCACAATATAAAGTGCGCCATCGCAAAGACCCTGGAGGTTAAGGCTGCCGTTCAAGCCCGCCTGTGATGAGATTGCCGCTTCACGACCGTGGCTGATGTGATCGACCACTTTTTGGGTGAGCCCGCGCTTTCACCAACGCGGATCAACTCATCGCTCTAGATCCACGCACTGATTGTCAAAAACGCCATTGATCAAACAGATATTCAAGGGGCTCCGGCGATTGCTTCCTTCATCATCTGCCGGCCTCCCTCCGACAATCGTCCTAGGCCGCTTCCGGGCAGATACCACAGCCCCTTGTCTTGATCGTGGGAGTAAAGAAAAATGACGCCTTCCCCTGCGGACGCGTGGTAAAAAGTGGCGCCCGGGTGTTCCGCGATTAACGAAAGGAAGGTCTGTCGCCAGGGTCGATCGGGCGAATCGAAGATCTCTTCCCCAAGCTTCTTGAGTTCTTCAACGCTGATGATTCGGATCGATTTGGTGATCGCTTTGCGCCGTTCCTTATTGATGGTTTCGATGTCGACGAATTTATCGAATGGCATAGGCGGCGCTTATTCGGTTGGATTCCATTGAGTCGGGACTGAATGGATCATATTCGAGCCAGTGGAATAGGGCAAAGAGGAACAAAACAGACCGCTAGCTAATGATGCTGCGTTTTTTGCCGTCAATTGTTCGCGACCATCGCGATCGCACTTGACCGCGATTTCCTTCCACCTGCCACGTCACGTGCGAATGAAATGGAAGCTACCCACTCATTGGTGTAACTCTTCAGAGGCTTAAGCAACAATTTAGCGAACCCGTATGAAGGCGAGTGAGTCCCTTCAGAACGATCAATCGAGTGCGACCGAAAACGAGGTTCGCCGCGCCTGTTTCGCTCTAAGACTGCAATCAAGGCGCAGTCTCAAGTGGACGTCCATCGCACAACAGTAGCTCGTAGCTACTGCGTCCAAAGCATTGGCAGAAAAATCTCAAATTTTCTGAAATGTCGATCTTCGGAAGCTTGAGGAATAGACGAGTCCAACAATGTACCAGCTAGAACTGAGATGAAAGATGGCTCCTTATTAACGTCAGCTGCAAAACCAAGTTCCGAACAATGGATTACGCACAACCCCGCGAGAGGCACGGCGGAAATCTCGCGAACGCGAGATAGCAGCACTGTATTTCAGCGCACGTGTCGTGAACCCGCTCCTCCCGACAATGTGAAGCTTGTTGCGAGTTGGCAGAGCGGGGTGGAAACATCATCCGCCCTTCGACAGTGGAAGTTGCGGTTGCAGCTCGTACCTTCAGTGATGGGCGCCGCCCGCTCGGCTCAACCGTGATCCGAGGAATGATCGCCACTTCGACCATCGCAATTTTGGCACTGGACCAACGGAAAGTGCGGTGAAAACAAAGCCCAAAGTGTAAAATCAGAGGTCAAGCCATGAGCATCCCAAAAATGATGAAAGCAGCGGTCGTGGACAAATTCCGGGAGCCCCTTTCGATTCGAGAAGTCTCCGTTCCCGCGCCTCTACCAGGCGAAGTCCTGGTGGAGATCGTCGCAAGCGGGGTGTGTCATACCGACCTCCACGCAGTTGATGGTGATTGGCCCGTTAAGCCAACAGCTCCATTCATACCCGGGCATGAAGGGGCGGGCATTGTGGTCGCGCTTGGCGCGGGTGTCACGCATCTAAAGGAAGGTGATCGCGTGGGAATCGCGTGGCTGCATAGCGCATGCGGGCACTGCGAGTTCTGCTTGTCGGGGTGGGAAACGTTGTGCCTTCAGCAAAAGAACTCCGGCTATTCGGTGAACGGAAGCTTTGCGCAGTACGCCATCGGGCAGGCGGACTATGTGGCACGAATTCCCAAGAACCTGTCCTTTGTGGACGCGGCGCCAATTCTTTGTGCCGGAGTTACGACGTATAAAGGATTGAAAGAAACCGCAACGCGACCCGGAGAGTGGGTGGTGATATCAGGAGTCGGCGGATTAGGGCACATAGCGATTCAGTATGCCAAGGCGATGGGCTTGCATGTCGTTGCCGTTGACTTGGGGCCGGAGAAGATGGCGCTGGCGCGTAAGCTTGGAGCTGAAATCGCGATTGATGCGAAAACGCAGAATCCGCCTGCAGAGGTTCAAAAGCAGATCGGCGGGGCGCACGGAGTTTTGGTCACTGCGGTTTCGACAACTGCATTCAAGCAGGCGATTGGAATGCTCCGGCGTGGCGGGACGTGCGTGTTGAATGGTCTGCCTCCGGGAGAGTTTCCGATTTCCATCTTCGACGTGGTCCTAAGCGGATACACCATCCGCGGCTCGATTGTAGGCACGCGCTTGGACATGGAGGAAGCCCTTGCATTCGCGGCTGAAGGCAAGGTCAAAGCAACCGTAGAAACGCATCCGCTAGACTCGATCAATGAGATTTTTGAGCGTCTCAAGACCGGACGCGTCAATGGTCGGGTAGTGCTTGCAATTGGGGAGCACTCCAGCGCGCAAGACCGTTCCCAGTAAACGCCGTCGCGAAGTTAAACACTTAATTTTGGCAACGGCTCCATCGACGATTCGCTTCGTCATGCTGCATTATTTCTTTGTCCGCAAATGCTTCTGGTGAAATATTCGTACGCGTTCGTTATTCTGCGCCGGAGGCGCGGGAATGCTCGATGAAATGTTTGAAGCGATCACCCTGAATTCAGACCCGCAAGATCAGGAACTCCCCAATTGTGATCATGGCCACTGATTACTGCGACCAAATAATCCCGCTCATCGACAAAATGGCGAAAGCCGGAATGATCGCGCCGTCGGATTTGGAGTTGGTTCACGCGACCGATTCAGTCGATGACGCTATTGCGCATATTCGTAGCCACGCAATCGAGCCGTTTGGGCTTCGCGCCGCTCGACGAGTGCGGCCTCACTGGCGCTGGTTGGGAGAAGCCGGTTTACCTCCGCCTCTCATCGCATTGAGCAATTTACGGCCGCCTGGCCGGCGCACCTGAAGATTTACACCCTGACCGCCACTCTGACAGATCGCAACAAATGGAGGACACAAGATGAGCAACGAAACTCCTGCTGCTAGTGACCCGGACATGTTCGCGGCTGTTTTTAGCCAGAACTGGGACAACGCCCGTTACATTAAGAGCGAGCGCATCTCGTTTATGAACGCCTACTCGGTGATTTGCGCGGGAGTGCTGGCCCTGCTCCAGAGCGTTCAGGCTAGCGACCTCATCCGAATCGCACTGCTTTTCTTCATGACGTTATTCTCACTAGTAGGGTTGCTCACGAGCTTGCGGCTGAAAAGTGAATTGGAGGAGTGCCTGGCAAAGATCGAGGCTATGACTGCGCAGGCGAAGGTGAGCCAGTTTGTGGCGCTCGGCCAGCTGGAAGGTAAGCCATCGCGATACCCAAGGTTCCGCTGGATCTTTCCAATCTTCTACACCATGACGACCGCGGGCTTCATTACACTGATCGTGTATCGGCTGGTCACCGGCGAAGCCATAAAGTAATCGCGTCGCAGTGAACGGAACACAGACAACAATCGAATGACACAAGCTTCCAAACGCAGCTTCAAACGAAAAGTTCGCGTTTGTTACCCAGCGGAAACAGGGACGCTGGTTCTTCGCACTGACTTGGATTGGGAACAGGATATTGATCCGGTGGCAGTGAGCAGCGACGGCAACACGGCGACCTTTGAAATCGAGGCACAGCAGCCATTCGTTTATTTCAAGCCCTGTTTGATCAAGAACGGCGGCATGCATTGGGCGGTGGGGACTAACAATCTGCTGATCATGGCCGGTGAAGACAATCGCGTAGTTTATCCGTACTTCTTCAGCGATCCGCGGGGGCGGTTCTCGCCTTTGGTAGAAGTCGAATCAGCTATCCTTAATCGACGCCATCGCCTGCGCGTTTATCTGCCGCCCGGGTATGAGGAGAACACGCTGGCGCGTTACCCGTTCGCCTACATGCAGGACGGACAGAACTTGTTCTTTCCGCACGAAGCATTTCAACACAAGGATTGGGGCGTAAATGAAACAAGTCAGATCCTGCGGACAATGCAAGCCATCGAGGACTTCATTATTGTCGGCGTTCACTCGGATGAACGGCGCGAAGAGGAATATACGAAGCCGGGTTACGAGGCTTATGCGCGATCGATCGTGGAAGAGCTTGTGCCTGCTGAGCAACTGTTTCTTAGGACAACCAGGAACCGACTCGACCGAACAATGTGGGGTTCCTCGCTAGGCGGCGTCGTTTCGTTCTACACTGTCTGGCAACATCCGGAAGTATTCGGCGGCGCCGTCTGCATGTCGAGCACCTTTTCTCACAAAGACGATCTGCTCGAACGAGTGCTGAGCGAGCCGAAGCGCAACGTAGGCTTCTATCTCGATAGCGGCTGGCCTGGTGATAACTACGAAGTAACCGTCGCCATGGCGCTGGCTCTGGTAAGTAGAGGTTGGCGCTACGGTCGCGATCTTCTTTACTTATGTTTTCCGCACGCCGCCCACGATGAGAAAGCCTGGGGGATGCGGCTGCACTTGCCGATGCAGTTGTTCACCGGCGTGGTCGCGCGCGCCTCGCGCAGCGGTGATCCGCTTCTGCAAAATCCGCCCGAATAGCTGATGCGCCGGCAGCGACAACTAGCCGGCTATATGCTCGCCAGGCATATCAAACCAAAAAAGATAGTATTTCACGGCCGACTACTGCCGCACGAAACTTGTGCGCATGAAACAGGTGCAACAATCGCGTGAAGATTCGCAAATTTCGTCGCGAAAGCCAGTCCGGCCTTCGACGTATCAACCTCAAACATAATCAACGGAAGTAACCACCTATGCCATTCGATAAATTTGTAGATATGGAAACTCTGAGTGAAGAGCGGCGGAAAGCCCTCCAGGAAACTTTGCAAAGCATGACCGTTGCGGAGCTGCGCGAGATTGTTAAAGAGCTCTCTGACTTTGAAGGCGATCCATGGCAGGAGAATTTCGTCAGCGTGATCGAGGCGCATCCAGAGGCAAGCTTTTATCGTGCAGTTACGCAGGAAGGGGCAATCATACTCTACTGCCCTGGTGAAGATACGGGTGTCTGGTTCCTGCCTGGCAGCGGGATGGGTCCACTGCCAGAGCAGGCGAAACGCCATATGAAAGAAGCCATCGCAGCGCCTATTTCTGGCAGAAAACAAGTACGGCGTTAGGCCGATGTGAACAAAACGAGGATGCCGTTCAATTACAAAATGAAGATTTTGGCCTCTGGGTCCTGCCCGGCAGCGGCATGGGGCCGCTGGACGATCAGGGTAAGCGCTACATGAAGGAAGCTATCGAGCTATTTCGGTCCGGTGCGAAAATTGGAGCAAAAACATGAAAACGATGCTCCAACGCCCTGACGATTCGCCTTTTCCGGGCCTCGCCCGCGACCCGCTGGCTGGCCAGCGACACGACCGGCCTCCCGCACGCTCCAGAACTGCTGTTTTTGCTCTTTGCGGGAATTCGCATCCACAAACCAAAACCTGCAGACGCTCATGAAAATACTGAATTCCATTTGCCCGCCACTGTTCGGCCTCGGACGACTTGCCATCCCGATGGCCCTGGCGGCCATGACACTGGGCGCATGCACAAAGAAAACCGAGCCGCCACCGGTGGTCCGGCCGGTCCGCTCGATCGTTGTTGAAAAACGTCAGGTCGGAGACCCAAAGGTCGTGTCCGGCCATCTGCGCGCGCGCGACGAGGTCAATCTTGCCTTCCGGATTGGCGGGAGGATCATCCAAAGAAAAGTGGGCGTCGGCGACATGGTTCAAGCCGGGCAGACGGTGGCTCTGCTGGATGCCGAAGTCGAACGAAACACCCGGAACTCCGCGCAGGCCGACGTTGCCGCGGCGCGAGCCTCCCTTGACCAATCGGAAGCATTTGAACGGCGTCAGAAGAAGTTGCTTGCCGAGGGGGTGATATCCCCCAATGAATACGATACCGCCTTGCGCCAGCTAAAGACGACGAAAGCGCAGTTGGATGCGGCGCAAGCCAAACTGAAATCCGCCGAAGAACAGTTGAGTTACACGGAACTCAAATCCGATGCCGCCGGCGTGATCACGGAAAAAGGGGCCGAGGTGGGTGAGGTCGTGCCGGCGGGCAAGATGGTCCTGCAGGTGGCGCAGCAAACCGGGCGCGATGCCGTTTTCGACGTCCCCGCCCAGGCCATTCGCGACGGCCTGTCGTTAGGTGCGCAAGGTGAGGTCTGGCTCGCGGACCATCCAGAGATCAAGGCGGACGGCAAGGTCCGCGAAATATCGCCGCAGGCCGATCCGGTCACACGCAACTATCAGGTCAAAGTCGAACTCGCCGATCCGCCCGCGGGAATGTTTCTGGGGGCGACGATCCTCGGGCGTCTGAAATTGAAGGCCGAGTCGGTGATCGAGGTCCCTTCTTCAGCGCTGACGATGATCGAGGACAAGCCCGCGGTCTGGGTGGCCGATGGAAAGGATCAGCGCGTGCATCGGCGTGAAATCGTCATTGCGCGCCACGCGCCGGACTCTGTCATCGTGACGGGCGGGCTGGAATCCGGCGAAAGGGTGGTAACAGCCGGGGTCCAGGAGCTCCATGAAGGCCAGACCGTGAAACTGTTGGAAGGCCAATAATGAAGGGCTTCAATCCGACCGAATGGGCGATCCGCCACAAGGCGCTCTCCATCTACTTCATGATCGTATGCCTCGTGGCCGGGGTCTCGGCCTATCTGCACCTGGGGCGCAACGAAGACCCCGAATTCACGGTCAAGACGATGGTTGTCGTGACGCTCTGGCCGGGCGCGACCCAGGACGAAACCATGCAGCAGGTGACCGACCGCATCGAGAAGAAGCTGCAAGACACGCCCAATCTTTACTATTTGAAGAGCTATACCGTCGCCGGGACGTCCACCGTCTTTGTTTATCTGCTCGAGTCCACCCCGAAAAAGGATGTGCCGGACCTCTGGTACCAGGTCCGCAAGAAAGTCGGCGATATCCGGCAGACCCTCCCGCAAGGAATCGTAGGGCCGTTTTTCAACGACGAATTCGGCGACACCTACGGGATCATCTATGGCTTCACGGCGGACGGCTTCAGTCACCGGGAATTGCGCGATTACGCGGAAGAGGCGCGCTCGCGTCTGCTGCGAGTGAAAGATGTCTCCAAAGCCGAATTCCTGGGCACCCAGGACGAGCGGATCTATGTCGAGTTTTCCACGCACCGCCTGGCCGAACTCGGCATGGACCGCATGGAGCTGGTCCAGGCACTCGTCACCCAGAACGCCGTGGTCCCCTCCGGCGTGATCCAGACGAAGAATGAGGCCGTGCTCATGGATGTGACCGGACGGTTTGAATCCGAAAAGGACTTGCAGCAGGTCAATTTCGCCTTCGGCGGCAAGATGCTGCGCCTCGGCGACATCGCGACGATCACGCGCGGCTACGCCGACCCGCCGCAGCCGAAGTTCCGCGTCAACGGCAAGGACGCCATCGGCGTGGCACTCTCAATGCGCACCGGCGGCGACATCCTCGCTTTGGAAAAGAATCTCGATCACGTGGTCGAGGAACTCAAAGCGGACCTGCCCGTCGGCATCGAGACTTTCCTAGTCTCCAATCAGCCGAAGGTGGTGGAAGAAGCGGTTAACGAATTCATGAAGGCGCTGTGGGAGGCCATCGCGATCGTTCTCGTCATCAGTTTCCTGAATCTGGGCCTGCGGGCGGGCCTGGTCGTGGCGACCTCGATCCCGCTGGTGCTGGCCATCGTGTTCATCGTCATGCAGATCTTCGGGATCGACTTGCAGCGCATCTCGCTGGGGGCGCTGATCATCGCGCTTGGGCTGCTCGTCGATGACGCGATGATCACCATCGAGGCCATGGTCTCCAAGGTGGAACATGGCTGGGACTCGATCAAAGCGGCGATCTTTGCCTATGCTTCCACGGCTTATCCGAGGCTCACCGGCACCCTGGTGATCGCGCTCGGCTTCGTGCCGGTCGGTTTCGCCAAGAGTTCGGCGGGCGAATACACCTTCACGCTTTTCGCCGTCGTCGTCATCGCCGTCCTCACCTCCTGGATCGTCGCCGCGCTCTTCACGCCGCTCATAGGGACGATGCTCCTCAAGCCCCCAAAGCAGGAGGCCAAGGACGAGGGCAAGGGCCACCACGAGAGTGGCGGGCGCCTCCTCAAACTTTATCGACGCCTGCTGCTCGTCACGATGCGTCACGCCAAACTGACGCTGGCGGTGACGATCGTGATTTTCGGCGTGTCGCTCTGGCTGGCGCGCTTTGTACCGAGCCAGTTCTTTCCCGCGTCGGACCGGCCGGAACTGGTGCTCGATTTGCGCCTGCGGCACGACGCGTCGATTTATGCGTCGGATACGGCCTCGCAAAAGCTCGACGAAATCCTCCGTAGCGACCCCGATATCGACCACTGGAGTTCCTACGTTGGGCGCGGCGCGATTCGATTCTACCTGCCGCTCGACGTGCAGCTCCAAAACGATTTCTTCGCCCAAACGATCATTGTCACCAAGAGCCTGAAGGTGCGGGACCAAGTCAAGCAACGCCTTCAGGCCGCGCTTCAGGAAAAGTTCCCCGAGGCGGTCGGGCGGGTTTTCCCGCTCGAGCTCGGCCCGCCGGTGGGCTGGCCGGTCCAGTATCGGCTCAGCGGCAGCGATCCGCATCAGGTGCGTGAGATTGCCGACAAGCTGGCCGGGATTGTGGGGGCGAGCCCCGACATCCAAAAAGTGGCCTTCAACTGGATGGACCCGATCCGCAAACTCCGGATCCGCGTCAACCAAGATGAGGCAAGGCAATTGGGGCTCAGCTCGGCGGCCGTCGCCCAGATGATCAACGCCGCCGTCTCGGGCATCACCGCGACCCAGGTGCGCGACAGCATCTATCTCATTGACGTGATGGTGCGTGCCCAGGCCGATGAACGCATGTCGCTGGAGACGATCCGGACCCTGAAGATCCCACTTTCGAACGGACGGTCGGTGCCATTGAGCGAGCTGGCCAAGGTCGAGTACGAACAGGATTTGCCCCTCATCTGGCGGCGGGACCGGCTGCCCACCCTAACGGTCCAAGCCGAGCCCAGGGAAGGCGTGCTGGCGGCGACCGCCGTGGCCGGCATCGCGGAAAAAGTCGCCGAGCTGAAGCGGCAACTGCCGGTCGGCTACAAGATCGTCGAGGGCGGCAGCGTCGAGGAAAGCGCGAAGGGACAGTCCTCCGTCCTCGCCGTCTTCCCGATCGTGGTCGTGCTGATGATTACGGTCCTGATGTTCCAGATGCAGAGTTTCAGCCGCCTGTTCCTGGTCTGCAGCGTCGCCCCACTGGGTGTCATTGGTGTTGTCCTTGCCCTGTTGGTCACGCAAAGCCCGATGGGATTCGTCGCGATGCTGGGCACCGTCGCGCTGATCGGCATGATCGTCCGAAACTCGGTCATCATGGTTGACCAGATCGAAGTCGAGAAGGCAGCGGGTCGCGGGGGTTGGGATGCCGTGGTCGAAGCCTCCCTGGTGCGCTTCCGTCCGATCACCCTGACCGCGCAGGCGATGATCCTGGGCATGGCGCCGATCGCGCCGACCGTCTTCTGGGGCCCCATGGCCTACGCCATCATGGGCGGGCTCGCGGTGGCCACATTGCTGACATTGATCTCGCTGCCGTCGCTCTACATCAACTGGTTCAAAATCCGGCAAGACGGAGAACGGACCGCCCCGACCGACGCCTCGACGCAAGCTCCGGCCGCAGTAGCGGTCTGATCAATCGAGTCACCCACTTCCATTATGCATCAATTAATCAAACCGGCAAAGGCATGCCGGAGTTCGTTCAGTGAAGCATGGTGGGCGGCGCTGCCACTCACTTCGTCATGGTTGCACAGAAGATTTGTGAAAGCGGCTACGCAGCTTAGAAGAAGTAAGGCTTACATCGTTATTCTTCTCGCGCTGGCGCTGGCTGCATGCGCGCCGTTAGCAGCGGTAAAGGAAACCAAGCCCAGGTTTACCTCGCAGTACGGAAGCGCTGTTGAGCAAGCGATCGCGCAGGGTCAGAAGCTGGAGCACAACGCTCCGGCGAGAGCGATCGGCTACTACCTGAGTGGAGTAGAAATCAGCCACGCCAACTTGCGGAAAGATCCGGGTAACACAGTCGCTTTGCGGGATTACAACTTCGCTTTGTCACGCGTGTATTCCGTCATTCGCGACGCTCACCTCGATCCTTGGACGCGCCCGTTACATTTTCCGGCGCCGAACCGAGGCGAATATTTGCTCACCCACCGTGCAATTGCGAATCGCCTCTGGCGACCACAGGATTACGAGCTGATTCCGGCCGACGAACTTGATGTGCGCGGCAAGTTTGTTGTTCCTCGCCTGACTCGCGAAGGCGCAGGCGCGGCGCTCGTCGCTGTGCGCAGGGAGCAGGCGCCGCAGATTCCGCTGCGATTTGCTCCGCCGCGTGTTTATACCGCAGTTACCGCAGTAGCTCGGTTCGCCGAGCGCAAGTGCGAGATCCAATTCATTGACCCACTTGCCAGTGAGACGGTCAGTATTTCAGGTCGAACCCTGCCATTGCAGGCAGATTTCACTGCGCCAATAGCTCTTGGTCTTTCGCGCGAGCATCCAGAGAAGATTGGGTTCGCGGCAATGCTAAACCCGGAGAAGTTCGCCCACACGGCGCGACTCGATACAAGTCCAACCGTATGATCCAAACAAGATTCCGGTCGTGTTCGTGCACGGTCTTCAAGATACGCCTGTGGCCTGGGTGCCGATGGTGAACGCGCTCTGGGCTGATCCCGTTTTGCGCCGGAACTACCAGGTGTGTGTCTTCAGTTATCCGAGCGGCTATCCTATCCAGTATTCAGCCTTGCTGCTTCGGCGCGAGCTCGAGGCATTCGACAGAACTTTTCCTCATCACCGGCTCGATTGTCCTTGTAGGTCATAGCATGGGTGGCATTATCAGCCGGCTCATGATCACCGACTCGGGCGGTGACAGACTTTGGCGCTACTTCTTCGGTAAACCGCCCGCGGAGACCAAACTCTCTCCGGAAACCAAGGCGTTGGTCGAGGAGGGATTGATCTTCAAGCCGCGACGTAATGTAGCGCGAGTCATTTTCATTTCTACTCCACACCGCGGTAGTATTATTGCGCAAAACTCGATTGGTCGAATCGGATCGAGCCTGATCCGCAAATCCGTGCAATACATGAACGCGGGCCGCGAGATCTTACAGGCATCCGTTGTTCAGGAAGACCCGACAGTTTTGAAACTCAACCGGCTACCGAACAGTATCGATACCCTTTCGCCTAACGATCCGTTCGTGAAGGAAATGAATACACTGCCAATGGCGAAACGCATTCCTTATCACTCGATCATCGGCGATCGCGGACGCGGCGATACGCCGAATAGCAGCGATGGTGTCGTGCCCTATTGGAGTTCGCATCTCGACGGAGCCGAATCGGAGAAGATTGTGCCGTCTGGTCACGGCGCGGAACACAGTGCCCAAGGGATTGCCGAGGTCCTGAGAATCCTTCACGAACACATCGCAAGCAGAGGCTCAGGAAAGCAACCGCGACCGGGCCTGCGCAGAACTGAAATACGCTACGATTCGCCGTCCGCAGACCGCAGCTCTACCATGATTGGGAGGCGAACGCCCGTGATGCGCGATCAGCGTTTGGTCGGACAAGCTGACGATCAGCAAGCAGCGCTCACGGTCGCGAGTCGCCCTCAGTCGCGTCACGCTTTTTAGAGGCTGAATGCGCTTGTTTCGCGCACTGCCAGAATGTTTCTGCGGCCGGACTAAGCGGACCTTTGCGCGCCGCGAGACCGATGTCGATCGTCTTCGGCTCGGGTATAAGCCGCAAAAGTTTTATCCGCCGACCGAAAACATACGCGAAGCGATCGGCGGCGAGCGCGACACCGCTGCCAGCTTCGACCGCGGCAATAATGCCATCCACGCTGTCGCGCTCCTCCACGATCTGCGGCTTGGTTTTGGTCGAGGCGAAGACGGTGTCAATGAAGTAGTGGTAATCGGGGAACTCTTCCGGGACGAGGCCGACGAACGGTTCGCAGGCCGCCTCCTCGAGTGAGACAACGCGCCGCCGGGCGAGTCGGTGCTTGGGCGAAACGGCCAGGCGAGGGTGCTCATGGCTCAATGGGAGAAAACGCAGACCGCGAAGCGCGCCGGGCTTCGGCGCGTGAAAGATGAAGGCGAGATGGAGTCTGCCTTCGAGCAGAGCATCCACGTTCTCCTCCACTTTGCGATCGTGCAGCTTCACCCGCACGTTCGGCATCGCGCCCTGATACGTCCTCAAGATGCGGTGAAAGAGCGGATCTATCGCATACGAACAATAACCAACATGCAACTCGATGGGCTGGTGCTCGTCGAGCGCACGCACATTTCTCAGTGCTTCGTCTGTTCGTGCCAGTATTGCGCGAGCTTCATTGAGAAACAGACGCCCGGCTTCCGTGAGTCTCACTGACTTACCGACCCGTTTCAGCAAAGGCAATCCGATTTCATCTTCAAGATCACGAATCTGACGGCTTACTGCCGGTTGGGAAATGTGAAGTTTCAACGCGGCGCGCGAGACGTTTTCAGCCTCGGCCACACCGACGAAGTAGCGCAAATGCCGAAGCTCCATGGGAGAAAAATCCTTATACCTTTCATTATAAAGAGGCAAGAAAGAAAGTATTTCCCGCGCGCGCGAGGCGGGCGCCATACTGCAGCATGTTCGCAACGTTGAATGCGCCGCCGAAAATTCGGACAAGTCTTATGCGCAAAACCCCAGCATTCTTCGACGCTAATCCTGAGCTGAAAGAAGCCTATCGCAAGCCGCGTAAAGAATTTGCCAGCCGAGCCGTCTGCGCGGGCCAAATGGCGGAATGGTTTTCTGTCGACTCCTTCCTTCTGCAGCCAGGCGCAGAAAAACTCCAAATTTCTGAAATGTCGTCCCGCGAAAGCTTGAGAAAGAAGTAACCGATGAATCAACCACCGAAGTCCCGTTAGGTGATATATATGAGAGCGCTACTTTCCTTCATCGTTAGCACGGCATCGTTCGGATCATCGCTCCTGGCAGGTGTCGCGGCAGCGGCCGAACCATTCAACTGGAGCCCGCAAGTTGACGATCCCATTCACACTCCGGCTGAACTGGTCGAATCGATGCACAGTGCGTTCGGGTACAATCATTGTCGAGCTGTGCATGCCAAGGGGGTTATTTTCCAAGGTGAGTTTACCCCGGATAGCCATGCCAAAGAAATTACCAAGGCGCCTCATCTGCAAGGGCCAAGCAGCAAGGTCACCGTGCGTTTCTCCGATTTTAGCGGTGTTCCAACTATTCCAGACAATGACCCGATGGCCAATCCGCGAGGTATGGCAATCAGATTCGAATTGCCCGGCGGTGCGAGCACCGATCTGGTAGCTCACAGTTTCAACGGTTTTCCCGTTTCCAACACGGATGACCTACGCGAGTTAATGCTCGCGATTGCTGCCAGCGGACCGTGTGCGGCCACTCCGACTGCTCTCGATAGGTTCTTGGAATTCCACCCGACGGCAAGAGCATTTCTTGCCGCGCAGAAGACTCCGGCCAGCTTTGCCACCATCTCTTATTTCGGTGTTGGTTCGTTCAAGTTCATCAACGCCAAAGGCGAAGGTCATTATGTGCGTTATCAGCTCGTACCTGAGGCAGGCGAACAGTTACTCACGGATGAGGAAAGAGAGAAACAAAGCGCAAACTACCTGATGGAAGAGATTAAGGCCCGAGTGGCAGCTGCGCCCATTGGTTTCGCGCTATATGCTCAAGTCGCTGAGCACGGTGACAGGATCAATGATCCTTCGATCGCGTGGCCCGACAATCGGAAACGAGTTCTTCTTGGCAGGCTCGAAATCAAGAGGCTAACAGCAAACACAGCCGAAGAGGACAGAACGCTCGTCTTCAACCCAAGCAATGTACCGACGGGAATCGAGACTGCCGATATGTTGTCCAGTTTTTATTCGAAGGCATTCCGACTATCAGCGGAAGAAGAACGAGATGTCGCCCCTGTTGCGGGAAACTGAGGGACCAATGAAAAGCCAAGCCGCCTGAAAATTAACGAAATCGTCACATGACAAGCGCCACTGGGAAGATCAATTGTCTTACTTACACCGTCTCCAAGGGTGGCAAGAAGGGAGCCTTTGTTTGAGGACGAAGAATTTCCATCTGAGGTCTAGGTATGAAGGTGCAGGACTTTCGTGATTACCACCTGCTCCTCGTTGAGCACGCCGAGCAGATCTCTGCTATGACCGATGATGTGGCGGAGCGAGCGCGCAAGATCGGGTGAACCTATGAACAAAGTGTTTCCGATAGTTTACCTGGCAAGACACGGGGAAACCGCGTGGACGCTCTCGGGTCAACACACGGGACTTACTGACCTGGCGCTCACAGAACGTGGCGAGCGCAATGCGCGCCGGCTCGAGGAACGGTTGCGCGGATTGAGTTTTGCCAAAGTGTTTACCAGCCCATTGCAGCGTGCCAGGCGCACCTGTGAGCTGGCTGGCTTTGGAGCTGTCGCTGAAATCGACCGGGATTTAGTCGAATGGAACTATGGCGATTATGAGGGTCGCCGTACTGCTGACATCCACAGAGAGCGCCCTGATTGGAAAATCTTTCGCGACGGCTGCCCTGGCGGGGAATCACCTAGCCAAGTTGGCGCGCGGGCGGATCGCGCGATCAAACGTGTGCGTGCGATCGAGGGTAACGTGCTGCTTTTTTCCAGCGGGCACTTCTTGCGGGTACTCGCCGCCCGCTGGCTTGGTTTGGAGCCGGGGGCCGGCAGATTCTTCCTGTTAAGCACGGCGAGCCTTAGTGCATTGAGCTACGAACACAACCTGTCCCAGCCAGCAATTCGGCTGTGGGATGATGATCGTCATGTTAGCGACTAATTTAGACAGCAATCACCGCGGAAGGGTCATGCCAGAAACAAAAACTAAGATTCTCGTTTGTAATGCTGGCTCCAGCAGCCTCAAATTCAGCCTCTTCGATGCAGAAGACGAGGTGTTACTGGCCGACG
>CAWAHI010000001.1:0-120694 GCA_963781735.1 uncultured Verrucomicrobiae bacterium | reverse complement strand
CCACTTCGGCCCACCGGACGTGGCCGTGATGTTTTTTAAGCGCCTGGAGCTTTTTCGGAAGCTTCGGATTACCAACTTCATCGGAGTAGAGGTTGGTTACGTGACTGCTGGAGCCATGTTTCACCTCGAAACTGCCAATGTCATGCAGGAACGGTCGCCATCGTTCGTATTCCGCCAGATCCTCGGCCACGTGTGGGAGAGACGCATGTGCCCGGCATCGCCATAGATTCATTACTCGTTGGGCAAGGTTGATCCCAGCACCGGCGAGATTCGCCCGTTCGTTCACGTCGATCATGCCACTGACCGGCCCGCTGTGAATTCCCATCCGCAGACTTGCAGGCGCGGGATTGCTCCTTGAGGGCACGACTGATCTCAAAGCGCGCATTTCACTGGTTCTTCCGGGCTTTTATAAAACACCAGTGCCATGCCGTCGCCGGTCGGGACCTTGATTAAAATCCGGTTGCCGCTTCGGCCTTTTGGAATTGCTCGGACAAGCGAACAATCCCGTTCAGTTCATCAACTCTGCCGTGCTGTTCGTTAATCGAGAGCTTCGAGTAGCCGACGATGTCGAGGAACAGAGAACGTGCGCGATCTCAAGCTCGATCTGTTTCTTGATCTCTGTGGACATACGGGTGAATTCACCCGGCACTTGTATCAACTCGATTGATGATACTCTCTCAGGCAGGTCGAGACGAAAGCGGCCCTCTCGCGGCCTGGTTGGGATCGCACTGAGCAACTTGCTCACCCTCATTCAAGCCGTGTATTTTTTCCATCGACTTGTTGGTCCCCGTAGTTCAACGGATAAAACGAGGGTTTCCTAAGACGAAACTGGCATTTCATCACACTTCGTCAGCAGTCGTCTCAACTACGCAAACTACCTTTTGCTAGTAGCTTGCACTGGAAGCTTTGTCATCCCACGTCATCAGGAATCTGCCCATTTTTATGCAGCCGGGTGACACAAGGGTGACACAAAAACGGGCAAATGTTCTGTTAGCCGAAACGCGAAGGGCAATCGTAGTTACTCGCGGGCAGCAGACCATGGAACGCGTTTCTTCAACGTTCCGGATCTCACTTCGTCGGTGAAGCGGCGTCTTTCGGCGCTAACGAGGCGACGATTTTCTCGAAGCGCGGATCGCCGCGGAGCGGATCCCAGAAGGGGAACAGTTTTAAGGCGCCGTAGCTCAGCATGAGCGATGCGACGGGAGCACGCAGTCCAGCTTCCAGTTGCTGCAAGGCAAGCTCCTTCGTCGCCCGCCCAGGCTGCTGTGATGGCGAAATACTGAAGGACGCGACTGCCGTTGATGACATCTTTTTCCACCGGCGTGAGCGCGATCGCTCGACGGCCTTCGTCCAAGGCCAGGTCTTTCCGCCCAAGAGCAGCGTCGATTAAGCCGAGGACGCAGAGCGTCGGGCCGTAGTCCGGCTGCGCCTGCACGATCTTCTCCTGCTGGGCGCGAGCCGCTTCAAACGCAGTGCGCGCTCTTGCCTCATCTTTGGTCATGCGCGCCAGCAGCCCTTCACCAAAGCTGCGGCTCAGAATAATCGTGGCTTCGCCCCAGCATGGATTGTCGCCCAGCGCGACGAGTGCTCGTTCGGCCGCAGCCGGATCGCGTTCGGCCAGAGCGCAAAAGAACCAGGTGTCCGCGGCGCTGGCGATGGCGCTCGGCCCTTGCGCGAGGATTGCATCAATCGTCTGGTGCAGCGGCCGGGTGTCCGCTTTCCAGCAGATGTAACATAGTCCACGATTGGCCCGCGTTTCGACGTTGTCGGGCACGATCGCTAACGCGCGATCCAGCGCAGCGATCGCCTCGGCATAGCGCCCCAGTACTTGGTAACTGAGCGCGATCTGTTGCAGAGTATCAAAGTTGCGCGGGTCCAGCTCCACCGCGCGCTCCAGATTGCGCAGACCTTCCTCCTGCTGGCCGCGCCGCCGCAGAATGTAGCCGGTGAGTTCGAAGAGACGCGGATCATTGGGTAACGCTCGCCGCGCAATCTCCAATTCGGCCAGGGCGCCGGCATAGTCGCGCAGCCCGTAGTAGAGATATTGTGCGCGCGCCAAATGCGTTTCGGCAGCATCCGGCCGCAGCCGTGTCGCGGCTTGCACCGCAGCTTCAGCCAGCGCCAGCCGGGCGGGAGTGTGATCAGACCCCGCTACTGCATAAAGGTCTTCGTGGGCAAAGGCGAGCTGGCAGTAAGCGTCGAAAAATGAGGGATCGCGCTTCACCGCTTCATCCAGAAGTTCAATTGCCTTCCGCAGGTCTGGCTCGCTCGTCGCGCTGAAACTTGCCGTCAGGAGAAGTGACTTCGCCCGGCTGTAAAGGTCGAAAGCCGCCAGATCAGTGGTGGGCGGCTGCTCGATGGCTTTCTTCTCGTTAGGCGAGAGCTTGGCCTGTAACTGGTCGGCAATCGCCTTGGCGATTTCGCTTTGGATGGCGAAGACATCGGCCAGATCGCGATCGTAGGTTTGTGCCCACAGATGCGCGTCGTTGCGGGCATCGATCAATTGCGCGATCACCCGCACTTTGTTGGCGGCGCGCTGCACGCTGCCTTCGACGACATGTGCCACGCCGAGCTGCTGGCCGATCTCGCGCAGATTGCGCGGCGCGCCGCTCTTGTACTGCATGACGCTCGTGCGGCTGATCACTTTCAGATCGGCAATCCTGGCCAGATGGGTCAAGATCTCGTCCTGCACGCCATCGGTGAAGTAGGCGTTCGCTTTTTCTTCGCTCAGATTTTCAAACGGAAGGACCGCGATGCTTTTTTCCACGGCAGTGGCGAGCGAACGAGCCGGTCCTTTGCGCAAAAAAGAGAGAACCGCAGCGGCGAGCGCGGCCACCACCAGCAGCCCGATCGCCACTGCCGCCCAACGCACATGGGCGTGATGTTTCTTAACCGCCTGCAGCTTGCTCGGCAGGTTCGGATTACCAACCTCATCGGAGTAAAGGTTGGTCACGCTCACCCGCGCACCGTGTTTCACCTCGAAGGTGCCGATGTCGTGCAGGAACGGTCGCCATCGTTCGTATTCCGCCAGGTCCTCGGCCACATGATGGGAGAGAAGAATGTGCCCGGCGTCGCCACAATCCATCACTCGTTGGGCCAGGTTGATGCCCGCGCCGGCCACGTTCGTCCGTTCGTTCACGTCCACCACACCACTGACCGGCCCGCTGTGAATGCCCATCCGGACTTGCAGGCGCTGATTGTCCTTGAGCGCGCGGCTGATCTCAAAGGCGCACTGCGCCGGTTCCTCGGGACTTTTATAGAACACCAGCGCCATGCCATCGCCGGTGGGGATTTTTAAGATCCGATTGGCCGCTTCAGCTTTTTGGAATTGCTCGGACAAGCGAACAATCCCGTTGAGTTCATCAACTCTGGCGTGTTGTTCGTTAACGGAGAGTTTCGAGTAGCCGACGATGTCGAGGAAGAGAACGTGCGCGATCTCAAGCTCGATCTCCTTTTTAACCTCAGCGGGCATACCGATTCATCTAGACACGTTCGCCACTGAGGAGACTCTCAACAACGCTCTCGGTCGTCGAGATCAATGATTGCGGATGGAGGGTCAATACTCCCCTGAACCTCTGAACCAAGTATCACAAAAACCCCTCCAATTTCTGCTGCTCCTTGCGAGGCAGAAAAATTGAAAATTGCTGTCTCACAAAACAAAAGGTTTGTGTAACTGTTCCAAAGGAGGAAAGCATGATGAAGTCAGAATCGATACAAGTTTTCGACTCGCAAGGCGAAGCATATAAGCGGGCGTTCCAAATCTTTCTCGACCACACCGATCAGAAGCGGAACGCCAAACGGTTCCTCCAGAAACTCGTCGATGGCTTGCCGAACCGAAACGTTTTTATCGATGCCGGCGCCGGAAACGGGGAGGTGACCAAGGCCTTCGCCGGCGCCTTTTGTCATACAATCGCCATCGAACCGAATCCGCATCTGTTGACGCAACTCAAACAAGCCATCCCGCAAGCCGAAGCCATCGCAGCGCCGATTCTTGCTGCTGATCCAAAGGCGCAAGGCGACTTCGTCCTCTGTTCACATACGCTCTATTACATTCCTGCGGAAGAATGGCTCGCCCATCTCGATCGGCTCGTCTCGTGGATGTCGCCGGCCGGCGTGACCGTCGTTGTCGTGCAGAACCACGATACCGCTTGCATGGCGATGCTCGATCATTTCTTCGGGCACCGGTTCGATTTGCACCAGCTCGCTCAAGCGTTTCGCGAGAAACATGGCGACCGCTATGACGTCGTAATTACTCTTGATCCAGCGCACGTCGAGACGAGGGAGCTGGCTTCGGCTTACGCCATCGCGGAATTTATGCTCAACCTGCTACCCATTAGCCGGCCACCAGCCCGCCAGGATGTCGAAGATTATCTGGCCAAACACTGCCTGAACGACGGCACCTATCGCCTCTCCGTCCACCAGGATTTTCTGCAGATACGCGAACGTGGCGTTCGATCCTGAATGCACGAACGTGACGTTCGATCCGGAACACGCGCTCGCCGCAGCTACTTCCCCTCAGCATTCACCGGCGCTGACATGCCACCAATGATCTGCCAGGAGCCATGCGTTCGAAGCCAGGTATGGGTGATCCGAATAACTTCTGTGTTCGATTCGGTCGGTCCGGGACCAGCCCAACCTATCTTGACCCGGTAGTGATCGATTGCGATGTCGCCGGTCACCTGAATAGCCAATTGCTCGATCGCGTACGATTGCATCTTAACACCTTTGGACGTGTTCCGCGTAATCCAATCGGTGATGTGATCTTTGCGCATTGGCGTTGAGCTGGAAGTTGGCCAGCCGACAAAGTCCTCATGCCAAAGCCCACGATATTTCTCCAGGTCGTTCGCTTTCGCGTATTCCCAGTATGCTTTCTCAAGGTTCCAGACCTGTGCCTCGTCGCCGTCGTTACTTTGCGCGAACACAGCTGTCGTGAGTACGAGTAGACATGTGAAATTTCGAAACATGGCGCGCGCATGCTATCCAGTAAGCGCGGCAGGAGCAACGCCAGATGGCGATTCGTCAGGTCGCGTCGCGATTTTCCAGCGCGCGAATGTCGATCTCCACGTACTGTTTAGATCAAGAAATTACGTGGGACGAAGGTCCTATATATAGATGATAGCGCGAGAATGATGCTCGCCGCCGAGGCGAAGACCGGCGTGCGTCACCACGTCGCGCTCTCTATCGTCGGTAGCGAGCGGGCCAACGACACATAATTGTGACGTGACAACTGGACGCTGAAGCTCACAGTCGGTCAGGGCGATCATGCCACGGGGCGGCACATCTCCAAGTGCAACTCAACCGAAAGGAAACTCAGTATGCCATACGTCACAGTGGGAAAAGAAAACGGAGCTAACATCGACATCTATTATAAAGACTGGGGCAGCGGGCAGCCGATTGTGTTCAGTCACGGCTGGCCTCTCTCGGCGGATGATTGGGACCCGCAGATGCTTTTTTTCCTTAGCAAAGGTTACCGCGTCATTGCGACTGATCGGCGCGGACATGGTCGCTCGACTCAAACCGGTGGCGGACACGACATGGACCATTATGCCGACGATCTGAAGGCGGTGACCGATCATCTGAACCTGAAGGATGCGATTCACGTCGGCCATTCGACCGGAGGCGGCCAGGTGGTGCATTATCTCGGCCGTCATGGCGACAAGAATGTGGCGAAGGCGGCGATCATCAGCGCCGTGCCGCCGCTGATGGTGAAGACCCCGGCCAATCCGTTAGGCCACCCAAATCGGTGTTCGACGATCTCCAAGCCCAGCTCGCGGCCAACCGGGCCAAGTTCTATTATGATCTGCCGGCCGGTCCGTTCTACGGCTTCAATCGTCCCGGCGTGAAAACGATCGAGCCTCTCGTTTGGAATTGGTGGCGCCAGGGCATGATGGGCGGCGCCAAGGCGGGTTATGACGGCATCGTCGCCTTCTCGCAGACCGACTTCACGGAGGATCTGAAGAAGATCTCGGTACCGGTTCTAGTCATGCATAGCGAGGACGACCAGATCGTGCCCTATCAGGCTGCCGGTCCACTCTCAGCCAAGCTCCTGAAGAACGGCACGCTGAAGACATACAAAGATTTGCCTCACGGCATGATCACGACGCAAGCCGACGTCATCAACGCCGACCTGCTCGCGTTCATCAAAGGATAAGCCGAACTTAGAATCCGAAAGCTTTGAGCCAAACAATCCTTCGAGAAACAAACGCATATGAATAACAAAATGAAGATCGTGGTTATTGGCGGCACCGGCCTCATTGGATCAAAGGTCGTAAACATTCTTCGCCAACGTGGTCATGAGGTGGTGGCGGCATCACCCTCGAGCGGCGTGAACACGCTCACGGGTGAAGGATTAGCTGAAGCGCTAACAGGAGCTCAGGTGGTCGTTGATGTGGCGAACTCACCTTCCTTCGAAGACAAGCCTGCTTTGGACTTCTTCGAAACGTCAGGTCGCAATCTTCTTGCCGCGGAAAAGGCCGCGGGTGTGAAGCATCATGTGGCGCTGTCGGTAGTCGGCACCGATCGCCTGACTGGAAGTGGTCCCGGTTCCTTGAGTGGTTACTTCCGCGCGAAGATGGCCCAGGAAAATCTGATCAAGGCTTCCGGAATTCCGTTTACGATCGTGCACGCAACGCAGTTCTTCGAGTTCGTGAAGAGCATCACTAAATCGGCAACCGGCGGTTCAACGATTCGGTTATCATCAGTCCTTATGCAGCCAATGGCTTCGGATGATGTGGCTGCCGCGGTAGCAGAGGTAGCCCTTGGACAACCGGTGAATGGCATGATCGAAATTGCTGGGCCTGATCAGATCCGACAGGATGAACTTATCCGGCAGTATCTAAGTGCGACGGGCGACGCGCGGAAGGTGGTCACCGATGCTAAGGCAGGCTACTTCGGCATAGCGGTGAACGATCAAAGCCTCGTTCCTGGAGATAATCCCCGCCTCGGCCCAACGCATTACAAAGACTGGCTCAAACGCTCCACAGCTTAGAAAAAGCCCAGGAAGGAACGACCTCTCCCAAACATCGCAAGAACAACTCAACCACATAACGAGAAAGGAACATCACAATGAAACGAATCCGAACTTCAGAATCAGTCGGGCTGTTGCGCCTGACACTTATTGTTTGCGCACTGGTGGCCACAGTCGGCGTGGGCTCAGGGATAGCCGATGACAAAGGCGCAAAGGCTACGGTCGTTTACGACCACGTTCTGCCGAATGTGCCTGGCAAAAGTATGAAGGGTATTCTGGTCGAATATGGTCCCGGCGAAGGGTCGCCAGCCCACATCCATCCGAAGTCTGCTTTCACCTATGCAACCGTTCTCGAAGGAGCGGTCCGAACCTCGGTCAATGATGGGCCGGCCGTTGTTTATAAAGCCGGACAGAACTTCGCCGAGATGCCTGGTGATCGACACAGTGTTGATGAGAATGCGAGCAAGACCGAACCTGCCAAGATGCTGGCCGTGATGGTGGTGGATACGGACACGAAAGAACCACTGTTAACGCCAATCCACGACCACAAATGAGGCAGCTCTTGAGTGAACAATGAGCCTCGCGTGGTGATCATCGGCGGCGGTTTTGGCGGACTCTGCGCAGCACGCGGGTTAGTCGGCGCTCCCGTCAGCGTGACGCTGATCGACAAGCGCAACTACCATCTCTTCCGTCCCATGCTCTACCAGGTGGCGACCGGCTTGTTATCGGCCGACCAAATTTCCCGGCCGCTGCGATCGATCCTGAGCCGACAGGCCAATGTAGAGGTGCTGATGGACGAAGTCAGCGGGGTCGATACGGACAAGCGCCTGGTTCGTCTGAAACAGCATTCAATCCCTTACGATTACCTCGTCCTCGCCACCGGCATTCAATACAACTACTTCGGACACGATGAGTGGCGGCGCGTGGCGCCCGGGCTCGAATCGCTGGATGACGCGGACCTGATTCGCGGCAAGATCCTGCTTGCATTCGAGCGCGCCGAGGAGATGGCTGCGCTCGATCACGCCGATACGGAGAGAATACGGCAACTGCTCACCTTCGTGCTGGTCGGCGCGGGCACGGTGGGCGTGGAAATGGCGGGCACCCTGGCGGAGTTGTCGCGGATGGCGTTGGCACATGACTTTCGTCACATCGATCCGCGCGACGCGCAGATCCTCCTGTACGAGGCGGCACCGCGCGTGCTTCCGACATTTCCCGAAGATCTGTCGGCGAAGGCGCAGCGTCATCTCGAGAGCTTGGGCGTGAAGATTTACACGAACACGCGAGTGACCAGTGTGGATGCCGACGGAGTCGTGGCGGGCGGCCAGCGCGTTCGGTCGAGCACGGTGCTGTGGGGAGCCGGAGTGCTGGCCTCACCAGCGGGTCACTGGTTAGGCGCGGCGATGGATAAGTCGGGGAAAATCATCGTCGGCTCCGACCTGTCAGTGCCGGATCATCCTGAGATTTTTGCAATTGGCGACACGGCGCACGTCGTTGCGCCTTCGCGGAATTTGCTGGGGATCAGGTCCAAAGAGCCGATGGTCATGCCGGGCGTTGCGCAGCCTGCCATTCAAGCAGGAAGGTACGTGGCAGCCCTGATTCGACGACGCGTGGCGGGACAGCCGCCGCCGGGGCCCTTCTGGTATTGGGACAAAGGCGATCTCGCGATCGCGGGGCGTACGTACGCGCTCGCCGATCTTCGCATGCTCCGATTCACCGGATTTCCGGCGTGGGTTGTCTGGGCGGTCGTGCACATCTATTTCCTGATCGGGTTCGCGAACCGATTCTTCGTCATGCTGCAATGGGTACTGACGTTTCTGACCAAACGTCGGCAGGTGCGGGTCTTTCCGGGACAAGAAATGAATTTCTGACCATCGCAAAGCGCCCCCCTTTCCGGACTAGAACGAGCCGGCAGAGGCTCCGTAGGAGCGATTTTCCTTGGGTCGCTGCCAGGCATGCTATTATATAGAGAAGGTCCAGTGGCGCGTGCCTTGGCCTGAATTCACGATGCAATCGGTCGTTCATGAAAAGAGGTTTCGATGGCTTCTCTGCCGCTGATCACTCCCTCCGACTGCGCCGTGGTTCTGGTGGACTACCAGGCCGGCCTGGCGTTCGCGGCAGGCTCGGCCGATCGCCAGGGCCGGTCGTTACCTATCGCAAAGGGAAAGGCTTCTCCGAGATGCCCGGCGAGCGTAGCGCCGTTAGTGAGAACGCGAGCAAGACCGACCCCGCGAAACTGCTGGCCGTGTTCGTTGTCGATACGGACGAGAAGGAACTGACGACGCCGTACGCAAAATGAGACGACGGGCTCCGTTGTCGATCTTGTGATCTTTTGCGAGCGAGTGATTGCGAACAAGCGCAACTCTCCCTTCTGCTGCGACCTCATAATAGGGGGACGAATTCAGATATGAAGAAGCGCAACCTTGGAAAGAATAATCCGCTGGAAGTATCGGCGATCGGGCTCGGCTGCATGGGCATGAGTTTTTCTTACGGCCCGCCGAAGGACAAACAGGAGATGATTTCGCTTCTTCGGGCGGGTGTGGAACGCGGCATTACGTTCTTCGATACCGCTGAAGTTTACGGCCCGTACACCAACGAAGAACTCGTAGGCGAAGCGCTGGAACCTTTTCGCAAGCAAGTGGTGATCGCGACGAAATTCGGATTCGATCTGAGCGGAGCGGACACGCGGCCGGGAGCGGCGAGACTGAACAGCAAACCGGAGCACATCAAGGAAGCTGTCGAAGGTTCGCTCAAGCGATTGAGGGTCGAGGTGATCGATCTGCTCTACCAGCATCGTGTCGATCCGAACGTGCCGATCGAAGATGTCGCCGGCGCGGTGAAGGAATTGATTGAGCAAGGAAAGGTGAAGCACTTCGGTCTTTCGGAGGCGGGCGTGCAGACCATTCGGCGCGCACACGCCGTCCAACCGGTGACCGCGCTCCAGAATGAATATTCGCTCTGGTGGCGAAAGCCGGAGAAGGAAGTGATTCCAACTCTCGAGGAACTTGGGATCGGACTGGTTCCGTATAGCCCGTTGGGCAGAGGTTTTCTCACGGGCAAGATCGACAAAAACGCGAAGTTCGACAACACGGATTTCCGCAGCACACTGCCTCGCTTCACGCCCGATGCTCTCGAAGCAAACCAGGCAATGATCGATTTGTTAGGCAAGATTGCGGCACGGAAGAAGGCGACACCGGCTCAGATCGCGCTGGCGTGGTTAGTCGCGCAGAAGTCGTGGATCGTTCCAATCCCGGGGACAACGAAATTGGAGCGACTGAAGGAAAACATTGGGGCAGTAGATGTCGATTTTACGCGAGACGATCTTCGCGAGATCGATGAGGCTGCCTCGCAAATTAAAGTGGAAGGCGCGCGTTATCCGGAAAAACTGGAAGCGATGACGGGTCGTTAACCAAGGGTTATTTTATGTTAGAAAACAGCAAAGCATTCAGCGGTTTTGCCGCGCCGTGACCTCGCCAAGGTAAAGGAATTTTATTCCAAAACTCTCGGGTTGAAGGTTACGGAAGAGCATGGCCTGCTGACGTTGCATCTTGCCGGCGGCAATAACGTTCTTATTTATCCGAAACCGGACCACGTCCCGGCGAACTTCACGATCCTGAATTTCCCGGTGGATGATGTCGATCTTGCGGTGGAGGAATTGAGCAAGCGCGGCGTGCGTTTCGAGAAGTATAACGGACCGGAGATTAAGACGGACGAAAAGGGGATCATGCGCGGGAACGGACCGACGATTGCCTGGTTCAAAGATCCGGCCGGAAATATTCTTTCGGTGCTCGAAGCGACGATGTGAGTCGCGTTTTGCGAACGTAGGAAAGGGCGAGAGCAGTTAGAGCGATTTCGACGTTCCTGAAGCCATTTCCGGGAATAACTAAGAGTAAGTTCGCCACCTACTCAATCTCCGCAGTGATCTTACCGTTGACGTCCTTCAACGTGACCGTGTCGACGCCTGCCAACTTTACCTTATCGAAGGTTACTGAGAGTCCCTCGTCGTCCACCAGGTTGAAATCCCAGGTTTCTGATTTTGCGTCATTCTTGAAGCGCACGCGGATCTTTCCCCCAGCGGACAGCACTTTTCCGTCGAGAAGGAGATTTGCGTCCCAATCCTTGTTGTTAGAGTCGGTGATATAGAGACCTTCAAAGCTTCGCGCAGTCTGGTTCACCAGCGTGAAGTCGAGATCGGACGCGAATGCGTTTGCGATGCTTAGCAGGATGAAGAGAAAAAAACGAAATTTCATGAGTGCGAGCTACTACTTCTTTTTCTTCTTGTGAGAGGTGGTCTTTTTGTAAACCGTGCGACCGTGTTGGTCCTTCACCTTTGTAGTCTTGAACACTTTCTTGCCCTTGGTCTTCTTGCTTGTTGATGTGTAATAGCGTGGTTGGCGGTGCATCTTAGGCTGGTTGTAGTAGGGGTCGAAGTCGCTCGGATAAGGCCGGTCGCCCACATACACGACGAATTCGTCTGGGAAGACGAAAGCATGGCTTACTTCGGCACCGCCCGCGACAAGAAAAGCCATGATTACCATCAGTGAGAGGGAGCGAAAAATCACGCTGACCGTCTAGCAAGAGCGTTTGGCCAAGTCAAAGCAAATCAGGGCGGCGCAAGATCGCCGCTCATCGATCTCGAATTCCGCCGAATTCATGACTTCACCTCGTGTGCATTATACCGAGCACCGACTCCGAGCCGAACCGGCGCGCGTCTCAAGCAAAACACTGAAAAGTTGAAAAGCTAAAATTGCACGGATGGTGCTTTACTAGCGGTATGTCGCCAACCGTCGCGCGAGTAGTAATGACTCTCGTGATCAGTGCGGTTGTTATCAGCGCGATTATCTTGGTGAACACGCGTTATCACGGAAGCTTTCTCGTCGGTTTGCTCGTGATCGTTCTGCCGTTTCTCGTTTTGTCGTACGTCCTGCCGCGCGTGTTACCGGTTCGTTGTCCGCGTTGTCACGCAAGGATGCGTTTCCGCTTGAGCCAGATCGATGATCGGCGGCAATTATTCGCCTACGTTTGCGATCGCTGTAAGACTGGACACGAGTGGGAAGGCGCGTCTAGCGGCAGCACGCTTGGCGATTAAGCTGAAAGATGCGGGAAGCGCCCGCGGTAAATGAAACGCTCGGTGAAACGCGCTTTGCGCAATTGCGAATCGTTAGGCGATAAGCACAGGCGTTTATTGTCGCGAGTGACAGCGATGATGCGGCCATCGTCCAGCACCTGGGTTACGCGAAGATAATTCACCAAACTGTAATAATAGTACTCACCGCGTTCTGATGGACGAACGTTGAGCGCATCGGCGACTGGATGAGTCGACATCTCCTGTCGCTGGTAAACAACAGGCGCGCCGATGTCGAATCCGGGCGTGGTCAGTGCGCGCGACAAAAGCGAAGTCTTGGAAAGAAATGCGGCCGCGGCCGGCAAACCAATGAGAAGAAGAAGGAGGACGAAAAGAACACTCATACAAGCCAACCTTCGAGCATGACGCGTGCCGATGACTCAAGAGCGGACCTAAACCCGAGGTGCGAGCGGATCATTGGCTAGCGACACGTGCTTCCCGTGCGCTCCCCAACTTACGGATTTTTTAGAATCGCGATTATTTCCGTTTGGATTGGCTGGCCGGTCACTTCGATGTCTTTGTCGGAAACGTAAACGTTAATTTCGGAGCGGACACCAAACTTTCCTTCCTGGTAAATTCCGGGCTCGATCGAAAAACAAACCCCGGGAGTGATGCGCCGCGAATCGCGCGTTTCGAAATCGTCGATGTTGACGCCATTGCCGTGGGTTTCTTCGCCAATGGAATGGCCGGTGCGATGGGTGAATTGGTCGCCGAACCCGGCGCGCGTGATTACGCCGCGCGAGACATCGTCCACTTCAGCGCCGCGAATCGGTTTACCGGCGCGAATGTTTTTGCGGACAAAATCGACGGCAGAATCGCGCGCTTCCCGCACAATGTTGAAAATGCGGGTGTACTCTTCCGGAACGGTTTCGCCCACGTAGCCAGTCCAGGTCTGGTCGGTTGCCACTGCGTCAGGCTTGTTAAGTTTGGTGGCCGCATCGATTAACACGAAATCGCCGCGTTTAATCGGTGAATTCTTTTCTTTTGTCGGCATGTAATGCGGATCGGCCGTGTTGGCGTTGACCGCCACGATCATCGGCTCCTGCTGCATCCCTTCCTCTTTGTAGCGACCGAGCATGAACTGCGCGATATCCCACTCCGTCGTTGGTTCGTCGGCGCGAATGCGGCGCGCAATCTCGGCAAACGCGTCCTGAATGATGCGATGCATTTTGTCGGAAGCTTCTACGTGCATCTGATGCTGAGCAGGAGAAAACACGGCCTCGAATCGTTGCACCAGTTCCGCGCTGCTTACCGGTTCAACCCCGAACGAGCGAACGAGCTCGATCGTTCCCGCATCCACACGTGAGATGTAAGGGATGTCATTCATGGGCGAATACTGCATGGCAACGCGGCGCTTGGATTCCTTGCCCGCGCTGTTCAGCACCTCGCGCAAACGAGTGTGCAATTCCTGCCAGCCGCGGAAGACGAGTTTCCTGCCCGGCAACGAGTCGAGTTTGAACTGCTCGATCGATTGCACAATTTTCACCGGCTCGCCCGAGGCCGGGATGTAGTAGAACCAGCGCCGCGACGCGAACATTTTTTCATCCAACTTCAAAATCCGGTACGCGAGGGGATCGCTGTGCCGGAAATCGTAGAAGAGCCAGCCGTCCAGCTTGGCTTCGCGTAAAGCGGCCTGAATTTCAGTCACCCGTTCTGTCGGCGATTGTTGTCCATGCATTGATGCAACAAAGGTGAAACAAAGAATCGAAGCTGCGAAGAGCGATTTCATTTGGTGTTGAATTATCAGCCAGTTGCTCGAGCGCGAAGCATTTATTAAAGAGAAAACACAGGGCTCAGCCTCCGAATGCTCGCATCGCGCGACGTTATAGGTAGGGACGATTGACCTCAATCGTCCGCGGGCGGTTCGGTGAACCGCCCCTACCTGTCCAGGGCCGAAAGCTTTCGCGAGCAGGCGGAGGTAACGAAGAGCTGTTGCACTTTGCTACCTGTAGCCGCGTCCCGGAAAAATTTCGCGTCTATTAGCGTGCTTGGCGGTTATTCGTAGTCTGTTCTTAAGCAAACATGAAACTTCTCTCTAAAGGTCCCTTTGCGGCAATCTTCTCGGGCGGGCTATTGGCCGGCATCTTCGATCTCACGCAAGCGTTCATCGGCTTCAGCCTGATGGGGTCGACTCCCTTTCGAATTTTACAGGCGGTTGCCGGCGGCATTTTTGGGCGGCACTCGCGTCAAATGGGATGGACATCCGCCGCCGTTGGTCTTCTCTGCCATTTCACCGTCGCGTTCGGCGCGGCGACGGTTTACTACGTCGTCAGCAGAAAACTTCGTGTCCTTGTCCAGCGCCCGGTCCTATGCGGTCTCATCTACGGCGAACTTGTCTTTCTGTTCATGTACTTCGTGGTTATTCCGCTTTCGGCCATCGGTCATGTAACCTACAACCTCGCCACCTACATCACCGGCCCGATCGGCCATCCTTTGTTGGTCGGATTACCCATCGCTCTTTGCGTCCGCCGCTTCGGAAGTTAGGCGTCTAGCCGCTTGCCAGTCCGGCTCGGACCTCGGCTGACAAGCTTCCACCTTGTCGCAATCGCGTTGTAGAGGCGGCCGTGTCGGCCGCAACGGTGTGGCTGTCTTCCTCGAATTGTAGGGCGTCTTGCCAGACGCCATCTTGGCTCTGCGGGCGACACGCCCGCCTCTACAGTTTGCGAGCTTCGCATTGAAGAGGTCGGCGCAGCGTCAGCGTTGGCTTTGAATTTCAACGCGTCAGGGTAAGAAATCCCGATGTCCTGATTTGTCGGAAACTCGTCATTTCTGCCATCGCGTTTCCGGTTTAATTTCGGGCCAGAAATGAAACCGCTGCGAGTCGGACTGATCGGATACGACGGAGTCCAGGCGCTGGACGTGATCGGACCATCCGACGCATTTACCATCGCGGCAGCGGAAGATGAGATGGGGAAACCTCGGCCTTGCTACGAGGTGATTGTCATCGGTTTGACCGGCAAGCCGTTCCGGGCGGAATCCGGTGTTGTTTTTCAACCGCAGACCAGTTTGCGTAACGCGCCCTCTATCGACACCCTGATCATCCCTGGCGGGCGCGGCGCGCGCATCGGCCAATCGAGCGAACTGATTGCCAGATGGATTGCGACTCGGGCGAAGCGAATTCGCCGGATCGCGTCGGTTTGCACGGGCATCTATGCGCTCGCGCGCACCGGCCTCCTCGACGGACGCAAAGTGACAACGCACTGGCGGTTCGCAGATGATCTGGCGCGGCGCTTTTCGAAATTGAACGTCAATCACGACGCGCTCTTTTTGAAAGACGGACCGTTTTATACTTCCGGTGGAATCACTGCGAGCGTCGATCTGGCGCTGGCATTGATCGAAGAAGATTACGGTCCGCGCGTCGCGCTCTCGGTCGCGCGCGAGCTGGTCGTCTTTCTGAAACGTTCCGGCGGTCAGAAACAATATTCCGAGCCGCTCGAATTCCAGATCAACTCCGCCGACCGCTTTTCCGATCTGGCATCCTGGATGGTGGAACATGTGCGAAGCGATCTTTCACTCGATGCGTTGGCCAAACGCGTTTGCTTGTCGCCGCGCCATTGTGCGAGGCGATTCAAGCAAGTATTCGGAGGAACACCGGCGGCGTTTGTCGAAAATCTGCGACTCGATGAAGCGCGCCGCCGTCTAACCCAGCGGACCCAAACGATCGAGAACGTCGCGACTTCCGTCGGATTCAAGAGCGACGACGCATTCCGGCGCGCGTTCCTCCGCCGGTTCGGGGTCAGGCCAAGTACTTACCGGGACCGATTCGATGCGCGCGCTATCTCACGACGCCAACGGCACAACTCAAAATGCTATCCCTCTCGATCATAGTCCCGGTTCTGCTGCGGAATGCGTTGTTCGGACACCGCCGCTCGACCGTTCCGCGCCGGCGGAAGCGAAATGGCACTTCGAAATCGCTCGAGCCTTTGAGAACTCCTTTCAGCATCAACCACCAACGAAAATCAAAATGAAAATACTAATCATTGCCATACTCAGCACTGCTCTCTGCGCTTCGCCTGTAACAATCAGCCTCGCAGAGACTCCGAAGATCTATGTTTGCCCCGATTGCGGATGCCCCGCTGATAACCGGACATTCGACAAGCCTGGCGCCTGCCCCGAATGCAGAATGCCTTTGATCGAGAAGGGCGCTAACAAGAAACAGCATAAAACGACCGTGGCCATCCTCTTATTCGATGGTGCGGAAATCATCGATTACGCCGGGCCATGGGAAGCATTCGGTGAAGCGGGTTTCGAAATTTTCACCGTGGCGGAAAAGGCGAAGCCGATCAATGCGGTCTTTGGCCAAAAAATTACTGCCGATTACACCTTTGCCAACAGCCCGGCAGCTGACGTGCTTCTCGTGCCCGGAGGCGCGGTCAAGAACTCGATGGAGAACGCCGCACTGCTGAAATGGGTGCAGAAGAACGCGCAAACATCGAAATACGTCATGTCGGTGTGCACCGGCGCGTTCATTTTGGCAAAGGCCGGTCTCCTTGACGGCCTGACGGCGACAACAGTCAGTCATGCGATTGACGGCCTGGGGAAGATTTCGCCGAAGATAAAAGTGGTGCGCGATCAGCGTTACGTTGACAACGGCAAGATCATTACCACCGCCGGATTGTCGTCGGGAATCGACGGCGCATTTCATGTGATTGAAAAAATTAAGGGCAGGGGTGAAGCGCAGGCGACGGCTTTGGGGATGGAATATCGCTGGGACCCTGATTCAAAATTCGCTCGGGCGGCGCTGGCCGACACCTATTTTCCCGATTTCGATGGAGTCGATGCCCAGGCTCTTTCGACGCAGGGCGACACCGAGCATTGGGAAGCCAAAGTGCTCTTTTCCCAGCCTGCTTCCGTGAGCGCAATTCTGGAATTGGTCGGCAAAAAGATTGTCGGCGGAACTCCACGGACGCGTGGTCCGGTAACGCTGACGCCTTCGGGCCCGAGTGAAATCGAATGGAAGTTTACCGACGAACAAGGGAGCAATTGGAACGGGCAGGGGACGGTCGAACCGGCCGAGGGCCAGACCGGCAAATTTGTCGTCACGCTCAGGCTGGCGCGGGAACCCAGGTCAACATGACAGCGTGCTGCATCACCTCTGCCGGCGGCCAGCCCCAATAACCGCAATCGCGCTGTAGCGGCGGCCGTGTCGGCCGCAATTTAGCGATCACTGATCGCTGTTGTAGAGGCGGTTCGAGCCGGACTGGCATATGTGCCGAGCGCTTGTTTTTAAGGATCGGCCTTCGCCGCGGCGAACGCCGCTACAACAATGCACGCACTGCCGCCAACAATCGTTCCACTTCCTCGTCGGTCGTGTAACAGGCACAACCGGCACGGACCACTCCCGCCTGACCTAACCGTTCAATCACTGTCATCGCGTAAAAGTCGCCGTCGGAAAGAAAAAGTCCGCGTTCTGCCAATCTCTTCGCCACTTGCGTCGACGACATTTCATTAATCGTGAATGCAATTGTCGGCGTACGCGCTTTGTCGGGCGACGGGCCGTAAAGCCGGACGCGACTGATTTGCTGCAAGCCGTTCCAAAGTCGCCCGATCAATACCTTGCCGCGTTCGTGAAGTTGACGGAACGCCAGGCCCAGACTTTCACGACGCGTTGGAGCCGCAGCGAGCGAAGCGATAAAATTCACCGCCGCTGCCGCACCCGCGATTCCTTCATGATTTTGCGTCCCAGTCTCGGCTCGTTCCGGCGCTGAATTCGGTGACGGGATCAGCTTCGGAAAATCCAGCGCTTCGAGGAGGTCGCGTCGGCCGTAAAGAATCCCAATGTGCGGGCCGTAAAATTTGTAGGCGGAACAGGCAAGAAAATCGCAATTCCATTCCCGAACGTCGATCAAACCATGCGGAGCATAATGAACAGCATCGACGAAAATTTTCGCACCAACCGCGTGCGCCATTTCCCGGGCACGCTGCACATCATTAATGGTGCCAAGAGCATTCGATGCCGCCCCGATCGCAATCAGTTTGGTCCGGCGCGTTATCTGTCGCGAAAAATCTTCCCAATCCAGTTCGCCGGTTTCCGGAATCATTTTCGCCATGCGCACGGTCACGCCGCATTCTTTCTCCAGTCGTCGCCACGGGGCGATGTTGGCATGATGATCCAGCTCCGTGATCACGATCTCATCCCCGCGCGCGAACTCGCGGGCAAGCGCGCGGGCGAGATGAAAGGTCAGCGTCGTCATGTTGGCGCCGAAAACGATTTCTTCAGGCGTCGCGTTCAGGAAATCCGCCAGCACGCTTCGCGCGGAATCGATGATCGCGTCGGTTTCCTCGCTCGTCGGATAAGCCCAGTGCGTGTTGGCGTTGTGGTGGAAAAGATAATCATTCATCGCTTCGACCACGGTGCGCGGCACCTGAGTCCCGCCCGGTCCATCGAAATACGCGACCGGGTAACCGTTATGAATGCGCGTCAGCGCAGGGAATTGCTGTCGAATTTCGGCGGTCGACGTGACAGCGCCGGCAGAGGACGATTCGCTGGTTTTTTGTAGAGCGACCGGCATGAAAATGGAAATTGGAGCTTAGAAGCTACACAGGAATTTGAATTTGTGTCCACGAAACGCACGAATCGACACGAAAAAGAGCGTGTTCCACATGGTCCGTGGGTATTGCCAATCCGGTCGCAGACTCGCTGTGGTGAGCTCGGACTTCCCAAACAACAAAACGCGATCTAAGAAGTAATCGTCGCGATTCTTTCGGCGCTTCTCAATAACATGATCAAGACAACATTCCTCGATTATTTCGGCGGTCCGTTCCTGATCGTGAGCTTCCTTCTCTTATTGTTCCTGCAATGGAAATTCCCATTGCGCCGCCAAAGTTTCTCCAAGGTACGTCGATTCCTGCGCAACGCCCTGTTCTCAAGCCCCGGTTTCGTCCTGGCGCGGATCTCACTTATCCCGTTTCCGCTCCTGACGGCGCTATGGGCAGCGCAAAATCATTTCGGCTTATTGCGTCTCCTGCCGATACCACACTGGCTCGGCATTGTTCTCGGCGTGCTGCTAATGGATTATCTCTATTGGTGGTGGCACGTCGCGCTCCATCTCGTCCCGATCCTCTGGCGCTTTCATAACGTTCATCATTCCGACCTCGACATGGATGTGACCACGGCACTGCGGTTTCATCTTGGCGAAATTATTTTCTCAGTGCCCTTTCGTATCCTTATTGTGGCCGCGTTCGGTATCGATTTTTGGGCGCTTGTCATTTTCGAGCTCCTGTTCGAGGCGGCAAATCTATTTGAGCATTCCAACTGGCGGCTGCCCATCCGACTCGAACGCTTTCTCAACCATCTTCTCGTCACACCGCGCATGCATGGGATCCATCATTCCATCGTGCAGCGGGAAACAAACTCAAATTGGGGAACGGTGTTTTGCTGGTGGGATTATCTTCATCGCACTCTGCGCCGCGACGTGCCTCAGGATGCCATTACCATCGGCGTGGCCTCTTATCGCGACGAAACCGAGCTGACCCTCGGCAAACTTTTCGTTTTGCCTTTCCGCTCTCAGCGACCATGGCAGTTGCCCGATGGTCAAATACCGGACCGGCCAATTCGGCCTGCCGACGAATTGATGCCGTAATGTGAAGCGGATCGATACGCATGCCGTCGAAGCGATCGTCTTATTGATTTGCCGGAATAAAGGGAGGCGTCACAAAACGGTCACAAAAGGATTTGGCGAAAAAAGGTCGGAGGCGTATAAGGTAAAGTCCTACAACGCGATCCCATGAGCAGTGGCGGCGGGCGAGTGAGTGGGGATAAGGGCGAACGCCGGCGTTGCCTCGCGGGCGCAAACATTAAATAATCGCCGCTCAATTCACCCGCTAAAATGAAATTGCCAATCAATTATCAGCTACACATCGTCAGAATTTCTGTCGTCGCCGGGGCGCTTGCGTTTGCTCTCGCGTTTAGTCCGCGTATTACGCGCGCTGACGAAACCTGCTCATCACCATACCTCGCCCGTATCGACGGACAGGAAGAGTTTGTCTATGTCTGGACACTTGGAGTCGAAGGTCTCGGTGATGGCCAGGATAAACTCGTCACCGTCGATGTCAGACCAGGCTCATCTACCTACGGCAAGGTCATCAGCACTGCCTCCGTCGATGGACGCAACGAAGCGCACCACGCCGGGTTCAGGGACGATCGGCGCCAGCTCTGGTGCGCCGGTCTTGATACGAGCAAGGTTTTCATCTTCGACGTTCACACCGATCCGGCGAAGCCGGCTCTGGTTAAGACAATCGACAACTTTGCCGAGACCACTGGCGGCGCGGTCGGGCCGCACGGCGCTTATGCGCTACCCGGGCGCGTCCTCATTCCCTGCCTGTCCAATGCGAAAGATCACAGTGGCCGCACTGCGTTGGTCGAATACGGCAACGATGGCAACTACATCGCAACCCATTGGTTGCCGACAAAGGACGATGCACGCGGTGCAGCGGGTGCCGAGTTTGCCGACGGTTACGGCTACGACGCCCGCGTTCAACCGCGCAAAAACGCACTTCTCACTTCATCCTTCACCGGGCTGAAAAACTACATGACAGAATTCGGGAAAGTAGCCGCCGACCCGGAAGCGATGAAACATTTCGGCGGCACCATGGTGATGTGGGACTTTCACGCGCGTCAGCCGAGGAAAATTTTTCAAGTTCCAGGCGCACCGCTTGAGATTCGCTGGGCCTGGGGTCCTAACCATAATTATGCGTTCACCGCTACCGCGCTGACCTCGAAGCTTTGGCTTGTTTATGCCGATGATAAGGGTGAATGGCAGGCGAAAGAGGTTGCGCCGATCAGCGATGTCAAAGGTGGGGTGCTGCCGGTCGATATCAGTCTGAGTGCCGACGATAAAACCGTGTTTGTTGGTTGCTTCGGCGACGGTAAATGTCGCGTCTTTGATGTTTCAGATCCGCAACACCCAAAGCAGATTTACGAGAAACAAATCGGCAAGCAGGTTAACATGGTCTCGCAGAGCTGGGACGGGAAGCGGATCTACTTCACGAGTTCACTCCTGGCAAGGTGGGACAAGCAGGGCGCCGATAACGAACAGTTTCTTCGCGGTTATACCTGGGATGGAAAAGAGCTGAAGCCGGCATTCGATCTCGATTTTACCGCGCTCAAGCTCGGCCGCGCGCACCACATGCTCTTTGGCTCAAGCAAAATCGGTTCGCCGCGCACGGTCGCCGCCAACTAAAAATGTGGGAGGGGCCTGGTGCCGCGACCAATGTTAGAAAAGGGTAGCTCAACCGTTCCGCGGACGACGTTAAATATTTCTCCCTCATCCTCACCATCTCCCGGAGGGAGAAGGAACTACCTCACCTTTTGGGAGAGGGTTGGGGTCAGGGCAATTTGGATTTTTAAATTCATTGTCTTCGCTGCGATCACGCGCCTAACGATAGCGTCCGATCTTCCGCACGATTCCGACTACGATTACGATCCGCCCGCACCGGGCAGCTATGTCTTACCGGTGGTGAAGCGTGCCGGTGATGGTGCGTTGCTCGATACCAACAATAAGGCCGTAAATCTTCGCGATCTCACGCATGGGCGCGTCACGGTGTTGAGTTTCATCTATACTCGCTGCGCCGCGCCAAAGGCGTGTCCTTATGCAACCGGCGTCCTGGGCCAGCTTCACGACATGACGGCAAAGGATGAGACGCTAGCCAAAAATATGCGTCTGGTTAGCGTTAGCTTTGATCCAGAGTACGACACGCCGCAGCATCTGGCCACCTACTCTGAAAATGTTCGCGAAGAAAAATCAGGATGCGAATGGCGTTTCGTTACCGCGAAATCGCGCGCCGAGCTAGAACCGATTCTTAACGCTTATGATCAGGCCGTGGATAAGAGGTCTAATCCGGCCGATCCACAAGGTCCACTTTATCACACCTTGCGCGTCTTTTTAATCGATCGCGAAGGTCGCATCCGGAACATTTACAGTTCCAGCACACTCGACCCTCGCCTTGTCCTCGCCGATGTGAAGACTCTCTTGTTGGAGGAAGCGAAGTTTTCCAAACAATAACTGACCGTTATTTGTACGAAAGTGGTGGGCTCGGGGCCGGTAAGAATTTTTGAAATCGCGGATCGAAGCCAAAGCTCGTGAACTCGGTTGCTGCAAGTTGACCCTTGAGGTCATGGATAACAACGATCGCGCCCTGCGTGCATACGAGGCTGCCGGTTTTGGGCGCTACTCGCTGCAAGAAAATGGTAGCGCAGCCATCTTTTTGTCCAAACCGCTGGATTGATCCGATGCACACCGACGAACTGCGCCGCTTTGTTTCTCAATCGTCAGACGCGACGTTACTCACGCTCGCAGCCATACTGTTCTCAGCGTTACCCGTCTTCGCAGAAACGGTGCCAGGTTCACTCCCAGCGCAATGGAACATTGGTGCCGAGGATTGTGCAGCATCGCCGCAGCCTCCATTGCAGGTGCACAGTTATGAGCCGACAACTTTCATCCTTCGCCAAAGTCCCTGCGCGGACTTCGAAGCAAATTTTATCTATCTTCTTATCGGTGCCGACAAGGCTCTTTTAATCGACACGGGCGCCGTCGCCGACTCGAAAGCGATGCCGTTGGCGAAAACGATCATGGAGCTGTTGCCGGATAAGGACAGCAGAAAGCTTCCACTCTTGGTGGCGCACACGCACAGGCATCTGGATCATCGCGCCGGCGATCCTCAATTTGCGTCTCTTCCATCGGTCGAGGTCGTGCCTTTCGATCTCAAGGGGGTCCGCGCGTTCTTCGGGTTCAATAACTGGCCCGATGGAATTGCGCACATCGATTTAGGTGGCCGAACTGTGGACGTAATTCCGACGCCCGGCCACAACGAGACTCACGTGGCGTTTTACGACGATAGAACGGGCATTCTTTTTTCGGGAGACTTCCTGATGCCAGCCCGATTGCTGATTGACGATGCTGCGGCTTACCGCGATAGCGCCCTGCGGGTTATCGACTTTCTGAAGACGCGTCCGCTCACCCACATCCTGGGCGGCCATATTGAACTAAACCAGGCAGGACGCACTTACCGATTCGGATCTCACTACCATCCCAATGAGCACCGACTTGAATTGGCGAGAGCAGATTTAACCGCGTTGCCAGCAGCGTTCGAACATTTCAACGGCTTTTACGCGCGATACCCAAATTACATTCTTACTAATCCCATCCACAACATCGTGGCGCTGGCGTTCACAGTGCTCCTGGTACTGGGTGTTGCCGCGTTTGGGGTGTACCGATTGTGGCGACGGCGGCGTTCCCGCAGCGTTTGAGGTTTCACGGTTGGTTATCGCACATTGGAGGCGATCACCAAGGCACTGGTCAGCGCCGCATCAATCGTTTCGTCTCGCCGGTTGCAGGCCCGGACTCTGTCGTAGAAGTGGAATTTGCTTTCAATCTGCGGGCAAGCTCCGCCGGATTCTCCGTCCATCTGTACTCGGGATCCATTGCGACCCGGACGTAGACGAGGTGTCCTCCATAGCGCCAGTTATCGAGTAAGATGCCCCTCTCAAAAGGTTGTCCCCTTGCGGTCACGACGATCACATTGTGTTCGGCCGATGTTCCCGCATACGATTCTGCCCAGTGAAGATCCAGTGTTTGCAGCCTTAGCGCATCCAATCGACTCAAAAGTTCGCTGGCCCATTGAAAACAGAGTCCACCCTTTCGGGCGCCGATGTTAACGAGAAAATTCTGAACGCCCGGTATCCAGACAACTCGCCATTCGCGGGCCAGTTCTCGTCCGGTCGTGTAGGCGCAGTGCACGACACGCTCCGCTTCATCCGGGCGGACCGCGGGCGAAAGTGCAAGTAGCTGCCTGCGCAGGGTCGGATCATTGGCTGACGTGGCGAGCACCAGTTGCTCGGTCGGACGAACCTTATTGAAACAGGGAGCGGTATCAGCAAGTACGAGTTCAGTAGCCAGGACGCAACAGCCAATTCCTATTGCGAAAGAAACCAAGGCTGCGCGTGCGCCTTGGAACGGGCCGATAGCTCCAGTAATCATGACGGTGCTTTCGATATCACAGCTATTGCCTTCAAGACGAGATCAGTTCTTTTCGAACTCGCCACGCAGCCGTGGAAAGGGCAGCAGTTGTTCCCGTCTAAACATTTGACGTTTGAGACGATGGAGCGCTGAGAGTTGATGACGTGAATCCGTTGACTGAGCTCAAGAGACTCGCGGAGCCGTTGTTGGGAATCGAGGTCGGTCACGAAATCATCGTTCTCGCCTGGTTGCATCGCGCTCGGCGGAATGTTCATTCAGCCGAACCGAGCTGCTGCCCGCTTGAGCTGGAGGTCAGAGCTTGCCTTGAAGGATTTTCTTGAGCGATGAGCCGTCGTCGTAGCGAATATCGCTGATCCTCCACCCATCGGCCGTTCGGCTGAGCACGTATATGATGCGCGCCGGTTTACCGATGTTCTTGAAATGAACCGTGACGCGCGTTTCTCCCCCGACCATTTCCGGCACTGAAACGGAGAAGTCTTTGATTTGAATGTCCTGCGCGTTGTAAAGCGGGTCACCGTCAAGACGACCGACTTCTCCCTTCGCCTCGCGTTTGTCTTTCAGGTAAAGCTTCAATAGCGCGGCATCGAAATAGCGGCCAAGCAACTGCGTTTCGTCCAGCGGATCGTGTTTTGAGCGGTGTGCTTGATAAAGCTGCGCGACAAGATCTTTGGCTGATAGGTCTGCCGCAGTCGAGATCGCGGCGGTAAGAACCGAAACGAGCAGCACGAGCACAGAGCGCATGCATGTTTTTATGCGAGAACGGGGGCAAGGCAAGCGGCAGAAGTTGATAGTTGAGTGTTGATCCCGCCTAAGCACAATGCTACGCCGCGTCGGGAGCGGCTCATGATCCTTGGCGACCTTAGGTCGGGTATGGTCGAACCGGATTCTCGTGCTATAAGGTCGCGATGGAGATTAAGTTGACCGCTGTCTTCCGGAAATTTCCGCAAGGCTATGCGGTGTTCGTCGAGAACCGCCTGGCGCCCACGCTCAAGGTGTGACGTTAGAAGAGGCGCGCGAAAATTTGAAGGAAGCGGTCGTGAATTAGCGGAATTGGTGCGGGAACGAAGAACGGGGTGGCGTCTCAAACATTTGGCATTTGAGACGGTGGACCGCTGAGAGTTGATAGTTGAGAGAAAAGGAAAGGAAAACATGACCACCAAGGCAACAAAGTCGGAACCGAGCAAGCAGCGGAGAGAATGCAAGAGCTTCGCCCTTGGATTTACCATTTTACTTGGCGGTTTGACGGTGGCGGCGCAAGAGCCGGGTGTAGTAAAGCCGCAATTACTTTTCAGCGAGATTGTCGCCGGCATGCCGAAGGGCGAGAAACAGGAGGTGCGCGTTCTCACGGTAAACTTCCGACCAGGTGAAAGGACTCTGTTTCATACTCACCGGTTCCCGGTGACCGTCTACATTCTGGAGGGCGCGTTCAGATTGGAATTGGAAGGGCATGAACCCATTACAGTAAGAACCGGCCAGGCGAAGATGATGCCGCCAAACGTGAAAATGACGGGTTACAATAACAGCAGCACGGACCCGTTGCGGTTGATCGTTTTTTATGTGAGCGATCCGGGCATGCCGTTCCTTGATCCAATACATTAGGCGGCGCAGGCAGTTGTCACGAATAACGAGTGACTTACGTCGTTGCCTTCTGTGAAAAGTTGGATTTGGCAGTTGTGTTTGACGCGAACTGGGCGATAGTGCGCACTTATTGGATTACTTTGTTTAACTTCACTGCACGGTAGATCGTCAGGTGAGCGTCGCTCATTGGTGGTTTGAAACCCGACTCCCGGGAACGGCTCTGTAGCTGCTCAGTTTTTTCCAAATTCAAACACAATGAAACTGTACGTAGGTAATCTCTCTTTTGAGACCACCGAGAACGATCTCCAGGATCTATTCGAACAACACGGCACCGTCAACGAAGTCCATCTCATGATGGACCGGATGACGGGCAAATCGCGCGGGTTCGCGTTTGTCACCATGAATGATGACGAACAAGCCAAAGCCGCGATGACCGCCGCGAATGGCAAAGATCTCAACGGTCGCGCGCTAAACGTGAACGAGGCTCGTCCTCGCGAAGAGCGTCCGCGTGCCAACGGCCCGAAACGGAGCTTCTCCGGCTTTCGCCGATAGATCGACTGTGCAGCCGGCCTCGAAGGTTTTCGGGGCCGCGCTGCAAGCGGGCGGTGAAGTCAATCGCCCCTACCTAAGATCGACATCATGGATTCTGAAAAGGCGATTGAGATCGAAGGCACGATTATGCACGTGCTGCCCGGAACAATGTTTCGGGTTGCGCTTGCCAATAACAATCTCGTGCTCGCGCACATCTCCGGAAAAATGCGCAAACGTTTTATTCGACTTACCATTGGCGACCGAGTGAAAATGCATATGTCGCCTTACGACACCGCCAAGGCGCGGATCGTTTATCGACTCTGACATGGCTACGCGATTTTATTTCGAACCGCCGCGGCGACGGTTAAAATCCAAGCTCGCGAACATGAAGAGCTTGCTGGTGCGGTGTCCTTCGACGTCGAAGTTGACCGATACTGGCCGGACAATTGAAGAAAAACGCTGGAGCGCGGCTAAGGTTAAAACGCAAAAGCTCACCTGTGCGCATTGCGGCAAAATCCATAGCTGGAGCAAGGCGGATGTGGTTCTTGGCCGTCCTCTTTGAGAGGCAGACAGGATTCCCGATTTTCACGAGACTGGTTCCAATTCAAATGTTATTTCTTAAACAAAAGGAAACGAGGATTGACAACATTTCGTTAACCCTGTTGCCTTTTGTTGGGATCCTTCCGTTCCAGACTACTCGCCTGTGATCTTTCAAATCCCAACCGATCGGATCAATTGGACGACGAGCTCCTTCCTGATCGGCACATTTTTTCTCACGCTGACTGCGGTGCCGCTCTACCTGTGGTATTTCGGGGTCGATTGGTTTCATTTCGCGATCGGCGCAGTTTTAGGGGCCGCGACTGGATTCAGTATCACTCTCGGTTATCACCGGTTGTTCACGCACGCGACTTTTCGCGCACGGCTGCCCGTGCGCTTGTTCACCCTCATCTTCGGCGCGGCGGCGTTCGAAAATTCTGTCCTAATGTGGGCGAGCGAGCATCGCCGGCATCATAAACATGTCGATCATGACGAAGATCCGTACGACATCAGCAAAGGATTTTTTCATGCGCACATCGGCTGGCTTCTGTTCAAGCTCTGGCCACAACCGCCCTTCGATAACGTAGCCGATCTGAAAAAAGACCCGTTGGTGATGTGGCAACATCGACATATTCATTTGCTCGCCGTGCTGGTCAGTTTTGTTTTGCCGACTTTGCTCGGCGCGCTCTGGGACGGCTGGATTGGCGCGCTCGGTGGTTTTCTCATCGGCGGCGTGGCCAAAGTAGTCGTGATTCAACACGGCACGTTCCTGATCAACTCCGCCTGTCACACCATCGGCCGCCAGCCGTATTCGACGAAATGCAGCGCGCGCGATTCATTCCTGATGGCGCTGCTTACTTTCGGCGAGGGCTACCACAATTATCACCACGAATTTCAGCACGATTATCGTAATGGCGTGAAACCGTGGCAGTGGGATCCGACAAAGTGGTTGATCTGGACTCTGTCGAAGCTGCGGTTAACGGGCGATCTGCGCCGCGTGCCCAGCGAAACGATTCGTTCGAGGCAATCGCGGGTTCAAGGATCCGCGGTTGAGAGACGTGAGTTCGTCTGACTAGGTCAAGAGATTCGCGGAGGCGTTTTTGGACATGGAAGTCGGAGGTCAGCCGGCCTTCGCCCACGCTACCGCGTGCCAAGGAGATCAGAGGCCAGAGGTCTGATCTTTGTTTCCTTCTGTCGATTTCCTAGTGCTCCAATTTCTCGGGTCCGCGGTCGGGCAGGAAATACATTGTCGCCGGGGTCGCGATCAGGATGAGGGCGAGCGGGGTGTAGATGAACGCTACGACAATGGCTGCGGTGTAAATGAGGATGGCGATGAGATTCTTGCGCGCCATCCTTTTGTTTACCCGCTCGAATGCCGAGTCGTGATGATGACGCGCGATCAACGCACGCAGCAGAAAAAACGAAACCCCGCCCGCGAGTGAGACGGCGGCATAAAGCGCGACCGGGAACGGCAACGCGTGATTGTCGCCGAGATAAACAGTGACCCAGGGTATGAGCGAGATCCAGAAAAGCAAATTGATGTTTGCCCAGAGGATGCTGGCATCGACCCGAGTGACCATGTGAATGAGATGGTGATGGTTCACCCAGTAGATGGCGATGATGAGGAAGCTCAGGACGTAAGCAAAAAAGACCGGCCACATCCGCCCGAGTGAAGCTGGCGTAGGATCGTGCGGCGCCTTCAATTCCAGGACCATGATGGTAATGATGATGGCCATGACACCGTCACTGAACGCTTCAATGCGGTTCGTTTTCATGCAGACGCAAACTGTAACACGCGGAGGAATGCCGGAGAAGTTGATGGTTGGTCCGAGCGGGACTGGCGTTTGTTGAGAGTTGAAGGGACGAAGCGCCGAACACCGAACGTCAGAGGCTAGAGGACCTTTCTGCCTTCTACCTTCTGCGTCTGCCCTGGCCCTGCGCCTTTTGCCCTTCCGCCAGTCGGGCTGGGAGACTTAGGGCGGAATGATCGCGGTCTGTCGCGCTCTTAAGACGTATTTCTAAATCTGACGCGTCAGTTCTTTACTTCGAAGCGCCGGATGGCGGACCAGTTGCCCGGTTTACCGGAGGCGTCGTTCGCGCGAGCGCGCCACCACATGGTCTTTATCGGCAGCGTGCTGCTGCTGAATTGCGATGCGGTGACGGTCTGGTTCACGATGAACGGCGAAGGGAACGTGTTCGCGTCGTCGATCTGGATGGTATAGCTGGCAGCGCCGGTCACATTGGACCAATCGAATGTGATGTTAGCGCCGGGCGCGAAACGCGCATCGGCCGCCGGGCTAACGAGTGATGGAGCGGGCAACGTTGCCGGTGGGGTCGCCGTCGGTGTCGGTGTCGGCGTCGTCCCGCGCGTGACCGTAAGTTGCGCGGAGGTGGTCGTGTCGAAGAACGCCGTGATTGTCACGGTTGTGTTCGCGGTTACCGCAAAGGTGGTGATGGCGAAGCTCGCGCTGGTCTGGCCGCCGGGAACACTGACAATGCCGGGCGCTTGCGCAGCCGATGCGTTATTAGTGGAGAGCGTGACTGAGATCCCGCCGGCGGGCGCGGGCGCACTGAGAAATACCGTTCCGGTGGCGTTTGTTCCCCCGGTCACGCTTGTTGGCGTGATCGACATCGACTGCAACAACGGCGGCGCGTTCGGGTCGGGAGCGACGTTAACGAAAATGGATTTCGTGACGCCGCCAGCGCTGGCAAAGACAAATCCGCCGGTTGGCAGCCCGGAGACAGGACTGGTGGCAATGGCGAAACTGACGGCGCTGTTTCCTGCCGCGATCGACACGCTCGCTGGCACGTGAATGACCGAAGGATTGTCAGTCGTTAGCTTAATAGTTCCGCCGCCGATTGGTGCTGGAATAACGAGCGCAACACTGGCCCGGCCAGATTTGCCACCGATGACATCCTGGCTCGCCGGACCGATCGCCAGCAACGTCGCCGGGCCGGACGCCGGATCGATCTCTAGAATGCGCGCCTGCGATCCGCCGGAAGTTCCGTAGTGACCTTGAATGAATACCCAGCGTGGGAAGGGCGTTTCGGGAGCAGGTGATGTGGTGAAATTTGCGCTGATGCTGCCGGCGGGAATCGTTACACTTTGAGGGACGATAACATCACCTTCCATGCTGCCTTGCAAGGTTACGACCGCGCCCCCGGCTGGAGCGGGTGAAGTTAGCCTGAGCGTTCCGGTAACGGTGCCACCGGAAACGACTGACGATTGACTCAGCGTTAGCGACGAAAGACTCGGCGCTGGCGTTGGACTTCCCGGAGGCGTGACTGTCAGCCAGGTTTGCGGAGCGCGATAGCCGTCGACGTCCGTGCCGGTTTCGATGATGACGCGCATCGGAACCGAGACTGCGCTCGTAGGAACTGCAAAGTCGATGTCCGTGGCTCCCGCCGGAATGAAAACAGTAGCCGGCGGCCTAACGATATTGGGATCGCTGCTAACCAGTCTGACAGTTATGCCACCCGCCGGCGCCGCGCTTTGCAGCGTCACAGTGGCGTTGACTGACGTCCCGCCGACCACGCTCTCCTTGCTGAGACTGGTGCCGTAAAGTATCGGGAGAACGCCGAACGAATTCTGTCCCCGTCCATTGGCAAAGCCCGCGAATAAATCTCCGATTATGCCGACCGAAACTCCGCCGTTTGGAACTGGGCCAGTGGCGATGTTGGCGATTGTTGCATCGGTTTTTCCGGCCGGAACCGTAACGCTGGTCGCTGGGATATTTACCTGTGGGATATCGGTCGAGATCGACACGACCGCTCCTCCTGCCGGTGCGGGATTATCGAGCATCACTCTGGCGTGCGCAATATTTCCACCGAAGGCGTTTACCGGCTCAGCGAGAATGGCAAACAAGTTAATATTCGGCGGAGCGATCGGCGCAGTTACCGTGATCGCGCGCCCGGCTGACCACGGACCGGCGACGTCACCGTGCAGCGCGCGCACGCGCCAGAAATAATTTCCGGGCGCGAGCAGATCGCGCGTGATCATGTAATCCGAGCGACTCGGGCTCAGAAGCAGCACACTTGAAGCAAGTGCGAAGCTGGCACTGCTGTTGATCTCGAGGTCGTAACCGGGCACCTGCGGATTCGGCGTATCGGACCAATCGAGGAAGAACGGTAGTCGCACGGTTGCTCCATTGGCCGGTGCGACGGGCGATACGCCTGCCGGAACTGGCGCTGCGTTCGTGATCTGCACCTTGACTGTCGCGGAAGGAAGACTGCGTACACCGTCCACAGAAACTGCGCGCACTCTATAATAGATGGTGAGCGGATTGCCCCAGAGCGCCCCCCATTGAGTGCCGAAGTTTATCGGCGAAAGCATCAGGTTAATCGGAAAGGAAAACGTCGGTTCGTCATCGGCTTCGAGAATGTAGTTCTGTGCGTTTGGGACCGCCGACCATTGGATGTTGAAACTCTCGCGCACGTGAAACTGCGCGTTATTAGCCGGCGTGATGAATGATGGCGTGGCTGGCGCGGGGCCGAGGCCGGTGACGGTGAACGATCGCACCGGCGACCAGGGAGAATCGACCGATCCGGTCGCACCGCCGACGAGCTGACTGGCTTTCACCCGCCAGAAATAGGTACCGTTAGGCAAACCGCTGACCTTATCCGCGGTCCGTGTCGGGACAGACGGATCGGAATCCATGTTGGTGAAACCGGAAGCAATGATGGTGGTAAACGCGGATGTAGTCGCGATCTGCCACGTGTAACTTCCGATCGGTCCATCTGGATCCGAGACCGCATTCCAATCGAGTGTGATTGGCTGGACCAGTGATGCGCCATTTGCTGGCGCCGCCAAAACAGGCGCAGGTGGCGCATTCGACGACGGTGGCGGTGTCGGTGTGGGATTAGGCTGCCCGTTTCTCGCTAGCGCGTATTCGGTCCCGCCTGACAGCAAAATGGAAAATCCGACAATGAATGCTGAATATCTCCTTCGGCCGATCATGTCTGTATTAGATACGCGCGTGCCCAGTCGGCGATCCACCGGGCAATTGTAACAAAGTTGTTACCTTTTGCCCTACAAGGCGACAGCTGACAGGGTAATTCTGTCTTGCAACCCAGCGATGGTGTCGCCGCAATTTTCTTGCTTAAAGGTGATCATATGCGCCTTTTGTAGGGCAGCCGCTCCGGCTGCCATTACTAAAGGAAAGCCAGGCGATGCGGCCGCCCTACAATGCGCGAAAACAATCCAGGAAGGAAGACTTGGCTACTGTGCCCGCAGGGCGACCATCGGATCGACGGTAGCGGCACGCAGGGCTGGGATGTAGCTGGCGAGTGTCGCCACGATTAACAGCACGACGCAAATAATGCCGAACGTAATCGGGTCGGTAGCGCTGATACCGAACAACAGACTCTCCATTACTCTGGTTAGCACGAATGCGCTGACCAAACCGATCAGTAACCCGACGCCCACAAGCTTTAATCCTTCTTTCACCGTCATTCTTAAGACGTCGCCGCGCTGAGCTCCGAGCGCGATGCGAATGCCGATTTCGCGCGTTTGCTGGGCAACTGAATAACTCATTACGCCGTAGATACCGACTGCGGCCAGGACCAGTGCCAGTCCTGCGAAGATAGCGAGCAATAGCATGCTGAAACGCTGCCGCGCCACCGCGCCCGCGACAATGTGCTCCATCGAATCGATATTCGCGACTGGCTGATCTTTATCCACCGCCCAGATCGTATTTCGCACAGAGGTGGCGAGGCTTAACGGATCGACCGACGTCCGCACGACCAGCGCGTTGGCCACCAGGTCCTTCACCTGGCGATAGCTGAAGTACATCTGCATCTTGGGCTCGGCGATGAAATCGTTTTGCCGCACGTCTTTGACCAGGCCGATGACGGTGCGCCATGGGACGTCTGATGCAGTGGCGCCAGTCTTGAGACGTTTGCCGATTGGCTCTTCGTTAGGCCAATAGTGCTTTGCCGTCTTTTCGCTGATCACTACCACCGGCGTCGTGTCGAGCGTATCCTGGTCGTTGAAATCGCGTCCGCGCACCAGCGGAATCCCCATGGTTGCGAGATATCCCGGACCAATAGTGCGGTAGATCACGTCGGGCCATTGATCGATCGGCGGATCGGGAATGCCTTCCACCGCGATGATCGTCGAATCGCCGTTGTAGGTGAACGGCAGATTGCCCGCGACCGCGACCGATTGCACACCCGGCAGCGTCTGCACGCGACGGGTTACTTCCTCGAAGAACGCGGTCCGACGCTGAGTATCCGGATATTTCACTTCGGAGAGGTCGACGTTCAGCGTGAGTAAATGGTCCGCGCGAAAACCGGGGTCGAGAGTTCGCAGATGGACGAAACTGTTGATCAACAGTCCCGCGCCCACGAGGAGGATGAATGAGGTCGCGACCTCGGCGATGACGAGCGAGTTGCGGAGGCGTTTGCCGCGAACGCCGGCGCCGGAATCGCGTCCCCCTTCCTTCAGGGTTTCATTCAGGTTGAAATGCGACGCCTGGGTTGCGGGGGCGAGGCCGAAGATCAGTCCGGTAACCACGGCCACGGCGAGAGTAAACAGTAGCACCTTCGCATCGATGGTAATTGTATCCGCCTGGGCGACATCCCGCGGAATGAAGCGGGTCAGAACGTTAAGGCCGAAATAGGCGGCGCCCAGACCCACCAGACCGCCTACGAGCGAAAGCAGTACACTTTCGACGAGCAATTGTTTGGTCAGACGAGCGCGATTCGCGCCAAGAGCAAGTCTCAGGGCGATTTCCTTTTGCCGGACCGCGGCCCGCGCCAGCAGGAGATTCGCGACGTTGGCGCAGGCGATGAGAAGAACGAACGCCACCGCGCCTAGCAAAATCAGCAGCGGCGATTTCATCTTCCCGACAATTTCTTCGTGCAAGGGCGTGACCACCGCGCCTCTCCGGGCGTTGAAATCGGGATATTGCTGGGCGAGACGTGCCGCGATTGTATCCATCTCCGCCTGTGCTTTCGGCAAAGTCATCCCGGGTTTCATCCGCGCGATCACTTCAAGGTAATGGGCACCGCGGGACGCCGCTTCTTCGGAGGGGAAAGCGAGCGGCACCCAGACCTGGTCGCGCCAGTTGCCAGACGTGGGGAGACGCACCGTCTGCGGCAGTACGCCAACGACGGTGTAGGGCTCGCCATTTAGATTCACGGCGCGGCCAACGACGGCGGGATCGCCACCGAAGCGCCGTTTCCAGAGACCTTCATTCAACAGCACGACTTTGGTGCCCGGTTGATCTTCCTGCGGGACGAAAGTCCGGCCGACAATTGGCTTTACGCCTAACATCTCGAAAAGGTTCGCGGAAACGCGGCGACCATCGAGACGTTCCGGTTCGCCTACGCCGGTGAGGTTAAAACTGCGCTCAGCGAACGCTGCCATGCCTTCGAAGAGGCTGCTTTGTTGGCGCCAGTCGAGAAAGTTGGCGGGCGAGGGCGTATCCTTGGGAAAACCGAGGTGCGTCGCGTTTTCCCAAATGACGACGAGTTGATCGGGATTCTTATAAGGCAGCGGCCGCAGCAGGACCGCGTTGACGACGCTAAAAATGGCGCTGTTTGCTCCGATGCCGAGTGCGAGAGCAATGACGGCCACGATCGTGAATCCCGGATTCTTGATGAGTGTGCGCAGCCCGTAGCGCAGGTCCTGTCCGATATCTGCAAACAGGTTTCCTTCCCGGCCGGGGACAACCGCGTTTGCCGGGGCCCGACGCTCCACGCGTTTTAATTCGCGGCTCAGGAAGTCTGATGCATTGAGTTCCTCGAAAACGGCGTGGCGAGCTTCCTCTTCAGAGGCCCCGCGGTTGATCGCCGCCTCGTACTCGTCGGTCAAATGTTGCGAGAACTCTTCCACGATTTCTGCTTCGCGCACCGGAGGCAGTCCGAGTTCGGCGATGCGCGCTCTAATTTCGGCTTTAAAATCAGGCATGTTGCGTCGCGGTGATTAACTTGACGGCAGCAACGAACTCGGCCCAGCCGTGGCGTTGCTTGGTCAACATTTTCTTGCCCGCCGGTGTTAACCGATAGTAGCGGCGGCGGCGTTGCCCGGATTTTTCAATCCAGCGTCCCCGGATCCAGTTCCGTTTTTCCAGGCGATAGAGCAAAGGGTAGAGGGAGGCGACATTAAATCGAACGGCGCCGCGGGAGCGCAGCTCGATGAGCTGTCCAATCTCATAGCCATGGCGCGGGCGATGTTCCAGGAGAGAAAGAATCATCAACTCGGCGCTGCCCTTTTTTAATTCGCGATCGAGAACTGGCGTTGCCATATATGCCAGTGACATATATAGAACAGAACGACGTTGTCAAAAGCGATCGATGCTGAGGCATTTTACTGCGGGACGATCGCGGCCTGTCGCGCTCTCAAAACGTATTTCTGAATTTTGCCGGTTGCAGTTTTGGGAAGCTCTTGGAGAAAGGTCACGCTATGCGGCGCTTTGAAATGCGCGAGGTTGGCCCGCGCAAACTCGCACAGCTCTTTCTCATCCGCGCGCTCGCCTTGCTTGAGCACAACAAAAGCGTGTGGCGCCTCGCCCCAGCGTTCATGCGCCAGCCCGACGATCGCGACCTCCTCTACCGCCGGATGTCGCAAAAGCACGCCCTCGACTTCGATGGAGGAAATGTTCTCGCCGCCGCTGATGATGACGTCTTTCAGGCGGTCGCGAATCTCGACGTAGCCATCCGGATGCACGACCGCAGCGTCGCCAGAATGAAACCATCCACCGCGAACCGCTTGTTCGGTTGCTTCCGGGTCGTTGTAGTAACCGGCCATGATCACATTGCCGCGGGCCACAATTTCCCCCTGGGTAATCCCGTCTCGTGGCACCTCCTTTCCTTCTTCGTCCACCACGCGTAACTCCCCAGAAGTAATCAGCTCGACACCTTGACGGGCTTTGATCGCGGCTCGCTCGCTGATTTTGAGTGACGCATGTTCCGTTCGCGGCTCGCAGATGGTGATGAACGGCGCGGTCTCGGTCAGTCCGTAAGCGTGGATGATCGTCCAGCCCAGCTCTTCCTCGAGTCGCTGGATGGTGGACGCAGCGGGCGGCGCCCCGGCTGTGAAAACTCGAACCCCCTTTGGAGCGAGGCGACGCAGAGCCTCCGGCGCATTCGCTAACGAGATCAAGACTGTCGGCGCTGCACACAGCATCGTGATCCGCTCTTTTGCCATCAATTCGAAAACGGCGCGCGATTCGACTTTGCGCAGACAAATGTGGGTTGCGCCCGCGGCCGTGACAGTCCAGACGAAAGTCCAGCCGTTGGCGTGAAACATCGGCAGCGTCCACAGGTAACGATCGGCGCAGCTCATGGATTGATGGACGAGGGTGCCGATGGAATTCATCCAGGCGTTGCGATGGGTGATCATCACGCCTTTCGGACGCGAGGTAGTTCCGCTGGTGTAATTGATCGTGAGCAGATCGGTCTCGCCAATTTCGGGACGAACAAATTCAGCCGGACTGGCTTTGATCGCGGCTTCGTAGTCGAGCCAGTCTTTAGCGTCTCCGGTCAAAGCGACGAAGTGGTCTACGCGCGGTAGGCGGGAACGAATGCTGTCGATCGTGCCGAGATAATCGCGATCTGCGCAAATCATGCGGGAGCCGCTGTGATTGATGAGGTAAACGAAATCATCCGCGGTCAGGCGATAATTTAACGGCACCAGCACCGCGCCGACTTGCGGCACCGCGTAGAACGATTCGAGCTGCGCGTGAGTGTTCGGTGAAAGATACGCAACGCGGTCGCCCGAGCGAATTCCGAGTTTCTGTAAAACCGCCGACCAACGGTCACATCGATCCTGAAACTCCGCATAGGTCCAGCTGGAAGCACCATCGACGATGGCGACGTGCTCGGGATAGAGTTTGCTGGCGCGGCGAGCGAATTCGAGAGGCGTCAGCGGCGTTTCCATTGGTATTGTTCCAAATGGTGGGCCCGGAGAACGGCGAAGTCGAGTCGGGACAGTAAGGTCGCTCCCACATTGAAAGAGCAAACGTCCAACTCCAAACACTCAACTCAAAAGAACAGAACTGACTTCAGCAGAAGAAACAAAGATAACGAAGGCTTTGTTACCCGTTGAAAAAATTTGAGAATCATTCGCTGCGGGTTAAGGATCGAAAAGGTCGTTCGGAAGGAGAGATAAATGCCTGGCATTTTCGATCGCGTCATTGTCCTTAACCTTCTCGCCAATACCGCGATCTTCTATGTCGCAGCCCGGCTGTATCTGTTGCCTTTGGTTCCACATGTTGAACCCCAACAAATTCTCGTGCCCATTTTGCTTCTGCATTCAATGCGACATCTCGGGATGATGTTCCTGACGCGCGGCGCCACTTATCCCGGATTGCCATCGCAGTTCGCAAACAAGGCGGCGTTTGGCGATTTGGTGACATCGATCATTGCTTTTGTCGCAATCCCGCTGGTGTTGAGTGGTTCTGGGCTGGCCAAACCGGCGGTGTGGATTTTCAATGTCGCCGGAACAGTTGACCTGCTCGTGGCGCTTACGACCGCCACGATCTACAACGCGCCGCCGGCAATGGGGCCGGCCTATTGGATCCCGGCTTTCTGGGTGCCGATGTTACTGGTAACGCACTACGTGACCTTTGTTCTTCTCGGACGCAGCTGGTGAAGCTGTGCCCGCTGCAAGTTTAGGCTGCAGGTGTGAACTCGAAACGGCTGACCATTGTTAGTTTCGTCTGCGCAATGTTGGGGTTGCTTCTCATTTTTGAAGTGATTCGACCTTTCCACGATATGTCGAAAGATGGCCCGCTGGCGATGATCTTGTGGGGCGTCGGCGCGACGGTGGCGATCATCGGCTTTTTTGTGCGGCCACGCGCAATTGCCCTCGGTGTCGCAGCCTTACTTGCGAATTTGATTCCGCTCAGTGGCGTCGCCGCGGTGCTCGTACTTCTCGGTCACTCGACTTTGATCTGGCACTAGTCGGAGCCGCGGGAAAATTGGGCAGAACTGTCCGCTTGGTTCGCTGCGAAACATTTACCCGGAGGTGGGGAAAATTATGGAACCGAGAATTGATTATCTAAGGAATGGTCGCGGTGCGTTTGAGGCAATGTTTGGTCTCGAAAAATATCTGGCGCAATCCGGGCTGGATCCCAAGCTGATGACTCTGATTAAGTTGCGCGCTTCTCAAATTAACTGTAGCGGCGGTCTGCGACCGTCGAGTTGTTTCTTTCTTCCCGGCTGCTCGACTGCCATCTTCAGTCATGGCAGCGATGGTAAACGTGAATGGGCGGATCTCTGATGAGCGCGACGCGGTGATCTCCGTCTTCGACCACGGCTTTCTCTACGGCGAAGGAGTCTACGAAACACTGCGGACTTATAACAGTCGCCTGTTTCTTTATGATCGGCATATGCGCCGGCTGCGCAATTCAGCGCGAATGATCGAGCTGGTGATTCCATTTACGGATGAGGTGCTGGCCCGGCATGTCTCCGACACGATCGGCGCGACGAAGCTCGACGGAAAGGAAGCGTACGTGCGGGTGTTAGTTACTCGCGGTGTTGGCGAGTTGAGCTACGACTTGAAAGCAACGCCCAAGCCCTCGTGGGTCATTATTGTCAAACCGCTCATTGAGCCGCCCTCTGAGATTTATGAGCGCGGCTGCAAAGTTGTGCTGGTCGACGTCGTTCGGAACCATCCCAAGTCGCTGAATCCGATGATCAAGAGCAATAACCTCATGAACCAGGCGTTGGCTGCACAGCAAGCGTTTCAGCGCGGCGCCTTCGACGGGGTGATGCGGAACGATCGTGGCGAACTGACGGAGTGCGCGACCTCCAACTTGTTTATCGTTAGGAGCGACACCGTGCTCACGCCACCGGTTGAGTGTGGCCTCCTGCCCGGTATCACCCGTGAGCTCCTCTTCGAGATCGGTCGAAATGCCGGTATCGAAGTTCGTGAGCAAGTGCTGCGCGACAAGGACCTGTTCGACGCCGACGAAGCATTTCTTACCAGCACGACACGTGAACTGATGCCGATCGTAGCCGTCGACGAACGAGCGATTGGCAACGGAAAACCCGGTGCGGTCACGCGCAGGCTGCTAAAAGCCTTTCGCGATTTCGCACGAGCAGGCTGATTGAAATTAAATGTCGAGCGATGCAACGCTCAACGCCCAACGCTCCACGGCCGATTGTTTTTGACTCGTTACAGGAGGGACGACGGTGCGGCTTCCAAGGTCGTCCTACGTGACTAGTCCGTACTCGATGATAGGTCGCACAACGTGCACAATCACGTCGATGATGAAGTGAGAGAGGATTGCAGCCTCAAGGCCCCGGCGGATATAGATCCAACCGAACGCCAGGCCGGCTGGCAGGACAATTAGCACTGTTCGCAGCCCGACGATCAAGGGTACGGGATCGACGAACAGTTCTTCGTTGCTGATGTGATACCAGCCAAAGAAAAGTGCCGTGGCAAGGTTGGCGATCCAGAGCGCGGTCCAGCGTCCACGTCCCTTTGCAGAGACGCGAAAGAGTTTCATCCCCAGCCAGGCGAGAAGTGAAAGCAAGAACAGGCGATCGAAGATCTCTTCCGCCCATGGCGCCCAAAAGCTCGCCAGCCCACTGCGCCACCATGAGACGGCGATGCGAGCATGGATCTCGGGCGCGGGCGTAGTGACTTCGAGCGCGTAGCGGAAAAACCCGTCAATGGCGAAGGCGATAAGCGCCGTCACCGTGGCCCAGAAGAGTGCGGGCCGAACGATCGACGAGAGCGGTTGAGCTGGCCGGGGCGCGCCGTCGAGCCAACTCTCCAAGTAAGGTGCGCCAAGACCGAGTTTGGGCGCGACCAGAAGGCCGATTGCGGTCCCGGGAACGAGAAACATGAGGTTTTGATAAAGCCCCGAAAGAATAAGAGAGCGGAGGGATCCCGGCGGCTGTGGTCCCGGAGCAATCGCCTCCAGGCCGAGAAAATAAGGAATAACAAGCGGTCCAGTCAGCGTGCCGGCCGCGACCAAGAAAATGAACGTCCTCCAGGGATATCGATGCCTTTCAGAAACCATCGCCCTCTATCTAATATAGATATATAGGAATTCGAAGCCTGAAGGCGCAGGAGCGCCGTAATTGTTGCTTACGAATTTGTCGGCTATGTTTGGACAACACGAACATTTCTAACGGAGGAACGAAATCTTATGAATTACAATTGGCGCCGCACGCTTGTCCTGGCGATGGCGTGCCTTTTATGTGTCGCCGGATATGCCGGGGCGAGTACGCGAGCCACCTCCGGCACGGCCTCGGATGGAGGGACTGCTCGTCTAATCGTCTATCGCACCCCAACCATGGGCAAGTTCGTCATCGTCCAGGTATATGTCGATGACGTCGTGGTTGGCTCGATCGGATATGGTGGTACCTATGAAGGGTTCCTGAAACCCGGGCACCACGTCTTATCGGCGCTGGCGACTCCGCGTTCGAAATGGCGGGAACGCCCGCCAACAATCGTCGATGTGCGAAGCGGCCAAACCTACAAGTTCACCGCAATGGGAAATGGTGAAGGAAATTTGACCCTCCGCCCTAGTGGATTGAGGCTCCAACCGACGTTACCGGTGTGGAACGGGACTAGTAGTAGGGCTACGGCTCAGCATTCCGGGCGGGTGCGAAAGAAGCTAGAGCCGGAGGCTCGGGCGAGTTACTCAGCGGCTGATAACAACCCACGACTTTGGTGTGTTTAACGGATAGCTATTCCTCATTGATCCGCGTTAGTGGCCTCATCCGTGGTTCAGGTGTCGGTTGCGACGGAGCCGCTTTGGCCGTCCTGTGGTAATTGGTGATCGCAGAACGTAAGAGTTGAAAGCTCTGTTGGAGCTACCCACCTTTGGCGGCTAAGAGAAAACCATGGAAATAAAGAGAGCTGATTCACAAAATTCAACGAAGGGACCCGCAGACTGGTTTACTGGCGCGGTGCGAATTGATCCTTTGTTTGAAGCGCCGGGACCGGCGCGTGTGCGTGGCGCAAGCGTTACCTTCGAGCCGGGCGCCCGCACCGCCTGGCACACGCATCCACTCGGTCAGACGTTGATCGTCACCGCCGGCCTCGGCTGGGCGCAGCGCGAGGGCGGGCCGATCGAAGAAATCCGGCCAGGCGATATCATCTGGTTTGCGCCTGACGAGAAACACTGGCATGGCGCGACGCCGACGACCGCGATGACACATATCGCGATTCAGGAAGCGCTCGACGGTAAGGTGGCTGAGTGGATGGAGAAGGTGAGCGAGGAGGAGTACCAAAGAAGTTGATAGTTGGTGGTTGAGAGTTGAGAGCGGATGGCGGAAGCCGGGACAAAACAAAGGAAGAAGGGGTGATTTACTTTTTCGCGAGGTCAGGTTCTACCTCGCGAGAGGGACTCACAGCTCCATCGCAAGTGGGAGGAGAAAATCCTGCTAATGCTTGATGGCCCGACCAAAACTCTGTCGAGTATGTTGGCACAACGAAAGTTTCTGAATGGAGGGATAAAACCATATGAACTACAATTACCGCCGCACGCTTTTCTTGGCCATGGCGTGCCTTTTGTGTGTCGCCGGATATGCAGGAGCGAGTGAGCGAGCCAGCTTCGACGCGCGCTCGAGCACAGGGACTGCGCGATTAATCGTCTACCGGATCCCGGACATTGGCAAGAATGTCATCGCCCAGTTATATGTCGATGATGTGATCGTTGGCGCGATCGGATATGGTCGGACTTATGAGGGCGTCCTGACACCCGGGCAGCACGTCTTATCGGCGCTGGCAACTCCGCGTCCCAAATGGTGGGAACGTCCGCCAACAGTCGTCGACGTGCGAGCCGGCCGAACCTACAGGTTCACCGTGATGGGAAATGGTTCAGGAAACTTGATTCTGTGGAATGACGAGGACACGAGGCCGCCCCGGGATGGTGTGTTCCCGAGGCCGGCGGACATAACGGCCAGGTAAACGTCTCGCCAGGGTCGATGTTGGGTCGTGTCTTAAGGACGTGTTGCCCATTATTAGTAATTCTTAAAATGAGAAATTCTGACTTCGGTTGGAATGACTGGCATTTGCGTCTTTATAGTTAACCTTGAGAAAGAATCTGCACGACTTTTTTGATCGTGTTCCAATTGCGCGTGGTAGCGGGCACACCCAATTGTTTCTCAATCTTGCCGAGGTAGCTGATCGCTTTCATCTGGCGACGATACAGACCGAGGACGAATCTGTTTTCAATCGCGATGATCTTGAGCAGCCAGTCGTCGTCCGATGGCAGGCTGAGAGGAAGAGAAGGCGGCGCGCGAAGGGGCCTGGCTAACACATTCACGAACCGGGTGATGTCCGGACCCGAGGGCTGTCGTGCGAATGGATCCTTTTTCGCTGCGAGCTTGAGGATGTCGCGTGCCGGACAAATCATGATCTCGGATTTAAACGGCAACTCCTTCGCGATCGCGGCGCGGAGAGTCGATTCGCTCATATCTTTGCGCACGACGAATGTGCCGACGGCGCCGATGTTAACGATACCGAACTTCGCCAACTGTTTCGCGATTAGCGCGGGTTGGCATCGATTCGCTCCACCAACGTTCACTGCTCGAAGAAAGACGACTGAAGGCACAAGCAGAAGGTAGAAAGTAGAAGGCAGAAAGGCCAGATTAGAACATGCCTCGGATTGTTTCTTTGTTACCGGCGGCGACCGAGATCGCGGCGGCGTTGGGATTGATGGAGGACGTCGTGGGCGTTTCGCACGAATGTGATTTTCCGGAAGAAGCGAAGACGAGGCCACGAGTGACTCGCTGTCCAGTTCACGAGGCGAGATTAAGCAGCCATGAAGTTGATGATTGGGTGCGCCGCGCCCTGCGCACAAACGGTACGATCTACACGATCGACGAGACGCTACTGCGCGAGTTGCGTCCGGACGTGATCCTGACGCAAAAGTTGTGCGACGTCTGCGCGGTCGGTTACGGGACAGTAGCCCGACTCGCCGAGACTTTGCCAGGTCCGCCGCAGGTGGTTAATCTCGAACCATCAAGTTTGTCCAATATCTTTGATGACATTCGTCGCGTCGCGAAAGCCTGCGGTGTGACGGATCGCGCGGATAAAGTTGTCGCGGAATTATCGACACGTGTGGAAGCTGTGCGCGAACGCGCAGCAAAAATCCCGGAGCATCCGCGCTGTTTTCTGATGGAATGGGTTGATCCGCCGTTTTGTTCCGGCCATTGGGGCCCAGAACTGGTCGAGATCGCGGGCGGATACGATCCGTTAGGCCGAAAGCATCAACCGTCGGTCGAGATCAATTGGGAAGCGGTGTTGGAGGCGCGGCCGGAGATCATCGTGTTGGCCCTTTGCGGATATGATGTCGATCGTGCCCAACGCGATTATGAATTGCTGAGGAAATTTCCGGGATTCGATTCGCTTCCAGCGGCGCAAAACAACCGGATCCACATTGTCGACGCGAGCGCGTATTTTGCACGACCCGGTCCACGCATCGTCGACAGTCTGGAGATTCTCGCCGGCATTTTGCATCCCGAAGAATTTCCCGAGTTCAGTCCGAGTCGGACGGATTACTTCTTAGGTCCACCGAGTTGTGCGTGTCGCGCACACGAAACCAAGTGATCGTTCACCATTCCGGTAGCCTGCATCAGCGCGTAGCAAATGGTCGAACCGACAAATTTGAATCCGCGCCGTGAGAGATCGCGACTCATTGCGTCGGATTCAGGTGTGCGTGCGGGCACCTGAGTCCATTCTGCGCCAGCGATTTTGCTTCGGCTTGCCGCCGACAAAACTCCAAAGATAACTGTCAAAGCTCCCGAACTCCTTTCGAACCGCGAGAAATGCTTTCGCATTCTGGATAGCCGCAGCAATCTTGAGCCGGTTTCGCACGATCCCGGAGTCGGCGAGGAGGCGTTTCACATCGCGTGGACCGTAGCGAGCGATTTTCTCCGCGCGAAATCCATCAAACGCCTTTCGATAGTTCTTTCGTTTGTTAAGGATCGTAGTCCAGCTCAGGCCTGCCTGCGCGCCTTCAAGAATTAGAAACTCAAAAAGCTTGCGGTCGTCGTGCACCGGCACGCCCCATTCTTCATCGTGATAAGTGAGGTTTGGCTCGGAGATCGCCCAGGTACAGCGCGGCATCGGGTAAACATTCGCGAACATCGATCCCGATGCACAACAAATCCGTCGTGATTTCTCTTGTGGTAAGCCCGATTCCGTCGAGTTTTTGTATGGGTGTGAACCATGATATGCGAGAAACAATGCTGAATTTCGCGCGTGTTAGTGCAGTTACGATTCTTATCAGTTCGCCATTGGCCGCCGAGGACGCTCCGTACGATTCTGCAAAGCCTCTTCCGCATGCGACGCTGTTCGCGCCGGACGTGATTTCGACCGGCGATTACGAGTCGCACGCCACCTTGACGCCCGATGGCCGGGAAATTTATTTTCTCAAAATGGCGCCGAATTTCTCGCGCTGGTCCATCTTCGTTTCGCGCTATCGGAACGGTGGCTGGTCGCAGCCCGAAGTTGCGCCGTTCTCGGGCCAATATCAGGACGCCGATCCCTACATTACCGCTGACGGACGACATTTTTACTTCATTTCCGATCGCCCGATTAAGCCGGGCGACGAACGCCAGTCGCATCATGATATCTGGGTCATGGACAAGATCGAATCGGGCTCGCCACCGGACGAGTCCGTCCGACTGGCGAGATGGAGCGCGCCGCGTCATCTGCCAGCCCCGGTCAATAGCGATGCAGACGAGTATTATCCAATGGCTCTAAAGAATGGAACCTTGTACTTTGGGTCCGAGCGCAAAGGGTGCAATGGTCCCTGCGACATTTATCGCGCCGTGCCGCAGAAGGGCGGCAGCTATACGGTCGAAAATATCGGTCCGCCGATCAATACTGCGGCGGGAGAATATGAAGCTTTCGTTACCGAAGACGAGCAGCTCATGCTCTTAGCCGTCACCAAACGGCCAGACTCGGTCGGTGATTTTGATCTTTATTTCTCGCGCAAACAAGCTGATGGCAAATGGAGCGAACCAACTAATCTCGGGCCGGAAATCAATTCCTCCGCGCGCGAGTTGTCGCCCAAGTTAACACCCAATGGCAAGTATGTGGTCTGGATGAGTACGCGCAGCCCGGCGTTGCCCGCAAAGCCGGACCAGCGCACGACTGCGCAAGTGCTGCAAGATCTGCACTCGCCGGGCAACGGAATTGGCGATATCTACCAGATCGATGTCGCGGCAGTGCCGGCGTTGAAACCACCACAGTAAAGCGCGCCAATAGACGCGAATCGGGCGGTCTTTTGGAGTGCGGTGGGAAGCGCAAGCGCCACAACCCTTTTCTTGTCTACACCGGGGCCCGATCCAAAGAAACAAAATCACTCTACGAAAAGCGCCGTCCTCGCTTCGCTCTACTTATATGCGATAGCGGCGCTGGATGGTCCGGCCAGACGGATAACTTCAAAGCGCTTGAAGCCTACTTCGCGACACCACTTTTCAAAATCCGCGGCAGAGTAATCGAATGCTTCGCCGAATTCGATGAGCATGTTGAGCGACATGAGCAGGCCGAAGACATTGTCGCGGCGCGCGTCATCGATCAGCGCTTCGACGACAATGAACGCGCCGCCCGGCTGCAGCGCATCATAGGCAGCGCGGATGAGCTGCATCTTTCTCTCCAGGTTCCAATCGTGCAGGATCATTCCCATTGTAATGACGTCAGCCTTGGGCAGCGGATCCTGAAAGAAATCACCGGATGCAATGCGGATGCGATCGTTCAATTTCGCCGCGGCAATGTGTTTTCTCGCCACGGGCTCGACCGGCGCTAGATCGAAGCTGATGCACTCGATCTGGGGATGCTTTTTCGCGACTTCAATGCAGAGCAATCCAGTTGCACCGCCGACGTCGCAGAGGGTGTGATAGCGGGAGAAATCGAATTTCTCAGCGAGCGCTTCGAAGTTGATCCGCGACAGGCCGGTCATGCCGTCGAGGAATTGTTCGAGCTTCGCCGGCTCGGCATAGAGCTCTTCGAAGATTCCTTTTTCGCCGTGCTTGGTTTCGTTTTGCGGCTGCCCGGTGCGGAGCGCTTCCGGCAAGTCATGCCAGAACTTGAACAACCGCGCGTTCAACATCTCGGGGATTCCGCCGATGTAGCGCGGGCTTTTGCGGTCAAGGTAGAGAGCGGTCGCGGGCGTGTTGAAATATTTCGCCCCGGCTCCGTCGCCCTCGCGTTCGAGGAACTTCATTGCCACAAGCGCGTCGAGAAAATCCGCGATGCCGCGCGGATGCAGTGCGAGTTCCTTGCCGATTTCTGCGCCAGTGAGCCGGCGTTGTCCAAGCGTAGTGAACAGACCAAACTCAACAGCGGTAAGCAAAACCTTGGAGTTCCAAAAACCGAAAGCGGTTTGGAGGATTGCGTCTGGTGTTGGCGCGGACGTGTTCATGAAGCTCGATGTAGCATCGGAAGGATCGTTTTGCGAATGAGGCCAAAGAACAGGAGGAAACATCGAACCCGCCTACGTCAAGACTACGGCGTGGCAGGCGCCCAACGCTCAATGTATCCAACATCAGAAGTCAGGCATGTCTGCTCTGTGATTCGCGGATTAACGGACGCGCTGCTGATCTTTGAGCCAGTCGATGATCAACTTGGCGCCGTTCTGATTTAGTCCGCTGCTCTTACCGGCAAAAGCGTTGGCCCAGTTGGTATAGCTCTGGAGAGTGTGACCCATCTCGGGAACTTCAACGAAGCGTGCGGCTCCCGGACTGTTTGCGTTTACATATTGTGCAATAAGCTCGTGGTCGTCGCGGCTCATGATCCAGTCGTATTGACCATGAAGAACCAACGTCGGCACTTTTACCTTCGACCACGCAGCAGCGAGGTTCAGATTCTGAAGTTGCTCGTAAAACGCGAGGGGCCGGCCGTAGAGATGATCGCGATCTTTCCCTTCGGGCCACAGATCAGTGAGCGTCGCATTTTCAGACACCACATCAGCGACCTTGCGTTTTTTGATCAGCCATTCGTAGTAAAGCGTGGTCGCACCTTTCATTCGTTCGGTCACTTCAGCAGGTGTTTTGCCCATTAACCCGAAACGTCGGCGCTCGATCTCCAACATGTGTTCGAACCATGTCTTTACCCAGCCACCGACAACGATGAATCCGCGCACTTGTCCCTGTTCAGCAGAAGTCTCCGGAACAACTGGCGCGAAGCCTCCGCCGTTGCTGATGCCCAGGAGGTAGATGCGATCGGTATCGATAAACTGGTAGTTTTTAAGGGCGCGAAAGGCCGCGCGATAGCCGGCAAGCTCGGAATCGAAATCATTTTCCGCACAATTTCCTTCGCTATCGCCGACGCCTTGTTTATCGACGCGAAAAAGGCAGAACCCGGGCAACTGTGCGAGCTGTCGAAAGAGCATGCCGGTTTCGTCTCTGGTGTTCTCCGGCGCTTCAACGCTGTCGCAGCTCAACCAGCCAGCGACGAAAATGACCGGCAGCTTGCCTTTTAGTTCCCGCGGCTTGGTGACGATGGTGCGCAAACGTTCCCCATGCGGTGTTGTAACTGAATCGTAGATCACCTCTACGTTTGGATAACTCTCGCGTGGCGTTTGAATTTTTCGCGGCAGGTCGTCCGCAAATGTGCACCAGAATGCAATCGTCAAAGCGAACAATACGAAGAGTACGGCTTTCATGGGATATGATGGTGGCGTGCACAGGAGCCGCAAGCGCGAGCGAGCAGAGAACAAAAGACCGAAAGCGTTCAACACCCAACGCCCAATGTCAGAGATAAAAATTTGAAAAACACGTGAAGGGATGGCGCCAACCGATTCATGAAAGGAAATGGAATGGCGCGAGAAGAAACCAGAACTCAGGAATGAGGCTGACGATAATGGCGAAGCCGACCAGGTGACATCTCGAGCGCGATTGCGCATGGCCGACCTGCTGCAACAACCGTTTGATGTGCGATCGGTTGCGCTCACCGGCCTCTTTATTCTCGCTGTCTTCTATACAATTTATTTCCTCCGCGCTGTCCTGCTTCCCATCGTCCTGGCCTGGCTGTTGAGCTATTTGCTCCGTCCGATTGTGCGCACGCTTTCGCGGATCAAAATTCCACCACTGTTGGGCGCCGCGCTCATTCTGTTGGCGCTGCTTTCCATCGTCACGCTGGGTGTTTCAGCGTTGGCAGTCCCGGCCGCTGGTTGGCTGGCGAAAGCACCATCAGGTTTACAGGAGCTGCAACACAAATTGATGCCGATGAAGCGATCGATCGCGCAAATGGCCAAAGCGGGCGGTGAGATTGAAAAACTGGCTACGCCTGATTCCAGTTCCAAGGCGGCGGTGGAAGTGCAGCGTCATCCCATTACCGAAACCCTCTACATGCGCACTCCGGAATTTATCAGCAGCATGATTTTGCTTGTCATCCTGCTTTTTTTTCTTCTCGCCTACGATGGCGTCTTCATCGGCAAGTTAATCAAGCTACTTCCTAGTTTTTCTGACAAGAAACGAGCAGTCTCCATCGCGCAAGACATTGAGTCACAGGTGTCGCGATATCTTTTCACTGTTACGATAATTAATTGTTGTCTCGGGATCGCGGTGGGAACTACTGTCGGTCTGCTTGGTCTTCCTAATCCGGTGATGTGGGGAGTAATGGTCGCGATTTTAAATTTTGTGCCTTACCTCGGTGCCCTCACCGGCATTATCTGCATGACCATAGGGGCCATTTTAAGCTTCGATAGTCTGGGCTACGCGCTCATCTTTCCTGCTGTTTATCTCGGTTTTGGCGCGCTCGAAGGTAACTTCATCACGCCATGGGTGATGGGCCGTTCTCTCACCCTAAATCCAGTCCTTATTCTTCTTTCGTTGGTTTTCTGGGGCTGGATGTGGGGAATCGCGGGTGTCATCATCGCGGTCCCGATCCTCGCCGCGTTCAAAATCTTTTGCGCCCACATCAAGCCGATGGAACCGCTGGCCGAATTTCTCAGCTGAGAATTGTAGGGTGACTGTGCCAATCGCCTGTTTGAGAATGAGGCGTCTTACCCGCCTTCGCATGCAGCTACGGCGTGGCAGGCAGAGACGCCTACAATTTTCCTTTGTAGTCGGGATCGGTGATCTCGCGCCGGCATCAACGATGCCGTATGTGTTTAGCGTCGCCTGACCCTCTCATTAACACCCTGCTTTAGCTGGGTGTTAATACTGCCTGAGGAGCCGAACTGCTTCAGCGGTTTTTTTGTCAGTGAACATGGAAACCCCTGAAAGCTTCGGTTGTGGTAGCAGACATCGGCCACGCACCTCGCTGAAGCGAGGTGTTAATGAAATGGTATATAGCACGGCAACGCTGAACAGATACACGATGCCGGCTACACGAATCGTAGGTCACGCACCGTCGTAGACCAGTTTCGTAAAGACATCGCCATTAATAAAGGAGCCGGCCCATTTGCTGTCGTAGGCGGCAGTTGGTTTGGCAGCGATGATTTCGTCGAGCGATTTGCCGTCCTTCTTCAGCGCGGCAACGCGGTCGTAAATCGTTACCAGCATGTCGCGGTAATCGGTCAGCTCCGCTTTGCCAGCGATTTTGCCGTGGCCCGGAATGACGATCGTTTTGTCAGTTACTTTAGCCAGGTTTGATTCCGCCGCCCTGATCATACCTTTGATGTTCCCGCCGGTGGAATAATCGATGAATGGATAATGACCGTCCCACCAGGTGTCGCCGCAATGAAGGACATCTGCTTCTGCGAAGTAGGCCGAGACATCGCCATCCGTATGGCTCGGGCCGTAATACTTGAGCGCGATGGTGGCGCCATTGACGTGCAATGTCTTTTCGTCGGCAAAAACTTCACCTGGAATCGCGCCTGTGGGGGACGGCGGAAAGGTAAAGTCCCACCCTTCCACTCGCGTCGATGTCGCGAGATGCTTCCTGGTATTTTCGTGGGCGAGAATGTGCGCGCCGTCCTCATGCATCCATTCGTTGCCGTCGCAATGGTCGAAATGCCAGTGCGTATTAACGAGATGTTTAATGGGGTCGGGACTTAGATTTGCCAGAGCGTCGGTGATCTTTGCGCGCGAAGTTGCATAGCCCGAATCAATGATCAGTTTGCCGTCCGGTCCGGTTAGCACCGCAATATTTCCGCCCGAACCAATAAGCGCACTAACATTGCCACGTAATGGTTGAACGGTGATGGTTGTCGTCTCTGCACGTTTGCGCGCAGTAACGACAATATTTTCGGCCTCAGCGAAGAGCCCCCGTGGAGACAACCAGGTCCCGACCGTCATAACGCCGGCCAAAACGACGAAGCGACGGCGGGAAAGATGATCAGAATGTCCGGCGTCATGGCATGGAGTTCTGTAGGATTGGAGTAGAGGACTATTGGAGAACCTGCGTTCGATCAAGCGATTCTTTTCTGTCATATGGTTCTCGTTCCCCGAGTTTGCAGGGTTTGCAAGAGTAGGTTGAGCATTGTTAGACGATCCGGCTTTGGTTTGTGAGAAACTCGGCGGATGGATCTAGTCAAGCAACTCGACCGAGTCGCCCTTTCGAATCATTCCTTCTGCAAGGATAGCGCCGTAAACTCCAGCGAAGCCGTCGTGAGCTTGCGCAACTTTCTTCAAGATTGCCGGCGTTTTCTCCGCGGTTTCGGGATCGAGCGTGATCATCATGCAGCGCGGATCACGCTCCAAAATCGACACGACAACTCTTGGTCCGATACGCAAGGAACGGCCGACAAATTCGTTTTCCTTAAAACCCTTCGCAGATTCTAAATCCAAATAGACGTTTGCCCGAAAACGTCGCTTATCGACTTCTATCCCGGTTTCTTCGCCGAGTTTTTTTGCCGATTGCACGGCAAAGATCGAGATCGGGCGAGAATCAGTGATGGCTTTGTCGGAACGAAGCAATGTCAATTTGTGTTTTGCGTCAATTCCGGCACGCAAATTATCGATCAATGCCGCATCGCTGATGGCGAAAGTTTTTCCATCCGGTGTTTCCACATCAATCATTAACTCTTCGGGTTTGGCCGAGATTGGATTTGCGTTCGATTGTTCTGCCTCCGCCCGGTTGATCGGTTGCGCCGCTTTTTTCGGATCACGAAATCGTGGCCGGTATCGAATCATCTGGCGTTGGTCGCGGCCGGTGAAAAAAGGAAATCCTTTTGAGCTGGCCGAGCTTTCGAAAGCGAAGAGACGATCCCCGTAAACGCCGGCAAAGCCCGCGAAGATTTCGTCCAGCTCTTCGCCGCGCATGCTCTTGACCGGATACCGCCAAAGGCTTTCAACCGTGCCGACGACACTCATGCTCTAACAGTATATGAAGCAACTGCCATTAACGAAAGCACGCGAAAGGGAATTGTAGGGCGACGGTGTCAGTCGCCATTTAGAATACTGGCGTCTCGCAGAGACGCCCTGCAACTACATAGCGCGGTGCGATCATTACAAATCCGTCTGAATGAAATTTGGACTCGCATGAATGTCGATTTGCCGAAGGATGCCGTCGCCAGAGTTAACGAATTGGTGGGGTGTATTCGCGGGAATTACGGCAATGCCGCCGGCCTGAACTTCACGCTCTTCATCGCCGACCGTGATCCTGGCAGAGCCTTCGATGACAAACGCAACCTCGACGTACGGATGTTTATGCAACGGCGGACCCTGCCCGGGTTTGGCGGTGACGATGTAAGCGGAGAAAGGCGCACCTTGCCTTTCGCCGATGAACTCATGCGACATTCCAACGAAAGGCAATTGCTCGAGATTCAGAAAACTCATGCTTTCGCAGTTAATATATTCGTTGGAAGTTTCCAGCCAAAGCGCAATTTAGGCTCGACGCAGAAATTCGAGCGCAATTGATCGAGATCTACGAGGCGACCATGGGAATAGCAAAAACATCGACACAAAAGCGATGGAGGTTACGAACTTGATTGGTGAAGCGATTAGTGAAGCCGTCGGTAGCAATGTTGCCGGCGTGGCGGTAAAAGAAAAAAGTCTGAGCGTGACGTCCGGATGTTTCTGTAGAGAAGTCAGAGGTCAGGGAGAGATTCGTGGGACATGCGCGCGCGCGAGGATGGGTGTATGAGTGACACATGTCAGATCCCAGAAACGTGGCGCACGCCAAGAAAGTCGTTCAACAAAAGCATCACCAAGAAACAAAGTCCAGCAAATCGAAGAAGGGGAAGAAATCTAACGTAGTTGCCGCTGTTAACGGTCAGCTTACCCAAATTGCGACGACACAGCCACCCCCTCCCGAACCAAAGCAAGAACACGTTCCCGGCGAGCACGAAAAATCGGTGGCGATTCTTTCCAAGCTCAAAGACATGGAGTTTCATTCCAAGGCGAACATAGAGACGCTGGCGCAACTGACGCTGACCATTGAAGACGAGCTGAAGCAGAAGGAGTTTTCAAATGGACTTGGAGAGGTCTATTCGGCGCAGGATAGTTTTCACACGAAACTGGGGGCGCTAATCCAGAGCTACGAAGCGAAATGCGAGAGTTTAAAGCCCTCGGCTTGAGTGAAGCCAAGAACGCACTTCTTGTTTAAGTAATTCTCCACCGCACTGCAACGTAGCAAGTCCCACCAGCCGTAGGCGGCGTTTAGTCCTCTGCGAAAAGTTCGCTCTAGCTTCTTCCTCTCAGATTTCTTCAAATTCGCCGCGCTCGCGGTTTTTCCGGACCCGATCCCACGAAAACGATTGGCCATTCATCGCAATGTAAACGCCGGCAGGTAATATTTGAGCAAACGACAACGCGCTGCCGAGATTGAAGAGACCGTCGGAGCTGCCAAAGGCATAGGGAACCATCGCGCCGGTGAGCACAATTGTTTTTCCCGAAATCACGCGTGCGATAGCGGCAGCAGTATCCGTCATGGTGTCGGTGCCGTGGGTGATAACGATGCGATCTTCGGACGATTGCGCACAATTCTGCACGATGAGTGTGCGATCGGCGTCAGTCATTTCCAGACTGTCGACCATCATCACGGTGCGGATGGTTACCTCGACGCGTGAGCGTCCCAGGCGCAGCATCTCGGCGACGTGCGTATCCTTAAAATAAAGACGCCCGGTGAGTTCGTCGTATTCCTTATCGAAGGTGCCGCCGGTAGCGAGGATTCGTATGGCCATGAATGAATTTGCGCGGAACACGCGCTTTTGAGCAAGTTCGGAGTTGGGGACTAGCGTTTGGGGGATCGTATTGGAGGGACGACCGCCGTTTTGTCCCTAACTTGATTGAATGCAAAGTGACGATCACAGTGACGAGCAAAAAAACTCGGATGAACAAGCGAACTTTCTGTTTGTGGTTAACGGTTGGCTGTGCGTCTCTCGGTTGCGCGTGGAAGCCAATCTACGCCGCCGATGACCCGAATGCAGCAGCTCGGGCGACGCTTGAGCGGATCCAGGCTTTGCGCAAGGAACGTCCCAACGATGGCGTGCTGGTGTATTACGAAGCTGCGTTCCAAAGCCAGGTCGGTCAGAGCAAGCTCGCGTTAGAGCTGCTCCGCAGTTTGAAGGGACGCAAGCTTGGGCTCATTCCTACGCGCGATCTTGGGTTTGATGCGGTTTGGGATGACAAAGAATTTCAAATAATCCGGAAGGAGCTCGCTGACGAAGACGCTAAAACGCCTGATGCGCCGGTGGCTTTTCGGCTGAAGGATCCGAAACTAATTCCGGAAGGAATCGCTTACGACCCAACCAGCAAACGGTTCTTTCTCGGGAGTATCGCGCAGCACAAAATTATTGTGACTGATGCGAAAGGCGAGGCGCACGATTTTTCCGCTCCGGGAGATAAACTCGACGCTGTTCTTGGGCTCACGGTCGATGCAGCGCGTGGACATCTATATGCCGTTAGCACGAATGCATTCGAAGACAGCGGGAAAACCGAGCGTCGCAACGCAGTCGTGTGTTATAATCTGAAGGATGGGCGTCTAATGGAGCGCTTTGCTGCGTCGGAAGCAATGCAACTCAACGATGTCGCGATTGCGCCGGATGGCACGGTCTACGCCACGGATTCGGCGAGCGGCACCGTTTTTCGAAAGCAGCCAGACGAAAGAACCTTAACGCGCTTAGGCGAGACGGGCGGAGTTCGCGGTGCCAACGGAATCGCTTTGAGCAGCGACGGAATCTTGTACGTTACATTGTCGACTGGAATCGCTCGGGTCGACACTGCTACTGGCGCAGCGACACGATTGCCGCAGCCGGACACCGTAGTAACGGGTGGGATTGATGGGCTTTATTGGCACGATGGCGACCTGTTCGGCATTCAGAACAGCACAAACCCCGGACGCGTTGTTCGCATCGCGTTGGCTGACAAGGGGAGCAGGGTTGCTGGTTTAACTGTGTTGCAGTCGTATCATCATCCGGACTTTGATGAGCCGACTACGGGCGCGATCGCCAACGGTGCGCTAAATGTGATCGGAAATTCTTACGTGGGGCATTATCAGCCGGACGGGAGTATTAAAGACGCGGTGGAGTTGAAGGGGACGGCGATAGTTGCTGTGCCATTGGGCGTTCCGTCCGTGCACTAGCAGCCTGTTGGTCCGAGGCGGACTGGCGGATCGCGCGCGTCTCGCCACCTGTAGCCGCGGTCGTTGACCGCGGACAGCGAAGCGCAATCACTTCACGCGTTTCCCGTGCTTAATGATCAGGTCGACGCGCTGCAACAGATCGATGTGACGCAGAACATCGCCTTTCAGTGCGATGATGTCAGCGAACTTGCCTGCGCTAATTGAGCCATAATCCTTGTCCACTTTCATCATCACGGCGGGCCAATAGGTGGCCGCGCGGATCGTGTCCATGGGATCGACTCCAAGTTGGTTCACCCACGCATCCAGTTCATGCCAGGTCGAGCTGTTGTGAAATTTCATCGGGATGCCGCTGTCAGTGCCAATGAGCATGACCACGCCGGATTCCTGCAGCTGCTTGAACTTGTTTCGGACCGTCTTTGCCCGCAACGGCGTGATCTGGAAGTAGGCAAGCTGGTTTGGATGCGCAATGGAGCGCTTGATGTCGTCCGCGATATCGGCCGGGATGTACTCCCGCCAGGCCGGATCATCCAACGGTTCAGGATTATCGACTAACGATTCGTAGTTAAGGAAGCCTTCAATTGTTGGACACCAGAAGAGTGGACCGAGACTCATCTTGGCAGTCCGCTCATGCAGCGCCTTTAATACGTCATCAGGATAGCCCGGCGCGGCGGCCAATCCGGTGTGCTCGAAGCAATCCACGCCCACGGCCAGGCCGCGACGGATCTCCTCGGGGCGATGGGCGTGTGCTACGACCGGAAGTTTGTGCGCGTGCGCTTCATCCACCACCGCCTTCACTTCTTCCATCGTCATCTGATCCTGATCGATGAGCTTGATGATGTTGACTCCGGCGTCGGCGAGTTGTTTGACTTTCGCTTTGCCGTCGGCCGGACCCTTGACGCCCCAGCGGAAAAGCTCGGTGCCCGGATAAGGTTCGTGCTGAATGAATGGACCGGCGACGTAGAGCGTAGGGCCTGGAATTTCGCCGTGATTGATTCGATCACGCACATCAATGCTCTCCTTCAGCGGGCCGCCGAGATCGCGTGCGCTGGTGATGCCGGCCATGAGTAATTGACTTGGCCGCCGCCGGCATAATCTCGCCGCCGTAACGGGGAGGATAGGTTTTGTCCCAATGATCATAGTCGCTGTGACCGAGCAACATGGTGTGGACATGGCAATCCCACAGTCCCGGTAGCACATCCATGCCTTCGGTGGAGATCACTTCGGCATCCGCCGGCGGCTGAAGCGCGCCGACCGTCCCAATGGCGGTGATGCGCTCGTTTTCGATGATTATCACGCTGTTAGCCAGTGGATGACCACCGAAGCCGTCAATGAGGCGACCGCCCACCAGTGCAAGCGGGCGCGCCTGAGCAGATGCCAGGATGAAACAGAAAGCAAACGTTCGGACGAGGTACGTGTTCATGAGATGGAGCTTCTTACCAACCAAATTGTGATGAAATTAATGTTCAAGCCAAAAGTCGCGGCACTGAGACAGTTCGAAAGCAAAGTCACATCCAGTATTCAAAATCAAAAATCAAGCATCGGGCAAGTTAAGCCGTCACCCCCAGAGTTGTCGGGACGGTAAACCTATTTTTCCGTTCCTCATATGCCAACCCATGCTCGCGGTCCCGGCTGAGGAGTAAGGCTCCATCAAGATCAATCCAATCGGCGGCGCCGGCGAGTAGACGAGCAGGAGCAATTCCTAACGAGGTGCAGACCATGCAACCGATCAATAATTTGAAGCCGGCCCGGCGTGCACCGTCAGCTAGAAGCAGCGCTTCAGTTAGACCGCCAGTTTTGTCGAGCTTTATGTTGACGACTTCGTAACGCTTTTTGAGTCCGGGGAGATCGGCGGTGGTATGGCAGCTCTCGTCGGCGCAAACTGGAATTGGATGATCGAGCGTCTCGAGGACGTTATTGGCGTCTGCGGGGAACGGTTGTTCGATCAATTCGACACCGAATTCGACCAGCGATGGCACGACGCGAAGATAATGATCCGGTGTCCAGGACTCGTTAGCATCGACCAGCAGGCGCGCTTTGGGCGCGGCTTCGCGAACGGCTTCAACTCGCGTCACGTCCGCGTGGTCACCTCCGAGTTTGAGCTTCAAGATTGGTAGGTTTGTGGCTGCCTGTGTCGCCGCCGCCATTGCTTCGGGGCTATCGAGACTAATCGTAAATGTGGTTTCCACCTCCGGAGCGATCGAGATGTCGGCCAGCTCCCAGGCGCGTTTGCCGGAAATCTTTGCTTCCAAGTCCCACAACGCACAGTCGACCGCGTTCCGGGCGGCGCCGGGCGGCAGCAACCTTTGCAGTTGCTCCCGATGTAAATTCGGCGCGCTCTTGATCGACTCGATTTCTGCAAGGACAGAGGCAGGAGTTTGGTTGTAGCGTTTAATCGGGACACCTTCGCCGCGTCCGGAGTGTTGCCCATCTGTTAGCGTTACGACGACGACTCGCGTTTCAGTACGAGTGCCACGGGAAATGCGAAACGGCTTGTCGAGGGGCCAGGTTTCTTCGCGCGCGTCGATGGTGAGCACCAGCCAATAAATCGGTGATGAATCACGAGTGACAAGTGCGGATTAGGGAAGAGGGGAGAAACATCGAACCCACCTTCGCCGAGGCTGCGGCGCGGCAGGCGCCGAACGAATTTTGGGCGACTGTGACAGTCGCTTTCGAGAATGCCGGCAAAATAAGGCGGATGACACGGCAAAACGCAGTAATCAGCAAACTGTAGCCATCCGGTCTTCGAACTTCGAGTTTGGAACCCACGAAACACGCGGACGACACGAAAAACAGTTTTCCGAACTAGGTAGGGGCGGTTCACCGAACCGCCCGCGGGCGATTGAGTCAATCGCCCCTACCTGCGCGGGCATACCTTTCGCGTATTTCGTGCCTGCCGCGCCGGAGCTTTGCGAAGGCGGGTATTTCGTGAGCCAAGATTTGGATTGTCAGTCGACGGACGATCTAAAAAAGTAACGCCATGAAATCGAATCGAAGCATCGGCATGATTTTAGTCGCGATTTACCTGATTATTTATGGCCTCATGGGTTTTGGCGTTTATTTTGGCCCGGCCATTCTTCTCCTCAATCTTCTCGCGCTGGCGGCGGGCGTTTTTATTCTCATTGGCAAGTAGAGATACCGGCAAAGGCCGCGACGAGAGCAAAGCCGCTAACAGAAGAATTGTAGGACGACTGTGTCAGTCGCCATTTGAGATCGGCGTCTCACCCGCCTTCGCACGCAGCTATCGGGTGGCAGGCAGAGACGCCCTACAATTTTCCGCGGCGTTGTAGCAGGATCGGTGATCCCGGCGCCGGCATCAGCGATGCCGGGCTACAGCTGCAGGATCAACGCGTTTCAACGCGACGCACCGAAATGAAGTTACTGTCAATGTTTCGTGAACAGTGATCAGCAATGCTCAAAGAATGTTGCCCACGAAATACACGAATCACACACGAAGAATGATCCATTTCGTGTAATTCGTGTGATTCGTGGGCCGAAAAACGCTAGGTCACAATTCGTCAAAGCGCGCTTCTTCATCGAGAATGCGCTTGGCTTTGTCGAAAAGCGATTGCGCTTCCTCGGGTGAATTACCGACTGCGGTCAAACCCAACCGTCCCGCGCTCCCAAGTGCGCTGAGCATGTGGAAGACAACTCCGGTTTGTCGGACCTGTCCGAAATGCAGACCGCGACGAACGGCCAGATCAAAAAGATCATCCGGGGTGAATCCTTTATACTTCGGCGATTCCAGGTGATCACTGGCGATGAGGAATTTTTTGTGTCCGTTTGGGGCGATAAAGGTCGCGCTTTCCGGATCGTAAATGCCGCCGGTAAGAAATTGCAGGGTCAGGAAAGGATGGGTCGTTCCGCCTTTTCGGAGGTTGATCTCGATGGCGTAGGTTTCCCAGGACGCGGTGTCGTGCGCGCGAGCGACAACAAAATCGATCGCGAAACGGCCGATGACACCTGCGTCTCGCAATAGGCTCGCCGACTTTGGCGGCGTCATGAGTGATGGCGACTGCGTAAGCAGGATCAGCGGGAAAGAGGCAGCCGAGATAGCTTTGTCCGGTCGGACCGCCCAACATCTGGTCGTGAGTCGAAAGTAATTCCACTTTGCCCAGCGGCGTAATGCGCAACTGCACGCTCGGGCTACGCACTTCTTTGGCTCCGACGCCGACGCGTTGTTCGACTACGCCCCCGCGAGCGCGAAACTTTGCTGCGTACTCATCGAAGTTAACTTTGCCATGTTCGAAACGCATTCCGCGCACGCGCTCGGCGATGGCAGCATTAGCAGGCTCAGATAAATCGGATAGATCGACCGTAGCGTTGCCTTCTCCAGACACGCCCTCATTTAGTTTTACGATCGCCTGTGCCATCGACGGTCGTTTGGCGTGCATTTGAACCAGCGCAGTAACGACGTCGTCGACGCTGTTCAGATTGTCGAAGCCAAGAGGATGATTAATTCCCGCGCGCGCGAATAATTGACGGCATCCACTCTTCGTTCCGAAAGAAAGATGGAGTGGGTCCGCGCCATAAAGCGGGATTCCCAGACGCAAGGCGAGGTTGCGTTCGAGGAAGGTAGTATTGTAGCAGATGAGATGGGCGCGATCTTTGTTGAGGATGCCGGCTTCGATCCGCTCGAGAAGACGGGGTCGCTCGAGCAGCTTGAGACTGAGAGGTCGGTCGGAATCGTCGTAGGGCGAAAGCAAGGTGAGCCGGCGCAGGGCGTGACTTGGAATCACTCCGGAAAGGAGATCGAGGTAATACTCGATCACGCTGGGGTGGATCGCCTGGGAAGTTACATAGGTCATCCGGGCGCGCGGTTGCGCCAGGAGCAAAAGCAGAAAGAGAAAACGTTCTTCGTAGCCCTGGGTCTCGGAACCTGTTGCCGTCTTATCGACAGACATTGACGGCACCACGACGATGGTTTGTTCCTCCTGATTGAAAGACTCGATTAAACGCCAGAGCGGAACGAGTTTTCGTTGCAGCTGATCGAACTGCGCCGCGGCTTCCGCAGCGGAAAGTCCAAGTGGAAGCCCGATTAATGCGGGATCAGATGCCATATATCAGTGACATGTTTTTGCCTAAATCGACGCGTGTGCGAAGGGGAGCGTTAGGATTAATCAGATTTACTGGATTGGCCAACATGTCGATCCGGTTCGCTATCCTGGAATCTTGTTAATCCTGTCTGGTCTGTTTCCGATTGTACGGGATAATGTCATCCCATTCCTTGGCGGAAGAGCGCGCGACGAAAGCGACGACTGGTTCCGTGTCGCTCATGTTGAAGACCTCATGAGGGACGCCGGGTTTGATGTAAATGAAATCGCCGGCTTCGTTTTTCAAGACCTGTTTCAGGCCAGTGCCGAATTCGTGACGGACTTTTCCTTCGATGATGTAAAGGATGACCTCAAAACCGACGTGAATGTGGGCGGCGGCGACGCCACCGGGAGGAATCGTCGCGATATTCGCTGATAATTTCGTTGTCCCGACATTTTTGGCAGACATGCCTTGCTTGTAATGAATGCCATTCCAATCTCGTCGCGCTCCCCCGCCGCGAATGGTCAGAATTCCGTCGTGATCTTCGACCGCGCTGAGTTGGATGTTGTCCTTATCATCTGTCATTTCGCCAATTTATCAGTGCTTCGAAATTTCACCATAGGGACACAGAGTCACTCTCCCGGAATCGAACGAGTCATCCGCAGATTGTTCAGATTGACGCAGATTTCTGATAGAACAGGGAATTTGAGGCCACGAAACGCGCCCAAAGCGTTAAAGTTGTAGAGGCGCTTGTGCCAAGCGCCTGTTTATCGATTCGGCGTTTGTCACAAACGCCGCTACAACTTGCTTATTGTTCTTCGCGTCATTTCGCGTGTTTGGCCGATAATCCAATCTTTCAAACGCTGAAAGCGCACGCTTCCCCTAAACGAGACGTTAGGTTCAACAAGGAAGAGATTGCTTGGTTTCCCCCGTCTTATTTTCGTGTCAATTCGTGTGTTTCGTGGGCAACAGAAAAGAGAGAAGACGGTGTTTACTTCAAATACTTGTCGAACCAGGCAACGGTGCGATCCAGGCGGTCGATCTGGTTTTCCGGCTTGAGATACATGTGGCCTTCGCCGGGATGAATGACAAGCTGTGTCGGTATGCCGAGGGTCTTTAACGCATGCCAGAATTCGTATGATTGCGGAACCGGACATTCCGCATCGCGCTCGGCAGAGATAACCAAAGTTGGTGTCTTCACCTGCTTGATGAAGTGAATCGGCGAACTCTTTTCGTAAACAGCGGAATCGTCGTAAACCGAAGCGCCGAAGAACGGGATCATCCATTGACCGATCAGGTTCTGGCCATAGTAACTTTGCCAATTCGCGATGCCGGCGCCGGCGACAGCCGCATGGAAACGATTGGTTTGGGTGACGGTCCACATCGTCATGTAGCCGCCATAGCTCCAACCCGTGACGCCCAGACGTGAGGGATCGATCGGATACTTCGCAATCGCGGCATCAACGCCAGCGAGGATGTCGCGTAGATCGCCGCCGCCGAAGTCCTTCACGTTGGCGCGGGTGAAATCTTCGCCCTGACCGTAACTTCCGCGCGGATTCGGCAATAGCACATAGTAACCTTGCGATGACAATGCAGCGACAATCGCGCGCGACATGCCGAATGACGCCGGCCACTCCGGCGTTGTTGCACTCGATGGACCACCATGAATAAGCACAACCATGGGATATTTCTTCCCTGGCTCGACTTGCCCCGGTGGGATCAGCCATCCCTGAATACGGAAGCCTTCGTTAGTCCATTCCAGATTTTCAGCTTTGCCCCACGAGGGAGTTAAAGCCGTATTGTTTTTCGTTAGCTGGCGCCAATCCCCCAAAGGTCCGGACCACACCTCGGGCGGAGTTTCGTAGTTGTTGCGCACCGCGGCTGCGAACCTTCCGTCTTCGGAAAGAGCGAAGTTAGGGAAGTTACCGAAAGCATGAAGATGTTCTGGAGCCTGCCAGATTGTTCGGACTGAATTATCGGCGAGGGTCAATTCCGAGATCGCGCTGCCGCCGCCAACGATTTCCGTGACAATGATTCGGTTCGATGTCTGCCAAAAGAGTGAACTGATCGAGGTCTTGCGATCCTTGGTGTGATTCAAAATGTTTTGGCCATTGGCTGAAATGGTAAACAAATCGCCTCCATGGAATCCTTCGTCGCTCATCAAACCTTCAATAAAGGCGACGGCTTTCCCGTCGGGCGACCAGCGCGGAATTGCTACCTGAAGCGCGGGCTTATAGATGGAGGTCGCATCGCCGTTGGCGACGTCGATGGTGTAAATCTGCGCGATCCACCAATTGTTGTCGCCTGGTCCCGGTGCGGCGGTGGCGACAAATGTTTTATCATCGGGCGACCAATCGTAGTCGTAGACGTGCAGGTTGGGGGGTGAAACCTGGCGTAGTTGGCCAGTGGCGAGGTCGAGAACGGCGATTCGCTGGTTGTGGATGGCGGTATCGATAATACCAGTGATGGGGGGTGCGGCCATGAGGGGACCGCCGCCTCCGGCCTCCTCTATATATAGTACGGCAATCCGGCGGCCATCATGCGACCAGCGCGGGCGGGCGGCGTATCCCTTTAAATGGGTAAGCTGTTTCGGATTTGATCCGTCGGCGTTGAGCGTCCAGAGCTGTCGCTGGTCTTTTTCGCCTGCATCGGAAAACAGCGCGAGCCTCTTGGAATCGGGCGACCACGCCGGATCGGCGTCGATCCTCTCGCCCGAGGCTTTGAGATCGATCGGAATTGCCGGAGCGTCGCCGGATGTTGACCGAACATAAGTTTGTTTCGCAGTGGTAGCGGCAGTGGATTGGACCCAGGCGACGCGTGAGCCATCGGGGGACAATGCGACGTCACCGTAAAGGACGGTCTTCCCCAATTGTTCAGTTAGCTGCTTGGTTTGGGCTCGCGACAACGTCGGAATTATCAACGCGCAGAGGAAGGTGCCCAGCAGAAACTGTTTCATATGGTCATGCTGGCAAGGCGTGCGTTGGTCCGCAAGCGGATAGGGCGGGTTTGAAAAGTGAAAAGTGAAAAGTGAGAAGTGAGAAGCGATTGGAAAAAGAAAAGATCGAACGCCGAATGTGGAACACGATTGCAGGGCGACTGTGCCAGTCGCCATTTTTACAAAGGCTAGCTTCTCGCAGAGACGCCGTACAATCTTCGAGAATCCGCTTTAGCGCCTTAGCGTTTCAACGCGACGGATCGTAGCGAAGACAGTGCAGTCACTTTGCCGCCAAATGCACTGTGAGAAGGCAGATATCATCTTCGAATGTGCTTCTGCCAGCGAAGAAACACGCGTCATTCTCCAAATTCTCAAGCAGATTTTCCGGGCGCGCGATGTTGCGCCTAAGGCTGTCGATCAGTCGATCAATTTCGAAAAGCTCACCATCACCTCGTTCTGCTTCAGTGATCCCATCGGTGAAAAAGAGAACGCGATCGTTCGACGCCAGCTCCACTGAGGTGGTTTGATACTGTGCATCGGGTAGGAGACCGAGCACGGGACCGCTTTCCCTTTTCGACGAGAAGAGTGGACGGATCTCGGCGCTCTTGTTAACGAGATGTAGTGGGCCGGGATGTCCGGCGTTTGCAATTCGAAGCTGCCCTGTCGCTGCATCGACAGTGCAGTAAAGTGCCGTAACGAACAGGGTCGTATCGGTCTGCCGAAGAATGCTGGCCAGCTCGCGGTTCAATTCGGTGAGGAGAAAATCGGGCTCGGCCGCGCGTGGGCCGAGCGCCTCGATCAACGCTCGCAGCATGGAAGTGATCAAGGCGGAACGCACCCCGTGCCCCATCACGTCGCAAATAAAGATACCGGCGCACGAATCGGAGATTCGGCTGATGAAAAAGAAATCTCCGCCGACCATGCTGGCCGGCCGGTACCGATGTGAGAAGCCTAGCTCCCTGCCGCCGCCAAAGAACCGCGGGTAGTTAAATGACATCAGTGCCTGCTGTAACTCCATCGCCATTCTCAGATCCGTTTCCATCTGCTCGTTTTTGCTGCGGATTTCCTGTTCCTTATCAACCAGGTCGCTGATGTTTGTTCGCAGCAATGCGTTTTGTACTTTGAACAATGTTTGTGTCGTAATCAGGCCGAGAAACGATTCGTCTTCATCGACAAGCAGGACGTCGTCGTAAAATTCGTCATCCGTGCGGGCAAACACTTTTCGCAGCACATTTTCAATAGGAGTTGTCACCGACACCCTTGTTTCGTGAGGCGAGAGATGCATCCCAATCGGTTTGCGTGCCCAGAGAGCAAATCCGTAGCGTCCACCCAATAACTCGCTTAGGCGGTGGCGAGAGCAGATGCCCACCAGACGCTCCCTGTCGAGCACAGCCATAAATTCGGTCTCGCTCTTGGCGAAGAGGGTAAATACTGACTCGGTGGTGTCAGCAATCTGAACTGCAACTCGATGATTGATTAAACTTCGCAGATCGACGTCATCCGCTCGCAGCGAGTCTGGCAAGTGACCGGTATGGCCCTCGTTCTGGCGCGTCCTCTCCGCGTCTGCTTCGGACTGCACGCTGCAATTTATCAAATTCCAACAGAACCATTGTTACAATTTCGTGACGATCCCCCGCGCAACCTGCACCTTTCGGAATGGTTAATTCACGATTAATTGAATTTCGAAGAGTATACATATCGCGTCTCATCGCATCGAGGCCGTTCTTGTGAACGCGGGAGCTCTTTTTACCTTTACGGGTCGGCGTTTCGGTGCCGGTTTGGGCACGCGCTTCATTGAGACGCCCGAGATCAGCGGCGTGCGTTCCATCATCCAGGCTATGCTCTTTGCGATTTTGTTTTATCTCGGCTTCATTCGGACGTGGAAAAGGGGATCGACTGGACGATCGGAATGATATCGGCATTTTATGAGAACTCAGGTTCAACGACGTCTTTATCTGCTAATTGTCCTGACGTTGCTATTCGAACGGCCAGAGAAATTGCCGGCAACGGAAAATGAAAGAATGGACGCGGGCAAAATGGCAAAAACGAAAAACGAGACCACGGGAGTCAGTGACTTTGATTTTCTGGTTGGAAGCTGGCGTGTGCATCACCGGCGCCTGAAGGAACGACTCGCCGGTAGCCATGACTGGATCGAGTTCGAAGGGACGTGCGTGATGCAAAAGATTCTGGACGGCGCCGGAAACATGGATGAAAACTTCCTCGATTTTCCGGGTAACGCCTATAACGCGGTGACGTTACGCACTTACGATGCGGCAGAAACAACATGGTCGATCTGGTGGTTTGACGGTCGTAACCCCAGTCATCTCGATCCGCCGGTGGTCGGCGGATTCAAAAACGGTGTGGGAACCTTTTACGCTGAGGATACTCTCAGAGGGAAACCGATTCGCGTTCGCTTTTTGTGGACGAATCTCACCACCCAGCCGCATTGGGAGCAGGCCTTCTCCGAAGACGGAGGCAAAACGTGGGAAACTAATTGGACTATGGAATTCGTGAAAAGCCCCGCCAGCACGCGGACGTGCTGTCCGGTAGTTGAACTTCGACAGTACACGCTTGTTCCAGGCGAACGCGAAACTCTGATTGCGCTCTTCGAGCGAGAGTTCATCGAGACCCAGGAAGCTACCGGGATGACCGTTATTGGTCAGTTTCGCGATGTGAGTAACCCGGATCGCTTCGTCTGGTTGCGAGGCTTTAGCGACATGGAGGCGCGCGCTGTGCAATTAGGGGAGTTTTACGGCGGACCCGTCTGGAAAGCTCATCGCGATGCGGCCAATGCAACGATGATTGATTCCGACAATGTCCTTCTATTGCGTCCGACTTCGCCGACTTCCGGATTTCACCTGGAGCAGGCCAGGCGCGCTCCGCCTGGATCGAAAACTCAGCGAGAAGGTCTTTTGGTGGCGACGATCTATCACCTTGGCAAAACGAAGGGAGATGATTTCGCAGCATTCTTCGAACGCGAACTTCGGCCGGAGCTGGCGGAGGCGGGAATTTCGGTGCTGGCTTCGTTTATTACTGAAACTCATCCGAATACCTTCCCGCGCTTGCCTGTGCGAGAGGACGCGAACGTGTTCGTGTGGTTTTCGCATTTTCCAGATCGTGAAGCTTACGAGAAGGCAGCAGCTGTTGCTCAATCGATGCGGGGAAAAGAAGTCACGAGGAAACTAGCGGAGCTTACCAAGGAACAACCCGAAGTGCTGCTGCTTTCGCCAACGCCTCGATCGCTTCTCTAACTGCGGAATGAGTACAATTTGCAAACTAAATACGAACAAATATTTTCGTACTGGTCTTCTGGTATGTGCGCCGATTGCTGCCTTGGCGCTGTTTCGAGAGGTGTCGCTGGCAAGTTCACCGGCTCCGCCACCGGGAAAAGAGCGAGATGGTCAACACGACTTCGATTTCAACATTGGCACTTGGAAGACTCACGTTTCGCGCCTCGCGCATCCATTAACCGGTTCGAAGCAGTGGGTCGAGTATGATGGGACGTCAGTCGTAAGTAAGGTTTGGAATGGCAGGGCCAGCCTGATTGAATTGGATGTCAGCGGGCCCGCCGGCCACATCGAGGGCGCGGGACTGCGCCTATACAATCCCGAAACTCACCAATGGAGTTTGAATTGGGCGAACAGCAGCGACGGCGTGATCAACAAACCGATGATTGGTGAATTCAATAATGGCCGAGGCGAGTTCTTTGATCAGGAGGATTTGGCTGGCCGAGCGATCCTCGCGCGAAATAGCTTTTCGGACATCACTCCAAATTCGAGCCGCTTTGAGCAAGCATTCTCGGATGACTGGGGTAAAACCTGGGAGACGAATTGGGTGATGACTTTCTCCCGTCAGGAACCCGAGATAGCCGGTCGAAAATAAAGCCTCAACCGACGCCTTCTGAAACTGACCACGCAGAACACGATTTCGACTTCCATATTGGCACCTGGAAAACGCATCTGTGGCGTCGAACCCATCCTTTAACCGGCTCGAATGCCTGGGTAGAATATGACGGTACGACTGTGGTCAGAAAAGTTTGGCAGGGCCGCGCTAATCTGGTGGAACTCGTGGCTGATGGTGAAGCCGGCCACTTTGAAGGGTTGAATCTGCGACTCTACAACCCCAAGTCTCACCAATGGAGCCTCAATTTCGCCAACATTAACGACGGCACGTTAAATCAGCCCACGATTGGCGAATTCAGGAATGGACGCGGCGAGTTTTTTGACCAGGAGACACTGAATGGGCGGGCGATTTTTGTCCGATTCGTCATTTCGGACATTACTCCGGCTTCATGCCGCTTTGAACAATCGTTTTCGGACGACGGTGGGAAGAGTTGGGAAGTAAACTGGATCGCAATAGACACGCGAGAAGAGCAGGGCACCGACAAGGTGCAGTGATTCGGCGCGGGCGGTTGTGCATCTATATTTTGTGGGAAGCGGGCTGCACGTCCGGCGTTCATCCCGGTGCTGCCGCTATTTTGGGGCATCTCACCCCGCTTTCTTCGTGGTGAAATTGAATCGTGGCTAGAGGGCCGCGCTGTCAGGGGGATGATTTTAAGGAGGAGGAGCCAGATTCCAGCATCAAATCACAGCGGCAAGGTCGCCCGTTCCGTGGAAACTAAATATACTGGATTAGTTTCCGCGTTGTGATAAGATTTCATTATGAAACGGGCGGCCAAATCACGAGCACGAAGTCACCAGTCTGATTTTAACCGGCAGCGAATTGTCGATGCGGCGCGGGCGCATTTCTTCAGTCACGGATTCCGCAGCGTGACCATGGACGATCTGGCCGAAGAGCTCGGCATCAGCAAGAAGACGCTTTACGCCCATTTTCCGGGAAAGATTGAACTGCTCGAGGCGGTGCTGGCCGATAAATTCGCCGGCGTTGAAGCGAAACTGAAGGAAGTGGCGCGCGCACACCCGCAGGACTTTCCGGCAACGCTGCATGCATTGCTCGCTAATACCCAGCGCGAACTGGATGAAATTAAACCGCCGTTCGTTCGTGATATGCGGCAGAAGGCGCCGCACGTGTTCAAGGTGGTAGAGCGCCGCCGTGCCGCATTGATCGAGCGCTTCTTTCGGAAGGCTTTTTATCGAGGGCCAGCGCGCGGGAATGGTGCGGAAAGATGTTCCGGCGAGACTCATCATTGAGATCCTGCTGGCGATGGTCCAGGCGATCATGAACCCGCCAAAGATGGAGGAGTTAGGGATGATGCCGAAAGAAGGCTTCAGCGGCATTCTCAAGATTGTCCTCGAAGGCGCACTCACGACTAAGGGACGCAAAGCATGAATGTGTTTCACTGGCAGCGGATTTCGTCAGTTGCAATCTCATTAGTGCTCGTCGTTTTCTTAAGCAGCTGTGGTGATCCGTCGACGGATCGGTTTCAGGGGTATGTCGAAGGCGAGTTTGTTTACGTTGCGTCGCCCCTGGCCGGACAATTGGATACCTTGTCGGTGCAGCGCGGCCAACAGGTAACAAGCGGGCAACCCCTTTTCTCGTTAGATGAAACGGCCGAAAAAGCGGCGCGCGATATGGCACAGGCTGCGCTCGTACTTTCTGAAGCAGAATTCAAACGCCAGGCAGAACTTCTTCGCCGAGGTCCGGCTTCCGCGCAGGACTATGATCGGGCGCGGTCAACTCGAGACCAGGATCAGCAACGACTGACTCAAGCGCAGTGGAACTTCGATCAGAAAAAACAGTCGGCGCCACAATCCGGTCTGGTTTACGACACCTTGTTTCGGGAGGGCGAGTGGGTGGCGGCGGGAAAACCGGTGGTGGTGCTGTTGCCTCCGCCGAACATCAAAGTGCGCGCATTTGTTCCGGAAACACGGGTTGGCTCCATCCACTACGGTGACCCCGTTCAGGTGACGGTGGACGGCGTGGAAAAACCTTTCATCGGCAAAGTGAGCTATATCTCGACGCGCGCGGAATACACGCCGCCCGTTATCTACAGCCGCGAAAGCCGGCAGAAACTCGTCTTCATGATTGAATCGGTATTCGATCCGCAGGTTTCCCCAAATCTGCATCCCGGTCAGCCGGTGGACGTCGAATTCAAGTCGAAATGAAAAACGGCGAAGCAGTTATAGAGGTTCGTGGGATGACGAAACGGTTTGGCGAGCTTACTGCGGTCGATCACGTCGATCTTACGGTGCGCGCGGGCGAAATCTACGGGTTCCTCGGCCCGAACGGTAGCGGCAAGACGACTTTTCTCCGGATGCTGTGCGGATTGCTTCGCGCCGATGACGGCAACGGACAGGTTCTGGGCCACGACGTGATTGCGGAGAGTGAAGCAATCAAACGCGAGGTCGGTTACATGACGCAGCGATTCAGTTTCTGGGAGGATTTGAGCATTGAAGAGAATCTCGATTTCGTCGCGCGCATGTATGGCGTGAAGAACCGCCGGCAAACAGTGCGGGAAAGCGCCGAGGAACTCGGGCTCGCCGAACGGAAGAAACAACTGGCGGGGCACCTTTCCGGTGGATGGAAACAGCGTCTCGCGCTCGCCGCCTGTCTCATTCATCGCCCGAAATTGTTATTGCTGGACGAACCCACCGCCGGCGTCGATCCGAAGGCGCGGCGCGATTTTTGGGAAGAAATTCATCAACTTGCGGCGCAGGGACTGACATTCCTTATTACGACGCATTACATGGACGAGGCCGAGCGCTGTCAGCGGCTGGCTTACATTTCCAAAGGCAAACTGCTCGCCGACGGCACGGTGGATGAAGTGATTTCGCGTGTTGGCCTAACAACTTGGTCAGTGCAAGGTCCCGATCTGGCGAAGTTGGCCGAAGAGCTGCGCAAAACTCCCGGCGTGCAACAAGCAGTTGCCTTCGGAAATTCGCTGCACGTCAGCAGTAACAATGCGTCCGAGCTTGAACGTGCGATCGCGCCCTTTCGTCATGAGCCCTACCAATGGCAGCAAATTCCATCCGGGTTGGAAGACGCTTTCATCAGTTTGATGGACGACGGCAAATCATGAAAGGACATCCCAAATTTTCGTTTCAGCGCCTGGTCGGCATCATTTCGAAGGAATTCCTGCAGATGCGGCGGGACCGACTCACCTTCGCCATGATGCTCGGCATTCCACTCATTCAATTAACGCTGTTTGGCTACGCCATTAATTCCGATCCGCGACATCTGCCCGCCGCGGTGCTCTTGGCCGATCAGGGCGCGCAAGGCCGGACGCTGCTTTATGCGATGAAGAACAGCACCTACTTCGATTTCGTCCGGGAAGTGAAAACCGAAGCCGAAGGATACAATTTGCTTGCTCGGGGGCAGGTGCAGTTTGTCATCAACATTCCGCAAAATTTCAGCCGCGATCTTTTGCGGGGCGATCGACCTGCTTTGTTAGTCGAGGCGGACGCAACGGATCCGGCTGCGACCGGAATCGCGCTCGGCTCATTGCCACCGCTTTTGATGCGGCATTGCATAATGATTTGAAAGGACCGCTTGGATCTCTGAGCGCGACGAGCGGACCCATCGATTTACGCGTGCACGCGCTCTACAATCCAGAAGTTGTTACCCAGTACAACATCGTGCCGGGTCTGATGGGCGTGATTTTCACCATGACCATGGTCATGATCACCGGGCCTCGCCATTACGCGCGAACGCGAGCGCGGGACGATGGAAAATCTTCTCTCGATGCCGACGCGGCCGAGCGAAGTCTTGGTTGGGAAAATCGTGCCTTACATTCTTGTTGGTTACATTCAGGTCTCGGTCATTCTGGTCGCGGCCTACTTTCTCTTTCACGTGCCGATGCAGGGCAGCATTCTCCTGCTTCTGATGGTAGCGCTTATTTTCATCGTCGCGAACCTGGCGATGGGCATCACTTTTTCCACCATCGCCAAAAACCAGTTACAAGCGGTGCAGATGGCGTTCTTTGTCTTTCTGCCGTCGATTTTGCTCTCCGGGTTCATGTTTCCTTTCCGCGGGATGCCGCACTGGGCGCAGGTTATCGGGGAAGCTTTCCCTCTCACTCATTTTCTGCGCATTGTTCGGGGCATTCTGTTGAAAGGGAATGGCATCATCGATGTCAGTCTCCAGCTTTGGCAGATCGCGCTCTTCGCGCTGATCGTGCTAACGATCGGAATAAAGCGCTACCGGCAGACGTTGGATTAGAAACAGGGATTGCGCGGGGCGGTTAAAAATTTTATTTGCATTGCCAATTCTGCGTGCTAAGTATTTAACCAGATGGTTAAATATAATCCGAAAACGCTTGATCGCACCTTTGCCGCCCTGGCGGATCCAACCCGGCGGCGAATCCTGGCGCAACTGACACGGGGTGACCGGTGCGTGACGGATTTGGCCCGGCGCTATGACATGTCGCTCCCAGCCGTCTCGAAACATTTGCGGGTTCTGGAAAAGGCGGGATTGCTCCGGCGGCGACGTTATCGACGCGACGGGCGCATTCACGAAATGCAATTGGAGGCCAGGCCGTTGAAACAGGCGGCGCAGTGGGTCGAGGAATATCGCAAATTCTGGGAGGGATCGCTCGATCGTCTGGCCAAATATTTGGAAAAAACGAATGAACAACCGCGAAAGAAAGGAGCAGCGTAACCCATGTGTCCGGCCTGTGTGGCAAGCGTGGGATTGATGGCTGCCGCCGCTGGTGCGACATCAAGCGGAGGCGTGACGTTGCTGGCCTTCAAGAAATTTTTCAGAAAAACAACCCAACAAACGAAAGGAACGGAAAATGAAACTGGCAGAAAAACCAACCGAAGTGGTGTCGGCAGCTGAATGGCTGGTGGCACGGAAAGATTTATTGAATCGGGAAAAGGAATTCTCCCGGCAACGCGACGCGCTGAGCGCAGCGCGCCGCAAACTCCCGATGGTCAAGGTGGAAAAGGAGTACGTCTTCGAGGGACCGGACGGGAAAGAGACGCTGGACGATTTGTTCGAGGGCCGGAGCCAACTGATTATCTATCATTTCATGCTCGGGCCGGGATGGGAGGAAGGTTGCAAGAGCTGCTCGTATCTGGCTGATCATTTTGACGGCGCGAACTGGCACTTGCCACATCGTGACACGACGTTGGTGGTGGTCTCGCGCGCGCCGCTACCTGAGATTCAAGCATATAAGAAGCGCATGGGCTGGCGTTTCAAATGGGTATCATCGTACGGCAGTGACTTTAACTTCGACTACCATGTCTCGTTTACTGAGGAAGAAGAGAAGAAGAACAAGGTTTACTACAACTACGAAAAGGCAGAGTTCATGAGCGACGAACTTCCGGGCCTGAGCGTGTTCTACAAAGATGAAGATGGGAACGTCTTCCACACCTATTCGACGTATGCGCGTGGCCTCGACCAACTGGTGGGCACCTATAATTTCCTCGATCTGACGCCAAAAGGGCGTGACGAAGATCCGGAGTCAACAATGTCGTGGGTGCGGCGGCACGATCAGTACGATAGCTAATTAGAGGAGTGCGAATTATGAATACAAACGTAGCGGAAGCAGTCGTGATGGAGCGGACATTCAACGCCCCGGTCGGGAAAGTTTGGCAGGCACTCACCGATGTCGATCAAATGCGGCAATGGTATTTCGACCTCAAGGAATTCAGGCCCGAGGTGGGTTTCGAATTCGAGTTTGTGGTCGAGCACGAGGGAAATAGTTACCATCACCTTTGCAAGGTCACTGAAGTGATCCCGCAAAAGAAGATCGCCTACACCTGGCGATACAAAGGTGAGCCCGGCAATTCGTTAGTGACATTTGAATTGTTCGGCGAGGGAGAAAAAACACGATTGAGACTAACGCATGAGGGAATCGAAAGTTTCCCGAAAACTCCAGCATACGCGCGGAAGAATTTCGAGGCCGGCTGGACCGCGATTATTGGTTCCGAGCTGAAGCGATTTGTGGAAGAAGAGAAAGCATGAAAAAAAGCCCCATGAAGATCCCGTTTACCGGCGGCTGCGCGTGCGGCGCGATTCGCTACGAATCCATAGCAGAACCCGTGATGATGCTTCACTGCCACTGTCGCGATTGCCAGCGAGCTAGTGGCGGGCCGTTTTCGTCTTTCGTCATCGTGCCTGCGGAAGCTTTCAAGCTCTTGCAAGGTTCGCCCCGCTTCCATGCGTCGCCGAGCGAACGGGGCGGTATGACCCGCCGGGGCTTTTGCCCGGACTGCGGCGGGCCGGTTGTGGTCAAACCTGACGCCGTGCCTCAATTTGTCGCGATCAGAACTGCGAGCCTGGATGACCCAAGCTGGTTCAAACCGCAAGCAGATGTGTGGACAGCAGACGCGCATCCGTGGGACCAAATGGATCGCACGTTGCCCAAGTTTGAGGAGTATCCAACGCAGTCGCCGCCTCAGCGGGCAGGATAGCTGCGCTGATCGTGAAGGTATGCGGGAGAATACTGAGATTTCGGATCACCTATGAAGAAAAAGGGAAATTATGAGCGCAAAAACAACAGAGAAAACATCGCTTGAGATCAAGCGATTCATCAACGCGCCGCGGAATCGCGTTTACGCAGCGTGGACCGATCCGGCACAATTGAGGCAATGGTTCGGTCCAGAGAACGTTCGGACGCGCGATATCGTGGCGGAGACGCGGGTTGGCGGCAAGTTTCGCTGGGACCTCACCAATCCGGAAGGCGAGGAAATGACCGTGCAGGGCGAATACCGTGAGTTGCAGCCCGGCAGAAAGATCGTGTTTACCTGGCAGTGGCAGGACGATGAAACCTGGGAAAACCATAACAGCATCGTGACCGTCGAGCTGTCCGACGTTGCGGGGGGTACTGAACTTCGCCTGCTGCACGAGCAATTGCCGAGCGAAGAGTCGCGTGACAATCACAACGACGGCTGGAACAGTTTGCTTACCAAGCTGGGAAAATTTCTCAACGAGAAAGCATCCCGGTAGAAACGATTGACCTCAATCGCCCGCGTGCAGTTGCAATTATATCGATCTTAAATACAGGAGGAAATATGAATACCGAGGAAGTTGCGAACAAAGTGGTAGAGCTAACCCGCAAACAAGCGTGGCGCGAAGCGGTCGATGCGCTTTACGACAAAGACATCGTGAGTGTGGAAGCATCGGGAATGGGCGGCGAGTCCCCGGAAAAACGTGGCATCGATGCCGTTCACGGAAAGGCAGACTGGTGGATTGAAAACATGGAGGTGCACAGCTTCAAGGTAAGCGGCCCGTTTGTGGCTCACGATCGGTTTGTCGTGCAGTACGATGTCGATGCCACTGACAAGAATTCGAAGAGAAGGTTTCAGATGTCAGAAGTCGGCGTTTACACGGTGAAGAACGGCAAGATTGTGCGCGAGGAATTTTTGCCGTTTGCCGGGAAAGGATAGCACAATGCTTCTAACTGGGAGGGCGCGACTTCCAAGTCGCCCTGCTGATCAAGGCTTAGACCTGCCCGTTAGCCGTCCTGGTATCATCATCGGGCGCGAGTAGATGGCCGAAAATTCGGCCGGCGAGGAAAAAAGTAATACCCGCGACCCCGGCAAGGCCGGCGTGTAAGAGCCAGAATTGCGTGGCCGCCATTTTTTCGAGCAAACCGCCGATCCAGCCGACCAGATTGTTCGCGGCGAAAAAGGCGAGATAATAGATGCCGATGATCGTGGCAGATAAGGCAGCCGGGGCCACGCGTGCGTAAAGCGCGAGCGAAACCGGAAAGACGTTTGCGAATCCTGCGCTGTTCAAGATGTGAAAGCCGACCAGCCAGCCGATTGCAACTTTTTCGCCGGATTTGGCCGCGATCGCAGCGCCAATCACCAGCGAAAGCATCCCGGTTACTGCGATCAAGCTGCCGATGGCGATCTTGGTGATTTCGGCCGGCTCACGAAATTTCTTAGACCAAAGGCGCCAGAAAATAACCGCGATAAAAAGGAAACTGACCGAAACAATCGAATCGAGCGTGATCAACCACGTCGTTGGCATCTGCTTGCCGTAGAAAGGCAGGACGGGCAATTTCGCGTGAGCCTCTGCCCAAAGCAGGTAAGCGTTGAAGATTTGCTGGTTAGGGATGATCGCGATGGTCAGGAATGGCAAAAGTCCAATCAACACGACGATCGCAATGATGTCGCGCCGCGTGAGTTTCGTCTTGGCAGTGTGGTCCGGGCTTGCTTCCTTCTCTTCGACAACGGGCGAATCGTGCGGCAAATATTTTCGGCCTAACAAATAAATGGTCAGACCGATCAACATTCCGACGCCCGCTGCGCCGAAGCCCCAGTGCCAGCCATAAATCTCGCCGAGCGTTCCGGCGATGAGCGGCGCGGCGATGACTCCGCCGTTGATGAAGATGTAGTAAATTTGAAACGCGTCGGCGCGGCGGTTATCGCCCGGCGTATAAAGCGCGCCAACCTGGCTGGCGAGATTGCCTTTAAAACAGCCGACGCCACAAAGCAGACAGGTCATCGCGAGGAGAAACGTCACGTCGAACGCCATCAGAAAATGTCCGGCCGACATCAATAGGGCGCCGATGGTGATTGTTCGTGTGCGTCCGAGCCAACGGTCAGCGATCAATCCTCCGGCGATGGGCGTGAGATAAACGAGGCTGGTGTAATGGCCGAAGATGGCGGAGGCGAGCGGTTGTGTTGAGAGGTTGCCATAAATCGAGTTGATAAGGCGGTGATAAACGCCAAACCCCGCTACGTGCTCGACGTGCCCGGGAAGCAACAGCCGATGGACCATGTAAAGAACCAGCAGCGCTTGCATGCCGTAGTAGGAAAAGCGCTCCCACGCTTCCGCGAACGCGATATAACCCAGCCCGCGCGGATGCCCGAGAAAACTGCGGTCGTTAGGGTCGTGCATGGCGGAGAATTAGAGATGAGAAATTAGAAATTAAAAAGAAAGAAATGGGAGCGAGCGAAAAGTGAGGAGTGAGAGGTGAGAGGTGAAAAGAAGAAAACGTCGAACCCGCCTTCGTCCCGGCAGTCGCGGGACTACGGCATTGACGTTGACCACGTGTGTTATAATGCCAATTGAATGAGACGACGTTTCGTTGTTGCCGCTTTGCTGCCCGGTTGTTTTGTATCCCAGATTGTTCTTGCGCAGGAACAATCACCTTTGCAGGCAGATGTGCGGGTACGCGTCGACTATAATGATCGAGGTCTGGTTTCATTCCGCTCCGTTCTCGAAGGGGGCGAGGCTACGGTTCGGGGAACTGTGCAAAATTTCCCTGGTGGGGAAACAAGTTTCATTCAGCTCCACTTCGATTACCGCACTGATGCCGATATCGCCCTGGACGAGCTGATCAGCCAGATTGTCATTTGGACGAGCGACAGAACCGGCAATGAGTTTTCCAAGGTCTTGATCGATCCGAACTCAGTTCCACTAAATCCGAACCGCGTGCCACTTCATTACGCCGGCACTGTTTATAAACCGCCTCGAAATAATCGCACCTCTTACGTCGTCCGTATTCAGGTGTTCGGAAATTACGAGTGACAATCGTGCTGTGATTGTCGTTGTTTGTGGGGTCGCCGGTGTGGGCAAAACCACTGTCGGCCAGCTGCTGGCGGAAGAGCTCAGCTGGGAGTTCTACGATGCGGATGATTTTCACCCGACTGGGAATGTGGACAAGATGAGTCGCGGGATTCCTTTAACCGACGAGGATCGGGGACCCTGGCTGGAGAGACTGCGGCATTTGATTGAGCACTGTATCAACGCGGAAGTAAACGCCGTTTTTGCGTGTTCCGCGCTGAAAAAGGCATATCGCGATCGGCTTCGTGTGAGCGAGGACGTTAATTTCGTTTTTCTGCGAGGAAGTCGGGCGCGAATTGCCGCGCAATTGCAGGAACGACGGGGGCATTTTGTCGACCCAGCGATTCTTGGCAGTCAGTTCGACGATTTGGAAGAGCCCCGCCCGCCAGAGGCAGCGCTAACATTCGAGCTTACGGATAATGTCCATGATCTCGTTGCGCAGATTAAAACAAAGTTGCGACGATAAGACTGGGATTTGCTTGCGAATCTGAGCGTGGAATCGAATGTTGATGATGTAATATGAAAACAATTGTCGAGGAGCGACGGTTGAAGGCGCCCACGATCACACCGCAGGCGCTGGCGTGGGACGGAAGGGCGTTGTGGCTGAGCTCGCGGGATCTTGGCACTCTCCAGAAGATCGACGTCGAGAGGTGGCTCGCGACCGAGGAACTCGACCCGCCAGGGATTGTTTGGGCGGCAGTGGCCACCAACGGGGCGATGCATTTGACCATCGGCAAAGGATTGAATGACGATCGCTATGTCTATCGCTACGACTCAAAGAATGGGTTTAAGAAGGTCTTCGCCTGTCCGGACTTCACCGGTTCCTACCTCAGTTATGACACCGGGCATCTTTACCTGAGCCAATGGTACGAGAAGCGCATTCTGAAGTATGACGACAAGGGCAACATCGTTCGCACGATCGAGGTCGGCGCGGAAATCTGCGGACATACCTTCGTCGACGGAATGATCTTTGTCCTGCGTGGAATGGAAAAACCTAACGAGGATTGGAGGATTGCGCGGCTTGATCCGCGGGAGGACGCACCTGAAGTCGAAGACCTGGCGATTGTTCCATTCGCGTCCCGTTCGCTCACTTATGACGGTAACTTCTTCTGGTCGAATCATCGCGCGGCTAACGAGATTATTGCATTCTCGCTGCCGAAGTAATCCGCTTCGGACCTGCGGTTGACAATTGATGAGACCGGTGCGGGTGAAGGTACACGACAAGATGCAGAAGGGCTATATCTACTGGCGGACGAAGCCGATGGGGCGCGGCTTTCGGCCGGGATTCAAACCTGATTTGACTCCGAAACAGATGCTCGCGCTCGGAGTATTTGGCGGCAAGTATATGACTGATTGTCGACGAGAGTTTCCGGCAAATTGGTTCAAGAAAGCGAAACTTTCTCCCGATCGACATCGTGCTTCGCTAAATTATTTTGGCGTGAATGCATCGCAGCCGCTGGAGGTTTGGCGGCAGAAAGGCTGGATTTATCCGGAAGATCCGCGGGGATGGTTTCAATGGTACTGCCGTTACTATTCGGGACGACGCTGTCAGGATGACTTACGCCAGATCGGCAGGTGGCGTGCGGTTCGGCGTCATGCGGCGCAACTGAAGAAACATTGCGCGCGCCGTGATCTCTCCTGCCGCCGTCGGCAACGCCAGGCGCTGTTGCATTGGGCGTACGATTCCCGCAAAATATAGGGCCGGTTTAATCTTCGATCGGCTCGAACCCTGCGAACATTTCCTGCGCCTCCGCGAGCGTGTTTAGGGGAACACAGTCACAGACAGCGAAAAATTTGTTCCACATCGCGAGGACGTTGGGATTTTTGTGCGCGGCATCGATCGCCTCGCGCGATTTCCATTCCGAAACCTCGATGATGGTGCCGTCACGCGAGCGCATGATCACGGGTTCGCGATCCGTTACGAGGCCTTCTTTGCGCAGGTTCGGAACACGACTGCGCACTAACGCGAGTACTTCATCTTCCTTACCGGGCTTGGGGTGATAGGCGACAATGACGCAAACACCAGGCATGAAGGGAAGTTAATGCAAAAGTGAGAGGTGAGAAGTAAGAAGTAATGAGAGATTACGCGCAAGGAGGCCTGCGCGTTTCTGGGCCGATCTCTATAATCTGAGGCGATCGGAGACTCTTTCCTGCCAATCGTGAATCTCAGCGGTGCCACGCTTCACGATCGCTTTGTAGTCCGCGAGATAGTAAAGGTTGTGTTGTTCGGCCGGATCTTTGTGCAGATGGTAAAGCTCGTTTGCATCTTTGTCTCTCAGGCAAAGCTTCCATCCATCGTGGAGAACTACTGCGCGAGTCGATTCGTTGATCGCGCGCTTTACTGCAGACCGCTTTGCCAGCCGCGTCCCTTTTAGGACTTTCATACGATTAGGCGACCATTGCATAAAAACATTCTCTGGTGTCGTCGTCTCGCCGCGCAACAGCGCGACCTTGCTTTGGCCCTGGCATTGCGCTGGCGGCGGTCGATTCAGTAGATCGAACAAGGTAGGCAGGAAATCGATGTGACTGACTGGTTGAGTAATTCTCAGTTGGCGCCGCTGGCCTGGCTGACGGATGAGGTAGGGAACACGTGTAGCCTCTTCAAACATCACTTCTTTGCCGAAAAGATGATGATCTCCCAGCATGTCGCCGTGGTCGCTGGTAAGAACAATAATTGTCTGGTCGATCAATCCAGTGCGCTCCAGGCAGGCCAGCACGGCGCCTATACTTCGGTCGACCATTGTGATCAGTCCGAAATATCGTTGCCTGATTCCACGATATTCCTCCGGAGTGATTCCAAAGAAATAGGGCAACGGCAGCCGATCGCGATCCAACATTGCCTCGTTCCGTTGCCATTCTTGCGTTAACTTATAACGCAGCGGCACGTCGGGACTCGTCGGAGCAATCGTCTCGGGTCCAATCTCCGCGAGTGAATGCTCATCATTCAATGGTCCGTTGTAAGGCGAATGAGGTTCCACATAAGAAACGACTAGAAGAAATGGGTCGCGCTGGTGTTTCTCGATAAATCGACATGCTTGTTGTTCCAGAAAAACCGGTTTGGAGACTTCGAATGGCAGGTTACTGACGGCATTCTTGGAGAAGCTTCCGTTCGCCTTATCTGGGACATGGCCGCGTTCCATCAAAAACCGGCAGTAGTCACTGACACCTTCAGTCGAGACCCATTCCCGAAATCCGCGCTGCCTTTCGGTTTCATCCCCCAGCTGCCACTTACCCATGTAAGCGGGGTAGTAATCTTCGTCTCCCAACAATTCAGTGAGCGTTCGACAAGATCGAGCAAGAGGAATGTAGTTACGTATGCAACCGTTGGTATGCGGCCACGTGCCGGTGAAGAGCGAGGCCCGCGAAGGCGTGCAGAGCGGTTGGGTCACATAGGCGCGTTCAAAAACTGCTGATTCCGCCGCCAGCTTATTCAAATTTGGCGCGTGGACACGATGGTTACCATAGCAAGCCATGGTGTCGGCTCGTTGCTGATCGGTCAGAAAAAAAATCAGGTTAGGTTTACGCATCGAGTCGAGCGCTTACGTTAGAAACGAAAAGGAAGAAAAACAAACGTCCTTCGGAGGGTGCCAGGAAAATACGGCGTGGAGGCTGGGCACAACCGAGAGAAAGAAGCAAAACGCCAGCGCCTGGGATTGCTCGATGGCGAACAGATGTCTATGCTCGCCGCATGTCAGAGAAACAGAAGACCGGGGTGCGAAAGGCGGGCGGCTGGGTCGGGGTCATTCGCGCAGAGTTGGCTCTGATTTTTGGAGTTGTAACCGCCGCGATTTTTCTTTGGGCCGGCAGCGCCCTGATTGAAATCATCGGGCATCCGGTCGCGCTGATCGTCGTCTTTCTCTGGCTCTTTGCTGCCATTCTTTGGTCTGCGATCTCCGTCGTCCGGCATGCCGATTGTCTTGCTGTCAAGTGGGGCGAACCTTACGGAACCTTAGTTCTGACGCTATCCGCGATTGCCATTGAAGTGGTTATGATTTCTGCAGCGATGCTGCATGGCCAAAATAATCCAGCACTTGGGAGAGACGCGATTTTTGCTGTGATCATGATTGCTCTCAATGGGTTCGTTGGCCTGGTCCTGTTACTCGGCGGGTTACGTCACGGCGAACAGTATTACAATCTGGAGGGCGTTAATTCCTATCTCAATGTCATCATGACATTGGCCGTGCTGGGCTTGGTCCTGCCAAATTTTACTACCACAACGGGAGGTCCGACATTTTCCACCGGACAACAGATTTTTCTCGTCGTGGTGTCGCTATTTCTTTACGCGATTTTTCTACTGATTCAGACCATGCGGCACCGCGGCTATTTCATGGAATCAGAGCGCGCAATCGTGACGCCAGATTCAGTTGATCATCCACTGCACGTACAATCGACAGCTTTTCATGCGCCGATGCTGGTTCTTTATTTAATCGTCGTGATTTTGCTGGCGGAAAAGTTCGCCGTTCCGTTGGATAACAGCATTGAGAAATTTGGCATGCCTCAGGAGTTTGGTGGCGCAATCATCGCTGCCCTTGTGCTTGCACCGGAGGGAGTTGGTGCGATCCGAGCTGATTTGCGCAATCAGTTGCAGCGCTCGATAAACATCCTCTTCGGATCCGTGCTTGCAACCATCGGACTCACAATACCCGCGGTATTGACCATCAGCTTGGTTACGAAACGACCGGTGACGCTCGGGGTGCAAGGCGGCGACCTTCCGTTGCTCCTGTTAACGCTAGCGGTGAGTGTGGTCACGTTCGCGAGCAGAAAGACAAATATCTTACAGGGTTGCGTTCACTTGCTCCTCTTTGCAGTGTTTCTCCTGCTGATCTTTTCCCCGTGAGAAACGAAGCGACATGCTCCGCGCTCCTGACGTGCGGAAGCTCGTCCCTCGGTTCGCGGCAGAAACAACGTTCCCAAGTTACTCGTTACCGAAACTTGTCAGCGTGATCGCGGGCGAATTCCCTGAAGTCGATTGGAGGTTTGCCTATTACTTCTTGTACATCTGACGTGATCGTGCTCCAGCGACTCTGTTTGTTGATTGCATGAAGTTCCATCAACAGGTCCACCTGCCATTCCGCCATGCCAGCATTAAGCATGGCGTCGCGGGCGGCTGATTCCGGCACATCTACGTATTTAATTTCGCGGCCGGCCACTTGAGAGAGAGTGCGAGCGACTTCATCAATACTCAGTGCAGCTGGGCCTGTGAGCGTATAGATCTTGTTCTTGTGAGCTTCATGAGTCAGAGCTCGGGCAGCAACGGTAGCGATGTCGCGTGCATCAACAAAACTCGCCTTCCCGTTTCCCCACGGTAAATAAATCACGCCGTCACGCGGCGGAAAGTAGTTAATGAAATTCTGCATAAACGAATTCGGGCGCAAAAAAGTGAAAGCCAAACCGGAGTTTCGAATATGGCGTTCGTTGGCCGCGTGCCATTCTCCCGCAGTAAACGTCTCGGTCTCTACGCCGATGGCCGAGAGTTTTACAATGTGCTGCACGCCCGCGCTCTGAGCCGCATCGACGAACGCATTCGTTACCTCAACCTGATTTGGCATGAGCGGAGGAAGAAGGAAAACCTTTTCCACGTCCTCAAGCGCATCAGCAAAAAGTCTTTTATCTTCAAAGGCGAAAGGCACGAGCTCAATTTCGTCGCCGAATTGTTTCCGCGCCTTCGTTCGATCACGCACGCCCGCGCGCGTTGACGCCCCTTGTGCGGCGAGACGTTTCGCGACCTCGCGGCCAATCGTGCCTGTGGCACCTGTCACCAAGATGTTTTTCGTCATAACTTTGTTATCGCGCGAATGGTTTGACGCGGCAAGAAGGTCCCACGCAATGATTCAAATCCAACGGTGACAAACAGAGCAAAAGGGACAACTAAATGATGTCGAAATCCCGTGTTCTTCTTGAAGAAATAGGCAGGAACTGATGATACAATCGCGTGTGCAATCCGATTATCCCGGTCGCTGGTGGATTATGTTGCCGGACGGCCGCATTGAATGCCGGCTTTGTCCGCGATTCTGCAAGCTGAACGAAGGGCAGAGCGGATTTTGTTTCGTCAGACAGCGCGTGGGCGATAAGATGGTGCTAACGACTTATGGGAGAAGTAGCGGATTTTGTGTCGATCCAATTGAAAAGAAGCCGCTAAATCATTTCCTGCCCGGAACAAGCGTGCTCTCTTTTGGCACGGCTGGATGTAACCTCGGCTGCCGCTTTTGCCAAAACTGGGACATTTCCAAGGCACGCGAGTGGGACAAGCTTGCCGATGCCGCCTCAGCAGAACAAATCGCGATGACGGCATGGCAGGCGGGATGCCGGTCGGTCGCATTTACCTACAATGATCCCGTGATCTTCGCCGAATACGCTATCGATGTGGCGCAGGCCTGTCGCGAGTACGGCATCAAGACGGTTGCCGTAACCGCCGGTTACATTACCGAGGAGGCGCGCCCTGAGTTTTATCGCCACATGGATGCTGCGAACGTCGATCTGAAAGCGTTTACCGACACCTTTTATCATCGGCTTTGCTTTGCCCAGCTCGATCCCGTTCTCGACACCTTGAAATATCTCCGTCACGAAACCAATGTCTGGTTTGAAGTCACGACCCTGCTTATTCCCGGCGAAAACGACAGTGACGCCGAGTTACATCTGGCTACTGACTGGTTCGCTGAGAATCTCGGACCAGATGTGCCATGGCATTTCACGGCCTTTCATCCCGATTTCAAAATGATGGACAAACCTCACACGCCGCCTGCGACTCTTAGCCGGGCGCGCAAAATCGCGCGGTCAAAAGGGTTGCATTACGTTTATACCGGAAACGTTCACGACAGCGAAGGTGGCAGCACATGGTGTCCGGGTTGCGGCGAATTGCTAATCGAGCGCGATTGGTACGAGCTTGGGGAATGGAATCTCGAAGACGGAAAGTGTCGCTCTTGTGGCTACACTATTCCCGGTCGCTTCGAGGACGTGCCAGGTAGATGGGGGGCGCGGCGTATGCCGATCAGGCTGGCGGTGGAGTGCTCAACGGCGGCACGGAATCGCATCTCGTGGCATGTAATCTTTCGTAAACACCAACTCCGAAAGCTTTGCGAGCAAGCGCCCAACCCTGATTAAATAAGGAGCAAGGTCCTCCATTGTTTCTAACCCTACGGAAGCCAACTCCGAATCTCTTCGTGAGCCAGTGGATCACCTTGCCTAAATCTTGTTTCGCGCGCCGTTGAATATCTGCGCGTGCCGTTCTTGCCGCGACTCGGTGGCCCTCGGCCCAGAACGCGATTGACGGGACGCTATGCCGCGTCAGCCCGCGTCTGCTCAATGAGGCAAGGTCTTACGGTTTCAACAAGCGGCATAAACGCTTCGCGATATCGCCACACCAGGAACAGCTCGAGGGCGGTAAAAACGAGTGCAGGCGGGAAGCCTTCCGGCGCCATCAGCGCGTGAAAGACCACGATGTTGAAGATGATGGCTCCGAGAATTGTTAACGCGAGAGGAACGAAGCGTCCGATCAGGAGAAGCAAACCACTGATCAGCTGGAGCGCCCCAATGACAGTAGCGTAACCACTATTTATGAACACGCGGGTAAAGTCTCCCGCTGGCGTCTGCGGGATCGGCGGCATGGGAATGAACTGTAGGAAGGCGTTGGAACCGAAGACGACGAAGCCAAGCCCAAGCAAGACGCGAACGATGATGGTCAGAATTTTCATGAGTGGTCGAGGTTGTTGGCGGGTTTACTACAACAGTCCTTGATGAACTCAAATTCTGAACAGTGACAGACGATCGGTGAATAGACACGGCTTCACTGATCATTATTCACCTTTCTTCGGCGGAATAACTTTGTTTACGAGTGCGTTGGTCGATTTCTCCAGCAGAATTCCCCAAGCACTGAGCACCGCCAGGGTTGCGACGAACACCAGCAGAAATAATGATACCGATATCGGTCGAATACGAAGTCCCAGCCAAATGACATAGGGTTGATGGATTAGATATAGGCCGTAGGAGAACGCGCCAACTAAGCCGAATACTTTGGCCACACTGCCAAATCGCCAGATGATTCCAGCGACGCCGACGATTTCGAGCAGGCAACAAGCGCTAGTAGCGAAATCGACAAAGACGTAAGTAATTCCATTGTGATAGAGCCACATCGCCGCTGGATACAAGAGTAGTCCTGCAAGTAGTCCCACGCCGCGAAGAAGAAACCACTCAATCCGAGCAGGCGATTGTTTATGCCACATTCCCAAAGCCATCCCGAGGGCGAACTCAGGCAGCCGGCATACGGCAAAACCACCAAGCACCCAGAACCCATGCTGCGGATAAACAACCAGTAGCAAATAGCGCACGAAAAATCCGAGCGCACATGCCATTAATAAAAAAGCAAACGGCCCGAAACGCCGTGCCGCCCAGAACAGCAGGGGAAACATCACATAAAACTGGATGAGCATGGAGAAGTACCACCAGGCGGCGTTGAGGTACATGAAGTTCATCGTGATATCGATGAAACGCAGACCAAGCAGACTCAGTATGATCCGGCTATCTACCGGCTCGAGTCGGGCGACGAATGGCGAGACAAGATAAACCAGGTGCGCCACCCAATACATCGGATAAAGCCGGAGAAAACGCGTGCCAAACCAGCTTCCCCATTTCAACGAGGACGATTCTGCCCGTCGCGCAGTCGATTCCATCAGCGCCCAGCCGCTGAGAATGATGAAAACACCGACGGCGTGAAAACCGATGCCGGAAATTTTTAACCACGCCATCCGGATCACGGTAACCGTGCCTGCGGCGAGACTGCTCCAGTCGTCGGCCGGGAATTGTGTGTGCTCGAAGACAGTGTTGAAAAAATGAAAATATACGACCCAGGAAATGGCGATTGCTTTTGCAATATCAAGCCACAGCAGTCGCTTCATTGCCGTGGGCTTTAACAGTGGGTCCGCGCCTTGGTCAAGGCCCTCTTGTCATTCCCAGCGAATAAGCCAGTTCGGCTCGGACCGCGGAATCTCTAACTATTCAGAGAGTTGAGGTAGGGGCGATTAACCTTAATCGCCCGCTTCTGTCGCCGGGGTCGTTGACCCGGTGCCGCGGTCAGCGACCGCGGCTATAGCGTTCACATCTTCAGTGCCGCGCGAAGGTGGGGAGCCAGGCGCTTGGTGAATTCGACGGAATCACCGGCAGACAGATGCGACCACTCGGGGCAATTAAAACCGGCGAGTTCGGGATAGTCTTCGAAGTGAATTCCGGGAGCAGTGGTCCGTTGCAGTAGGGGTTCCCAGATTTTCGCGCGGGGTGTGGTTTGATCTTCGAGCTGCTTGAGACCGCCGCTGACGGGCAGTCTGACGAAGACAATTTTGCCGCCGCGCGCGCGCAGCTTTTCGACTGCGACAACGGTGTCAGCAAAACGTTTCTCAATTGCCTTCCCGATTCCCGCCATGAATTCTTCTTTCGGAATGTAACTTGGTGGCGGAGGCGGAGTGAAAAGCGGAATCCAAATTTGTTGAATCATGCGCGCGAGCTTCCCGTTCGGATCGGCGCACGCTTCGATCATGCGGGAGCGACGTTCGCGATCTTCCGTGCCGAAGTACGGCGGCAGGGGTGGCGGCACGAGTGCGCCGGGACGATTCGGAATCGGAATGCGTTTGAGCAGATCGTCGAGGGTGAGTTCCTCTTGTTTCAAAAAGGCGACGTGTTCTTCCAGCGGCATGGCGAGGTATTCGCTCATGCGTTGGGCCGGCGTTTGATTGTGAAATCGCTTTACTACTTTTTCGCCGCGCTCGAACGGTGGCGTGCCCGGTGGCGCGAAAAATAGACGCGGCGCGATGCTGCAGATGATGGTGCCGTGGAAATTGTTGTCGTTGGCCAAATCGGCCAGGACGGGATAGCCGCACATTCCGCCCCCAGCGAGTTGGAGCGGCCGCTTCCCAAGAGCTTTTTGCAATTCATCCAGGTCGAGATCGTACCAGCCGCGGGAATCGCCAATGATGACGATCGATTCGGGCTCGACTTTTCGCCTAACCAGCGTCCAAAGATCTTCGTTATCGTTCAGGGTCGGCCCATAACCAATCGAGCGGGAATAAATTTCCCATGCGGTTGTCGCGGCGATGACAATGATAGCGACGATGACCGTGATGCCGCGCCACGGTATCGGGGGGATCGGCCGCTCGAATTCCAAGGGCGGTCCGCCGTGCACGCTTTCGGCTTCGGTTGGTTGCCGGAAAAATAAACGCGGCAGGCGCAGTCTGTTCTTAAAACTGGAAGTAGATGAAGGCATTACTGTTTCCTTGAGTAAGAACAATGGCGCAGGCCATCAAAGCCCATGTTGTCGTGACAACCCAACGCGGGAGCCGAGTCACCGCGGTTTCGATGTTGCTGTCACGTAGCGTCCAATGCGCCGCAATCACGCAGATGGTGACGATGGCCACTTGCAGGATTTCGCGGGTTGAAAGAATGGCGTCACCGTGTGCGTGACCGCCAAACATTCCGCTTAGCATTCGACTGGCGATGGTGAAATCGGACGCCCGAAAGAAAACCCAGGCTATGCATACTGCGCCATACGTAGTGAACCAGGCCAGGGCGCGTGTCGCGAAATTGTTAGCCCAGGGTTTGTTTTCGAATGAGACGCGAATCACGCGTTCGATCACGAGATAGGAACCATGAAGTAATCCCCAAACCACGAACGTCCAGGCTGCGCCGTGCCAAAGGCCGCCGAGAAACATCACGATCACCAGGTTGATCGCGGCTCGTAATGGCCGGACCTGATTGCCGCCGAGCGGAATGTAAAGATAATCGCGCAGGAAAGTAGAAAGGGAGATGTGCCAGCGTCGCCAGAAGTCGGAGAAGCCGATGGCTGCGTAAGGAAAACGAAAATTATCCTTCAAGTGGAAACCGAGACATAAAGCCGCGCCGATCGCGCAAGTGGAATAGCCGGCGAAATCAAAAAATATCTGCCCGGCAAAGGCGAGGACGCCGATCCACGAATCGAGCGCGATGAGCGGGCCACCGTAACCAAAAATGCGATCGGCCGATCCGGAAAGTAGCGTGTCGGCGACGACAATCTTTTCGAACAAGCCGAGCGTCATCAAGAGCAGACCCCAGAGAAATTGTCCGAGGCGCAAGCGTGGTGGTCTGACTAATTGCGGGAGAAAATCGCCGGCACGCACAATTGGTCCAGCGACCAATTGAGGGAAAAAGGAGACTGCGAGAACGAAATCACGCAACGATCGCGTCGGTTGGAGAACACCGCGATAAATATCGAGGGTATAGGACAGCGAATGAAACGTGTAAAAGGAGATGCCAACCGGCAGAAGGATGTCGAGGTGGGGTGGATGATAAATGATACCGATGCGTGCGACCAGCCACTGGAAATTTTCCAGCAGGAAGTTTCCGTATTTGAAGAAGCCGAGCATGCTCAGGTTCATGCACACGCTGGCCACGAGCCAGCGTCGTTTTGATCGTGGGGTCGCAGCTTTCGCCATTCGGGCCCCGAGCCAGAAATCCATGCTGGTGGTTGAAAAAAGAAGCGCGGCGAAAGGCGGATTCCACGCTCCGTAAAAAATGTAGCTCGCCACGACGAGGAGGTTCTTGCGCGCCTTCCATGACCGGATGCTCCAGTAGAGCGCGACGACGACGACAAAGAAAACGACGAAGGTGAGCGAATTAAAGAGCATGAAGCTGACGCGTCTGCTTATATAAGAGAGCCGCGCAATGGCCAGCAGTTTTTGGAAAATCCCTCTCCCTTCGAGGCAGAGGTGTATAGCCCGATTCTTGTTTGCGTTTGCCGGGAGTTAAACAATGTCCGCCACTGCTCTGGCTCCTGGAGTTATGGGAAGCCCCAGTTTATTTTAGCTGACCCATCGCATCGCGAACGGCGGCGAGAAATTTTTCATCATCGAAGGGTTTCATGAAGTAGGCGACGGGGCCAATCGCCATTGCCGTGGCTCGTGCGGCCAGATCCTCTCGCGCAGTAATGACAATTACTTTGGTCTGCGGCGAAATTGCACAAAGCCGGGCCAGGACTTCCAGCCCCGTGACCCCATCCATCCAGATATCGGTCACGACAACTGGAACATAATTTGCACTGGCGTGAGCAAGAAACTCTTCCGCCCTGGTGAAGGCCCGTACTTTGAAGCCTTCGGCCAGTAAAAGAAATCGCATCGAATTAAGAACGGAAACATCGTCATCAAGCAAACAAATCTCATTTGTCTTGTCCGGCTCGCTCATGCTGCCGCTTTGTTCCTTTCAACTTCACCGCGGGCGGCCGGAAGACGCACAATGATCCGCGCGCCACGGTCCGGCGCATTCTCAGCGGCGATCGTGCCACCGTGTGCTTCGACAATCGATCGAACGATGGCCAACCCCATCCCCATACCCTTTTGTTTGGTGGAAAAGAAATGATCAAAAATCTTGTCCGGGCGGTCCTGCGGCAGGCCGACGCCAAAATCGCGCACCGTTACTTCGGCTACATCGCCTTGGTCCGAGCGTGTCTTAATATTAATGCGACGCTCGCTTGGTTTCAGACCTTCGCTCGCGTCGAGCGCATTCATGATCAGGTTGAGCAGGATTTGCTGAATCTGAACCAGTGCCGCGTTGACCTGCGGAAGTTGCGGATCGAGCTCCGTTGTAACGACGCTTTCGCGGCTGAGAATGTCCGTGCCGACGAGACGCACGGTGTCTTCGATGATGGCATTAAGATTCAATCGCGTGTGCACGCTTGTGTCTTTACGCACCAAATTGCGAATGCCTTGAATCACTTCGCCCGCACGCCGGCTATCCGCGATCAACGCTTGCAATATCTCCTGAAGTAACGCTGGATCAATTTTTCCACGTTCAATAAAACGTCGCGCAGCAGCGGCGTTGTTCGCGATCGCGGCCAGGGGCTGGTTCAGCTCGTGCGCGAACGACGCCGTCATTTCCCCCATCAACGAAACGCGGTTGCGATGCGCCATCTCTTCGCGTTGCACCTGAAGTTGCAGGTCGGCCTGCTTCTGCGCGCTGACATCGACCGTTACTCCGATCGTTTCGATGATCTTTCCCTCGTCGTCCTTGATGCAACGGCCGCGCATAATGACCCAGCGCACTTTTCCATACGGCAGAAGAAGCCGATGCTCGCTCTCAAATTTTCCGTGAATCGCGCAGGCGGAATCGTATTCCGCTTTTATTTTCGCGCGCTCGTCTGGATGAACGCGGGAAAGAATTGCATCGCAGGTCAACCTTGCGTCCGGCGTAAAACCGTAAATGGCGCGACCTTTCTCGCTCATCCAAGCTCTGTTCTGTTCGGGATACAAAGTCCAAAACGCGAGATCGGCGGACTCCGCGGCCAGACTGATGCGCGCTTCGCGTTGGTACAGAGCTTCCTGCTGCCGCTGACGTTCGATCGCAATCCCCGCGATGTGCGTTGCGATGTCGGTCAGTCGCTCTTCTTCCGGCTGCGGCCCGCGTTTTTCCTCGCGATACATCGCGAACGACCCGAGAACGTCGCCTTGCGCAGAAATAATCGGGCTCGACCAACAGGCGCTGAGTCCGCAGATTCTTGCGAGTTCTCGGTAGTCGGCCCAAAGCGGATCGGTCATTACATCGGTAACGACCACCCGCTGGCGCAAATACATCGCCGTGCCGCAGGAACCGTTACGTGGACCGATCGGCGCCCCGTTGACCGCTTTCACGTACGTTTCCGGCAGGTGCGGTGCGGCGCCGTGCTGCACATGTTTGCCGTCGCGACCCAACAGCAGAATTGAGCAGCGCAAACCTTCGGCCTGTCCCTCCATCAAGAGGACAAGGCTTTCGAGAACTGCCCCGAGCGGCTTGTCAGCCGCGATCATTTCCAGAACCTGGCTTTGGCCCTCCCGGAACAATTCCTCTTCTTTGACTTCCGTGATGTCGCGACAAACGGTTACGCCGCCTAATAAGTCACCATTGGACGCACGCAGCGGACGACCAGTGATCCGGGTCCACAGTCCATGCTGCACCCTTTCATGCCGAACGAACATTTCTATGTTGTCGACTTCCTCGCCTCGAATCGACCGAATCATCGGCAACTGATCGTGCGGGAACGGCGTCGTTTTGTCGGGCAAGAAGAGCCCGTAGCGTTGCGACCAATCGCTGGTTGGCGTGGCAGTCGCCCCATTTCCAAACATTCGTTCGGCGGCGGGATTGAAGACGAGAAAGTTTCCGTCTTTGTCCGCTACGACGACTCCGTCGCCCATGTTCGACAGAATCGAGCGAAGGATCTCATTGGTTCGCGATAACTCGGCCGTGCGATCCGTTACTTTTCGCTCCAGCTGATCGCGACTTTCCCGCAGCGCCCTTTCCAGTTCGCGTTGTTCGGTGACGTCGGTATTGGTCCCGAACCAGCGCACGACCTTGCCGCCAGAGTCAAAAATTGGAAGCGCACGTGATAGAAACCAGCGGTATTCGCCAGCCTTGCTCCTCAGCGGAAAGGTATCTTCCCACGGCTGACCAGTGGTAAAGGCAACTTTGATTCGCTCGACCACGCGCGCTATTTCGTCCGGATGGTGAACTTTTTGCCAACCCCATCCCTTCATCTCCTCCAGCGTGGTGCCGGTGTAATCGTACCACCGGTCATTGTACCAAAAAATGTAACCTTCATGATCCGCCATCCACGCAAGCTGTGAGATTGAGTTTGCCAGGGTTTGGAACTGCCGCTCTCGCGCCTCTGCTTCTGCCGCCGTTGCCCGTCTCAGAAGATCGAGTTGTCCCGCAACCGCGGTAATGACATGCATCAGGTGCTCGTTTTCTGTGCGGGAGTCGCGCATAAAAAACTCCAGCATCGCAATTGCTTTATCGCCTGAGAGGATTGGAATCCCGACGCCTGTTCTAAGACCGGCCGCCCTGGCAGCGGACGCACGAGGAAAATTCGGATCGTTTGTAATGTCTTCGACCCAGGCTGGCGTTTTCGATTTCCAAACCCGACCGGGCAATCCGACGCCGCGTTTGAATTCCATTTGCTCAGTCGCGGTGCTGAACTCCTTCAAATCAGTCGCGCTGCCGGCCCAAACCGAATCGCATTCGAGTGCAGTCCGGTCCTTATTCGGCAGCCAGGCCGCGCCGAATTGCCATCCTGTCTTTTCGCAAACATGGCGCAGGACAATCTTCAACGCGGCTGAGAGATTGGCCGCCGTTGCAACATCCCTCGTAATCGCTTGCACCAAGCTGAGTTGCTCTTCGCTCTCCTTGCACACCTCTTCGGCGCTTTGAGTTGGGTTAGCTATTGCAGTGTCACTGCTCATAAACTCACGAGTTCAAATTGAAAATCCGGTGGCAATTCTAAATGGTTGCACGTGCCGATGTACCTCGGACTTAGGTCGTATTTCAGCGCGCGGTGTAGCCCCCATCGACCACAAAAGTTTGGCCCGCGGCGAACGAGGCAAGGTCGGAACAGAGAAACAACACCATGTTGGCGATCTCGTCCGGTTGCGCGAACCGGCCGATCGGCGTGTTCACGATGAAAAATTGCCGGGTTTCGGGGTCATCCTCCCAATGTTTCGTCATCGGCGTTTGCACTAAACCCGGCGCGATCGCGTTGATCCGGATTCCCTGGGCGGCGTATTCGATCGCCGCTGCTTTCGATAATCCGATGACTGCATGCTTCGCCGCCACGTATGTGCTCAACCCGCGTTCCGCGATCAATCCGGCGATGGACGCATTGTTCACGATCACTCCGCCGCCTGTCTTGAGCATCTGCTGAATCTCGTATTTCATCGCCAGAAAAACTCCCTTTACATCGACATCAAACGTTTGATCGAATGTTGATTCTTCGGTGTCAGCCAACATCGCCATTGGCGGCAGAATGCCGGCATTGTTAAATGCGCAATTCAACCCGCCATAAGTCTTCACCGCAGTCACGATGAGATTTTTCACTTCTTCGGCGTTACGCACGTCGGTCTGGATGAAAGTTGCCTCGCCTTTCTCACTCTTGATTGCCTCGACCGTCTCTTCACCCGCGGCATTGATGTCGCCGATCACAACCTTCGCGCCATGCCGGGCGAATAGAATCGAGGTGGCGCGACCGATCCCGCTGCTTCCGCCGGTGACAAGAATAACCTTACCGGCGAAATTGAAGTCATGGTTCACGGCTTCGAGTGTTGCCTATTTTACCATTGCCAGCACGAAAGATTTCACAGCGCGGACCGGAAATGATTCGTGCTCGTGTTCATCCTGGCTTGCGATGGACAGTGGGCTCGAAAGTGGCAACCCCTGGCCTTTGGGCACAAAACGAAAACACGCTCAGGAAAATCGGCCCCTCGCTTCACAACCGTAGCTCTATTCTTTCCTGCGAGTCAGAAACGAATCAGTAGATTTCGCTCGCACAGGTTCCGAGTAGCCGTATTTATCCTGACGGCCATGTGATCGTGAATCGAGATGAATGCGCAATCGGTAGAGTATGTTCTTAAGAATTTTCCAGGAACGCGCTACTATCCGGAGTTCAGGCTGACAACCTGGCATCCGCAGGGGACTTTCGATACCGCTCTGGCAAACAAGGTTATCGCGTTTATCGAATGGGAGGAATACATCCAGGAGGCGCCTTTCGACCGCTATACCGACTTTTCCGGCATCGTGGAGATTCGAATCGGTATTGGCAGTATAATTGAAATGGCCCGGCGCCGTCGCTTCGTAAGAGAACCGGTGAAGTCGGCGCTCTTTGGCCACGATCGGGCCAGGCTCGAGGTCGCACAAAGCTACGAACGTCTGATGCAGGACGCGACAATGATCCAGGTGCGCAGCTTCAGTGACCGCCAGGCAGCTGCTGAGTGGCTCGAGGTGCCGGAGACGATTCTGGAGCCTGCCGCCGTGAGACAAAAATAGAAAGCAAAAGCGGTCCTGATCGAATGGCCGTCAAAAATTTTGTCGCTCTGACCGCGAAAATTCCTTCTGACTCGGCGAATCGATAAATTGCGATCTATTAGCGCCGGCGACCTCCGCCGCCGAAACCTCCGCCGCCACGGAAGCCTCCGCCGCCGCCCGGAACCCTCCCCCGCCAAAGCCACCGCCGCCGGCGAAACGTCCGCCACCGCCCCAGCCACCGCCGCCACCGCGGAAACTATCAAAGTTGTGACTTTGAAATTCGCCACGATCGCGGTTCTGAGCTTCACGATTGGCCTCATCGAAGCCGGATTCGCGCGAAGATTCCTGCCGAGCTTCGTCCTGCCTCGCGCTTTGCTCACGCTGCTGCGCTTCTTGCGAGTTCCTTTCCGAACTGCTCACCGGATTCCAGCTGCCGTTGTCGTACGACTTCCAGCCGTTACCGGTATTTTTGTAAACGTTGCCGTCGTGGGTGGCGTACATGTTACCGCTCGAAGTTTTCGCCGCGGCGGTATCGCCATATCTGGTCGAAACGCCAGCTGCAGCGCCGCCGGTTGACGTTCGGGCAGTAGCTACGGTGCCTCTGGAATTAGAATAATGTTGCGTGTAGGCGGATTTGTTTCCGTTGGAAACTACGGATTGCCCCCAGGAACCATAGGGGCTCGAACCTTGCCTGGTGGCGGCGTAGTTACCGGTGTACGGATTGTAGGCCTCACCCGCACTCCGGCTCCCATAAGGTCCGTAGGCCGTAGCGCCGCGGGCGTACGTTCCGGTGTACGGATTGTACGCTGCACCGTAGGCGGCACCGCCGTACGGACCGTAGACGCCGCGAGCCGCCCCGTACGCGCCGAGGTATGGATTATAATAAGCGCCTGCTCCATAAGTACACGCATACGGATAGTAAACCGGGTAGCCGCCTACCGGATAACCATAATACGGCGGATAATAATAGCCGGTGCCGTTAGCCAGAATCGCTCCGAGCGCAGCGCCGGCGATGAATGTCCCGAAATATCCGGCAGTATAGCTAGACTGAATGGTTCCATCCGACGTCGTTTGAGTAACGTAAGTCACGTTGTAAACGGGAGAGCTCGGCGGAATGGAGTAGATCTCCTTTGGAACAGATGCCGCGGTGGTCCAGGGTCCATTCGGGTTGGGTGACATAAACCAGACGCCTTGCAGGCAGAGATAGTAAACGTCGCCGACCTTGATCACCTTGTCGGTTGTGTTCGTCGCAAACTCCATTGACGTGCCCTCAATTGGTTTGAACTCCGGATCACCGGTGTAGGAAACTTTCACTTTTTCTGCGGCCTTGGGGTCGACCGTAGCGGTGGTTGGAACCTGCGCCATCAGGACAGCATCTTCGGCTTCCGGAGTTCCAGGAACGGAAACGAGCACGGCCCCTATCGGGCTTTTCGGTGGGATATTAGAAAAATCCGGCGGCAAACTTTCGGTTGTGTAGGTCCATGGTCCTTTCAGGTCTGACGCCTTGAACCAACGTCCGGCTGCGAGATAGTAATATTCCTTTGTCGGATTATAGACGAGAAGATCGGCGTCAGTGTTGGTCGCGTAGGATAATTCTGTGCCCGGAATATTGGCGTAGGCCGGCTGCCCGCCAAACAGGATCACCTCAGCCGGCTTGGTCGAATAAAAGATTGTGGGAGGTTTGCCCTTGGCCGAGGGCGACAGAATCGGCTTTTTCATTTCGGCCCACTTCGGATTACTCGCCACCTTCTTGAAATCCTCAGGCAACTTCGGCACGGGCGCCCATGGCCCTTCCATGGAAGCCGATTTCAGCCATTGCTGGCCCGTATATATATAGTACTCCTCCGGCGATCCCTTCTCGAAGAAGAGCGGAAAGTTCGAGTTCACGACAAATCCCAGGTTCGTATCGGCGATGTCGGCGCGCTTGGGCTCTCCGTCCACGTCCAGGAGAATCGCCGGGGTCGTGCTGACGAAAATTGCCGGTGGATCATTATGCACCGCCACGGTAGCTGTCGGTTTCTTCTTCCGAGCACTGGCGACGAGCCGGTCCAGCGAAATGGAGACGGTATGGCCGGGCGGGAAGAAGCTTCGAACTTCCTTGTCCATTGCCGCCGCTTTGTCCGGAGCCAGCGAAGGAAAATGAGTCTCGGTGACCTCAAAGTTGCTGAGGACTACATCACGGTCATCGACGTTCACGTCTGTTTGTGCGCGCATGACAATGATGCCGATGACTTCTGTTTTTTGTTGTTTCGGCGTGAACGCGAACGCCAACCGGAAACTAACTTCCTTGAAGTTCCAATCGTCAATCTGGGGCTGGTAATAGACCAGGCGACCGTGTTCGTTCGTTTGCTGGCGCGGCCATCCGGGATCAGCCGGAGAGGGCTTGACTGCGTTGGCGGTTAGTGCGCTGATGGCCAGGAGAAGTGCGACTAGGATTTTCATTTGAAGCTCCGCAGTTGAGTTAACATTTGATCTTTGTTACCGGGCCGCTCTCGTTAAACCCCTGGCCCATGCAAAAATGCGGCGAATATCCGGCGTGCCTATCGGACCTTGGTCTAATGCCCAAATCGGCGCCCGGCCCACAATATGGAAGCGAGACCCTCCGTTCATGCCATTGTCGGGCAGGAGCACCGCCTGCCAATTGATAAACAATGTCGGCGATGGATCCCAGCTCTTGATCCTAAAACCCAGGCAGTCCTTCGCGGATTCAGCTTGAGATATCAGCCGAGTCGTTAGCGGCGCGGGTGCGACCGTGATCAGCAATCGCGCTTTGAGTCGGCGGAATCATCAGACGCGTGACGCTCGACAGGATTTCGTCGCCTTTACAATTGACCAGAATGCGCCAATCCCAGGCAATCCGTTCGATTTCCGGATGCTGTGGCCGAATTCGCCAACACTGATCAAGCTCTAATCGCGACTCAAAAGCTGTCGAATGGAGCGAACCCCGACCCCTGGAATTCCTCGACTTCGATGTGGTTGGGTCCCGCGGTCTCTCCTTCCATATAGGGGCTTCCTCCGTGCAGCATTTGTTGCTGTTGCTGAGCGTTCCAGCTCGCCTGCTGAGCCTTCGGCTGCCTGCTTCGCCGCGACTGCCTTCTTATATGCGTTGAATTGGGCTTGTTTCCCAACGTAGATCCGGTCCTTCGTGGCAGTGGGAAACACGTAATACAATGTTCCGTTGTATTTAACGGCCGAGCACCTGTTCTGGGCCAGTCCATTGATCGCCTGTTGCTGCTTGGGGGTTTTGACTGTTACGACCTTGAAACCCGACTGCGAGAGCAAGGCCTCTTTCTGAACGACAGCCTGGCTTGTCGGTGGTCTGACACGCTACTAATAGCGCCAGGACCGCCCCGATACTGGCGATACTTGTTAGTGTTAATATTTTTTTCATATGTTTATGTATGTTAGTTGTATTCTTAGTTCCACAGGAAATCTAGAAGTGAGTTCCAAGGTATCGGCACTTGTAATTCGTTAGGGTTCTTGTCTTGCGCCAGGGCGCCGCTCCCCATCGACATGACAAGCATTGCCAGCGCCGCTCGGGAAACAGACTTAAATAAAGATTTAGGAGGGCCCATAAAGACGCAATTTGACGCGTCGTGAAGTGCGCGCGATATCGGACCTTGGTCCTAACCGGACCGCGACAAGCGGCGGTTCAAACCTGCCGCAAACCTAACAAGATTTGATGGTTCGCAAATGAATACGCGGGCGGCCCTGACGAGCCGCCTGCGGTGAATATTCTTGAATTTCTGCCTACTGGCCGGGGCCTTTGCTCGCCGCTTAAGTTGATGATTAGGGCGGTAGACTAACCGCGGATTACCCGCCACGGCGGGCAGGCTGCGGATAGCGCGGATTCGGGGTGATTGAAGAAATGACTGGGGATGGATTTTAAGACCCAGCGCCGGTTTTCTTGGTTGTAAATCGTGGGCCATTCCCGCACGGTCTAATCGAGCGAAACCACCATCAACACCGCGCCATGAGCTCGTTAACCGTCAGCTTAATTAGCGCCGCGTGCATCTGCGGCGGAGTTTTGATTGGTTTGATCCTGCGTCGTCTGCTACCGGAATATCATCTAAGCTACGAGTCCAAGGATACGGTGAAGTTAGGTGCCGGCATGATTGCCACCGTCTCCGCCCTGGTTCTCGGGCTTCTCGTGGCCTCGGCCAAAAGCACCTTCGACGCGACCGAAGCTGAGATGACCCAGCGGAGCGCGAAAATCGTTTTGCTCGATCGCATTCTGGCGGATTACGGTCCGGAGACCAGAGTCGCGCGCGAGCAACTGCGCAAAGCCGTCGCTACAACGATCGAGACGCTCTGGCCAGACGAAAAGAGTGCCGCATCGGGATTGACGGCCTACGAGCAGATGCATGGAATGGAAGACGTGCAAATGACGTTGCTGAAAATCACGCCGACGACCGAGGCCCAGCGCCAGATGTATACCACGGCGCAAAATCTTATTGACCAATTACGTGAGTCCCGCTGGCTGTTAATCGAACAGGGACAAAAGGTGATCCCTCTGCCGTTTCTGGTCATCCTGCTTTTCTGGGTCACCATGCTGCATATCAGCTTCGGCCTGTTCGCGCCGCGCAATGCGACGGTCATCACCGTGCTCCTCATCAGCGCGTTGTCGGTTTCCGGCGCGATCTTTATTATTCTGGATATGACCCACCCGCTGCAGGGTACGGTTAAAATTTCCAGCGCACCGATGCGCAATGCCCTCGAACATCTGGGCCGGTAGCGAGACGATGCATGCCCAGGGCGCGCCGACGGGATGTTCCGTTCATTCCTGGACTTCAAGGGGTGGCGGCGGGCGGCATGGAGATTGAGAGGGACGCGATGGGCAGGCGGCCGTCGGTATGCCACGGATCGCCACCGCCGTTGCGGCCCTGAAGTTCCTGGTGAAAGCCATCGATCCAGCGCGTGCCGGTCACACGTTTCGCCTCAATCAGTTCGGCGAGGAGCAGGTCGCGCTCGGCATCCACGTCGGGAGAAATTCGATGCGTGATTTCCTCGGTATTACTACTGAGTTCTACTCGCACATCGCGGGTCGCGGCGCCTATCCAGATCGGCCGTCCGTTATCCGTTTTCTCGGAACGCCAGAAGCGAACGTGATTGCGCTCCCGCGGGCTGTGGCCGATCGGCTTTTCAAAGGCGCGATCTTCCTTGCGTCCGAAGAGAAATAGATTGCTCACCGGCGCGGTAGGGTCGGGTTTGTCCACAATGGTATCGACGATAATGCGCTCATCGCTGCGAAATCCGAGCGGAGCAGCGTCGCGCCAACCGGCAGCGTTCATCGCGCCGACGACGTCTGCCTCGCTGCCTACGAGCGCGATATTCAGCGGGTCGCCCGGCATGCCATTTCCGGTGTGGGTGAGGCGCGCGCCGTCGACGAGATCGGGATGACGCTCGGCCTTTTCTTTTCCGATCCGCGGCAGGATGCCGTAGGCGACTAACAGGTAAACCGCGATCGCGCCCGAGGCGATCCACGCCCAACGCGAGATCCGGCGAGATCGAGCTGTCTTAGTCTCAGACATGGTCGTGGCGGGCACGGGTTGAACTCGCGTCTTCGACGTTCTGAAAAATCAAGGCAGTCGACTATTGGACTTTGGTCCTACGGAATCTAAACAGGAGGAACTTCGGTTACAATTTGGGACACGAAGTTTTACAACCGCATCACATGATGCTTTGAATCGCGTTATGCTTACTTCGCGGAGCTGACCCTCTGGGTGGGTTCGGGGTGCTTGCCTGTTGGGAAAAGGAGCGTGAAGTTCAAACGCAGACCCCAGTCGGGTCCGTAGCGGAGTGTCGGCATAGTATTTTCCGCCGATCTGGATGCTGATCGGCTGTTTTCCAATCTTGAGAATCTGGCTGATCTGAAAATTGACTGGCACCGTCCATTTGCTGTTTTCCCAGTCGTCCGTCGTTTCCGTGTTGAGCGTGAAAGTCGTATGGGTCTTTGTGGTATGAATAATGAATGGTTGGACAAACATCTGCGCTGATGTTTGCGGTGATTTTCAATTACGACCGACACAAAGCTGGTTCACAAGGACGCCTACGGTCCACGGGCCTTCCTGCTTTAACGCAACAAAAGTGGGTCCGATGGAGAATGTGCCTGTGCCAAGCAACTATGTGTTCCAGTCGGGTAGAGCAGACCGGGCCCGAGACCCCAGATCACGCCGAATGGACGCCTTTGGCGAGAAAAAGAAGCTCTGAGTAGTGTCGCTAAGACCGTCCTGCGACTGAGTGCCGGAGTTGCGAATAAAGATCGTGCTGGGAAACAACTGGCAGGATCGTCCGCATAATCACGTTCCAATCCTTGCTGATTGAGATTGGAATAACCGGCTGAATGTTAAGGGTGAATCTTGTAGCCGTTGCCGGTGGGACCAACCGCAATCCTAGTTTGCCTGAAAAGGCACGCTGATGAGCGAGGCGATCGGGTTGGTGAGTTGTTTGGCCAGTTGGTCGGCCTGAGCAGCCTCGTCAGGGGATTCGACCGCCAACGTCACATTCTGATTCGTGCGAAAGGGCGGCAAGTTGATCGAAGCGCCCTCAAAGGCCGGACCAATCGAGTTGCCGTTTGCATCTATTTCCGGCTCCGTCGCCTGAATGCATTCCATCGATGCCCAAAAACATGTCGCTATAAGGGCGACGAACATGGCCGACGCGCGCAAGGGCGCGCAGCCTTTTGCGATAGGATTACTTTTCATATTTTCACCTTTCTAGACCCGTTGAATCATTCTCATGACGAATTGGCAAGCGGTTACGGCTCGAAAGCGAAGATTTTTTTCCAATCATCCTTCATGCTGATGACGGTCCAGGCGTTCTTTTTGGCTTCAGCCATCAGCGCATCGCTAAAGGTTCCGATCTTCGACTCGGCACCGTAGGCGAATTCACGCGCGCCGTCGTCGTGATGCACCAGCATCATCAACCGCGCGCCGCTTCCGGCCTGGGTCCATTCGCAGATAAGCGAGCAATTCCACCATTGAAACGCACGAGCACGCGCGCGAATTCAAGGAGCCATGAGCGCCTTGTTCGGGTTAGGTCACTCAAGCTAAAATCTATCCGAATCGAAGGCGCGGAGACAGTATGGGCAAATGTATTGCCCCAAAGTCCTATAGCCGACCAAATCCCAAAGCGGCATAGTGGAGATCACGCCGCAGAGTGTGCCTAGACACTGATGGTGTTGTTAGGCGGACAATCAACGATGAAAGGAACCATGAGAACAACCAAAAGCACATTCATTAGCGAGGTTCTGAAGACCACAACCAAGCCCGTGAGGTCCCTGATCAAAAAGATGCTTGGTCTTATGCCCATCCTCGCAGGAATCGCTTGCCTAACCCTCGTCGCCGGAGAAGCCGCCGCCCAAAGGACGGCGCGGTGAGCGGCGTCAAGGAAGGGATTGTCACGCTAACCGACTCCAAGATCCAATACTTCAGTCGGGGCAAAGGTGAAACAATTGTCCTGCTGCCGGGTGGAACCCTAACGGTGGGCTACTTGGATGGTCTGGCAGAAGCGCTCGCCAACGCGGGCTACCGGGTCGTTAGCATCAACTTCCGAGGTTCGGGTAAGAGCACAGGATCCAGCAAGGGCGTCACGCTTCAAACGAATGCGGACGATGTTGCCGGTGTGGTAAAAGCGCTGAACCTGGGCCCGGTTCATATGGTGGGAAACGATTTTGGCAATCGCGTGGCTCGCATGTTTGCGGCATCTCATCCAGAATTGACACGCAGTGTCATTCTGTTAGCGGCGGGCGGAAAGGTCCCACCCAAACCAGCGGCTGGGCGCGCGTTGATGATAATCTTCAACCCGAAGTCCACCGACGCTGATGTGTTGGCTGTCATGCCTTACTTGGTTTCCAATCCGACAGATTCGGCCCGAGTATGGGCAATTTTCAAACCCTCGCGCGATCCTGGAGCAGCGAGTATCGAACAGGCGGCAGGGGAAGCGACTCCGCTGAAAGTCTGGTGGGCGCCTCCCGGAAAGACCAAGTATCTGATCTTGCAGGGGGCTGAGGATCAGATCGCGCCTCCTGAAAACGGCGAGGAGCTTCAGAAAGAGCTGGGTGCTCGGGCGACGTTGGTCAATGTCCCCGGCGCCGCCCATCTTCTGCCATTGGAGCAGCCCGAGACGACTGCGTCTCACATGATCACTTTCATCCGAGAGCTTGGCAGCAAGCCGTAGGTTGACGAAAACCACGGAGGGCGCGGAGACAGCATGGGCAAATGTATTGCCCCAAAGTCCTATAGACGACCAAATCCCAAAGTGGCCATAGTGGAGATCTCGCCGCAGAGTGTGCCTACACACTGGCGGTGTTGTCAGGCGGACAATCAACGATGAAAGGAACTATGAGAAGAACCAAAAGCACATTCATTAGCGCGGCGTTGGCGGGTGCCATCGCAATGCTGCTCATTGTTCCCTGCGGCCAGGCGCAGAAATACAAGATGGAGACACTCATTCCTCCGAGCATTACCACTCCGGACAAAGTTGACACTCGGCTCGGTACCCTAAGGTTCGAAGGCGGCTATCCCGATGCGGCGACGGTCGAGAAGCTGTACGACAACCTCGACTTCGAGCGTGGTGTTGACGTCTTTCTCAACTCGTTACAGGGAACCTCAATGGTGGCGTTTCGCCGGGGCTTCCGCGAAGCTGGTGCGGTGGACGGTACGTTTGGAGTTTTCAATACGCTGATGGACTCGAAGTCGCTCTTTCTAACGGCGAACTCGGACACGGTGTACGCCTTTACGTGGATTGACCTTTCCAAGGGTCCCGTGGTCATCGAAAGTGCACCCAACACCCTTGGCATCGTGGACGACTTCTGGTTCCGCTATGTCGCCGATCTGGGCAATGCAGGCCCGGACAAAGGGAAAGGCGGCAAGTACCTGTTCCTGCCACCGGGGTACAAGGGCGACGTGCCCCAAGGCTACTTCGTCTTCAAGTCGCGGACGTTCAACAACTGGTTCGGCACGCGCGGCTTCCTCGTCAATGGCGATCCCGGACCCGCCGTCGAGAACTTTCACAAGAACATGCGGAGCTACCCGCTCTCGGAGGCCGGCAAAGCGCATCCAGCTAAGTTCGTGAACTGGTCAGGCAAAGCGTTCAACACCATTGGCGGCAATGACTACACCTTCTACGAAGACGTCAACACCCTGATTCAGGAAGAGCCGGCCGACAGCGAGGACCCGGAATTGCTCGGTCAACTCCGGGCGATTGGAATCGAGAAGGGTAAACCTTTCGCGCCCGACGAGCGCATGAAGAAGATTCTGACGGATGCAGTCGCCGTTGGAAATGCCACAGCGCGAGCGATCTCGTACCGGCCTCGAGATCCGCAAACGTATTACTACCCGGGGAAAGCCTGGGCCACCCCATTTGTGGGAAACAGCTATCTGTTCTTGCACGATGGAGCGCGGCTTCTCGATGCCCGCGTGTTGTTCTTTTACAACGGTACCGGCATAACTCCTGCGATGGCAATTGAGATGGTGGGCGTAGGCTCGCAATATGCCCTTGCGTTCGTCGACGCCGACAAGAACTACCTCGAGGGAGGCAAGAGCTACAAACTGAACATACCGGCTAACCCGCCAGCCAAGAACTTTTGGTCGGTGATGGTTTACGACACACAAACCCGATCCATGCTCCAGACGGACCAGCAATTCCCATCGAAAGGAAGCCACACCGCAGGGATACAGCAGAACGGCAACGGCTCCTTCGACCTCTACTTTGGTCCGACGGCGCCAGCCGGGAAAGAGAGTAACTGGATTCAGACCGTTCCTGGCAGAGGATGGTTCCCTATCCTGCGGCTCTACGGGCCGCTCGAACCGTGGTTTAAGAAGACCTGGCAGCCGGGGGAGATCGAATTGGTGAAATAACCGCGAGGTTTCACAAACAATCCAGATCGTTCGCCCGCGAGAATCAATTGCTGGGACACAACCCCAACTCCAACCCGCTTTCTTGAGATTACGCATCGGAGCTTGGCCCGAAAGCACCCGTGTTCGTACTCTTCAAGAGCGGGGAGAATAACCAGCGCGCTTTTAGCATAAGCTTCATGCACGGCGCGGCTGTTGTGGCCAAGTGCTTCCTGCGCGAATCGCTGCGGATATCCACAGGACTTCGCTCGCTGAGTATTGACCCTCCATCCCCAATCATTGATCTCGACGACCGAGAGCGTTAGTTGAGAGGCTGGTTAGCCAACATGTCTAGATGAATCGGTATGGCCGCTGAGGTGAAAAAGAAGATCGAGCTCGAGATTGCCCATGTCTTGTTCATCGACATCGTGGGCTACTCCAAACTCTTGATGGACGAACAGGGCGCGGCGATCGATGAGCTGAATCAAGTTGTTCGCGCGTCCGAGCAGTTTCAAAAGGCCGAAGCCGCGGCCCGATTAATCAAGATTCCTACCGGCGACGGCATGGCACTAGTTTTTTACAAGAGCCCGGAAGAGCCAGTGCAATGCGCGCTCGAGATTAGTCGTACCCTCAAAGAGCACCCGCACCTGCATCTGCGGATGGGAATCCACAGCGGACCGGTTAGTGGCATGATCGATGTAAACGAACGGGCTAATCTCGCCGGCGCTGGGCTGAACATTGCGCAACGGGTAATGGGTTGCGCCGATGCCGGGCACATTCTTCTCTCCCGACACGTCACCGAGGATCTCGAAGAATACGAACAATGGCGCCCGCTCCTTCATGATCTTGGCACCTGCGAGGTGAAGCATGGCGTCCGCATTGGCGTGACCAACCTCTACTCAGATGAAGTTGGCAATCCGCAGCTTCCGAAAAAATTCCAGGCGCTTCAAAAACATCGCAGTCGCGTGCGCTGGACGGAAGTGGCAATCGCACTGCTCGTGCTCGGTGCGATTGCCGCCGCCTTCCTGTTCGTTTTGCGAAGACCGATGCGATCGGCATTAACTGTCGCGGAAAAAAGTGTTGCAGTACTTCCTTTCGAAAATCTCAGCAGTGATAAAGAGAACGCTTATTTCGCTGATGGCGTGCAGGATGAAATTCTAACCAACCTCGCCAGAATCGCGGACCTGAAAGTGATCAGCCGCACCAGCGTCATGCAATACAAGAGCGGCGTTGCGCGCAATCCTCGCGAGATTGGTCAGCAACTCAGCGTGGCGCATTTACTCGAAGGCAGTGTTCAACGCTCTGCGAACAAGATTCGGGTTAACGCGCAACTGATCGACGCCCGCACTGATGCGCATCTTTGGGCCCAGACCTACGATCGCGATTTGGCCGATGTGTTTGCCATCCAGAGCGAGATTGCCAAGGCCATTGCCGATCAACTCCAGGCGAAGCTTTCGCCTAACGAGAAAGCGGCGATCGAAAAACCGCCCACGAGTGACTTAGCCGCTTTCGATCTCTACACCAGGGCCAAGACTCTGCTCTTCTCACTAGGTTTGATTGTTAATCCTCAGCAAACTACGCAGCAGGCGATTGAGCTTCTTAATCAAGCCGTGGGACGAGACCCCAGCTTTTTCGAGGCCTACTACCAGCTCGTTTATGCTCACGGTTACGCATATTCGGTGGCGGGCGACCATACTCCTGCCCAGCTTGCTTTGGCAGAAGCGGCTCTTCAAGCGGCCACGCGGTTGCGGCCAGATGCCGGCGAAACGCATCTGGCGCGAGCAAACTATCTCTATTACTGCCTGCGCGATTACAACGGCGCACTGACTGAGCTGGAAATGGCGCGGCACAGTTTACCCAATGATCCGCGCCTCTTTGAATTGACTGGCTACATTTTGCGCCGGCGCGGCCAACAGGAAGAAGGGCTACGTAATCTGGAGCGAGCAGTGGAGCTTGATCCGCGCAACGTTGATACGCTCCAACAGCTTGCCATCAGCTACCATTTTCTGCGGCGCTATCCAGAGAAGGCCGCGGTATTGGATCGCGCGTTGACCATTGTTCCAAACGATGTCGCCACTAAAACTACCCGTGCTTTAGTTGACTTTTACTGGAAAGCCGAGACGCAGCCATTGCATGACGCGATCGATTCGATTCTGGCCACGAATCCCGGTGCAATTTCTGATGCCGCCGATAACTGGTTTCTTTGCGCGCTAGCGGAGCGCGATCCAAAGGCAGCAGAGCAGGCCCTGGTGGCGCTGGGCGACAATCCATGTTGGGGCGACAACCCTGTTTATTTGAGCCGCACCTTTGGGGAAGGTTTGCTGGCGCGGATGATGAAGGACGAGGCGCGGGCACAGGCTGCCTTTAGCAAGGCTCGTCTTGAACAGGAGAAGATTGTGCAAGCGCAGCCAAACTACGGGCCGCCGCTTTGCCTGCTCGGTCTGATCGACGCCGCTCTGGGGCGAAAAGAAGATGCGTTGCAGGAAGGGCGACGCGCGATTGAACTTCTTCCCGTAGAAAAAGATCCAACCGATGGCAGTCTGATGCTTGTCTATGTCGCTTTGATCGCTGCCTGGGCGGACGAAAAGGACCTAGCCGTGCAGTACTTGGCGGCCAACGGTCAATCAGTCGGCGGATCCTACATTGCGAGCTATGGCGCATTAAAGTTATTGCCCTTCTGGGACCCGCTTCGCGGCGATCCGCGTTTCGAAAAAATCGTCGCCTCGCTCGCGCCGAAACAATAGAGCGAAAACCTTTGGGACAAATTATTTCCCAGTACTTCACGCGCCGACGCGACTTTCACTTCACCAGTTCGATTTCACTCGGGCGCCATTCTTTCGTAAAGAACGGTTCGAGCGGGCTATAAAGCCGTAGCATCACGAAGAAGCCTTTCTTCGGGTCGGTCTGAATCCAGTTGCCGCGCTTCACACCGTCAGGCTTGGCCGGACAACGCCAAGTGGCACCCGTAACCTCGGAGCTGATCTCACTTCGAGCTGTCGATGATCTGCTGCGCGTTCTTGATCGCGGACTCGTCGGGCGCTTTGTCTTTCTTCAGGATGTCGATCGCCTTTTGCGCCGAGGCGGTGGCTTCTTTCTTGTTGCCAAGCTTCGCCTGAATCTGCGCCTTCTTGTAGTGCATGAAGTAGGCGTCTGGGTTCTTCTCCAGCGCCTGGTCGATCCACTTCGCCGCCTGCGTTCATGTCCTCGTTGTTGTCGTAGTAAAAGGCCGCGGCCTGATAGGCGGTGCGCGGGTCGAGCGGAGTCTTTGCGCTAACGGCTGCATCGAGTTGCTTGCTTACCTGCTCGACATCGTCCGTAGTCAACTTCACCGGCACGCGCGTTTTATCCCAAAGGAAATTAAGCGTTGCGGAAGCGCCTTTCACATCAGCTAGCGCGATGGTGAACGTCTCGATTGTGACTGGATTGGGTTCCGGCTTCGCCGTGAGACGCACGGCATCGTTCTCCTGCTTATAATCGGCCGTGCTTTGCATCTTCGCGTCCTTCGAAACGATGATGGTCCACTCGTCCGCTGTCGGAATCGTGAAGAGTGCGTACTCACCGGCCGGGATCTCTTTGCCGCCGAGCGTTACCGCGTGGCTAAACTTAATTTTGGTGACCGCGTTGGCGCCCGTGCGCCAGAGCTTCCCGTAAGGCACCAGGCCGCCGAAGATCTCGCGGTCGTTCTTGTTCGGGCGCGAATAATCCACCTCGACATCGGTCAGCCCGACACGTTGTTTTACCACCGAGTGCTGGCTGGCGGCGGGGAACTCTATTTTTTTCTCCTCCGCTGCCCGCAGGCTGCCGGGCAGGAGCGGTCCCGCGACGAAAGGAAGTGCGAACAAAGCGGGAAGGAGAAACAAAGGAAAGCGTGAGGATTGGATCATCATGTGCGGGATATTTTAAGATGTAATGATTTAAGCGGAAAAGATATCGCGGCGCGGGAGGAGTCAAATCGGTTTGCTTTGCACCAGCCTTAGCCATTCGTCGCGAAATTCCCAAGGAACAGAGGATTGTGATTAGTTTTATTTTCATGGCTCGTCCGTAAGAGGGACGAGTGTCGGGTGTCGGGGGGTGAATTATGTGTCATGGTTCGTAGATGGCGGGTTCTTCGTGGAGGCGTGAATCTATGCGAGGGTCGAGATGTCGAGTGTCTGGGGTCCGCTTTAGTGTTTCGATCGTACCAGTGAGGATGCCGATGATTTCATCCAGCAAGCGAATGCGCTCTTGGATCGTTTGCGCGTTCAACCAATGGTGCATACGGAGGTAGCGTCCGCGGGTTTCGCGGGCGGAGCCTCGAGAGAAGTCAAGGAAACGGATATATTCCTGGCGACTCAGACGTCCATAACCTTCCTCGATGTTAGCGCAGATGGAATCGGCGCTGGCGATCTGTTGGGAGATCAAGCGACCCAACGAAAAGTCCTCGCGCAGCGGAGCGAGGTCCTCGACGACGCGATCAAACAGCTCGACCGCCTTTCGGTAGGCTCCAAATTTGTCAATCGCATTCATAAACCTGCTCTTCCTTCGACACTCGACACTCGTCCCTTGTCACGGTCATCACTTCACCAGCTCGATCTCGCTCGGCCGCCATTTTTTGGTGAAGAACGGTTCGAGCGGGCTGTAGAGGCGCAGGATCACGAACCAGCCTTTCTTCGGATCGGTCTGAATCCAGTTGCCACGCTTCACGCCGACCGGCTGCGTCGGGGCGAAGTAGATCGTGGTGGAGCCGTCGCCATCAAGCTGTGTCGCCTTTGCCGAGCCGATCGGGGACTCCGATGTGCAGTACGCGCGTCGAAACGAACCACGCAACGAGCGCTGCGGGGACTGCTGCAGCCGCGACCGCGACAATCTTGATCAATGTCGGATCATAATCTGCGAGTACTGTCACGAGTCCGAAATTGACCGCAGCGCTCAGACCGACGACAGCGACAGCATATTGCCCGACTTCGCGAAGCATCGCTTCGCGACCCATAGCGCCGAACATGCCATATTTTTGGAACGCATAGACGACGCCGTAAGAAAGTATCCACGAAACTCCCGCGGCTTGTGCATGGTGTCTGTCAAAAACATCGAGCATGGATACATACAAGGCGCCGTATATAGGCCAACTCACCACGGCACCGAAAGCATAGCGCGCATCCGGATTTCGAAGTAAGTGAACAAACATGATCGCCCGTCCCAATCCGGTCTCGGGAAAGTTTCCTAGTCTCGATGCCAGGTAATGGTATTGCCGCGCCAGCCCGTGGCTGTGCCGGAACCGTTGCTCCAGTTGGCGGAGCCGTTAGGTCCGCGGATCGAGCCGGAACTATCGTAGAGAGCGGGCCCATAATCTCCGCCACCGTAATAGGCGCCGCGGAAGAAGGCGCCACGACGCGCTGCGCCGGCGAAAGACATCGGCGTCAGCGGGCAGCCGATGATGTCGATAAAAAGCGAACAGGGCCCGGCGTTCTCCGGCAATGAGCCTTCGAGCAGGGTTACGTCGTAAGTTAAGTCGTTCCCGGAAAGCTGCGGATTTCGCAACGTGACCACTGTGCTGGCCACGTCCTTGCCCTGCAGAATCGAGAGCGTGGCATTGGGCGGATCCTTGAGAAAGCTGTTCTGCCCCTCACTCCACATCGGGACAAAATTCTTAGTCAGCATGTGCCCGGCCAGCCGCATTGGACGGTCGGAAAAACAAACCGTCATCTCCTCCACGCCGTGCAGGGTGATTTTTCCCTCGGTCGAGCTCAGGCCGCTAGCATTTTGCACGAAGAGCAGTTGAGCGATCTTTGATTTCTTGGCCGTAGATCCGGATTTGGCCGGACTGGCACTTGGCTCCGGCGCCGCGCCGCTTCGCAACAGCAAGGCACCGCAAGTCAGGACCGCACATCCAATAGCGACAATTTTGGTGTTAAGCATAGTAGCCTCCGTGTTTTGATTTTCGCTCTTCAGCAAAACGCGAAGATAACGGACAGGCTATGGGACCTTAGACCTACCGAGTTGGACTTATGGACCTGTTGCTCATGGCAGTGCGAAATCGATGCTGTCTTTGAGCACTCCGCTTGGGGCCCGGGGCTATGTACCTATATATATATAGAGAGAGAGATCGGGGAGGTGAGAGCCCGGGCCGGCCAGGTTTCTTGACGTTGGGCGAAATTACAAGCGGCTAAGCGGTGAGATCATAAGGCGCGGAACCTGAAAGAAGGCGACAAGGGTTACGTTTATCAAAATTGCAGGGCGAATTTGAACCAGACGTAATCGCCTTTAGGGTGTTCTTCGTGCCGATCTGCGGCAGCCACTTCAATTCGGCGGCGAAGGGGTTTGCTGATCAAAGGAGTCTTTGTCCGCTGCGCCGTCCGGGCAGGAGCCCGCGCCGGCGGAACAGCACGACGGTCAGGGCGACGATGATCACTGGCAGCGCCACGCCCAGCGCCAGGAAGGCGCGCCGGTCGCCGATGTTGGCGATCATCCAGTTGAAATTCATGCCGAAGAAGCCGGTCACGAAAGTGATCGGCAGGAAGATCACCGAGACCAGCGTCAGCCGGTTGATCTGGTCGCTCTGATGCTGCGCGATGCCGGCCGCACGCTCGCGCAGAATGTTGGTCACCCACAGCATGCGCTCGTGCAGGCGATGCTCGACGTCTGCGACGAGGTCGGCATAGTCGTTCAGCTCGGCGGCACCACGTTGATCCATGTCGGGAAGGGCTTCGATGCCGGTTACCGCGGAGCGGACGATGCTGGCATAGCGGTCGAACTTCGCCCAGACCGACTCGAGCTTGAGGCTGCCGCCGGCAAGTGATGAGTCGGCGCCCCCCGCTGGCGTGGCCGCAAGCAGCTGCGCTTTATCCAATCGGCTGTCGAGTTCGGTGATGGACTCGTCCAGCGTGCTCAGAAGCAGCTGGAGGAGAATGCCGGCCGCCTGATAGTGGCTGCGGTCCAGACCGGCCGCCCGTCGAGTGAAACGGTCGCGGACATCGTCCAGGAGGTGCGGATCGCCGGTCCAGACAGTAACGGCGAATCGCGGCGTGCACAGAAAATGCACCTCGAGCAGCTCGTCGGTCGAGCCGACCAGCCAGGTGACCACGCGCAACTCCTCGCCGATCTTCATCCGGCAGGCCTGGCCGAATCGCTGGAGCCAGCCTGTCGTCGGATCGTCGAGGCCCAATGCCCGCAGCAATGGCTCGCGAGCCGTGGCGTCGCCGCCATAGACGTCGAGCCAAAAGAAATGGCCGGTTCCGATTTGTGCGGCGATGTCGGCTGTACCTGCCGCCGCCTTGATGGCGGTAGCGTCGACGAGGGTCGCAACGTCGACAGCGATGAGTCCTGCTGTGTGCTTGGTTTTCATGGCTCGTTCGTAAGAGGGGCGAGTGTCGGGTGTCGGGGGGGTGAATTATGTGTCATGGTTCGTAGATGGCGGGTTCTTCGTGTGTGCGTGAATCAGCGAGGGTCGAGAGTCGAGTGTCGGGGGTCCGCTTTAGTGTTTCGATCGTACCAGTGAGGATGCCGATGATTTCATCCAGCAAGCGAATGCGCTCTTGGATCGTTTGCGCGTTCAACCAATGGTGCATACGGAGGTAGCGTCCGCGGGTTTCGCGGGCGGAGCCTCGAGAGAAGTCAAGGAAACGGATATATTCCTGGCGACTCAGACGTCCATAACCTTCCTCGATGTTAGCGCAGATGGAATCGGCGCTGGCGATCTGTTGGGAGATCAAGCGACCCAACGAAAAGTCCTCGCGCAGCGGAGCGAGGTCCTCGACGACGCGATCAAACAGCTCGACCGCCTTTCGGTAGGCTCCAAATTTGTCAATCTCATTCATAAACCTCCTCTTCCTTCTACAATCCACACTCGTCCCTTGTCAATGTCATCACTTCACCAGCTCGATCTCACTCGGCCGCCATTCCTTCGTAAAGAACGGTTCGAGCGGGCTGTACAGGCGCAGCAACACGAAGCAGCCTTTCTTCGGATCGGTCTCGATCCAGTTGCCGCGCTTCACGCCATCAGGCTTGGCCGGACAACGCCAAGTAGCACCCGCAACGTCGGAGTTGATCCTCACTTCGAGCTGTCGATGATCTGCTGCGCGTTCTTGATCGCGGACTCGTCCGGCGCTTTGTCTTTCTTCAGGATGTCGATCGTCTTTTGCGCCGAGGCGGTGGCTTCTTTCTTGTTGCCAAGCTTCGCCTGAATCTGCGCCTTCTTGTAGTGCATGAAGTAGGCGTCTGGGTTCTTCTCCAGCGCCTGGTCGATCCACTTTGCCGCCTGCGTTCATGTCCTTGTTGTTGTCGTAGTAAAAGGCCGCGGCCTGATAGGCGGTGCGCGGGTCGAGCGGAGTCGTTGCGCTAGCGGCTGCATCGAGTTGCTTGCTTACCTGCTCGACATCGTCCGTGGTCAACTTCACCGGCACGCGCGTTTTATCCCAAAGGAAATTAAGCGTTGCGGAAGCGCCTTTCACATCAGCTAGCGCGATGGTGAACGTCTCGATTGTGATCGGAATGGGTTCCGGCTTCGCCGTGAGACGCGCGGCATCGTTCTCCTGCTTATAATCGGCCGTGCTCTGCACCTTCGCGTCCTTCGAAACGATGATGGTCCACTCGTTCGCTGTCGGAATCGTGAAGAGTGCGTATTCACCGGCCGGGATCTCCTTGCCGCCGAGCGTTACCGCGTCGCTAAACTTAATTTTGGTGACCGCGTTGGCGCCCGTGCGCCAGAGCTTCCCGTAAGGCACCAGGCCGCCGAAGATCTCGCGGTCGTTCTTGTTCGGGCGCGAATAATCCACTTCGACATCGGTCAACCCGACACGCTGTTTTACCACCGAGTGCTGGCTGGCCGCGGGGAACTCTATTTTTTTCTCCTCCGCTGCCCGCAGGCTGCCGGGCAGGAGCGGTCCCGCGACGAAAGGAAGTGCGAACAAAGCGGAAAGGAGAAGCGAAGGAAAACGTGAGGATTGGATCATCATGTGCGGGATATTTTAAGATGTGATGATTTAAGCGGAAAAGATATCGCGGTGCGGCAGGAGTCAAATCGGTTTGCTTTGCACCAGCCTTAGCCATTCGTCGCGAAATTCCCAAGGAACAGAGAATTGTGATTAGTTTTATTTTCATGGCTCGTTCGTAAGAGGGACGAGTGTAGGTGTCGGGGGGGTGAATTATGTGTCATGGTTCGCAAGTGAAGACCGACAATTAATCGCTGATGGCTTTGTCTCTCGCTGCTACTATCGCCTTCCTTCTTTAGTCCGTAACCAGGGCGAGTCGTTCCTCCGCGGCCTTCTGTTCCTCCGCCGTCATCTGGTCCGGCCCGAGTTTGTAGGTCAGCTTGTCGATTGTCCCGGTGAAATGGAACGGCAGCTTGTAGCTGTCGTCCACCCCTGTGCGGGTATCGCTTCCGATGTCGAAGCTCTCATCGATGGCCATGAGGAACGGAATCGTGTGCGGGATCGTCTTGCTTGGCAAACTCCTTGCCATCCACCGTCATGACGCCGGTGCCGCCTTTGCCGGGGCCGGGGCCGTCGTACTTGAAGTCGAACACAATCGTGTGCTTGCCCGGCTTGAGCGCCCTGCCTAACCAGTCGCCGGCTCCCACGCCGCCCTCCCAGCGGAACCGCTCCAGATCGAGCAGGTTGTAAGTCGAAAACCGGCTTGCCTTTGAGCAGGTAGAGGCCGTAGCCGCCGAAGCGGCCGCCCATCGTCACGATCATTCCCTCCGCGCCGCCTTTGGGAACAGTCATCTCGGCGGTGATGGTGTAGTCCTTGTCCAGAATGCTCGGAGCATTGCCGACGGGAATGCCGGCATTCTCACCCGAGTAGGTGAAGACCGTTTTCCCGGCGACCGCGCTCGGACGCGGCGTCAGCAGGCGCGGCAAGACCGAGTTATCCAGGGGCAAGACCTGGTATTTCGCCGCCTCCGTCAGGAACAACGCCTGCATTTCCTTCAGCTTGTCGGGATTCTTGGCGGCGAGATCGTTGTCTTGCGAATAATCCTCCGCGATGTTGTAGAGTTCCCACTTGTAGTCGTTGACGTCGGGCAGCTTGGCGTCCAGGAGCCAGGGCGCGGCGGGCGGCGTGGTGCAGGCATATCCAGCCGTCGTGGTAGATGGCGCGGTTGGCGAACATCTCGAAATACTGCGTGTCGCGCTTCGACGGCGCCTTGGCATTCGCCTTGTCGAACGTGTAAGCCATGCTCACGCCTTCGATCGGCTTCTGCTTGATGCCATTGACCATGTCCGGCGCCTGGATGCCGGTGGCTTCGAGGATCGTCGGCACGATGTCGATCATGTGATGGAACTGCGTGCGGATGCCGCCGACGTCCTTGATGTGGCCGGGCCACGAGATGGCCATGCCCTGCCGGGTGCCGCCGAAATGCGACGCCACCTGCTTGGTCCACTTGAAGGGCGTGTCGAACGCCCACGACCACGCCACCGACATATGCGGGTAGGTCTTGTCCGAGCCCCAGGCTTCGTAATGCATCATCTGCTCGGCTCCGGGAGGGTTCAGAATGCCGTTGTAGGCGGTCATCTGGTTAAACGTGCCTTCCAGAGTGCCTTCGGCGCTGGTGCCGTTGTCGCCGCTAATATAGATTATGAGCGTGTTGTCGAGTTTGCCCATATCCTGGACCGCCTGAATGACGCGGCCAATCTCATGGTCGGTGTAGGCGGCATAGCCGGCGAAGACTTCCGCCTCGCGGGCGTAGAGTTTCTTCTGCATCAGCGAGAGCGAGTCCCACCGCGGCAGCTTTGCGCCGCCATACTCAGCCTGACCGTCCGGCCACGGGGTAAGCTGGGTGTCCGCCGGGATCACGCCGAGCCGCTTCTGGTTGGCGAAGATCTGCTCGCGCAACTTCTCCCAGCCCATGTCGAACTTGCCTTTGAACTTGTCGATCCACTCCTGCGTTCGGCTGGTGCGGCGAGTGGGTGCCGCCGGGCACGTAATAGACGAAGAACGGCTTGTCGGGCGCGGCCGCGTTCAGACTGCTCATGTACTTGATGGCCTCGTCCGCCATGTCGGTGGTGAGGTTGTAGCCAGGCTTGCCGATCCACGGAAATATCGGGGTCGTGTTCTGATAAAGATAGGGCGTCCACTGGTCGGTCTCGCCGCCCATGAAGCCGTAGAAATACTCGAAGCCCATGCCGACCGGCCACTGGTCGAAAGGCCCGGCAGCGCTGTACTGATAGGTGGGCGTGTTGTGGTTCTTGCCAAACCACGAGGTGGCATAGCCGTTCTCCTTCAGGATTTCGCCGATGGTGGCGTTGTCCGGCCGATGACGGAGTCGTAGCCCGGGAAGCCGGTGGACATCTCGCCGATCACGCCAAAGCCGACCGAGTGATGGTTGCGGCCGGTGATCAGCGCCGCCCGCGTGGGCGAGCAAAGCGCGGTGGAGTGGAACTGGGTGTAGCGCAACCCCGCCTTGGCGATGCGGTCCATCGCCGGCGTCGGGATGACGCCGCCAAATGTGCCCGAAACGCCGTAGCCCTGATCGTCGGTCATGATGAGCAGCACGTTCGGCGCGCCCTTGGGCGGCACGACCTTGGCGGCCACTAGGGCTTGGAATCCGTGGCGGTTTCCTTGATCACCCGCCGAACTCGGCCAGGCGGCGGGAGTTGCTTCCCGTCGATGGTAGTGGTGGCGCTCGGCGAACCGGGCGTGCCGGTGTGTGTCTGGGCCTGCGCGGAAGCCGTAACCGCTATGATGGCGACCGCGAACATTGCGTACGGGAGGATGTGTCTGGATTGGTTTCATGTTCTTGTTCCTTTGTTCTTGCATTTGTTCTTCGGAGGCCTAACGAGTCACTCCAAGACGGTCGCTACCAAGGCGGCGATTGCACGAATTTTCATTTTCATGCTGACGGGACCTCGCGGTTCCAGTCTCCGTGAATCCCGTACGCGGGCCGTGTATTAGCACCTTGCGTCCGTATTCGGTTTGTCTCGGTGGAGGCTACACAGGCCGGCGTCCTTGGAAACCGGATCAGGCGTCATGACCAGCCCACCCTGGCAGTGTTTCTCGTTCGTCAGAGCTGTGATAACCGAAATGAGTCCGCTGCGCCAGTGAAGTCGCGGGCCGCCTACACCGCCAGCCATGCAGCCCGCGCGTTTCCAGCAAGGTGGCTTGACTTCGACCCAGCAGCGACCGAAGCTGACGATCACTGGCCTCGATTCCTGACTTCCTGTGTTTTTTTTCTGATGAACGTCCTCTTCCGCAGCAGTCCGCTTCGGTTCTTCGAGTTTGACCGTCAGCTTGTCTACCTTGCCGGTGAACCGGAACGGCACCTGGTAGTCGTTGTCATCCACCCCCGTGCGCGTGTCCACGCCGACGTCGAAGGTCTCGTCAAACGACAGGAGGAACGGAATGGTGTGTGGCATCTTCTTATTGGCGACTTCCTTGCCATCCACGGAGAGCACGCCGGTGCCGCCCTTGCCGAAGCCGGGGCCGTCGTCTTTGAAGTCGAACACCAGCGTATGCTTGCCAGCCGCCAGCGCTTCCGGGCCTTCCCAGCGGGTCCGCTCCATGTCGAGGAAGTTGTAGGTGAAGACCGGTTTGCCCTTGAGCAGGTAGAGACCGTAACCGCCGAAGCGGCCGCCATCCGTCACGATCATCCCGTCGCCGCCGCCCTGCGGGAATCTCTACCTCGGCGGTGATGGTGTAGGACTTGTTCAAGGTGTTGGGCGAATCGCTGTTGGGCGTCCCGGATAGTTCACCAGAGTAGGTAAAGAGGGTGCGTCCGGCGGTGTAGCTCGGCCTGGGTGTGAGCGCGCGCTTGAGGAAGTCGTTGTCCAATGGGAACACCTGGTTCTTCGTCGCTTCCACGAGGAAGAGTTCCTTCATATCGCGCAGCTTGTCGGGCATCTTGGCGGCGAGGTCATTGAACTGCGAGAAGTCCTCCTGGAGGTTGTAAAGCTCCCACGTGTAGCCGTTGACCACGTCCGGAAATTTGCCCTGGCCCAGATCCCAAGGCGGTAGAGGCGGGGTCGTGCAGGCGTACCAGCCATCGTGGTAGATGCCGCGGTTGCCGAACATCTCGAAATACTGCGTTTTACGGCCGTGGGCGCGTCGGCGTTCGCCTTGTCGAAGGTGTAAACCATGCTCACGCCTTCGATCGGCTTTTGGGCGATGCCGTTGAGCATCTTCGGAGCCGGGATACCCGTGGCTTCAAGGATGGTGGGCACGATGTCGATGATGTGGTGGAACTGGTGGCGGATGCCGCCGGCGTCCTTGATGCGGTTGGGCCAGGCGATGCACATGCCCTGGCGGGTGCCGCCGAAATGCGAGGCCACCTGCTTGGTCCACTTAAACGGCGTATCGAACGCCCACGCCCAGCCAACAGCCATGTGCGGGGTAGTCTTGTCGGAACCCCAGACGTCGTAGAACTTCATCTGGTCCTTGATCGGAATGTCGACCGCTTGAAGCGCCGCCACGTCCACCGGCGTGCCGACCAGGGAGCCTTCGGGGCTCGTGCCATTGTCGCCGCTGATGTAGATGATCAGCGTGTTGTCGAGCTTGCCCATGTCTTCGACCGCCTGGATCACGCGACCGATCTCGTAGTCGGTGTAGGCGGTGTAGCCGGCAAAGACCTCGGCCTGACGGGCGAACAATTTCTTCTCCTCGGCGCTGAGCGTGTCCCACTTCGGCAATTTCGCGCCGCCGTATTCTGGCTGTCCGTCGGGCCAAGGCGTGAGTTTGGTATTCGCCGGGATCACCCCGAGCCGCTTCTGGTTGGCGAAGATCTGGTCGCGTAACTTCTTCCAGCCCATGTCGAACTTGCCCTTGAACTTGTCGCTCCATTCCTTCTTCGGATGGTGGGGCGCATGGGAGCCGCCGGGGACGTAGTAGCAGAAGAACGGCTTGTCCGGCGCGGCGGCATTGAGCTCCTTCAAATGGTTGATCGCGTCGTCCGCCATGCCGGTGATGAGGTTGTAGTTCGGGTCGTTCTGGAACGGAAAGATCTGCGTGGTATTGCGGAAGAGGAATGGCGTCCACTGGTCGGTCTCGCCGCCCATGAACCCGTAGAAGTACTCGAAGCCCATGCCGATGGGCCACTGGTCGAACGGACCGGCGATGCTGTACATGAAAGACGGCGTGTTGTGGTTCTTGCCGAACCACGAGGTGGAGTAGCCGTTCTCCTTCAGGATCTCACCGATCGTGCCGTTATCGACGCCGATGGTGGAGTCGTAGCCCGGGTAGCCGGTGGCCTGCTCGGCGATGACTCCGAAGCCCACCGAGTGGTGGTTGCGGCCGGTGATGAGGGCCGCGCGCGTGGGCGAGCAAGCGAGGTGGAGTTGAAGCACGTGTAGCGCAGCCCCATCTTGGCGATGCGATCCAGGTTGGGTGTCGGGATGACGCCCCCGAAGGTGCCGGAGACGCCGTAGCCCTGGTCATCGGTCATGATCAGGAGAACATTTGGCGCGCCCTTGGGCGGCACCACCGTCGGCTGCCAATACGGCTTGGAGTTCTTGACGTCCATGTTGATCACCCCGCCGAACTTCGCTGGCGGGGGCGGAATATACTTTCCGTCAATGGTTGTGGTGGCGCTGGCCGAGCCCGGCGTGCCGGTGATTTGCTGGGCCGGAGGAAGGCGCAGCCGCCATGATGGTGACCGCGAATATTGCGTACAGGAGGATGGATTTGTTGGGTTTCATGTTGCTCTTTTGGTTATTTCTCATGATTGTAGCGGACAAGATCTGGCATTGAAATCAGCAGGTCTGGAGTTCCTTGGCCAATTGGACTTAGGTTGTACGAAAAACAGCCGGCGAGCCAAATGAGGTAACAGAGGAAACAGAGTTACTATTCGAAAGACAAAGGTTTTGACGGGCTAACAGGAGTTGGGTAACGAGGGAGGAAGTCTTTCAGAGATTATCTCTGTTATCTCCGTGTCCTCCTGTTCAAGGTTGCTCACACTTCTGGCGCAGGCATCGGGCCGAAGAATATCCGCAGAGCCTTTTCCCTGCCGATTACCCGGACCAATTCATGCACTGTGCATTACATGGCGATGAGGATGAATAAAATGATCTGAATGGAAGAAATGCGGCCAGATGATTACCGGGAGCATCTTCTCATTGCCGGCAACAAAGCCGCCCGTCTCCCGCCAGAAATCGACTAGTCTCTCCAGATAGTGAAGGACAGCAGATATCAACAGGTAGATAACGGTCTTCCACGCGATGTTGTAGATGAGCGGTTTGTTAGGAAAACGATTGATCATCGGCAGCATGTCCGCGATCAACACTGCCTTGCCGAGAACCAAGGCAGTGACAGCAATTGAAGCTGAAGAGAAGGGCGAGAGGCCGGTTCCTTCCAACATCAAGACTCGAATAAACATGACGAGATGCAGCGCGACGAAAAAGTAGATCGTCGGTGGCAGGATCTTGAAGAACTCTTCTTTTAGCTTGGACATTTTCAGTTGCCTTCCTTTCGTTTTATCGGTTGGCGTTGAAGTGGACCCATCTGCAAGAACGCATGCGGTGGTGAGGATGGGCCATTTCAGGATAGTTTGGTGTAGCGACTTATCGGTTCCATTTTGCGTTGGAGCTCGAACGGCGCTCTGCTAAAAGCGCCCACGCTACTCCCGCTCGATGACCACTTCCAATCTTCCATCTTTCACCGCCTTAGTCAGGACCTTGTGGTCGCGTTCGCTTTGATCGGCGTATGTGATGGAGAAGTCCGTGATGGCCCGGTCGAATTTGTCGCTCGTGCCGAGGTATCCGCTGATCTTTGCCGGCTCCCTGCAGCGGGCGTGCCCACGGGCGAGGGTCCATCCGCATAACTCGGCGTATTGCATCATAGTCGTGCGATTGAAGACCTCGACGAGCATCTTGACCTTCATGTCTTTGAGCTGTCGGACGTAAAGTTGTCGGCCTGTTGGGCCGACCGTCCAACCCAGGAACAGGTCGCTGGCCGATTGCATTAGCCGGCACCCGTTCACGACTCGCTGGCCGTGATTGGGATAGATGCTCTTCCCGGCGTATGCCTCCAGCACAGAGGGGCCTGCTTCCTTGACTTGAAGGAAAAGCGGGTCCGTTTCGCTGGCCAGGAGTAGCACGATGCCACACCACGTGCCCACACTTCCAACACCTACAACTTTGATGGCAATGTCGCACAGTTCGTAATGATCTAGGAGAAGCCGGCGATCTTCCTCCATGGTGTCGCGATAGCTGGCGAACGCCGTTTTCACACTGGCGAAGAACTTCTTATGCTCATGCTCGCGCCAATGATAAATCAGGGGCGGGTTATCTTTGATCTTCGGCAAACGGCCGACGATTTCTGCGAGCTTGGGAAAATCATGCTCAGCCACGTTGCGAACGCGCGCTTCGCGTAACCGCTTCCGAATCCGCGAGCGAGTTTGCTTGTCCTGAATCGTGGGGATCAGCTCTTCCATGTCGATGTGCGCGTACCAGACATCAAGCACGTGCATTTTGCTAAACCCGCCATTCGCTCTCGATACGATCGGACGCACGTCTCTGCCGCGTCCCACGCAAAGCTTTCGCTGAAACCGTTGTTTCGACAGGCGAGGACGAAGCTGGCGGCCAGGCGCTTCACGTCCCATTCCCAGGGGGCAGGGAGCGTTTCATCCAAATCATTGATGTCGAAAATGACCCGTCTCTCCGGGGTGGCGAACGCGCCGAAGTTGAGAAGGTGGCAATCGCCGCAAGCCTGAACGCGCAGCCCGGTTGCGGGCGTGTTGGCCAAATCGGCGGCCATATTTAGGGCTGCGCCACGATAGAACGTGAACGGCGTTTGCAGCATTCGTCCGTGCCGCACCGGGACAAGCTGCGGGATGCGTCCCTTGTCCGATTGCTTCACGAGCGCCACGGGATCGGGTCCGTTGGTTAGCGGCTTCCAATCCGCGTGAGATTGTCGTGGACACTTGTCACGCAGACTCTTGCCCATCGCATACAGCTCGGCCTGCGATGGCCGGGACGGGAAAGCTCGCGTCGAACCGGCTGCGCGGTGGCGCGATCTGGATTTGGATGACTTGCGAAGCATGGTTCTTTCGTTGCGACCGCGAATTCGCGGGCCGCCCGAAGGAAGCGGACCGCGCGAGTTCACAAGCGAACCGGTGGCCGAGCCTCCGCCACCGGGTATGGATTGCAGCGGCTTCTTCAGATCCATATACGGCACCGGGTTCTTCGGATTCATGAGGTTCGGAATCTGATCGCTGGAGGCCCCCCCGGGATTCGTTGGATGCTCGGGAAGTCCACGATCGATTTGTCGAACTCTATGATCACCGGTTGCAGGAGGGACAGCGCCCAGCCGTTGTCCATCCCCGCATACTTGCCCGGCGAGTCCTGTGGCATGCGCGCCGAGACAGCACCATTGAAGGTCATGGCGTATTTCTCGAACGGATCCATAGTAAGGTTGTAGACCGCACCGATGGAGCCCAGCTTCATACTTCGGGCCGAGCCACGTGTCCTTCGCGGTGAAGTGGTATTTCCACGCGATGTGGACATCTGGGTTTTTGGGATCGTCACCGATGTCCGCCCGCACCGCTCCCAACGTCTCACCATCGATGTAAACCCATGACTTCCGCGCTGAGTGTTTCGCCTTGCCGAAAATGTAGGCGCTGTTGTCGATGCTGTCGAAGTAGATCGGCTTGCCGTCATTGCCTTTCCATGCGCCGTGCGGCGGCGGGGTGATGCCAACCATCGAGGCCAGCGTCGCCCAGCAGTCAATGTGCGACATCATTTCGTCATAGACGACGTCCGCCGGAATGTGCCCCGGCCACCACATGATGCCGGGCACGCGAAAACCAGCCTCATACGACGTGCCTTTTTCACCCCGGAACGGGTGGGTGCCGGCGTCGGTCCAGGCGTCCTGCCAGGCGCCGTTGTCTGCCGTAGTTATGACGATGGTGTTGGGTGCCTCGGCGCGAATGACATCCATGATCCGCCCGATGTTGTCATCGAGTTCGAGAACCGAATCCGAGTAACGCCCAAGGCGGGTCTTGCCGGCAAACTGCTTCGCGGGATTGTTCGGGTTGTGCATCTTCATGAAGTTGACGTCCATGAAGAAGGGTTTGTCATCCTTCGCGTGCTGCTTGATGTATTCGATGGCGTGTGCGGTTTGGTTCTGGTCGAATTCAGCGAGATAGTCCCACGTGATGTACTTGACCTTTTTCGCAGGCTGGCCGGCGACGCCCTCCCACTCGTACATGTTCACAATTTTGAAGTACATGTCCGAGAAGGCCTTATTGTACGACGGGAACCACGGATGGAACCACTCACTGGTGTCGCTGTACGTGTACACGCCCGGATAATACGCCGCGAACGACTTCATCTCGTCGAAGCCGTGCTCGATCGGATAGCCGTCCGGCTTGTCGCCCAAATGCCATTTGCCCGAGAAGTAGGTCGTGTAACCATTCTTCTTGAAGAACTCGGCGATGGTCGGTGTTTGCTTGAGCAGATGATTCTCGTCGCCCGGTGCGACCACGATCGACAGTGCCGAGCGGATCGGAATACGCCCGGTAATGAACGAGGCGCGGCCTGCCGTGCAACTGGCCTGACCATACCAGCAGGTGAACCTCGCCCCTTCCTTGGCGAGTTGATCCACGTGCGGCGTCGGATGACCGAGGCTCTTACCTCCGCCATAGCAACCGAAGTCGAACCAGCCGGTGTCGTCCTGCATGAGCATGAGGA